>CATKXY010000007.1 GCA_949840915.1 uncultured Lachnospiraceae bacterium | reverse complement strand
TGTTTTATCTTCTTTCCCCGGTTTATCACCAGGTTCCGTTCAACACGGTTTCTATCCTGCCAGTTCTCTCTGGCTTCCGGTCAGCCGTTTCTTCCGCCTCCCTCCGTTTCCTTCGGGCTGCTTCTCTACGGCCTTCCTTTACTGTTTTTGGGTCGCGAATCTCTTCGCTTTGATTCTTCGATTCTCTCTCGATCCTCTCCGAATCTTCTCTTCTGAATCTTCTCTGCGGATTGCTCCGCTTCTGGAATTTTCAGGGTTGCATTGCTGTTTATTTGTCAAGGTTCATTTCGCAGACTATTCAAACCATTGTTTTACTTAATCTGCCTAACGGAGAAGGAGGGATTTGAACCCTCGCGCCGCTATTAACGACCTGCACCCTTTCCAGGGGTGTCCCTTCAACCTCTTGGGTACTTCTCCACGGTTGAACATTACTATTTTTATGCGCTTGTCCTAAAAATAATAAAAGAGTTCAGTGGAAAACTGCATCATCCCCCTACTCTCTAGCGGAGAGAGTGGGATTCGAACCCACGCGCCCTTGCGGACAAACGGTTTTCAAGACCGCCTCGTTATGACCACTTCGATATCTCTCCATCGAATCCGCTCATCAGCGGCAAGGATTATTCTATCAAAAATAGTTTTTTCTGTCAACAGCTTTTTGCAAAAAATTATCAAAAATTGAGCAAACTATCATGCCTTATCTCCGTCCTCTAATCCTTCCGGCTCTTTATTCGGATCGATCAATAGCTGCGCATAAATTCCGCCGCATATTTTCAGTCCTTCAGCGATCAACCCGGCAAAGATCACAGCCCCCGGATACTGCAAATGCGTATTATCCTGTTTTCCCTGAGGACAGCTTGCATAAACATCAGGTGCAATGTTCATAAACCAATCCTTTGTCCTCTCCATCCCTGCCTGTGCCATCGTTTTACGGCTCATGGCATACAGATCAACAAGAGGAACCTTTTCCGCTTCAGCCACCGTCTTCATGGCTGCCACATACTCTCCATGTGCACCGGGACCCAGAATACCGTTCTCGTCAAAGCACCTGCGCTCCAGCGGAGTGATCAAAACAGGATATGCTCCGTGCCTTCTGGCCACATTGATAAAGGTGCGAAGATTGTCGTCAAAAGTAGAACCCGGAATCGTATATCTCGCCGGATCCTGATCTTTCTCGTCATTGTGTCCAAACTGGATAAAGAGAAAATCATCCCTGCCGATGTGCCGGTCAATCTCCTCAAGTCTGCCCTCATCCATAAAGCTCTTGGTGCTGCGCCCGTTCTTGGCATGGTTGCATACAGTGAAATCCGGCTTAATATAAAGAGAAAACACCTGGCCGATACCAGTCTGTGGATATGTGCTGATATCATTTGTCTGCACGGTAGAATCCCCTGCCCAAAAAATTTTATTCATTATCTCACCCGTTCTTTCCAATTGATACAAAACTGGGGAAACCGCGATCAAAATCAAGGTTCCCCCAGTCATACTAACTCATGTTAAACTATACAGCCCCGGATTACTCCTTTACCGCACCGATATTCACACCGGTAACAAAATACTTCTGCAGGAAAGGATATAATGCCATGAAGGGAAGGATTGCCGCCACAATACCTGCATTATACAAGGTATTCGTCGAGATAACATACTGTGTCGTCGGCGTATCTCCATCCATGATCATCGTTCTCAGCTTATACTGGAAGTTCGTCTGATCGTTGCTGGTAATGTAGATTCTGGGTGTGGTGTAATCATTCCATACTGTCACGGCGAACATCAGACCGATGGAAGCCAGAGCTGCCTTGGACAGAGGAAGCACAATCTTGAAGAAAATTCCCATGGGGGAACATCCGTCGATTTTAGCTGCCTCATACAAGCTGCCCGGAATACCTTCAAAGAAGTTACGCATCAACACCAGATTGTAAACATTAATACCGTGCTTTACAACGATAACCCACATACTGTCTTTCAGGCCGATCTGATCGAACACCAGATACTCAGGAATCATACCGCCGGAGAAAATCATGGTGAACAGGAGCAGGAATGCCAGAAAACCGCGTCCGGGCATCTCAAACTGAATCATTACATATCCGCCAAGAGTCGAGAGCACCAGACCCAGAACGGCACCTACAAGAGTGGTTATCACAGAGTTAATAAACGGTCTGTACAGGGCGCCGGTCTGCAAAATAGTTTTATAACCATCCACCGTGAACTGCGTGGGTAATAATTTAAACTGATACACACCTACCGCACTGAAGGAGTCTACCACTACCTTCCAGATAGGAAGCAGGATAATCATACCGATGAGAATAAACACAGCATAATTGATCACAGCAAACAGGGAGAACTTTTTCTTTTTCTTGTAAACAGCTTTTGCTTCTGCCATATCCGCACCTCCTAAATAATGCCACGGCCGCGGCCTTTTTTACTTGCCCAGTTACAGATCAGCACAAGCGCTGCGCCAACCAGTGACTTAAACAAACCAACCGCCGTAGAATAGCCATAGTCTGCAACCGCAGTACCGAAACTCTGTCTATATATGTAGGTAGAGATAACGTCTGCAACTCTGTATACAGAAGCATTGTATAATACGAATACAGACTCAAACATATTCATAACCTTAGCCAGGTTCAGGATCAGCACGGTGAAGATCGTGTTTGCAAGAGCAGGTACGGTGACGAAACGGATCTTCTGCATACGGGTTGCACCGTCGATGTCTGCAGCCTCATACAGCTCGGGATTGATACCGGACAGCGTGGCCAGGAAGATGATGGTTCCCCAACCGGTCTCCTTCCAGATATTGATTATGTAGAAGATTGTTCTCCAGTACTTCGGCTCCTCCAGGAAGCTGATACTGGTCTTCGGATCTAATATCCCCCAGTCATGCAGCATACCGTTCAACACACCTGTGTTGGAGGCAGACAGGAACAGGGTGAAGATACCTGCTACTACCGCCCAAGACATAAAGTGAGGTAAATATATGATGGTCTGCAAGCTCTTCTTTGCAAAGAGATTGCCCATCTCATTCAAGAAGATGGATACGACTACGGAAGTGATGGTCGTAATGATCAACTTCATTATACTCAAAAGCAAGGTGTTGCCAAACGCAATCCAGAACTGATTGGTGGCAAACATATTTCTAAAATTCTGAAGTCCTACAAATTTAGGCGCCATTACTGTATAGTACTGATAAAAGGAATATCTGATACCCAGCATAGGCCAGTAATGCACCACAGCCAAAAAAGCAAGCACAGGTAAAAACATTATGTAGTAACCACGATGATTCCAGATGCGCATTCCAAGTGGCTTCTGTTTTACCACTGCACCTGTAGAGGTAGTGATTTTCTTTTTGCTCATACTTTTTTGCTCCTTCCTCTCCCATAATACCTTTCTAAATCTCTTGATAAAGGACTGTCCTGCCCCCGGCAGGGGTACTCCCTCCGAGGAACAGGACAGGCTTTACATTCGATTCCGGGATCTCTGTTCAAGAACTTTATTCCCGAAATCGTCTTATTTAATTTTACTGCTTAAAACTTACTGTGCAGCGTTCAGCTCGCCCAGAACAGTCTCAACAACGGAACCAGCGGTAGCCAGATACTCCTGCATAGCTGCATCGTAATCCTTCTCGCCCTTAACAACTGCGTTTACTGCTACCTGAACAGCGTCATTGATAACTGCAGACTGTACTGCATAGGTAGTAGAAGTGGGCAGTGCGGGTGCGGAGATAGCGTGTGCATAGAACTCAGCGCTGGACTCGGTAGCAATATCGGAAGATGCAGACACATTGTACTCTGAAGGCAGATCACGAACGGACAGGATATTGTCGATGTGATTCTTCTTGTAGAGAGCAGTGTTGTCCAGAACACCGGGAAGCATATGGAACTGGCCTTCCTCATAGGTGGTCTCTTTTCTCTTCTCAGGGATATCGGGAGCCAGCACAACGGTCTCGGCAGCCATGCTCCAGTGCATACCCTCTACACCGTAGGTCCACAGAAGCTGTACGTTGCCGCCATCCAGCATGCTCTCAAAGAATGCATCGAAGATAGCCTGGCCGCGTGCATTGTTCTCTTCCTCGGAAAGGGAAGTGTCATTCATGATAACCCATACAGGAGCTTTTCTGTCCATAAATCCATCCATCTCAGCGATCAGAGGAAGCTGAACAACCTCTGTCTCAACCTGGTTCTTGGACAGGTTATCGGTCAGAGTCTGTCTCCAGGTACCTGCCCAGTATGCAAAGCATCCAGCAGTACCCTTCTGGTCATTACCAAACCATTTCTCACGGGTGCTCTTGGTCTCGCCTACGAAAGCGGAGGTATCAGGGTCGATAACGCCGTCAGCCCAAGCGGTGCGCAGTCTCTCGAGAGCAGCCTTGGTCTCCTCGGTCTGGAAACCGTCGATCCATGTGCCGTTCTCATCCTGCACCAGAGCGGGATAAGCGTTCTGCCAGAACTCAGGCAGATAGTTGGTCCAGGGAGCCTCTGTGGAAACCAGACCAGGAGCGATGATACCATAGGTATCGCCGTCTACACCGTTTCCATCGGGATCTTCCTTGGTGAATCTAACCAGCATGTTGTAGAAATCATCGTAAGTCTTGATGTCCTCAACCTTCATGCCAAGATTGTCAAGCCAAGCCTTCTTAACATAGGTCACACAGCCGTTACCAGCGGTGGGGCTCATGCCGTACAATCTGCCATTTACATAGTTACCATCGTTTACAACAGCCTTGCTGTTGAGTGCAGACTGGAAATCTGCGTTCTCATATGCATCGGTCATATCCCAAAGAACAGTGCCGAAAGATGCATACTGAGAGTACATAGCAGCGGGCATCAGAACCACGTCGGGCTTGTCGGTGCCTGCCAGTGCCAGAGCCAGAGCCTCAGAGTAGTTGGAGTGGTCGGGCTTGTTGATAACAAGATCAATGCCAACCTCCTTCTCCCATGCCTCCTCAAACTCCTTCAGACCGGTCTCCTCGGTCAGGTTCAGGGTACCGTCTACCATGATCTTAACCTGCTTGAGATCATAAGTTGCCGCCGGTGCCTCGCTGGAAACCTCGGGGGCGGATGTGCTTGCATCGCTGCTGGGTGCGGTGCTCTGGTTTGCGGGCTTTTCGCCGCAAGCTGCAAGAGAAGCCACCATAGCGGTTGCAAGAAGTACAGATAATACTTTCTTCTTCATTTCTTTCCTCCCTAAAATAGATTAAAATGATATTGTTTCTGCCGAACACTGCTCGGCCTATATATACTTTAACATTGTTCTGTACAAATTGCAAGCGGCTTTTTTTGCACAAACGTATATTTTTAGGGCATAATGGTTAAAATATATTTATTTTATCATGTTTTTCATCTATAAATTGCCTTAATTTTTCAATTCGCTGGTCAATCTGACCACAAAACGCAGATTCTTTTGTGCATATTTTCCATTACAATCTGTCCGACCTGCACAATAAAATCTGCGTTTTTCTGTCATTTTGATGTCAACTCTTTAATCCGTCCGGCATCCCTGCCTGTTTTCCCGCCTTCAGGAACGCCTCCGCCACCAGCATATCCTCCGGTGTGGTGATCTTGATATTCTTCCAGGATCCTTCCGTCAGTCTGACCCGGCACTCCGTAAACAGCTCTACCACGCCGGCATCATCCGTGATCGTGATTCCCTGTTCCCGTATCCGGTCCAGTCTGGAGGCAAGACGCGCGTATGCTTCAATAATTAACTGCGTCTCAAAAACCTGGGGTGTCTGCACATTCCAGACGGATCTCCTGTCAGGCGTCTGAACCGCAAAATTCTCATCGTCTGTAATCTTTACCGTATCTTTGGCAGGCATGGCGGCCGCACAGGCGCGATACCGCTCCGCCGCCCCGCTCAGTCTCAGTATCATCTCCTCCGTCAGAAACGGCCTCGCACCGTCATGGATAAACACATAGCCGTTTCGGTTCGGCGTCGTCAATCTGTCATCGGAGATCACCCGCAGCGCCTGCATAACCGACAAATACCGCTCCGCTCCGCCTGCCACCACGGCATCCACCTTGGAAAAGGCATATTTTTGTACAATGTCTTCGCGGACATGATCCAGATCCGCACTGCCTGTCACCAAAATGCAGTCGTCTATGACCGCAGACTGTTCCACTGCCTGCAGCGAGTACCAGATCACCGGTTTTCCGGCCAGATCCATGTATTGTTTGGCCACATCACTCTTCATGCGGCTTCCGCTGCCCGCGGAGAGAACAACGGCCGTGCAGCGCTTTCCGTTTTTCATAAGCTTAAATTGGGCACGGCGTTCAGATCATAGCCGTGTCGCACCCCCCTCAGAAATTCATAATATCCGGCCGCGCCGATCATCGCCGCATTATCCGTGCAATAAACCGGACTCGGACGGTAAAATTTCACGCCCTGTGCTGCACACGCCTCCTCAAAAGCCGCTCTCAGCGCGGAATTGGAAGCCACGCCTCCCGCAATGGCAAATCGGTCATAGCCAAACTCCCTGACTGCCGCCATGGAATGCTCCACGCAGACGTCGATGACCGCCCGCTGGAATGATGCCGCCACATCCGCCCTGCAGACCGCCTCCCCCTTCATCTCGCAGCTGTTGAGATAATTGAGAACTGCGCTCTTTAAGCCGCTGAAGCTGAAATCATATTCGTTCTCAGCCACCCTGGCCCTTGGGAACACGATAGCGTCGGGATTGCCTTCCCTGGCCAGCTTGTCGATCTTTGGACCGCCGGGATAGCCCAGCCCGATTGCACGGGCCACTTTGTCAAATGCCTCTCCCGCCGCATCATCCCTTGTACGTCCTATCAGTCTGTAGATTCCGTAATCCTCCACCACCACCAGATGGGAGTGTCCGCCGGAGGCCACCATACAGACGAACGGCGGCTCCAAATCATTATGTTCTATATAATTGGCGCTGATATGGCCGTTTATGTGATGTACCCCCACCAGTGGAATCCCCGTGGCAAAACTGATGGCCTTTGCCGCCGAGACACCCACAAGCAGCGCTCCCACAAGTCCCGGACCATAAGTCACCGCAATGGCGGTAATATCCCGAAGCCCCACTCCGGCCTCCGAAAGCGCCTGACAAATGACCTGATTGATCTTTTCGATATGTCTGCGGGAAGCAATCTCCGGCACCACGCCCCCATACAAAGTGTGCAGCGCAATCTGGGAAGCGATCACATTGGATAACACCTCCCTGCCGTTTCTCACCACCGATGCCGCTGTCTCGTCGCAGGAGCTCTCGATGGCCAATATGTAATTATTTTCAATACCGTTTTCTGTATTCTTATCCATGATTCCGTCCCGATTCTCCGCCGTGGTCCGGCTCTTGTCCGCGGTCCTGTACCGCTTTATGCCGCCTTCAGAATCCCGCCATCACTCGGCCTGCGTCTCCAGATTCTCCGCCGCCTCCCAGCCGTAGATTTTCCACTGTCTGTCGGAATTTTTGCGCAGAAGATATACCTGGTCGGAAGGGTGCGTCTGACCGTCCTGCATAATATTATAAGCACACATGATCTTGGCAAAAGAATAGCCGTCCTGCTCAAACATGTCAACATTTGTGCTGGAGGCGACACTGATGGTCGTAATGCGCCGCCCGTTGCTTCTGTAGTCATTCACATCCTCCTGAAGCCGGATCAGATAACCTCCCAGCTCATTAGCCTCCAGAAGCTCTTCGTCATAGAGTTCTCTGGCTCTGAGGCCCAGCGCCTCTATCTCCTCCTGAGAACTCTCTTCATTATACAGACAGCGCAGAAGCTCATTGTAATACTTGATGACTTCTTTGGGTGTCGGCGGATAATCCTTGCTCAAATCCCTGCTCAGCACAGCTTCCACCGCCGTCATGGCGGCATCCTCCCGCCTGGCCCTGTCCTTGTTGGAGAGATATGCGTAATACCCTACCACAGCAATAATCAGCACAGCGATAATAATTGTTGTACGCGTCGTCGCCTTCTTCATTTTATGCCTATCTGCGCGCTGCGGCGCGCATTCAAACAGCGGCAGTCCTCCGCCGTCATGAAGCAACGGTTGAATACGCATTTTTATTCAACCTGATCTTCCTCAAATTTCAACTCCGCAGTCCTTCCGTCCCGCGCTGCCACAGTATTGGGAAAAATTTTGCGCACATCCGCGATAAATTCCTCGGGACGCATGAGGGAAGGGCTGTAATGCGTCAGCCAAAGCTCGGGGACCTCCGCGTCCCGCGCAATCTTCGCCGCCTCATACATCGTCATGTGCTTATGCTCCCTGGCCTTTGCCAGTTTGTCCGGTTCTCCGTACATGCCCTCCAGTATCAGCAGATCCGACTCTCTGGCATGGGCCAGAATACTCTCCGTGGGACGGGTGTCCGTACAATAGGTCACCTTCAGGCCTCTGCGGCGCTCCCCCAGAACCATATCGGGGGTGTAGACGCAGCCGTCCTGCTCGATTATTTCACCCTTTTGCAGACGGCTCCAGAATTTCATGGGTATCTGCTGACGCTCCGCCCGCTCTCTGTCAAATCTGCCGGTACGGTCAATACTCAGGCTGTAACCATAGCATAACACATTATGATTCACCTTGAAAGCCTCAATCCGAAATCCATCGAAAGAAAATGTCTGTTCGCCCTCTCCGATCTCCACACACTGTATCTCGAACGGCAGCTCAGGCGCTATCACCCTGAGGGAATTGACTGTTTTAGTCAATCCTCTCGGGCCTATGAGAAGCAGCGGACTGACACGCTCGGCATTTCCCATCGTGAGAAGCATACCCGGCAGACCGCTGATATGATCCGCATGATAATGCGTAAAGCAAATGATATCGATAGGGTTCGGGCTCCAGCCTTTCTCCCGCAGGGCAATCTGAGTTCCCTCTCCGCAGTCTATCAAAATGCTCTTTCCATTATAACGCATCATCAGGGAGGTGAGCCACCTGTACGGCAGCGGCATCATGCCCCCTGTCCCCAGCAGACAAACATCTAACATAACTCGGTTTCCTCATCCTCCTCCACAGGGATTGCAAACTGTGCGATCAGCCTGTCATAGCAGTCCTCGCACAGATCGAATCTGTGCCTGACGGCGTCCCTGCGGCTGAAATACCCGAAGGTATAATCCACTGCAAAGCAGCCTTCCTTCAAATACTTTCCTTCTGATTTTAATTCTTTTTTGCATTGATTGCAAATCACTTTTCCATATTTTCGCATTTTGTGCCTCCCGCAATCTGTTGTATAGACATCCTGCCATCCCTGCATCAAACCAGAGGATAACACATCTTGAGTATACTATAGAAAACGTGCGGCATGGTGTGGTAATTATTGCCGACGCCACATGATCACGGCGTCCTCCGCCGGCTTTTCATAAAATCCCGGGCGGACACCCTCGGACACAAATCCGAACTTCTCATAAAGCCGGATGGCCGGCAGATTGCCCGCGCGCACCTCCAGCGTAAATTCCGTGATACCCAGACGCTCCCCCGCTTCCATCAGCTCTCTCAGCATGGAAGCGGCGATCCCCCGCCCCCGGAACGCCTCCCGCACCATCACCTTTTCGATATCGCCCTCATTGCCCAAAACAGTCAATCCGGCACAGCCCACAGGCAGTCCTTCCCATTCCGCCACCAGATACAGGCTGTAGGAATGCTCCAAAAGCTCCGCAAAGGCGCGTTCGGACCATGGGATGCTGAAGATCTCCCGCTCTATCTGCGCCAACGCCGGCACATCCTCCGCCCGAAGAGGCCTGATCACAGGCTTCATGCCTGTTTCTCCTGCATCTGTCCCTCTTGCTTTTCTTTCCCGGCAAGCTCCCGCTCTGCCTGACTTTTCCGCAGATACTCGGGACAATGCTCCTGCGCGGAAACGATGCGCCCCGACGCGTAATAAATCTGTCCCAGAGCCGCAATACTGCCTGCCCGCTGTCTGTTACAGGACGCAGGTGCAAAACGGAAGGGAATACTCAGCCGTTCCTGCAGCAGGTTTTGGTACACAGGTACGCCGTCCCCCAAAAGAATCACCCCTCTGCCGGGACAGGACTTTCCCAGCTGATTGATCCGTTCTATTATAACAGAGAGATCCACCGCCGCCTGGGGCTCCAGAACGCGCAGGCTCATTCCCGAGAATTCATAGATGCCTGTGTAGACCTGATTCCGCCTGGCATCGATCAAAGGACAGACAAAATCACCCGTGCCAAAGAGATTATACGCCAATCCTTCCAGCGTGGGTACTTCAACCAACGGCTTTTCCAGCGCAAGCCCCAGTCCCTTTGCAGTGGCCGAACCGATGCGCAGACCCGTAAAGGACCCCGGGCCGGAAGCCACGGCGATGGCATCTATGCTTTCCAGATCCAGCTCCAGCATCTTTCTGATCTCATCCAACATCGGCAGCAGGGTCTGTGAGTGTGTCTTCTTATAATTAACATTGTACTCCGCCAGAAGTATACCGTCCTCCGCCACAGCCACTCCGGCCACGAGTCCGGAGCTGTCCAAGCCCAAAATCTTCATAAGCGTCCCTCCTGTGTCACGGTGATCCTGCGATAGTCCGGCCCTCTCTGCAGATCCTTCTCTATGACAATCTCAGTATAGCGCTCCGGCAGGATGTCCCGGATGCGGTCTGCCCATTCGATCAGGCAGACACCCTGACCGTAAAAACAGTCCTCACAGCCGATCTCCTCCATCTCCTCCACATCCGCGATCCGATAGACGTCAAAATGGTAGAAGGGGAGTCTGCCCTCTTCGTATACCTGCAGGATCGTAAAGGTCGGACTGTTCACGGGACCGGGGATGCAAAGTCCCACGGCCACTCCCTGGGTAAAGACCGTCTTGCCCACACCCAGATCTCCGATCAATGTGTATACCTGACCCGGTCCGGCCTCTCTGCCGATGCGTTCTCCCAGGGCCCGGGTCTCCTCGGGGTTGTATGTCTCTATCGTTTTGATCATCGTGCTCATGGCCATATTTTATCCCCTTATATCAACTGCGGATATGCACCTTTTTAGGCGGCATATGCGTGGAAATCATTTCTATAACATCCGTTCTTTTATCTTTCATCTCCCGCCGCGGAAAAATCGTGGCGTTTACCCTGCTGGTATAGACGATAATGCTGTGCCCCGTGGACACCGCTTTCACCATATCTCCCCAGCTCTGATGCTGCTGCTGCCCGTTCTGCGACACCGTGATGCCCTGCTCGTCCAGCACATAGTGCAGCGGCTCACCGAATGCGGGATTGCTCAGAGCCTGCTGCCTGCTCTTCAAAAACAGACTTACAGGCAGATACAGAAGCAGCACAATGCCGGCCACAAGAAATATGGGCTGGTTTTTCATGAGTCCCACCAACACAGCCACCGCTCCCACGCCGCTGCCCAGAAGTCCCGCGGCGCTGTTATAGGCATGCATCAACATATAATCATACAGATCGGAAGCTTCAATCTTCACATCCAATTCTACCATAACTCCTCCACCCTGAAAAAAGCACCTACAAACCAATCCCTTGTAGGTGCTTTATTTTCTATAAAAATTATTATATGGTTTTCTTCCGAAAAAAGCAAGCACAATTTATTCGTGGCGCAGCGCCTCGATAGGGCTTAAATGAGCCGCCTTTTTGGCGGGATATATACCGAAAAAGATTCCCACAGCGGATGAAAACAGGCTGGCTCCCAGCACAGTGCCCACATCGACGGTAGCCGTAAAGCCGATGAGCGAACACACGCCCTGTGCTCCCAGAACACCCAACACGATGCCGATGAGGCCTCCCAGAAGGGAGATCAGCGCCGACTCCGCCAGAAACTGCAGGAGCACGGAGCTCGTTCTGGCTCCCAGAGCCTTCCTGATACCGATCTCTCTGGTGCGCTCCGTCACAGACACCAGCATGATATTCATAACACCGATTCCGCCCACCAGCAGGGAGATTGCCGACACAAAGGCCACGAATATGGTGAGATAGCTCAGAATATCCGCTATCTGGGTCATATAGTCATTAAAGTTCTCCACCATGATGACATCCTGTCCGCGGACATTGTGCCGGTTCTCCAATAGTCTGACTGTCTTTTCCGCCACCTCCGAAGCATACTCCGCTCCGTCGCTGACGATCAACAGACTGTCCATATAGACATAAAAGCCGTAGGAGGCCGACACCACCGACAGCGGACACTCCATGGAGATCATGCTGGTGCTTCCGCCAAACAGCGCGGAGGCATTGTCCTTGCGGATACCGATGACCGTAAAATCCCTGCTGATGCCGTACATATTCATCTCCAGTGTCATCCCCAGCACATTGGTGTTGCCGAAGAGCTGCTTGGCGCTGCTCTCCGTCAGAACACAGACCTGATTGGCCGAATAATAATCGTTGTCGTTAAAATACCTCCCCTTTATGATGGGGTCATTGTTGGTATACTCCATACCCGGCATACCCATTTGGGCATATCCCTGAAAAACTCCTTTTCTGCCCGTAAAGCTGCCGTTAAAGTTCCAGCGGGGCGTGATCGCCTTCACATGGGGCACCTTCTCCATAATGGCGTCGATATCCTCTTCGGTGAAGTCAATAGAGATTCCCTCCTCATTGTTGCCGTAAGCATAAACCGCAATCTGCCCGCCAGCCATATTGTTCAGCTCATCATTGATGCCGCCCTTTACGCCGTTTCCGATGGCGATGATCATGATGACGGAGGAAATACCGATGATGATACCCAGCATGGTAAGGATGGAACGCCCCTTATTGCTCTTGATATTCAAGAGCGCAATCTTAATGTATTCCCATATCTGTGCCATGAGAAGCCTCCTAATTTGACGGCATGACTGTGACTGCCATACCCTCCTCCAGACTGCCGAAGTAAGTCACGATGATCTGGTCTTCCTCGGTGATACCCTCTATGATCTCCGTGTAGGTATCGTTAGAGATACCGCAGGTCACCGGTTTTCTCACCACCCTGCCCTCTTCCACCACATAGAGGAAATCTCCGTCCCTGTCAGCATTGATAGCCTCCACGGGCACCAGCAGCGCATTCTCCACGGAGCGCGTCTCGATGGTCAACTTGGCGTCCAGGCCGAGAATGATCCTCTCGTCCGGCTCATCAATATGTACCTCAACGCCTACCATGGGAGTGTTGGAATTGTTCATGTTAGCCATTCGGTTGATCTTGCTGACCGTTGCGGTATATACATTTCCGGAGATCGTAACCTCCGCCTTCTGTCCCACAGCCAGCTTCGCCACATCCTGTTTGGATGCGTAGAGGCTCACCTTCACATTCTCCGTGCTCTCCAGCCTGCACAGCTGCGTCCCTTCTGTCACCACAGAACCCTCCACGGCGCTCACTTCCGTCACTACGCCGTCAAACTCCGCGCAGAGTCCCGACTTACTCTCATAATAGGCCTTTTCCGCCTCCGCATAAGCAATCTGGGCAAGCTCCTTATCCGCCTCATAGGAAATCTTGTCATAGGAGCCCATCACACCGTTTTCACTGGCGCTTTTCTGGCTCTGCATCTCCGCCTTGTAGGACTCCTCGTCGGCAATCTGCTCTTTCACTCTCTTGATCTCCGCCTCCATCTCGGCCACATAGTCCGAGGAGCCGGCCACCTGCTGGAGATAATTGTTGCGGGAGAGTGACGACTGCTTCTGTCTCAGCTTTTTCTCCTTTTTGATGTATTCGTCTGTGCCGGGAGTCAGGGCTTTCAATTCCTCCTCCAGCTTTGCTATCTCCTTCGTCAGATCATAGCTCTCGTCCGCCAGCGCATTCTGTGTTCCCCGCTGGCTCTCGCTCAGCTTGGCCTCCAGATCCTTCAGATAGGCCTTCTGATCCGCGAGCTGCTGATCCAGCACCGCGAGATTGGTCTTTGCCTCATTCAGCTTGGCCTGATTGTCCGCGCTGTCCGAGATTGCGTTATTGTAGCCCGCATTGGACTTCTCGGACTGCAGCGTAGCCTCTCTGAAATCTCTGTCCAGTCTGGCGCTGTCATAGGCGATGAGCACATCTCCGGCCTTCACCGTGTCGCCCGCAGTCACATTGACATTCGCCAGCTTTCCCCCCGTGGGTGCAAAAAATACTTTGACATCCTCCGCAGATACGGTCCCGCTGGTGCTGACGCTCTCCTGAAGGTCTCCCCGCTCGGCGCTTGCAGTGGTCACCACGGCGCCGGTGTCTCCGCCCCCGCATCCCCGCAGCATCAGAAACAGAAGCACCACAACTACAACGATTATGATAATAAGCTTCTTTTTACTTTTTCCTTTTTTGCCGCTCTTTTTACCGCCCTTTTTTGCGGCTGCGCCGCCGCTCTCCGCAAGGTCGGTCCGGGATTCCCCGTCCGGGTTCTTTTTAAATATATTTTTCATGATGCATCCTCCTGTATCTCATCTGTCTCAATCTTTCCGTCCCTGATCTTGATCACCCGCTTTGCCCTGGCGGCAATCTCATTGTCGTGGGTGATGAGGATGACCGTCCTGCCCTCCTCATAAAGCTCCCGCAATATCCCCATGATCTCTCCTGTGGAATGGGAGTCCAGATTACCCGTGGGCTCGTCAGCCAGGATCACCGGCGGCGCCTGGGCAATGGCCCTGGCAATGGCCACACGCTGCTGCTGTCCGCCCGACATCTCGGAGGGTTTATGATCCATGCGGTGGGACAATCCCACCTTCTCCAACGCCCGCTCGGCCAGCTGTTTTCTCTGGCCTTTGGAAACGCCCCTGTAGATCAGCGGCAGCTCCACATTCTCCCGGGCCGTCAGATTCGGTATCAGATTAAAACCCTGAAAAATAAAGCCGATCTCCCGATTCCGAATATCCGAGAGTTCATCGTCGCTCATATCCGCAACATCCTGCCCGTGAAGCCTATAGGTTCCGCTGGTAGGCACATCCAGGCAGCCCAGCATATTCATCAGCGTGGATTTACCGCTGCCCGACTGTCCGATGATAGCCACAAACTCACCCTCATCGATCGTGACGCTCACATGATCCAATGCCCGCACTTCATTTTCACCGGGATTATAGACCTTGCAAATGTCCCTGATTTCAACCAATGCACTCATGGCTCTTCTCCTTACACTCCTTTTATGTTTCTTTTTACCCAGCTCTTTTGTATTGCTGTACTATTGATACGATACATCAACTTTTTTCTCCTGTCAATGCCCTTTCACACAAATTCTACGATTGCCATTATATTCTATAAAACAAAAGAAACAACCGAACATTTTCTAAAATTTTTCTATAGAATATCCGAACTGCCGCAAAACATCGGGAGACACAAAAAGGCGGCTGCCACAGCAGAAGATTCCTCCGCCGTGACAGCCGCCCCGGATTCTATTAAAACTTACCGTTCAGAACAAGGATCAGAAGTACACAGCTCACGATGATCAGCAGAGCCGTCAGTATCACTCCGACATTGATTTTGGCCTTAACCGCGGTCTGCTCTGACTCAATCAGTCGGGAACGCCGCAGAACCGTGACCACCGGCTTATACAGCAGCATGGTGATCGCCGCATTCAGACCGCCCTTGATCAGATTAAAGGGCAGGAAAGCCGGCAGCAGCAGCTTTGCCACCTCATCCCTGGAGACGCCCATGTAATACGGGGTGATCAGATAATTCCAGAGCAGCATCGCTGCAGTCATACACAGCCAGCCGCCAAGCAGTCCGATAATGGCGCCGGACAGTTTATGCTTCTTCTTGTACACAAAAGCTGCCGGACAGGCGAAGGCACAGCTTGCGATCACATTCATGATAAATCCAAGAATCCCGTTGTCGCTGATCGTAAACATCTCCACCAAAGAGACGATAAGCGACACGGCAAATGCGGTAAACGGTCCGAAGATCAGTCCGCCGATGGCGATAACAACATCCTTTGGATCATACTTCAGAAAAAGGATGAGGGGAATACGTCCGACGAGTACTGTCACATAGGCCAGTGCGCAGAGCATGCCGGTAGTCGTGAGTTTCTTGATTCTGTTGTCCATTGTAGATACCTCCAAAATTGAATTTTGTCGGAAAATCTTCGCAAAATAAATCCCCGAACCAATACGATTCGGGGACACAAAAAGCGCAGCCGTTAAAAACGCCTGTTATTCTTCTTTCATCCAGACTTTACTGTTGGTCCCGGACTTTCACCGAATCAGCCATGAGAGCGCTTAAGGCTCCCACAGGTTGCGGACTTTACCGCCAGTAGGGAATTGCACCCGACCCCGAAGAATTTCCATATTAAAAGATTGTAATAACCACATCATTATACCGTCCGCGGCACGGTACTTGACAGAGTTACTATACCACCGCCGGGGAAAAAAAGCAAGTATTTTTCCGCCTGTGCATGTCAGCCTGCCGTTCCGGCAGTTAAATTATGAATTAACCTCCGCATTAAGCTTCATAGTCAGACTGATCCGTTTCTTGGGGATATCCACATCGAGCACCTGCACCTCCACGATATCCCCCACGCTCACCGCCTCCAGCGGATGCTTGATAAACCGGTTGGTGATCTGGGAGATATGCACCAGACCGTCCTGATGGACTCCGATATCCACGAAAGCGCCAAAGTCGATGACATTGCGGACGGTTCCCTTCAGGATCATACCCGGTTTCAGATCCTTCAGGTCCAGCACATCACTTCTGAGAACCGGCCTGGGCATATCGTCTCTGGGATCCCTGGCAGGCTTCTCCAGCTCCTTCAAAATATCGGACAGTGTGATCTCTCCGATTCCAAGCTCCTCCGCAAGCAGCTTTTTATCCCTGATACGCTTTTCCAGTCCGGAAACGGCAGCATCCCCGGGCTCCTGAGACCTCTGCCCGCCGCCCGCCATGGCCGCAGCCAGAGCCTGTCCCATAGCTGTGGAAGTATTGCGGACCTGTATCGTTTTTGCATCTCTGCTCTGCTTTTTCTGCGGACTGCGCTCCTTCTCCGCACCGGTAGCCCTCAGTGCTGTCTGCGCGCCGCGCCCCTTCTGCTCCGCAGCCTTTTTCTGCATGGCCTTCACATCCTCCATGCACAGATCCAGCTTTGCGAGAAGCTTTTCCGCAGCCGCATAGGACTCCGGGTGAACGCTTGTGGCATCCAAGGGATTGTCACCGTCCGCAATGCGCATGAAGCCCGCACATTGCTCATAGGCCTTGGGCCCCAGCTTCGCCACCTTGAGAAGCTGTTTTCTGTTGGTGAATCTGCCGTTTGCCTCGCGGTAATCCACGATATTCCTGGCGATCGTCTTGTTGATGCCGGAGATGTATTCCAACAGGGATGCCGAAGCAGTATTCAGATCTACCCCCACCTTATTCACACAATCCTCCACTACGCCCTGCAGTGCGTCGCCAAGCTTTTTCTGATTCATGTCATGCTGATACTGCCCCACACCGATGGATTTGGGATCGATCTTCACCAGCTCCGCCAGAGGATCCTGAAGTCTGCGCGCGATAGAGGCCGCGCTGCGCTGCCCCACGTCAAACTGAGGAAATTCTTCCGTGGCAAGCTTGCTGGCCGAGTAAACCGAAGCGCCGGCCTCGCTCACAATCACATACTGAACCGGCCTGTCCAGCTCCCGCAGAAGCTCTGCAATGATCTGCTCCGACTCTCTCGAGGCGGTTCCGTTTCCCACAGAGATTAAATCTATATTATACTTCTTGATCAGTCTCTTCAGCTCGGCTTTGGACTCCTCAACCTTATTCTGCGGAGCTGTGGGATAGATCACCTTTGTGTCCAGAACCTTTCCCGTGGCATCCACCACCGCCAGCTTACAGCCGGTGCGGAAAGCCGGATCCCATCCAAGCACGACTCTGCCCGCGATAGGGGGCTGCAGCAGAAGCTGCTCCAGATTCTTGCCGAACACATCGATCGCTCCATCCTCTGCCTTCTCCGTCAGCCCGTTCCTGATCTCTCTTTCAATAGCGGGTGCTATTAAACGATCATAGCTATCGGCCACCGCATCCCGGATAAGAGGAGTGGTATATGGATTGTCCGCCGTGATTTTCTGTTTTTCCAGATAACGGATAATGCGCTCTACAGGGGCGGTCAGCTTTACCGTCAGCACCTTCTCCGCCTCGCCGCGGTTTAATGCCAGCACACGGTGTCCCGCAATTCTTTTTACCGGCTCCCGGAACTGATAATACATCTCGTATACGCTCTCCGCCTTCTCGTCCTTGGCAGAGCTCTCTATAACGCCCTCCTCCGTGGTGATATTACGGATATAGAGCCGATACTCTGCCTCGTCGGAAACTTCCTCGGCAATAATGTCCTTAGCGCCCCGCAGCGCCTCCTCCACAGAAGTCACTCCCTTCTCCTCGGACAGATATTTCTCCGCCTCCTGCTCTACGGGCGCATCCGTGCTCTGAGCCAGAATGAACTCCGCAAGCCCCGCAAGGCCCTTCTCTTTCGCTACGCTTGCGCGTGTCTTTCTCTTGGGACGATAAGGGCGATACAGATCGTCAACTACCACCAGTGTCTCTGCGGCCAGAATCTTTTCCCGAAGCTCATCCGTCAGCATCCCCTGCTCCTCAATACTGCCCAGAACCTGATTCTTCTTATCCTCCAGATTTCTCAGATACACCAGTCTCTCATGCAGATTTCTGAGCTGCTCATCGTCCAGAGATCCGGTGGCTTCTTTTCTGTAACGGGAGATAAAGGGAATGGTATTGCCCTCATCGATCAGCTTCACCGCAGCCTCGGCCTGCCATTTCTCAATCTTCAACTCATCCCGCAGTTTCTGTATAATGTCCATAACTTCCTTTCCGCGCAGACCAACCGTAACACTTTTGCAAGTACTGCGGTCAGTGTCCGCATATCCGCCCGCGCATTCGTCTTTATCTCAAAATCTGATGCAAAGCATCCTACACTATTCTATATAAAAACCGAATTTTCTTCAAGCTCTACCGCACAAATTATTTCCAGTAATCATTTGCTTCTTACCTGAAATTATGCTACAATATAATCTATAGAACAAAGGAAGTGATCACTATATGGACTATAATCAGAACCAACGGTTTGACAACCGGGAAAAGCATATGTATGTTCAGGCCGCTCCTGCATCCGGCCCCCGGAAGACATCGTCTAAGACGAATGCTTTCGCAGTAGCCTCCATGATCTGCGGCATCTGCTCCGTTTTGTTCTGTTGTATCGAACTCTTCTCTATTGTGCTGGGCGCGCTGGGGATTCTGTTCTTTATTCTTTCCATGTATAAGGACAAAAAACTGAGTCCGCATAGTCTTGCCTTTAGCATTTCAGGCATCATTTTATCCAGCATAGGCTTGATTTTGGGATTGCTGATGATGACTTATTTGGCGATTACCTACATCAACTACCATGACATAGATTACCGCGATTTTCCGAACTATCAGGAAGACTATTTTGATCCTTTTTATCATGACGATCATTACGGCGACGATGATTATGATGACTATTATCATAATGACTATTATCATGATGACTACTATGATGATGACTACTATGACTATTACCGGGATTTCTACGATGATTATTACCGTGACTTTTATGACGATTTCTATGACTATGGCTTTGAGCATCTGTGAAGCCGGGTCCACTCCAAAATATATTCAGGAGGTAATGATATGACAATTTCTGCTTTTGGAAACTATTCAGGAAATTATGCAGGCGGCGGTTATGCAGGCAGAATATCCTACGGCGCGTACGGCTCTGCTCTCGCGGCTGCGGGTCCCCGCGGAGAGGATAGAAACCTTCCCGGTATTTCTGACGGCAAGAAAGCGCCGGGGGAGGAATGTGAGACCTGCAAACGGCGTAAATATCAGGACGGCTCCGACGAAATGGTTTCTTTTAAGACACCTCAGCACATCTCCCCGGAGAATGCCGCTGCCAGTGTGCGCGCCCATGAGCAGGAGCATGTGAGCAATGCCTACTCTGATGCCGCCATGAAGAACGGCAAAGTTCTCCGGGCATCCGTGTCCATTCAAACCGCCATTTGTCCTGAGTGCGGCCGCTCCTATATATCCGGCGGCACCACCAATACCCAGATTAAATATTACAATGAGGAAAATCCCTATCAGAAGGACTTGAAAACCGCCGACCGCGCAAAATACGTCGGCATGCATGCAGTCTACGTTGCCTGACCGCAGGCAGTCTCTGCAGAATTGTATGGAGTACAGACATGGAAAACTCTTTTTTGTCCGGTGCCGCGCTGAAAGCAAAGGCCAAAGATACGCTCACCGGAAAATACAGTACTTTTGTTCTCGCCACCCTGACGGCTATCCTGATTTCAACGGCAGCGAAATATATAATCAGCTTTTTTACCCTGATTTTCTTCAGCATGTCCGTTGTCATAAAGGAAATGCTGAGTGGCCAGAAACTGTTAGAGGTTCAGCAGCGGTTAAGTGATGTTGCTTATATGCAGGGCTATAGTGAGTGGTATAACGCTATAAATTATGTACTGCAGATAGGCGTCAGTATTTTTACATCACTATTTTATGTCGGCATCAGTTTTCTCTGCCTGAATGCAGCCTGCGGAAAATCAATCAAAGTCTCTGATGTCTTTTATTGTTTTCGCAATCAGACGGGTAAATCCCTGCAGCTGACTGCTATCTCGGTTCTGCTGAGCCAGATTGCTCTGCTGCCTGCGAATTTTGTGTTCTTCCTGATTCGCCGCGAAGCCCCACCGCTACTGTTGTTGTGTGTGCTGTCTCTCCTGACAGTCTGCATGATGATCTATATCCCGTTAAGTCTCAGCATCTCACAGATGTTCCTGCTCTTACTGGACTTTCCGGGATACAGCGCCATCGAACTGATCCGACAAAGCACTCATATCATGAAAGGACAAAAGAGCCGCCTGTTCTGCCTTCAGCTCAGCTTTCTTCCGCTGATATTCCTGAGTCTTCTCACCTTTGGAATCGGAAACCTGTGGCTCCTCCCCTACATGAAGGTTACCTATACCCACTTCTTTCTGAATCTGATGCGGGCACGGGAAGCTACTTTGCCTGCTCTGACGTATTGATCCATTTCAGATAACCGTTGATAAACAAATCCAGGGCGCCGTCCAGCACGGCGTCCACATTTCCTGTCTCCACATCCGTGCGGTGATCCTTCACCATGGTATAAGGCTGCAGCACATAGGAGCGAATCTGGTTTCCCCAGCCGATCTCCTTCACCTCTCCGCGGATATCGGAAAGTTTCTCAACATTAGCCTCCTGCTTTAACAGAAAAAGCTTTGCCTTAAGCATCTGCATGGCCTTGTCCTTGTTCTGGAACTGGCTGCGCTCATTCTGGCACTGCACCACTGTCCCCGTGGGAATATGGGTGATGCGGATGGCGGAGGATGTCTTATTGATATGCTGTCCGCCTGCACCGCTGCTTCGGTAGGTATCGATGCGCAGATCCTTCTCGTCGATATCCACATCCAGATCCTCCTCAATATCAGGCATCACATCCAGTGACACAAAAGAAGTCTGGCGCTTTCCCTGCGCATTAAAAGGAGAGATGCGCACCAGACGATGCACTCCCTTCTCCGATTTCAAATAACCGTATGCATTGATACCGTTTACCTGAAAAGTCACCGACTTGATTCCGGCTTCATCCCCGTCCAGATAATCCAGCACCTCCACTGCAAAACCCTTGCGCTCCGCCCAGCGGGTGTACATGCGATAGAGCATCCCTGCCCAGTCACAGCTCTCGGTGCCTCCGGCGCCGGCATTGAGCTTCAGGATCGCATTGCTTCTGTCATACTCCCCCGACAACAGCGTACCGATACGCAGCTCCTCAAACTCCGCAATGAATTCGTCCAGCTCGCCGCGGATCTCCGCCGCCATGTCCGCGTCCTCTTCCTCATAGCCCATTTCGATCAGCGTCAGAATATCATCATACTGCGTGGAAAGCTTGTCGCACTGCCCCACTGTATCTTTCAGATTCTTCAGCTCCTTCATCTTGACATTGGACTTGTCGGGATCGTCCCAGAAACCGGGCGCCTCCATCTCCATCTCCAATTCCTCAATGCGTTTTACTTTATTCTCCAAGTCCAGAGAGTCCCGCACTTCCGCCAGGGAAGTCTCATAGGACAGAATCTCTGCCTTCATCTGGTCTAACTCTACCATTGGAATAGAAACCACCTTTTCCTATTTTAACTGCTTTTTATCTGCGTCCGCAGCACTGCTTATACTTCTTTCCGCTTCCGCAGGGACAGGGATCATTGGGATAAACCTTGACATTCTCTCTCTTTTTAGGAGCCTTAGCCAGAGAATCATCCTTGTTGGTGCCGGTGACCTTGGCCACCTGCTCCCGCTCCACCTTCTGCTCCACTCTGATATGCAGCAGCAGACGCACGGTCTCCTCCTTGATGTTCTGCGTCATCTCGTCAAACATCTCATAACCGCTCATCTTATACTCGATCACAGGATCGCGCTGGCCGTAGGCCTGCAGCCCGATGCCCTGACGGAGCTGGTCCATGTCGTCGATGTGATCCATCCATTTGCGGTCGATCACTTTCAGCAGAATTACACGCTCAAGCTCGCGGATCGCCTCAGGCTCAGGAAATTCTGCCTCCTTGGCCTCATAGAGCTTCACGGCCTCCTCCTTGAGCTGCTGCTTTAAGCTGTTCTTTTTCCCCTTCTGGACGCGCGACGCAGTCACAGGCTCCAGAGGCACCGTGGGAAGCAGCAGAGTGTTCAGCTCATTGTAATCCCACTCATCCTTATCCACATCGTCATTGATACTGATGTCCACACAGTTCTCCACGATATCCGTGATCATTTTATAGATATAATCCCGCATACTCTCGCCGTCCAGCACCCGGCGGCGCTCCTCGTAGATAATCTCCCTCTGCTCGCTCATGACACGGTCATACTCCAGCAGATTTTTACGGATCCCGAAGTTATTATTCTCAATCTTCTTCTGGGCAGACTCAATGGCCCGGGTCAGAGACGAGTGCTCAATCTCCTGTCCCTCGGGGATACCCAGCGTATTAAACATCGTAATCAGTCTCTCCGAGCCGAAGAGACGCATCAGATCATCCTGCAGCGAGATATAAAATTTGGACTCGCCGGGATCTCCCTGACGTCCGGAACGTCCGCGCAGCTGATTGTCGATTCGTCTGGACTCATGACGCTCTGTGCCGATAATCTTTAAGCCTCCTGCAGCCCTGGCCTCCTCGTCCAGCTTGATATCCGTACCGCGGCCCGCCATATTGGTGGCGATGGTCACGGCGCCGTGAATACCGGCATCCGCCACGATCTCCGCCTCCATCTCATGAAACTTGGCGTTCAGTACCTTGTGCTGAATACCGCGCTTTTGCAGCAGACGGCTGATCTCCTCGCTGGCCTCAATGGTGATCGTACCCACCAGCACAGGCTGTCCCTTGGCATGTGCTTCCTCCACCGCATTCACGATGGCCTGCAGCTTCTCCGCCTTGGTCTTATACACGGCGTCCTGCAGATCCTTTCGTATAACGGCCTTGTTGGTGGGAATCTCCACCACGTCCATTCCATAGATATCCCGGAACTCGTTCTCCTCTGTCAGCGCCGTACCGGTCATGCCGCTCTTTTTTTCGAATAAGTTAAAAAAGTTCTGGAACGTGATGGTCGCTAATGTCTTGCTCTCCCGCTTTACCTTCACATGCTCTTTGGCCTCTATGGCCTGATGCAGACCGTCGGAATAGCGGCGTCCGGGCATGATACGCCCGGTGAATTCATCCACGATCAGAACCTGATCATCCTTCACTACATAATCCTGATCGCGGAACATCAGATTATGCGCGCGCAGCGCCAGAATGATATTGTGCTGAATCTCCAGATTCTCGGGATCGGCATAGTTCTCAATATGGAAGAAACGCTCCACCTTCTCCACGCCTGCCGCCGTCAGATTGATGACCTTGTCCTTCTCGTTTACGATAAAGTCTCCGTTCTCCTCCTGTACCACACCCATGATCGCGTCGATCTTGGACAACTCCTGCATATCGTCGCCGCGCTTCATCTGACGGGCCAGCAGATCACAGGCCTCGTACAGAGAGGTAGACTTACCGCTCTGGCCGGAGATGATCAGAGGAGTTCTGGCCTCGTCGATCAGCACAGAGTCCACCTCGTCAATGATGGCGTAATGCAGATCACGCAGCACCAGCTGCTCCTTATAAATCACCATGTTGTCCCGCAGATAGTCAAAACCCAGCTCGTTATTGGTCACATAGGTGATGTCACAATTGTATGCCGCCTGACGTTCCTCGCTGGTCATGCCGTTCAAAACCACTCCGACCTTCAGGCCCAGAAACTCATGCACCTGTCCCATCCACTCCGAGTCACGCTTCGCCAGATAGTCGTTCACCGTCACGACGTGGACCCCTTTGCCCTCCAGCGCGTTCAGATAGGCAGGCAGCGTGGATACCAGCGTCTTACCTTCACCGGTCCGCATCTCAGCAATACGCCCCTGGTGGAGAATAATGCCGCCGATGAGCTGCACCGGATAATGCTCCATATTCAGCACGCGTCTTCCCGCCTCACGCACGGTGGCAAACGCCTCCGGGAGCAGATCGTCCAAAGTCTCCCCCTCGGACAATCTCCTTTTGTATTCATCGGTCTTCCCGCGCAGCTCCTCATCCGAGAGCTCCTGCATGGCAGGGCGAAGCTCCTCAATCCTGTTTACCAGCGGCTCGATACGCTTCAACTCTCTGCTGCTGTGAGTGCCGAAAATTTTTTCTATCAATGTCATATGATTTCCTTACCAATCTGCGCTATGCCGTCCGGCGCCAGCGCGAATTTGCCGTATGCCTCCAATATCTGCTCATTCTGCAAACAGCCTATCAATTATTTTAACAGATTTGCCCCACAGATTCAACTCCTCATTGTCATGAAACTATGAACAAATTATAAACCGTATAAATATGCTTAAACTCAAAAAATCAAATTGACATACCAATCCCCGAAAAAGTATAATAAAATTAACAATATAAAGATACATACATTAATAAATGCGAGGCTGCTAATATGGAAAGACTTTCTACACCGCAGCTGCTCCCCGGTATGGTCGTGGCAGAGGATGTTCTGAGCTTCGACCGGAAGCTGATCCTGTCCCGGGGGACAGTGCTCACCGACAACTTAATCACAAAACTGGATCTGTACGGCATTCTCACCGTCTATGTTGAGAAAACATCCGCTGCAGCAGACACGGCGGCGGAGACTGACGTCCAGGATTTCTCTTATTTTGAGCGCATCCAGCACTCGCCTGTCTTCAAAAAATTCAAGGCGGACTACGAGCTGAATGTGGATTCCTTCCAGGACGCCCTGAACAATATGGTGGAACGCAATATTGAGCTGGATGTCAACACACTGCTTCAGAACGCGCTGGACATGATCGCTGACGGAAAAGGCCAGATCGGCATTCTGGATATGCTGCAGAATCTGCGGGAATATGACGATTCCACCTTTACCCACAGCATGAATGTAGGCCTCATCTGCAACGTGATGGCCGGATGGCTGAAGTTTTCACCCGAAGAGGTGGAGCTTGCCACTGCCTGCGGGCTGTTCCACGATGTGGGCAAGCTCATGATCCCCCATGCCATCATCACCAAACCCGGCAAGCTGGACACGCAGGAATTTGCCTTGATCCAGAAACACCCCATCACCGGCTACCAGATGCTTCAGGCTCAGGACGTGGACGATCATATCCGCAACGCCGCCCTGATGCATCATGAGCGCAACGACGGCAGCGGATATCCCATGCGGCTCACAGGCGAACAGATAGACGATCCGTATGCCCGCATGGTGGCCATCGCAGACGTCTATGAGGCCATGACGGCCGCCCGCGTATACAGAGGGCCTTTATGTCCCTTCCGCGCCATCGAAATACTCGAACAGGACGGTCTGCAAAAATATGACACCAAATATCTCCTGACCTTTATGGAGAATGTGGCCAACACCTACATCCAGAACCGCTGCCGCTTAAGCGACGGACAGCAGGGAGAAATCATCTATATCAACCGGGAAAAACTCTCACGTCCTATGGTAAAATGCGGCGATACTTATATCAATCTTGCGGAACGCCCCGATTTAACCATCGAGGAACTATTATAATCCGGTAGATCCGGGGATTACCGGCCGGAAAACATTTCAAGGAGGATTGATTCCATGCAGACTGACAAGCATCTCTCAATCTATATCAATTGGAAGGATCACCCTGAGGGCGCCCACTGTTTTTCCACAGTGACGGAAGCTCTGGAAGCCATGGACAAACTGGCTCCGCTGCCCGGGGAGACCGCGGATGCCCTGACACATGACAAGGTCTTCCCCGCACCGGACTTCGACGCCGCCCCCGTCACTCTATACATAGGCGCAGGCGTCTACCGTGAGAAGCTTCTTGTTTCCAGACCCAAAGTCACCATGATCGGTGAGAATCAAAAAACCGTGCTGGTATACGGCCACGGAGCCTTTGAGGAGCTGGAAAACGGAGAAAAGCGCGGAACCTTCCGCACTGCCTCCGTACGCATCGACGCTCCGGACTTCACGGCAAGGGACATCACTTTTCAAAACGACGCCGGATTCGGCCACACTGTAGGTCAGGCTCTGGCTCTCTATGTGGATGCCGACCGCTGCTATTTTGAAAATTGCCGCTTCCTCGGGAGTCAGGACACACTCTTCACCGCTCCTCTTCCCCTGAAAGAAGCCAAGCCCGGCGGCTTCAGAGGCCCCGGCGAGTACAAGCCCCGGGTGATGGGCCGCCATCTGTACCGGCACTGCTTTATCCAGGGCGATGTGGATTTTATCTTCGGCAGCGCCACCGCATGGTTTGAGGATTGTGAGATCTATTCCAAGATGCCCGAAGACCGCGAGCCTCCCAAAAGCCCCGACGAGGAGGTTGTCTACGGCTATGTGACCGCGGCCTCCACCTTCGAGGAGATTCCTTACGGATATGTCCTCCACGCCTGCAGACTCACCGGTGACTGCCCTCCTCACACTGTTTACCTGGGCAGACCCTGGCGGGAATTTGCCAAGACCGTATTTCTGCAGTGCGAGCTGGGCGAACATATTCATCCCCTGGGCTGGAAGGATTGGAGCAAGCCACATGACCACTTCTTCTACGCAGAGTATGCTTCCACAGGCCCGGGAGCTGCCCCGGACAAAAGGGCGGATTTCTCCCATCAGCTCACGGCACAGCAGGCTGCGGAATACACCATGGAACATGTACTGAACGGCTGGATACCCGCGGATGCGCAGTAGGCCGATTATGATTTTCCGGACGATTTCATTCCAAATGACAATAACGGTACGGACAAAAGCATGATTACTGCTCTGATCGGTATCAAGGCAGACAGGAGTCGGGGATAGAACTGCAGCCAACTGCAGATCGATCCCCGACTCCTTCTGTTAACGCCGTTCAGTACAGCAAACGCCAATTTAGACCGAACCGTTACGATCATCCTTTTTCTTTAACAAATGGGAAGTATCCAACGTCTGCTCTGTTCGTCCGGACTTTCCGTTTCGTCCGGACTTTCCGGCACGCTTCGGCATTTTGTCTTTCCCGGCTTTTCCCGATTGAACATCCGCCCGTCCGTCAGCATCGTCTGCCGCGGCTTTTTCGTCTGCTCCCTGTCCTTCAGCCTGACTGTGGAGAACTGACTCGCTCGTTCTATTTCTCCTGCGCGCATGGCTCCATCCGGGTACATACTGGAATCGGCGCATGGCCACATCAAGAAGAAAGAGGCCGACCGCAAGCCCCAGCAGCCAGACGGTCAGAGAATAACTCTCTCCGGCTCCTGTGCTGATGCGCTCCCAGACCGAATCCTTCTCTGTGATGACCCGCCCGTACCGTTCCGCAAAACGCAGATAGGAAGCCGGGCTCACATCGAACTTATACTCATCAGAAAACTGTACTGCGGCAGCAGTCGTCATATAGCTCTGAATCTCACCGCCCTCAGTCCTGCGGATATTAAAATGATACAGTCCTGTCTGCGGAGTGGATATTTCTGCCTCGTATCTGCCCGGGGCAGCCGCGTGAAGCCTGACCTCGCTGCTCTCCCCCTCGGGGTCAATGACCGTCACCAGAATCTCCGTATCACCGCCATAGTCCTGCGTCTGATAGACTACATCTGTCAGCTCTCCCATCGTCACCACATTCACATTGTCTTCGCCCATATTGGCATTCCCGGTGGAATAATCTACGATCCGCTTCCAGAGCCGGACATAATCCTCCTGTCCTGCAAAGGGGCCGCTCCATTCCCCGGTGACATCACTGTTCCACGCCGCAGTCCTGCCCAGTCCATACTGCCACACCGTGAGTACGGGATCGTCCTTCTCCGCAGCGGTAATAACCGAATGGGAGGCTGTCTTAGGCGTAGCCGAAACATATCCGTAGATGGCGGGCCATCCCTCAGAGAACAGATTCGCCGTCAGCTCATGCCCTCTCAGCACAGACAGCCCGAACACGCCATTCTGAATATAGCTGTCCCCTCCCAGAAATACCTCCTGGGCAAAAATCCGGGGAATATCGCTGGACAGATCAGAATAATAATATCTGCCCCCGCAATTGTCTGCCAGCCGTTCCAGCAGCTGGCTGTCCGAACCTTCTCCCACCGCCACGGTGGAGAGTGTGATGCCTTCGCCTGTATAAGAGCTTATGACATCCCCAAAATCGTCTGTCTCCCCCATCCCGTCCGTGAGCAGCACCACATGCTTCAGGGACGCCTCACTTTCCGCGAGAACCTTGCAGGCCTCCTTGAGTGCCGGCTTGATGGTGGTTCCGCCGCCCTCGCTGATCTTCTTGATTTCATCCTTGATGGCAGTTCTGTCCTCAAGCTGCTGAAGCTCCACCTGCCACTCATATGTGTCGTCAAAGGTCAGCACTCCGACCAAATCCTTGTCCTGCAGATTGTCCACCGCCACAGCGGCAGCCTTGATGGCGATATCCAGATTGCTTGCGCCGGAGCCGTCTGCTTCACTGATCATACTGCCGGAATGGTCAATGACCATGACCATGGCCAGAGAAGGAGACTCACTCACACTCCGAAGCTGCATATCTACCGGGAGCACCGTCTCCAGCACCGTATCACGATATCCGCCCAGTGCAAAGCTGTTCTCACCGCCGCAGCAGATAAAACCGCATCCGTAGTCTTTCACATAGGTCTCAAGATGATCCAGAAAGCCCTTGGGCAGGTCATCAATATAAGTGTTCACCAGAATCACCGCCTTATAGTCCAGCATGGCATTGATACTGTCCGGCGCATTCAGGGCAGAGACCGTACTGTAATCACATCCCGCTGCATTCAGCACGGAAGCAAAACCCGACACATTGGTATCCTTGCCCGAGATGACCAGCACCCGCGGCACGGCCTCAACAACCGAGTATGCGCTGAAGGTATCATTTTCCGGACAGGTGTCGCCCTCGGCCTGCACATGTACCCGCAGTCCCTCCATGGAACCGCTGCCTGCATCCTCCTCCACCTGTGCTCCGAACACAAAGCGATTGCTCCCCTTGTTCAAATGCACCCGGCTGGCCAACTGCTGACTGCTTCCTCTGTAGAGTGTGATCACCGCATCCGTGTCATAATTGCTCTCCACCAATACTGTGGCCGAATATTTGTCCCCGGGGTGCAGATAGGCCGGAAGTACTACATTATCAATGTAGGCGTCGGGTGTCTCCTCCTCCTCGTAAAGCATCGTCATAAACTCTGCCCGGCTGGCGGTAAGCGCCTGGGCCATATTATGAATGTCTCCTCTGGTCTCCTTTCCGTCTGTGAGTACCACGATTCTTTTGCTGTAATCTCCCGGTATCATTGTCAATGCCTTGGACAGCGCATCCTCAAAATTTGTAGCCGCTTTATCCGGCAGCGTCATCAGTCCGCGATAACGCTTCTCTGAGGTGAGAAACTGCTCCACCAGCGAATTCTTTCCGAAAGTGACAATCCCATAGACATTCCCCGGGGGCATTTTCTCCACGGTTTCCCTCAGATACTTCTCCGCCTCCTCCAGATGCGCCTCATTGCTGTTGGAAATATCCACCAGAAACACCGTTGCGGTCCGGCTGCTGCCCAGGCGCAGCCGGATACCCAGCAATGCCAGAAGCACGCACAAAAACACCGCCCCTCTCACGGCCAGATAAAATTTACCGCGATAACGCATCTGTCGCACATAGACAATCCACTCTATAATCAACAAGGCCAATACCATCACCAGAAACAGATTTCGCAGTGTCCTTCTGACCTTCTGCAGCTGCAGTCCGTCCGAGTCCATCACTGAGAGCGCTTCCGCCCGTCCGTCAGACTCCGTGGCAGTCTGAAAGCGTACCACATAAGACTCCTGATATTCCTCATTTCCGATGGTGTAAAGACCGGCCTTACCGGGACGGCTCTCAAACTGAGTCCTGTCCGTCTCCGCCCAGGGCTGCAGCGCGATCTCTTCCCCCGCATAATAGATATTTGATGCGAGCCAGGAGGTATCTGAGAGATAAATCATGGCATTTGCCAGAAAGACCGGGAATTCCGCCCTGAGGGGGAAATCCGACTCACGGATATCAAATCCCATCACGATCTCTCTGACTCCATCCGTCTCGCCGTAATAACCCACACATTTTCCGTCATACTCCAAAAAGCTCTCCGCTCCTTCCGGCAGCGCAAAGCAGTACGCAGTGTTCACCCCCACGGTAAAGCCGGACAGACCGGAGGTCAGATCACAGTCCGTCATGTCCAATACCACATTTTCCAATGTCTCAGTCACATTGCGGTTCTGAATTTTATCACCGACAAAGACCAGACGGTTTGCCTTTACAGCCTCAGGCGTCTGACCTGCGTCATAGATCACTACATTATAATTATCCAAACCGGATTGTGCGCCTGCGACAGAGTCCTCCTTCGTCTGCACCGCGGCATCTGTTTTCGCCTTGGCGACGCTCTGGCCCGTCACGGCCTGATACGCTTTCTCGATAAAGGTATTGCCGTCTCCCACTAACAATCCGTCAATCAGATTTTCCCGGCGCTTCACAGCGCGGGAAACATTGTCCCGTTCCAGACTGTCGCCTCTAAAAGCCGCCCCGGCGCCGGAAGCGGCAGGGGAAGCCGTATGGTTTGCAGCAGATTCGGAAAACACAATTCCACCCAGCCGCGAGGTGAGTGTCTGCCCCTGCCAGTCCACCCCCTCAAAGAGACATACCCTGCTCTCGGAGGGAGCGAGCCTCATCTGCGACAGGGCAATAAGCTTTTCGTCCCCGTCATACAGACTGACATCAAAGGAAGCTTCTCCATCACTGTGATTGGTCATGCTCACCATCACATCATAAAGACCGTCTCCCCGCGCGGCGAAGGCCGTATATTCATTGGCCACATTGGAGACGGCCTCCCCCACCACATGAAGCTCCTTTCCGGCAAAGCCCTGAAGCTCTTCGAAGGCATCTGCACCCGCTCCATCGGTGTACACCAGCAGCTCGGCGGCATTCTCTGCCTCAGCTTCCTGCTCTGCGCTCACCGCATTGGCCAGCGTGTCCAGGATTCCCTGTGCCAGCGTGAGACTTCCGCCGCTGTCGCTGCATTCCAGATTCTGCAAAGTCCGTATCAGACTCTCCGTATCCGTAATATCCACCGCCAGAAGCTTTACGCCCACAGCATCCACCGTCGCAACGGAAAACTGAGTGCTCTGTGCAGTGCGCACATACTCGCAGGCCTGCTCCGCCGCCTCCTCCAGACGGCTCTTCCCCGAAGCCCCCACATGTTGCATACTGCCGCTGGTGTCAAGCAGCAATATCTTTCTCCCGCCGCTGCGCCCGTCCACCCGGACATACGGAGACATCAGCGCCACCACCAGCAGCGCAATAATCAAAATCTGCAGGTACATCAATATATTGTGGACAAACTTCTCAAAAAAGGTCCGGGACTGCTCATTTTTTAACAGCTTCTTCCAGAGCAGATTGGAGGAGATCCGATAATCCAGTCCCTTGGGCTTGAGCAAATATAAAATTATAATCACCGGAACCGCTGCCAGAAAAAACAACGGCCATAAACTCTCAAATATCATATAGCATCCTTAAATCCTGAAAAATCAGTTGATGAATACCCGTTTCCGTACTGCACACTGAAAAGAAGGCCCCCGTCCTGGCGCACTCACGCCGAAGCCCTGAGACAAATGCCCCAAGAGCACGCTCATACACACGGATGCTCCCGGCGTCCAGGGTAAGCCGCAGTGTACTCTCCTCTTCCATATCGATGAGATTGCGCGTACCCGTGAGCCCCACAGAGAGCTCCTCCCCCGCCAGCACCTGAAGCAGCACAGCCTTCTGTCTCCGATAATCCAGAAAACGCAGAAGCTTTCCCACCGCCTCCTGCTCGTTATCCAGAAAAGTCTCCTGCAGAAAATCACTGAGAATGACCGTCACACCCGGTCCCTTGAGCGGAAGGCGGCTCACGGCTTCGGCGATATCGACCTTCCCGTCAAAAACTCTCTGTTCCAGCCAGTCTGTCATCCTGGGCAGAGCCCTTTTTCCGCCGGAAGCCACAAACGGAGACTGCATTTTCTGCATATCATAGAGAACCACCCGATCCATATTATTCAGGCCCATATACCCCAGCGCTGCCGCCAGCATACAAGCCAGTTCGCTCTTCTTCTTTGCACCGTAATCCATGGAAGCGCTGCTGTCAATCAAAATAGACACCACAGCCTCTTTCTCCTCCATATATTCCTTCACATAGAGTCTGTCCAGCCGCCCGTAGGCATTCCAGTCAATGCGGCGGATATCGTCCCCGGGCATATACTCTCTGAAATCCGAAAACTCCGTGGAAGAACCCTTCTGCATGGATTTGCGGTTTCCGGTCAGATTCAAGGAAGATCTATGCCCCATGGCCAGTCTCAATCTGGACAATGTATCAAAAAATGCAGCATCCGGCATCATACTCTCACCCTCTTATGGTTTCTTCGCGTCCAGGATCCGCTGAATGATCACATCCTCGGCGACACCCTCACTGATGGCGTCAAAGCTGGGAATAATGCGATGTCTGAGCACCGGAGGAGCCATCTTTTCCACATCCTGAAACGAGACATTCAGTCGCCCTTCCAGAAACGCTTTGGCTCTTGCCGCGCGGATCAGTGCCTGAGCCGCTCTGGGACTCGCACCCTCCCTGATGTGAGGATTCGCGGCATGAGTCTCCATGACAATGTCCAATAGATATTCCATCACCGCATCTGCCACAGGAATCTGATTGACCAGAGCTCTGGCCGCAAGCAGTCCCTCTCCGTTCAGTTTTTTCTGGATTTCAACCGCTCCGCTCCCCTCTGTCAGCGTCACAATCCCCCGCAGCTCCTCCTTGGAGGGAAAATGCACAAGAATCTTGAACATAAAACGGTCTAACTGCGCCTCGGGCAGCGGATACGTCCCCTCATTCTCTATGGGATTCTGGGTAGCCAGCACAAAAAAGGGCTCCTCCAGCCTGTGGCTGTCATTCCCCACAGTCACCGTGTGCTCCTGCATAGCCTCCAGCAGTGCCGACTGAGTCTTTGGAGTGGCTCGGTTGATCTCATCCGCCAGAATCAGATTGGCAAAGATCGGCCCCCGTTCAAAGGAAAAAGAACTGCCCTTCTCGTTCTTGACAATGATATTCGTACCGGTCACATCGCTGGGCATCAGATCCGGGGTAAACTGAATCCGCTTGAATGACAGATCAAAAACCCGGCCGATAGTGCTGACCAGCCTGGTCTTACCCAATCCCGGCATACCTTCCAAAAGCACATTCCCTCCTGTGAGCATGGCCAGTATCACCTGACGGATGATCTCCCGCTGCCCGATTATTCCTTTTTGTATCTCCGCTTCACAGTCCGCAATCCGCTGTGCCATATAGACCGGGTCCTGTAATCTGTTCCTGTCCAATTCACTCATAGCTCTACCGCCTCCCTGACTTGATACACATCTTATAATAATGCACATACCTAATTAAAGCTTGCAAAATACTTTTTTATCACATCCTCCATGCCGCTGGGATAACGACCTGCGGAAATGCCCTCGTAAGCGTTGCGCTCATAACTTCCGATAACCGCCTCGTGAGACACATGCGTCCCCTCCCAGCTCAGGCCGGTCTGAGTGCGGAAATACTGAGAGGCATCGTGATCTACAGAATTTCCCGTGAGATTTCCGCTGTCAGCGATTGCGTTTGGAACGCTGACATAATCATGGGACGCGCTGCTGCTCCCCGTTCCACGTCCACTGCCGGAACCGTCTCCCTGACCGCCCTGGCCCTGACTCGATCCGTCCCCCTGGCCGCTGCCCTGACCCGATCCGTCCCCCTGGCCGCCCTGGCCCTGACCCGATCCGTCTCCCTGACCGCCGCTCTGGCCGTTTTGGCCATCTTGACCGTTTGAACCGTTTTGGCTATTCTGGCTGCCCGTTCCGTTTGAACCGTTCTGCCCATTTTGCCCTTCCTGACCGCCCTGACCTTGATTAGAGGCAGTCTGATTTCCTCCCGAGGGTTCCATTCCGCTCATCTCCTGCAGCTTCTCTGCCATGGCCTGCATGGAGTCCGCCGAAGCCGCCGAAGCAGTCGCGCCATTCTGCAGACTCTGTGCAAGATTTGACAATTGACTGCTCATATTCTCATACTTATAGTTCAGCTTCTCACCAGCCGCCGCCAAAGCAGCCGCAGAGTCAGCCTGCTGATGCTCCTGTATGGAAGACTGCAGCATCTCCTGCATCTCCTGCAGGGCTGCCTGCTGTTCCTGCGTCAGTGTCTCCTGCTCCAGCTGCATCAGGCTTTCAAGTATCTCCTCTATCTCCTTCTCCTTCTCCCCGGCCTCCTCCCGGATCCCGTGAAGTTCCCGGGCACGGTCTTTTACCGGAGAGGGTACAAAAGCGAGGCCTGTCAGCACTGCCAGCAGACACAGCGACAGAACGGAACTTTTCCAAGAGGGCCAAATCGGAATCCGAATTCTGCTCCGGTTCTCCGAGAGCCGTCTCATCGCGTCCTGTCTCTGAAGCACGATCAACGTACCGTCTTTATCCCGATTCTCATATGCAGTGATGATTCTCTCCTCAAACCCGAACCCATCCATGAAAAGAGCCGCCTGCTCCATCGTGCCGCGCCTCATGCACGCGGCAGCAAACGCAGCCGGCACGGCCAGCAAAACCGCCGTTCCCGCATAGATATCCGCATAATAGAGCGGTGTGACAAAGGCCGCTGTCTCAAAAACAATTCCCGCACCTGCACCCACGCACAGAGCGAATATAAGATTTTTCAAAAATCCTGCCAGATTCAGTCTCCGCCGGCAGGCCTTTATAGTAACCAGAAACTCTCTCTGTTCCATCCCCATACCCCTGATACTCCTTTATGCTTTCCGAGCCTTTCTGCGTTTTCTGCCGGAGGAGGAATGCATCGGATTGACCTTCCATGCCGCTGCCAGCATAAACACCAGAGACAACAGTAAAATGCAGGCTGCCGACACAAGCATCCACGCCTTCCCGGTGGTCAGATGATATGTTATAAATCCCACGTCTGATTTTGAAAACATATAACCTGCTCCCCCTAAAAGCGATTTTCCCGTCATAATCTGCATAAAAAATTCCTCGAAAAACACGATGGGGTTAAACAACAGGAACAGCGGGGTTTCCCCTGCGCTCCTGCTGCCCAGAGCAGCTTTTATCAAAAGAGGCAGAAAAGTCAGAACAAAGATCATGAAATAGAACGCAAACGAAAGTATAACAGCCGTTATTGATCTGCGGCAGAGTGCAGAACATAAAATTCCGATACTCCCTGAGAACACTGACAGCAAAATGATTGTGAGCAGGAACCAGAACAGATGCCCCCAGCTCAGCCCTCCCACCACAAATGCCAGCGCCATGATGGGTGTGCTTGCCGCGACAAAAAACAGAATGCGCAGCACCGCAGAGATCACCTTTCCCACAACAATAGAAAAAGGAGACATACAGGTAGTAAGCATGATATCAAGAGTCTGCCGCTCCCGCTCTCCTGAGATGGAGGACGCCGTGATAATAGGCACGATCAGCGCTACGATACACACCTGTGCCACCGCCAGGATCGGGAACAGACTCACCAGAGAACTGTACACATTACCGTTGTTGTAAATATTGGCACTGCTTGCCTGAATCACCGCCATTGCCAGAAGAAAGGCCATGGCCAGTATCGCCTCGTAGGCAAAAAGCCCCCAGCTCAGACGCATACTGCGGGCTGCCACCTGCATATCCTTCTTCACGATAGGATTCCATCTTATCTTCATTGTGTGCTCCCTCCCGTCAACTGCATAAACAGCGACTCCAGATTTCCTTCCTCTCTGTGGAAACCGGTCAGAGTCACCCCGTTCTGTATCAACTGTCCGATCAGATTACAGATTTCCTCATCCGTCCCTCCGTGAGAGATGATCATCTCGTTCTCCCGGACGGACTCCACTGCAGCCCCCGCCTGTTCCTTCATGATACGCACTGCCGTGTCCATATCAGAGACAATATGAATGTGGATGCGTTTCCCTCCCGCAAGCTGCTGCATGACATCCTCAATACGGCCGGCCGTCACCAGCCTTCCCCGGTTCATAATGCCGATGCTGTTGCACATCTCGGCCAGCTCCGAGAGAATATGAGAGCTGATGACAATGGTCTTGCCCATGGAATGCAGATTCTTCAAGAGCTCCTTCATCTCCACCCTGGCTCTGGGATCCAGTCCCGAGCTGGGCTCGTCCAGAATCAACAGCTTGGGATTGTGGAGCAGGGCCCGGGCCACACACAACCGCTGCTTCATGCCGCGGGACAGCGTATCCACATAAATCTCTTTCTTATCCGAGAGATTGACCAGTTCCAGCAGATCATCGGCAATCCTGGCGATATCCCGGGAACGCATTCCATACATGGAACCGTACAGATCCATGTATTCCCGCACCTTCAGATTGTCATACACCCCAAAAAAGTCCGGTACATAACCGATGAGGCGCTTCATCTCCTTACTTCCCACCGCCGCCGAAGTACCGCCGATTCTCACTGCCCCTCCGCTTGCTTTGAGCAGACCGCAGATCATACGGATGGTCGTCGTCTTTCCCGCGCCGTTAGGCCCCATGAAACCGAACAGATCTCCCTCGGGTATATGCAGCGTTAAATGATCGACCGCAGTAAAAGATCCGTAATTTTTTGTCAAATCATTGATATACAGCATACTTTCCCCCCTACTGAACCATGTAGACACACCCGTAAGCTCTCTCACTGCAGGTATCGTCCACCGCCTTATCCCAGTCCTCCGTGAGAGCCACGATCAGTGTCTCATTGCTGCCAACTTCAGGATAAACGTAAAATATCCCTACTCCCAGTGCAGCCAAGGCATCTACATCCTCTCTCTTTGTTTTCCCCCGATTGAAATCCTGCAGTGTATCATCCATAAGATCATACATATAGGCATAGTCAATTTCGTTGCGATAGCTCTGCAGATTATTGTAAACAGCCGGCGCCGCCGCAAGATCACAATCCGCTCCCGCCGCAAGCCCCTTATACAGAATCATGGTATCGTTCTGAATCAATGCAAAATATGAAAAATCACATCCCGTGTCATTGGCAACGATTCCGCTCGCACCTGTCTGCGACAACATAATATTCTCGAGCTGAAAGCTTCCCTCCGTCTCCCGGCCTAAAGAACGCCCTGCACAGAAATAACCGTTCTCAAAATTCGAACCGGGCCGAATTCCAAAGTAGACCCTGTCCCCCTCTCTCCTGATCCGATTGTAATAGGAATCTCCATCCTCATTACTATGATAATAACTGTCCGAAAGCGGACCCGCATACTCGTATTTCTCCGCCAGCCGCAGTTCCCACTCCCTATGATCTGCGTCGTAGCAGTGCAGATAGGTCTTGTTTGCCTTTCTGCCGGATACATCCTCCATCGTCACGGAATACACACGGGTGCTCACCACCTCAAATCCCCTTCCTGCCAGAAATACAAGAAGTATCCCGAAAAGCGCCGCCACAGGCACTGTCACCCAGTAAAGCTCTCTCTTTTTCAGGAGCCGCAGAATGATATAGAGCACGGGGCCCGCAAAAATCACATATGCGATCACAATGAACCTAAGCGCACCAAAGTTCAGCGAGCCGCTGCTGTTCCCCAATATTCCCAAAAGCCGGTACACCATATTCCTGATACCTGAACCGCTGCCGGAAGATGTGGAATAGCTATAACGAGAGCTGGCTGCTGCGCTCACATCAACCAACAGATACAGTACATAGGATTCCTGATCGATGTTCTGATAAACTGACGCGTTCTGCTCTCCAAGTTCCGACAGACAGTAAGGCAGTATACCCGCCGACCCGCTGCCTATGGACGTTACCCGGGCGAAAGAATCATAATGCGCATCAATATATGATCCGTACAGTCCGTTCAAATCCCTAAGCTCCGCCACCTGAAGCTGTGTGAGATCCACATTTCCGCTGACATTGTCAGAGGCTTCTCCCTGCCTGATATCTCCGCATTCCATCCCCAGATAATCCAGGCCTGCCAGAGTCTTTGCCCCGTAGCTTCCGGTTCCGATGATCAGCACTCCGCCGTTGTAGTTCCAGAGCTCTATAGCCTTCGCTTCCTCCTCCGTCAGCACAGAGGTATCATAGCTGTCAATCACCAGAAGGGTCAGACCGGCCAGAGAATCCTCCAGATTATCCTGATTTAATTCTATCAGTTTAACAGGATAATCATCGACGCCAAAATAAAACTCCTGCCCTCCCATATCCAGATAAGTAAGAGTCGAATACGCATCGCTCAAAATACCCATATTCAACGCATTCCCATCATCCAGCAAAAGCCGGCGAAACTCCTTCTCCGCAGTCTTTCCGGACTTTTTGTCCAACAGGATGACCTTCACCGTTCCGCCCGAGATCTCACTCTCCCGCTTGGGTATTCTGACTGTAAACTGCTTGGTGCTCCCCTGCGGCAAGGTCAGTACCGTGTCATAAGCGGTGGAATACCAGCTGTACCTCTCTTCTATCATCAGCCTTGCGATTCCCTCCCAGTCTCCGCCCTGATTCTCAACGGTCAGCCTGACATCGTAGGTATCCTGATTCTGCGGCAGCATAACGGCGTCAATGCCAAAGTCCTGTTCTTCGGCCATAACCGTCATTCCCGTCCGGAGAAAGCATACTGCTCCAAGGAGAATTCCCAGGATCCAGACCAGCAGAAGTCTTGTCCTGATCCCTCCGTTCACTCCATCCCCGGCTCCGCTCTCTATCATGCTTTTACCATTCATCTGCAATGCATTCCTCTCTTCCGTTCTACAAAATATAACTTTACCATAGCAGAAAATCTCTCATCCTACAATGTAAAAAAGGTAAATTAAGAAAACCTTAAGTCAATCTTTCATTTTCAATCCTGAAAATTCTATACAAGTTCAGCAAAACCGGCCGACAGGTTTCCCACGTCAGCCGGTCACACATTTTATTTAAACAATGTATTGAGAATTCCTCTCTTCAACACCTGCATTCCTGTGCTGATGAGCTGTCGCTCGATCTGATTCTTTCTTCTCTCGCTCACCTGCTCCTTTTTCTTTTGAGCAGCGGCCTCCTCCTTCTCCTTTTTCTTTCGGGCATCCTCCTCGGCCTTCTCCCTCCGCTTCTGCTCAGCGGCCGCCTCTCTGGCCTTGCGGGCCTCAAAGGCTTCCTGATCCTTCTCCAGCTGCGCCCTCTCGGCAGCCAGTCGCTCGGCAGCCGCCTCCTGTTCCATCTGACCGGTGAGTACTTCGTAGGCTGACGTTCCGTCGTAAGCCTGATCATACTTGCTCATTCCGTCCCTCGCCATCAGGCCCCGCCTGACGGCCTCATCCACAGGTCCCATCAGACTCTGAGGACAGATAATGGAGGTCCGCTGTGCCATGCCGGGTACACCATTTTCATCCAGGAAGGAAGTCAGCGCCTCACCCACGCCCAACTCCATGATCACATCCTCCGCTTTGAAAGCCGGATTGACGCGAAAAGACTGTGCTGCAACCTTTACTGCCTTCTGTTCAGAGGGCGTATAAGCCCGCAGAGCGTGCTGCACTCTGTTGGACAGCTGTGCCAGAACCGGATCAGGGATATCACCCGGACTCTGCGTCACAAAATAGATACCCACCCCTTTGGAGCGCACCAGCTTTACCACCTGTTCAATCTTCTGCACCAGCACCTTCGGCGCATCGGAAAACAGCATATGCGCCTCATCGAAGAAGAACACCAGCTTAGGCTTATCCAGATCGCCTGCCTCGGGCAGCTTCTCGAAGAGCTCAGCCATCATCCACAAGAGAAAACTGGCATAGAGTGTGGGGTTTTGTACCAGCTTCACACAATTTAAGATATTTACCATGCCTTTACCGTATACATCCGTGCGCATCCAATCAAATATATCCAGATCCGGCTCACCGAAAAACAGATCGCCCCCCTGCGTTTCCAGCGGAAGCAGGGCGCGCACGATGCTCCCCAGCGACTGAGTGGACATATTTCCATAGGAAAGCGTGTACTCCTCCCTGTGCTCAGCCACATAATTGATGGTAGTTCTCAGATCCTTTAGATCAATGAGCAGAAGTCCCCTGTCGTCCGCAATCCTGAAGATAATATTCAGCACACCTTCCTGGGTGGCCGTAAGACCCAGAATCCTGGACAGAATGTCCGGCCCTATATCGGAGATGGTAGCCCGTACAGGATGCCCGTTCTCCTGATAGATATCCCAGAAGCACACAGGGTACGCCTTGTAAGAAAACTCCTCCCGGATGCCGAACCTGTCAATACGCTTTTCCATGCTCTCAGTGGCTGTCCCGGCCTCTGCCAGTCCCGACACATCCCCTTTTACATCACACAAAAACACCGGTACTCCCGCATCGGAAAAAGACTCTGCCATCGCTTTCATGGTGATCGTTTTTCCGGTACCGCTTGCTCCTGCGATCAAGCCGTGACGGTTTGCCATATTCAACTGCATATGTACGCGCTGTCCTTCAGCCAGCCCCATATAGATCTGTCCGTCTGTATACATTGCTCTTCCTCATTTCTGCGCCTTTGCAGCGCGGATTCTCCTGATCTCTATCCCCTCATTCACTCTCTTCTGCGCCGAATCTGACTCTAAGCTCCGGCCGCTGTTTCATGGCCTCCGCGCAAAGCGTCTTAAGCGCCTCAGCGTAATCAGGCATATTCTGCATAAAGTCCCCGACGTTGTAAAAAACCAATTCCCCGATACCGTTTTGCCCCGTCAGGATATCATAAAAGGCATCCAGATTTCTGCCGTAATAGGCGGGGCAGGGAACAGTCTGCTCAATCCGGCGGTGAAACGCCTCTCGGGTTCTTACATCCCGCAGATCAATCTCATATCTCATATGATTTCCCCCGTGCCCGCTTCCCTCAAATATGACATCTCACACGGAGTCAGTCATATACAAAAGTGAAGCTGGCATAATGATCCTCCGTGTAATAGATCAGCCCGTCACTGGAATAGACAATGCGCTTTGCACCACGGCTGTCCGCTCCCAGCGTGTCTATATCGCATTCTCTGTAGCTTCTGCCTTCCGCCTCCGGCAAAAGCCCCTCATAGTTGCCAAACTGATCGCCGCCGATACACTTTCCCGGGGCATAGGGCTCCAGGGAACCACCCTCCCAGCCCAGACTCCGTGCCTCCTGCTTCGTGATAAAATTGCCCGGCAGTTTGTCATAAATCTCCAGATACAGGGCCACATCCTCGCAGGTGGTGTAGCTGCCATCCTCGTCGAGCAATTCCACCAACTTCGGTTCCGGTAATATACTCCCCGATCCTGGCTCCTCCTGCGAAGGTATGGAAGGTGCTTCCGCAAACCCCTCACCCGGTGAACCGTCCTCGACCGAAGCGGCTGACGGAGCTGCCGAGGGTACTTCCTTAGACTCATTCTCTGCCGGGGGCATTTCCGCAGACTGATCTTCCACCGAAGGTACTTCCACAAATCCGCCCGCCTCCAGGGACTCACCCTCCACACCCGCTTTCTCTGCCGCCACGGAGGCGGCAGAGGCTATCGCCTGTTCCATCCACTGATCTACACCGTCATCCTTGGTAACCAACCCGCAGCCGGCATACAATACTACTGCCAGCATTGCAAGCCACAGAGCAGGAAGCCTCCTGCAGCTCCAGAATCTCTTCATAACATTCCAATCCCCTGTCATTTATTTATCTCCCATATCCCGATCTTCAGGCTTTTGCATACAGATCCTCCACATAGGCTTTCACCTGAAGATTGTTCTCAGGCGTAGTGTTCTCCAGTGTTGCATGGATAAACGGCTTTCTGGTCTTCATAAACTTTATGACGGAAGTATAGTCCATCCGTCCCAGACCTGCGCCCACAGACACCAGCTTATCACCCTCCACCACAAAATCTTTCAGATGTACCATGGCCACATCCTGCCCTAAAAGCTCGATGGCCTCGTCCACAATAGCCTCCTGATCCTGATAATTACAGATATCCAAAAGGTTGACAGGATCTAAGATAATCTGCAGATTCGGAGAGTTGATCTCGTCCAGCACTCTCCTGGCCCTGACCGGATTGCACACAATATGCTTCCACACGGGTTCAATGGCCATCACCACACCCATCTGCTCCGCATACTTTACCACAGGACGCAGGTTCCTGATAAATGTCTGCAGGGCCTCCTCTCCATGGCACTCCGGCACATGTGTATAACTCTCATTGGGCGCTCCGGTCTCTGTTCCCACAACGCCGCAGCCGAGCCACGACGCAAATCGGATATGCGCCATATATCGGTGAGTGATCTGTTCCAGCTTCTCCGGGTTCGGGTTGGCCAGATTCAGGTAACATCCAAGCACCGCAATATCCACATGATTTGCGGCAAATACATTTTTAAGATACATGGCCAGTCCCGGCGTCAGGGCCTCATCGGTGGTAGGAAATTCATTAATCACCTTGGCCAGTGCCAAGTGGCCGCATTTGAATCCCAGCCGGCTCACATCCGCGATCCGCTCCTCAAAGGGGAGCTTCTTTGTATCATGTAATCTGATTCCTAATTGCATTGTTATCCAACCTTTCTATAAAAAGTCCTTTTCACCAATCCGCTTCAAATCTCCAAATCATCCCTGCAGTCTCACTCCGAATACTGCTCCAGATCATCCACGCCGATCAATTCGTAGGCCTCTCCGGCCTGACCGGTGATCTTCACATTGTCCAGTGTCAGCCTGGAAACATTTCTTGCGAACAGTCCCCGCTTGCTGCTCTTCTCCACACCCTCGGACATGGCCGGCACATCGCATTTGGCATCCTCTGCATAGCTGATGGAGATATTTTTCATATAAATCTCCTCGATCTTGGCCTCGGGCAGACCGTCAAAGTAACCCGCCGCCACATGGCAGTTGGTGCAGTCCATATTTTCAAACACCATTTTCTTAATAGCAGGAGTCTTGTCATCCACAGGATAGGGCTCTCTTGACTGAACGTACTGTGTCTTGCCATCCGGATCACAGAAATAAAAAGCATTGACCACGAGGGGCGTCATCACATGATCCAGCGTCAGATTGCGGAAAGTAATATTGCTTAAAACGGCATCCTTGCCCCGGCCTCTGCGGGTCTTGATGCGCAGCCCCCGGTCCGTATGGCGGAAGATGCAGTCCTCCACTGTCAGGTTTACCACGCCGCCTGCCATCTCGCTTCCCAGCGTCACCGCGCCGTGTCCGTTTTCCATCAGGCACTGACGGATATGTATATTCTCGGAGGGTGTCTTATGCTTTCTGCCCATATAGATCTTGCCGCTCTTTACAGCGATACAGTCATCGCCCAGTGAGAATCTCACCCCCAGTATCTCTACGTTTTTGCAGGACTCGGGGTCAAGGCCGTCGGTGTTGGGAGAATCCGAAGGATTCTGCACCGTGAGACCGATAAAGCGCAGATTATCGCTGAAATACGGGTGCAGCGTCCAGGACGGAGAATTACAGAACTTCACACCCTGCAGTGTAATATCCCTGCATCCGCTGATAAAGAACAATCTCGGTCTGAAGGCGATATTCATGACCTTGGGATTGTGCCACCAATTCTCCTTTGACGCATTACCATTGATGGTACCTCTGCCGTAAATCACCACATCCTCCACGCCTACGCCGCAGATAATGCCGGAAAACATGGGAAGAGGATTCCCCTCCCAAGTGCCAAGATTGTATTCATCCGTCTCGTCATAACTCTCTATCATGGCCGGGAAGACAGGGAATCCGGTTCTGTCGGTGAATGCCAGAAGCTCCGCTCCCTCCGCCAGCTCCAGCCTGATATGGCTCTTCAGAAACAGGCTGGTAATCCTATAGGTGCCGGCGGGGAAATACACCCTGCTGTCAGCGGGACAGGCCATGATCGCCGCCTGAATAAAATGAGTGTCGTCATGCTCCCCGTCGCCCTTGGCACCGAATTTCTTCACATTTAAGGTCACGAACTCATATGCCGTCTTGAAACTCACCTCACCCAGCTTCTCTCCTCTGGTGCCGGCAGCCTCGTCCTCGCACGCAAACACCTCCACCAACTGCTTCGTGTCGGGAATCAGATCATATAAGGAAGTGACGGTTCTGTCTGTCACACCGTGGCTTTCCCCGTTTACATAAACTACATAAGGCTTTGTTGTAAAATGTCTCCCGCCGTCTGCTATCTCAATGGCAGCGCTTCTGGCTGTACTCATAACATGCTTGATTTCCATAGCTTCTATCTCCTATCTGCCGCTTCTGCAGCCTGTTAAACTCTCTTCTCATATTTTTCGGCCAACAGAATATCCGACTCGCAGGCCTGCAGTACCGCAGTTTTGAACAGCTCCGCGTCCGCAGTATCACGAACGGCATCCGTATCGTAAAATTTTGCCAGCGTCTCGCGTACATTGGCCTTGAAAATGTCCATGAGCTCCCGATAATACTCATAGATCTCAGGACTCATGTACTGTATGGTATGTATCCACATATCTGCTGCCCTGACGGCATTGGCAAAGGTATAGTCCCGCTTTAACATACTGTCCCACGCGCGCATCTGCGAGATCAGATCAGGATACCCCTCTTTCTTGTTGCAGACAGTCTCATACGCCACATACACCGGATAGGCAATACCCGCCGCCTTCCACACATCCTCGTCCACGGCTGTCAGGTCAAAAACCCCGTCTGCCGTTCTGGGCAGTGCCTTCAATTCAGACACGGCATCCCCGGCTGCCGCCGCATCGCCGTTCTCCACGACCTGCAAAGCCATTTGCAGTTTCTCTTTCAGCTCCATCGCTCATACCTCACTCTTTCTATTTTAGTCATCTAGTCAGGTGTTTTGAAATACCATAACCCGCCCAATTTTTCTCATATAGATATTATACCGATTTTAGGGAAGACAGGCAATACTTCACTATTGCTTTTTTCGGAATTCATGATATAATGATTTCATTCGTATACATTCATGTGTTAATTGTATGTGAAAACATATCATAGAAAGAGGTGAAAGGATGTTTAACTTTTCTTGCAGATGAAATCAAACAGGCGATGGTACGGTTTTGCGGTACGATTGCGTTTCTCGCAGGAAAGTTAAAGACAATCCCACTTCACATCCGTTTATTGCCGTTTACCAAAGCGGCAAAAGTATCGTGACGCTATGTCGGGCTGCAGGAATTAACTTTTCTGCAGCTCTCTTTTTTATGCCGTATTTATCGTGATGAAACAGAATTGATGAACCTGCACATTATGCAGATTCTAATCCTCGAAAGGAGAACTTGAAATATGTCAATGATCAAAATAGAAAACCTTACTTTTTCCTATCCCACCAGCTATGACCTGATATTCGACCATGTGAACTTTCAGATCGATTCTGACTGGAAACTGGGCTTTGTCGGGAGAAACGGCAGGGGCAAGACAACGCTTCTGAAACTTCTACAGGGGAAATACGAATACAGCGGAAAGATTACAAGCTCTGTCCAATTCGACTATTTTCCCTATGACGTAGAAGATAAGAGCCGTCAGACACTGGAGATTCTGCAGGATATCTGTCCCTCGGCCCAAGACTGGGAATTCCTGCGGGAATTATCCATTCTTGAGACGGACTCCGAGGTGCTCCTGCGCCCCTTTCAGACTCTGTCGAACGGTGAACAGACAAAAGTTCTGTTGTCGGCGCTTTTTCTCAATGAGGGACATTTTCTCCTGATCGACGAACCCACAAACCATCTGGACGACAGAGCCAGAGAACTGGTGTCAGCCTATTTAAATAAGAAAAAGAGCTTTCTGCTGGTCTCCCATGACCGTCGCTTCCTGGACGACTGTGTGGATCATATCCTTTCACTGAACAGAGAGAGCATCCAGGTACAGAGCGGTAACTTTTCTTCTTTTATGAGCAACTTTGAACGGCAGCAGGAGTCTGAAGCGGCTCAAAAAGAACGCCTGCAAAAGGACATCCGCCGCCTGCAGAATGCAGCAAAACGTACCTCTGACTGGTCCGACCGGGTGGAAGCCTCCAAAACCGGTGCCGCCGACAAGGGATATGTGGGCCACAAAGCCGCCAAAATGATGAAACGGGCCAAAACCATAGAGTCGAGACAGAATCAGGCAATTGAACAAAAGTCACAGCTTTTGAAAGACAAGGAAACTGCCGAGAATCTGAAACTCACACCGCTCTCCTATCGCACCGACATCCTTGTCTCCTTCTCGGACGTCATTCCCCGCTATGGAGGACACAGCGTATGTGATCCCGTCTCCTTTACCGTGCATCGCGGAGACAGAGTGGCACTGTGCGGCAGAAACGGCACCGGTAAGAGCAGTTTATTAAAGCTCCTTGCGGGATTTCCCATAGATCACACCGGTACTGTCTCCATCGGTTCCGGTCTTGTGATATCCTACGTCCCGCAGGATACCTCCCATTTGAAGGGAAAGCTGTCAGATTATGCGCGTGAAAATCAGATAGACGAAAGTCTGTTTAAGGCAGTTCTGCGCAAACTGGATTTTGAACGGATTCAGTTTGAGAAAGATATGACCGACTTTTCCGGCGGTCAGAAGAAAAAAGTACTCATAGCCAAAAGTCTCTGTGAACAGGCCCATCTGTATGTATGGGATGAGCCTCTTAATTTTATAGACGTTTATTCCCGCATACAAATTGAGCGTCTGATCCTGGAGTTTTGTCCTGCAATGATCTTTGTAGAGCATGACCGGTTTTTCCGCGATACCGCAGCTACCAAGACAATCAGCCTGCAATAATGCCCCGGAATTGCAATTACTGTTTTCCTTCGGGAGCTCCGTTTCACACTTACGGGCTCCCGAACATCCCCAGATATTCCTCCGCCTTCCGTTCAGACACAAGCAGCTTATTTTGCAATCTGTTCAGGATATCGCTCTTCGAAAGACCAAATTCCAAACCCATCGCAACAATTTCTTCTGCTTTTCCTTGCGCTATTCCATACAACTCTCCCTGCGCTCTCCAATCGCGTCTCAGTTCTTCCATTGCCAGACACATATTGTATTCGCCTCCTTCGTGATCCTTTATCTGTTGTTCCAGTTTTTCCAACAGTTCTGTGCTGTCCGTCATGACTGCTATCGTCTCTGCCGTCTCCCAGCGCACATGAGAAAACTCTTCCCGAATCCAGAGTTTATCCATTTCTTCCTTATTCTGCCGCAGACACAATACTTCCAGTAGCAGCTTTAATTCTGTGTGAAAAACCGACAAATCGGTCTGCTCTCCCGCACAAAATAGAATCATGTGATAATCCTGGAAACATGATCTCCACACCTCCGCCTCCCCGCCAAAATCCATCATATCTTTAAGACTTCTCGGTCCAGTCCACTTTTCTGTTCCGTGGTAGAAACAAATCGTATAAATAGGACATAGCCTATCTTCCGCACCGAAGTGGAGGTTAAAGTAATTCACGGCATGGCCCTGCTCCCTCAAATCCTTCTCCTTTTGTTTCTTGATGCGTTCTAACTGTTCCCGATAATTCGAGAGCTGGTACTGCAATATCCGATACGGCATCGTCATATTTTCCCATACTCCTCCTTCTGCAGAGGGAGCCGTCACAGTCCGCCCCCTGCCAATGTCTGTTGTTATCACATATACATGGAAAAAGGCAAGATTGTTCAGCAAAATTGCCATGGCAGAACTGCCGCAGAAAACCTAAAACAGAAACCCAAATATTTTAGAAATCATAAATTCCAGATATTGCTATTGTAATATATCCTGTATTATCTGTCAACCACAAAACGCTTCCAGATTCATTGAATACCAACAAAGCCCCGCGCAATCCTAAGACCGCACGGGGCTCAATAATTATATAACCGGCATACTATAAAATCCGGCTCTTTAACAATGGATAGCCGCTACAGTGTCACACCCTGCTTAAAGATAGCCATATCATGGAACCCTGCCGCCTCGCTGCAGACCTGCCTGCCACTGGCAGTCTCCACCACCAGGTCAAACAGTCTCTGTGTCTCGTCGTTCATATTGCTGTCCTCCACCAGTACGCCGGCGTTAAAATCGATCCAATTGGACTTCTTGTTCGCCAGTCTGGAGTTCGTCGCAATTTTCATAGTAGGCACAGGAGAAGCGAAGGGTGTTCCCCGGCCCGTGGTAAAGAGCACAATGTGAGCGCCCGCAGCCGCAAGAGCAGTGGCCGCCACGAGATCGTTTCCGGGAGCACTCAAAAGATTGAGTCCGGGAGTCTTAACGGTCTCTCCATAGGCCAGCACTCCTTTTACCAAAGCACTGCCGGACTTCTGGGTACATCCCAGAGATTTATCCTCCAGCGTAGAGATTCCGCCTTTCTTGTTTCCGGGAGACGGATTCTCATAGATCGTCTGATTATGGCTCTTAAAATAATTTTTAAAATCATTGATCAGGTCAACGGTCTTCTCAAAAAGCTCTTCGTTGGCGCAGCGGTTCATAAGAATGGTCTCTGCACCGAACATCTCCGGCACTTCTGTCAGGATCGTGGTGCCGCCCTTGGAGATGAGCAGATCAGAGAAACGTCCTACCAGAGGATTAGCGGTAATGCCCGACAAACCGTCGCTTCCGCCGCACTTCATACCGATCACCAGCTTGCTCACACTGACAGGCTCGCGCTTAAAGGTCCCCGCATAGGCGGCCAGTTCCTTGATGATCTCAACGGAATCACTGATCTCGTCGTCATGCTCCTGTGCCACCAGGAATTTCACGCGCTTCTCGTCATAATCCCCGATATAGGGCATCAGCACATCAATATTACTGTTTTCGCAGCCCAAACCCAGAACCAGCACACCGCCGGCATTGGGATGATTGATCAAATCCGCCAGAATGGCTCTGGTGTACTCCTGATCGTCGCCCATCTGGGAACAGCCATAAGGATGGGGGAAGGTAATCACCTCGCCCACTGTCTCCAGTCCGTCCCTGTTGGCATTCAGCCAGTCATTTGCCGCCTTCACGATAGCTCCCGCCACATTGTTTACACAGCCCACGGTAGGAATCACCCAGATATCGTTGCGGACACCCACCTTGCCGTCGGGGCGGTTGAAGCCCATAAAGGTGACATCCTCCGTCCTCTTCTCCTCCACAGGAGTGGGATCATAGCTGTATTCCAACAAATCGCCCAAGGCAGTCTTCACATTGTGTACATGAATCCAGTTACCTGCTTTTATGGTCTCCTTGGCATTACCGATGCGATAGCCATATTTGATGACCTCGCCGCCCTCGGGAATATCACATACCGCCATCTTATGTCCGGCAGGAATCTCTTCCAGCGCGGTGACGGATTTGCCTGCGCCCTCTGTGTCCACGGTGATGGTCTCCCCCGCAGGAATCGTGTTCAGTGCCACCACCACATTGTCGTTTTCATTAATTTTTATGAAATTCTGCATAATGCCGCCCTCATACCATTTGTTTTAATATCATCCAGATAAGTAGTCACTGCATCGGTGAGTCCGGGAACCTTATTCAGGTCCTGACCGTGGAAATCTTCCCTGCCCAGATAATCAGTCACAAAGCTTCTGGTATCTTTACCGCTGTTGTCGCGGAAGAACTCCAGCACAGGCATATCATCCTTCACATTGTATTCCTGACCGTCCCTGTGGCCGATCAGCGCGCCGTCCCTGATCTCAGTGCCTGTGTAAAAGGCCATCAGAGCCGCGATAGAGAAGGTCATATGTACAGGAAGCTTACCGAACTTATCCACATAACCCAGAAGGCTGGGCAGACATCTTGCTCTCCACTTGGACACGGAATTCAGGGAAATTGCCAGCAGCGCATGATCCACATAAGGATTGTTAAAGCGGTTCACAACTTCTCCCGCAAATGCCTTCAGCTCGTCCTCAGGCAGCGTCAGAGTAGGGATAACCTCGTCAAAAATGGTCTTGTTCATAAAGTTGCGGATATCATCGTCCTCCATGGACTGTCTTACGATATCATTTCCGCACAGCCAGGAAGCAAGCACAAAGGAGGTGTGAGCGCCGTTTAAGATACGAACCTTTCTCTGCTTATAGGGATGATGATCGTCGGTAAACACCACGGGAAGGCCTGCACCGGGCAGATCAAACTCCTTGCTGATATCCTTGTCCGACTCAATTACCCAGAGCGCGAAAGGCTCGCCGGTCACCATGATGTGATCCTCATAGCCCAGCTTCTCCCACTCCTCCTGTTCGGTAGCGCGGGGATAGCCGGTAACGATGCGGTCCACCAGCGTAGCAGTGAAGACGCAGACTTCCTCCACCCACTTCTTAAACTCTGCAGACAGGCCCCAGAGATCGATGAGCTGCATCACACACTTCTTTAACATGATGCCGTTATCGTCGATCAGCTCCACGGGCAGCATCACAAGACCCTTTGACAGATCGCCGTTAAAGGTCTCAAATCTATGATAGAGGAACTTGGTCAGCTTTCCGGGGAAAGTCTTGGGAGGATTCAATTCAAATTTATCAGTATCGTCAAACACAATACCTGCCTCGGTGGTGTTGGACACTACAAAGCGAAGCGTGTCTATCTCGGCTAGGCTCATGTACTTCTCATACTCGTTGAATGTGTCAACAGCATCGGCCACGCTGGTAACCACCCTGTTGATGATCTTGCCTTCTCCGTCCACATTTCCGCGCAGGGAAACCGTGTACTGGCAGTCCTGCTTGTGGAACATGTCCAGATTGCCGAACTCGATGGGTTTGATCAGAACAATATCACCGTCAAAGGTTCCCTTCTCGTTGGCGATGTCAATCATGTAATCCACAAATGCGCGAAGGAAATTGCCCTCTCCAAACTGAACTACCTTGATCGGTCTCTCTTTTCTGCCTGTCTTTGACTTGTTTAAGATTTCCATATTATCTATATCCTCCATTCTGCGCTGCCTGCGCATCTTAAGTTTCCGGCAGCCGCCGGCTTTTCCACTTTAATGAATTTACTATAACATATTTTCCAGATATTTTCCACTATAATTATAAAAGATCGCCGAGGATATAGCGCGCATGGCAGCGGGAGCAGTTGTTTTCCCTTGCCGGATAAGGAGTCTTTATTCTATTCTTTAGGATTCCCTGTCTGTTCGGCGATATACAGAAGATACCCGCTCTTTGTGCAGATGCTTTGCCGTCACATCATCCCCTGCCTCCGGAGAATCTTCGCTGTCAAAAAGGATTGACAGGATTTTGGAGAGAACAGAATAAACTCGAATTTTTGGCAGCCGTAAGACGGATAATACCCTGACCGGTTGTCAGATATATTGCTGTCAGATATATTAAAGTAAGATACTTGCACTGACGCTTACCGTTATTTTGGCGGTGCTGGCCGCAGGATGCGGAAAGGAGCAGGATCGACCGGAGGATGCCAAACAGGACCAACCGAAGGAATCCGAACCGGAAGAAGGCGGCGTAAAATTTGTTTCCCGGGCAGACGCGGGACTGGAGGATCATGTGATGGATTGGAAAGACGACGCTTTGGAAGCATGGATGCAGAAGTCTGTCAGCGATATCAGCAGTCTGCTCGAACTTAAAAGCCTGGAGCATCTTTGGTACGCAGGAAGCCATATCGAGGATTCAGATCTGAAGGCTCTGAAAGAGAGCGGAGTAACTTTGGTTCCCTCCGTATTTTGAGAAAGTAAATTCCACCGGTCACAAAGGGCATACGGACGAAATGTTCCCGTAACTATAGCTGCAAACAGTCACAAAATTCAGATGCCTGCAGAAAAAAGCGAGAGAACTCAAGCAATTATTATGTTTTTGCGTCTTGAAAAAAGCAGTCTTTTTCGGTATAATCAGAATTAGTTTCATATCGTTTTTCGTATGGTGCCGTGTAAGGCCGCGCCGGTAAAACCTTATATAACTCAATAACATATGCAAACGGAGGAATTGAAATGAAAGCATTTATGGACAAAGACTTTCTGCTTGAGACAGAGACAGCCAAAAAGCTGTTCCATGACTACGCAGAGAAAAAACCGATTCTTGATTACCACTGCCATATCAATCCCAGAGAGATCGCAGAAGATCGTCAGTTCGATAATATCACTCAGGTATGGCTGGGCGGCGATCACTACAAATGGCGTTTCATGCGCTCCTGCGGTGTTGACGAAAAGTACATCACCGGCGATGCCTCCGATTATGACAAATTCTGCAAGTGGGCCGAGTGCCTGGGCAAAGCCATCGGCAATCCGCTCTTCCACTGGAGTCATCTGGAGCTGCAGAGATATTTCGGCTATAACGGCGTACTGAACAAAAAGACCGCTGACGAAGTGTGGAACCTCTGCAACGCCAAGCTCAAGGAGCCTTCCATGAGCGTGCGCAACATCATCAAGCAGAGCAATGTAACACTCATCTGCACCACCGACGACCCCATCGACTCTCTGGAGTGGCATAAAAAGATCGCGGAGGACGACAGCTTCGATGTGATCGTACGTCCCGCCTGGAGACCTGACAAGGCAATGAATATAGAGAAGCCTGACTATCTGGACTATCTCGACAAACTGGCGGCCGTGTGCGGCATGGATGAGATCATCACCTTCGCTGCACTCAAGACAGCGCTCAGACAGCGCATGGAATTCTTCGCATCAATGGGCTGTAATGTTTCCGACCACGCTCTGGAGTATGTGATGTACTACCCCGCAGGAGACGAGGAAATCGAGGATATCTTCCTGAAGAGACAGAACAGAATTCCTCTCAGCAAAGAGGAAGAAATGAAGTTTAAGACCGCATTCATGCTGTTTGTGGGCAGAGAATACCACAAGCTTGGCTGGGCTATGCAGCTTCATTACGGCTGTAAGCGCGACAATAATACTCTGATGTTCGAGAAGCTGGGACCCGACACCGGTTATGACTGCATCAACAACTACGCGCCCTCTGCTCAGATGGCAGACTTTTTGAACGCACTGATACAGACGAATGAGCTTCCCAGAACGATCCTTTACAGTCTGAATCCCAATGACAATCAGTCCATCGGCACCATCCTGGGCTGTTTCCAGGATTCCACCGCCGTTGCCAAGATACAGCAGGGAAGCGCATGGTGGTTTAATGACCATAAGACCGGTATGCAGGATCAGATGATTTCCCTTGCTAACTTGGGCAATCTCTCCGGATTTGTAGGCATGCTGACCGACTCGAGAAGCTTCCTCTCCTATACCAGACATGAGTATTTCCGCAGAATCCTCTGCAATCTCATCGGCAGCTGGGTGGAGAGCGGTGAATTCCCCGAGGATTATGACATTCTCGGAGAGATCGTGGAGGATATCTCCTACGATAACGCAAAGAGATACTTCCAGTTTCCGTTGCAGTAACTCAGAAATCTCTCTAAGCAATAATATGATAAAGAGGGTATTCAAAGCATAATCGCTTTGAATACCCTCTTTTTAAAGATCCGCTGTCAAACCTCTGATGCCAGAACCTTCCTGATGGCGGCCATAAGCTCCTCATAGGTCTCGAATGCAGGCAGCTTGGGATAATCCGCCTTGATCTTGTCCGTGCTGCGGAACAGAAATCCTGCCTTGCCGGCCTGAATCATTCCCAGATCATTGTAACTGTCTCCGGCGGCGATGGTATCATAACCGATGGACTGCAGCGCTTTCACCGTAGTCAGCTTGGACTGCTCGATGCGCATTTTGAACCCGGTGATCTCACCGTCCGGCGCAACCTCAAGGGAATTGCAGAAAATCGTGGGCCAGCCCAGCTTCTCCATAAGCGGCGCCGCAAACTGGGTAAACGTATCGCTGATGATGATCACCTGGCAGATGGATCGCAGTTCATCCAGAAATTCCTTTGCGCCCGGCATGGGATCGATCTTTGCGATGGTTTCCTGAATCTCTCTCAAGCCCAATCCATGTTCTTTGAGCACACCGATACGCCAGCGCATCAGCTTGTCATAATCGGGTTCATCACGGGTAGTTCTCTTCAATTCCGGAATGCCGCTGGCCTCCGCAAAAGCAATCCAGATTTCGGGCACCAATACGCCCTCAAGATCCAAACAGGTAATATACATACACTTAATCTCCTTTGTTGTACATTTTCATTTTCTCCGACAATGCGGCTGCTTTACTGCTCTATCAGTATAAAGCATTTTGCCTTTCCTGTAAAGTCAAATACTGCCGGACGCTGTACTCCGTCCGACAGTATTTTTATAGGGATTCTATAGGAGAAATAGAAAGGAAAGCAAAATGATTCAGGAATCAAATCCTGCCCGTTCACGCAGCCATGTGTGAACCAATTCCAGCCAGCTTTGACATTCTTTTTGAAACTTGGACCCGTTGGCATGCTGTGTAAGCTCATCTGCCGCCGCCAGCCCGTGCTCTCCCCGGGGATACATATGAAACTCCACCGGAATCTGATATTTTCTCATCGCCGTGATCAGTCTCAGCGAATTTTCCACAGGGACTACGGCATCCGAATAGGTATGCCAGATAAACGCTTCGGGGGTATGCTCCGACACCTGTTGTTCCAGCGCAACCAGCTCTCGCATCTCTTCTGTATTCTGTCCCGCCAACAGTGTCTCTGCAAAAATCTCTGGCATATTGATGGCCGGATAGCATAAAATCATTCCGGCGGGCCTCAAAATCTCGTTTTTTACTCCCGCTTTTTCCGCCAGCCAGGACTCATGCCAGAACATCCCGAGACTTGCTGCGATATGCCCTCCCGCAGAACAACCGAGCACAAAAATTTTATCGGTCTGTACCAGCCACTCCTCCGAATGATCATGGATCAACTTTACCGCCGACGCCAGCTCAAGCAGCGCCGTCGGAAAAACCGCCGGGGTACAGGAATACCGAAGCACGGCCACATGATATCCCATTGCGAGAAAGCGGACCGCCAAAGGCTCGCCCTCCCGAATTGCAACGCTGGTAAAACCGCCGCCCGGACAGATGAGAATAAAGGGCCGTTCCTTTATCTTCATTACTCTGGAGCTGTCCTGAATATATGTGTAAAGCTTCGCCTCCGGACAAGAACCGTCTACTCGAATCGTAAGTACCTCAGTTTTCATTTTTCCTCCATTCCGAAACAGCGGTGTAGCATGAAGAATTACTACGCTCTTATTATAGGATAAATTTTTATCTGTTTCTAATGATTTTCTACCTGTTTTTAATTATTTTACTGTTTTTTTGTGTTATTTCATAGCATGTTCATGAGAATTATGATATGATGGACATAGATACAGACAACACTGCATAATAACCACGGGAGGCATCATGAGCACCGACACACATATTAGCTGCCTGAGAGATATCAAAAAAGCCGTCATCACCAAAGGAAAGCGGGGCGATTTTTGTCCCCCCCAGCCCGATCATTTCCACAATTTTTACGAGATTTTTTATCTGCTCTCCGGACAGTGCCATTATCTGTTAAATGACAGTGTCTATCGGCTGACAAAAGGGGATTTCGTCTTCATCGCACCGGGAGAACTGCATCACTCTCTGTATAAAGAAGGAGAGAGCTGTGAGATCTGCCTGATCACTTTCAAAAAGGAACATCTGCTCATAAACAGCGGACTCACGCGGCAGTCCTTCATGGGAAGCGTTCCTGCGCTCTATCAGGAGGCCTTTGACGGACTGCTCTCCCGCATGCTCTCCGAGCGCACACAAATCGACGAATATTCTGATGCCTTTATGAGCATCTATCTCCAGGAAGTGCTCCTGACGCTCATGCGTCATTCCGTGCTGGCTGAACAGGATCCGGGTCTGCTCAACGCCAGGGATGCGGAGATTCTGCTGGCCACTAAGTACATTTACAAGAATTTCAAGCAGCATCTGACTCTGGAAGAGGTATCCGCCGTGGCCTCCTTAAGCCCTACCTATTTCAGCAAGAAATTCAAGCAGACCACCGGGATGGGCTTCAAGGAATATCTGAATTATGTGCGCCTGAAATATGCCCGGACAGCACTGCTCACCACAGACAGCTCCATCACTGCCATCGCCTTGGAATACGGATTTAACGACAGCAATTACTTCAAAGATTTATTCAAAAAAGTATATGGAAAATCCCCCAGGGAATTCCGTAAGAATCCCGACTGAGGGATATCTGCCGCAGTTTAGGTGATGGCACGGATGTCCTCCGCAGTCCCCATGACCATGATACTCTCCTGCGCCTCAAACACATGGTTGGGATGGGGCAGCGGAAAGATTCTATCCTGCTTTTTGGTAGCCAGAACGCTGACATGATACCTGTTTCGGATTGACAGCTCCACCATGCTCTTTCCCCGCCATTTCTCGGGAACCGCAATCTCGTAAATTCCGATCTCCGGCGTGAGCTCCACATAATCAAAAATATTGTCCGCACCGAATTTGATAGCCAGGCGCTCGGCAATCTCACGCTCCGCATAGGTCACATAATCCGCTCCGTTGCGCAGCAGAAGTTTTTTGTGCACATCTCTGGTAGCCCTGGCCACAATATAACGGCAGCCCAGATCCTTCAAGAGCACTGTGATCTCCAGCACTGTCTGGAAATTCTCTCCCACGGCGACCACCGCCAGATCAAAATTGCCGATTCCAAGACTCTCCATAAAACGCTCATCCGTGGCATCTCCGATGAGTATCTGCTGTATCAGCCCCACTGCCGCATCAGCCCTGTCCTCGCTGTGATCCACAGCCATGACCTCATGACCATTCTCAAGAAAGGTCTGTGCCATGTGACGGCCAAAACGCCCCAGTCCAATAATCAAAATCGATTTCATCACGAATCCCCCTACTTTATCTACAATCTTCCCGCATTTTATCCCACCTGTATCTTTTCCAAAGGCAGTCTGGAACTGATGACCCGCTTCTCGGACGAGAATGCTAACAGCATCGTGACAGAACCAACGCGTCCGCACAACATCAGAAAGGCCAGGATCAATTTGGACGCCATTCCCACCCCGGGTGTGATTCCCAATGTCAGACCCACGGTAGCCATGGCGGATACCGTCTCAAACAATGCCGTCAAAACAGGAATTTCCTCCAGAGCGGATATGGCGATGGCCGCCGAAACCGTGAGCACCAGATACGTCATAAATACGCAGGAAGCCGTGCGGGTGATGCTCTCCTCCATCCGGCGCCCAAATGCCTCCACGTTCTTCTTGCGCCGAAAGGTGGTGAAAACGCTGACACACAGCACCCAGAAAGTTGTGGTCTTGATGCCTCCCGCGGTGGAACCGGTCGAACCGCCGATAAACATCAGGCAGATCATCGTCAGAATCCCCGGCTCCGTCATGGCCGCCAGATCCACCGTGTTAAATCCGGCCGTTCTGGCAGACACGGACTGAAACAGGCAGGCCCATAGCTTATCCGGTAAACTCATACCGTCCAGCATACGGTGCCGACTCTCCAGAACGAAAAATACCGCCGCACCCAGAATCACCAGACTCAGGCTGATGGACAGCACCATCTTACTCTGCAGCTGCAGCCTGCCGAGGCGGAAGCGGTTCACCCTCAGATCACGCCAGACAAAAAAGCCCAGACCTCCCACAAAGATCAAAAGCATCAGCACCATGTTCACATAATGATTGTCCGCCATCCCCGTCAGGGAGGAAAAGGGGCCCCGCGAACCGCCCATCAGATCAAATCCCGCATTGCAAAAGGCAGAGACCGAGTGGAACACGGAGAAATAAAGCCCCTGCCTCCAGCCATATCTGGGCACAAAATCAAAACTCAAAAGCAGCGCTCCCACAGCCTCCAGGAACAAAGTCCCCAGCGCAATAAATTTAGTCATCCTCACGATGCCGCCGATCTGCGGCGCGGAGATGGAGTTCTGCATGATAAATCGTTGGCTCAGACCGATTCTGCGCTTCGCCAGAAGCATCACCAGGATCGCAACCGTCATAAACCCGATGCCGCCGATCTGTATCATTCCCAGAATGACAAGCTGGCCGAAGACAGTCCAGTGAGTGTAGGTATCATACCGTATCAGTCCTGTGACACAGGTAGCCGAGGTGGCCGTAAAGAAACAGTCTGTCACCGGCGTCCCCTCCGGCCCCCTTGTAGCGGCCGGCAGTGACAGCAGCAAAGTCCCCACCAAAATAATCAGGCAGTAGCCGCTCAGGATCAGCTTCATGGGCGAAACACTCTGCCACACACTCTGTCTAATTTTCACATTCTCGCCCTCTGTTCTCCTCAAATTTATGATAATTGGTTACACCCTGTCAGTATTTGCAGACCTGCTCCTCGCCATTCATTACACGAAGCGCACCCTGTGCCAGTGCCAGAAGCTCATCCTCGCCGGGATATACCGTAAAGGGAGCAATCCACTCGGCACTCTCCCGCAGAGATACGATCACATCGGCGCCGTAGGCGATACCTCCGGTGACGATGATCTGATCCACTTCTCCCTTCAGCACACATGCCATGGAGCCGATGTCCTTTGCCACCTGATGCAGAAAAGCCGCCTTCGCCAGCTTCGCCTCCTCATTTCCCTCATTTGCCATCCGGGTCACTTCACGCATGTCATTGGTGCCAAGATAAGCGTTAAATCCTCCCTTGCCCACCAGCTTTGAATAAATTTCCTGCTCTGTATATTTACCCGAAAAGCACAATTTCACCAGCGAGCCGCAGGGAACCGCCCCGGCTCTCTCAGGCGAAAACGCACCGTCGCCGTCCAACGCGTTGAACACGTCCACAACCTTACCTCCCACATGGGCGCCCACGGACACACCGCCTCCCATATGTACCACAATCAGCCGCAGGGACTCATAGGGCGTGCCAATCTCCCTTGCGTAACGCTTTGCCACCGCTTTCTGATTCAGGGCATGAAAAATGCTGACGCGGGGAAGCTCCGGCACACCGGAGAGTCTTGACACCGGCATCAGCTCATCCACCACCACCGGATCCACAATATAGGAAGGCACTCCGATGGAATCACCGATCTCCCGCGCCAGAATACCGCCCAGATTCGAGGCATGCTGTCCCTGCACGCCCACCTTCAGATCTTCCAGCAGCGCGTCAGTCACCGCATAGGTTCCGCCGGGGATAGGCTTGAGCATACCGCCGCGGCCCACCACCACATTCAGCGATCTCAGATCAAAATCTTTTGACGCAAGAAGATCCGTTATGATCTTTTTGCGGAAATCCTTCTGGTCTACGATAGACGCAAAACCGGATATCTCCTCCGTGGAATGTCTCAAGGTCTCCTCAAACAAAAGGGTCTCATCCTCAAACACACCGATCTTGGTGGAGGTGGATCCGGGATTAATGATCAAACTCTTGATAGCCATTTTTATACCTCCTGATTTTTCTTCATCTCTTCCGCCACCACTGCGGCCAGAATGATGGAATTTACCTTGGTCTCAAAGCTGTCGGAGCGGCTGGTGAGGATCACGGGCACCTTGGTTCCTGTGAGAATACAGCCGTTCTGCACATCCACCAGATGCACGATCGTCTTGTACACCAGATTACCCGCATGGATATCAGGAAACAGCAGGATATCCGCGTCTCCCTGAACCTTTCTGTCGGTAGCTCCCTTGTGCTTTGCCGCCTCCCTGTCTATGGCAATGTCCATGGACAGCGGGCCGTCCACGATACAGCCCGTAAGCTCACCCGCCTCGCACATGCGGGTCAGCTCTGCGGCCTCCACCGTGACAGGCATCTTGGGGTTCACTGTCTCAACCGCCGCAAGAGGCGCAACCTTGGGCATCTCCACACCGCAGGCCCTGCACACAGGCAGCGTATTTTTTATGATATTCACCTTATCTTCCAGCGTGGGATAGGTCATAAAAGCCACATCCGTCAAAAACAGCAGTCTGTCCATACCGGGGATGTCAAACACACACACATGGGACAGCGGTCCCCCTGTCCGCAGGCCCACCTCCTTGTCCAGCACACTCTTGAGGAAATTCTTGCTGTCAATGAGTCCCTTCATATACATGTCGGCTTTGCCCTCATGGGCCAGCTTCACCGCCGTCAGAGAGGCCTGGATCATATCCGGCTCGTCAATGATCTCATAACCTGTCAGATCCATTCCCATGGAAGCCGCAATCTCCCGGATTTTCTCCTCGTCGCCCACCAGCACCGCCTCCGCGATACCGCGCTCCTTCGCCGCTTTCACAGCCTCCAGCACTGCGTTGTCCTGTGCCACGGACACGGCGATCTTCTTCATGCTGCATTTCTGAACCTTCTCCGCAATCGCATCAAACTTCTGTCCCATCTTCTCTTCCTCTCCTTTTCCCGCTGTATGATTCCGGTAAAATCGCCCCCGGTAATCATTGCCATCAAATCGTTAAAATAATAACACATACCCGCTCAAAAATCAAGGTATGAGCGCCTTAATTTCCGCCAGGTCACGCACACATGCCCAGAGACATTCCGAGAGGGATTCGTCCGGCTCTGTCTGATCCGGCACCATGATCACCCGGCATCCCGCCCGGCAGGCAGATAGGATGCCGTTTGGAGAATCCTCCACCGCCACACAGGCCTCAGGCTTTACCCCCAGCTCCTCACAGGCATAGAGATAAATATCCGGCGCAGGCTTCCCCTGCCGCACTTCCACGGCGCTGACCACCCTGTCGAAACAGGGAGCGAGTCCGGTCTGAGACAGATACCGCTGCGCCCGCTCCCTGTCCGTGGCGGTGACTACCGCAGTGATGATCCCTCTTTTCTGCAAATAGGCCAAAAGCGCCTCCGCGCCGGGCTTCACCTTGATCCCGTCGCGCGCAAGCGCCTTCTCCATCAGTTCTTTTCTTTTTTCGCGCACCGCGGCATAGTCCAGCTCCTCACCGAACCACTCCCGCAGTCTCCCGGGGGCAAAGGGCCTCCCCAGGCTACGCATGGACAGAGCCTGCTCATCCGTCATCCGGAAGCCAAATTCCGCCAGTGCCCGGGGCCAGAAAATCCGGTAATAACCCTCCGTGTCAATCAGAGTACCATCCATATCAAACAGAACCGCCCGTATCTCCTCCACCGCTCTCTACCTCGCCTGCCATGCTCTTTGCAGCGGTCTCTGCCCGGCGTCTTTTTACAGACCGGCCGGTCCGGATCAGGACCGCCGCAGACACCAGCGCCGCTGCCGCTGCAAGTATTACTGTCAGCATAGCACGATTTTCCTGTTTTGTCACCCGGAAAACGCCGGGCTCCTCCATGGCAAAAATCACATATCCTCCTATCGCCTCTGTGTCAGCCTCGGTGAACGCGCCGTCTCTCTCCACCTCCACCCGGATATTGTCCGCATCCTCACACAAAATACGCACTGTCACAGGCCGGCGGTAGTCCTCATACTCCGAAAGTATCCGGCCCTTTTCAAATCCGGGCTGCATGATCACGATCTCTGTACCGTTCTCTCGCTCCACAGTCTCCAGTCTTGATCCCGGCAGGAACTGCCCTTCCACCAGGATCAGGCTTTTTCCCGTCTCATCTCTCTCCTCTCCCGCAAGAGAACCCAGCCACCTCTCGTACTGTGCCTCCAGGACCGCATTGTCGGTGACACAGTCAAAATCAAACTCGGGCCAGACACCGTAACAGCCGTCCCGCACCGGAATATCAGGAATCATATCCTTATCAACGGACTCGCCGTACCCGCACTCCAAAACGGCCAGCTCTACTCCCCCGGCCCTGAGGGACAGATGAAATCCGGTAAATGCCTGAGGTATTCCCCGGGATGCGCAAAATTCCCCGTAGCTTAAAGGTGTGGCTCCGCCCTGATAACCGATGCCGTCCACACCGCCCCGGTTGTTTTCCACATAATAATTGCCGTAAAGAGTACCGGTATCCTCCAGGATGCCCGCGATGGAGCCGCAGCACTCTCCCTCAGCCTCCAGCTGATTATAGGCATAGCTGTAAAATACATCACAGCCTTTGCCCACGATACCGCCAACCTGATTCTGTCCGGAGAGCTTCCCCATGGAATAGCAGCTGCGGATCGCATAACCGGATGCTCCGGCCACACCGCCCACCTTGCTGCCCCCTGTACTGCTCACGTCTCCGTAAGACTCGCAGGAAATGATGACTCCGAAATCCGCTTTGCCCGCAATGCCTCCCACATAATTTCGTTTTCCCACGATCTCTCCGCGGTTTAAGCTGTCCCGGACCACTGCCTTCACCTTGCGCTCAATCTGAAGACTCTCCTCCCCGGTGTAAGTCAGATCGTCCTCGGGATCCATATCATATTCAATTGCAATCTGTCCCACAATGCCGCCCACAGTGGAATCCGCTTCCACTCTGCCCTCATTGCGGCAGCCCTCTATCTTACCCTTCCGAAAGCTGGCCGTGTCGTAATTTTCTTCCGCATACAGTTCCTCTTTGGACTCTTCATCCGAGGGCAGGACCTCGGATGCCTCCCCGGCAGACTCATCCGAAGCGTCCTCCACTACCAGTCCCTCATATGCAAACAAATCGTCCCGAATTCCCGACACCAGACTCTGAATCACCCGGGCCTGGCTGCAGATGGCATCCGCGTTGGCATCCGCCGAGTCCGCTCCCTGATCCAGGACCTCCGCCAGCCGGTCCAGATCGTCACCCGTTCTGCTCAGCTCCTCCTCAAAAATACTCATATCCCTGGAAAAGTCTTCCGACCCGGCATCTGCCGCATCCGCCATTTTCTGCAGATGCTTCCCCGTACTGTCGCCGAATTTCCCCAGCGCCGCCAGATAACTCTCAATATTGTGCCCGATGGAGCCTATCTCTTTGTCCGCTCCGTCCCCCGTTCCATCCTTACCGTCGTCCGGCCTGATCTCATCGTTGAGCCTGCGCATATCCCTGCCGATACCGCGCAGCTCCTGATTGTAGATATACCATACCTCCCCCGCCGTATCCACGAGACGCCCGCCCGCATCATGAGCCTTATCCAGATGATCCGTGCTGCTCTTCATGATATCCGCAGCCTGAGACCCATAACTGCCCAGACTCTCTGCGGAGTGATCCAAAAGATCAAAAAGGGTCTCCATCTCCTCATCCAGCTCCTGCAGCTTATCGGTCATGTACTCCACCACCAGAAACGGCTCCATCTGACCGGCGATACCGCCCACATCCTTTCTGCCCAGCACATGCCCCTCATTGCGGCAGTCAGACAGATATCCCTGGGAGAGCCTGCCCGCGATGCCTCCCACATTATAACCCACATGGACATATCCCACGGTTCCCGTATTGGTACAGGCATACAGCTTTCCATAGGATATTCCTGCAATGCCTCCCGTGTCCGTGTGTGCTGTCACATTGGAGGTACTGCCCAGATCCTCCAGTCTCTCCACCGTGATATCCTCCAGCTCATAGAATACCTCCTCACTGAAGGTATTGATATTTCCCGTATTTTTGCATCTGGATAGGACGCCCCGATTGCTGCCTGCGATGCCGCCTGTGGAGTGATTGCCCAGCACCGCGGCGCCGGAGGTACAGTTTCTGATCTCGCCGCTCTCCATATTGCTGCCTGCGATGCCGCCCACCTCACTGTCTCCGCTCACCAGACCCGTGAAGGTACAGCCGTTTATCAGACCGTAATTGACGCCCACGATACCGCCTGCCCGGCTGCGGGTGCCGTCCGGCTCCACCCTGCCTTGAACATGTAGATTGCGAACTGACGCGCCCTCCTGCAGATAACGGAACAATCCCGCCGCAGAACCCGCGCTCTCAATATGCAGATTGCTGATCTTATGCCCGTTTCCCTCAAATATTCCGCCGAAATCGGGAATCATCAGCTCCGTGTACCGATCCAGTTCAATATCCTGCTCCAGCTGAACCAGTTTATCCCTCGACCAGCTGTCCAGACGACAGTCCTCGGCCAGACGGGCAAGCTCCTCCTCCGTGGATACCGATACCACGGTATACCCCTCCGCCTCCTTTACCGACATCGTGCCTGCCCGGTACTCCTCATAGGTAGAAGACGACTGCGCGGCGGACACCGGGACAGGCGTCTGCAGGATCAGGACTCCGCCAAGCACCCACGCCAGATATCTCATGATACGCTTTCCTTCAGATGTGTTCTTAAATAGCTGCATTGTCTGCCACCTCCTTCAAATCCTCCACCGTATCTCTGGCCCGCACCACGGCTCCCATCTCACCGTCGATGACTCCGGAGAAATCACCGTCAATCACACCGTTCACATAGCCTCTCACATGACCGTTCATGCGGATCCTGCCGTTTGCCGGAAGAGGCTTTGTCAGATTTGTGTTGATGGTGAAGGCTGTTTTCTCGATTATGATATCTCCCACCAGAAGCGTCTGGGGCAGAACCAGCAGAACCAGCGCAATGGAAGTCAGGGTTCCTCTGCCCAGCGCAAGTCCGATGGCCGCCACCACCGCATTGGTGGACACATTGCTGATGATAAAACCCGCAGCCACCAGCACGGAGCCGCTTGTGACGATCGTGGGAAACGCCTGATTCAGAGTCTCCACGATGGCATCCTTGATCGGCATATAGGTCTTCAGATCCGTATAGCGGCTTGTAATGACAATGGCATAGTCGATGGTGGCGCCCATCTGAATGGCCGACACCACCAGATATCCCAGGAAATACACCGGCTCATTCTGCAGATAGGGCAGTGAGAAATTGATCCAGATACTGCCCTGAATCGTCAACACCAACAATACCGGCAGTCCCGCCGACTGGAAGGTGAACAAAAGGATAATCATGACAAACAGCGCCGTCAGCACCGTGATTATGGAATTGTCCGTGCTGAAGGAATCACTCAGATCCCTGTTGCTGGTAGAATTTCCCACCAGATAAATCTCCTCCACGGGATAATACTCCGCAACCGCAGACCGGATCTTCTCCAAGGCTTCATAGGTTTCCGCTCCCTCCACCGGAACGGCAAGCTGCAGCACAAAACGGCTGTAATTCTCCCCCAGAAGCTGGTCTCTGGCTATACTGATCTGAGAATAGGCATCCGACAGCTTCTCCTCCAGCTCATCCTCAAGGGTGATATTTCCGCTCTCCTTCTGGTTATAGATAAAAAGAAACATATCGATCAAGGGTACTTTATACTCCGACACATTTCCCACCAGCGCCCCGTAATTGCTGTTGTCCACAGCATATGCCGCATAGAGCAGGTCCGCCACCTCCACGTCCAGATCAATGAGTTCGGAAAACTCTCTGGGCGAGAGCGCCTCCGTCAACATATAACCGTCCATGGCCTCGATATTGGACAATCCCATACAGGAATCGATCTCCGGCATACGCTCAAGACTGCGGAGCACCTGAGCCTCCTTCTCATAATTACCGTTTGGCAGGAGCACTGCCAGCGTATTGACCACGCCAAACTCCCGGTTTACCATGCTCACGGAGAACTTGTTGTCGCTCATCGTCTTGGAATCCAGCGTGTTCACATCGTATACATATTCAGCCTTACCCGAGAGAATACACGCAGCAACCACGGATACTACCAATATGGGCGGCACAATGTAACGGGTATGTACGCAGAATTTACCCACAGCCGTGATCCTGGGCACAAAGCTCTTGTGATGAGTTCCGTCGATAGCCCTGGAGAAGGTGAGCAGCAGGCCGGGCATCAGGAAGAATACGGATACAAGACTCAGGACGATAGCCTTGGCCAGAATGATCCCCATATCATAGCCGATGCGGAACTGCATGAACATCAGCGCCACCATACCGGACACAGTGGTCAGTGAACTGGAGGATATCTCGGGAATCGCCTTGCTCAGAGCCGCGATCACGGCCTCTCTGGCGTCCTTGTCCTCATGCTCCTCCATAAAACGATGGGCCAGAATGATGGCATAGTCCAGTGCAAGCGCAAGCTGCAGCACCACCGCGATGGAATTGGTGACAAAGCTGATGGTGCCAAACCAGTAATTGGTGCCCTTGTTCAGGATAGCAGCCACGATAAAGGTCATCAGATAGACCGGAATCTCGGCGTAGGTTGTGGAGGTAAAGAGCAGCACCGCCACAATGACCGCACCGGCCAGAACCAGAATGATGATCATATCCGCACTTAAATCGTCCGCATCCCGCTCCTCCTGACCGATATCCGAGGAATAATAGGTATCCCGTCCGGACAAAAGCTCCAGCACCCGGTCCAGACACTCCTGCGCCTCAGGCTCCCCCGCCTCATAGGCAAAGGTGATATCGAACAGCGCCTCCATATCATGATAATGCCCGGGAGAATCGTCGAACTCCAGCATGCTGACTCCCTCCGTCTCCTCCAGTGCCGCCGCCAGCTCCTCCGCCTCCGCGTAGGTGATACTGCAGACCATCACCCGGGCGGTGCCATAAGTGATAAACTGTTCATCCATCAGATCAATACCCTGCCTGGTCTCCGTGGTGCCGGGCAGATAGGTGGTCAGGTCATTATTGACCTTCACCTTGTTCATAGACAGAATGCTGAACAGAATCAATACGATGAAGACCAGATAAAAGCCCTTTCTCTTATCCACGATCAAAGTGGACAGTTTCATCATAAACGAGTCTTCCTTCTTTTCCTTCTCTTCCACAGGAAATCCCTCCCTCATCTCCAAGTCTGTTTTGCACCAGTTGCATTTTATACATCATATGTGCTATAATTGACTTATGTTAATTATCTTGATGCACTCATTATAATCAATGGCATGAAAAAGGCAATAAACAGCTTTGACCGCTTTGTGCCTTTTTCGACAGGCAGGCTTTACACTGTCTATAATTTATAAAATGTTTAGAAAAGGAGGAGACCATGGACGACAAGAAAACTGACGACCGAAAATCCGACCGCAGGGTGAGAAGGACCAGAAGCCTTCTGCAGCAGAGCCTGATCCGGCTCATGGAAGAAAAAGAACTACAGGATATCTCCGTGAAAGAACTGGCGGATCTGGCAGATATCAACAGAGGCACTTTTTATCTGCATTACACGGATATCTACGATATGCTGCACCGGATAGAGGATGAACTGTTTGTAGAATTCAATGACATTCTGGACAGGAATCTGGATAAGGAGGCACAGCTCACCACCCACAAAGCAGTGCTGGCGGAGGTGTTCTCCTTTCTGGAGCGCCACTATGATCTCTCCCGGGTAATGATCGGCCCCCACGGCGATTCCGCCTTTGTAAACGGACTGAAGAATCTGGTGAAGGAACGCCTCATGCGGCTTGTCCCCGATGCGGATCCCCCGGGGGAATACTATTACTCCTTTATCGTATCAGGCTATGTGGGCGTCATCGAGACCTGGCTGAAATCCCCCTCTCCCCTCCCTGCGGAGGAGATGGCGGAGCTTTGCAGCCATATGCCCGGTCTCACCTGAGAACCAGAAATTTCCTGTGCAATTTATCGATAGAAATAGATTGCAAAAAACCGTTATTTAGGGTAGACTAATATTGATACTTACACGTTTTAGGGATGTATCGCGGACGTTCTATACTTACTTAAGAGTGGAGGAAAAAATATGTTTGAGACACTTCGGAAAAGTTCTTTTAAGTCTTCTCTGATTCTGTCTGTCATTCTGCTGATTGGAGGCGGTGCTCTGGCGCTTTTTAACGCGGGCAACGCCTTTTTTGCCGCCACAGGCTATGTGGATTTCGCAACACTGGCCCCCGATGAGATCAAAAATCAGCTGGTGGAGGTAGAACTGTGGGAAAACTTTGGCTGTTTCATAGAATCCGGCAGCAAAAACACTTCGACCAACAAAGTCACTATCTCGGCTTACTACTATATTATCTACACCGGGGCTATGGACGATGCGGAAACGGAGTATAAATATATGGCTGTCAAGGTACCTTCAAGCTATGGTTCCAAGATGGATACCATGACGGAGAGCACCTACAGCGGTCTGCTCTCCAATCCCCTCACCTTCTCCGGCAAGATCCGCAAGCTCGGTGACAAAGAGTACCAATACTACAAAGAATTCTGGAAAGAGGCCGGATTTACCGACACAGACATCGAGGAGCTGACTCTTCCGTACTATATCGACGTACATGCGAACAAGCTCGCCCAGAACATCCTGTACATACTGCTCTTCCTTGGCGGGGCCGCATTGGTTATATGGGGCGTTTCGCGTATTGTCAAGGGTTCAAAAGGCGGCTACCTGAAGGCGCTGCGTCATGATATAGAGCTTTCCGGATATCCGGAATCCTATGCGGAATCCGATTTCAACACAGCCGCATTCTACGCCAAAAAAGGGCAGATCCGGATCGGCAGGCTCTTTACTTTCTTCGATGTAAACAGCACGCAGCCCCGGGCCATCCCCAACCAAAAGATCATGTGGGTCTATCAGAGTACTACCACCCACCGTACCAATGGTATCAAAACAGGCACTACCTACAGCGTCACGATTTTTGCCGACGGTTACAAGGATGCCTTCAATATCGGCGTTTCCGACGAAAACGCCGCCCAGGAGATGCTCCAGCGGTTTCATCTCTCCTGCCCCTGGGTCATAGTCGGCTACTCCGATGATCTGAATACCCTGTTCCGCAATAACCGTACACAATTTCTGGATCTTCGCTACAATACGGTGGAACATGAAGCGGTAGACCCTGCAGTCACGGAGCCTTTAAATTAATTACAGATAAGCTCTACAGACAGGTACATAATTTGCAAAGCACAATAGAAGGAGGATAATGTAATGTCAAAGAAGTTAAACAAGTTTCGAATCAAGGACAGGCTGATCCGCGCCTTTGTCTTCGCATCGGGCATCCCTGCCGCAGTGGCAGCGGCAGTACTGCTCGTTCTCATCACGGTGGCCGTGATCTACGCAAGCTCACTGCAGGATTACGGTTTTGCGCAGGGAGACGTAGGCAAGACCATGACCTATTTTGCGGACGCAAGATCGGCGCTTCGCGGATGTATCGGCTATGATGACCCCGCCGCCGTTCAGAGCATGAGAGCCAACCACGATCAGATTGTGGAAGAGTTCACACAGAGCTTTGCCAAGCTGCAAAGTGTAATGGTGTCAGATGCAAACAAAAAGATATACGCCGATATCTCCAATTTATTAACCGATTACTGGGCTTTGGAAAGCGAAATTCTGGAGCTGGGATCTTTACCGGATATCAATTCCTCCAAGGAGGCTCAGAGCAGGGCCATGACCGAGCTGATGCCTCTGTATGACGAGATCAATGATCAACTCATTGATATTATGGACGTAAAGGTAGACCGGGGCAACAGTGTATCCGCTACAATGACCATTGTGTGCATCCTCCTTGTAGTCGCAAGCGCCGTGGCGATCGTTCTCTCCATTGTACTTTCCGTACGCCTGGGACGGAGCATTGCAACAGGCATTTCCAAACCGCTGATCGAGCTGAGCGGCCGTCTGGAGCATTTTGCCCAGGGAGATCTGTCCAGTCCCTTCCCCACAGTGGAGACGGAGGATGAAGTTGCCGATATGGTCAAATCGGCTAATGACATGAGGGGATGTCTGGAATTTATCATATCCGATCTGGAATATGTGCTGGGACAGATGGCAAACTCGGATTACACAGTCCACTCCAAAGACGGCTCCAGATACATCGGAGACTTTAAGCAGCTGTTTGATTCCGCAAAGCAATTGAGGGATTCCATGATAGACACCATGCACTTTATCGAAGAATCCTCCATACAGGTGACAGCGGGTTCCGGCAATCTGGCCGAGACCGCCATGAGTCTTGCGGAAGGCGCCACCGAACAGGCCGGCGCAGTGGAAGAGCTTCAGGCGCAGATCACAACGATTGCCTCCGCCGCCGATAAAGCAGCCTCCTCCGCGGAAGAGTCCTACCATCAGTCGCAGAGATACGCGGACGTGGCAGACGAAAGCAATGCCGATATGCGGGCCATGGTGGAAGCTATGACACATATCAACGAGACTTCTCAGCAGATCGGAAATATCATCGGAGAGATTGAGAATATTGCGGAACAGACCAATCTGCTCTCACTGAATGCCTCCATTGAGGCTGCCAGAGCGGGCGAGGCAGGACGAGGCTTCTCCGTGGTTGCGGACGAGATCAGGCAGCTTGCGGAGCAGAGCAGCAAATCTGCGGTGGATACCAGAACTCTGATCGAAGGCATTATGCAGGAGATCGAGAATGGAAACAAGGTTACCGACCGTGCGGTGACTTCCATCCAAACGGTGGTGGAAGGAATCAGAAAGGTTGCGGCTTCCTCCAAAGAGCTGAGCGCTCTCTCAGCCAATCAGGCAGCTACTATGAAAGAAGCCGAGCTGGGAATCAACCAGATCTCGGATGTCATCCAGACAAACGCGGCAGTTGCCGAGGAATCCTCCGCAACCAGCCAGGAGCTGTCGGCGCAGGCCGCTTCGCTGGACGCTTTGATCGCTAAGTTTAATCTTCCGAAATAAGCGTTTACAGGCATACTTAATATTAACGTCTTCTTTTACAACAGGAGACAAGCCGCGCAAGATATGGGCGAAACGGCCGCAGCCAAAGCCATATCCCCGACACGCAGCGATACAACAGATGATTCACAGAGAAATACCGGCCCTTTCGGACGACGCCCACCAGGATACCCTTGATCTGGTCTCTCCGCAAAGGGCCTTCTATTTTGTGTTCATTATCTCCCACCAGATAAAACCCGTCCTGCCTGCGCTTCCAGATGCGGTGCAGTACCAGAATTCCTCCGTCCCTGCGGTAGAGCACCACATCTCCGCGCCTTGGTACCATATCTCTCACAGGGGCTACCACCGCCTGATCACGCCCCGGCACAAAGAGCGGATACATACTGTATCCTATGGGCTGGAACTGAATCGTCCTTCCCTCTCCAAGAAGCTCCTCCGGGCTTACCTTTCCCTCCTGCATACCAGCACCTCCCTGTTCCCCCGCGCTCAATACCTATGGCATTTCTGCCGTCACGATGCTATAATCGTCTTATGGAGGATGAATCGATTATGAGACAAAACCAATGCTATGTTTTAAAACGAATCGCCAAAGTTCCCTATCTGCTCCCCGTAGGACAGCTCATCGCCGACCAGCGGCGGGGCATCCGGATCAATGAGACCGGAGCCTATCTCTGGAAACTGCTCAAAAAGGACCGCTCTGTGGAAGAGCTTGCCAGGCTTTGCGCCGAACATTTTTCTGCCGGACCGCAGGCGCTCCCCCGTCTGGAGGAAGACATCCGGGAATTTGTGTCACAGCTTATGTCTCAGGGCATTCTCATCTCCGGGTCAACGTCCTCCTCCGAAGAGCCTTCCCGCCCCTCCTCTGACTTTTATAAATGCATCCGCATCGCCGGACTGAACTGTATGCTCTATGGTCCTGCCCCGGCCTTTTCCTCTGATCTGGATGCCTTCGAATGTGAGGCTTCGGAACATCCCCACCAGCAGCTCCAGGTACTGACCCACGCGCCCGCTGTCCGCGAAAACGGAAAACTGCTTCTCAGGAGCGATGAGCTATCCGTGATTGAGTGCAGGGAAAAATATATTCTCCTCTTCCCGTCTGCACCGCAGATTGCAGAGGCACATCTGACAAAGGATGCATCCCGATGCATCTTTTATTGCACCGGACCCTTTACCCGGATTTTTCAAAGCGATCTCTTCCACGCTCTGCAGCTTCCGTTTCTCTACCTGGCCCAGAGGCATCATATGGCCGTCCTGCACGCTTCCTCTGTTTTATATGAGGAAAAAGCATGGCTGTTTGCCGCCTCCTCGGGCACCGGCAAGTCCACTCACGCCAACCTGTGGCACTCAATGCTTCAGGTACCTGTTTTAAACGGCGATCTGAATCTCTTAGCCATGGATAACGGTCAGGCCCTCATCCACGGGATTCCCTGGTGCGGCAGTTCCGGCCTCGCAGACACCCGGACCCACCCCTTAGGCGGGATCATTCTCCTGCGACAGTCCCCTGAGAACTATGTGGAACGGCTCTCCCAGGATCAAAAACGGCTTCTGGTACTGCAACGCCTCATCTCTCCGTCGTGGGACGGTAAGCTCTACGGGCGCAGCCTGCGTCTTGTGGATGCACTGGCCGCACGGATACTCATCTGCCGCCTGCACTGCACCCCAACCCCCAAGGCCGTGGAGACCATCCGCAATGAAATTCACCTTTATTTAGGATACCCCCGTCAGTCCTGACTCAAAATCCTCTCACCAATTCGCCGATCTCCTCTTCACTGAGCACCACACAGCGCCCGTCCCGGATACCGTAGACCCGGCTGCAGGCACTCAGCACCGTGGGACGGTGCGTGGTCACAATACAGGTGCGGGGATATCTGTCCTGCATAATATTCCTCAGCACTCTTCTCTCCGTGGCCACATCCAGCGCTGAAGTGGCCTCGTCCAGAAGCAGCAGCGGAGATTTCCGAAGGAGCGCCCTGGCGATGGCAAGTCTCTGGGCTTGTCCCTCCGAAAAGCCGCCGCCCCTCTCCTTCACCGGACTGTAGAGTCCCTGCGGCAGCTTCTCCACAAACTCCCATGCACAGGCCAGCTTCAGCGCTTCTATCATCTCCTCCTCCGTGGCTTCCTGCTTCACATTCCTCATATTCTCCGCAATGGTGCCCGAAAACAGCGTATTGCCCTGGGGCACATAAGAAAAGAGCTTTCTGACTGAGGCAGTCAACGCAAGGACATCTCCTGCCTCACAGCTCCTGTGTCCGTATTTGTCTCCGGCGTCTCCCCCGCACAGCAGCACCTCCCCCTCCTGGGGAGCAATCAGGGACAGCATCAACCGCATCATTGTGGTCTTGCCCTCCCCGGAAGGCCCCACCAGTCCGATCACCTCATGAGGATGGGCCTCCATGGAGGCATGCTCAAATACCAGGGTGCCGTTCTGATAAGCGTATTTTACGTCCCGGATACAGAGACTCATGCCCTCTGCCCGATGCGCCTCCCAAAACCGCTCCACCTCATCATCATGACTGTAATCCTCCCGGGGCATCTCCACGATATCCATGAGCCGCCCCGCGGAGGTGGTCAGTCCGATCGCAGTGGGCACCAGTGTGGTCAGATTGTGCAGCGTCCCTGTCAGGGTTCCCGACAAAGTGAGAAACATCGTCATGGTTCCGTAGGTGATAGCTCCGCTCCACACTCGATAAATCCCCCAGCCGTAGGAGGCATAGGACACCAGAAGCCCCACCGTAGTCAGCAGCAGTGAGGTTCCGATAGCCATTTTCTTGAAATCCAGCCTCATGGAAATATATTCCGACTGAAGCTGTCTCAGCCGGGCGATATAGAGCCGTACCAGATCAAAGGCCTTGATGATCTGCACATTGGAGAAAGCCTCCTGATTAAAACCGGACATCCTGGCCCCCATGGCTGCGCTTCTTTTGTCATTGTTGACCATGCGGTTCATCAGGGTTCTCGACAGGATCAGACTCACCGGCATCCCCAGAAAAGCAAATATGGCAAAGGATGCATCATAATAAATAATCATTGCAAAGGCACTGACAAAGCGAAAGAAATAAATGATAAAATTGGGTACAAAGCTGAGCACACCGGCAGATATATTGGAGGCGTCCGAACTCCATCTGGTCAGAAGATCACCCGTGTGATAATTGGTCAGAGACTCCCAGTCTGTCACAAGAATCTTTTCAAAGATATCAGCCTTGATCTCTGCATCCACCTTCATGCTGATCCACCCGGCAGCATAGTCCGACACCATCCCCACCAGCGTGGCCCCCACACTTAATCCGATCATCATGCAAAAGGTCTGAACAACCCTGCCCGCCTCATGCCCCGTGATGATATCCACCAGATTTCTGGAGACCATACTGGTCAATAGCGATACCACCGTCCCGAACATCCCCAGCAGCGTGTAAAATATCATAGCAAGCCAGTAACGTCTGGCATAGTGGTAGATCCAGACCGTCTGCCGCCACATCTCCTGCAGTCTGCCCGCCTTAACCCTGCCTATAATAAATTTGATCTTATCCTTCATAATCTGTTTCCCTGATTGTTTATTACTAATACCGTTTGATACTAATATGGAAAAAAAGAGGTTATGCAGCCACATAACCTCTTCTCATATTCTCATGCACGCAAATTCGTTATGCATCTTCGTTTTTCATACGTTCCGCCGCACATCGGTCAGTGCTGGTTGCAGTCCTCATCACAATACACACATCTGCAGCCTGTGATCGCAAGACCTGACTCAGAGGTAACCTCCAGATTACCCAGACCGATATATTCGGAGGCATTATTGTGGTAGGGAGCTCCATTGCGTCTCGCATACTCCAGGGTAAGCTTGGTAGTACCGCTTCCCCAGCACTGCGAAGCCTCGCTGGACACATAATTGACTACCTGATTGAATGAAACCTCTATATGGCGATTGGTGCTGTGATGTCCGTCTGAAGCCGCATGCGTCGCATTTACCTGAATAATATAACCATGCGTACTCGCAGGCAGCTGCATGATTGTAGCCGTCGTACTGTAACAATTTCCGCTTCCCGCGTATACGCCCTCAGCGAGCTCTTCATTGGTCAAAACGACAGGTTTCTCATAAATCCTCATAACTTCGCTCCTCCGCCTTCGCGCCCATACAACATACATTTCATACGGTTTATTGCTCCAAAACCGAACTCAAAAGCCCAGTTCGGTACTATTAGTATAATATATGCAAATTCCTTTGTCAACCGCACCGGAAAATTTTGCCGGCTGTCGTATCTTTTTATTTCTGATTTTCAAACCATTGCTTCATTGTATCCAGAACCCGCACCAGCTCCTCCTCTTCGATGACATAAGGCACCATCGCGTACAGATAATTCAGGAACGGCCGGCTGAACACGCCGCGTTCATATGCAAACTCCTGATATCCGGCGATAACCGTCGGGTCATATACCTCAATGCACACGCAGGCTCCCATGATCCGCACTTCCCTGACGCGGGGATCGGAGAATCCCTCCATCTCCCGGCGGGTGATCTCCTCGATCCTGCGGATTTTGGACAGATAGTCCTGCCGTTCAAACAGTTCTATGGATTTCAGCGCCACGCTGCAGGCCAGTGCATTTCCCATAAAGGTGGGACCATGCATCAGCGCATGAGAAGGATCGTCGTCATAAAAGCCTTCGTACACTCTGCGGTTCGCCACAGTGACGGCATGACCGATATAGCCTCCCGTCAAAGCTTTTCCCAGCACAAGAATATCCGGCGTCACCAGATCCGCCACAAAGCGGTTTCCCGTGCGTCCGAACCCGGTTGCAACCTCGTCGAAAACAAGCAGTACGCCGTACTCGTCACAGAGCTCTCTGGCTCGTCTTAAAAACGCGATATCATACATGCGCATCCCGCCGGCGCCCTGCAATAACGGCTCCACAAGAAAGCAGTTCAGCTTTGCGTGATATTCTACAAAAGCGCTCTCCAGCGCCTCTATCCTCGTGGGGATATGCATGACATGCGGACTCTCGCCGTAAGCCTTGAGCACAAAATGATAATCCTCATCATCACCCGCCTCCATGGTCTTGAAGGTGTCTCCGTGATAGGCATGTTCCAGCGCCAGCACCATGGTGCGCTGCGTCTCCTGCCGATTCATATAATACTGCAGCGCCATCTTCAGAGCAACCTCCACTGCCACGCTGCCGGAATCGGAAAAAAAGCAATAATCCAGATCCCCCGGAAGCCAGCTCTGCAGCTTTTCCGACAGCCTCTGAACCGGTTCATGCGTAAGTCCGCCCAGCATCACATGGGCAAATTTCTCCAACTGGTCCCGAATTGCCTGATTCAGCTCCGGGTGCTTATAGCCGTGGATCACACTCCACCAGGAGGATACCGAATCGATCAGCTTCCGATCCTCTGTATAGAGATACACTCCCTCGGCGTCTATAATTTTATATGGAGTTTTCATTGTCTTCATCTGTTGATAAGGATACCAGATCATATTGTCACCTCATTTTCATCCAATCCTGCGGCCGCCTCTCTATTCATACAAAGACTCCAGCAGTTCCGGGGATATATCCAGCTCTGTGTCCCCGTCCTTTACGCAAGCCAGCACCTTTAACCCTGTCCTGTACTCACACATCGCCAGATTGTCCTCATGGAGTACATTTCCCGGCTGATAACGGTTAAACACAATCCCCTTCACCGGAATCTGCCTCATCTTCATATATTCGGCAGTGAGAACCACCGAATTGATCGTCCCGAGTCCCGCGTCCGCGATCATCAGACAGCTCAAATCCCTCGCTTTGATAAAGTCCTCCAGCCAGATTTCCTGACGGTCAAAGCGCAGCGGACAGAGAATCCCGCCGGAACCCTCCGCCGTGACATACTCATATCTGCCGCAGACGGCGTCAAAGCCTTCCAAAACCCGTTCCATGTCCACGGGACCGCCCTCGATACGGGCTGCCAGATGGGGAGAAACCGCCGTCTCATAAACAAACGGACACATCTCCTCCAGGGGCTGTCCTATACCGGATACAGTCTTCACATACAGCGCATCCCCCGGAATCAGACGGCCGTCCGGCCCGCGGTCATTCCCGCTCATTGCCGCCTTATAATATGCAGCGCTCCGCTTGCTCTTTTCCAAGCTTTTCAGTATAAGGCCCGTCACATAAGTTTTTCCGATATCCGTTCCCGTTCCTGCCACAAACAAATTCTTACTCATTACCAATCTCCACCTTATAACCCAACTCTTCTAAAAGTTCCATATCCGTCCCGGTGGTAATACCGGCAGTAGTGAGCATATCCCCCGATATCGCCGCGTTGGCGCCGGATTTAAAGCATCCCCTGCCCTTGTCGGCGAGCAGTCCCCTGCCCCCCGCCAGCCGGATATATGCATCGGGCAGAAGAAAACGATAGACTGCCACGATCCTCTTAAGATCCTCGTCAGTCAGTCTCCTGTTCTTCTCAAAAGGCGTACCCGGAATCGGATTCAGCAGATTGACCGGTACACTTCTGATGCCAAGCTCCCGCAGACTAAGCGCCATATCAATCCGGTCTTCCACCGACTCTCCCAGCCCCATAATACCGCCGCTGCACACTGTAAGCCCTGCCGCCATAGCAGCGCGGATAGCCGCCACCTTATCGTCAAAGCTGTGCGTGGTACATACATTGGCAAAATTTCTTCCGGAGGTCTCCAGATTATTGTGAACTCTTGTCACCCCGGCTTCCTTCAGCTTACGAAACTGCCCTTCCTCCAACAGTCCAAAGGAGACGCATACTAAAATTCCCACCTCTGCTTTGATTCTCCTCACCACCCCGCACATCCTGTCCACCTCCTCATCGGAGAGACGCTTTCCCGAAGTGACGATCGAATAGCGAAGCACTCCCTGCTCGTGATTGATTCTGGCCTGCGCCAGGATCTCCTCATCGGGAAGCAGCGGATACTGTTCCGCACAGGTGTGATTGTGGGCGGATTGCGCACAAAATTTACAGTTCTCGGAACATGCGCCGCTCTTTCCGTTAATAATGGTACAGATATCAAAGCTGTCGCCGCAAAAATGCCTGCGGATCCGATCGGCGCTCTCACACAGCTCCGAAAGCGGCTGCTCATACAAACACAGCGCCTCCTCTCTTGTGATCGTTCCGCCCTTCAGCACTTTATCCGTCAATACCTGTAACTTTGTCATTTTATCACTCCCGCCATCTGTTCATTTTCTCTCTTCATTATCGGAATCAGCCTTTTCCCCAGCACCGCGCCGAGAATGCAAAGCGCGATATCCCCCGGAACAGCCAGTATAAAGCAATACAAAAATAATGGCCACAAGCCGATCGGCGACTCCAGATAAAAATTGCTGATCATATAATAATAGACCATGCCGAACAAATAGACGATTGCCAGACCGGTAAAGTTGGCACAAAGCAGACGTCCGTAACCCGGCCGGGACGTCTTATTTGCAATCTGCCCCGTGACATAGGCAGCCACCGCAAATCCGATAATGTAGCCGAAACTCGGCTTCAGGATATAGGCCAGTCCGCCGCCTTCCGTAAATACAGGCAGTCCCAGCAGACCCATTACTATGTAAATGCAGACCGCGGCGGCCCCCAACTTCCCACCCAGCAAAAGCCCCGCCCGCATTGTAAACAAAAACTGCAGCGTAAACGGAACCACCGGGATCGGTATTCTGATAAACGCCCCCACTACGATCAACGCCACAAACATTGCACATAAAATCAGATTTCTGGTTTTCCCTGCTCTCAATACTCTGCCTCCTCCTATGAATCAATTAATTAGAGCCGAATGCTGATCTCCCCGGAGGAAAGACAAGCCTCCCCGCCGTCGTCATATCTGACTAACAGACCGCATTCATCATCTATACCCAAGGCGACCGCGCCTCTGGTTTCATTTCCTGATAATACGGCTATCCGCTTTCCGGTCACAAGGCTGCGCCGCCGGTACTCCTCCACATAATCCGCAATACCATGACCCTGACCACCGTAATATCCGTAAAAATGATTCAAAAACTCAGCAGCCAGACGGTTCTTGACATCCTCCCTGCGATCCGTCAGGACAGCTCCCGCAATATCCAGCAATTCCTCCGGAAATCCTCCTTCCGGCTGATACACATTGATCCCGACGCCCAGCACGGCATACTCCAGCAATCCGCTCTCCAGCCCGAAAGAACCCTCCGTCAAAATACCGCAGACCTTTTTGTCCCGCACATAGATGTCATTCACCCACTTGATCTGCGCCTGTTCTCCGGATACGGCCTCAATGGCCTCACACACAGCCACAGCAGCCATGGTAGTAATTCTCACCGCCTGCCCGGGCGAACAGTTTCCGGGACGCAGCAGTATGCTCATATATATACCCGTACCCCGAGGTGAAAAAAAGCTTCGTCCCAGCCGCCCGCGCCCTGCCGATTGTTCATTGGACAGCACGGTATATCCCTCCGGCATACCGCCGTCAGCTCCCTCTCTCACTACGGCATTGGTAGAAACAGCCGTATCAAGGACGAAAATATCCGGATCAGAAACCTGCTGCCTTGAAACCCGCAGATATTTCCTGATTCCCTGCGCCGACAGAATATCCGTATCTCTCGACAGACAATAGCCCTTATTTGTCACCGCATCTATGGCATATCCCGCGCTTTGAAGCGATTTTACCGCCTTCCACACAGCAGTCCGCGATACGTTCAGCCTCCCGGCAATCTCCTCGCCCGAGAAATACACGCCCCTATTCGATTCCAGCAATTCCAGCAGCTTTTCCCTCGTATTCATACGTTCTCCCATAAATTGACATAATCTTACCACACGTCTTGCACATTGTCAACCACATGTATTTATTTGGTTTACGTTTTTTCTTTCACCGCAAACCTCGCCCGATAAAACCCTACGGACAATACTGCCGAGACGCACCAGCCCACGGGCCATGCGCACCAGATTCCCAGATATCCCCACTGTCCGGCAAAAACGATGGCCAGAATCACCCGCAGAAGCAGATCCGTCAGGGTTGCGGTCATAAACTGTCTCATAAGCCCCGCCCCGCGCAGGATTCCGTCAGTCGCCAGCTTCACGGACACGACAAAGTAAAACGGCGCCACAATTTTCAAAAACCAGGTTCCGGACAGAAGCGCCAGCTCCGAAGGCTCATCCATAAACACCTGTATCAGCAGCCGGTTTCCCAGCAGATACAGCAGTACAATGGGTATACACAGCATCCATACCATTTTGACGGCCGCTCTGCAGCCTGCTCTCACACGGGGCAGGAGTCCCGCTCCCAGATTCTGCGCCGTGTAATTGGAGATGCCGTTCCCCAGCGTTGTGAGTGAAGTGATGACCAGATTGTTGAGTTTGACGGCCGCCGCATATCCTGCGATCACCTCAGAACCAAACCCGTTGATTACACCCTGAATCACGATATTTCCGATCGAGATAAAACTCTGCTGCAGGATACTGGGTATCGCAATGACCGCAATTTTTTTCAGAAGCGCTGCCGAAAACGGCGCCGCCTTACTCTCCGTATGTATGCCGTCCAGTCTCTTTTTCACTGCGCACAGCGCCAGGACACAGCTCAGCCCCTGGCAGAGACAAGTCGCCCACGCCACACCTGCCACGCCCATCTGAAAGGCGGCGACAAACAAAATATCCACAGCGATATTGGAGAGGGACGAAAACGCCAGAAAGAAAAACGGCGTCCTGGAATCCCCCAAGGCCGAAAAGATTCCTGTGGCGACATTATAAAAAAGCAGAAACGGAAAACCGAGAATATAAATATCCAGATACAATTCAGAATCCGCAAAAATAATATCCGGGGTACGGATCAGCTCAAGCAGACTCCCGCAGCCGATTATCCCCGACAGCACAAGCAGCACACACAATACGGCGCCGGCAGTCACGGATGTATATACGGCAGTCTTCATTTCCCGGTATTTCTTTGCGCCAAACAACTGTGACACCGTCACGGAACAGCCCATATTGCAGCCAAAGGCAAACGCGATAAAGATCAGAGTGATCTCATAGCTGTTGCCCACTGCAGCCAGTGCATTCTCTCCGATATACTTTCCCGCCACAAAGCTGTCCGCGATATTATAGAGCTGTTGAAAGAGAATGCTCCCGAACAACGGCACACAAAACTTCCATAGAACTGTCTCCGGTCTCCCCACTGTCAGATCCCGATTCATAACCATACCTCCGTTTCAGTATAAACGCTTGCATCTTTCTCCATCCGGTATTATACTTTCTGCAGAAGCATTTGAAAAATATATGTTTGATATATTGGGTATATCATTTTTAGATATTAATTCACAAAGAGGAGGAGTTCCCGCTGAGCCGGACAAAGAAATGAACATAAACTACGAGTATTACCGCATTTTTTATTACGCCGCAAAATACAAAAACCTGACGCTGGCCGCCGATATGCTGCACGGCAGCCAGCCCAACATTTCCCGGGCCATAAAGCTTCTCGAGCACGATCTGGGATGCCTGCTCTTTGTGCGCTCCAACCGGGGAATCGCACTGACGCCCGAAGGCGAACGTCTCTACTCTCATATAAAAATTGCTGTGGAACAGATTCAGACGGCGGAAGAAGAATTGAAAATGCTCGCCGGGTTACACCGGGGAGTCGTATCCGTGGGCGCCAGCGAGACCGCGCTGCACCTGCTCCTCCTCCCCGCGCTGAAAAAATTCAGACAGACCCATCCCGAAATCCGCATACGCATACGCAATCATCTCACCTCCCAGGCAATTGAATCCGTGAGGCAGGGCCTGGTTGACTTTGCCGTAGTCGCCTCCCCTGCCGATATTCCCGATTCTCTGACAGCCACCTCTCTCACGGATTTTCAGGATATACTGATCGGCGGGAACGCTTTCAGCAGCCTGTCCGGTCAAACTCACACGCTCAGAGACATCTGCGGGTATCCGCTGGTATGCCTCGGAGAATCCACTATGAGCCATCGCTTTTATGACGATTTTTACCGGGCAAACGGACTCACTCTGAGACCGGAGTTCGAGGCTGCCACAACCGATCAGATCCTGCCCATGGTAAAAAACAATCTGGGGCTCGGCTTCCTCCCGGAAAAGCTGGCACAGGACGCCCTGGACACAGGAGATATCTGCCGGATCACTCTGCGAGAGCCGATTCCCCTCCGCGGGATTTTCCTCGTGGAAAACAGAGAACGCCCCTTGACCATAGCGGCCGGAGCGTTAAAAAAGCTGCTTGAATCTGTCCGATCTACGGCAGTGATATCTCAAAGCTGACGGATCTGCCGTCCTCGCTCTTTGCCGTAATCCTTCCGCCGTGCTGACGGACAATGGCCTTGACGATGGAGAGACCGATACCGCTTCCTCCGGTCCCGGAATTTCTGGAAGCGTCAAGACGGTAAAAACGCTCGAAGAGAATATCCAGGCTGCCCGGCACAATGCCGCTCCCCTCCTCCACCGTATTCCACAAAAGGAGCCTTGCCCTGCCCCCCGCAGACTCCAGACTCAGACGGATCTCTCCCGGGTCGGATGCGTATTTCAGCGCGTTTTCCAATAACAGCTCCACCATCTGGCCAAGCTTCGCCCTGTCTCCCCGACAGATAATACCCTGCTCCACCTCCAGCTTCAGCCTCCTGCCTCCCGCACACAGCATGGGCTCAAAGACCGCTGCCGTCTCCGTCACAATCTCCGACAAATCACATGGCTCAGACACAGTTTTTTCTTCCTCCTCCAGCCCCGAGAGCAAAACCAGCTGTTCCGTGAGTCTGCCCAGCCTGTTTACCTGATTGCGAATACTTGCAGTCCACTGACTCTCACGCCCCTCCAGCTCCAAAATATCCACATTGGCCGAGATGACTGTGAGGGGCGTCTTCAGCTCATGGCCGGCGTCCGTGATAAAACGCTTCTGCTTCCGATAGCTCTCCTCCACGGGTGCAAATACCTTTCCGGAAAAAATGAACACCAGCACAAACACCACAGACAGCCCAAGCAGAGACACCCCTGCGCTGGTGAATAACAGGCTGCGAAAAGCCATCAAATCTCTCCCGCAGTCCACAAAAATAATCCGGCCCCCTGCAGCCTCCCCCGCTGTCCGATTCAAATAGCGATAACTCCCCACAAAACCCGATGCACTGCGCGCGCTCCAGATCTCCTGCGCATACTGAATAGCCTCCCCGGTCTCCACCGCGGCAATCCTCCCCGTATCCACCGAGACGACCTCGCCGCTCCCATCCAGGCGCACGGAGAAAAACCGGGTGTCATAGGGCGTCTCCGGCGTAAATTCCAAAAACGCATCCGGTGCGCCAAAGATCTCCGGCCCGGGCCTATGCCCGTCCGTCTTCCGGCCGCCCCCGGCCATATGCTCCCGTCCCGGATAATCCTCCGGGAAACGTCCCTCATTCTCAGCCAGCATGTTCAGAATCCTGTCCGCCCGCCGCACGATTCCCAGATAGCTGGCCGCATTCAGGCTTCCCACGATCACCGCCAGCACCGCGAGCATGGAACACATTGCTACAATGATGAATTGTTTCCGAAGCTGCCGAATCATCCGCTCTCCCCTCTCACTCTTTCTCCGTCAGCAGATACCCCTGATTCCTCAGTGCTCTGATCTGCACATCCGCCTGAATAGACGCCAGCTTTTTCCTGAGATACGAAACATTTACCCATACAACTCCCGCATCCGTATCGCTGTCATATCCCCACACACGTTCCATAAACCGCTCCACAGACAACACCTGCCCGGGATTGGCCATCAGCATCTCCATCATCTGAAACTCCTTGTTCCCCAGCCGCACACTGCCCCCGGGAGCCGTCAGCTCAAAGGTGAGCCTGTCCAGCTCCAGATTCCCATAGCGAAGCAGGCTGTCCACACCCCCGGTCTGCTGTCTGGTCATAGCCCGGATGCGCGCCAGCAGCTCTCTGGTGTCAAAAGGCTTCGGCAGATAATCATTGGCGCCGCTGTCCAGCCCCTCCACCCGGTCGTCCACACCCGATCTGGCAGTGAGCAAAAGCACCGGCACGGCATTTTGCCGGCGCCGGATACGCTTTAACACCGTCAGACCGTCCAGCTTCGGCATCATAACGTCCAGGATAACCCCGTCATACTCCTGAGCCTCCAGATAATCCAGCGCGTCCTGCCCATTGTAAACCACATCCACAGAATAATGGCCATGTTTCAAAATCACTGCCAGCGCATCCGCCAGCTCACGCTCATCCTCCGCCAGCAACAGTCTCATAAACCCTTCCTCTCACTCATCTGTTTTCTCAGATTTTTCCGTCCTCATTTAATGGTCAAACCCGATATCCACGGGATAGGATTCGTCAATCAGACAATACTCCGTTCCATATTGCCGGCACCTTTTCAGAACCTCCCTGTTATCGTGTATCAGAGACTCCATGGTGCAGTCCGAATCATCCAGTCTCGCCTCCACAATATTAGCATAATTTTTAATATCAGCATAGTGACGCCGTATATAGGATTCACTCATGACCAAACAGCGGTATCTGATATGCTGCAGATATTGCTCCTCAAAGCTTTCTGCCCAGTCAAACGGAATATAACAACCCTCCACAATAAGATTTTGTTTATTCTCAACGGCTGTTTTGATCATCTCTCTGACGATGGGCCACAGATAATCTGTCAGCGCCTCCTCATCACTCGCCGGTGTCAGCGTTGTGTTTTTACTGCGGATCAGACCCATTTTCAGATGATCGATTGACAGATATGGATAACTATATTTCTCAAGAAGTCTTTGAGCCAAAGCAGTCTTGCCCGTATGCGACGCACCCGCTATCAATAGAATCATACGATACCTCCCGTCATAAGCTTTTTTCCCTTTCGGTTTTGATCTATTACCACACCTCTCCTTTACTAAACTTTATTGCTTCTTTAAGCTTAATAAACAATGCAATAATATAATACAACAACGCTGCCGCCAGGTATGCTTGCTCTGCCTCGCACCATTTCCCCGACCCCGTTCTGATATAAATCCACCAGTTATACGGCAGGAAACCAATTTGCGGAAGAAACACCACATATCCGATGAAGCCCCATAATGACATTTTGTTCCTTTTTCCGGGATTGGTTTATGTATGCCTTGACAAATCCCTCTCCGCCCTTTATAGTTAAATCTGGTAAAATGAATCGCCAGGGGAGCACATCGCTGAGATTGAAGCACGCCCGCCTTTGGGCCGCGCTTCTAACCCTCACTACCTGACCCGGATAATACCGGCGTAGGGAGGCGAAGGAATCTTTGCACATTTATTTCTATTTATTATTTGTCCTTATGCTTTGATTCCTTCCGTACTGATGCTGTCCCTCCTCGCGCAAACGAAGGAGGATTTTTTTATGAACAACAAAACCAAAATCTTGGTGGAAGGTGCCGTTATGGTCGCCCTTGCCACGGTACTCAGCTTCATCCGGGTCTTCAGGCTGCCCTGGGGCGGCTCCGTCACACTGCTCTCCATGCTTCCCGTCGTGCTCTTTTCCATCCGTCGGGGCATAGGACCCGGTCTCACCGTATCTTTTGTCTATTCCCTGATCCAATTCACACAGAGCGTCATAGACGGCCTTTTCGGCTGGGGACTTACCCCCGGTATACTGCTGGCCTGCATATTTTTAGACTATATAGGCGCGTTCTTTGTGCTGGGTATCGCCGGAATATTCCGTAAAAAGAACCTGCCCGGCTGGATCTGCGGAATCAGTCTTGCGGTGACCCTGCGCTTTGCCTTTCACTTTTTGAGCGGTGCGGTTATCTGGCACAGCTACGGAGAACTGTGGCAGGGCTTTTCCACCGAAAACTCCTGGCTTTACAGCTTTTTATACAATGGCTGCTACATGCTGCCGGAGCTGATCTTTACGTTAGTGGGCGCCGTGGCACTGCTCGCCGCTCCCCAGACCAAACGATTGCTGCTGCCGGAGGAATAGAGTTCACTCTATTCCTTCATATCCTTCCAGATAGAAGGAATAGAGCCCCTTCTCTTTCACCCGCTTACAGGTCAGCTTTTCGAGCGCTTCCTGATAATAGGTCAGCTGTACCTCATAGCGGTTCCACAGTTCACCCATGCTGTCTACCACATCCGTCTTGTAATCCAGCAGCACAACCTCGCCGTTTTCCACCCAGAAGACGTCGATGATGCCCTGAATCAGCACGGTCTCCTCTCCGGGGAATTCCCCGGAGAGCCGTTTTGCGCCGATTCCCAGCACAAAGGGCTGCTCTCTGTAAAGCTCTCCCCGAAGCTGTGCCGCCCACATTCGCCAGGCCGGCTCAGACATCAGAAATCCGGCCACCTTCCGTCTGTTCACCGCGTCATAATACTCCCGGGCAAGACGCAGATCCGATACTTCTCCCTCCAGAAAGCTCTGCAGGTCCCGCTCCAGTCTCTTCTGATCCAAAGCCTTGCGGTAACCGGCATATTCTGCCGGAGGTTCCGCAAGCTGTCCGCCCAGGATCGCCTGAAAATCCAAAAGCTCCATAACCCGGTGAAACGCATTTCCCCGGACGGCGCCGCTCACCTGCTCCCGCTCCCTGCGAAACGCAGGTATATAAGGCACGACTTCTCTCTCTTCAAAAGCGTGAAAGGCCGCCTCGTCCCGATCGGCCATAGCCGCGATCTTCAGCTCCGACACCGTAGTTTTCGTATAAAGCTTTTCCAGATTCCGGTGTGGATAGACAAAAGCGAGCCTGTCCCGCAGTCTCTCCGCCGCCGCGTCATCCGCATAATCTCCGGCATACTGCAGCGCCTCCAGGCTGCCCGCCATGTCAAACTGCTCAGCAAGCGCCCCGGCCTCCAGATCCTCTCTGCCTACGATCCGCACCTGCAGATCTGTCCCCGCCAGAACAGGCATCAAAAAGTCCAGGTAACTCCCCGCCTCAATAAAGTCGGGATAACTGAGCCGTTCACAGGGAAACTCCTTTGCCGCCTCCCACTTCTCCTGCGCATGATCCAGTGCGGCGGTCAGAATCAGCTTCTCCCGGGCTCTGGTCAGCGCTACATAGAGCACACGCAGCTCCTCCGCCAGATTCTCCTCTCGCATCTTTCCGGCAATCACCTTCTGACGCAGCGTTTTGTTGCGCACACGCTTCTCTGGCTGGACATAGGTCACGCCCACCCCCATATCCATATCCACGATCATGGCTTGGCTGTAATCCCGCACGGAAAAGCGTTTTGCAAGGCCAGACACAAAGGTCACCGCAAATTCCAGTCCCTTGGACTTGTGGATACTCATGATACACACCACATCCGCATTCTCATCCAGCAGATCCGCCTCGCCGTAATCCACGTCATACTTTTCCAGCTGTTCCATATACCGCACAAAATGAAACAGGCCGAAATAACTGGTCTTCTCAAAATCAGAGGCCTTGGTAAACAGCATCTCCACATTGGCCCTGCGCCTGCCGCCCGCAGGCAGAGCCGACACATAATTCAGATAGTCATGATCCTCCACCAGTCTCTGTAGCAGCTCGCGGATAGGCATGTACACCGTATAGCCGCGGTAACGTCTCAGTTTCTCCAGAAAACGGGCCGCTCTCTCCTGCAGCCCCCCGGTCTCTGCCTCGTCAGGCTCCCGATGTTCCCCTCGCTCCCAGACACACAGCGCCTCGTACAGAGAACGTCTGCCGCCGCACGCCCGAAGCAGCGCAATCTCCTCCTCGGAAAATCCCCCGAACACCGATTTCAGCATACCGTACAGCGGAATATCCTGTCTGGGATTATCCAGCACCCGCAGCACCTGCAAGAGCTCCTGCACCTCGGTGGCGGCAAAATAGCCTGTCTTTGCAGTGATATAGACGGGAATTCCCTCCTGTGCAAGCACCGTTCTGAATTCCTCATCCCAGCCTTGGACAGCCCGAAGCAGGATCACCATGTCCGAGTAACGCACCGGACGCAGCTTTCCGCTCTCCTTGTCCAGCACCTCAAAGCTCCTGCGCAGCTCCTTGATGCGCATTGCCACGGCAAGCGCCTCCGCCTGTCTGGCATTCAGTTCCTCCTCCCTGCCCGGCTTCTCCACCAACAGAAATTCGCTCTGATGTTCACGCGATTCGGGATACTCCGCCCCAGCATACAGCGCCGCCCGGTCATCATAATCGATACCGCCGATCCTGCGGCTCATCAGTCTGCGAAACACGGAATTCACCGTGTCCACCACCTGCGGACGGCTCCTGAAATTCCGGCTCAGATCAATCCGGCAGCGGTCAGTCCCATTCTCCTCATAACGATCATACTTTTCCAGAAACAGCTCCGGTCTCGCCAGACGAAACCGATAGATACTCTGCTTGACATCCCCAACCATAAAACGGTTGAACCGCCCCCTGTCCTCCCCGGACACGGCTTTCAAAAGATATTCCTGCACCAGATTGCTGTCCTGGTACTCGTCTATGAGAATTTCATGAAAATACTGGGCGTACTCTCTCGCCACTCTCCCGGGCTTCACCTCTTCCCCGTCCCGCTCCAGCAGTATCTCCAGCGCATAATGCTCCATGTCCGAGAAATCAATGATCTTACGCTCCAGCTTGCACTGCCGCATTCTCCGGTCAAACTCCAGCGTCAGATCTATGAGCGTGTTTACCGCCGCCTCACAGGCCTTGGACTGAGCTGCCGCAAGCTCCGCAGGCGTCTGAAAAAACACCGTTCCCAGATCCTGCAGAATCTCCTTCGCCTGTGTCCGAAGCGCCTTTGCCCGCTCTCTCTTTGCGGCCGAAACGCTCTCATCCTTTTTCACGGGCAGCCTGCCAAAGACAAAGCTCGGAATTCGCACACTGTACTCCGCAAGAGAATCCCGCCCGCGCAGTGCCGCAAGCTCCTCCAGCTCCCGCTCCGCCAGCTCGCCATACATATAGGGGCCGTCGGGGCTCTCGCACAGCCGCTGCACCTCCCGGAGCTTCTCAACACACCCGTCCAGCATGGCGTCCGCATAACGCTTCAGATACTGACCCGCGTCTCCCGCAAGAAGCTCCTGTGCCGTCTCGGCTCCATAATCCTGTCTGCGGGCATTCAGCCACTCCACAGGAAAGGGACAGCTTGCCGCATGGCCGGACAGACTCAGGATATCCGCCTCCAGCACCCGCTCCCGCCCCCCGGGGCAGAAAAACTCCACACAGTGCAAAAACGCCTGACTGCCCTCCGCATAACACTCCTCCAAAAGCTCTGCCAGAACCTCCTGTGCGAGAAGTCCCACCTCATTTTCATCCGCCACCCGAAACGCCGGATCCAGCCCGATCTCATGGAAGTGATTGCGTATGAGAAAGAGACAGAAGCTGTCGATGGTAGTGATCTGGGCATTGTGAATCAGCGTGGACTGCCGCTGGATATGCTCCGATTCCGGGTGCTCCCGCAGCACCGCGGCAATACCGGCCGCAATACGCTCCCGCATCTGTGCCGCGGCGGCATTGGTGAAGGTGACAATCAGCAGTCTGTCGATATCCACCGGACGCGCCTCGTCGCAGACCATGCGGACGATCCGCTCCACAAGCACCGCCGTCTTGCCGCTGCCCGCCGCTGCAGACACCAGAATATTCCGGTCATGAAGTTGTATCACCTGCTCCTGTTCCGGAGTGAACGCTATGGCCATTCCCGCCGTCCTTTCCTGTCACATATGTTTCACCCGTTCCGTATGACGCCATCCGCTGCAGCACCGTCTCTTTGTCCAGATCCTCCAGCCTGCGCCCGGTATATCCCGGGATGGCATTGTCAAAACCGCACACCTTTTTGTAAACGCAGTATGTGCATGCTGCCTCCGCCGCCCCCTTTTCATAGGGATTGACGCTGATACAGCCGTCCAGCATCTGCTTCCCGATCTCCCGGATCTTTTTGTTTACATAATCTGACGCAAGTTTAAGCTCCTCGCCGCTCAGGATGCCGGAGCGGGCGCTGAAGCTCCCGTCCTTCCTGCGCTCCACGGGAATCACGTCGGAACGGCTCTCCATGGTGTGATCCAGCTTCTCGGCGATCCCCGGATCCCCGTTCACCACCCCGTTCATCCGAAGCTGGCTCACGAGCCGAGCCCGCAGCTCCTCCTCCGTGAGCTCCACCGCCGTCTCCACCGTGGGATCGTCGATGTGATAATACAAAAGCGCGGCGGGAACGATCTCCTTGTCCGGGTACTTTCGCGCCTCCAGCTCCATGGCGGCGTTCATATAGACTACAAGCTGAAGCTGAAGCCCGTAATACAGCGCCACCAGATCAAACTGGCGGCTGCCTGACTTATAATCGATGACCTTCACATAGACATGCTGCTCATCCCGCGCCGTGTCGATCCTGTCGATACGCCCCTGCAGATGCATGCGCTCGTCCTCGGACAGCGTCACATGAATGCTCTCCAGATCCGTGGCAAAGCGGAAGGAAAGCTCATATTCCTCAGGCTGAAAGCTCCCCTTTTTCAACTGATCCTGAAGCGTGATCACCGTCCGGGTGAGAATCCTCCCCATTCTCGTCAGCGCATACTCATTGCGTGCGCTGCTGTAGAGCACCGTGTCCCCATACACCGCCGCGTAGGCCTCCAGAGCCTCCCGCACCGCCCGCTCCCCAAACTCCTCCGGGAAGTCAAACCATGTATAGCCATGCTCCGTAAGCTGCCCTCCGAACCGCTCCAGCACCGCGTGATACACATTGCCCATATCCACGCTCTCAAATCCGAACTCCTCCCGCTCCCGCAGGGACAGGCCATACTGCAGAAAATGCCGGTACGCACAGGCGGCGAAAGTCTCCAGCCTGCTCACACTGTTCTGCAGATGCTGCCCGTACAGCAGCCGGGCCACCATGCGGGACAGTCCCGCATCCCGGTATCTGGCAAAGGCCGCCTTGGTAAGCCGCTCTCTGTCCCCGTTCGCAGTCCCCTCCCCGAAGACCTGATAAATCGTGAAAAATTCCGTTCTCGCCGCATCGTCCCCGATGACGCCCTCCGCGTATTCCCGCAGTTTCCCCGCCAGAAATTCCCTGCCCTGCAGGGGATTAACGATCTGCTCCGCCGCAGGCAGATTGGCCGGAAATTCCACCGAAAGTCCCGGGAAAATGCTCTGCACCACCTCGATCAGATAGGATGGCCGCAGACTCTTCCCTGCGCTGTTTACTCTGGAATAAGACAGATACAGACGCTTTGAAGGCTTGGTCATATTCAGGTACAGATACAGACGCTGAATATACATCTGCTGTCTGGGCGAAGGTGCAAGCTCCAGATCAGACTCCCGTAAAAATTCCCTGTCCATATCCGAGATCACACCGCCCTTGGAGGTGTTTCTGGGGATATTGCCGTCATTCACACCCAGAAAAAACAAGACCTTCACCTGCTTTAAGCGGGTACGCTCCATATCTCCCACTGTGATGCGGTCCACATTCTGGGGAATGGTGCCCACCTCAATCTCCCCGAAACCGGACTCCAGAATATCCCGGAATTCCTTCAACGTCACAGACTCCTGTCCCAGAAGCTGGTGTACCTGCTCCAAAAGCTCCATTACCAGACGATAAATCTGAGCATATTCTCTGGCACGGGAGATCTCCTGAGTCTCCCCGAACCGTCTCTCGTACTCAGAGAGCTTCTGCTGTACACGGTTCGCCACAAGAAATTCATACAGCCTGTCCACATACTCCGCCGCAGGCGCCCTGTCTCTCATATGCAGCATTTCCACCTGCCGCGCAAACCGCTCCCGCAGTTCATTCAGGCGGGACAGCTCCTCCTCATCCTCCCCCATCAGTACCGTCTTACGGGTAAAGCTGCGGCTCCAGCTCCGCCAGCCCCGGATTCCTGTCTGCAGACAGTAGTTTTCCAATTCATCGATATCCTCCGGCTCCATGTCCGCCAGACCGCTGCGCAGATAATGAAACACTGCCTGATACGAAAAATCCCGCTCAAACAGCTCCAGCGCGCTCTTGATATACTCGATCATGGGGTTCAGCACGATCCCTCTGGTGCGGTCCAGAAAGCAGGGAATACCCATGCGTCCAAACTCAGACTCCACATAGGGAGCATAGCCTTCCAAATCTCCGACAACTATGGCGATATCCCGGTAGGCCAGTCCCTCTTCTCTGAGCAGACGGCAGATCTCCAATCCGGTCTGATGTACCTCCTCTCTGGGAGAAAGGGTCTCAAACAGCCGGATCTCCCGCTGCGGTCCGCTGTAGACCTCAAAAGGATATCGAAACAGACTCCGCTCCAGATGTTCCAAGGCCGGGGCGCCCGCAAAGCGATGCCTGTCCGCCTCCTTTGCCAGAAACACGTCCCGTCCCCTTTGTACGCCCGCTCCCTGTGCCAGACGGTCCAGATCCGCCACCGTCTTCTTGCTCAGATGAAACAGGCGCTGCTCGCCGTCCTGCACATAAGGATTTTCCCCCTCCCCCAGAGTCACCGTGACGATCACCTCATGACACAGGCGCATCAGCTCCTGAATCACCCGGTTCTGGATGGGAGTAAACCCTGTAAAACCGTCAAAAATCACCACGCTGCCGGGAATCAGCCTCGACTTCTCCAGAGAACGGGCCAGCACATCCAGCTTTTCCTCCGTAGTGATAAAATTTCCCTCTATATAGTCCACAAAACCCTTGTAGAGCACCGCAAGATCCCGAAGCTTCTGCACCAGAGCCTCCCGCCCCGCGGCGTATCCGATCAGTCTGGGCATATCCTCCGTACCCACTCCGTACTGCATAAATTCCGAGATGGCGCTCTTTACCTCATGGATATAGCCCTGTCTGTTCAGCAGACCACCCAGCGCGGAAAGCTCCTCCGAAAGCCCCGCCGCCACCCGCTGCAGCACCAGACTCTTGCCCGTATCATCCAGCACGGGCACATTCTCCCAGCCCACCTCCTCCAGGATACGGTGGCCAAGCCGCCCAAAGCTCAGAACATCTATATTCAGGATACCGCCCCGCTCCGAGAGCGTCACCAGCTCCTTCTGCGTCTGCATGGTAAACTGATCCGGCACAATCACCAGAAAATTCTGCCCGGGATTTGCGGCGGCCCGCTCCAGCGTCTCAGTATACAGCCGCCTGCTCTTGCCCGCTCCCGACGGCCCGAAATAAAAGCTTAAACTCATTTGTATACTCCCCGTGCGTCTTGATCCCCTGTCTTATCGGATATCCAGCTCCACGGGACAATGATCGGAGCCCATGATCTGAGGATGGATCTTCGCATCTTCCAACCTGTCCCTCAGGCCTTCGGAAACCACGAAATAGTCGATACGCCAACCCACATTCTTGGCCCTGGCATTGGCCATATAAGACCACCAGGAATAAGCGCCCGTCACATCGGGATAAAAGTACCGGAAAGTATCGATAAAGCCGCTCTCCAGCACCCTGGTAAAGCAGCCCCTCTCCTCATCGGTAAATCCCGCATTTTTGCGGTTAGTCTTCGGATTCTTCAGATCGATCTCCTGATGCGCCACATTCAGATCGCCGCAGAAGATCACTCCCTTCTTCCCGGACAGCTCCTTTACATAGGCTAAAAATGCCGACTCCCACTCCATGCGGTAATCCAGCCTGGTCAGCTCCCTCTGGGCATTGGGAGTATACACCGTCACCACATAGAAATCCTCATACTCGGCCGTGATGACACGCCCCTCATGATCATGAAGCTCCACGCCGATTCCATATGTCACCTGAAGCGGCTCCTGCTTTGTGAAGAGCGCCGTGCCCGAATATCCCTTCTTCTCCGCATAATTCCAGAACTGATGATAACCCGGCAGCTCCAGATCGTGCTGCCCCGCCTGCAGCTTTGTCTCCTGCAGACAGAATATATCCGCGTCCGCCTGCGCAAAAAAGTCCATAAACCCCTTCTGCAGACAGGCCCTGATCCCATTTACATTCCAAGATATCAATTTCATAACGCTCCTCCATTCCGGTCTATTTTATCATAAAACAGAAGCAATTACCAGAGCTACTCAAACAGTCGTATCTGCTCTATCATCTTTCCCCGCTGTCCCGCTTTTTTTAAAATGGCAAGCCCGGATGTCTTTCTGATTTTCCTGTTATTTCTCAGAAAACGAAGCAGCGTGATCAGCCAGAGCAGCGGCCAAAGCAGAAAGCATCTGCTGCCCCCGGGAAAATTCAGGCACATCTGATGATGAAACTCCCTCACATAGTCCTTGAGCCTTCCGCTCCGAAGAGTGACCATGCGGTTTGCGGAGGATTTGCCGAATTCCTCCGCCTCCAGGATCTCTGACACAAACTGCTCCACCGCATAATCCTCCGATAGTTCCATCCACGCCACGCGCTCCGCGGGCAGGCCCAGATACCTGCAGCATGCCAGCGTCACCATGTCGGAAAAGCCTTTGATCCGGCTCTCCGTCACCAGCCGCTGATACTGCTCCCGCTCCTCTGTGCCCGTCTCCCGGTTCCAGAACACCACCCAGTCGCACAGAAGCTTCAGCCCGAATCCGGAGCGCAGAAAATGCTGCAGCATATGCAGCAGCAGCTCATAGGCATGCCAGGCACCCGCCAGCACCGGAAGAGACACCCCCATCACATCCGCCATGTCCACATGCCCGGCACAGTCCGCAAGCCGCTCCCGCATATACTGATTCATCCGCTCGTTGTCAAACGGCTCCGCCAGCATGGTATGCAGCTCCACCTCTATGCCCCCGTCGGCCTGATAAGCCACATGATGCAGGGCTGACTGTTCCTGCATTCGCCTGCATCCCAGTCTGGAAAGAGTCTCCTCCGCCCGGGAGAGCTCCCCTGGACAAAGGAGCAGGATATCCACATCCCCCGCCTTGCGAAGCTCCGGTACCGGATAATAAGCCGCCGTTCCCACACCCTTCAGAAGCACTGCGTGCACACTGTCCCGCTCCAGGCCTGTCATCAGATATTTGCACAAAAACAGCAGGCGGTAGCTCTGCTGCACCGTCTGTCTGGCAGAGTCCGCAGTCCGTCTCAGCGGATTGGACGGCACTTCCTCCCTCCCCGCCAGCACATCGTACAGCAAAGGCAGCACTCCATGGCGCTCCGCCATATGAACCAGACGCTCCCAGTCTGCTGCGTCTGCCGCAAAAGCTCCCATAAAAGGTTCCGGGAAAGCTCCCGGAGAACGATCCTCCGTTTCCTGTAAAAGACCCGTCAAAGCCTCTCTAAGCAGTGCCAGCAGGCAATGCTCCTCCCGTGAAAATGCCTGCTTTTCTCTCTCCGTCCCGCCTGACGCTCCAAGTGCTGCTCCCGTATTCCCGACTTTCCTCTTTGTTTCCTCTCTCATACCCCAGACCTGTCCCTCCGATACTTCCGTGCCAGCTCTATCGCCTTTCTCCACAACAGTCCAAACTCTCTGGTGCGGTGATACAGCGCCAGATACGCCAGATTCGTGACGGCAAAACAGACTATGCCGCGCAGAATGCACACGGTCCATAAGCTCCCCGTGATCAAGCCGCACAGAAAGCTCTCCCCGTACCAAAGCAGAAAAGTCACGGAAGCGTACAGCAGATATTTCAGAAAATAGGGTGCTGCGGATTCCTGCAGTCTGTGCTTATACAGCATATAGGGCTCCACCCAGAGAGAAGTGGTGACCGTACTCACCATGGTCCCGAGGAACACTCCCGCCGTTCCCCAGATCCTGCCCAGTACCAGCGAGACCACCAGATTCACCACAGCCTCCGCGACCGCCTTATACCTGTCATACCGGAAGAGCCCCATGGAGTCGCGGAATACAACGACAGCCTGACGCATCCCTGTCAGATAAAAATTCAGACACAGGATCAACGTGATCTGACTCTCAAAAAGATACTGCTCTCCAAAGCTCAGCCCCACAAACAGATCAAGAACGTGATACATACAGATGGCGGTCAGTCCATACACCCATTGTCCCATGAAAAAGGAAGCCTCGAATATCTTCTTGATCCTCCCGCGGCCCGCCTCGACTCCCATATTGCCCACACTGGCAGTGATACCCTGGAACATCTGGTCCAAAACCTGTTTGACGGAGCCTATGATCAGAAAATAATTGGAATACTTTCCCACGCTCACCGTTCCTACCAAAGCCGAAAGCAGCAGATTGTCCGTGTTGTTCACCGCCACATTTCCCACCTTGTGCATCAGCATGGCGCGAATATTCCGGAAAATACCCGAACGCTCCTCCTTCGAGAGCCGCGTTACCTCCTTGTCCCGCAGATACGGGTACATTTTATCCGCTCGTCCGGACACGGCCACATTGTTGAGCACCGTACAAACGATCAGGATAGACAGATACAGGATATAATTGCCCGTGGTGATCAGCACGATCATCTGCAGAATATTCTGCAGGATCCACGAACCCGTCTGATACAATACCCCGATATAGCTGAGCTGATGGGCGTCTATCAGCGTCCTCTTGTAGACCCACAGATAGGAGCATACCGAATTGGCCAGATACATCAGATAGATCAGAGTCAGATGCTCCACCGCGGGCTGATCCCTGATCAGGATATCCATAAAGGGAATGACCAGCAGCCCCAGCGCCAGCACGATCACGGCCACCATTCTGTAGAAAAACCGGTACAGACGTATCAGCGACTTCTGCTTCTCTATATCTCCCCCGGCGATGGGCCTGTACAGAGCATAGGTGATCGCCGTTCCCACTCCCAGCTCCGAGAGCGCCAACACATTTAATATATCCGTAAACAGGCCGTTGATCCCCACATAATCCTCGCTGAGGGTGTGGGTGAAAACCACTCTCGCCGCAAATCCCATCAAAATAGCGCTGACGCGCGCTATGACAGCCACTGTGGTATTGCGTGCGGAATATTCCGTTCTGCTCTTCTGCGTCACAGTAGTCCCTCCAAATTATCCGCGTTCAAATCCCGAAGGCATGGGAAACAGCCGTTCAAAAGCACCCTGAAGCTGCGCCTTCACACTCTGGAAATCGCCCTTGCGCCAAGTGTCATTGACACAGACGATCCTGCGCTTTTGCCCCTCGATAGTCCTCAGCAGCCTGCTGTTGTCCTCCCCGATCTCAAAATATCCGAAACCGCGCTGAATGTTTCGAGGCTGAAAATTCCCCGAGAGCTTCTGCCATTCCCGAAACAGATATTGCGTCACATCGCTGCCGCTCCGAAAACGATTGCCGGACATTGCCCTCAGAGTATCGCCCTCCTTCTGCCATACCTCCTCAAAAGTATGCCTGCAGAAAGGGGATGGCCCGTGTACCGTATAAAATCCCGTATAAAGGGGAAACGCCCGTTCCAGCACATTATTCCAGAAATACGCGGGCGGATATCCGATCCGGAAATAGCTCCACGGCTGACTCCTCATATTCTCCCGCTTGTGAAAATGTCTGGCCAGCGCCATGGAATTATTCAGATACAGATAAGACATCACAGGATTGGAGGGATTGGCCACCACAGCCTGCAGCGCCAGCATATCACAGGGCCTGCCGCCGCAAAAAAAGTCTTCCGGGCTGACCTTGTCTATGAGAAACATATCGTCGTTGAAATACACAAAATGCTCCGAAAGCCCTTTTATCTTATGCAGATAAATCTCCAGCACATTACTGTTGAAGGTGGGCAGATATTCTCCCGGTATATAATCCTCGTGCCGCACGATCTGCAGCCGGGGATTCTGCGTGTCCAGCCACCCGGGCAGATGCCCCCATGTGACGAAATAGATTGTTCTGACCCAGGGGGCATACCGCTCCACACCTCTGAACCAATAGCGCAGAAGCTCCCAGTCCCGATACCTCTCCCTGCGGTCGTCGTCCCCGGCCGCCTGAGAATATTTGGCCTTCTCCTGTCTCCACGCCTCATCGGCGCCGTCCACCCATGTCACCACAAAATCAATCGGCTCCAACGCTCACTCGCCTCCCTCCCGGTCTGCACCCGGCTCGTCCGCCGGCTCCAGCTTCACGGTTCCGATCAGATACCCGTATTCCTCCGGCTCCTGCTCATTGGCCAGAAGTATCCGCTCCCCCGAAGCCATGTCCGTGATATCCAGATACAGCCCGTACTGCCCTGCACTCTCGCCCGCAAGGGGAATATCCGCGCTCACCGCCGAAAGCCTTGACGCGTCGTTTCCTCCGGCGAGTGTATAAAGTTCATGCTCTGCCCCGCAGGAAAAAACCGCGCCTGTCGTTGTGTCCACCCACAAGATTCGGGCCTCCGCCGGACGGTACAGCGGGGCAAAGCCGGCATTGCGCATCATCACGGTCACAGACAGCACATCCTCCCGATACTCATAATCGAAAACCACGTCCCCGATCAGCAGCCGATACCCCAGATGCCGTTCCATATAGCTCAGACCGTCCATCCCGTCGAAACAGCCCTCCTCCGAAACCGTATACCGCGCCCACTTATCCAGGACATTTTTATCAAAATCCTTATTGAGATAAGTCACATGCATCCGCTTCATGTCAGCCAGCGCATTCTCAAAATCATTATAGGGATTGTCTACGATGACCTCGCCCCCCATGGGCACCGTCCTGCACAGCCCGTCCTGAAATTCCAGCTCTTCCTCCCTGTTCCAATAAGTAAAATATCCGTGCTCCAGCTTCGTCTGATCTCCATAGGTGCCGTAATCACTCCAGCTCCCCAGCATCCCGTCATTGTAGAGACCAAGCCGGGACGCCAGCGAGTCATGCGCAGGCGCGTGCTCTCCCGTCTCCGGCGGCTCCTTCAGGCCCGTAGCCATCCGCCACTGCATGGGCATCCGCACCGCCAGGAAAATCTCCCCGCCCGTGGCCTCATAAAGCTGCTCCGCCAGAAGCCTGATATCCTCCTGATTGGCAAATTCCGTCCCGTTCATCTCACCCCAGTTGCCGATAAAAAGCCCCTGCAGCGTAAAAATAATATCCTTATGCCCCCGCAGTATGGGCCCTGTCTGTCTCATATGCTCCAGGATCACCTCAAGCTTTTCAGGCTCATAGGTATCAATCTCTCCGTCCCAGTCATACAAAAATCTCACAATATACTGCTTATCCACCGACCTTAACGCCCGGAACAAGTTTTCCAGATTCTCCAGCCCCTCCCCGGATATGGGCCTGTCTCTGTAGGCCTGAAGATTCACCTGGATCATGGCAAGTCCTGTGTCCTCATCCCTGCAGAATCTCTTTGCAATATCTTCCCTGTAATCAGTCTTCTCATCGCCGATCCGAAAGCCGTGCATATAATAAAAGCCTCTGCCCGGATTGCGCAGCGCTCCGGAGGACTCCGTAAATTCTCTGCTCTGAGCCGTCACATCCCCATGCCCTCTGGCATACAGCAGACCCCGGCGGTTCTCCTCAAGCTCATTTCTCAGGTGCAGCACACATGACGCGAGCAGAATACAGACCGCCAGCAGCACACACGACGGGAGCAGCATGGCGATCAGCCCCGGCCCCCTTCTCTGTGCCTTTTTCTCCGCTTTTTTTCCTGTCTTCCGTTCCGTGACCTTTTCCATCTCCGGCAAGTCTCTTTTCATCCGCTCTCTCCACTCATAAAATTCCGAAAGAATACTGGCTCAGAGTATTCTGCCTGATATAATAGCACACAAAGGCATCATCCTCATAATAAGTGTGCAGCTCCCCCGGATACAGGCGCTCAAACTCCCTGCACCACAGATACAGCTTGGATTCCAGCATGGTGCGCTGCTCCAGATCAGAATAGACGCGGGAGGAATCCGCAAACTTCCCCTGATAAGGCTCCCCCTCCACAGAGATCTGCGAGGATGTGATATCGGGACACTGACTCACAAAAGACTCGTAATAAGCCGGATATTTCTCCCATGCAAGCCATCCGGGCCCCGCAAAGAAATGGCTCTGTGCGTATTCCAGGGGCTTTTTCTCCACATAGATAAACACATGCTCCGACGGCAGGGAATATTCCTCATCGTCGCTCCTGTTCACAAAATTGATGGCCTCCTCATGATAACCGTACTGATTGAGCTGATACAATTCGTCCACTGTGGAAACCACGGTAAAGCTTCCGGCAGGAAGCCTGTCGGTGACAGAATAAGTCACCATAACCGCCGCATTATAGCGGGTCAGCTCATAATAGAGATAGCCGTGGAAGGTCCCCGTCGCCATTGTGCCCAGATAAAAAGCCGCCACACATGCGACAGGAACCGCTCTGCCCGCGGCTTCCGGCATCCGGGGCAGTACCACGCTCATGAGCAGATCCATGGGGATCATCATCACCCCCAGTATCAGAAGCTGCGCCACAGAGCATAATCTTGATCCCGCGATCAGCGACGGAAGCCCCAGACTCCCCGCACAATACATGGCCATAAAGATCACCGAGGACAGCGTCAGCGAAAAATATCCGTCCACACTGCCGGGATCATATTCTTCACTCCCTTTGACCAGGCTCAAACCCGTGAGAAGCGCCCGGGCCCCAAGCCAGAGAAGAAACGCCGCAACGGTCCAGAACACGATGAGTCCCGCCCTCTGCGGGCGGTACAGCGTCACATACGCATCATAATAGAGCGCCCGCAGCTTATTCCACAGAGTTTCCCCCAGCCGTTCCATACGCTGCCCCAGGGAGAGCTTCGGCTTTGTGTCAAATGCCTCGGCGCCGGGATACTCCTGCTGTGTCTGCTGCACATTCTGTCCCGCCTGTCCTGTATTCTCTGCAGCCTCCGTATCTTTATCACTTTGATTCTCCCGAAAACTGTCAAAGATATTCCCCGTGATCTCCCCGCCGGATTCATCTAATATGATCTCTCCTCCGCCCTCGCCCTCGGTGCCGTTGATGACACTCATGGCCCAGCCGATGGAACCCTGAAAGGGAATGCCGGAGGCCAGCGCCCCGGCCATGGGCAGCACTGCGATCAGGAAGCCGCAGACGGCCGCAGACACCAGCGGCATAAGCCGCCTGGGATTCAGGATCCTGCACAGCCCTGCGGGAACAAAGGCGACGCACAGAAAGAACGCCATGATGGTGACATAAAAATGGATTGCCAGAGAAGCCGCCAGAGCCAGCAGAAAGACCAGCAGATTCTCATCCCAGTAATTCTTTGTATACTCCGGCGGTCTCTCGATCTCCCCCGGAAAATGCATCGGGCGGTAAGACTTGAAAAACACTGCCTTAAAGCCCCCCTCCGGCTTCTTCGCAGGCCCTGCCAGGCGCAGATACCTCACCAGAAAAGCCGCGCACAAAAACTGTGTGAACAGGCCAAACTCCTGCGGCAGCGTCCACTGCAGACGCGACATACTGTATATCTCATTGATACACACGACATCCACCGTGAGAAAAGCCGTCAGCGCCAGCATGGGCGCATAACGCCAGCGGAACACCTCCTTGAACAAAACGTACGCCGACAAGAGAAAAATCAGTATGTGGATGCCCGCCGTAAACAGCAGACAACTGTAAATACGGATTCCAAACAGAGTGTGCATGGCATAGAGAAAGCAGTGCATACCCTCCGGATAGACGCCTGCGGAGAAGATCTGCCCCTGTGCAAGTCCGTATATCCACGCATTATGCGGATACATATCTCCAAATCCATAGGAATAATCCTGAAACGCTCCATAGGAGAAATAGACGGCTCCGTATATCAGGATCACAGAGAGCAGTCCGTACTCCCACCACCTGCCCCGCATCATGTTCAGGAACTTATCCCGCTCTGCTCTCAATTTTCCCCCGATCAGGTCCGCCACATCCGCCAACAGTGTCTTCACGCCATAGGTGCCGTTGATCAGACGGCGCAGCTTCTTATACTGCTTCTCGCCCCAGCTCACATCCCGCACCAGCACACACACAAAGGTGGCATAGAACAAAATCTGTACCATCAGAGGCTGAAGCAGGTGGATGAGCCCCAGACCCAGCACAACGGTATTGACCAGAACAGTCTGAAAGGTGACGCAGAAGCCAAAGCGAAAGGTCAGGCTCCGCCCCCTCAAAAATCTGCCGAATACCACAGAGGGCCAGATAAACATTATGAACATATACGCCAGAAATACCTTGCCATATTCCAAGAGCCAGTATAGTGTAGTCAACCAGATACCTCCTACCGTCATCTATCGTTCCCGCCTGCACAGGCTGCCCAGGATCACTCTGCCCGCGTCGTCGGACACATTGGCAAACCATATGGGCGCGCCGTCCCACTTGCGCCTTGCCGCCAGATATAAAGTACATTCTCCGCACTGTATCACGCATTCTGCCTTCCGTGAAAGTTCCGTGGTCCGCGCATGAGCCTGCGTCTGCACACGGTTCACAGACTGCCCGCAGCCGCTGTCCACCTCCCGCAGATCACAGTCGAGACGCTGCCTTTTGAATCGTCCGTCTGCTTCCGCCCATTCCAGATACAACCAAGCCTCCTGACAGAGATTCCCGAAACCACAGTTCTCGATCACAAGCTCCACCCGGTACATCCCCTTTCGGACACCCTTCACCGAAGACACCATAACCTCCCTCACCCGAAACCGATATCCCATGTGGGCGCCTATGTAATCATAAAGACTTCTCCCGGCCCACGGCCCCTGCCCCTGATAAGGACATTTTTTCCACAGATCCAGAATGCTTACATCATGCCTGCTGTTCAGATAAGCGATATGCATTCTGTGCAGATCGCCAACCATTTGTTCCCCGGAGAGTCCCGCCGTGTGATCCTCCCCATACACGGCTTCCCCGCCGTTCACTGTGCGGCGGCAGGCTTCGTCCAAAAAGGCAAGCTCCTCCTCCCGGCACCATGCCTCCTCCATGCCCGCAGCCTCTTTCGTGTAGGTCCCGAAGGTTCCCAGATCACTGCCGGAACCGAATATTCCGTCGTCAAAGAACCCCATTTGGGCCATCTGCTCCCCCCGCAGCATCCTATAATGCACGGGCTTCCTGACCGCGGCAAAGGTATGGGGACTCTTGTTCCGGTACAGCGCCCGTGCGAGCCGCCTCAGATTTTCCCGGGACAGATAACGCGAGGCATGCATCTCTCCCCAGTTTCCCACCAGAAGTCCCTGCCAGACCAGAATCTCATGGGGAAATTCCGCAAGCACCTCCCCCATCTGCTCCATGTGCCGCAGCACCCGCTCAAATGCAAAAGGCTCCCGCTCCATGGCCCTGCCCTGATGATCGTAAGCGACGCGCAATATGATATCCTTGTGTTCATCCGCAAAGAAACGCAGTATTGTTTTCATACGCCCGAGACAGTCCGAATCCAGATCCAGATCCCGATAATACCCGATATCAAAAAACACCAGCGCCAGCGTCTGAGCCGCGTCGAGACAATATGCCAGCTCCTGCAGACCCGGTTCCTCCTCCGCCCGGAATGTATAAATCTGATACCAGCCTCTGGCAGGATTGGGGAGCGGCTTTATCTGTTCCGTCAGATCGGCCGCCTGAAATATCCGGTTATCCTTCTCCCCCCACAGATCACGAAATACGTTCCTCATTCATTGCCTCCACATCCACGCGAAAGAGTTTGATCCGGATCCACACCGCGATGATGGAAAACATCATACGGAACATGTATACCACCGGTTTTAAGCCCGAGTGCATACTGACTCCCTCACGTCTCACATGCATGAGCGCGGGAATCTCCCTCACCCGAAAACCCAGAAGCAGCATCTGCATCAGCATATTGGCGTCCGGGTACTTATCGTCAAAGTGATTGTACTGGGCATAATAAGAAAAAGCTCTCCTGCTCAGCCCCTGCAGACCCGTGGTGGGGTCCATGATCCGTCTGCCTGTCCCCAGCCGTATCAACACCCTGAACAGCGAATATGCAATTCTCTTGATCAGGGAAACCGGATACCCTACACTTCCCTCCACAAAACGGGATCCCAACACGATATCCGGGCACTTCCCATGCTCATCCGCCGTCTTCAGGCATTTCAGGATCTGCTCGATATTGCCCGCATCATGCTGACCGTCCGCATCCATCTGAATCACATAACGGTACCCCTTCTCCACCGCATATTTATAGCCCACCTGCAGGCCGCTCCCGTAACCGAGATTGAACACATGGTCAACGACCGGATGCTTCCTGTCCCGCACAATGGCGCCCGTATTGTCCTTAGAAGCGTCATTCATGACCAGCAGATCGGCAATCTGCGCGATCTGCGGCCGCTCCAGCTCATCCAGAAGAGCGCCTATGTTTTTTCCTTCATTGTAGGCCGGCATAATAATCAGTACTTCCTTTTTCACCCTCACTGTTACCTCTCATCCGCCCCGCCGGCGGCCAGCATGGACAGCAGCTTGTCAATTTCCGCCCCGCTGCCCGTATTTTTCTCTGCCGCTGCCCGTCCGAATCTCTCTCTTTTCTCCGGGTCGTGCAGCAGCTCCGTAATACCGCCGCAGATTCCCTCCGGGGTCAGCTCGCACATCAGTCCGTCCACCCCGTTTGTCACCTGCTCCCTGTTGCCGCTGCAGTCCGACACCAGAATCGCCTTGCCCAGTATCTGCGCCTCCTGTATGGCGATGCTCTTGCCCTCAAAACGGCTGGCATGCACATAGATATCCGCCTGCGCCATATAGGGATAGGGATTGTCCACAGCTCCCGGCATCAAAAAATCCTCCTCCAGCCCCAGACGCCGCACCTGCTCTTCCAGAGTCCTCCTCTGATCGCCATCTCCCAGCACATACCAGCGCACCCGCTCTCCCCGCTCCTTTAAAAGCTTCATGGCCCGGACGGACACCTCGAAGGCCTTCTGGGAGGTGAGCCTCCCCACCGACAAGATCCGCATTCCATGATATCCGTCCGTAAAACCTCCGCCGCATCCGGCCTTCCTCCGGATAGTCTCCGGATCAAGAATATTGTGAAAAACCTCCGTCACTTCCCCGCACTCCGGGTAGCTGTCCAGAAAAGCTTTTCTCACCTCATCGGACACTGCAAATATCTTGTCATATTTCAGATAGCACCCGCGGTCAAGCGCTCTTGTGTAACCGGCCCGGGCATAATCCACATGCACAAAGGCCGCCCTGCGCTGCGCGTTCACATGATCCGCCACATAATAGGCGGCGCCGCCCTCCAGATAGGCCACCGCCAGATCAAAGCGCATGTCAAACCGCTCTCCCCCGTCCGACATGGCTCTCCACAGAAGCTTATCCGGCAGGACTTTTCCCCGCCTGAGCATCTCCGCAGCCTGCCCGAACAGATAAGGCGCAAGCCGCAGACAGGTTCCCCGGGAAAACAGGGCACGCAGCACTTTGCCCTTAAGCCTCCGCTTGCCCTCACTGCTCAACACGGAGCTATCGTCATACCGGGCATTCAAAAGCGTCACATACTCAGGCAGCCTGCGCGCCATCTCTCCCTGTCCCATGAGCACATAGAGAAAAATCTCATACTCCCGGGAGTCAAGCCTCCTCAGAAGCTCCAGCAGCGCAGTCTCCGCTCCGGCGTGTCCCAGAGTGTTGATCACAAACAGAAGCTTTTTCTTCATGATACGCCACCCGCTTCTTCCGTCTTTTCCGAATGAGCCTTTTCCAGACTTATTTTTTGTGAGAGCTCGTCGATCCGCCTGTGCAGCTCCTCCTTCTCATGATTCAGCAGCGATACCTGCATGGCCAGCTCTGTATTTTTCCTGATCAGATCCGACACCTTACCGCTCATAAAATAGGCGCCGTATATGATGCAGAACCCGATCATCAGAAGAAGAAGCATTCCCATGCCGCTGATATACTTATTCCACTCCGCAGGCCGAAGCAAGATCCCCGCCAGAATGATGATAATAGCGATCAGCCCCCATGTGAGGCAAAAGGATTCCGTCATCTTCCGCTTTGCCAGAGACGACACCACCGCCGCCAGCAAAACACCCCCGACTGTAATCAAAATAATCTGTAAAATCACTCCCGGTTCCAAGGCTTTCCCCCTCCTTCCCCGACATGCATCCGCCTTCTCCTATGAGCCTCCCCGGCTATTGTCCACGCTCATAGACCTTACCTGACGGCTGCACGCCATGTCCTGTTTTCATAATACTGCCGCTGCAGAAAATATGCACATCCAGATTTTTCTCCATGGCGCGAAGCCTCATATAGGCCACGCTCCAGCCTACAAGCGTCCCCGCGATCAGTCCTACGCCATACCATATAGGCGCAAGACGTGTGGCCCGGACCGACACCAGAAGCGTCACCAGAACAAAGCTGCCAGCCGTAGCCAGCGCTCCGTTGAGATCATTAAAGTAGTACAGGAAGATCATGGCCGCATACATGGTAAATAATATGAAATAGCCGGCAGCCAGACAGGGATAAATCTGTATCACCAGTCCGCCGAAGCCCATCTGCGGCATAAAGATAATACACAGGAAAAACAGCACCACCGACACGATGAACTGGATCCGCACCAACCGCATGAGCTCTTCCCCGAGCTGCTCAAACATACGCTGTTTCGCATTGCGGATATCCATCCCCCTGCCGCCGATCACCGCCTCGGAATATTTCTTGTATCTGTCATGGAAACGCATCTCCACCCCTGATATAAAGATCACGCTGGAGGAAATATTGGTAAACATGGCGATACAGGTGGCCATGTCATAGGTCGTCATACTCACAAAGGACTTGGCCACCACCATGTGCATGTCCGTGGTCCAGAACACGAAATTATGAATAAACAGCCCCAGATTATACAAAAAGTTCGTGATCACAAGCTGCCAGTTGTCCTTAAAATATCCCAGCACCTCACGGTAATTGCCGCTGTTCTCCCTGAAATAGCTCCTCACCAACGCAAACTCCAGACTCCCGATCAGCAAAAATCCCACATCCAGCGAGACGAGCATACCGAAGGTGACTTCCCAGGACAGCAGCTTCACCAGCACCAGCGACAGCAGGACCGTCGCCGTCATACCGATCAGAAAAAAGACGGAAATCCGGCCATAATCCTTACAGATCGACAGATACAGCATGGAATAAAACACCAGCACCAGCGAGATATAGCCGCAGTAACCGCCCAGCACATAATGCAGCGCCACCTGCCCCACCACATACTCCCAAATACAAAAGGGGATGGCCAGCGTACAGCTCAGAACGATATTCAGGAACAGACCCAGATAATAGCAGGCCAGAATATCCTCATAGCTCTCCCTGTAGATCACATCCGACATATATCTGGACAGCACCGCATTGAAGGGAGACGCCGTCAAAAGCGCGAACACAAAGATATACAGGACCGTACAGGAATACAGCTCTCTGTCCGCATACCCCACCTTGGCAAATCCCAGCGCCGCCTGCATGACGATCACCGCCAGAATCACCAGAAACATAGGCGCTATGGTAATCATCGTGCTATAACTGAAGCCAAACAGGTTCGTAGTGATCGTATGCCTGCCGTATATTTTATTTAATTTGACACCTATTCCAGCCATCTTACCGACACCTCTACTCTGCGGATCAGTCTCCCGTCCAAGTCTGAATCTCCGTTAATCCCTGTTTATCGTCCTCTCGTACTTCTGCTCATACATGATATCATAAACCTCGTCATAGATCCGTTCATAAGTCTCCTGCATCTGAGCCAGCTGATATCTGCTCATCACTCTTGCGTAGCCGCACTCTCCCATTTTTTTGCGCAATTCTTCGGACCGGGCCAGCTGCACCATTCCCTCGGCAAGCTCCGCCGTATTCATGATATGAGTCAGGATTCCCGCCGTGCCGCAATCGTCCTCTCCGCCTCCGTAAATCAATTCCCGGCAGTTCCCCACATCCGTGGCGATCACGGGCTTATGAGCCGCATACCCCTCCAGGATCGTCAGCGGCTGCCCCTCACTGATACTGGTGAGTATCGTAAAGTCCATCCGCCCCAGGTACTGCCTCACATCGATCCGGCCCGTGAACACGATGTCCGGCACCTTCAGCACCTCCACCAGCTCATAGCACTCTCTGGCATACTCCTCATCCTCGTCGCAGGGACCCATGATCCAAAGCTTCAGCGCAGGCACCTTCTCCTTCGCAAAAGCGAAAGCACGAATCATGGTCTTCACATCCTTGATGGGCGTCACCCGGAGCACCGCCCCGATATTCACATAGCCCTCATCCTCCGGCTGTTTGCCCGGAATCCCCTCGAACCGGCCGATATCGATGCCGTTGGGTGTGACCTGAGTCTTCTGAGCCGGACAACCCAGATCAAGCTGCAGCTCTCTGGCATGCTCATACAGCGAAGTCACCTTGTCCGCCCGCTCATAGGCGAGCTGGGACATCTTGCGGAACTGCTCGATCCAGATATTTTTATAGATGCCGCTGACCCAGCCCGCCTTCAAAAGCTCCTCCTCGCGTTCCCTGGTGTAAATACCGTGTTCGGAGATAATCAGTCCGCACCCGTAGAGCTGCTTTGCCATACCGCCCAGCACTCCTGCATAGCCAGTGGCCACACAGTGATAGATGTCCGCCTCGGGAATACGCGTCTTCAGGATCAGAAACAGCGGCAGATAAATCGACCGCATGGTCCACAGGAAATCCGAAAATACGATATGAGGATATCTCTTTTCGTAGCATTCCTGCACAATATGCAGAAAATCCGCTCCCATCAGCAGATCATCTATAGAGAACCGTTCCTTTTGAAACAGCTCGATGACAGCGCCCCAGTCCGGGCTGCGGTTTAGCACGATACTCCGCAGAGCGCGGTACTGAGAGATACTTAAATTGGTTCTCTTCCCCCGCTTCGCCCTGCGCTCCCAGTCCTGATCATCCAGATAAGTCTCATATACGGCCAGGACATTCCCGGGCAGCTCATATACGAACTTTCCTCTCTGAGAACGGTTGGATACTATGGCCAGCACGATGAATTCAATATTCGGGAACGCTTTGATCATACTGTGGATCCAGCCGGATACACCGCCCACCACATAGGGATAGCAGCCCTCCGCCACTATACACACCTTCATAGACTATCCTCACCTTCTATTTTGCAAAAGGACCAGCGTACTCCAATACCTCATCCGCCTTCTCCAGTCCGATCTCCACCTCGCTGTCCAGAGCATGAATCAGATAAGCGCCCGGCTCCAGCTCCCTGATCTCTCCGCCGAGAACATCCGCCGCGGCCTCCCCGTGCAGCCGAAGGACAAACCAGGCATCACCGCTTTCATCCCGCCTGTGCAGCCGCAGCCTGCTGCCTTCCCGCTCCGTTTCATAGTCCAGATTCAAAAACTTCCGGACCCGCCTGTCGCTCTCGGACATAACAGTCTGCTCAAAACCGTCATACTTCGTCCAATAAGTGCTGACATTGCTGAAAATACCGTCAAAATAGTTTTCCCACTGATCCTCCTCTGACTCCGGCCACATGGCATTGTGCATGTCGATGAGCGTATTGGAATACCCCAGGGCCGTGGCCAGACTTCTCATCTGCAGATCAACGGAATAACTGTATTCTCCGGCGTCTCCCGTGATCCCCTGCAGGGTCACATTCTCCCCGTGCCAGGACAAAAGGGGACGTTCTCCGCCATCCCGGAAGGCCACCGTGCGGATATCCTCAAGACGCCCTGCCTCCTCCAAAGTCTCCTCGAATAAATCCGGCAGCACCTCAAAATAGGCTGCGGAAAACTGATAATTGCTGTCCAGCGTATCATAAAACTCTCTGTCAGTCTCTATTTTGTCAGCAAGCGTCATACCCGTCTCAGTCTCATACCGAAAGGAAATGCCCGCCTCGGCGCTGACCTCCCGCAGCTGCTGCAGATAAAAGGGAAGCTCCTCCCCGCGCGGCTGCGCGGCGTCCGCGTAATTATATTTTGCATTGACTAAACAAGTCATACGCAGTTTATTCTTTAGTGACATCGCCGCGATACCGGGCCACATCACATCCCGCATCGCTGCCTCGGGGCTGCGGCTGTATACCGCTTCCATACCGAACGCATTTTCCGGGGCAAGCACCGGAAAGTCCACCAGAAGCATATTCTGCGCATTCACCACCGGATAGACCGAGTAGGTATCCATTTCGTAAACCATGGCATCCAAGAGCCCCAGCCCTGTCAGACCTGAGAGATACGCTCCGTTCACCGCAAAGACCATAGCGTTCCCGCAGCTGTTGCGCCAGATGATCCGGGGAAATTCCTCCCGCTCAACCCTGTTCTCGTCCATCAGGCCCACCATGTAAGTTTTGGTACCCTTTCCCGTCACATACCAGGGAATGCTCAGCTCCAGATCCTGCAGCTTTGCTTCCTCGGGACTCTGCGCCTTATAGACGGCCTCTCCCCCCAGCAGAAAGCCCGGAAATAAATGAATTCCCTCCGCCTGCGCCGGTTGCTCATAGATCCGCGATATCCCGAGAAGCCCGGTCAGATCCTGATTTTCCACAAGCACCGCCGTCTCAGGCAGATTACAGAAGATCAGCGGCACCCCCGCCTGCACAAGCTCTGCAAGCGCCTCCGTCTGCGTGTCAAAATCTACATGTTCTGAGTCGACGAGCACCAGCCCCGGAAGCTCCTCGTCCTCCCGATTCGGTCCGACTGCAGCTGAACTGCCTGTGCGCAGACCCTCTATGTCATTCAAAACCGTGAGATTTCTCTTGGTATAGACACACCACTGGGACACCGTATGCCCCAACGCTCCTTCACTGCTCCCGAGAAACGCCACATTCCCGCCTGTAAAACCTCTATGCCCTCCGAAGCTCTCTTCCTGAATAAGAAGCGTTTCAGGCAGCGGTTCCTCCCCGGCATACTCATTGACGTCATAATTGCTGGCATTTTCCTTGATGATCTGAGAAAACTGAAACATAAACGTGAGAGCCGCCATCATCATAACAATGCTGAAAAAATTTCTACGAGATACCATCTTTACCTGCCCTTACTGAAATACCCGGATCAACTCCAGCGTCTCACTGTCAACCACCACCGCCGACTGCTTTAGCTCCTCGATCACCTCAAAAAAACGCTGCTTCTGTCCGTTGGTAAAATACAGCTTCAGTTGACATGTGTAAGTGGAGAGTGTATTCGGATAGTGATATCTGGCCCTCTCGCACCATTTTTTACACTTGTCAAAATCACTGATCTCCAGAAGCCGCATACTGATCGCCTCATACTGACTGTTGTTCATCTCGTCCGGCTGTGCGTTATAATAGATTTCACAGATATCATCCATGATCTCCACATAATTATACTGCTCCATATCCGTGAACACGCGCTGCTCCAGCACCTGATTCATATAATCTATGAGCTCTTCCGCAATGAGCTTCCGTTCTTCGCCGCCCTCCAGGATAAGCTGCCTCTGCTTCTCCACATTCATTCTGAAATCGTTCAGGGCATCCTGAAGTACCGAGGCCGCATAGTGGGCCGCCTCCGTATCCTCGCTGTTCAGCGCCAGAGAAATAGACGCCAGATATTTGTCAATATCCCCGCGAACCACATTCATCATCAGCTTGCGTAGCTCCTTCTCGTCCGTGATCTCAATGGCCTCCTCCAGAGGAACCATATTTCGCTCCCGCTCCTCCTCCGCATGAGTGACAGCCCGGATCCTCTCCTTGCTGAACACCACATCCGTCAGATCCACCGGCTGCGAGAAGAACAGTTTATACCACAGATAAGAAAGAAGGAAGAATATGCCGCCCACCACCGGACAGACAAGCATCACCACTGCTTTGGGCACACAGCCTCTGCTCTTTCTGTGCAGCCCCCAAAACAGATACAAAGCGACAGCCAGCGTATTGAGCGCCAGAATACACAGAAATACGATCATCTCATCTGCCATCCGCAATGCCCTCCACGATCTCGCTCTCGTATCCGATATCCGCCAGACGCTCCCTGACAAACCGGGCATCCTCGCTGCTGGTATTGGGCAGAAGAACATACAGACCCCCGTCCTCCAGCGTTCCGATATAGTCTGTCTGACGGAGCTTTTTCATGATCTCCTGTCCCGCAAGGGTGTAGTCCACAGGATCAGAATGCATTTCTGCCTGTATACCGGTCCGAATTTTTAATACGATACATTCCGTCAGGCCTTTCCTCTCCGCTTTCAGATAAGCTCGCATCAAGGAATGGAAAGCTGATGTCTCCAGAAGCTGCGTATCCCCCACATAGCGCTTCTCCTCCAGCGCCGCCAGATACCGATTGGCGCGCAAAACCGCATTCTGGATCAGCGCACTGATCACCACCAGCTGATTGGCCTGCCCAAGCGTCATGCTCTCCCATGGGATACTCCAGATCATGAGAATCATCTGCATGGTTCCCCGCTCGTCAAAAATAGCATTTGCCATCAACGGATATCTCTCATCCAGACGTCTGTTAATAAATACCTTCTGCTCAGACAGCGTCCGGTACATCTCCCCCAGTTCCGGATACCGGATGGAATTCCCCATAGTTCGCGCCTTTTTCGACGTGGAGGAAAACAGCCTGGCATAGCTTGCGTTGGATACCACATAGATCGCCACGTCCCTGCTCCGCACCAGCTTGCCGATCATCTCCGCCGCATAGAAGAGCACTTCCTCAGGACTGTACTGATCCAGCGTGGAGGTGATCCCGTAAATCTTGCCCACACTGTCATTCTGGTTGATGATCTGAGTCTCCAGCGAGTCCTTCACCCTGACATTACTGTTATTGATATCATGAATGTCATGCAGCTGCAGCGAGAGAAAGTCCCGCTCCTCCTCGCTCTCGCGCCGGAGCTTTCTGATACTGTCCCGCATATACCCCACGGCCATACCCAGAATAAAAAGCTGTGCGATCCACACATAAGTATTGGTATCCAGCATCACCTCAAAGCTCGATCTGTCATACATCTGACGGAAGCAATACCCCGCCACCGCCAGCACTGCGGAAAAGACAGCCTGCTGCTGCCCATAGACAATGGCAAACAACAACACATACAACAGATAAAAATCCAGATTGGCAAAATACTCACTGCCCACCGCACGATTGTTCAACATAAAAAACGGGATAAACGCCACCAGATTCTCGGCAAAAGGCACCAGCACCTCAAAGAGCCAGCCCGCCTTTTTCAACACTTTCTCATGCAGCGTCTGCTCTCTGTCCTCCCCGTGGAGATAAATCCGCCGATCACGCTTCATCTGCTCCACAATCTTCTTCACAATGACATCCGTCTCACAGAAAAAGGGATTGCCAAACTCACTCTCATAGAGACGGTTGGACAAAATACGCCGCTTGGGCTCCCGCTCCCGAACGAAGATCTCCACATCATATCCCATCGCCTTCTGCACCATCTCCGCGATCCGGCGCTCTGTCACCTCTGTGGAAGACGAAATATTATAGAGCGAATATCTGTGCTGCTTAGCGGTGGCAAGCCGATAGAGAAACTCCACTGCGTCCCTCTCAAAAAGCACGGACAGACGGCTGTCCTCATCTATGGTGATGGTCTGCCTCTCCAGCGCCTCCAGACACATAGCACTGCAGATATTATTCACATCACTCATGGCCCTCGGAATACCGTACAGATGGTCCAAACGCATCGTCACGATATCCAGCCCCTGACTTTTACGGTAACTCTCACACATTTCCTCCGTCTGCGCCAGCACCATACCCTTAAAACTATTGGGGGAAACCGGTTCCTGTTCCTGGATATTCTCCTCCGAGCTTTCGCCATAAACCTCATCCGAGGACAGATAGATAAATCTCCCCTCCCCCTCCATGGCATAGCCCATGAGTATATTCATCACGGCCGCAGAATACTTGACGGCCTCGGCCTCCTCCTTCTCCCATTCGAAATTCGTATCATAAGCCCCCATGAAAACGGTCAGATCCGGAGAAATACTCTCAAATATCTCGTTCAGACAACTGGAATCATATGAAAAATTGTAGCGCTCAAAAACCTTCTGATACGGAAGCTTGTGATACCTGTTTCCAGTCAGAAGATATACCCGATGCCCTTCCTTATTAAATTTTATGATTAGATTGTTGATCATGCTGCTGCAGCCGCCTATCAACAGTACATTCATACCGATACCTGCGCCTTTCGTACAGACTCTATAATCCATAAAATATTCGGGCTGCTATCGTACGTCAATCCCGTACCGCTCCAGCAGCAGCCGAAATTGCGCAATGTCTTCCCGAATCTCATTCCTGCCCACCTGATATTCCATGCTAAGCTTTTCTGCGATCCCTTCCTCATCCACACCCTGCCCTGACAACTCCCAGATACGAGCTCCCACCTCGTTGGTCGCAAGAGGCTTCCTGTATGGGACACCGCTCTGCTCCATATCCAAAATCCAGTATAACCCGGCGGCATGCCGCATCTGATAACGCATATTATTTCCCCTATTATTACCCGCTTGATTGTTTATCTGATTAGTCAACGGATTGGTCATTTGATTAGTCATCTAATTAGTCATTTAGTTTGTTATTTAGTTAGTTATTTATTTAGTTAGTTATTTCAATGATTATTTATTAGTTTTTTAGTCTTTTAAATGTTTTCTGGTTATTCTCAGATGTTTTGTCTGATTATCAGTCTGTTAACCGTAGGATTATCCGCTGACAAGGAATCTGCCGCAGGATATAGTTGCCCAATTATTACTCTGAAATCATTATATTTCATTTTTTCGTGTTTTACAAGTGTGACGGCGATATGAGATAGAGTAAACTTACTGTCAGTTGGAGAATCGCAGAGAGTTCCTGCCACAGATTTATCCAGACTTGTTTTCCTTAAGTTTACTTCTTTCCCGTGCCTGCTGTCAAATGTTACTTAGTCTCTCCCT
>CATKXY010000006.1 GCA_949840915.1 uncultured Lachnospiraceae bacterium | reverse complement strand
GAGCTGACGCCGGAACAAGTGCTGCAGACCATATCCGATGAACAGCAGACTGTTCCCGAGACAGCGGAACCGCTTGTGGAGATTACCGCGCAGAAAGATACCGATGAAACACCGGTGCAGCTTCCGGGTGATGCGCAATCTGAGGAAATGACACAGACGATTCCTGAGACAGCCCGGAGTCAGAGTGGTCAGGATGCTGCGGACACCGGTCATGAGAAGGGTTCTTCACCTCATGAAGGAACCGGAAACCCGATTCTGCAGGCCATTCAGGACAGCAGTTTCCAGCCTCAGACAGAGAGTGTTCAGGCGAATTATGAGGCGGCGGATGTGGATACGCAGAATGTGATGCGGCAGATCATGGAGTACATGAAGATTCAGGTGAAACCTGATGTGTCCAGTATCGAGATGCAGCTTCATCCCGCAAATCTGGGAACTCTTCAGATTCAGGTAGCGGCAAAGGGCGGTGTGCTCACGGCGAACTTTATCACACAGAACGAGGCTGTGAAGGCTGCGCTGGAGAGTCAGATGGTTCAGCTGAGAGAAAGCTTTGAGGAACAGGGAGTCAAGGTGGAGGCTATTGAAGTCACCGTACAGACCCACCAGTTTGAGCAGAACCTGGAGCAGGGAAGAGGAAGACAGCCCCAGGACACGGCGGAGGGCAAGCGCCCCAGGGCAAGAAGACTCAGCAGTATGGAAGACACACAGCTTACAGAGGACTTGGATCCGGAGGATAGGCTGGCAGTCGAGATGATGGCCGCAAACGGCGGCACGGTAGACTTTACCGCGTAAGCTGTATACCGGTAAGAGGTACCTGGCAGTTTGATGCAGCAGATATTAAATTTAGAAAGGAGAGATGAATATGGCACTAATGGCACCGGTAAAAGACGGTCAGATCGTGCAGACGGAATCACAGAATTCCCTGAAAAAAGCGAATTCTGCAAATGGTATGGATAAGGAAGCGTTTCTGCAGCTTTTGGTAGCTCAGATGAGGTATCAGGATCCGCTGGAACCCACTTCCAATACAGAGTATATTTCCCAGTATGCGCAGTTCTCACAGGTAGAGCAGCTGCAGAACATGTCGGCCAGCATGGATTTACAGCGTGCAAGCCAGCTGGTAGGCAAGGAGGTCTATATCAAGACTGTGGACTCCAAGGGCGACCCCAAATATATATACGGCAAGGTTGACTATGTTGTATACGAGAACGGCAAAGCGTTTCTGTCCATCAATGAATCCCTGTATTCCATAGAAGATCTGGATACCGTGGTGGATAAGGAGTACATTGACGCTTACAACAAGGCGGAAGACTTTGTGGATGCAATGGCTAAGCTTCCTCATGTAAACGGCGTGGATCACACGGATCTGAAGGCAATTGACGAGCTCGAAAAGATTTACAATGAGATGAATGATTACGAGAAATCTTTCATTGCCAAGGATGTGGTGACAAAGCTCAATGAGTACATTGAGAAGGCCAAGGAAGTCAGAGCCCAAATGGATGAGAACGGCGACAAGGAAGATGTCGGCGACAAGGAAGAGGGCGACGATGCAGATGAGGGCGATGGAGAGTAATAACCGGCACAGGATGTGATAAACGGGAGGAAGGAATATGGATATTCAAAATCAGAATTTTCTTTCCATTGAGCAGCTGACGGATCGCTATCTGAAACAGTCTAAGCAGATTGACAATCTGGTGAAGCGCTCCGGAGTTTCCTTTCAGGAAGTACTTTTACAGAAAACCCTGAAGGAGACGGGACAGACACAGGAGCTCAGATTTTCAAAGCATGCGGCAGGACGGCTGAACGATCGCGGTATCGAACTGAGTGACAATCAGATGGAGAGACTTTGCGACGGTGTCCGCCGGGCAGGACAGAAGGGAATTAAAGATTCACTGGTCATCGTGGATGAACTGGCGTTTATCGTCAACGTACCCAACAGTACAGTGGTGACAGCCATGGACAGCACGGAGACACAAGACAATGTATTTACAAATATCAACGGAGCAGTAATCATGTAGGCCGGACCTCACAAGGAAGCTTACGGAACAGAAAGCATCCCCGAATGACAGAGGGGGTGCGGCTCCAACGAAACAGGAGGAATAAGCATTATGATGAGATCATTGTATTCTGGTGTGGCAGGTTTGAAGACCCACCAGGTAAGAATGGACGTAATCGGTAACAATATCGCAAACGTAAACACCACTGCATTCAAGTCCAGCTCTATGGTATTCAGCGAGCTGATGAGCCAGACCACGCAGCGTGCCAGCGGTGCAAACCCTACCACGGGTACCGGAGGCGTCAATGCCAGACAGATCGGTCTGGGCGTAAAATCCGGCGCGATCAATGTCAATATCACGGGACAGGGTTCCAGCCAGTCTACCGGAAATCCTTTTGACGTCATGATCACCGGCGAGAACTTTTTCGTAGTGAACAACGGCAGAGAGAACTTTTTCACCAGAGACGGTTCCTTTTATGTGGATGGCGCAGGTAATCTGGCCATGACCAGCACCGGTTATAACGTAATGGGCTGGGGCGTGGATCCCGAGACCGGCGATATCAGACAGGATTCTGTTGCGGCGCTGCGTATCATGAGCTCCGTCAATATGACCTATCCTGCCGAGGCTACCTCCAAAGCGCATATGTCCGGTATCATTGACAAGAATGACACAGACGTGACCAGCGCCAACGGTAAAGTAGTAAATCTGAAGATTTATGATAATCTGGGTTATGAGTACACTGCAAAGTTTGTGTTCAGACAGTCCAGCGAGAAGAACAGATACAGCCTGGAGTTCTCCAAGATGCTCGACTCTACGGGCAAGGAGGTTCCTCTGACAGAAGACCAGAAGCGCGCCGTGTTCGGCGGCGGAGTTGCCCAGACTCAGGAGAAGCTTACCAGCATCAAGCTGGCTGACAACTATTCCTGGGATGCGGGCGGAAACCTTCTGGTAAACAACAATCCGCTGGTATATGCCACCAATAATGCCACCTATCCGTACAGCACCGTGACTCCGCCGCCCACTGACGCAGAGGAGGCAGCTGCGGACTATCAGAAGGCATTGGAGCAGATCGCCAAGGCATACGGCTATGAAGGTTCTCTGAATGAATTCATGAATCTGCAGATTCCCGTAGATGTGGCAGGAGTGGAGCAGACACACAGCATTGCTGATATTCTCGGCGACACCGCGACATACGGCGGGCTGGATCAGGCTTTGGGAGAAGGCAAGGAATCCACGGGACGCACCTATTACGGATATGATGTACAGTACAATGCCGACAACGGCGATATCATGTCCGTGGGCGGAAGCAGCACTTCCTTCCTTGTAAACTTTAATCTGGCGGATCTGGGAGAAGGCTTTACCAATTTCTTTAATGTTCAGATCGACCTGTCTGCCACCTCCATGTGTGACAACAAGGGAACCTCCACCGTGGGCGCTACCAGCGGTGATCTGGAGGGATTGGGAACCGGACGCCGTCTGGGTGATATGATCGGCGTATCGATTCAGAATAACGGTATGATTTATGCCAGCTATGACAACGGTATGACCAAGCTGCTGGGCCAGATCGCGACCGCTGCATTTGCCAACGCATCCGGTCTGGAGAAGAAGGGTGACAATCTCTATTCCGCAACTTTAAACTCTGGCGAGTTTGACGGTATCGGTGTGGATATTACCGCAAACGGCGGTTATATGTCCACGGGTCAGCTGGAGATGAGTAATGTAGATCTGTCCTCCGAATTTACGGAGATGATCACCACACAGAGAGGTTTCCAGGCAAACAGCCGTATCATTACCGTATCTGATACACTGCTGGAGGAGCTGACAAACCTTAAGAGATAATATGAGCCTTGAAATTGGGATTTGACAACGCTCAGGGAAAATGGCATAATAAGGGACGGGAAGGATGCTCTCCGTCCCTTAAGTCCATGTATAGCGGGGAATAGACATGATAGAGGTTACTAAATTAAACGGAGTTAAGATCCTGGTAAATCCCCACTTATTGGAAATAGTGGAGGAAACCCCTGATACTGTGCTCACTTTGACTACAGGGAAAAAAATTATTGTAAAAGAAAGTAGACAAGAGATAAAAAATCTAGTAAAATTGTATCGAAAGGATATTCTTGCAGAATAATTTTGAAAATTGCGGAATGTTTAGGTGATTGGTTGTGGATATTGCGTCATTAGTAGGAGTTATTTTTGGTTTTGTCATGTTGGCATTCGGTGTTATCAGTAATGCGGGTATAGCAAACATAGGACGCTATATAGACCCTGCGTCTGCCTTGATTACGTTTGGCGGATCTCTTGGAGCTACGCTCTGTTCTTTTACTCTTCAGGATTTCCTGGCGGGGCTGAAGAGCTTCATGCTAATCTTTAAGCAGGCGACGCTGAATACCACGGACGTAATCAGAAAGATTATAGAACTGTCCAACGTAGCCCGAAAAGAAGGGCTTTTGTCTTTGGAGGAAGCAGCGGCGGATCTGGACGAGCCGTTTCTCAAGAAGGGTATTCTGCTGATTGTAGACGGAACGGATCCCGATCTTGTGCGCGCCATCATGGAGACAGAGCTGGTCAGTGTCGAGGGCAGACATAAGAACCTCATAAATTTCTGGGATGTGCTGGGAGCCATGGGTCCTGCCTGGGGTATGATCGGTACGCTGGTAGGACTGGTAAACATGTTGTATAATATGTCCGATCCCAACTCCATCGGACCTTCCATGGCGGTTGCCTTGATCACCACATTGTACGGTTCACTGTTGGCAAACTGGATATGTATACCTGTCTCCAACAAGCTCAAGGCATGTAATGCCACTGAGATGATGATGAAGGAGGTTATGATAGAGGGTCTGTTATCTATACAGGCCGGTGAGAATCCCCGTGTAATTGAAGAAAAACTGAAATCCTTCCTTGCACCCAAGGACAGGGAGAGCAATACCGAGGAAGCAGGGGGTGAGGAGTAAGTGGCAAAGAGAAAAGAAGATGCGCCCCCCGCCGGGTCACCGGCGTGGATGAACACCTTCAGTGATTTGATGAACCTTCTGCTTTGTTTCTTCGTGCTTCTCTTTTCGATGTCCACTGTGGAGGAATCAAAGCTGAATGAGCTTGTGGCCGCCATGAATAATACGTTCAGTGTGTTCAGCGGCGGCGCGACGGCGATTGGCGACGGTATACTGATCAGCAACGGTGTGAGCCAGCTCAACGAGCTGGATAAATACATCAACAGCACCGGAAAGCTGTCCGATTCGGCTTCGCCTGAGGATAAGCTGGAGGAATATGAGAAGTCCGGGGATATGCAGATCCTGCAGGATGCCCTGGAAGAACAGCAGCTCCAGAATAACGAGGAGCTGGCTGAGCTGGTGGATGAAGCTGTCAGTGAAGGCAGACTGTCCGACCAGATTGACGTAAGCTTTACTGCACAATATGTGCAGCTAACTATGAAGGGAGCGCTTTTGTTTGACTCGGGAAGCGATCAGATCAATGCGGATTCCTTTGAAGTACTCGATAAGGTCGGCGTGATTTTGGAACGCTATTCGCAGGGCACTATCGAGATAGAGGGACACACGGATAATGTGCCGATCAACAGTTCGCGCTTTGCGAGCAATGAGGAACTGTCCAGCGCGAGAGCGCTGTCTGTGTTCTATTATTTGGCGGATCACACGCTGCTTGACGTGAGCAACCTCAGGCATGCGGGGATGGGGGAGCGCATACCCATTGCAGACAACTCCACTGCGGAGGGGAGAAGCAAGAACAGGCGTGTAGAAATCAGAATCTATAATCCCTCCTGAGGGGGTGCGGAAAGAGGTTTGAGATGAAAAAGAATATGTTGTCAATTATCATACTGGCTCTTTTGATAGTCAATATAGCGCTGACATCGGTTATGATGTTCAATGTGACCAGTACCAATAAAAAGGTTGCTGATCTGGTGGGGAATATCGCCACGGTGATGAATTTGGAACTCACCGTACCCGGCCAGGAGACGAAGGAGGAGATATCTCTGAAGGATACGGCTTTCTATGCCATAGCCAATCCTATGACCATGCCTCTCGCCGCCGAGATCGATGCCGAAGGAAAGAGCAGACAGGGCTATCTTGTGTGTAATGTGTCCTTTTCGCTTAATACCAAGCATAAGGATTATAAGACATATGGCTCGGATGAGGCCATGGCTGAACAGGAAGGGCTGATCAAGGATGCCATCAATTCTATTGTCAGCAAGCATACCTCCTCGGAGCTTCAGGCTGACCCCGGACTCGAGGGGCTGAAGGCCGAGATACTGGCGGCAGTTCAGGAATTGTTCCAGAGCGATTTCATCTATAAAGTGTCTATCAGCGAAGTGAAGTACGGATGATGAGACAATGCAGCCAATACCGTATAAAGGAGGTGAGCGCTTGTGGGCGAGATCCTTTCACAGAGCGAAATAGACAGTCTGCTTGCGGCGATTTCTTCCGGTGAACTTGATGCAAGTGATATGGATAAGGGCGATGAGAAACAGGTCAAGAATTATGATTTCAGCCGCCCGACCAAGTTCTCGAAGGAACATCTGAGGACGCTGGAGATTATTTTTGAACATTATGGGCGGTTGGTGTCCACCAATCTACCCGCGTATCTGCGCAACAATGTGCAGGTGGCGGTAGTCAGCTCCGAGACGCTGACCTTTAGTGAGTTTACAAATGCCCTGTCCAATCCGGTTGTTCTGGGGATTATCAATTTTGCTCCGTTGAACGGCACGATCATTATAGATATGGCCACCAATCTGGCGTATGCCATACTGGACCGCATGCTGGGAGGCATGGGGGTGCCGCTTGAAAAAAACAGAGAATTTTCTGAAATCGAGCTGTCTATCATACAGAAAGTGCTGGTCATGATGACTCAGCTTTTGCGGGAACCATGGAAGAACGTGGTGGATGTCTCGCCGGTGCTGAACCGGGTGGAGACCAATCCGCAGTTTGCTCAGATCATCGCACCCAGCGATATGATTGCCATTGTCACACTGAGCCTGAAAATAGGCGATGTGGAGGGCATGGTAAATATCTGTCTTCCGTTTTTTACGCTGGAAGATGTTATGGACAGATTGAATACGAAGTTCTGGTTCTCCTCCATGCAGGAGAAGCACGACGAAAATTATGAAGAATATATCGAGTCGATGATTCGAAAGGTGGATGTGCCTATCAAGGCAGTGCTGGGAAAGAGCATGATCTCTGTAGGAGACTTTATGAATCTTCAGGTAGGCGACTGCATCCGCTTAGATTCCAAGGTGGAGAACGACATGAATATCTATGTAGGAAATATCAGAAAATTTACCGCTTTGCCCGGCGCCAATAAAGATGTTTACGCTGTGCGGATCACATCGGTAATCAGAGAGGAGGATTAAGACATGGACGGAATGCTTTCTCAGGATGAAATCAGTGCCCTGTTGAATGGCATGGACCTGTCAAGCGAATTGGAGGCTGAGCTGTCGGAGGACGGGAGCGGCGGTTCCATGGCATCTGAAGCTGCCGGGAGTAACCAGGGCGGCACAGATGCGGGGCAGGATAATCTGCTGACTGATGTGGAGAAGGATGCGATTGGTGAGGTAGGAAATATCAGTATGGGTTCCTCGGCCACCACATTATATTCGCTGGTTAACAGAAAAGTTAATATCACTACGCCGACGGTTGAGCTTGCGCAGTGGGAGAGCCTCCTGGATATGTATGAGAAGCCCTGCGTGTTCATTCAGATCAAATACACTGTGGGACTGGACGGCACCAACATTCTGGTGCTTAAAGAACATGATGTAAAGGTGATCACGGATCTAATGATGGGGGGCGACGGCACCAACACGAATGAGGAGTTGGGTGAGCTGCATCTGAGCGCAATTTCTGAGGCCATGAATCAGATGATGGGTGCGGCAGCCACTTCCCTTTCAACCATGCTCAACACCATGATTGATATCAGCCCGCCCGAAGCGACGCTGCTGGATCTGACCAAGATTAAATCAGGAGGGGATATCGCACCTTTTCTGGGTGGAACTTTTGTAAAGATTGCTTTCCGCATGCAGATTGACACTCTTGTGGACAGCACGATCATGCAGCTTTATCCGGTGGATTTTGCAAAGAGTGTGGTGGACACCTTTATGAATAACCAGATTGGAGGCGCAGAGCCCGAGCCGGCCTCACCGCCGCCTGCGGCAGCACCCGCGCCCAGCATGGGAGGTATGCCTGCTCAGGCAGCACCTATGCAGGAGAATATGGCGCCTCAAGGCAATATGGGTTATGGGGCGGATATGAGCGGTATGGGAATGCAGGGCATGCCGATGCAGGGAATGCCGGCCATGCAGATGCCGATGCAGGGAATGCCGGCTATGCAGATGCCGATGCAGGGGATGCCGGTCATGCAGATGCCCATGCAGGGAGTAATGCCCATGCAGCAGACTGTGAACGTGCAGCCGGCACAGTTTCAGAATTTCTCCGGGAATATGGCAGGTTTTGCCGGGCAGGAGAATATAGGCCTGATCATGGATGTACCGCTGGAGGTTACGGTAGAGCTGGGACGGACCAGCAAATCCATCTCCGAGATTCTCGAATTTTCACCGGGAACCATTATTGAGCTGGATCGTATTGCGGGCGAGCCTATCGATGTCTTGGTAAACGGTAAATTTGTCGCCAAGGGCGAGGTTGTCGTGATTGAGGAAAGTTTTGGCATTCGAGTCACCGAAATTATCAAATAAGGGCTGACAAAATGACCGTATTTATGATATACTTACACTAAGCGTCATAACCAATGGAGGGAGAACATGGCTAAAAATATTTTAATATGCGATGATGCAGCATTTATGAGAATGATGATTAAGGACATTCTTACCAAGAATGGTTACAATGTGGCCGGAGAGGCGGAGAATGGTCTTAAGGCGGTAGAGAAATACAAGGAAGTGAATCCTGATCTGGTGCTGATGGATATCACCATGCCTGAGATGGATGGCATCCAGGCTCTCAAGGAGATCAAAAAACTTGATGCGGGCGCAATGGTAATCATGTGCTCTGCAATGGGACAGCAGGCCATGGTTATTGAGTCCATTCAGGCAGGCGCTAAGGACTTTATCGTAAAACCGTTTCAGGCTGACCGTGTTATTGAGGCGGTAAAGAAGGTTGTGGGTTAATGGGCGTTCTTCTGACAGCGGGAAGTTATGCGCAGTTTATTACTGTGCTCGTGCTATTCGTTCTGGTGCTCGGTGTCACTGCGTGGGCGACCAGATGGATGGCCAGTTATCAGAAGCTGCAGAATGTCAACTGCAATATTGAGGTGATTGAGACTGCCCGGATCACCAGCAATAAATATATACAGCTGGTGAGGGTGGGAGAGACTTATATGGCCATTGCGGTCTGCAAAGACACGGTGACCATGCTGGGGGAGGTGTCCGCTGAACAGTTGAAGTTTCGGGACACTAACCTGAACAGGACAAGCTTTAAAGAATTGTTTCAGAAGACCATAAAAATGGGTTCCAGTGAACAAAGCGAATCGAAGGATAGTGACGAATGAAAAGACCTAAGCGAGCTGGAAGACAAATAATGACAAAGGAAAAAGCCTTCAAAGGCTTTTTCCTTTTGATGTGCCTGCTGGTTACGGTAGGCATATTGTGCATTCATAAGGGAGTCCCGGGAGGGATGAAGGTGTATGCGGCACAGGACCACGAGCTGACTGGAGATACGTCTATCTCCACCACCATCAATCCGGCGGGAACGGCTCAGACGCCGGAAGAACTCAATCAGTTGAACACGGTGAATTCGGTGACCTTGACCGTGAACGAGGACAACGGACAGCTTAGCGGGAATCTGCGGATTCTGCTGACATTGACGCTGATCGCCATTGCACCGATACTGATCATTATGATGACCTCGTTTACGCGAATCATCATTGTGCTGCATTTTACCCGTGCCGCGCTGAATACGCAGACGGCACCGCCCAATCAGATTTTGATCGGGCTGGCTCTGATCCTCACTTTTTTTATCATGGAACCCACCTTTGAGCAGATCAACGAGCAGGCAATCAAGCCGTTGAACGAGGGAACCATCAAGCAGGAGGAGGCGATGGAGCTGGCGATGGAGCCGCTGCGTGAATTTATGTATCCGCAGACACAGCTTAAGGATGTGGAGCTATTTATGAATATATCCGGGCAGGAGTGGGATGGAGTGATCGAGACAATTCCCAATTCCGTGCTGATTCCCAGTTTTATGATCAGTGAACTGCGCACGGCGTTCTGGATCGGATTTATGATCTACATTCCGTTCATTGTGATCGATATGGTGGTGGCGTCCACGCTGATGAGTATGGGTATGATGATGCTGCCTCCCACCATGATTTCTATGCCCTTTAAGATATTATTGTTTGTCATGGCGGACGGCTGGGCGCTGATTATCGGACAGCTTGTCATGACCTTTTACTGACAGGAGGAGAGAGGATGACCATAGATGCGGTTACCGATATGACCAGCAACGCTCTGTTTCTGGTGATTCAGGTGGCGTTGCCTGTTTTGCTGGTATCTCTGGCAGTGGGACTTCTGGTCAGCATTTTTCAGACTATGACTTCCATTCAGGAGCAGACCCTTACCTTTGTGCCAAAGATTATCTCAGTCTTTTTGGCGCTGTCACTTTTGGGCGGCTGGATGATGACCAAGATGGTGGAGTTTACAACACAGCTTTGGGGAGATTTCAGTCTCTACATCCACCGTTAGGAAGCTGAGAAGGAACAGAATCCATGATAGATTTATCCTTTTCAATGTATGATTTAGAATATTTTCTGCTGATTCTGGTGAGGGTATCCAGCTTTGTGTTTATCGCACCGTTTTTCAGCATGAACAATACGCCTGCCCGCGTGCGGGTGGCACTGAGTGTCTTCGTGTCGGTTCTTCTTTATCAGGTGCTGACGCCTGCGGAGGCTGTTATCTTCGAGACGGTGATGGAGTATGCCATCCTTGTGATGAAGGAGTCTATAGCAGGACTGTTGATCGGATTTGGTGCAAATATTTGTATGTCTATCCTGAATTTTGCCGGTTCCGTGGCGGATATGGAGACAGGACTCTCCATGGTGACGCTGATGGATCCCAACAGCAGGAATCAGACCAGCATAACAGGCATCTTGTATCAGTATGCATTTTCCATGATGCTTATTGCCACGGGCATGTACCGATATCTTCTGGGAGCTTTGGCTGACAGCTTCGTGCTGATTCCTGTGGGCGGTATTGTATTCCGGCGGGAGGCCATGCTGAGTGCTATCATTCAGTTTATGAGCGACTATGTCATCATTGGTTTCCGGATTGTGCTTCCCATTTTTTGTGTCATTCTCTTGCTCAATGCCATCCTCGGCATATTGGCAAAGGTGTCTCCGCAGATGAACATGTTTGCAGTGGGTATTCAGCTTAAGATTCTGACAGGGCTTTGCGTATTGTTTATCACGGCGGAGCTGATGGCCGGAGCCGCAGATTTTATTTTTCAGGAGATGCAGACAGTGGTGGTGTCCTTTGTGGAGGCCATACGGCCCTAGGAGATGAGCTATGTTACTGGAATATAATCTGCAATTTTTTGCAAAGGATGGACCGGGCGGTGAGAAGACAGAGCCTGCCACCGAGAAAAAGTTAAGCGATGCCCGAAAGGAAGGCCAGGTAGCCAAGAGCCGGGAGATTGCAAACGGTGTGGGACTTCTGGCGCTGTTTTTGATTTTGCGTTTCTGGGTTGGAATTATGAGCACACAGCTTTTGTCTGTGTTTTCCCTGATCTATGAGCGGATCAGCGAGACTGTGCTTTTCTGGCACGGCTTTATGCCGCAGGACGATACAAAACTTGTGTTTCGGGAAATGTTGATTGAGATTGTTATTATCATCGGGCCGATTCTGATCATCGGATTTCTGGTCGCCTTTATCTGCGATGTGGCGCAGGTGGGATGGAAGCCCACCTCCAAGCCAATGAAGCCAAAATTGAGCAAAATGAGTCCCTTATCGGGCATCAAGAAGGTCATATCAGTTAATTCTCTGGTAGAACTTGTAAAATCTATCGCAAAGATTGGATTAATTGTTTATATATGCTATAATTATTTGAATGACAAATGGAAGCTTTTGTTTTTGCTCTATGATATGCCCCTCTTGCAGGCGCTGCAGTTTATCGTCGCCACGGTTACGGATCTGGGAATCCGGGTGTCGGCTCTTTACATGCTTATTGCCGCGGCGGATTTCATTTATCAGAGGGTGAAGTTCTCCCGCGATATGCGTATGACCAAGCAAGAGATCAAGGACGAGTATAAACAGTCCGAGGGTGATCCTCAGATCAAGGGAAAGATCAGGCAGCGTATGCGCGAGGCGTCCCAGCGCCGTATGATGCAGGATCTGCCCAGAGCGGATGTAGTCATCACGAATCCTACGCATTATGCCGTGGCCATAAAATATGATCCGGATGTGGCGGACGCTCCTCTGGTGCTGGCCAAGGGAGAGGATTATCTGGCGGCCAAGATCAAGGAGATCGCCAGAGAAAACAATGTGGAGATTGTTGAGAATAAGCCGTTGGCCCGAATGCTGTACGCAAATGTGGACGTGGGTCAGGCGGTGCCGCCGGAGCTCTATCAGGCGGTGGCGGAGGTGCTTGCCTTCGTGTACCATCTGCAGGGCAAAGTGTAAAATCTATGTTTCATATCGAAGGATTGCGGAAGCGATTCTTTCCGTGTGACGGATCCGGGAATGTTCAACAGGAGAGGAGTAACGTATTTTGAGTGTCAGATTACAGAAAACAGATGCTATCGTAGCCATATATATGCTGGTTGCTTTTATCATGTTTATCGTACCGCTTCCTGCGTTTATGCTTGATATCTTTATGGCATTTAACATTGCCGTGGGCTTTACGATTTTGTTTGTGTGTATGTTTTCCAAGGAAGTTCTGGATCTGTCGTATTTCCCGACGATTCTGCTCTTTACGACCATCTTCAGGATTGCCATGAACGTCTCGTCCACCAGATTGATTCTTACCACCGGAGATTCCGGAAATGTGGTAAAGACATTCGGTGCATTTGTGGGCGGCGGAGACCTGATCGTGGGTACCATCGTGTTTATCATTCTGATTTTGGTTCAGTTTCTGGTGATCAACAAGGGTTCCGAGCGTGTGGCTGAGGTGACGGCGAGATTTACCCTGGACGCTATGCCCGGTAAGCAGATGGCTATTGATGCGGACTTAAACACCGGTGCCATCGACGACAGAGAGGCCAAGATCAGACGTGAGAAGATTCAGCTGGAGTCCAGCTTCTTCGGTTCCATGGACGGTGCCGTGAAGTATGTAAAAGGAGATGCCGTGGCAGGACTTCTGCTGACCGCCATCAATCTGATCGGCGGTATCGCCATGGGTATGCTGCGCGGCGGTATGGATATCGGTTCCGCTCTGGATACATATGGTATTCTGACCATCGGTGACGGCCTGGTGAGCCAGATTCCGTCCCTGCTGATCTCATTGTCAACCGGTATTCTGGTGACCAAGGGAGGCAAGGAGGCGGATTTCGGTCCTGCTATCCTGAAACAGCTTTTTGGTGTGCCCAAGGTACTTTACCTGGTGGGTGCGACGCTTGCGTTTCTTGGCATCGCCACAGATCTGAATACCATTCTTTTTGTGGGCATGGGTATGCTCTTTGTGGTGGGAGGCAGAATGATAGCCGGTTCGCTGGAGATCGCACAGATCGAGCAGGAGGTGGACAGCGAGGAAGCCGCGGCGGAGGAGATCCGTCAGCCGGAGAATGTGAACAGTCTTTTGCAGGTGGATCCCATCGAGCTGGAATTCGGCTACGGTATCATTCCTCTGGCAGATGTCAATCAGGGCGGCGATCTTTTGGACCGCGTAGTCATGATTCGCAGACAGATTGCTCTGGAGCTGGGTACTGTAGTGCCTATTATCCGTCTGCGTGACAATATTCAGTTAAATCCCAATCAGTATATAATCAAGATTAAGGGCATACAAGTCAGTGAGGGTGAGATCCTCTTTGATCATTATATGGCAATGAATCCGGGTTATGTGGAGGAGGAAATCACCGGTATTCCCACGTTCGAGCCCTCTTTCCATCTGCCGGCTACCTGGATCACGGAGGGGCAGAGAGAGCGTGCGGAGAGTCTGGGCTATACGGTTGTAGACCCGCCCTCCATCATTGCCACGCATCTCACGGAGATTATCCGCCAGTATATCGCAGAGCTTTTGACGCGTCAGGATGTGCAGAATCTGGTCAACAACCTGAAGGAGACCAATCCCTCTCTGGTGGAGGAGCTGGTACCCAAGCTTCTGGGACTCGGCGAGGTGCAGAAGGTTCTTCAGAATCTCCTGAGAGAGAGTATCTCTATTCGGGATCTGCTCACGGTCATGGAGACGCTGGCAGATTATGCCCCCACTACAAGGGACACGGATATTCTCACGGAGTATGTGCGCCAGAGCTTAAAACGCGCTATTTCCACCAAATTCTTTCTCTCCCATGAGGCGACCAGCGTGGTGACTCTGGATCCCAAAGTGGAGCAGGAGATCATGGGCAGTGTGAAGCAGACGGAGACAGGAGCCTTCCTGAATATAGATCCCGCCAGAGCGCGGGCTATTATCGACTCGGTAGGGGCAGAGATCAAGAAGCTTGAGAATATGGGCAAGGCTCCCATTATAATCACATCCCCTATCGTACGTATTTATTTCAAGCGTTTGACGGAGGATTATTACAGGGATCTGGTGGTAGTGTCCTACAATGAGGTGGAATCGAATGTTGAATTACAGTCAGTTGGGATGGTGACAGCATAATGATTATCAAAAAGTTTGTTGGCAAAACAGAAGAAGAGGCTGTGGAGGCCGCGAAAAAGGAGCTTGGGGAAGGCATTGTCATTATGAACGTACGACAGGTGAAGCCCAAAGGACTTCTGGCCGCTTTCAAGTCTAAGCAGGTGGAGGTGACGGTGGCTCTGGAGGATGAGAGAGAGCCGGCCAGACCCGTGCGCAGAGAGCCGGAGCATCAGGCAGAGCCAAAGGCTGTATCCGGCGCTGTATCCGGTGCGCAGGAAAGCCCTGATAAGGACTCGGTGTCGAGTCAGAGCAGCATTGAGAAAAAGCTGGACAGTCTCCAGACTCTGTTGGAAAGCCAGCTCAAACAGAGCGAGAGCACAGATAAAGGCGACCGTACCTTTGAGGAGAGGGAGAACGGGGAGGAAGGCGACAAGCCCGGAGCAGATAAAAGCCCGGAGCAGGAGAAGGATGACGAACAGGAGAAGTTTATCCGTCTTTTGTATAATACCATGATAGAGAACGAGGTGGCAGAGAAGTATGCCAATCAGATATTGGAGGATGTGGACAAAAACCGGAAGCCCAACACCCCTTTCGATTATATACTCGCCAATATCTACCAGAAGATCATCTTAAAGTTTGGCAAATCCGAGGGGATTCAGCCCGCGGATAAGGGACCCAGAGTGGTGTTTTTCATCGGACCTACCGGCGTGGGCAAGACTACTACCATAGCAAAGCTAGCCAGTATTTTCGCGGTGGAGGAAAAGAAGAGAACAGTCCTTCTCACGGCGGATACTTACCGGATCGCGGCGGCTGAGCAGCTTCGTACCTATGCCCAGATCCTGGAAGTGCCCTTTCGGGTAATATACAGTCTGGAGGAGTTTCAGACGGCTGCGGAAGCATTCAAAGATTACGATTACATTTTTGTAGATACCGCGGGACACTCCCATCAGAACGAGGAACAGCTTGAGCAGATGAAGAGTTATCTGGAGGTTTTGGGGGATAAAGTGCAGACGCAGGTCTTTCTGGTACTCAGCGCTACTACAAAATACAAGGATCTGCTGAAGATTGCAGACAATTACAAAGAGATTTCGGATTATCAGCTGATTTTTACCAAGCTGGACGAGACGACGACTCTGGGAAATCTCTTGAATTTAAAGCTTCACGCGGATACGCCGATCGCGTACATTACTTATGGACAAAACGTACCAAACGACATCGAGAAGTTCAACCCGCAAAAAACTGTTAAACAGCTTTTGGGCGGTAAGGCTTGATGAGTATGGGGTCCGGTTAAGGAGGACGTTTATATGGATCAGGCAGAACAATTACGAATCATAAAGGCAAACCGACAGTCCCGGCCGTTAGCCAGAGTGATAACCGTCACCAGCGGCAAGGGCGGTGTGGGTAAGTCGAATACTGCCATCAATCTGGCCATCTGGTTTCGTAAGATGGGGAAGCGTGTGATCATTCTGGATGCCGATTTCGGGCTTGCCAATATAGAGATCATGTTCGGGGCCGTCCCGAAGCACAATCTCTATGATCTGATCTATCAGGGGAAAAATATTCGTGATATCATAACCTGGGGGCCTTTGGAGGTGGGATTTATCTCCGGCGGATCAGGGATCGCAGGCATGTCCAATCTCAGCAGGGATTACCTGGATTATATTATACAGAATCTGACGGAGCTGGATGCGATTGCCGATATCATCGTTGTGGACACCGGTGCGGGAATTTCAGACGCGGTTCTGGAGTTTTTGGTAGCCAGCGGAGAAATTCTTTTAGTGACTACGCCGGAACCGACCTCCATCACGGATTCTTATTCCCTATTAAAGGCATTATACCGGCATCCCCGTTTTCAGGAGTCGGACACAAAGGTGAAAATGCTGGCTAATCGTGTGGGAAAGGAAGCGGAAGGACATATTTTGTTCAATAAGCTGAATACAGTAGTGACCAGATATTTAAAGATTCCCATGACCTATCTGGGCAGTATTCCGCAGGATGCTCTGTTGGCACAGGCCGTTATGCAGCAGACACCCATATCCCTGCAGAATCCGGCGGCGAGGTCCGCGCAGGCTTATGAGCGCATTGCCCGAAGGCTGTTGGATAAGGAAGAAGAACAGCGTCAGCCCAAGAGGGGTATGGCTGCGTTTTTTTCACACATAATATCAAGAAATTGAACGGGGGAGACAGAGCATGCTATCAAGATTTATTTCTTTGGGGGACAAAATCGAGCTGCGGGAAGTTGACCGCAGCAGAATTACGGAGGACGGGAGTCAAAGAGTTTATTACAGTGCAGTGCATGAGGTTTTGTCCGAGGACACTATGGAGATCACCATGCCGCAGGAACAGACGAAGCTGATCCTGCTTCCGGTGGACAGCGAATATGATCTGGTGTTTTATGGAGAGTCAGGATTGTATCAGTGTTTTGCACGCATTGCGGACCGATACAAGAGTAATAATATCTACATACTGCGGGTGGAACTCACCAGCAATCTTAGAAAGTATCAGCGCCGGGAATACTATCGTTTCAGCTGTGCGCTGGAGATGTGCGCCAGAAGTCTGGAGGAGGAGGAACTGCAGGCGGTGGAGAGCAAGTCACCTTCGCTGCTGCAGCCGGGGCTGCCTCTGCGGCGCAGTGTCATCGTGGATATCAGCGGCGGCGGTCTGCGTTTTATGTCCGCACAGAAATATGAGACGGGAAGTCTGATCTATTGCAGTTATCATCTTTTGAAGGGGAAAGAAAGCAAGAAATACGAGATAATCGGAAAAGTGCTGGCGGTGGGTGAACTGGAGAACCGTCCCGGGGTATATGAGCACCGGGTACAGTATTATAACATGGATGTGGAGACACGGGAGGAAATCATACGGTTCATTTTCGAGGAAGAACGCCGAAACCGCAAGAAGGACAGAGTATAATAGGTATAAAGCTTGATTAAAAGAGGATGATATGATGAATCGAACAAGCGTCACAAAAAAAGTTCTCGTCGTAGATGACTCTGCACTTATGAGAAGCCTGTTTTGTGCTATAATAAACGGTGACAAGAGATTTGAAGTGGCGGATATTGCCATGAACGGTGTGGAGGCGTTGGAGCTCCTTCAAAAAAAGTCTTACGATGCCGTGGTTATGGATGTGAGCATGCCGAAGATGGATGGTCTGCAGCTGCTCAGGGAATTGCGCAAAAACAAAATTGCCGCCAGAGTTATGGTGGTGAGCAGTCATACATACGAGGGTGCGAAGACCACCATGGATGCGTTGACTCTGGGAGCGCTGGACTTTTTGCAGAAGCCCGGACCCAAAGCAGACAAGGCACAGTTCCGACAGGAGTTCCTGCGGATACTGGAGGTGGTGTCGGACGGCGCATATCCTGATTTTAACTCCCTGAAGGAGACGGAGCAGACACCGGATGCCCGCGGTGAGCGAAGTGTCAGAGTCCGTTCGGACAGCAGTCCGGGTTCCAAGATTGTGGCTATTGCCAGCTCCACGGGAGGTCCCAGGGCTCTGCAGTCGGTGATACCGTATCTGCCAAAGGATCTGGACGCACCGGTTCTTTTGGTACAGCATATGCCCAAGGGCTTTACCGCATCTTTGGCGGAGCGCCTGAATGAGCTGAGCAGTGTGCCTGTGAAGGAAGCCGTCGATGGCGAGGAGATCCGGAAGGGGACTGTTTATGTCGCCATGGGCGGGCAGCATATGACGGTGAGCTGTTCGGGCGCTAACAGACATGTTATCCGTTATACCGATGAGCCTCCCAGAGAGGGTGTCAAGCCCAGTGCCAATTATATGTATGAATCTCTTGCCAACAGTAAATTTGACCATATCATCTGTGCGGTGATGACAGGGATGGGAGCCGACGGTGCGGCGGGAATACGCTTTCTGCGCAAGGCGAAGGATACCTATGTGATCGCACAGAACAAGGAAACCTGCACCGTGTACGGCATGCCTAAGAGCGTGGTGGCAGCGGGACTGGCTGATTCGGAGCTTCCGTTGGAGGATATCGCCCAGAAGATCGTTCAGTGTACAGGTGCCCGGTTTTTCTGAGGCTGTGTGGCGATTGCTGTATTAGACAGAGCAGGATAGAGAGTTGAGAGAGCCGTTTGAGGCAGAATGGAGGAGAGTATGGACGTAAGTCAATATCTTGAAATTTTCTTGGATGAGGCCAAGGAGCATTTGCAGAATCTGAATACGCAGATCCTGGAGCTGGAGGCAGATTCGGAGAACATGGACACCATCAATGAAATTTTCCGTGCCGCCCATTCGATGAAAGGTATGGCCGGTACCATGGGATATAAGAGAATGCAGACTCTGACTCATGATATGGAAAATGTGTTTTCCGAGGTGAGAAACGGCAATATCAAAGTGCAGCCCGAACTCATCGACGTGCTCTTTCAGTGTCTGGACGCTCTCGAGGAATACACAAATAATATTCAGGCGACGGCGGACGAGGGAACGAATGACAACGAGCCGCTGATCAAGCTGCTGGGTGATATATTAAAGGCCGGCGGGAAGGTGGATGCCGCCCCCCAGACCTCAAAGAACGGGGAACCGGCTCAGAGTGCGGGCGGCGATAAGAAGTGGAACGATATCGTGCTGGATGATTCTCAGATTCATGTGATCAAGGAAGCCCAGAAGGCCGGCAAGAAGGCTTACGGGCTGACTGTGAATGTGCAGGAGAGTTGTATACTGAAGGCGGCAAGAGCATTTCTGGTGTTCAAGGCCGTGGAGGAGAAGGGTGAGATCATTGTATCCAGTCCCAGCGCACAGGATGTGGAGGATGAGAAGTTCGATAAGGATTTCACACTTATAGTGTTGACGGACGCGGAGCTGGATGAGCTGATAAAATTGGCGGAGGATGTATCGGAGATCGAGAGTACCATAGGCGCGGAGCTGGTGGTTGAGGAGACCAAAAATTATCGGCCGATGGACGAACCTACGGCTTCAGCTTCTTCTGCAGCCGAGAACGCGCAGACCAAGACTCCTGCAGTCATGGAGGAGAAGGCTCAGGCGGCTCCCGCGGCAGCGAAGCCGAGCGATAAAAAGCCGGCGACAGGCAAGCCGGTGGTGAACCGTACTGTGCGTGTGGATATTGAGAAGCTGGATGTGTTGATGAATCTGGTGAGTGAGCTGATCATCGCCAAGAACTCGCTGGTGTCGGCATCCGGGCAGGAGCAGAACACCAACTCCGGTTTCAATGAGCAGGTAGAGTATCTGGAGAGTGTCACCACCAATCTTCACGAGTCGGTTATGAAGGTCAGGATGGTGCCTATTGAGAGTGTTGTAAATAAATTCCCCCGTATGATCCGCGACCTGTCCAAGACGTTGAACAAGAAGATGGAATTGTATATGACAGGTGAGGAGACCGAGCTGGACCGCACCGTGGTGGATGAGATCGGAGACCCGCTGATGCATTTGCTGCGCAATTCGGCGGATCATGGCCTGGAGGATGCAGAGCTGCGCGTCCAGAGAGGAAAGCCTCCGGTGGGTTCTATTTTCCTTGATGCATATCAGGACGGCAACAATGTCGTGATCGAGGTGCGTGACGACGGCAACGGCATTGACGTGGAGGCCGTGAAGAATAAGGCCATTGAGAGAGGAAGCATCACGCCGGAGCAGGCAATCAATATGAGTGAGAAGGAGATTATCAATCTTCTGTTCCTGCCCAGCTTTTCCACTGCCAAGAAGGTGACGGATGTCTCAGGCCGCGGTGTGGGACTGGATGTGGTGAAGTCCAAGATCGAATCCTTGTCCGGCGAGGTTGAGGTGAAGTCCAAACTGGGAGAGGGAAGTACCTGGACGATCAGACTTCCTCTGACGCTGGCTATTATCCAGGCGTTGATGGTGGTTGTCGGAGATGAGAAATATGCTATTTCTCTGGGGACCATTCAGGCCATTGAAGATATTCTTCCCACAGACATCAAGCTTGTGGAGAATAAGGAAGTGATCAACCTTCGGGGCACGGTCATTCCGCTGATCCGCATGAATCAGCTGCTAGATATCGACAGCACCAGAGATGAGGAAGAGGGACTGATCGTAGTGATCGTTAAGAAGGGCGACAAGATGGCAGGACTGGTTGTTGATGAACTGCTGGGTCAGCAGGAAATTGTTATCAAGTCTCTGGGCGCTTATATTAAGCAATGCAAGTTTATCAGCGGCGCAACTATTCTGGGCGACGGCGAGGTGGCATTGATTCTGGATGCCAATGCGTTACTGTAAGGAAGGAGAATCATACATATGGATCAGCTGAGCATCAAAAATGAAGTCGCAAAAGCGAATGAGGCCGGAGGACATACAGAGGAGCGTTTTCAGTTCATAGTCATCCGTCTGGGGGAAGAGCAGTATGGCATTGATATCCGCTATATTGACAATATTGTGAGGATGCAGAATATTACCAGGGTACCCAAGGTGCCTGCTTATTTAAAGGGCGTGATCAATCTTCGCGGAGAGGTGGTTCCGGTCGTCAGCATCCGTTTGAAGATGGGGCTTCCTGCGGACGAGTATACAAGGGCTACCAGAATCATCATCTTGAAGAGCGAGGCCGTGGGGAATCTGGGCATCGTGGTGGATGAGGTGCGGGAAGTGGTCACTCTCACCGACAGCAATATTGAGAAGTCAGCCCATGAGGTAAAAGACAATGCGGCAAGCTTTATCAACGGCATCGGCAAGAACGGCGGTGAACTTATCTCACTGCTGGATTTGAACGCAATCACAATCGAGGAAAATGCATAAAGTAGTTAGAAGGAGATCAATATGAGCGATATCAGTCTTCAGAAAGTATCTGAGACTTATGTGGATGTGCTGAGAGAACTTGGGAATATCGGAGCCGGCAACGCCATGACGGCTCTGTCTCAAATGCTGGGCTGTAAGGTGGACATGAGAGTCCCGCAGATTCAGCTTTTGGAATTTAAGGATGTCGGTGCCGTGATGGGCGGTGAGGAGCAGATCATGGCCGGGGTGTATCTGGGCGTTGAGGGGGATATTACCGGCAGCATGATGTTTCTCATGGAGCAGGGCAGTGCCAGACATCTTCTGAGCAAGCTGATGATGGGAATGATGCCGGGAGAAGGTGCGTTTACGGAGATGGAGCTCTCCGCCATGATGGAAGTGGGTAATATCATCACCGGAGCTTATCTGAACTCACTCTCAGCTATGACGAATCTGAAAATATTTCCCACCCCGCCGGAGCTTGCCGTGGATATGGCCGGTGCGATCCTGAGTGTTCCTGCTATAGAGTTTGGAATCATGGGGGACAATATCCTCCTGATTCAGTCGCAGTTTTTTGATGAGGTAGAGATTGACGGATTTTTTATCCTCATACCTGACCTGGATTCTTATGGAAAAATTCTGGGTTCGTTGGGAATGTCTATAGACTAAGCTTAGAAGGTGATGAGGGATGAGCGAAATTATTAAAGTGGGAATGGCAGATTTGAAAACCTGTGTAAGCCCTGACGGGTTGACGACCCTGGGGCTTGGTTCCTGTATTGGAATTGCCATTCGTGATCCGATAACAAAAATAGGCGGTCTTGCACATATTATGCTTCCGGACAGTACGGCTATCAGAAATGCAGGGCAGAATATTGCCAAATTTGCTGATACCGGTATTGCGGAACTGGTTCGCCAAATGGAGAAACGGGGAGCCGTCAGAGCGCGCATGACAGCAAAGATTGCGGGCGGGGCGACTATGTTCTCCTTTCAGGGCAAATCTGATTTGGTGCAGGTAGGGCAGCGCAATGCGGAGGCCTCCATAAAAAAACTGAAAGAGCTGAATATTCCGATCATAGCTCAGGATACAGGCAAGAACTATGGCCGTACGGTTATTTTCTATCCGGAGACGGGGGACTATGTCATCCGGGCAGTGGGCAGAGCGGAGAGTGTTATTTAGCTTCAATACATTATTGTTGATACGAGCGCCTGTAGGAGCAGGCAGATGGGAAGAAAAATGAACAGAAACAATTTTCCTTTAGTGTTAATGCTTGTGGCGGGAGCTGTGACCTGTGTCATCAATTTGATTCGACAATACCCGATGCCGGGACAGCTCGTGGTACTTTTCATTGTGCTGGTGGCGTTTTATCTGCTGGGCTGTGTGATAAAGTGGACGCTGGATTTCTTCGACGCACAGAATGAAAAGAAAGCGGCCGAAGAGGGAGAGGTCATCGAGAAGGAAGCTGACCAGAGTGAGCAGGAAGTGAAAAACAGCAATCCTGATCAGGAGGATTAAACCTGGCGGAACAAAAAGGAGGTGACGATTCCAATGGACGAAGCGGGAAAGAAGAAACTGCTGGAGGAGTATGCAAAGACCAAAAACGCAGAGCTGCGTGAAAAGATCATATTGGAATACGCACCTCTGGTAAAGGTCGTGGCAGGGCGTCTGAGTATGTATCTCGGATATAATGTGGAATATGAAGATTTGGTGAGTTATGGTATATTTGGACTGATTGACGCTATCGACAAATTTGATTGTATGAAGGAAGTCAAATTTGAGACCTATGCAAGTCTGAGGATACGGGGTTCCATTCTGGATCAGATACGCAAAATGGACTGGATTCCCCGGACGATCAGGCAGAAGCAGAAAAAGATCGACACTGTCATCAGGGAGATCGAGCAGGAGACCGGCCGCATGGCTGAGGATGAGGAGATCGCAAAAGCGCTTGGCATCACGGATGACGAGTATCTTGATTGGCAGTCCCAGATGAAAATTACGGGACTTGTCTCGTTAAATGAATATATGGAACAGGGGAGCGATGTCTCCCAGGACTACAGCCGGCAGACCAGAACGCATTTTGAGAGTCCGGAGGAAAAGGTAGAGAAGGCGGAGCTGGCTAAAGTGCTGGGCGAGGCGCTTGAGCTTCTCACCGAAAAGGAACAAAAAGTTATCACCCTCTATTACTATGAGGAGCTGACGCTGAAGGAGATCAGCAATATTCTGGAGGTATCCGAATCCAGAGTCTCTCAGCTCCACACCAGAGCATTACAGAAAATGAAAACAAAGATGGGAAATTATATGGGAATCCTGACAGACTGATGTCTGAGAGGAAACGGCGGGATTCACGGGAGGAGGTCAGATATGGAAAATGGATATTTTCAACTGGTAAGTCTTCCGGGCGGAGGTTATGGAATGAAATTCTTCCCACCGAAGGAGGAGGGCGAAGCAGTAAGAGTCGGCGAGGCGGCAGAGTGGCTTGACGGGCAGGGAATAGCTTATGAGCTTGGAGTTATAAAGCAGTTTGCAGAGTCGGGTAAGGATACTGTGTGTTTTTTGGGACCGGGTGAATGCCCGGTAGTCAATGAGACTTATCGCATTACGGTCAGCGAGGATAAGATGTTTGCGACGGTGCGTTTTTATCCGCCCTCCGAGACGGGCAGCCGCATATCTTTTAATGAGTTTTTGGTGGACCTGCGCTATAGAAATATTATTTCCGGCATTCATATGACGGAGCTGCAGGATCATTTTCAGTCCGGCGGTATGTACTGTACGGACCTTTTGGTGGCAAAGGGCAAAGAACCAAGGCAGGGCAAAGACGCCGAGATAGAGTACTTCTTTAACACTGATCTGCGGATTCGTCCCACCCAGCGTGAGGACGGCAGCGTGGACTTTTTTAATCTCAATGTCATCAATCACTGCCATAAGGGAGATTTGCTTGCCAGGATCATACCCGAGGATGAAGGCGAATACGGAACCAATATTATGGGCGGGAAGATCAAGCCCAAGGAGGTTAAGCGCAAGGTTCTCAAATACGGCAAGCATATTGATCTGTCCGAGGATAAATTGTCCATCACTTCTCAGGTGGACGGACATGTAATGCTGGTGGACGATCAGGTCTTCGTGTCGGATGTGTATACAGTGGAGAACGTGGATATCTCCACGGGAAATATTGATTTCAACGGCAGTGTGCAGATCAATGGGAATGTGTCCACCAACTATGTTGTGAGAGCTAACGGTAATGTGATCATTAACGGTGTGGTGGAGGGTGCGCATATTTATGCCACCGGAAATATTATCATTGCACGGGGAATGAACGGCATGTCAAAGGGAACACTTCATGCAGGGGGCAATATTGTCGCCAAGTTTATGGAGAGTGCAGAGATTGTAGCGGAGAACGGTTATGTGGACACCGGAGCTATACTGCACTGTACCGTGACGGCAGGAGATGAAGTCATCGTACACGGCAAGAGAGGGTTTGTGGCCGGAGGACATGTGAAAGCCGGAAACAAGATTTCGGTGAAAAACCTGGGGGCGGAAATGTGTGCTCCCACGGTTGTGGAAGTGGGAGTGAACCCTCAGCTGAAGACAGATTATCTCAATCTCCAGAGAGAGGTGGCAGATCTGATGAAGTCCATCAAGAACGCCCAGCCCATTCTCTCCAGCTTTGCGGAGAAGCATGCCCAGGGTGTTAAGTTTACACCGGAGCAGCTCAAATATTTTAAAGTGGCTATGAATGCCATTGAAGCTGACAAGGTGCGCCTGGCCAAAAAGAATCAGGAGATGCTGAATCTGCAGCAACTGGTTGATTCCAAGCGAAGAGCTGTGGTGGAGGTTACAGGCGAGGTGTTTCCCGGCACGACCATCGTCATCGGAGATGTGTCCATGGTGGTGAAGAGCAGCTATAAATACTGCCGTTTTGAGCGTGTTCAGGGCGAGGTAAAGATGGGTCCGCTTTAGGAGGAACGAAATATGGCATTTGGGACAATTGAGTTTACTACCATCAGCAGAGCGCAGGATTATACAACAATTAAGCAAAATGAGGATAATAAGGGGCTGGTGGAGCAGACTAATCTGGGACAGCAGGCGCAGCGCACCGAAGATCATCGGGCAAAGAGCGTAGTCAGCGGCGACCAGGCCGAATGGAAGAATAAAAAGCATGATGCCAGAGAGAAGAGCAGCAATGAGTATTCCGGAGATGGCGGCAGACAGCGGAAGAAAGAAGAACAGGCTGACCGCGTGGTAGTGAAAGGCCGCGGCAGTTTTGACATGAAAATTTGATACAAAATCTGAGGAGAAAGACATGGGCGCTTTGGAGATAGTGCTGCTCCTGGCAGGAAGTATCCTTGCTGTGCTTGGCTTTGTACTTCCTGCGGCAAAGGATGACGTGCCGCAGGAGACGAAGAAACTGGCGCAGGATGAGATCAAATTCCTGGTTGGACAGGAAATGAACAATATCAGACAGCATGTGGACGATGTGGTTGGAGAGTCTATAGAATATGCGGTGGAGAAGACGGAGCGCTCTCTGGAGCGGCTGACCAATGAAAAGATCATGGCGGTCAATGAGTATTCTGACACGGTTTTGGAGGATATACACAAAAACCATGAGGAGGCCATGTTTTTGTACGATATGCTGAATGACAAGCATACCAGTCTGAAGAATATGATGGCCGAGGTCAATAAGACCGTGCAGGAAGCGGAGGAAGTAAGGCGGGAGACCGAGGCGGCGGCCGGCTCTTATCAGCAGATGCGTCCCGGTATATCCGGCATGCAGGGAAGCAGCATGACGACGGCCCAGGAGCCGCTCACCGGGCTGAAACGGCTTTCTCAAGCCGCGGCAGCAGAAAAAGAGGCTATGGAAAGGGCAGCGGCGGAGAAAGCGGCCATGGAGAGAGCCGCCATGGAAAAAGCGGCAGCGGAGCAAGCGGCCATGGAGAGAGCCGCCATGGAAAAAGCGGCAGCGGAGCAAGCGGCCATGGAGCAAGCCGCCATGGAAAAGGCGGCAGCGGAGCAAGCAGCCATGGAGCAAGCCGCTATGGAAAAAGCGGCAGCAGAGTTTGAGCAGAGCGAACCTGTTGACAATGAGAGTCCGGAGGCAGCCGTGACAATAGAGACTGCAGAACAGCCGGAGGCAGCTGCGGAGTATGTGCCGGAGCCCATACCCGTGACATTTGTACCGGAGGTGCCTGCGATTGAAACTGCCGGGGCTCCTGAGGCCGCTGTACCCGAACCGGTTACAGATTTGTATTTTATGACGGCTGACGGTGAGAACACGGCCAATAATAACGAACGCATCTTAAGTCTTTATCAGCAGGGCAAATCCAAGGTTGCCATTGCCAGAGAACTGGGATTAGGTGTGGGTGAGGTAAAGCTTGTAATTGATTTGTATAAGAGCCATTAACGAGACCATTAGCCGGATTTGAGGAGATTATGAAACTGAAATACTATTTGAGAGGACTGGCTGCGGGCATTTTGCTCACAACCATTCTCCTCACGATTGCAAATGCGGGAAACAGACCGCTGACAGATGCGCAGATACGTCAGAGAGCACTGGAGCTGGGCATGATAGAGAGTGATTCCATCAGGCTTTCCGCGCTGCAGGGGAGCGGCACCACGGCTCCGGAAAGCGATGAGTCAAAGAGCGATTCCCCGGGTAATACGGGGGAAGGCAGCCCGTCAGACAGCAGTATGCCGGATGACATTGAGCCGGACAGCGGTTCTTTGAGTGACCCTTTTGAGAGTGATACGTCGGAGAGCGGCACTTTTACGGAGATTACACAGTCGTCTGAGAACGAGGAGGATACGGTAGAAGCTTCATTGCCGTCTGATGCGTCCGAAGAGCCCGATACAGAGCCTGTGAGCTTTCAGGTGAAGAGCGGCGCTACTTCCTCTACGGTCAGCAGGGATCTGGCTGCGGCAGGATTGATTGAGGATGCGGCGGCTTTTGATACCTTTCTGTGTAATAACGGATATTCTAAAAGGATTCGCGCAGGAATCTACGAGATTCTTCCGGGAACAAGCGAAGAAGAGATAGCAAAGATCATCACACAGCAATCCTGACCGGTGATTCTCAGATTGAGACATGCGGTCAGGATTGTTGCTGTTGAGTGTAATGATTTTTAGAAAAAAGCTTGCCACAGAAGAATTCTTGTGTTAAAATTTTACTGTTGTGACCAAAAAACACGCGTTCCGATTTGACGGTGGTGTTTTGGAAGGGTGCGGACGGCTGTCAGCACCCGGGAAGAAATCTCCGTCAGAGCTAACCGGGTCTTAACGCAGGCCCGGCAGAAAAGGAGATGCGGAAGAATCTAACCAAACGGAGGGAAAGACATGAGCGTTATTTCTATGAAGCAGTTGCTTGAAGCAGGTGTTCATTTCGGACACCAGACCAGAAGATGGAACCCCAAGATGGCTCCTTATATCTTCACCGAGAGAAACGGTATCCACATCATTGACCTGCAGAAGTCTGTAGGCAAGGTTGACGAGGCTTACCGCGCAGTTTCCGAGATCGCTGCACAGGGCGGAACCATCCTGTTTGTAGGTACCAAGAAGCAGGCACAGGATGCTGTAAAGGTTGAGGCAGAGAGATGCGGTATGTACTATGTAAACGAGAGATGGCTGGGCGGCATGCTCACCAATTTCAGAACCATTCAGTCCCGTATCGACAGACTGCATGCCATTGAGACCATGTCCCAGGACGGCACCTTTGACGTGCTTCCCAAGAAGGAAGTTATCGAACTGAAGAAAGAGTGGGATAAGCTGGAGAAGAATCTTGGCGGTATCAAGAACATGACCAGAATTCCCGATGCAATTTTTGTGGTTGATCCCAAGAAGGAGAGAATCTGTGTTCAGGAGGCTCACTCTCTGGGTATTACACTGATCGGTATCGGCGATACCAACTGTGATCCCGAGGAGCTCGACTATATCATCCCCGGCAATGACGATGCCATCAGAGCTGTAAAGCTTATTGTGTCCAAGATGGCTGACGCTGTTATCGAGGCAAACCAGGGCGAGGCTGTCTACACAGAGGCTGACGCAGCAGCAGCGGGTGAGGCTGAGGATATCGAGGAAGTGGCAGAGCAGTCTGAAAATTAATTAAAGTTGGCGATATAGAGGAGGATGAAATACATGGCAGAGATTACAGCGGCTATGGTGAAAGAGCTGCGCGAGATGACCGGCGCAGGTATGATGGATTGCAAAAAGGCTCTGAATGAGACCAATGGCAATATGGACGAGGCTGTGGACTTTCTGAGAAAGAGCGGCGCAGCCAAGGCAGTTAAGAAGGAGAGCAGAATTGCAGCAGAGGGAATCTGCCGTATTGCTGTGGATGGCGATAAGACGGCCGCAGTGGTAGAGGTGAACTCTGAGACGGATTTTGTGGCAAAGAATGAGCAGTTCCAGCAGTTCGTTGAGAATGTTGCAAAGCAGGCAGTGAAGTCCTCTGCGGCTGATATCGACGCATTCCTTGCAGAGAGCTGGATTGAGGATTCCGCAAAGACGGTTTCCGAGGCTCTGGTGGAGAAGATTGCCGTGATCGGCGAGAAGCTTTCCGTCAGGAGATTCGAGAAGGTTACCGCAGCAAACGGCTGTGTGGTATCCTATGTGCATGGCGGCGGCAGAATCGGCGTTATCGTCGAGGCTGACACTGCAGTGGTAAACGATGAGGTGAAGGAGGCACTGACCAATCTGGCAATGCAGGTTGCAGCGCTGAATCCCAAGTATGTCGCTACCTCCGATGTGTCCGAGGAGTTCAAGGCACATGAGAAGTCCATTATTTCCGAGCAGATTGCACAGGATCCCAAGATGGCAGGCAAACCCGAGAAGGTGATCGAGGGCGCTGTGATGGGCCGCCTGAACAAGGAGCTCAAGGAGGTATGCCTTCTGGAGCAGGTTTATGTCAAGGCCGAGGATGGCAAGCAGACCGTTGCGCAGTATCTGGATCAGGTGAGCAAGTCTGTGGGCGCTGCAGTTACCATAAAGAAGTTTGTCCGCTTTGAGACCGGCGAGGGCCTGGAGAAGAAGAGCGAGGATTTTGCGGCAGAGGTTGCGGCACAGTTAGGTTAATTTTATACGATATTTTAAAGAGAGTCTCGGGTGATCCGGGGCTCTTTTTGCAGTTTTTTTTAAACACTTCTTACATAAAAAGTTTTTTCTTGTCATAATTTCGATTTTTCTGTATTAATTAGTTAATGGTAAGCATTCAATTATTAGACAGGGATTTGTCGCTGCAAATTGTCGGCTTTAGCCGGCTGAGTGCGGTGGAGTTTTTCGTGTTCTAAAAAGCGGAGGCGTGTGAAACAAAAAGCACCTGCTACGCGGGTGGTGTAGCAAGTACTTATAGCACAAAAATTATCTTTCCGTTATGATAGAGTTGTTCAAGCTACTGCATAACGAAAGGAAAGGTGATTTTTATGGCTAACAAAGCAAACAGTATTCACATACGAAATGGATGTGCAAGTACCATATGGCCGTTACTCCTAAGTATTGACGAAAGGCGATTTATAATCAATACAAAGAAAGTATTCGTGTACGACAAATGCAGGAATGTGTTCCACAACCAAGCCTATATAACTAATAAATTGGATCTGTAAATATAAGTGGGTATTAAATACGCTGTTGTGACTTTAACAAATTGAAGAGGGAATTATTAAGTGTAGCAAATGAAAGAATTGCCAAACACGACGTGAAAACATTGTACATATTATGCGACTAATGGACTTTTAACTTGCAATAATAAGGTTAGCATGGCAATGGTGCGATATAAAATAGATTTGCGTTTTTATACCATATTTGATACAATGCAATTATCATAACAAGAGTTGCATATGAATTTATATAATACAGGAGAAAAACATGAGTTATAGTTATTCGCAAGAGGATAAAACAAATCTGGAGTGGTTTAAAAAAGACATTAGTGCTAGAAGTCTGGTTAGTATTGAGTTACAAGTCGGTTCATTGAGGGGATTGTACCCATGTAAGATGGAAATGGAATACCCTATTTCAGTAATCGCGGGAAAGAACGGTTCAGGAAAATCTACTTTGCTTGCGATGGCCTGTTGTGCATTTCACAATGGAAGAAATGGATATATATCGGGAGATCGGCTTAAGACATATTATACGTTCAGCGATTTTTTTGTCCAGACGGCAGATGAAGTAAAGGTAGAGGGAGTTGCCATTCGGTATGGCAGTGTAGGACGCTGGATATATGGAAAGAACAAAAAGGTTATTGAAGGTATTGGCTATCAAAAGAAAATAAAGAAAAGAGGGGGGAAATGGGATAAATATGAAAAACGCCCGAACAGAAATGTTGTTTTTTTAGGAATTCAAAGAATTGTTCCTCCTAGTGAACGAAAGACAGAGAGAACGTATTCCGGTAAATTTACCTCTGTTGATTTGGAACAACAGACTAAAAATGAAATTTTAGAAATTTCTAGTAGGGTTTTGGGTAGGAGATATACTTCTTTGGATATGAGAACTGTAAATAGAAGAAAATTATTTGTAGTTGATAGAAAATCCAAGCATTATTCAGGCTTTAATATGGGAGCAGGTGAGAATGCAATATTTTCGTTGCTTATTGAGTTGTTTTCTGCTGGAAAGAACTCATTAATTGTAGTTGATGAAATTGAACTTGGACTGCATGAAGAGGCTCAAAAAAGACTAATTTACGAATTGAAAAAACTATGCGTAAAATTGCATTGTCAGATTATATGTTCGACTCATTCTGCAAGTATTATTGATGCAGTGCCTCCCGAAGGACGCTTTTTTGTAGAAGCCGGGCAGGACTCTACAGAGATTACAAGAGGTATTTCATCAGTATATGCAATGGGGAGATTAAATGGCGGAGAAAGCAAAGAAATAGTTGTATATACAGAAGATGATATTGGAAAGGCCATAGTGGAAGGATGTTTGCCACAGTATATAAGAGAGAGAATACATATCGAGCCAATTGGCTCAGATCAGGCTGTTTTGAAGCAACTTAGTGCTCGTTATAGAGAGAAAAAGGGAGATTGCATAGCTTTTTTGGACGGCGATAAGAGAGCACAAGATAATAGATTGAGGAAACAGGTATATAATCATTTGGAAAGCAGGAATTGCGAGGATATTGATCAATGGTTAAATAAGAGACTTTTTTATTTGCCTGGTGAGGTATGGCCAGAAAAATTCTTGATTAATAGTGCTCAGATATTAATTTTAAAAGAATTGGCTGAAACATGGCGAGTTAAAGAAGAAAATTTAGATAATATTTTAGATATGGCTATGACGGCAGGAAAGCACAAGGAATTATATAATTTAAGCATGAGCATAGCCCAAAACAAAAGTGTTATTTTGATAGATATTATACGAATGCTAGCAATAAAGTGTCAATTGGAGTTTTCCCATATTGAAAACTCAATTACTAATCTGTTGCAGGAGATTTAAATGAAAAAGTTTGATAGTTAAGATTTTGAGAGCCGGAATCATTCCCGGCTCTTTTGGCGGAACTGCAGGGGCGAGATGCCATTGATGCGGCGGAAGCAGTCGCTGAAGTAGGAACTGCTGGAAAAGCCGGATTGATAAGCAATCTCCGTCATGGACAGTTTGGTATCGCTCAAAAGTCTGCTGGCCTGTGCAATCTTTTGCGACAGCACAAAATTTGAGTAGGGAGTGTGAAGATGGGTCACAAACAGTTTCGAGAGATAGGACGCTGATATATTCAGGTATGCGGCGGTAGTTTCCAGAGAAGGGTTTTCCCGGATATGAGACTGTATATAGATGCAGGCATCCGAGATATATCGCTGCTGGGCGCCCAGAGTGCGCTGATGGGGAGTACCCGGAGTTCTCTCTCTGATACAGGTGATGATCAGAGTATTTAACAATCCCTTCAGAATCAGCTCAGAGTGTTCATCATAGCGCATCCACTCTGTTTCTATTGCCTGAAATATCTGTGTGATCTTCTGCCTCGCCTCAGTGCAAAATCTCATGTGCCTTGCGCACAGTTCCTGATAGGTACTTTCACCTATGTTTTCCAGTAGTTCGGCTATCATAGAGTCTGTAAATTTTATCAATATATGTTCGTAGGAATGATCGGCTTGATCGGACACATAAGTGGATCGCAGATAAACATTTTTCGGGATGAAAACCAATTCTCCCGTACTTACGATGGTGGTAAATTCCGGCGAGTAGACTAGGCGTTCTCCTCTGAGCATAAAAGAGATTCCGTAGAAGTCTGTGTAAGCTTCAGCGGATGCCATTTCAAAAAATGGAGGTCTGGTGATTCGGGCATAATTGAAATGATAACCGGGTTTTAGGGGGAGTGGCATAACGAGCTCCTTTCTGGAATTTTCTCTATTGTTATCATAACATATGCGATGGGATGAGTAAATGACTGAAATCTAAAAAAATGTTTTCCTGATGATACAGAACTAAAAAATCCTCACTATTTTCAATTGAATGCGCAAAACAGGAAAAAACAGCAAGTTCTTATTAGTGATTTAAATCTAAAAACTAGCTACAAGAGAGTGTTTAATATGAAGAAAAATCTGTTGCGGAATGATATGATGAAAACGTGATCCGGGATAGTATTCCAGACATAAGCGCTTATGAAACAGGAAAGAAAGAGTCACCGGAGTAAACAGATTTTTACAAGGAGGATATTACATGAAATATTTGAAAAAGTTTGCAGCGATGGGATTGGCGGTTGTAATGGCCGCGTCTATGACAGCCTGTGGCAGTACTCCCACGGAATCTACGGGAGAGAGCCGCACTGCGGTATCAGAGCCGCAGACACCTGCCACAGAAAGCACTGTGCAGGATAGTGGCAAGGATTATGAAGATTGTACTCTGACCTTTTCCTGGTGGGGAGGGGAGTCCAGACATGAGGCCACTATCGAGGCGGTACGGGCCTTTGAGGAGAAATATCCCGGCATTAAGGTGGAGAACACCTATGGTGCATGGTCGGGCTGGGAAGATTCCATGGCGACGATGTTTGCAACCCAGACTGCTCCTGATGTGAATCAGGTCAACTGGAACTGGCTGACCGCCTACAGCGCGGACGGCAGCGCATTTTTGGATCTGCATCAGGTGGAGGATGTGCTGGATCTGACCCAGTATGACGAGGCTTCGCTTGCACAGTGTACTGTGGCGGGTGAGCTTCAGGCGGTTCCGGCATCCATGACAGGAAGAATTTTCTATTGGAATAAGGCGACTTTTGACAAGGCGGGAATCGCGGTTCCCATGTCTTTGGCGGATCTGATGGATGCCGGCAGGGTTTTCAAAGAGAAGCTGGGTGATGATTATTATCCGCTGGTGCTTGGAGAGTATGACCGCATGATACTGATGGTATATTATCTGGAGTCGGCATACGGAAAGCCATGGGTGGAGGATAATCAGCTCCAGTACACTCAGGAGGAGATTGAGAAGGGACTGGAATTCATACGGGTTCTGGAGGAAGCGCATGTGACGCCTTCCATCAAAAAGCTTCTGGGAGACGGTGCGGATTCTCTGGACAAAAATCCCAAGTGGATGAACGGTACTTACGCGGGTATTTTCGAATGGGATTCCTCCGCCGGTAAGTTTAACAGCGCGCTGGAGGACGGACAGGAGTTTGTGGTTGGAGAGTTTTTCCAGGATATGGGACAGTATCAGGGCGGTTATTCCAAGGTTTCGCTGGCGTTTGCGATCTCGGAGACCTGCCAGCATCCCAGAGAGGCTGCGATGCTTTTAAATTTCCTGTTGAATGAGGAGGAAGGCACCACGATCATGGCCTCTGAGAGAGGCGTTCCCTTAAGTGCGGCGGCTTTGAGCAACTGTCAGGCAAAGGGGCTTTTGAACGAGACGGTGGCTGAGGCCAATGGCAAGGTTCTTCAGTGGGTATCCTATCCTCTGGATCCGAAGTTTGAGTCCGCAGCTTTAAAGAGCACCGACGGGGTTTACTATGACGTGATGTCGGGCCTTAGTTATGGCGAATATGATATCCGGACAGCCGCAGAGCTTCTGGTGGAAGGAATCAACGAAGAGCTGGCAAGATAGTGAAAATGGAGAGGCGGCTTATGAAAAATCAAAAAGTGTCTTTTGAGAAAAAAATGAGGCAAAATGTTGGCTTTCTGTTTATTCTGCCCTGGCTGATCGGTTTCCTGATTTTTAAGCTTTATCCATTTGCGTCTTCCCTGTTTTACAGCTTTACGGATTACAATCTGTTCAAAGGAATCACGAAATTTACGCTGGATAATTATGTGCATATATTCAACACGCCGAAGATAACCAGGGCGCTGGGAGTCACGTTTAAGTATGCGTTTATGACGGTGCCCCTGAAGCTTGTGGCCGCGCTGTTTGTGGCCTACATACTGAATTTCAGGTTAAAGGGTGTGAAGTTTTTCAGGACGGCATACTATATTCCCTCCATTCTGGGCGGCAGTGTGGCCATCGCGGTTTTGTGGAAAGCGGTCTTTAAGGATGAGGGGCTTTTGAATGCACTGCTGGGAATCTTCGGTGTAGAGAGCATTAACTGGCTCAGCGATCCATCCCTTGCGCTGTTTGTGATCTGTCTGCTGCGTGTGTGGCAGTTTGGTTCGGCCATGGTAATATTTTTGGCCGCGCTGAAAAATGTGCCTGAGGAGCTGTATGAGGCGGCAGCCATCGAGGGGGCCGGAAAATGGAGACAGTTCTTTTCCGTCACGGTTCCCCTGATCACACCGATTATTTTCTATAATCTGGTGACGCAATTGTGTCAGGCATTTCAGGAGTTCAACGGTCCGTATATCATCACGGAGGGCGGGCCCAGAAATTCCACCACATTGATCTCGCTGTTGATCTATAACAGCGCTTTCAAAAATTATGAGATGGGCATGGCAAGCGCAATGGCATGGGTGATGTTTGTGATATTATTGGTCTTTACCGTGATCGCCTTTATGAGCCAAAAGCATTGGGTTTATTATTCGGATGATGAGAGGGGGTAGCAGTCATGGAGAAAACGCGAGGGAAACGGCTCTCCGGGAGAGCCCGGAGAAGACTGTCCGTTGTGCTCCGCTATGCGGTATTGATCTCGGTGGGGGTGGTTATGGTGTATCCTCTGCTATGGATGGCGGGAGCTACCTTTAAGGAGAATTCGGAGATATTCTCAGGAATTAACTTTATTCCAAAGAACCCTACATTGAGCGGTTATCAGAACGCCATGAAGGATTATGGAGGGGATATCAATATCTGGAAATCCATGCTGAATACCTATTCCTATGTCATTCCCAAGGTGGTGTTCACGCTGTTTTCAGCCACGATCACCGCATATGGATTCAGCCGTTTTAAGTTCTTCGGAAGAAATTTTCTGTTTGCCGTATTGATGTCCACTCTTTTTCTGCCTCAGGTAGTTTTGAATGTGCCCCAGTTCATTCTCTTTACGAAACTGGGCTGGGTGGACTCCCGGCTGTATCTGCCTCTGATCGTACCGACTCTGTTTGCCACGGACACTTATTTTGTGTTCATGCTGATTCAGTTTATGCGCAATGTTCCGCGGGAGCTGGAGGAGGCGGCCAAGATTGACGGCTGCAATGTGGTACAGACGTTGGTCAAAGTGGTGGCGCCCATGCTGATGTCTGCGCTGGTGTCCTGTGCGCTGTTTCAGTTTATGTGGTCATCCAACGACTATATGGGACCGCTTCTGTATGTGAAGACTCCCGCAAATTATCCGGCGGCGATCTTTGTGAAGCTGTCCATGGACGCGGACACGGGCTTTGAGTGGAACAGGGTGCTGGCCACATCGCTTATTTCTATCATTCCTTCGCTGGTAGTTTTTTTCCTGGCACAAGATCAGTTTGTGGATGGGATCGCGGCGGGCGGCGTGAAAGGATAGAGGAGAATGCTTAACAGAATTTTTGATTCCGACAATGTTGTTTTTAGATTTTTGGCAACTTTCGGGTATGTGTGGTGGCTTCACATTTTGTGGCTGCTGTGCAGTATCCCGGTTATCACCATAGGTGCATCTACAACGGCGCTGTGTTATAGCTGCATGAAGTTGCGCAAACAGGAGGGCTATGCAACACAAAACTTCTTTCACTCTCTAAAACAGAACTTTGGACAATCGACGCTGCTTGGTCTGATCATGATGGCGGCCGGAGGAATTCTCTGCCTGGACCTGCTGGCTGTGGGCCGGATGGAGGACTTCCCGGGAAATGTGCTCAGGATCGGAACTGTGAGCCTGTTGTTTATCTATGTTTGTATAGCCCTGTATGTGTTTGCCGTTCAGGCGGTCTTTGTCAATTCCGTATCCGGAACAATCCGGTATTCGCTTGCTCTGGCGGGCAGACATATGGGATCTACCCTGAAACTTCTGGCTGTGGCTGGGATTGTGGTCCTTTCAAACTTTTCTATCGTGCTTTTCAATTATCTGACTTTATCTGTGGGAGTCGGCCTGACGGTATATATTATGGCCGGCTGCTGGAATCGGGTTTTTGAGCGATATATCAACACGGAAAAAGGATAACTTGCGAATTTGCGTTTACGGTGCTATAATTTAGCAGAAGGAAAGGGCGGGTATCGCAGAAAGGGATGCACTATGGAAGAGAGAAGAAGGAACAAGCGTACAGCCATGAAATCCAGGTTGTTGATCAAGCGTCTGGACGGTGAAGAGACGCCTGCAGAGGTAGGCATTGAGATTATCGATGTATCGAAGAGCGGCGTCGGGTTCAGGGCGGAACAGTTATTAAAGATAGGGGAGGTTTACGAGTCCTATCTGACGATCTGGACTAAGGAAGTGCTGCATGCATTTCTGCAGATCGTGCGTATTGAACTTCAGGGGGAAGACTATAGCTACGGTGCAGTGTTTATCGGCATGCCGGAGATGGATGCCTCCAGAATAGAAATTTATCAGACTGTACATGACGGGGAGTAGCGTGTGTGGACATGCCGCTTCCGGTGTTTACGATTCGGGCGCGGGGAACAGGCTGTACTGTTATTTTCTGGTGTAGACAGTATAGCCCCTTGCGCCTAATATTTTGGAGGCTTTTTCGATAGAAGCTTCCTCATAAAATTCAATTCTCAGCACGCCGCTTTCGGTCTCGCGGTTGTGGACGATCCCAATATTTTTGATGCTGATCTGCTGCAGAGCCAGAATCGTAGCGATGGCTGCCAGCGCGCCCGGTTCGTCGGCAATATCGAGGGTGACGCTGTAAGAGCTCTTGATCGGACCGCTGGAGGTGTCGATAAAGCTGTCCCGGTAGATTCTTGCGCTGTCAAATAAATCGTACAGAGCCGTCCTGCTGTGATTGTCGATATCGCTTTTGACGGAGGTCAGCGCCCGGATATAGCTCCCCAGAAGGGATGAGATATTATCTGTGTTGGTCAGGCATATCTGCTGCCACATCTGGGCGGAGGAGGAGGCGATGCGTGTGATGTCCTTGAAACCTCCTGCAGCTATCATTTTCATAATGCCGTCCGGTGAGTCGCTGTCGCGCACAAGATTTACCAGCGAAGCGGCGATTACATGGGGCAGATGGCTGACAGCGGCGGTGACATAGTCGTGCTGTCTGTAGTCCAATATCAGAGGAATCGCGCCCAGAGTCTGTACCAGATCGCGGAAAGCGTTCAGCTTTTCCGGGGGAGTTATCTCTGTGGGAGTGAGAATATAGTAGGCGTTCTCCAAAAGCCGCGCCTTGGAATTGACATAGCCTACGCGTTCACTGCCGGCCATGGGATGCCCGCCCACAAATTGAGCATCCAGACCCATGGAGCGGACGGTCTCGTGAATGCCGGATTTGACGCTGCCCACATCCGTGAGCAGGCAGTCTGGAGAGAGTGTCTTCATGATCGTCTTCAGATTATCGTCATTTTTTTGGACGGGAGCGCATAAAAAAAGATAGTCGCACTGTCCAAGACGCGCATCGACCGAGGACAGGGCCGTGTCGATCACGCCGTCTGAGCATGCGTCGGAAAGCGCGTCGTGATTGATGTCGTAGGCGATGATAACGGAGTCGGGAAGATTTTCACGGATGGCTCTTGCAATGGAACCGCCGATCAATCCCAGACCGATAAAACCGAATGTCAGTGCGTTCATAGCGTTCCTCTTTTCAATAAATAAATTTTCAATCCTGTATTATTGACACTATAACACTTTAAAGCATGAAAATCAACTTCTATTTGTGGAAATATTTCTAATTTACTTCAGCAAAAATACTAACAATTACTTGTATTTTTGTTCAATATTTAGTAAAATGAACTATGGGGTTTGGAAAATCAGTTGTCAAATTGGAAAAATTCCTTAATAAGCTGGAAAATTGGAGGGCAACACATGAATGTTTACACAACTGACAAGATTCGTAATGTAGTATTGCTGGGCCACGGGGGCAGCGGTAAGACCAGTCTGGTGGAATCCATGGCCTATCTGTCCGGAATCACTTCCCGTATGGGTAAGGTTGCAGACGGCAACACTGTGAGCGACTATGGCAAGGAAGAGCAGAAGCGGCAGTTTTCTATCAGCACCTCCGTCATTCCCATTGAGTGGGAGGGCTATAAGATCAATGTGATAGATGCCCCGGGATATTTTGATTTTGTGGGCGAGGTCGAGGAGGCGGTCAGTGCAGCCGGTGCGGCGATCATCGTGGTAAACGGAAAGTCGGGTATTGAGGTGGGCACCCAGAAGGCATGGGAGCTGTGTGAGAAGTACAAGCTGCCCAGATTTGTCTATGTCTCCAACATGGATGTGGATAACGCTTCCTTCCGACAGGTGGTGGAAGATATGACAGAACTCTATGGCAAGAAGATGGCACCCTTTCATCTGCCCATCCGTGAAGATGAGAAATTTGTAGGATACATAAATGTGATCACTGAGACGGGAAACCGCTGGCAGGGAAAAGAAGTAGTTCCCTGCGAGGTACCGGAGTACAATAAGCCCAATCTGCAGATCTGCCGGGATACGCTGCTGGAAGCGGTGGCGGAGACCAGTGAGGATCTGATGGAGCGCTACTTTAACGGGGAGACCTTCTCCGAGGCAGAGATTCGCGCTGCCCTGCGCACCAATGTGTGTGACGGCAGCATTGTGCCTATGACCATGGGCTCCAACACGCTCTGTCAGGGTATTTACACGCTGTTAGACGATATCATCAAATATATGCCAAGCCCCGAGAACCGCGAGGTGGCCGGTATCAATATGAAGACAAACGAGATATACCACGCGGATTACGATTTCTCCAAGGCAAAGTCCGCATATATCTGGAAGACTATCGTGGATCCTTTTATCGGCAAATATTCGATGATCAAAGTCAACTCCGGTGTTCTGAAGACGGACGACCTGCTCTACAATGTGGATAAGGATATTGAAGAGAAGGTGGGCAAGCTCTATGTGCTGCAGGGCAACAAGCCCCTGGAAGTGCCTGAGCTTCATGCGGGGGATATCGGCGCGCTGGCCAAGCTGACGGCGGCCCGCACAGGCAACAGTCTGTCTACCAAGGCCACCACGATCAAATACGGTCAGTTTGAGATTTCCACGCCCTATACTTATATGCGTTATAAGCCCAAGAACAAGGCGGATGTGGACAAAATTTCCCAGGCGCTGCAGAAGATGGGACATGAGGATTTGACGCTCCGAACCGTGAATGACTCTGAGAACCGTCAGATGCTCCTCTACGGTATGGGTGACCAGCACCTTGAGATCGTGGTGAGCAGGTTATTAAACGAATATAAGGTGGAGGTTGAGCTCGCAACGCCCAAGATCGCCTATAAAGAGACCATCAGAAAGAACTCCGATGTGGAGTACAAATACAAGAAGCAGTCCGGAGGGCATGGTCAGTACGGACATGTAAAAATGCGTTTCTCTCCTGCGGACAGTCTGGAAGAAGCTTATGTGTTCGAGCAGGAGGTAGTGGGAGGTGCGGTACCCAAGAACTTCTTCCCTGCGGTAGAGAAGGGCTTGCAGGATTCCGTAGTCAGGGGTCCCTTGGCGGCATACCCGGTTGTGGGAGTAAAGGCTGTGCTCTACGACGGTTCCTATCATCCGGTGGATTCTTCGGAGCTGGCTTTCAAGATGGCCACAATTCAGGCGTTCAAGAAAGGATTTATGGAGGCTCATCCCGTGCTTTTAGAGCCCATTGCGTCCTTGAAGGTCACGGTTCCCGACGCTTATACCGGAGATATAATGGGAGATCTGAATAAGAGGAGAGGACGTGTGCTGGGCATGAATCCCACAGGGGGCGGCAAGCAGGTGATCGAGGCGGACATTCCCATGAGCGGACTGTTCGGCTATTGTACGGATCTGCGCTCCATGACAGGAGGACGCGGGGAGTATACTTATGAGTTTGCGCGCTATGAACAGGCGCCCTCTGACGTGCAGGAGAAGGAGGTGGCTGCAAGAGCAGCACAGGTTGCTGAGAACGGTACAGACGAGTAGACGGCATGTAAACATACAAAAGTCAAATGATGGGGACAAAAACCGCAGGCCTGTGTTTTTCTGCTGATGGAGTTTCGGGCGGCGGGAGCAGCGGAGCTTCTCTGTATGGTGTTATTCTGGGATTCATTCAAGGCGTCTAAAGATACGCCCAGGCGGGGAATTTTCCCGGCTTATCCTGTGGAAAAGAATATTCCTCTGAATTTGGTACAGGAGTTCATCGCGATATTTGCTTTTCTGTTTCCGGTCTTGGGAACGGTCAAGGCTGTTCCCGGATTGGGAGCGAGAGAAGGTGGACTGGGGTATCGGCTCATCGTAAATCTGCCTGGCGGTAGTCAGGGCGGTATTACGGCAGTGCTGACAGTAGGAGCACTGTTTAAGTAAGGATGTTGACAAAGTTGAGAAGGCGAGGGAAACACAATGAAAATCCAGGATTTCTGTGACATGAAAAAGTTTGAGGAGATAATGAACAACTGGGCCAGGAGCACCGGACTTGCCACTGTGGCGGTGGGAGCGGACGGAGAGTATATCAGCGACTGCTATAATTTTACCGATTTTTGTATCAAGCTTACCAGGGGAAGCCAGGAAGGCTGCAGACGCTGTGTAAAGAATGATCAGGAAGGAAAGGGCGTTTATTCCTGTCATGCAGGGCTGGTTGACTTTGGTATTCCGATCACGCTTGAGGACGGCACGGAGCTGGGCAGTATTATCGGCGGACAGGTGCTGCCAGAGAATCCTAATGAGGAGAGGTTCCGGGCCACGGCCAGAGAGCTTGGTATAGACGAGGATGCTTATATTGAGGCTTTGCGGCATGTAAAGGTCAAGACCAGAGATGAGATTGAGGCCTCGGCTAATCTTTTGGGCGATGTCATCAATATGTTTGTGCGTACCAGTTATGTGACTCATAACAACCGGGAAATGCTGGATGGTTTGAAGGAAGGCATCCAGAATTCCATGACAGAGATCGATGCTGCCAACGCCAACACAAAGAAGATTGCCGGCTTCAGCAGTAAGCAGCGTATTCTGGCGTTGAATGCCTCTATTGAGGCGGCCCGCGCCGGAGATGCAGGCAAAGGTTTTGCGGTGGTTGCCAATGAGGTACAGAAGCTGGCGCAGGGTATGGATGCAGCCAGCGCGGAGATTATCACTTCTCTGAACAGGGCGGCTCAGACCATTCACAGTCTCAACAAAGAAGGACTGTAAAATGTAACAGTTTCCGCCTGAGGCAATGCGATACTGTTTAGAGCAGAAGGTATCGGGATGGGGCTGCAGGTTTGGTAAAGGTTGATATGTTTTCTAATAGTGCGGCTTGCAGGATTCTGCAGCCGCATTATTTGGAGAATTTTTCGGTTGAACTGTTACGACAACATACTTGACAGTGTGGGGGAAAGCGTCTAAAATGTAGTTTACGTCAGATAGTTTAGGAAAAGAGGACACGGAAATGACAGTACCTTATAATCACCGCGAGGTGGAACAGAAATGGCAGAAAGTTTGGGACGATGAAAAGGCGTTTAAGACTTCGGATGATTATTCCAAGCCGAAGTATTATGCACTGGTAGAGTTCCCCTATCCGTCAGGCCAGGGACTTCATGTGGGACATCCCCGTCCGTATACAGCGTTGGATATTGTAGCCAGAAAGCGCAGAATGCAGGGGTATAATGTGCTTTACCCCATGGGATGGGATGCGTTTGGGCTTCCCACGGAGAATTATGCGATCAAGAATCATATTCATCCCAGAATCGTCACAAAAAACAATGTGGAGCGTTTTAAAGGGCAGCTCCATGCATTGGGCTATTCTTTTGACTGGGACAGAGAGATCAATACTACCGATTCTGATTATTATAAATGGACACAGTGGATATTCCTGAAGCTGTTCAAGGCGGGGCTCGCTTACAAGTCAGAGATGCCCATCAACTGGTGTACCTCCTGTAAGGTGGGACTTGCCAACGAGGAGGTTGTGAACGGTGTGTGCGAGCGCTGCGGCGCTGAGGTCGTCAGAAAGGTAAAGAGTCAGTGGATGCTGAAAATTACCGAGTATGCGGACAAGCTTATTCAGGGTTTGGACACGGTTGATTATATTGAGCGTGTCAAGGTTTCCCAGAAGAACTGGATCGGAAAATCCCAGGGCGCGGAGGTGGACTTTGCCATCACCGGCAAGGAGGAGAAGCTGCGTATCTATACCACCAGACCGGATACCTTGTTTGGCGCAACCTATATGGTGGTTTCCCCCGAGCATCCTCTGATCGATAAATACCGGGATGAGATCAAAAATTATGATGAGCTTTGTGCCTACAGGGAACAGGCCGCCAAGAAGTCCGATTTTGAGCGGACTGAGCTGGCGAAGGATAAAACCGGTGTCCAGATTGACGGAATCACTGCAACCAATCCGGTAAACGGCAAAGAGATACCTGTCTGGATCTCTGATTATGTGCTGATGACTTACGGAACCGGTGCGATCATGGCAGTGCCCGCCCATGACGAGAGGGACTGGGATTTTGCAAAGAAGTTCCATCTGCCCATCATCGAGGTGGTCGCAGGGAGCAAGGTCAGTGTGCAGGAACAGGTTTACACGGATGTAGCCACAGGCACTATAGTCAATTCCGAGTTTTTGGACGGCTTGTCCGTGGCGGATGCAAAGGAAAGGATCATTGCTTATCTGGAGGAGAAGGGGATAGGATGCAGCAAGACTAATTTCAAGCTGCGCGACTGGGTATTTTCCAGACAGCGTTACTGGGGTGAGCCGATTCCCATTGTAGAGTGCGAGAAATGCGGTTTTGTGCCGCTGGATGAGAGTGAGCTTCCTTTGGAGCTGCCCGAAGTGGAGAGCTATATGCCTACCGATAACGGAGAGTCTCCTCTGGCGGCTATGACAGACTGGGTGAATACGGTCTGTCCCTGCTGCGGCGGCCCGGCAAAGAGAGAGACCGACACCATGCCGCAGTGGGCCGGGTCGTCCTGGTATTTCCTCCGCTATACGGATCCGCACAACAAGGAGGCGCTTGCAGGCAGGGAGGCGCTGGAGTACTGGATGCCTGTGGACTGGTATAACGGAGGCATGGAGCATACGACCCTTCATCTGCTGTATTCCAGATTCTGGCACAGATTTCTCTACGATCAGGGGCAGGTTTCCTGCGCCGAGCCTTATCAGAAGCGGACAAGTCATGGCATGATTCTGGGATCCAACGGGGAGAAGATGTCCAAATCCCGTGGAAATGTGGTAAACCCTGACGATATTGTTCAGGATTACGGTGCGGACACTTTGCGTACCTACGAGATGTTTATCGGTGCATTTGATCTTTCCGCCGCATGGAGTGAGGATGGTGTTAAGGGCTGCAGGAGATTTTTGGAAAGAGTCTGGAAACTGCAGGATATTATAGTGGACGGAGACGCGTACAGCGCGGATCTTGAGACCAAGATGCATCAGACGATCAAGAAGGTTTCCGGCGACTTTGAGAATTTGAAGTATAACACTGCCATTGCGGCAATGATGGCGCTGATCAATGAATTTTACAAAAAAAATGCGGTTACCAGAGGGGAATACAAGACACTGCTTATATTGCTCAATCCTGTGGCGCCCCATATCACTGAGGAACTTTGGCAGGCTGCCGGCTATGAAGGAAGAGTGTACCAGACGACATGGCCGGAGTACGAGGAGGCCAAGACAGTGGAGAGCACCGTGGAATTAGGCGTGCAGATTAACGGCAAACTGCGTGCCACGATAACCGTTTCTAAGGATGAAACCAAAGACGCCGTCATTGCCATGGCAAGGGAAGCCCTGGGAGATAAGCTTACCGGGACGATCGCAAAAGAGATTTATGTGCCGGGGCGTCTTGTGAATCTTGTAGTAAAATAATGTAAAGATAAAATGCTGTCGGATTAAGGCGGGCAGACTCTGTTGGAATACGGGTCTGCCCGCTGTGTACGTATTGTTCCACGGATGCTGACCGTGTTATTTAAAGTGCTGTTTGTAGATATGATCGATCTGCTCCAATTCCTCCGGACTGCTGTATTTGCGGATTGCCGCGATGGCAGACTGGAGTTCGGCGGGAGTGAAGGATAAGTTTGCCGCTTTTGCCTCCTTGAGTATGGGCATCAAAAGCATCAGCATTTCCTTCTGTCCCTTCACGGGTCCGGCAGCCTCTTTTCGGGCATTTGCCTCTTGGAACATTTTGTTGAGAAAGTCCAGCTTTTCCTGTGGAATATTCCGCACCAGATCGTCCTCCATCCAGGCGGGACGAGTATTCGTATTGTCTGACATAGTAATAACCATTCCTCTCTATTCGTTATTGTTGTTGAACATTCCCTGCATTGACTGCATTGCCTCCATCATCTGCGACATATCTGCGCCGCCCAGACCGGAGAGCATGTTCAAAAAGTCCGGTGTGCCACCGGACTGACCATTGCTTTCCTCACTGCCGGACATTCCGCCGCCGGAGAACAATTCCGGTGAAATTTCCTGCAGCATCTCCAGCATTTGCATCATTTCCTGCATATTTTCCCAATTCCTATAAAAATTCCTGATGTTTTGCAGTTTTTCCTGCTCTGCGGACGAACAGAAGGGTATCATTTCATCCAGCAGCTCCACCAGGCCGCCTTCCGGACGTCCCAGTCCTGAATCCGGCGGGATGGAGACAGACGGATGCTCCCGGATCAGCTGCAGGGTATGCTGCAGCTCCAGAAATTTGATATATACAGCCAGCCGGCCCTGGACAGAAGGCTCCATATAGCTCAATAGAAGCTTTAACATCTGAATATGGTTGGTGGTAAACAGGGCGTCAAAGGCCATCACCCGATCAGATTGTTTACTGTCCATGGAAACCTCCTGTGTGCATTCGTTTGTGTATTTTATGCGCGGGCCTGCCAAAATATGGCTGTCTGCTCAGGCTCCATGAAAAACAGGCTCCCGGGGGAGCCTGCCTTTTAGGAATGATTCACAGTTTAGCAGCCGCAGGGATTGCAGTTGTTGTTGCAGCAGGAATCATTGCATCCACAGCTATTGCCGCCGCAGAAGCAGCTGATAAGCAGAATCCAGATCAGCCAGTCACAGCAATTGCTGCCGTTGCCGCCGAAGAGACCGCCGCCACAGCCGTTGTTGCAGCCGCTGTTGCAGCCGTTGTTGCAGCCGCTATTTCCGCAGCCGCCGCCGCAGAAGAGCAATAACAGGATAATCCACATGCAACTGTTGTTGCCGCCAAAGAAACCGGAGCCATTGCCGCAGCCGCAGCCACAGCCGCAGTTGCCAGAAGTCAAACTACTCATGATTGTTGCCTCCAAAATAGAGTTTTATTTATGGTGTATTGTATGCGTGGCGGCCTGTCAATGTTTCTTGCTTTCCGGAGATTTTGCAAAATGATATCAGAACGGATATCGCTATACATGTCCATATATTCCCAATATTCCCAAAAACAATTATCGACACAGGATATAGAAAAACACTTGCATAAATTCCGAGATATAGTAAAATAAAGATGACAAGAATTTTATGCAAAACAGGGATGGCAGGATGGCGCAGAACGAATATACAGTGGAGGAGCGCAGCTTCCGCACGGAGGCGGATTACAGAAAGGCTCTGCGTGACAAAGAGACCATCGACAGGCTCCGAAGGGAGTCTGCCGGGTATACGGGAGCCGAATTACAGCAGCTGCGGGACGATGTCCACAATGGAAAATATAAATTCTATACCCTGCTGGGACAGGATTTTGAGGATGAGCTCTCGGAGCGGATCAAACAGACTGGCCAAGCGGGCGGCCGGGGCAGGGCAGGAAGAGAAAAAGGAAAGCCGGACAGCAGAGCCGGAAGGACTGACCGGAAACTTACAGGGAAGAAGCAGGGACAGCCTGCTGCGGCCATGCAGGTGTCGGAGGAGGCCGTACAGGCAGAGCTGCTCAGCCAGGAGCGGCGCAGGAAATGGACGGTGCTGGTGTGTGCGGCAGTGGCTTTGGTTTGTCTCGGATATTTTGCGGTATATCTCTATTATTATCAGCGGACAGAGAGAGATTACAACAGGCTCGCAGCTCTGAAAGAGAAGGCGCCTATTGCGTCCGCGGGAGAGCAGTCCGGCACGGATGTGCTGATACATTATACGGAAGAGGGAGAGCGGGAGATTCCCGAAGTTCTGGACGAATATAAAAATTTGGTAATTAAGAACAAAAGACTAATCGGATGGGTAAAAATTGACGATACAAATATAGATTACCCTGTAATGCAGACGACGAACAACGAGTACTATCTCGACCACAATCTGAATCAGGAGTACGATAAAAACGGTTCCATTTTTATGGATAAGGATTGTGACGTGCTGAAACCCAGCACAAATCTGATCTTGTACGGACATCACATGAAGAGCGGAAAGATGTTCGGCGGACTGGACAAATACAGCAATGAGGAGTATTATAAGAAGCATAAGTATATAGATTTCGACACTATTTACGAGAAGGGTATCTATGAGATCATGTATGTGTTCCGCTCTCGGGTCTACAGTGCGGAAGAAGTGGTTTTCAAGTATTATCAGTTTATTGACGCTGTGAGCGAGGCAGAGTTTGATTCCAATATGAGTGAGATGGCGGCGATCTCCCTGTATGACACGGGAGTTACCGCCAGTTACGGAGATAGGCTGTTGACGCTTTCCACCTGTGATTATCAGGAAAAGAACGGCCGCTTTGTGGTGGTGGCCAAGAAGGTATCAGAAAAGGAGTAGAGAGATGGCAAAGGAACTGAAAGCAAAAGAGCATAAGAAAAAAGGCAGAAGGCTTAAAAAGACAGTCAGAAAGACGCTGGGGACCATCTGCCTGATATCCGCGATCCTGATTGCGACGATCCCCGTGGAGGGATTAAAGCAGGTCGCTGCCGACGATCCTGTGGTATATACCAAGCTGGATGAGGACGATGTGGAGCAGTGGGCAAAGGATTTGAACAGCAACAATGTCATTCCCGATCTGCTGGCGAATTATACGGGCGGTAAGATTTACAACTCCGGAAACGGTTTCCAGTTTGCCTACGCATCTCCGGCAGGCCTGCCGACGGGAGACGACAGAGTGGCGGTCATCGTGGGATTTTCCGAGAATGCGGCTCAGCTCAGCGGAACGCTGGCGAATGGTGTGCTGACGATTCCCAAGTCTCTGGACGCTTATCTGAACTATGCCACCACAGACGGAAGCTACAGCTTTGTGGCGGTGAGTAAGGACGGCGGCTATCTGTTTTATGAGCAGAGTCCTGAGGAGATCATCACTACCTCAGACGGAGATACGGTGATACCTGCGGTTTATCAGCCCTGTTATTACAGTGATTATGATAAGTGGGGTGAGCTCAACGACGATGATCTGTATTATTACAATACGGTTGATTCAAAGCCCGACGGCGTGGCGGTACCCATCCGGGTAGGAGACACGATAGGAGCCGGCACCAACAAGGACAGTAAGATGCGTATCAAGAATGCACAGGTACGCTATATAGGCAATCATTATGCAGAGCTGGACGGGGCTACCGGAGATTATGTCATCAAGGGCAAGACGAACTCTTCCAGCAGAATTTTCGGTAACATCAGTAATGTCCATACCTTGAGAATTGGTGCGGATCTCTACGGTATCGGTAACTATGCATTTTACGGCTGCAGCAGTTTGCGTGCCATCACTCTGAACAGTCTGTTGGGTTATATCGGAAACTATTCGTTTGCGGGCTGCAATAATATGACTACGGCTACGCTGGATCCGGACATGAGACTGGATGTCATCGGCGCGCATGCCTTTGAAAACTGTCAGGCGCTGACATTCATCACCATACCTCACAACGTGAAGATCATCGGTGATGCCGCCTTTAAGGGCTGTGCGGGCGACACCAGCGGTCTGAAGGCCATTGACCTGCGTGGCGGCGGCAATCCCTCGCTGAGACTTTTGGGCTGCGAAATGTTTATGAATTGTAATAAGCTGGAGTCCGTGACCTTCCCGGGAAGTCTGGAGGAGGATGTGGATATCAGCAATTTCGAGGGATGTCTGTCTCTGCAGTATATTGCCGTGAGCAACAAGGGCACGAATATCACGGAAGGCTTTAAGCAGACATTCGGATATGAGGAATTCAGGACTCAGTATACCCAGAGTGCAGATATCCATGGAACATTCTATTTCGAGGGGCCTTCCAGGGAAGATAATCCTTCGGTGCTGCACAATACGGCCAGAGACAATTACTTTGCTTTCAGTTATCTGTCCGAGGGAACGCTGGAGAGAGAGAATATTTATGAGCTCACCGTGGAGGCGGGAACCGGGCAGAAGGCTACTTATCGTGTAAACAATGCAAATGTGCTCATCAGCACCAAGCTCGATGACAGAATTACGACGATCAATCTGCCGGAATATATCGGTCCGTATTATATCGCCACCATCGGAAACGGTGTGTTCCAGAATCAGTGCTGCCTGCAGCAGCTTAAGATACCCGCTACCGTGCAGTCCATTGAGACGGATGCATTTTCGGGCTGCCATCAGCTGGAGTATGTGCTGTTTGAGAATCCTACGAATCTGCGGATTGCGGACGGAGCTTTCCAGACACAGAGAGTCAGCCATCAGTCATGGTGTACCTCTCCGAGTCTTCCCAGAGAGCCCAAGCTGACATTTGTAGGACCTGTCTCGACGGAGTCGGAGCCCTTCCGCTATGCGATGGCGGCTGCCAACAGGATCAGTGTAGGGGATCAGCAGGAGACGTATATTACTTATTTCAGCGGATGGCCCAGCTGTCTCACGGTACAGCATAATCCCAAGACCGGCAAAAATGAGCTGATGGATTATCTGACCCTGAAGGATTTGCTGACTCCCAGCAATTCCGTTGTGCAGACGGTATACTCCCATATCGATTCAGAGATGAATGACAAGTATATGGAAGCTATGAGCGGTGCGTATGACAAATTTGCGCTGGATAACAATCCGGGTAATGCCACCTCTTATGAGGAGGAAATCTGGAATGCGGTTATGAATATCAATCTGCCCTATGGTATCGAGGGTATTCGGGCCGGACTGTTCAAGGAGAAAGAAGTGGACAGCGGCGAGGCGGCGTCCGGCTATTTTGCCGGGGATGACGGGTCCCATTTTAAGACGCTGACGGCTTACGGATTGAAGGAAGTAGTGGGAGATGAGGATCCCGATGACGGCGAGGATACAGGATGCTTTGCGAACTGTATCACATTTGGCCGGATAGAGTTGTTCGGAGATACGGAGACCATCGGAGATTATGCTTTTAAGGGTTGTACGCGTCTGCAGAATGTGACGCTTCCCACCACGGTGACGCAGATGGGAAAGATTCCCTTTACCGGCTGTGAAAAGCTTTCCAATGTAAATTTCCAGGGCAGTGAGTATTTTACCTGCGACAATTCCATCATTTATCGTCTGGATACTTCAGGCAGCAAATATGGTATTGTTGAATATCTTGAAGGGCGTGCTTCCTCCAGCGTTACTGCTACGGAGGTGTCCGGTGTGAAGGAGATTGCGGAGGAGGCCTTTGCGAATACGAAGGTTGCGTTTGTAGATCTGAGCAGCACCGAGGTTGCAAGGATCCCGGAGAGAGCTTTTGCAGACTGCGATAAGCTCATACAGGTGATTCTCCCGAACTCTGTGAGATCGGTGGAGAGCGGAGCATTTACCGGATGCGTCAATATGCAGAGGCTTACGGTACCCAATCTGAACACTGTATTCCGCACGGATGCAGTGGATACCTCCGGTCCCAACAGGCCCAACGGACTGGTGTTTGTATGTAATGACGAGAGTCTGGCTTATGAGTATGCCGTTACCTACGGTTTTGAGACGGATCCCAACGGTGTTGAGGTTTCTTATAAAGTGGTGTTCCAGGATTGGGACGGCACTGAGCTGAAGGTAGAGTATGTGGTACAGGGACAGGATGCCACGCCTCCCGCAGACCCCGTGAGGGAAGGCTATGATTTTATCGGCTGGAACAAGGACTACAGAGGCGTGAAGGAGGATCTGATCATTACTGCCATGTATGAGACGGAGGATCCCGATGCCAAGAAGGTGACCGTTACTTTCTATGACGACGATCAGACCACCGTGCTTTACACCCGCAGTGTGACCATCGGTCAGAAAGTGGAACTTCCTCCTGATCCCGTAAAGGAAGGTTATGTGTTCATGGGCTGGATCGGAGACGTGACGGCACCCATCACACAGCCGACTAATTTCTATGCGAAGTTTGAGGCTGTAGACAACAGATATGTGGTTCAGTTTATATCTGATGTGAGCAATGAGATATTCAGCAAGCAGCTTGTCGAGCCGGGTGCGGCACCCATTGAGGTGAAGCCGCCCGATATTACGGGTTATAAGTTCTCCGAGTGGAGAATCCCGGGAGTGACCGAGAAACCGATTGTTTTTGCTAATCTTAAGATCACAAAGGATACGGATATCTGGGCGCATTATGTATCCACCAGCGGTAACCCGGACGATCCTGATAATCCGGACAATCCGGATAATCCTGATAAGCCCGACAACCCGGATAAGCCCAACAGGCCTGGCTGGGATGTCTCGGGCGGGGATCTGCCGAACACCAAGCTCTATGTGCTGACTGTGAGAAGCGGCAGCGGTTCCGGCAGCTATGTGGCAGGCTCGCAGCCCGTTATTATAGCAAATGATCCGGCGAACGGACAGGAGTTCAGCCACTGGACCATTGATCCTTCGGATACCAAGATCGCCAGCACGGCATTGTCGGCGACGGTAGTTACCATGCCCAGCAAGAATGTAACCGTGACGGCACATTATAAAGCCAAGTCCGGTTCCTCCACAGTGAGCGGCAATACCAACAATAACAATTCCCGGCCCAACACGGGTTCCGGTTCGGTGAGCAACGGGACTACGGTGGTAATCGATAAGAACGGTCTCTCCAACACGGGTGTGGTTTCCGCGACGGTGAGAGGTTCATCCGATAACTTTACGGTCAAGATCACCGAGAGCAGCGCGGCTGCGGAGGCAGCTTTGAAAGCACTGCAGGCTGAGTATGGAGACATCAGCAATATCAAGTACTTCCCTATGGACATCAGTCTGTATGATTCCACGGGAACCAAAAAGATTACGGACACCACAGGATTGACGGTCACCATTACGCTTCCCCTGCCGGATTCGCTGATCACTTACGCAGGAAACAATAAGGTGGCAGGTGTGGTAAATGATAAACTGGATAAGCTTTCAGCCAAATTTACTACAATTGACAAGGTGGCATGTGTGACCTTTACGGCAGAGCATTTCTCACCCTATGTCATCTATGTGGAGACAAATAATCTGTCTGCGGGTATCGTGACGGATAATACGCCTAAGACCGGGGACGGAATACATCCCAAGTGGTTTTTGTCCATTGGTCTGGCATGTGTGGCAGTAGTACTCTTTATGAAGAAAGATAAGCGTGCTTTACAGAAAGTAAAGGTTGCGTAGAGGAAGACAAAGCATGAGAAAAAGACGGTTATTTGGTGCAATCATGATTATTATGGCACTTATCGTTATGCTGCTTCCTGCGGCGGAGGCAGATGCGGAGACATCTGCCTCCGATTTTACCATAAAAAACGGGGAGCTTATTAAGTATAAGGGTAAGGAGAAAACCGTATCGGTTCCCAAGACAGTGAAGGTCATCGGCCAGAGTGCTTTTGAGGGTAACACTGTGGTGGAGAAGGTCATACTGCCCAATTCCGTGACTCAGATCAATGCATATGCATTCTGGGGCTGTGAGAATCTGAGAACGGTGACGCTGGGCAGCGGACTTACATCTGTAGGAGATTTTGCGTTTATCAACTGCACCGGCCTGAAGACCATGACAATTCCCAAGAATATTCGGAGTATCGGCATACAGGCTTTCGCCTACTGTGAGAGCTTTGAGGATATTACCATTCCGCCTGAGGTGACGGACATCAGGGAGGATTCGTTTGAGGGAGATTATCTTTTGAACATTCACTGCGAGGAGGGCAGTTATGCAGACGGTTATGCCGAGGATTTCTATGAGAGACAGAAGGATATAAGCGTCTATAAAGAGCCGGCGCAGGAAGAGACCGTTGATCCTGACGCTCCTCCGGACGGTGTGTACTCCGGTGACAGCGTGCAGTCGGGGGATAACAATCTGTCTCAGGAGATTATCGGCGAGGTGTTCGGCAGCACCAAGGTTGTGGGAAACAGGGCTGTGATCCTGATGCAGAATTCTAATCTGCCGGTGCTGGACAGTTCCAGTCAGATCGGGACGGATAGCGGCACAAATGAGCCGGAGGTTCCGTGGAGAATATCCGAGCGTATGCACTACCGCGACATGGATTTCACGGAGGAAACCGTATCTGCGGATGTCCGGGAGATAGGGCGGTTTGCATATGCCAGAAGCGGCCTGCGGGATATCGTACTTCCTGACGGATTGGAAGCCATTGAATACGCGGCTTTTTATCATTGTGATTTTCTGAAGGATGTACAACTTCCGGACAGTGTGACGTCTGTGGAGTCCAAGGCCTTTGCCCACACGGCTTGGATGGATAGTTTTTTGAACGGAAGAGACAAAACAGAGGGAGATTTTCTCATCAGCGGCGGTGTTTTGCTTGCTTACCGGGGCAGCTCAGACGCAGTCCGGATTCCGGAAGGCGTGCGGATCGTTGCGGGGGAAGCCTTTGCCGATCACGGTGAGATCAAAAGTCTCAGTATTCCCGCCTCTGTACAGTATATCGACGACAATGCGTTCTCAGGCTGCAGCGTGGAGCAGATCAGCTATGGGGGGACAGATTTTTCCGACAAATTTGAGGATATGCTGATGGAGGAGCAGATCAGGATCGGAGCTATGGATGGAGCGCCCGTTCATGCAGCAGAGAGGGGAGCGTTTCCTTTCACCTGGATTATGGCGGCAATGCTTTTAGCAGGCGGTTCCGTGTGTATGATCTGGAAGGTAAGATAAATTTGGTAAATCTATTGACATATCCTGCATAATTGTATACAATTATGCAGGATATGTTTTTGTGTATCCGCACATGGTTTTCTGAGAAGGGCGGCTTAGGGTCGTCAGAGAGGATGGTGCTGCATATGAGAGAAAATGCTGCATTTCAAAATCGTCCGGTGACGATGAATCAGAAGAATAATCTTCTGGAGATAGAGGAGCATATGTATATTCTGGACGATGTGGAGAAACCCAATGTTTTCCGCAATATGTTTCCCTATTCTGAGATTCCCAAGATCCCTTTTAACGACAGGATCGTACCCCATAATATGCCCAGGAATATCTGGATCACAGACACGACCTTCCGCGACGGGCAACAGTCCAGAGCGCCCTACTCCACAGAGCAGATCGTCACGATATATGACTATCTGCATAAACTGGGCGGACCGAGTGGCATGATCCGCGCCAGTGAGTTTTTTCTCTACAGCAAGAAGGACAGAGATGCCGTCTATAAATGCCTGGAGCGAGGGTATCAGTTCCCTGAGGTTACAAGCTGGATCCGTGCCAGCAAGGAGGACTTCAAGCTGGTAAAAGAGATCGGGATGAAGGAGACCGGAATTCTGGTGAGCTGTTCGGATTATCATATTTTCCTGAAGCTGAAGATGACCAGAAAGCAGGCTATGGAGCATTACCTGAGCGTGATCAGGGAGTGCCTGGAGGAGGGAATCAGTCCCAGGTGCCATCTGGAGGATATCACCAGAGCGGATATTTACGGTTATGTTGTACCGTTTTGTCTGGAGCTTATGAAACTGATGAAGGAATATGAGATACCGATCAAGGTGCGTGCCTGTGATACTATGGGCTATGGTGTCAATTATCCCGGGGCAGTTATCCCCAGAAGCGTGCAGGGTATCATCTATGCTATCCACACCCATGCAGGAGTGCCGCATGAGCTGATCGAGTGGCACGGACATAATGATTTTTATAAGGCGGTGGTCAATTCTACCACGGCGTGGCTTTATGGCTGTTCCGGCATCAATACTTCTCTGTTTGGCATCGGGGAGAGAACCGGCAATACGCCGCTGGAGGCTATGGTCTTTGAGTATGCGCAGCTCAAGGGTGATCTGAACGGTATGGACACCACAGTCATCACGGAGCTGGCAGAGTATTATGAGAAGGAGATCGGCTATAAGGTGCCTTCGAGAACTCCTTTTGTAGGAAAGAACTTTAATGTGACCAGAGCAGGCATCCATGCAGACGGACTGCTCAAAAATGAGGAGATTTATAATATATTTGACACAGAGAAGTTTCTGAACAGACCGGTATTGTGTGCGATCTCGAACACATCAGGGCTGGCCGGAATCGCCCATTGGATCAACACCTATTATAAGCTGAAGGATGACAGACAGGTGGAGAAGAACAGTGAACTGGTCCGGGAGATGAAAAACTGGGTGGACGAGGAATATGCAGGAGGCCGCGTGACTGTGCTCACAGACGAGGAGATTGTGGAATGTCTGAACAGAGTCTGCGCAGAAAAGGGAATCACCCTGTAAATAAGGAGACGAAAGTGGCTGATTATGATGTTAAGCAGGAGGTAACAGACAAGTTTTCCCTGCGCGGAAGAGTTTTTCATAAGCTCAGAGAAGATATTTTGAGCGGCAAGTATGAGGAGCATGAGGAGTTGAAGGAGGTGGCCATCGGCGAGGAGCTGGGGGTCAGCAGAACTCCGGTGCGGGAGGCCTTCAGGCAGCTGGAGCTGGAGGGGCTGATTCAGATTATCCCCAACAAGGGAGCCTATGTCACAGGCATCACAGAGAAGGATGTGCGGGATATTTATATGATTCGCTCCCTGCTGGAGGGATTGTGCGCCAGATGGGCCACAGAGCATATCACAAAGGAGCAGCTTGAGGAGATGGAGGAAAATGTCTATCTCGCCAAATTTCATGCCCAGAAGGGACATTTAGAGCAGTTGGCAGAGCTGGACAATCGATTCCATGATATCATGTATGAGGCTTGCTCCAGCAAATTATTGGAGCATCAGCTGCGGGATTTTCATCAGTATGTGCTGCGGGTGCGCAGGAAGACTTTGAGCAGCGCAAACAGAGGACCAAAGTCCAATGAGGAGCACGAGCAGATTCTGGAGGCTGTCAAGTCCGGGGATGCTGATCTGGCGGAGAAGCTTGCCAACCAGCATATGATCAACGCCTATGAAAATATGGTGCAGAGCGGGCTTCACGAACTGTTTCAAAAGGATAAACAAAAATAATAATACATAGTGAAAGGATGAATTATATGGCAGAGCAGACAATGAACAGGATTCAGATGACAACGCCTTTAGTGGAGATGGACGGGGATGAGATGACCCGCATCCTCTGGAGGATGATTAAGGACGAGCTGCTGCTCCCTTATATTGATTTGAAGACAGAGTATTATGATCTGGGACTGGAATGCCGAAATGCCACAGACGATCAGGTGACAGTGGATTCCGCCAATGCCACACTCAAGTACGGTGTGGCGGTAAAGTGTGCTACGATTACTCCCAATGCCGCCAGAATGACTGAGTACAATCTGAAGGAGATGTGGAAAAGCCCTAACGGAACGATCCGCGCTATCCTGGACGGCACGGTTTTCCGCGCGCCCATTCTGGTGAAGGGCATCGTGCCCTATGTCGGAAAGTGGAGTAAGCCCATCACGATCGCCCGCCACGCTTATGGCGACGTCTATAAAAATACGGAGATCAAGGTGCCCGGTCCGGGCAGGGCAGAGCTGGTGTTCACTGCGGAGGACGGAACCGAGACCAGAGAGCTGATACATAATTTTACTGGGGCCGGCATCCTTCAGGGCATCCACAATACCGAGAAATCCATCTCCAGTTTTGCGAGAGCCTGTTTTGGGTACGCCTTGGATACCAGACAGGATCTGTGGTTTGCGACCAAGGACACGATCTCCAAGAAGTATGACCACACCTTCAAGGATATTTTTCAGGAGATTTACGACGCGGAGTACAAGACCAGATTTGAAGAGCTTGGCATAGAGTATTTCTATACTTTAATAGACGATGCGGTGGCCCGTGTTATTCGTTCCGAGGGTGGATTTATCTGGGCCTGCAAGAATTATGACGGGGATGTCATGTCAGATATGGTGGCGACCGCCTACGGTGATCTCTCTATGATGACCTCCGTTCTGGTATCGCCCAGCGGTGTGTATGAGTATGAGGCGGCTCACGGTACTGTACAGCGCCATTATTACAAGCATTTGAAGGGAGAGGAGACCTCCACCAACTCGATTGCCACGATCTTTGCATGGACGGGAGCTCTGAGAAAGCGCGGCGAGCTGGATCATATTCCGGAGCTGATGAGCTTTGCCGACAAGCTCGATCAAGCATGCATCAAGACTGTGGAGGGCGGTAAAATGACCAGGAGTCTCGCAGCGATCTCTACCTGTGAGAAGCCTGTGATCCTCAACAGTCTGGAGTTTATTCAGGCTATCAGGGAGACACTGGAGACTCTGCTGTAAGCAGACCCGGTCCCGGCACAACTGGCTGCTTGGATTTTATTCAGCCAGCTTTTCCCATTCTTCATAGAGTGTTTCCAGTCGGGAGCGGACTTCGGTCTGCTCCTGATTTAGTTCCTGCAGTCTCAGAACCTGAGTACCGATGGCAGGGTCGGACATCAGGGTATCTATTTCGGTCAGGCGGTTTTCGAGCGCAGAGATTTCCTCCTCGCATTTTTTCAGGGCATTTTCGCGTTTACGGATGCGGGCCTGCTCTTCCTTCTGGGATTTCCAGTCCAGTTTGCTGTCGGAGACATCACTCTGGGCAGAGACAGGCTCCGGGCTGCCGGAGTCGTCCCGCCGGATCGTCCTCATCAAGGTATCTTTCTTTTCCAGATAGTAGTCATAATTTCCCAGATAGTTTACAAATGTATGGGCGGTCAGATCAAGTATGCGGTGAGCTGTCCGGTTGATAAAGTAGCGGTCATGAGAGACGTAGAGTACAGTGCCCTCATAGCCGTTTAACGCGTCCTCCAGAATCTCTTTTGACAGAATGTCCAGGTGGTTGGTGGGCTCGTCGAGTATCAGGAAATTTGCCTCCGAGAGCATGAGCTTTGCCAGGGATACGCGTCCCCGTTCGCCGCCGCTCAGATCCTGAATCTGTTTAAACACATCTTCTCCGGTGAAGAGAAAGGCTGCCAGCACATTGCGGATCTCGGTGTTGGTAAGATAAGGATAGTCGTCTGAAATTTCGTCGAACAGGGTCTTTTGATCGTGGAGCACATGGTGTTCCTGATCATAGTAGCCGATCTCCACATTGGTCCCCAGACGGAAAATTCCGTCGTCCGGCTCCAACAGCTGATTCAGAATTTTGAGCAGAGTCGTCTTACCGGTGCCGTTATCCCCGATAATAGCTACATGTTCGCCTCGTTTAATCTCAAAGTCTACATTTTCAAAAAGAGTCTGTGCGCCGAAGGATTTGGACAATCCCTCCACAGTCAGCACGTCATTGCCGCTGGTGCGGTAGGGTTTGAGCGTAAGGCGCATATCCGTGCGTTGTTCAGTGGGCTTTTCCAGCACCTCAAGCTTCTCCAGAGTCTTCACGCGGCTCTCCGCACGGCGTATGGATTTCTCACGATTAAACGAGCGCAGCTTTTCGATGACTTCTTCCTGATGTTTGATTTCGCGCTGCTGGTTCAGATAGGCGTGCCAGGCGGCCACTCTAAGCTGTTCCTTTTTGACGGCATAATCCGAATAATTGCCCTGAAAAGAGGTGGCCTTGCTCTGGTCGATCTCCACGATCTTGGTGGCGATGCGGTCCAGAAAAAAGCGGTCGTGAGACACGATGATCACAGCGCCCTTATAGTTCAGAAGATAGGTTTCCAGCCATGCAATGGAATTCAGGTCCAGATGGTTGGTGGGCTCGTCCAGAATGATCAGGTCAGGCTTTTGCAAGAGTAATTTGCCCAGTGCGACGCGGGTCTTCTGGCCACCGGAGAGTGTGGAGACGGATTTGCCGAATTCCTCCTCGGCAAATCCCAGACCTTTCAGCACGCCCACCAGCTCGCTGCGGTAGGCGTAGCCGTCCCCGGTCTCAAAGGCGTGTGTGAGATCGCTGTATCGCTTCATCAGGGCTTCCAGGGCCGGTCCCTGCGCATGATGCATCTGCTGTTCCGTATCGCGCAGCCGCTGCTCCAGCTCCACCAGTTCCTGCTTCACGGAGAGCAGTTCTTCATAGATGGTATGTCCGGTGTCCACGGCGCCGTTCTGGGCCAGATAGCCGAAAGTCCTGTCTCTGGCAAAGGTCACAGTCCCGTCGTCGGGCTGCATCTCGCCCACGATGATGCGGAGCAGTGTGGTCTTGCCCGCTCCGTTTACGCCCACGATGGCGGCTTTCTCGTAATCCTCGATATGAAAACTGATATTTTGCAGCACCTGATTATCGATAAATGCCTTTGAGATATTCTGGCAGGAAAGTATCATGATTTTATCCTCATCCTAATTGAAATTCATTTTCACTGATTCGGCCGGTTTGGCACATTTGTCCTTATTTTAGCCTGTGGGAAAATTTATGTCAATTCTAATGTTTGTCTTCTGAGATATTGTGCCTGCTGTTTGAGCGGGGCGGCAGGGGGACACCGGGCCGGTTCTGCAGCTGGCTTCGGTGGGATGTTTTCTAATAGTGCGGTTATAGGATCCGGCAGTCTGCGGGCCGGCACTAAGATGCATCCGTGCATCATAGTGCCTAAAATGCGCGTCCGTGCGCATTTTACCCTGATTGCCGTCCCGCACTATAAGAAAACGCTCCAACCTCTGCCAACGCCTGCAAAACCGGTCCGGTGTCCCCCCCTGCCTCGGTACCGCCCAAACAGCGGACACAATGTCTCACAGATACAGCGTTCGACATTGAAAGTGCACACATGTCGCGGAAAGGCCGTAATTTGCGGGATATGCTGTAACGATTCCGTTTTGCGGTTGAGCAGCCCGGACAGGGGACGGTTTGCAGGAAGACCCTTGAAAAACGTCAGCGCTTAACGAGGTCACGAATTGCGGAGCGATTCGTCGAGTTTAGCGTCTGCTACGTTTTTCACGGAGCGGGAGCGTGTCTGAATACAAATGTCCCCTGTCCGGGCGGAAGCCGCCGTAAAACCGAATGGTTTTACAGCATCCCCATGTTTCTTGACACACTTTTAACAAAGTGATATGATGGGGACAAGAGCATGAAAAGTGAACAGAGTATTGGAGGTAGATTCCATTGGAGACAAAAGAAATTTCACAGGCTGTCATTGGACGGCTTCCCAGATATTTGAGATATTTAGGCGATTTGAAGGATGACGGGGTGGAGCGCGTCTCTTCCCAGGAGCTGAGTGAGCTGATGAACGTGACGGCTTCCCAGATCCGGCAGGATTTTAATAATTTTGGCGGATTTGGACAGCAGGGCTACGGCTACAATGTGGAGTATCTCTATGAGGAGATCAGCAAGATATTGGGACTGGATCACAGGCATAATTTTATCATTATCGGAGCGGGCAATCTGGGCCGTGCGCTGGGGAATTATCTGAATTTCGAGCGCAGGGGCTTTATCTTTAAGGGAATGTTCGACAAGAATCCGAAGCTTGTGGGCGACGATGTCCGAGGGGTGAAGGTGATGTCCATAGACGGGCTGGAGGAATTTTTGCAGGAAAACGATATTGATATCGCCGTGCTGACTATTCCCAAGACCAGCGCGGTGGATATTGTGAATGTGCTCGTGGACAACGGCATCCGTGCGATCTGGAATTTTGCCCATGTGGACTTGAACGTGCCGGAGGGGATTCTGGTGGAAAATGTGCATCTCTCCGACAGTCTGATGAAGCTGTCCTACAATATCAATTGTAAGGAGCAGCGTTCTGAATAAAACGGACGGGGTACAGGAGGGGGCTATGGCGGAAAAAGATAAACGGGAAGTGTTTTCGGATGCATTGCCGGGCAGAAAAATACCAATACTGACTTTGGACAATAAATGGTATCGTCTGTTGGATGAGCCGGGAAAAGCGGCCGTAAAGGGGCTGGAGGAGCAGTTAAATACGCTCCTTAAGCGTCAGGGCAAGCTGAATACGGAGACCAAGGAGATCAGGAAGCTGAAAAAGAAGCTTATGGGGGAGATCGTACCCATGGTGGACGAGATGGAGCAGGGCGGCAGCCGAAAGCTGGAAAAGAAGATCGAGGAGCATAAGCGTCTGATCGAAGAGTGTAATGAAAAGCTGGAGAGCTATCAGGAGGAGGTCATGGATATTCCCCGGGAGATCGACCGCGTCAATACGGAGTTGATGCTGGCCACCATGGAATATTGCTATGACACCATGAAGGAAAATGCCGGACAGATACAGGAGATCGGGGATTGGGTCACCGGGATTCGTATCGAACTCAAGAAAAAGCTGGTAAAAAAACAGGAGCTCGAGCGGAAGAACCAGGATATTTACGCATATATGAATGATATTTTCGGAGCGGATATCGTAAATCTTTTTGATATGGAATATGGTCCTGAGGGGGATGGGGCATGAGATACCTGGTGACGGCGGAGGAGATGCGCCGCTATGATTCCAATGCGATAGACAAGATTGGAATTCCGGGCATGGTATTGATGGAGCGGGCTGCGCTGGCGGCGAGAGAGATGGTGCTGGAGGCTTTGGGCAGAGTTTTGCCGCCGGCCGGAGACAGACGGCAGACGCCGGAGATTCTGGTGATGGCCGGTACGGGCAACAATGGCGGGGACGGTCTGGCGCTGGCAAGACTGCTTGCGGAGGACGGTTTCTCCGTGACGGTCTGGTGTGTGGGAGAGAAATCGAAAGCTTCAGAACAATGGACATGCCAGAGGCATATAATAGAATATTATGGGGTGCGTTTTTGTGACATGCCTGTCTCGGGGACGTACGCCGTTCTGATTGATGCGCTGTTTGGAGTAGGGCTCTCGCGGGATGTCGCCGGTGAGTATGCAGAGGCTGTCCGACGGTTTAATGAGCTGGAGGGATATAAGCTTGCACTGGATGTGCCCAGCGGCATTTGCAGCGATACCGGGCGTGTTTTGGGCTGTGCGGTGCAAGCGGATGCCACGGTGACTTTCGGCTTCGGTAAGAGAGGGCTTTATCTGTATCCCGGGTGCGGGTACGCCGGAACGGTGCGGGTGGCGGACATCGGTATCACAGAACGGGCCTTTTTTGACGAGCCTCCGGGGATGTTTTGTCTGGATGAACCGGAGGAGGCTTTTGCTTTGCTGCCGCAAAGGCAGGGGGCGGGCAATAAGGCAACTTTCGGAAAGGTATTGTTTATCGCGGGGAGCGCCGGGATGGCAGGAGCGGCGGTGCTGGGTGCCCGAGCGGCTTATCGAAGCGGCGCCGGGATGGTGAAGGTTCTTACGGATGAGCAGAACCGCGTGATCCTGCAGCAGGCTGTGCCGGAGGCTCTGTATGGAAACTATGCGGCGGATCGGGAGCTGGAGGAGAGTTTTTCCTGGGCGGACGTGATCGTGATAGGGCCGGGACTGGGCAGAACGGAGCGGGCCCGGCACTGTCTGAGGGCTGCAGTGGAGAGAGGCGCGGTCCAGACTGAAAAATCGAGGCTTCAGCCTCTTGTGATCGATGCGGACGGTCTGAATCTGCTGGCGGAGGATGAGGCCCTGCAAGAGCGTCTTGCCGGTCAGAGACGGCAAGTGATTCTCACGCCCCATGTGGGTGAACTGTCCCGCCTGACGGGTCTGTCAATAGCACAGTTGAAAGAAGGGCTCTGGCAGCACGGTACAGCGCTGGCACAGCGTCTGCACGCAGTGGTAGTAGCCAAGGATGCCAGGACTTTTGTATGCGGGGCAGGGCGGCCCGTGTGTGTCAATATACATGGCGGCAGCGGCATGGCCACGGCGGGGAGCGGAGATGTGCTGGCGGGGATCATCGCAGGGATCTGGGCTCAGATGTCTGCCGGGAGCGGACATGAGGCGGACTCTGAAGCTGCCTCTGAAAGGGCCTTTCGGGCGGCCTGCGCGGGCGTGCGTCTGCATGCGGCCGCAGGAGATGCAGCCGTGGCAGAAAAGGGTGAGTACGGCTGTATGGCAGGAGATATCGCGGAGGCGCTGAAAATAATAAAATGAGGTACGGACGGATGGATTTGGAGGAGAGGTTAGAAACATATTTGCGGGTATGTGCGGAGGTGAGCCTGGATGCTGTTTTGCACAATGCGCAATATCTGAATGAGCGGGTCGGTTCCAATACAAAAATGGCTGCGGTGATCAAGGCGGACGGCTATGGTCATGGCAGCATTCCCATTGCGCAGGCGCTGGAGTCTTTGGAGTTTGTCTGGGGATTTGCGGTTGCCACTTCGGAGGAGGCTTTTCTGCTTCGGGAAAACGGCGTGACAAAGCCTGTGCTGGTACTGGGGAGCGTATTTCCCTATGCGTATGAACGCATGGCGGGAGAGGATATCCGCGCCACTGTATTTGCCCGGGGGACGCTGCCTGCGCTCTCACAGGCGGCAGACAGAGCGGGAAAGCCCATGAAGGTTCATGTAAAGGTGGATACCGGCATGGCGCGTATCGGAGTCGCGCCTGATGAAGAGGGGCTTGGCTTTGTGACGGAACTGATGAAGTACATACAGGACGGCAGTCTGGAGCTGGAAGGGATATTCACTCATTTTGCCAGGGCGGATGAGAGGGATCAGACGGATGCCGGGAGACAGCTGACATTATTTAAAGAGTTTCTGGACCGTGTGCAGTCAGAGTATGATATCAGGATTCCGCTGTGTCACTGCGCCAACAGCGCAGCTATTCTGGCGCTTCCGGAGTCTGATCTGGATATGGTGAGAGCGGGAATCGCTCTGTATGGCCTGCTTCCGTCGAGTGAGGTGCCGGGCGGGCCGTTTGGCCTTGAGCCTGCGTTGTCTCTGCGCAGCCGCATTGTTCTGGTGAAGACGCTCCGAAAGGGGCAGAGTGTCAGCTATGGCGGCACATTCACGGCGGAACGGGATATGCGTATCGCCACCATACCCGTGGGTTATGGTGACGGCTATCCCAGGTCGCTGTCCGGGCGGGGCAGCGTGCTGATCCGCGGAAAGAGAGCGGCTGTTTTGGGGCGCATCTGTATGGATCAGTTTATGGTGGATGTGAGCGATATTCCCGGGGTGTCTGAGGGGGATACGGTGACGCTGATCGGCGCGGACGGAGAGGATCGTATCACCGCGGAGGAGCTGGGTGAGCTGTCCGGGCGGTTTAACTATGAGTTGGTCTGTGATCTGGGCAGGCGTGTACCCCGTGTCTTCTATCGGGGCGGCAGGGCCGTGGCGGCACAGGATATGGACGGATTTTACAAATAAAGAAATTTTTGGAATACCTCCAGGAAAACGGGCAAGACTATCTGCAGGCCATTAAGGCAGAATGGAGGGAAAATGAGAAGAGGCGATGTGTATTACGCAGATTTGAGACCGGTGGTGGGATCGGAACAGGGCGGCATACGTCCGGTGCTGATCGTCCAGAATGATGTGGGCAATCGTCACAGTCCGACGGTGATCTGCGCTGCGATTACCTCAAAGATGAACAAGGCGAAGCTGCCGACGCATATAGAGCTTAGGGCGGATATGTATGATATGGATAAGGATTCTGTGGTTCTTTTGGAACAACTGCGCACCATTGACAAAAAGCGCCTGAAGGATAAGGTGTGTCATTTGGACGGCGAGATCATGAAAAAGGTAAATCATGCGCTGATGATCAGTCTGGAGCTTGATACATAAGCTGACCGTGAACCGAAAAAACGGCGGTTCTTGACGAAAACAGTGCTGATGGTATATGATATCAATTGACGTCCTATCAATAATCGTTTGGAGACGAAAACACAGGATAAAGGAGAAACTTCACCTATGGAAGACGCTGGGCCCATGGCCGGTATTATTTTTTTCGTATTGTTATTGCTGGACATTTTTTTCTATGGCTTTGATGCCGCTGTCTCAAATTTAAATGAAAAGGAGCTCGACAGACGTGCCGGGGAGGAGAAGGATGTAAAGAGCAGACAGCTGCTCCAGATCATCGCCGATCCTGACCGTTATGTAAATACGCTGCAGCTTGCCACAAGTCTGATCCATGTGGTTGCGGGTGCGGTGTATCTGACACTCTGGGAAAGCTTTTTTGAGCGAGTGTTCCGCGGACTGGCGGAGGAGAAAATGCTATCCTTAAGTGTGCCGGGAGGCATTCTTGCACTTGCATTCAGTGCGCTTGCGGGGGTGCTTTCCGCGCTGGCGCTGCTCTACATATTTTTGACTTTCGGCGTGCTGATGTCCAAGCGGCTGGCGGCGAGAAGCCCTGAGAGATGGGCCTACGCCTGTGTAGGTCCGGTCTGGGTGCTGATGAAGCTGTTTGCGCCTTTCACCGGGCTCGTGAGTGTCACAGCGAAGGGGATCCTGTTTTTGTTTGGCGTGCGCAGTGACGGCAATGAAAACGATGTCACCGAGGAAGAGATCATCAATATGGTGCAGGAGGGCTTCGAGCAGGGCGTGATTGAGGACAGCGAGGCGGAGATGATATCCAATATCTTTGCCTACGGGGACAAGGAAGCCCAGGACATTATGACCAACAGGAGCAATGTGGTGGCCATTGACGGCAATATGCATCTGAAAGATGCGGTAGACTTTATGCTGGCGGGGACAAACAGCCGTTATCCCGTTTATGAGGAGAATATCGACCACATTATCGGCGTATTGCATCTGAAGGATGCCATGCGGTATCACAGAAGGGATGCTTCGGTGGACGGCTGTATCAAGGATCTGGACGGGCTTCTTCGGGAAGCATATTTCGTGCCCCAGACCAAGAATATTGACGAGCTCTTTGAGGAGATGCAGTCCCGAAAGCTTCAGATGGTGATCGTGGTGGACGAGTATGGACAGACGGACGGACTGGTAGCCATGGAGGACATCCTGGAGGAGATTGTGGGCAATATTCTGGACGAGTATGACGAGGACACGGAATACATTGAGGATAAAGGCAATGATGAGTATGTGATGGAGGGCAAAACGCCGCTGGAGGATTTGACGGAGCGCTTCGGTATTGATTTTCACAGTGAGGAGTTCGAGACACTGAACGGATTTATGATCTACCGGCTGGACCATATCCCGGAGGAGGGAGAGGAGTTCGACGTGGATTATCAGGGATATAATTTCAAGATACTGTCAGTGGAGAACAAGATGATTCAGAGCGTGCTGGTGACCAAGCTCCCGGAGCAGACCGGGAGCGGCGGGGAGGATGAGGGCGCAGCACAATCGGCTATTGAAGAAAACGGAAAATAATGGTATGATATGAGAAGTGCGCGCCGGGATGCCTGGACAGTATGACCGGCGGGAAGATAAAGGAGAACAGAGATGTCAGGACATTCTAAATTTGCGAATATCAAGCATAAAAAAGAAAAGAACGATGCGGCGAAGGGCAAGATTTTTACGATTATCGGGCGTGAGATCGCCGTTGCCGTGAAGGAGGGCGGGCCTGATCCGAGCAACAATTTCAAGCTGGCTACCGTGATCGCCAAGGCGAAAGCCAACAATATGCCCAACGATACCATCGAACGCGGAATCAAGAAGGCTGCGGGTGATGTGGGAAATGTAAACTATGAGTATGTGACCTATGAGGGATATGGCCCTAACGGCATCGCCATCATTGTGGATGCGCTGACGGACAATAAAAACCGCACTGCGGCGAATGTGAGAAGCGCCTTTACCAAGGGGCAGGGAAATATCGGCACTCCCGGCTGCGTGTCCTTTATGTTTGACAAAAAGGGACAGATCATCATTGACAGAGAAGAGTGTGATCTGGCGGCGGACGATCTGATGATGACGGCGCTCGACGCCGGAGCGGAGGATTTCTCTGAGGAGGAAGACAGTTATGAGGTGCTTACGGACCCTGATTCCTTCGAGGAGGTCCGCAAGGCTTTGGAGGAGGCGGGCGTTCCCATGCTCAGCGCGGAGGTTACCATGATCCCGCAGAATTATGTGGAGCTCACCGATGAGACTGCCGTAAAGAATCTGCAGAAGACATTGGACATTCTGGACGAGGATGATGATGTGCAGGCAGTATATCACAACTGGGACGAGTAAAAATACGATGCGGCAGGCGTCACCGGACAGGGGACGCCTGCCGTACCTGAAAACAGGCATATGAGGAGGTTATCATGGCACAGAATCCGAATTTCAAGAAAGAGACCATATGTGTACAGTCCGGCTGGCAGCCGGTAAACGGTCAGCCCAGAGTGCTGCCCATCATTCAGAGTACCACATACAAATATGACACTTCCGAGCAGATGGGACGGCTGTTCGATCTGGAGGAGAGCGGTTATTTTTACACCAGACTCCAGAATCCCACCAATGACTTTGTGGCGCAGAAGATCTGTGAGCTCGAGGGCGGTGTGGCCGCCATGCTCACAAGCTCGGGTCAGGCGGCCAATTATTACGCAGTGTTCAATATCTGTGAGGCGGGAGATCATGTGGTGATGTCATCCACTGTCTACGGGGGGACTTTCAATCTGCTCACCGTGACCATGAAAAAGATGGGTATCGAGACTACGGTGGTGGATCCGGATGCCCCGGAGGAAGAGCTTGCGAAAGCTTTTCGCGACAACACCAAATGCGTCTTGGGGGAGACTATCGCCAATCCCGCGCTGGTGGTGCTGGATATCGAGAAATTTGCACGTCTGGCGCACAGTCACGGCGTACCCCTGATCGTGGACAATACCTTCGCTACCCCCATAAATTGTAATCCTTTTGCGTTTGGGGCGGATATCGTGACGCATTCCACCACAAAATATATGGACGGACATGCCATGTGTGTGGGCGGAGCCATCGTGGACTCCGGTCATTTTGACTGGGATGCATACGGCGACAAATTCTACGGTCTGACTACGCCTGACGAATCCTATCACGGGGTTACCTATACGCAAAAATTCGGCAAGGCAGCCTATATCACCAAGGCCACCGTGCAGCTGATGCGGGATCTGGGTTCCATTCAGTCGCCGCAGAACGCGTTTCTGCTGAATGTGGGGTTGGAGACATTGCCGCTTCGCATGGAGAGACATTGCGCCAACGCTCAGGCCGTAGCAGAATTTTTAGAGCGGCATGAGCAGGTTGCATGGGTCAATTATCCCGGTTTAAAGAGCAATCAGTATTATGAGCTGGGACAAAAATACCTGCCTAAGGGGAGCTGCGGTGTGATATCCTTTGGCTTAAAGGGGGGCAGGCAAGCGGCGGAGGAGATGATGGACAGGCTGAAGCTGGCGGCTATTGTGACGCATGTGGCGGATGCCAGAACCTGTGTGCTGCATCCCGCCAGCCACACGCATCGTCAGATGAACGATGAGCAGCTTAAGGAAGCGGGAGTTGCGCCGGATCTGATCCGTCTATCCGTAGGCATCGAGCATGTGGAGGATATCATTGAAGATTTAAGACAGGCAATCGAGGGATAAACCGGAGGTAAGTATGGACAGACTGGCGATAGTAGTACCCTGTTACAATGAGGAAGAGGTTTTAAAGATTGCGTCCAAGGCGCTGCGGGAGGTGCTTGCGGACCTTGTCAAAAAGAGCAAGATCAGCGAAGACAGTTTTATTTTGTTTGTGAACGACGGCAGCAGGGACCGGACCTGGGAGCTTATCGAGGAAGAGCACAGGGCATATCCGGGGCAGGTCTTCGGGGTGAAGCTCGCAGGCAATGTAGGGCATCAGTTCGCTTTGACGGCAGGGCTTATCACTGCCAAGGATCTGAGCGATGTGACGGTCTCCATCGACGCGGACCTTCAGGACGATGTGGCAGTCATCGAGGAGATGCTGGACAAGTTCCACGCGGGTAATGATATTGTCTACGGTGTGAGAAAGGAAAGAAAGACAGATACCTTTTTCAAACGTACCACCGCACAGGGCTTCTATAAGGTAATGGAGCTGATGGGTGTGAAGACGGTCTATAATCACGCCGATTTTCGCCTGATGAGCAAGCGTGCCGTAGAGCAGTTTTCCCAGTACCGGGAGACCAATCTGTTTCTCAGGGGTATGATGCCTCTCATTGGCTACCAGACCGACTGCGTCTATTATGACCGCAAGGAGCGGGTGGCGGGGGAGTCCAAATATCCGTTAAAAAAAATGCTGGCTCTAGCGTTCAACGGAATTTCTTCCTTCAGCGTAAAACCCATCAGCATGATTCTGGGACTTGGCATGGTGATCATTTTTGCGTCCTTACTGGCAGCAGTTTACGCGCTGATCTCTTATTTTACGGGACATGTGGTGGCGGGCTGGACATCATTGATCCTGTCCATCTGGTTTTTGGGCGGGGTGCAGCTTCTGGCCATCGGCCTGGTGGGACAGTATATCGGAAAGATCTACATTGAAGTAAAACAAAGACCTCGCTACAATATTGAAAAGGTTTTGACGGACGAAGAAACTCATGATGAAGATAAATAATATAGCGGCAGTTCTGATATGGGTGTTCTATGGGCTGGTCACAGGCTGTTTTGTATTTCTGGTGGCTATGTCTGCAGGTACAAATCTGGGATTTGGCTTTCTCCCCGGATTTGCGGCGGGGATGGCAGTTCTCCTGCTCCTGGGACCGATCGCTCTTCTTTTGCACAAAACGGTACGGAATTTTTTCCCCGCGGCGGCTGACGGAAGACGGTTTGCGGCGGCGGAGATCCTGCTCCTGATCGCCTGTCTGGCCGGTATGACCGTTTTGCGGATGATGTCTGTCTGGAACGTGGAGGCGGATCCAGTGTTTGAGATGGCCAAAGTGACTGCGGGGGGATTTTCACCCGCGGTGGCACACGGGGGAGCGGAAATATACTTGTATCTGCTGCACGGGACCATGCTGCTTATGGGCAATAAAGTGTCTGCGGTGATTTGTCTGCAGTCTTTGCTTTTAATATTAGCTGCGCTGGCACTGTATTTTGGCGTCCGCAGGCTTTCCGGACCGGTGTCGGCGTTGATTTCCATCCTTTTTCTGGGCTTTGCGCCCTATATGCTGGAGGAGACAAAGAAACTTACGCCGTTTTTGCTGTTTTTGATCTTTTACGGGGCGGCGCTGTATTTGATCGGCTCTATATCAGACAGGGAGAGAACATGGCGTGAGAACAGACTGTATACGCTGCTGCGTTATCTGGCGGCCGGGCTGTTGACCGGCTTTTGCTTTTATCTTGATGTGGCCGGAATCACGCTCTTCCTTATACTGACCGTGGTCATCTGCTCTGATGTGAGAGATTCCGAGTATAGACCAAATGGAATTCTGGCATTTCTCTGCTGTCTGGCGGCCGCAGTTTGCGGCTATATGGGAACGCACGGGATCCGGAGCCTGGGCGGCGGCTCTCTGACAGCTTCCATCAACGGACAGCTGGAATTGTATCTGCCGGGAAACTTTCAAATTCCGGTCACGGCGGCCTCCGGTGCGGTGTTCTGGGATGTACCCGTACTGGCTGTTCTCATGGCAATAGGAGTGTACGGATTCTGGTTCAGCCGCAGGATCAGAGACAAGGGCATGTGGCTCTTTGCGGCGGTGCTCCTGATGGGAATGCAGTGCTTTGGGATATGTAATACCACCTATTTCGACGGATATGGGCTTTTATATTTATTCTGTGCAGCCATGGCCGGATGCAGTGTAAGCGATCTGTTTGTGATAAAACAGGAAGCTGCAAAGATCAATGAGCCGGATGTTTTGGGAGCGCCTGATGAAATGGAGATGATCATGTTAGACACACCCGAGTCGAATCCGAATCCGTCAGTCACGGACTATGCATCGGATACGGCGAATGCGATCCAATTCATTGAAAATCCGCTGCCGCTGCCCAAAAAGAAGGTACATCGGGTGCTGGATTATGATTATGAGGTTGCGGACGACGACGATTTCGACATTCAGTAAAAATGTCCGCGAGGGATAAAATCCTGCAAATTTCAAATACTGTGGAGGAGAAAAGACTGTGGAGATCACAGTCTTTTTAGCAATCGGCAGGAGGACGGAAAAATATGTGGGAGAATGATGACAAAAACGACGGCAATATACAGGACAACCGGAATCATGAAAAGAACGGAAACGAGCAGGATGAACAGGTCCAAAAAGAGGAGCATCAGGATGAGCGCATAGAGAAACTCGGACAGATCACTCTGAAGGACAACGAGGAGCATCAGGACATCCACCTGTTGTCTATCATCGGAGAGATAGAAGGCCACGACAATCTCTCGGGCAATTCCAAGACTACCAAATACGAGCATGTGCTGCCGCAGCTTGCAGCGATTGAGGACAGTAAGGAGATTCAGGGTGTGCTGGTGATCCTGAATACTATGGGAGGCGATGTAGAGGCGGGGCTGGCCATCGCGGAGATGCTGGCGTCTTTGAGTAAGCCGACGGTCTCACTGGTGCTGGGAGGCAGTCATTCCATCGGTGTTCCCATAGCGGTGAGTACCGATTATTCGTTTATCGTGTCCACGGGCACCATGGTCATCCATCCGGTGCGCATGAACGGCACGGTCATCGGAGTGCCCCAGACTTTTGATTATTTTAAACTGATTCAGGACCGCATCACGGGATTTGTATGCCGCCACTGTAAAGTAAACCGCAGCCGTTTTGAGGAGATGATGATGGAGACCGGAGTGCTGACAAAGGATGTGGGCACGATCCTGGTGGGAGAGGAGGCCGTGAAGAACGGCATCATAGACGAGGTCGGAGGAATCGATAAGGCGATCCGCAAGCTGCATGAGTTGATTGACGCCAAAGATGACTGAGATCCGGTCTTTGCGGAGGACTGACCGTGCGTCAATCTGCGATGCTCAAATGTAAAAACAGATAGCAATTATCAATACTTTCTTCCAAAACAGGATTCGACATATTGCTTGACATGCGGGTCCGGCGGGAATAATATAGGATATGACAATGGCATATTCTAGCAGGGAGGTGTATTGATGATAAAGACAATGTTTGCAAGAATTCTTCCGAATACGGTGCACAGAAACCCAAACCTTTCAAGGTGGCGGTGAATGGCGAGAATCTGAAGATTAACAAGGGGTATACGGTGTCCTATCAGGTTTATGAAAACGGCTGGTATGATGTTGACAGCCTCACCGAGCCCGGTCTATACAGAATCTGTGTCGTTGGCAAAGGAAATTATGAAGGCGTTGCCACCAAGAGAATCTATGTGTATGACGCGGCGGAGAACGTGGCGATGGCTTCCGTGAAGGTCTTGGTCAACAAGATGGCATATACGGGAGAACCGATTACATCCGGCGTGTTAAAGAGCGTGAAATACAAGAAGCACAATCTCGTCGAGGGCGAGGATTACACGGTGACATACTTGAACAACGTGGACAGCGGGACAGGAATCGTGCGGCTCACCGCGTTAGAAGGCGGTGGCTTTATCGGCGAAAAGGACGTCAAATTCCAGATCAGTGCAGTATTACAGGAACAACGTGAAAGCCGGAACGGCTTGGATAGTGATTGCGGGCAGGGGCCGTTTCAATGGAACGCACCGGCAAGGCCGTCAAACCTGAGGTGACCCTTTATCATCCAAACGGAACGCAGCTTGTGAAAGGCGTTGATTACACATTGGCCTATAAGAACAATGTGAAGTCTTCCGACAGGGCGGTGATCGTGGTCAGGGGAAAAGGCAGCTATTCGGGCAGCTTTAATGTGAATTTTTCGATCAAAGACAAAATAGAGGAGACTGAAGAGCCCAGCGGGACGGAGGGCGACGACGAGACGAAGCCAGGCGGAAGCGAAGATTTTCCTTATCGCGAAACACCAGTTGCCGTGAGATGCTGTTGGTGCGGTTACGAGATGCCTTTTTATTATTTTGCTTCGGAAGGGCCTCAAGTACCTTACGGGGGACTAATGGTAGATATAGAACAAGTTACTTGGTATGCGCATACGGATATCCATCTGGCAAACAATGAGCGCACGGATTTCAATGACGTTTCATGGGAAAAGTACCTCAAATACGGCGGTGATCCGGACGCGTTCAAAAGATCTGACTGGCTCGATGATTAACATGACAGCAACGGCAGGGACTAATATCAGTCCCTGCCGTTTTGTCTGTGGTCTGTGGCAATCAACATTATTTTTGTTCTGCGGTCTGCGGCAGAAAAATTTGTATACATGGTGACAAGATACAAGAAAAATGCTATACTAATACTTCAGGAATGTTACATACAGGTTTTATCAGAATTAAAAACGTAAACAGAGAGGTAGGAAGCGCGATGGCTTCTTCGTCAGGTAAATCTACACAGAGAAAGACAAATTCAGGCAGGGGCGGTTCAGGCCGGTCCGCGGCTGCGAGAAAAGCGGCGGAGAGACAGGCACAGCAGGATAGAGAGCTTTTTCATGAGATTGGTTTGATCGTACTCTTCGTGGCAATGGTATTGCTGTTTTTGTGCAATTTCGGCATAGTCGGTCCTGTGGGCAACGGCATTCGGAGTATCCTGTTTGGCATTTTCGGATTTACTGCCTATGTGACACCGGTTTTGATATTTGTGGCGGCGGCATTCTGGTTTGCCAACGAGGGAAGTCCCACTGCCCTGCGCAAACTGATTGCGGGAATTGTACTGTTTCTCATGGCGGGGGTGATATGTGAACTGCTTGCAGGCCCGGTGACTTCCATGGAAGGTTATGATATCAGGACGATTTATTCAAGCTGCAGCCAGGGAAGAAAGGGCGGCGGAGTGCTGGGGGGGACTCTGGCTTATCTGCTTTGGCACAATCTGGGGGCTGTGGGTGCGGTCCTGGTTGTGATCCTGTGTTCGGCCGTCAGTCTGATCCTGGTGACGGAACGCTCTCTTTTGAGCCGTGTGCGCGACGGATCCGACCGCCTGAGAGAGCTTTCTGTGACGGACCCGGAACGCATGTGGGACAGGGAATCCCGCAGGGAGGATGCCCAGCAGAGGCGTGAGGCGGCAAGGCTTCGCAGGGAGGAGCAGGAGCGGCTTCGCGAAGAGCAGAGCGCGGAACGCATGCGGGACAGAGAGGCCCGCAGGGAAGAGCGCCGGCTGAGAGCGGAAGAGAAGGAGAACGAGAGGATTCTGCGCATGGAGAAAAAGGTGTCCGGCGTTATGGCGGATACCACGCTGAAGAAGCAGGAGGATCGAAAGCGCCGGGGCGATATACATGAGATCATATATCAGGAGTCTTCTGCGGAGTCTGCGGAGGGCGCGGTGCCTGCACAGAACCCCGGGGATTTGCAGGCAGAGGATATGGCCGCGTTTGAAAGAATCCGGGTGCGCACCGCGCATCAGGTAAATCTGACGGAGGTTTCAGAGGAGCCTCCGATTGATAGCAGGAACAATGTCGAAGCGGAGGTCGGGACTGCGGCCGCATCCGAATATGAGGAGCTGCCGCTCACCCGTCAGGCAGAGCAGATCCGGGTACATAAGGAGGGTGTGACGGAGCAGGCCGCTCCCTGCGCCGGCGTAAAGCCACGTGCACAGGCGCCGCAGGACGACGGATTGTCCCCTGCGGAGAGTCAGATGCAGAAAGAAATGCGCAGCGCCGAGAAAAAGATGCCTAAGAAATATATGTTTCCGCCGCTCTCCAGACTGCAGAAAGGCGCTCCGGCCGCAGGGGATTCCACCCGGGAGCTGAAGGAGACCGCCATGCGCCTCCAGCAGACGCTGGGTACTTTCGGCGTGAAGGTGACCATAACCGATATCAGTCAGGGACCCAGCGTCACCCGTTATGAGCTGCAGCCGGAACAGGGAGTTAAAGTGTCTAAGATCGTAGGGCTGACAGATGATATCAAGCTGAATCTGGCAGCTACGGATATTCGTATCGAAGCGCCTATTCCCGGCAAGGCCGCCATCGGTATCGAGGTGCCGAACAAGGAGAATATGACAGTGGCTCTCAGAGATCTGCTGGAGAGCCAGGAGTTTAAGAATTTCCCTTCCAATCTCGCCTTTGCCGTGGGAAAGGATATCGCCGGCAAGACGGTGGTGGCGGATATTGCCAAGATGCCGCATATGTTGATTGCGGGTTCCACCGGTTCCGGTAAATCAGTGTGTATCAACACATTGATCATGAGTATTTTATACAAGGCTCATCCTGATGATGTGAAGCTGATCATGGTGGATCCCAAGGTGGTGGAGCTGTCGGTGTACAATGGGATCCCTCATCTGCTGATCCCTGTGGTGACCGATCCCAAGAAAGCGTCGGCTGCTCTGCATTGGGCGGTGTCCGAGATGGAGGACAGATACCGCAAGTTTGCGGATTTCAACGTCCGTGATCTGAAGGGCTATAATAAAAAGCTGGAGAACCTGAGAGAGAGCGGCGAGGAGGCGGAGGATAAGCTGCCCCAGATCGTGATCATTGTGGACGAGCTGGCGGATCTGATGATGGTGAGTCCCGGCGAAGTGGAGGAATCCATCTGCCGTCTGGCTCAGCTGGCGAGAGCCTGCGGTATTCATTTGATCATCGCGACCCAGCGGCCCAGCGTGGATGTCATTACGGGCCTGATCAAGGCCAATATGCCCAGCCGGGTGGCGTTTGCAGTGTCCAGCGGCGTGGACTCACGAACCATTCTGGATATGGTGGGAGCGGAGAAGCTTCTGGGCAAGGGGGATATGCTTTTTTATCCCCAGGGCTATTCCAAGCCTGCCCGTATTCAGGGAGCCTTTGTGTCTGACAAAGAAGTGTCGGATGTGGTGGACTTTTTGAAAAACCAGATGCTTGGAAATACCTACGCGGAGGATATCGAGGAAAAGATTAAGAGCCTGGATACCGGAGCGGGGGCCGGAAGCGCCGGCGAAAACGGCGGCGCAGGGGCCCGGGACGAATACTTTGCCGAGGCGGGACGTTTTCTGATTGACAAGGACAAAGCGTCCATCGGTATGCTGCAGCGGGTGCTGAAAATCGGCTTTAACAGGGCGGCCCGCATTATGGATCAGCTCTGCGAATACGGCGTTGTGGGCGAGGAGGAGGGAACCAAGCCCCGTAAGGTGCTGATGAGCATGGAACAGTTTGAACAGCTGCTGGAGGAGATATGATATGAAGACGGATATTGAGATTGCCCAGGAGGCAAAACTGAAGCCGATTACAGAGATTGCGGCTGCCGCGGGCATTCCCGGAGAGGAGCTTGAGCTTTACGGCAGGTACAAGGCAAAGCTCTCTGATACCTATTTAAAACGTCTGGAGGAGCAGCCGGACGGCAAGCTGATTCTGGTCACGGCCATCAATCCCACTCCGGCGGGGGAGGGAAAAACCACCACTACCGTGGGACTGGGTCAGGCTTTTGGAAAACTGGGAAAGAATGCCGTGATCGCGCTGCGGGAGCCTTCTCTGGGACCCTGTTTCGGGTTAAAGGGCGGCGCTGCAGGAGGCGGCTATGCCCAGGTGGTTCCTATGGAAGAGCTGAATCTTCATTTTACGGGGGATTTTCATGCTGTCACCTCCGCCAACAATCTGCTGGCGGCTCTCCTGGACAATCATATCCAGCAGGGCAATGCGCTGGGGATCGACACCAGGCAGATCGTGTGGAAACGCTGTGAGGATATGAACGACCGCGCGCTGCGGAATATTGTGATAGGCATGGGCGGAAAAAGCGACGGTTTTGTAAGGGAAGATCATTTTATTATTACCGTGGCCAGCGAGATCATGGCAATTCTCTGCCTGGCTGCCGATATGAAGGATCTGAAGGAGCGGTTGTCCAGAGTGGTGGTGGCCTACAGCTATTCGGGAGAGCCTGTCACTGCGGGGGATCTTCAGGCGGTGGGAGCCATGGCTGCGCTTTTAAAGGACGCTATGAAGCCCAATCTGATCCAGACACTGGAGCATACGCCTGCGCTGGTACATGGCGGACCCTTTGCCAATATCGCTCATGGCTGTAATTCTGTGCGGGCCACAAAAGCTGCCCTGAAAATGGCGGATTACTGTATCACGGAGGCGGGATTCGGTGCGGATCTGGGCGCGGAGAAGTTCTTTGACATCAAATGCAATATGGCGGGGCTGAAGCCGGATGCTGCGGTGCTGGTGGCAACGGTGCGTGCTCTGAAATACAACGGCGGTGTGCCGAAAGCCGATCTGAATCAGGAGAATCTGGAGGCTCTGCACAAGGGGATCGTCAATCTGGAAAAGCATATGGAAAATCTGCAAAAATACGGCGTCCCGGTGGTGGTTACCCTGAATGCCTTTGTGTCTGATACTGAGAGAGAGCTGGAGTTTGTGAAAAACTTCTGTGAGTCCAGGGACTGCGCTTTCGCACTCTCCCGCGTGTGGGAGAAGGGCGGCGAGGGCGGTATCGAGCTGGCGGAGAAGGTGCTGGAGACACTGGAGCACAAGGAGAGCCATTTCAGAGTGCTCTATGAGAATGATCAGAGTCTCAGGGAGAAGATTGAGAAAGTCGCCTGTGAAATTTATGGTGCGGGAGGCGTGACATTTACTCCGGCTGCACTGAAACAGATGAAGAATCTGGAGAAGCTCGGCTATGGCAGCTTTCCCGTCTGCATGGCAAAGAATCCCTATTCCCTGTCGGATGACCCTGCGCTTTTAGGACGTCCCGTCGGCTTTGAGATCAATGTGAGAGAAGTCTATGTATCTGCGGGTGCAGGCTTTGTGGTGGCGCTGACAGGGGCGGTGATGACCATGCCCGGGCTGCCTGTAGAACCGGCGGCCTGCAGGATTGACGTGGATGACGAGGGAAAGATTACCGGTCTGTTTTAGACCGTATGGCGGCGCGAAAGTACAAATATCAAGATAGGAGAGAGACAATGGCAAAACTGATTGACGGCAAGGCGATTGCGGCACAGATAAAGGATGAGTGCAGGGACAGGGTGGCCGGGATGAAGGCAGAGGGGATTGAGGTGACTCTGGCCGTCATCCAGGTGGGAAGTGATCCCGCCTCCACCGTTTATGTGGGAAATAAGAAAAAGGCCTGTGAATATGTGGGCATTCGTTCCCTGGCTTATGAGCTGCCCGGGGAGACCACGGAGAGTGAGCTTTTGGAGCTGATCGCAGAGTTGAACGGCAGAAAGGATGTGAACGGCATTCTGGTGCAGCTTCCTCTGCCGGGACATATCGATGAGGAGAAGGTTCTGGACGCTATTGATGCCAGAAAGGATGTGGACGGTTTTCATCCTCAGAATGTGGGAGCGCTGTGTATCGGGAAGCCCGGGTTTGTCTCCTGCACGCCTGCGGGCATCATTCAGCTCTTAAAACGCTCCGGCGTGGAGATTGCGGGAAAGGAATGCGTTGTCATCGGCCGGAGCAATATCGTCGGAAAACCCATGGCGCTTTTGCTGCTTCGGGAGAACGGAACGGTCACTGTGACTCACAGCAGGACTAAGGATCTGCAGGAGGTGACTAAGCGCGCCGATATTCTGGTGGCGGCAGTGGGAAAACCGAAAATGATCACGGCGGATTATGTAAAAGAAGGAGCCGTGGTAATCGATGTAGGTATTCATCGAAATGAGAACAATAAGCTCTGCGGAGACGTGGACTTTGAGAGTGTGGAGCCGCTCTGCAGTGCGATCACTCCTGTGCCGGGAGGCGTGGGTCCCATGACGATTGCCATGTTGATGAATAATTGTGTGGAGTCTGTTGCATTACAGCAATAAGCCTGCAAATAAGAGAGGAACAGCATATGAAATGTCCAAATTGCGGGGCAGAGATGAAGGAGGGCCGTCTCTATTGCGAGAATTGCGGCGAGGATATCCATATAGTGCCGGACTTTGAGCCGGAACTGGAGCGTAATATTGAGCAGAGTCTGGGACATATACTGGATGATGTGGGACGGCAGCAAAGAACGTCTGAGAAGAGCGCAGAGCCGGATGAGGAAACACGGCCCGTCCCCCTGGGACAGAGAGTCCGGCCGTTGGCGTTATGGATCGGTATGGGACTGCTGGTGCTTTTCCTGGCTGCGGGAGGTGTAAGGATATTCCAATACTATTCTCCCGATTATCAGACAGAGAGCGCCCAAAGAGCGACTGCGGCAGGGCAGTATGAGAGGGCGATCCGGTACTATAACCGCGCCATGGAACTTGACAGGTTTAATGTTGATCTGAAGCTGGAACTGGCGGATGTATATTTTTTGGAGAATGACAGGACGGAATACGAATTCTGGCTGCGCCGTATTGTGGAGGATCCCAATGCGGACTCGGAACAGCTTTCAAGTGCATACGGAAAGCTGATCGCTCTTTACCGGGCCAGAGAAGATTATCAGACCATCAACGACATGCTGCTTACCTGTGAAAACGAATCGATCAGGACAACTTATCAGAGCTATCTGGCACAGATGCCTCAGTTCAGCGTGCCGGGCGGGGACTATGATGAGGTGAAAGCCCTAAAGCTTACGGTGACGGGGAAGGGGAATATCTATTACACTCTGGACGGAACCGTGCCGGACGAAGGAGACGAGCGTTATACGACTCCCATTCTGCTGGAGAACGGGGATTATGAGGTACAGGCAGTCTTCGTGAACGAGAACGGTGTGGCCAGCGAGATTGCGGACGCTGTGTATCACATTCATGTTGAGGAACTCGAACCGCCCCTGCTCAATGTGGACGGGGGAGAATATGATACGCCGGTTCTGATCACTGTGGTGAATGATGCGGAGAATGTCTATTACACGACTAACGGGACAGCGCCTACCATGAACTCGGCGCAGTATACGGAGCCTATCCCCATGCCTCTCGGGGTGAGTACATTTCAGTTTGCGCGGCTGGAGCCCGGGCGCAGCAGCGTGGTGGTGGAACGGGTATTTACCTTTGAGCTGGATACGGATGTGACTCCGGAGCTGGCGGTGGACAAGGTGCGTAAGCATGCGCTGGATACAGGTAAGATTGTGGATGATTTCGGAAATTTTGACGACTCGGAGGCCTGTTATCAGTATCAATATCTCTATGTGATCGACATCAATGACATCAATGCTTTTTATGTGGTGGCGGAGCTGTTTGTGGACGCACAGGGTATTGCGGCGTATTCCGGCAATTATTATGCGGTCAACGCGTATTCCGGGTATTTATACAGACTGCAGATAGAGGACGGAAGTTATCAATTGAGTGAGTTATGAGTCAGCTATAAGAGTGGACTACAATAAATTTACAGAGAGGTGAGCGTATGTACAAGATTTTGAAGAAACAGGAGCTGGCCGCCAACATCTATTTGATGGATGTGGAGGCGAAACGCGTGGCAAAGTCCTGTCAGCCGGGACAGTTTGTCATAGTGAGAATGGATGAGGAGGGAGAGCGGATTCCTCTGACGATCTGTGATTATGACAGAACTGCGGGGACAGTTACCATCGTGTTCCAGACAGTGGGAGCAGGTACCGGAATGATGGCGGAATTAAACGAAGGGGATGCATTTCATGATTTTGTAGGTCCTCTGGGCTGCGCCTCCGAGCTGGTGAGTGAGGAGATAGAGAGTCTCAGACAGAAGAAGATTGTCTTTGTTGCGGGCGGTGTGGGCGCTGCGCCTGTTTATCCCCAGGTGAAATGGCTGCATGAGCAGGGTGTGGATGCGGACGTCATCGTGGGCAGCAAAACGAAGGATCTGCTGATTCTCGAGAAGGAGATGGAGGCTGTGGCCGGCAATCTCTATGTGACTACAGACGACGGTTCCTACGGCAGAAGCGGTATGGTGACTCAGACGCTGAAGGATCTGGTGGGCGAAGGAAAAACATATGATCTCTGTATCGCGATCGGCCCGATGATCATGATGAAATTTGTGTGTCTCCTGACAGAGGAACTTGGAATCCCTACGGTGGTCAGTCTCAATCCCATCATGGTGGACGGCACGGGAATGTGCGGCGCCTGCAGGGTTACTGTGGGCGGAAAGGTGAAATTTGCGTGTGTGGACGGACCGGAGTTTGACGGACATGCGGTGAATTTTGACGAGGCCATGAGACGCCAGCAGATTTACAAGACCCAGGAGGGCAGAGCGCAGCTCGCCTTAGAGGAAGGCAGTACGCATCACGGCGGCTGCGGCAACTGCTAGAAAGGAGAAGGACGATGGATGTGTTGAAGAAAGTGCCTGTGAGAGAGCAGGATGCAAAAGTGCGCGCGGCAAATTTTGAGGAAGTATGTCTGGGATATAACAAAGAGGAGGCCATGGAGGAGGCGGCAAGATGCATCAACTGCAAGAATGCGCAGTGTGTCAAGGGTTGTCCCGTGGCTATCGATATTCCCGGTTTTATTGAGAAATTGAAAGAAGGAGATGTGGAGGCGGCCTATCAGGTGATCAGCGAATCCAGCGCTCTGCCCGCAGTGTGCGGACGCGTGTGTCCGCAGGAGAGCCAGTGCGAGGGTAAATGCATCCGGGGAATTAAGGGTGAGCCGATCTCCATCGGGAAGCTGGAGCGTTTTGTGGCAGACTGGGCGGGCGAGAACGGTGTGAAACCCCAGAGCGCAAAGGAGAAAAAAGGCAAAAAGGTGGCAGTCATCGGATCCGGTCCTGCGGGACTCACCTGTGCGGGTGATCTGGCGAAGATGGGCTATGACGTGACGATTTTTGAGGCGCTGCATGAGCCGGGCGGTGTGCTGGTGTATGGCATTCCGGAGTTTCGTCTCCCCAAGGAAGCTGTAGTTGCAAAGGAAATCGAAAATGTGAAATCTCTGGGAGTCAAGATAGAGACCAATGTAGTGATCGGCAAGGCTGTCACCATCGACGAGCTTATGGATGAGGAAGGATTTTCGGCCGTATTTATCGGTTCGGGTGCGGGTCTGCCCAAATTTATGGGCATTCCGGGAGAAAATGCAAACGGCGTATTTTCCGCTAACGAGTATCTGACCAGAAGCAACCTGATGAAGGCCTTTGACGAGAACTCCAATACCCCCATTATGCGCGGCAAAAAGGTTGCGGTAGTGGGCGGAGGCAATGTGGCCATGGATGCGGCAAGGACTGCGCTTCGTCTGGGCGCGGAGGTGCATATCGTATACCGCAGGAGCGAGGAAGAGCTTCCCGCAAGAGTGGAGGAGGTTCATCATGCCAAGGAGGAGGGAATCCTCTTTGATCTGCTCACCAATCCCACGGAGATACTCTCCGACGAGAAGGGCTGGGTGACAGGCATGAAGTGTATCAGAATGGAGCTGGGTGAGCCGGATGATTCCGGCAGAAGGAGGCCTGTGGAGATTCCCGATTCGGAGTTTACCATGGAGGTGGACACAGTCATCATGTCTCTTGGAACTTCTCCGAATCCTTTGATCTCCTCTACCACAGAGGGACTTGAGATCAATAAATGGAAGTGTATCGTGGCGGACGAGGCAAACGGCAAGACCACGAAAGAAGGAGTGTATGCCGGCGGCGACGCAGTGACCGGCGCAGCCACGGTAATTCTCGCCATGGGTGCAGGAAAGGCGGCTGCAAAAGGAATTGATGAGTATTTGAGCGGCAAATGATAAATTTTGATTCAAGTACGAGGTAGAGATATGGCTCGATATCCCAGGAACCAAAGTATGTACCAGGAGTCAGGACGATATCTGGAAAACGGCATCAGGGCAAGAGAGAACCGTTCCTCCGCATGGGCGCTGCTCATAGTGGGAGGAGCGGGGATGCTCTGCGCGATTTTGGGCATTGTGGGCATACTTCCCATCGGGCTGGGAAATCCTTATCTGTTTTACGGCGTGATGATGGCAGTCGCTCTGCTGTTTATCGTCATGGGCGTTCTGTCTATGAAGAGTGCCAGAATTTTTGCCGAGAGGGCGAAGGTTGAGGGGACTCTGTTGGAGACGGTGGAGAAGTGGTGCATGGAGAATCTGGCGGCGGCAGATATTGATGCCGCTCTGAGAGCGGGGGAATCGGACACTGTGTCGGGCGGGGAGAATGAGCTGCTTTATTTTCAGCGGGCAGAATACCTGAAGGAACAGATCAACAGTCAGTTTATGAATCTGGATCAGAGACTGCTGGAACAGTTTATCGACGCGCGTCTGTACGGAAAAATATTTGAGAGCCTGCCGTAGCGGGCGGACGGGAACTGCGATGAAGATCACCATTCTCTGTGTGGGTAAAATCAAGGAAAAATTCTATCGGGATGCGATCGACGAGTATGCAAAGCGTCTCGGAAAATACTGTAGATTTGAGATTATTGAGGTTGCCGACGAGCAGACTCCGGACAAGGCGGGAGCTGCGCTGGAGGATCAGATCAGGGCGAGAGAGGCGGAGCGGATTCTGGCGAAGATCAGGGAGAATACCCTTGTCTGCACTCTGGAGATCAAGGGCAGGAGCCTGACCTCGGAACGGTTTGCCGCCTGGCTTGCGCAGGCGGCAGTGGACGGGAGGGGATCCGTGTGTTTTGTGATCGGAGGCTCGCTGGGACTGCATGAATCAGTGACAAAACGGGCTGATTTTCACCTGAGTTTTTCCGATATGACTTTCCCTCATCAGTTGATGCGGGTAATCTTAAGCGAACAAATTTATCGGGCGTTCAGGATCATAAACGGACAGCCGTACCACAAATGAGAGGGCAGGACATTTGCGATGTTCTGCTTTTCCTGTTATTCAATGGTACGGGGAAACTCCGTCCTCCGGCAGGTGAGGGGAATGAAAGTGGATAAGCATACTTTTGGCGGTAAAAAAAGAGGGAGAAAACGATTGATCGTGCCGGCTGTCATGGCAGCAATCTATTTCTTTCTGTGTGTTTCCATGTGTCTGACGGTGCGCGGCACTTCTCTTGCAGGGGAGGAGTGTATGCTTTATTATATTGTGAATGCGGACGGGATGAAAGGCATGGGACACAGTATTCTGCTGATCGTGGATCAGGAAGGAGCCGGAAGGGTATTCAGTTTTAATGGAATGCAGCGGACGCTGACGGAAAGCCTTTTGGGGAAAAGCGGTGTTGGAAAAATGAGCGTGGGTACAATGACCGCGCAGGAGACGGCGGAGTTTTTGCAGACAGGGGATTTGAATCTGGACGGCGACCAGCTTGCGGACAATTACGACATTGCATTGTATAGGCCGATTTCGTCCCGGGAATATGACGCGATACTAGAGCAGACGGTTCCCTATATTGACGCGGAGGTACAGTTTGTCAGTTTGTATGAGAAATGGGCCAAAGAGGAAGATGCGGACAAAAAGTTCCGGTACGAGCAGGATCTGGAACGGCTGGGACGCGAGGACAGTCTGCCTCTCTATCAGATTTATACAAATAATTGCGACCATACGGTCAGGCTGCTGGCAGCTTCGGTAGATCCGGTCATGCGGGATTATATCCGTCAATCATGGCGCGTGACGCCAAACGGAAATCTGAAAGCGTTTGGGCATAAAGCGAAAGACTGGGGTGTTATGACTTTGGGGACACAGACCCTTTCAGAGAGAATCCGGATGTTTCTGGTGATTTTTTGAAGCTATGCAGGATTTAATTTATGATAGGAGAGCGATTATGGGAAAAGATACTCGTCTTGTCAATATTTATCTCAAAATACACAACAAAAAACCGTTGATGATGGATGATCTGGCTTATCTGGCGGAGTATTCTCCGGAGTGTTTCGAGAAAACATGTAAAAATGTCGTGTATAATATTCCCGAGACAAAACCTATCATGGAACCGGCTGTCTCCAAGGAGCCGGTTGTCCCGGAGGTACTAAGCGATGAAGCGGCGCCGGAGCCTACCGAACAGCAGCGGATAGAGTTGATTCTGGAGAGCCTGCGATGCATGGAGATCAACGCGGCTCACATTGCAAATGTGGATACCGATAAAGTAAAGAATCTGCTTGGAAGTTTATATATGGAATTGCTGTTTCCGCATAATGACAAGGATACGTTTATGAATATGGAAAACGACGGTGGCGGAACGCTGTTTGATAAGAAAATATAAATATGGTAAACGGGATGCAGGCGGACGGATCGAAAGATTGTAAGTCCGGCAACCGTGAAGGGTATCAACAGCGGATGTTCTGCTTATTGTAATTTGCAGGACGGCTGTGTATAATAGGACCATAGGAGCAAATACATGAAAGATACGGCAAATGAATATACGAAAAGCGATCTGAAAAGTCAATTGAGGGAGATGGGACTGCAGGGAGATGAGACCATTCTGATCCATTCGTCCATGAAGGCTATCGGCCGGGTTGAGGGCGGTGCTGACACTGTGCTTGACGCGTTGATGGAGTTTTTTCGGGAGGGGCTGTTATTGCTGCCTGCACATACCTGGAAGACGGTTCATGAGACACGGCCGGTTTTTGATATGCAGAGTGAGCCCGCCTGTGTGGGGATCCTTCCGAACCTTTTTTTGAGACGCAAAGGCGTTGTTCGTTCGGCTCATCCCACACACAGTATGGCAGGATACGGCAGGAATGCAAATGCGTATCTGGCGGGAGAGGAATTGTGTACCACGCCCTGTACTCCCGGGGGATGTTATGACCGCCTGAGGAGCATGGAAGGAAAAATCCTTTTGATCGGTGTGGGGCATGAGCGGAACACTTTTATACACAGTGTTGAGGAGGTGCTGAATGTTCCGAACCGGCTGTCGGCAAAACCCATGAAGCTTCGGATTTTGATGCCGGACGGTGCCGTGCGGGACGTCTATATGAGAAAGCACTATAATCCTGATCAGCCTCATATCTCGGAAGATTTTGTGAAATTGACGCAGGCATTTCTGGATTGCAAAGCGGCGGAAAATTTTTTGTTCGGTTCTGCGGAATGCATTTTGTGTGACGCCCGGAAGCTCTTTGAGGTGACAAGGCATGTTCTGGCTCCGGATCCGGAATGTCTGGTTACCTGCGAAGAGATTGCCGAAGACAGGTGGAAATAGTGACGGGAAGTCAGCGGCGTCCTTGTGCTGCGGGCTTGGAAGGGAGAGAGAAAATGGCATTTTGTATCATTACGGATTCTGCATCGGATATACCCGGTGCGGTCATTGAGAAATATGACCTGCATGTAATTCCCACGCCTGTGACATTGGACGGTGAGGACTATTTTGACGGCGCGACCCTGCAGCCCGATGAGTTTTACCGGATTCAGAGAGAAAACAAGGTGGATATCAAGACCTATCATATCAGTCAGTATATGTTTTATGAGCATTTCAAGCCTTATGCAGAGCGCGGTGACGAGGTGCTTTATATCTGCTTTTCCACGGGAATCGCCGGGACCTTTCAGGCTGCGAATCTTGCGAAGGAGGATGTTCTGGAGGAGTATCCCGATTTCAAGCTGACGATCATTGACTCAAAATGTGCGTCCCTGGGCTTTGGCCTGGTTGTATATAAGCTTCTTTGTATGCAGAAAAACGGTGCACCCAAGGAACTGATCATTCAGGCGGCAGAATATTTCTGTTCTCATATGGAGCATGTGGTGACTGTGAATACGCTGGAGTATCTGGCAAGAGGCGGGCGCCTGAGCAAGACCTCCGCGGCTGTCGGCGGCGTGCTGGATATCAAGCCGATTATCATTGTCAATGAGGCGGGGGCTCTGGAGGCTGTGGAGAAGGTGCGCGGCATGAAAAAGACTATTAAGCGCTGCATCGAACTGGTAAAGGAGAAGGGCGTGTCTCTGGAGAAGCAGACTGTGGGCGTGGTCTATGGGGCGGACCGCGCGGATGCGGAACCGATTCTTGCGGCACTGCGTGAACAGCTCTCTGTCAAGGATATTCTGCTGGGACAGGTAGGCTGTGCTATCGGCGCGCACACAGGTCCCGGCATTATAGGTATTGTATTTGAGAACGGGCTGGATGAACGGTTTGAGAAATACCTGCAGAATAGCCAATAAGACTTGGGAAGGATACTTATGAAGCACGGATGGGAGCGGACATGACAAAAAAACAGAGGACACTTGCAATAATAGAAAGACTCAAGGAGGAATATCCCCAGGCCGACTGCACACTGGATTATGATCAGGCGTGGAAGCTTCTGGTCAGCGTGCGTCTTGCAGCACAATGCACGGATGCCAGAGTCAATGTGGTGGTGGAAGGACTGTATGAAAAGTTTCCAGATGTGAATGCGCTGGCGGAGGCTCCGGTGGAGGAGATCGAGCAGATTGTCCATCCGTGCGGGCTGGGCAAAAGCAAGGCCAGAGACATCAGCGCCTGCATGAAAATGCTTCGGGATGTGTACGGCGGACGGGTGCCTGATACCATGGAGGAACTCTTAAAGCTTCCCGGGGTGGGCAGAAAGAGCGCAAATCTCATTATGGGCGATGTGTTCGGCAAGCCTGCCATAGTCACAGATACTCACTGTATCCGGCTGGTCAACCGCATGGGTCTCGTTGACGGCATCAAAGAACCGGCAAAGGTGGAGAAAGCACTGTGGAAACTGATTCCGCCCGAGGAGGGAAGCGATTTCTGCCACCGGCTGGTGGATCACGGACGGGCGGTGTGTACCGCGAGAACCAAGCCGTTTTGTGATAAGTGCTGTGTGCAGGATATCTGTAAAAAAAATCTATAACAGTATCGGACAGTATTATATAAAATAAATATAGAATAAACAGTATATAACAGTTGACAACAGATGCAAACTGTTATATACTGTTTATTGCGAGGCAGATGTGGCAGCGCATCTGCTTTTTGTATTTTCCGAAGTGTGCGTGCGGAGAATTTCAGAAAGCACAATCTGCAGATGTGAAAGGTTTAGGTTTATGAAAATTATTATCAACAATTCTTCCATGGTGCCCATCTATGAGCAGCTGATGGAACAGATCAAGGGAATGATCGTGAGCGGAGAGCTTGGCGCGGCTGCGGCGCTGCCGTCCGTGCGTATCCTGTCCAGGGAATTAAAGATCAGTGCCCTGACTGTGAAAAAGGCCTATGACGCGCTGGAGGAGGCCGGGGTGGTGAAAACCATACACGGAAAGGGAACTTTTGTGACTGAGGCCAACAGAAATCTGATGCATGAGCAGCAGATCAGGGAGGTGGAAGGCCTGCTGGAGGATGCTCTGCGCAGAGGGCGGCTCTATGGTCTTACCCCGGAGGAAATGAGAGAGATTTTTGAGATTCTGTTAGAAAAATAAGCGCCGGAACAGCTATAACCGGCTATAAAACGGAGGTGCAGCATGCTTAAAATCGAAGGCTTGCAGAAAAGATACGGCAATTATGAATTAAATTGTACCCTGGAGGTGCCGCAGGGGAGAATCGTCGGACTGATCGGACCAAACGGGGCGGGAAAGACTACCGTTTTTAAGTCGGCTCTGGGACTGATCAGACCGGATGGCGGGCAGGCAAAGCTGTTTGGCATACCTGCAGAGAAGCTTTCGGCCAGGGAAAGACAGTTCTGCGGGGTGGCGCTGTCTGATTCGGGTTTTTCCGGATGGCTCTGTGTCAGGGATACGGCCGCAATGATGGGAAAGTTATATCCGGAGTTTGACAGGCAGGGTTTTTTGGAGAAATGTGAAAGATTCCATCTGCCGCTCAACAAGAAGCTCAAGGAGTTTTCCACAGGAATGCAGGCCAAGTTCAAGGTGATCTCAGCGATCTCCCACGGAGCGAAGCTTCTGATCCTGGATGAGCCCACCGCCGGTCTGGATGTGATGGCGCGGGAGGAGGTGCTCACGCTGCTGCGGGAATTTATGGAGGCTGAGGAGCGGGCGATTCTGATCAGCTCCCACATATCCTCAGATCTGGAGAGTCTGTGTGATGAGGTATATATGATAAATGAGGGACAGATCGTATTTCACGAGGAGACCTACAGGCTGTTGGGCCAATACGCCGTCTTAAAAGTGGACGAGAAGCAGTATGGCGAAATGGATAAAAGATATCTTATGCGCGTCAAGCGGGAGGCATACGGCTATCAGTGCCTGACCGGAGAGAGACAGTTTTATCTGGATAATTATCCCGGCATTGTGGTGGAGAAAAACGGTATCGATGATCTGATCTATATGATGATAAAGGGGGAAGCATTATGTTAGGACTGATAATCAAGGATATTCGTCTGATCAAAAATCAGGGTATTATAATGATTCTGTTTTTGGTGGTCATCATGGGTAGTTTTATGATCAATACCATGAATGGCGTGGGTTTCGTAGCTTTTGTCTCATTAATGGGGAACAGTTATGCACTTGCTACAATCAGCTATGACACCTATGAGAACGGCTGCTCGTTTTTATTTACGCTCCCTGTGAGCCGTAAGCTGTATGTTGCGGAGAAATATGTGCTGGCAATTCTGTTTTCTCTTGGGGCATGTCTGGCAGCAGGTTTTGCGGCTGAGCTTATCAAGGGCGATCTCTCTCACTATTTGAACAATTGCCTCAGCTATCTGATGACCTGGGCCACAGTGCTCTGGACGTCTCTTTTGATGATACCGCTGCGGTTGAAATTCGGTGCGGAAAAGGGCAGGATTGTGACAGGTTTTGTATTCGGAATCTGCGCCGCACTGGGATTTCTGGCATCGGGCCCAATGAGGAAAGCTGCGGAGGGTACAGTCGGATTGATAAACAGACTCAATCAAACGATGGGAGATGCAGGACTGCCTGTGCTTATCCTTCTGATTACTGCGGCTGCTTATGCTATATCTATGTGCATCAGTATGCACATTATGGAGAAAAAAGAGTTTTGAGGATGGGCGCGTCAAAAGGTTCTGCATATGATATTGTAAGATGTATTTTGTGCCTGCACGATCCGGTGCAGGCTGCGGAAGGTCATGGTGATTCTTATGCAGATTTATGTGGTTCAGCCGGGCGATACCGTGGATATCATCGCGGATAACACAGGGGTATCGGCCAATCAGATCACAGAGGACAATCAGATCACATATCCTTATGAGCTTGCCGTGGGGCAGGCTCTTTTGATTACGGACGGAGAGAGGAATCCTTCCCGGAGTATCAGTGCCGGCGGTTATGCCTATCCTTTTATCAGTCCGTGGGTGTTGGAGCAGACGCTGCCATATCTGTCGGAGCTTCCGGTCTTTTCTTACGGATTTACAAGTTATGGAGCGCTGCTTGCGCCCTATTGGGATGACGAGTGGATGATCGCGGCGGCTCTTCAGCAGGGAGTACAGCCGATTCTCACATTGACGCCTTTTGGAGAGGACGGGAATTTTAACAACAATCTGATCACTTCCGTGGTCAACAATCCTGCATACACGGAAAATCTGATTCAGAATCTGCTGACTGTGATGGGAGAGAAGGGGTATCGGGGCGTGGATATCGACTTTGAATACATTCTGGCCTCGGACAGAGACGCGTTTACGGAATTCGTGCGGCGTGTGGCGGAGACGATGCGCGCAAACGGGTATCACACCTCAGTGGCGCTGGCTCCCAAGACTTCTGCGGATCAGCAGGGACTGCTCTATGAGGGAAAGGATTATGGGGCTTTGGGGGCGGTGGCGGATCATGTGCTTTTGATGACCTATGAGTGGGGCTATACTTACGGACCGCCCATGGCAGTCGCGCCCATCAATCAGGTGCGCCGGGTGGTGGAGTATGCTCTGACGGAGATTCCCGCGGAGAAGATCGATCTGGGGATTCCGAACTATGGGTATGACTGGCCGCTTCCTTATGAGCGGGGCGTGACAAAGGCCACGACTATCGGCAATGTGGAGGCGGTGCGCATCGCCATTGCAAGGGGGGCTTCCATCCAATTCGACGGCCTGGCACAGAGTCCGTATTTTCGATATGTGGCTCAGGAGACAGGGGTGGAGCATGAGGTCTGGTTTGAGGATGTGCGCAGTCTCCAGGCCAAGTTTGATCTCATCAAAGAATTCGGACTGCGGGGCTGCGGTTACTGGCAGATCATGAAATGGTTCAAGGCCAACTGGCTTCTGCTTGCAGATAATTTTTATATCTTTAAAGGATAGCCTGTTTATGGTAAACTAAAGATACATGTGAGGAGGAAGGCGGATGGCTGTTTTTAAGACATTGCGGGGGTACAGAAAGGAATATGCGGTGAAGGATCTGCTTTCGGGAATTGTGATCGCGGCGGTGTCCATCCCCATTTCCATGGGATATGCGGAGGTTGCGGGGATTCCCGCAATATATGGTCTGTACGGATCGGTTTTTCCGATCCTGCTGTTTGCTTTGTTTTCGACTTCAAGACAGTTTATTTTCGGGGTTGATGCCGCGCCGGCGGCCATTGTGGGGGCGGCTCTGTCCACCTGGGGCATTGCCGCAGGCTCTGAGCAGGCTATGGTCTATGTGCCGATGACGGCATTGTTTACGGGGCTTTGGCTGCTGGTGTTCTATTTTCTGCGGGCCGGCAAGATGGTGGATTATATTTCCACACCTGTGATGGGCGGTTTTATCAGCGGGATCGCCGTGACTATTATTCTGATGCAGGTGCCCAAGGTATTGGGAAGCGGCTCCGGCTCGGGAGAGCTCCCGGAATTATTGAGACATATCTGTCATGCGATCAGACAGATTCATCCCTTGTCCGTAGTGCTGGGAGTGGTATCTCTGATTGTGATTGTGGCTGCGGGAAAGTTGATCCCTAAGTTTCCCATGGCTATTATAGTCATGGCGTTCGGTGTGTTATTAACCTGTGTGTGCCATGTTGACACATACGGAGTAAGACTGCTGTCACAGGTGGAGCCGGGGCTGCCGAAGCTGGTTCTGCCCCGGTTTGATCAGGTCGATATCAGTCAGGTGATGGGGCGCAGCCTCATGGTGGCTCTGGTGGTCATGGCGGAGACTCTGCTCTCGGAGAATAATTTTGCCTTTCGCAATGGTTACAAGATCGAAGACAACAGTGAGGTTCTGGCCTGTGCCGCAGGGAATCTTGCTGCGGCTTTTGTAGGGTGCTGTCCGGTGAACGGCAGTATCTCCAGGACTTCCATGAATGATCAGTACGGGGGAAAGACTCAGGCTGTGTCCATAGTGGCGGCCGGAGTGATGGCGCTCCTTCTTTTATTCGGAACAGGGTTTATCGGTTATCTGCCTGTACCGGTTCTGACAGCGATCGTGATATCCGCGCTGATGAAGGTGGTGGAGTGGGATCTGGCAAAGCGGCTTTTTCAGGTGAGCAGGCGGGAATTCTACATTTTTGCTGCGGCTTTTGTGGGGGTATTGATGCTGGGGACGATCTACGGCGTCATCATCGGCATTGTGCTCTCCTTCGTGGCGGTGATACTGCGAAAGTCCAATCCCGCCAGAACTTTTCTTGGGGTCATTCCGGGGAAGGACGGATTCTATGACAGACGTAAGAACCGGTATGCCTGTGAGATTCAGGGAGTAAAGTTGTATCAGTTTGGCGAGAGTCTGTTTTTTGCCAATATTAAAGTCTTTCAGGAGGATATTGAGAATTGTATCGGGAGAGATACGAGAGCCGTGATTGTGGACATGGGGACTGTGGCCGGTATTGACATCACGGCGGCAGACAGGCTCGCACTCATGGCGGACAGCTTTTTTGCGCGGGGAATCGGCTTTTATCTGACCGAGCACAAGGAGAGCATCAATGAGCAGATGCGGGCTCTGGGGATCGGACGGCTCATAGAGGAGGGGCATGTGCGGAGAACGATCACCGCGGCTCTGCATGACGCGGGCGTCCCGGATCCGTATCCGCTGAAAATACCTGACGGGGAAGGCGGAAGAAGGCTGCACAGTCTGTCGGCGGAGACGGAGAATACGCTGGAGGAATTCGCATGGGCATTCGGAGAGGATGCGGTGAATCAGATCGAGAAGCAGGTTCATGCCATCATAGGACAGATACATAAGATTCCGGAGCTGGAGAAGCTGATGGAAGAAGGGCTGGAGGGGCATCTGGACACATGGAAGTGGCTGGGAGCCATCGATGAGGACGAACTGGTACGACGTGTGGAGCTGCACATGGACGAGCTGCCGGAGGACATGCTGGAGGGGAAGAACAGCGCCATTATTTGGAAACTATTGGAGGAACGCAGGGAACGGATCAGGGATCGGTTGTCGAGAGAGGATCCGGAAGAGCTGGAGCAGCTTGAGGCTTACCGCCGGAAGCTGGAACAGAGACTGGAACGGCAGAATCCCGAGGCGGCAAGGCGTCTGCGTGAGCGCGAGGCCGCAGCTGCGGGCAGGATGGCGAAACTGCGGCTGCAGAAAAGGGTGTGTGAAGGGGAGGGTAAATGCGATGAGAATGTATGATATCATAATGAAAAAGCGAAACGGCGGGGAACTGTCCCGGGAGGAGATCAAATTTTTTGTGGAGGGCTATACCGGGGGGGAGATTCCCGACTATCAGGCTTCTGCGCTGATGATGGCTATCTATTTTCAGAAGATGACGGAGGCGGAGACCCATGCTCTTACCATGGCCATGGCGCACAGCGGAGACATGCTGGATTTGTCCGGGATTTGCGGCGTCAAGGTGGATAAACACAGCACCGGAGGGGTGGGAGATAAGACCTCGCTGGCGCTGACTCCCATGGTGGCGGCCTGCGGGATTTCCGTGGCCAAGATGAGCGGAAGAGGACTTGGGCACACCGGCGGCACCATCGACAAGCTGGAGAGCTTTGCGGGCTTTTCCACAGCGATTTCCACGGAACGGTTTATTGATAATGTCAACAGAATCGGCATCGCTATCATGGGGCAGACTGCGGATCTGGCGCCTGCGGACAAGAAGCTCTATGCGCTGCGGGATGTGACGGCCACGGTGGACAATCTCTCCCTGATAGCCAGCTCGATCATGAGTAAAAAGCTTGCGGCGGGGGCGGACGCCATCGTGCTGGATGTGAAGACGGGCAGCGGGGCTTTCATGAAACGGGAGGAGGACGCGCTGGCGCTGGCAAAAGAGATGGTCGCCATAGGCAGGGCAGCGGGGAAAAATACCATCGCAGTGATATCCGACATGGATCAGCCGCTGGGACGGGCCGTGGGCAATGCGCTGGAGGTCAGGGAGGCTATCGACGAACTGAACGGAGCGGGACCCGAGGATTTTCACAGGCTCTGTCTGACGCTGGGCAGCCAGATGTTGATTGCAGGCGGAAGAGCGCAGGACGAGGCCCAGGCAAAAGCGATGCTGGAGGGTGCTATATCAGACGGCAGCGCACTCAGGAAGTTTGCGGAGTTTGTGGAAGCACAGGGTGGGGACAGTGAGGCCGTGTATGATCCTGAGCGGCTGCCCAAGGCTTCCATTATACGGGCTGTTCCGTCTCCCCGGGACGGTTATGTGCAGCGGATTGCCTGTGATGAGGTGGGAATCTGTTCGCTGATCCTGGGCGGCGGACGTGAGACCAAGGAGAGTGAACTGGATCTGTCGGTAGGTCTTGTTCTGGAGAAAAAGGTCGGGGATCCTGTGAGGGCCGGAGAGCCTTTGGCCTGTCTGTATGCAAATGACGAGAACAAGTGCCGGACGGCATATGAGCGATTCCTCGGCGCATATGTGATCGGTGACGAGAGACCGGACAGAACCGGACACAGAATAATTAAAGGGATTATTTAGTCATGGATGCGCCTCCCGCCACATACCTTGGTATTATGAGAAATGTGTCTAGAACCAATTCAAAAAATGCAAAGCAAACAGGCCCGGCGCAGTCGGAGGCGGCTCAGAAGAAAGCGAAGCTTTTGGAATCGCTGCAGCTGCCTCGGGATGTATGTATGGGAGCGCTCAGAGTCACGCTCACCGGAAGTACAGAGGCGTGGGTGGAAAATTACAGGGGGCTTCTGGAGTATTCGGAACAGTCCATTCTCCTGCAGGGGAAAACCTGCCAGGTCCGTTTTGAGGGCACGGGGCTTACCATCGATTACTACACGAATGAGGATATGAAGATAAGCGGCTGTATTCAAAATGTCCGATATCTGTAGACGATGTGCGGGAAGGGGAGAAGGGCATGCTTGACATCTTGAAATATATCCGGGGCTATCTGCGCATCCGTGTCAGCGGCTTTTCCCCGGAACGCTTTATGAATCTTTGCAGCAACAAAGACATTCTTTTGTGGGATATTGTGCAGCAGGACGGCGGTTACATTATGTGCATCAGCCTGCACAGCTTCTACAAGCTCAAGGCGATCGTGCGAAAGACCGGGACCAAGGTAGTCATTCTGGAGAGATGTGGACTACCTTTTTTTATGTTCCATATGCGCAAGAGAAAAATGTTTGTGGCAGGCTTGATTCTGGCGGTGGGCTTCTGGTATCTGTCGGGCTGGTTCGTATGGGATATTGAGATAACGGGAAATTACCGGATCACCACGGATCAGCTGGAGACTTTTTTGCTGGAGCAGAACATCAGGGAAGGGATGCGCAAAGAGCAGCTGGATATCGGGGAGCTGGAAAAGGAGATCCGCAGAAACTTTCCGCTGGTGACATGGACGTCTGCCAGGCTGGACGGAGCGAAGCTCTTGATATCCATCAAAGAGAATGATGCGCCGATTCTGAGCGGGGATGCAGCGGGGCAGGAGCCGGAGGGAACCAATCTGGTGTCGGAGTTTGACGGCACCATTGTGGCCATGGTAGTCAGAAGCGGCGTTCCCAAAGTGCGTATCGGAGACACTGTGGAACAGGGGACGCTGCTGGTGGACGGCAGGGTGCCGGTCTATAACGAGGACGGCACAGTGCGGGAGTATCTTCTCACGGATGCGGATGCGGACATTGTCATGGAGCATATCGCAACATTTCAGGCCACACTGCCCTTTGATTATATAGAGCGGGAGTATACGGGCAGGGAGAAGACTCAGACCTTTATCCGGGTGGGAGACGGATTTGAGGGGAAAATACCTGTGGAGAGTCCCTATCTGTCTTATGATAAGGTGATGCGTCAGAGCAGGCCGCTTTTGTTTGAAAAGATGAATATTCCTGTTTTTGGCGGTTCCTATATCTACAGAGAGTACCAGAACGTGGAACATGAATACACTCTGGAGCAGGCGGAGGCTGTTTTGCAGGAAAAATTATTGCTCTTTCTTCAAACTTTCCAGCAAAAAGGGGTACAAATAATTGAAAAAGATGTTAAAATAGATACATGTGACAGCGGCTGGATACTGCAGGCGGAATTTCTGGTGCAGGAACCGGCGGGAAAACAGACTGCTGCGGACAGGGGAGAAGAGATTATTGAGAAGTGAGAATTCGGACGAAAAAATTTTTTCCATCCATATGGAGATGCCCACGGAGCATATGCAGAAGATATTTGGCGCTCAGGATGCCTATCTGAAAAAGCTGGAGAGGGACTTTGAGGTGACCGTAGTGGACCGCAACGGCTGCGTGGTGATCACGGGGCAGGAGGATCAGGCGCGCAGGGCGGCTGCGGTGCTGAAACAGCTGACAATCCTGTCGGATAGGGGAAATGATATCGGGGAGCAGAGCGTGGATTATGCCATTACCATGGGCAAGGAATCCAGAGAAGAGGCCATCACACAGATCGATGAGGACTGTATCTGTCATACGGTAAACGGTAAGCCCATCAAGCCAAAGACATTGGGACAGAAAGCTTATGTGGATGCCATGCGCGAGAATATGATCGTCTTTGGACTGGGGCCTGCGGGAACGGGAAAGACTTATCTGGCCATGGCCATGGCGATTACGGCATTCAAGAATGATGAGGTGGACAGGATCATCCTTACCAGGCCGGCCATCGAGGCGGGAGAAAAGCTGGGATTTCTGCCGGGGGATCTGCAGAGTAAGGTGGATCCGTATCTGCGCCCGCTTTATGACGCGCTCTATCAGATCATGGGGGCGGAGAGTTTTACAAAGAATATGGAGAAGGGGCTGATTGAGGTGGCTCCGCTGGCCTATATGCGCGGACGGACCCTGGACAATGCCTATATCATTCTGGACGAGGCCCAGAACACCACGCCGGCTCAGATGAAGATGTTTCTGACCCGAATCGGGTTTGGCTCAAAGGTCGTCATCACGGGTGACGTCTCACAGAAGGATCTGCCGGCGGGCAGTAAGTCGGGATTGGATATCGCGGCGAGAGTGTTGAATAAAATCGAAGGGATTGCTTTCTGTAATCTCACCAGCAAGGATGTGGTCCGCCACCCGCTGGTGCAGAAGATCGTGAAGGCTTATGATGATTATGAGGCAAAAGAAAAGTCCAGAGGACGAGAGAGAAATGTCCGGAAATAGAGGAGAACGGGTCAGCAGAAAAACGATTGCAAAAACATTGGGCGTATGGTTTCTGGAGATCATCTGCGGTCTTTTGGCTCTGCTGGGTATTGTATCGCCGTTCTATATGGGTGTACTCCAACAGGGGGCAGACAGAGTGCTCTGCCATATGGTGCTCATAGTGCTGGGGATTGCGGTCCTGGGATTTTGCCTGCGGCGGGCCATGCTGCGCGGAGATCTGGATTATGACAACAGCCGGTATCCGGGGCGGTTCTGGCTGTGTTTTCTGATGGGACTTGCAGTGGCCCTTGCCTGTGTGTTTCTGCCTGTGGCCGCATGGCCTTTTCTGCCGGTGTATGTGCTTCTGACATTGTTCGGAAGCATGAATCTGGGAGTGCTGGGGGCTTCTTTGCTGCTGGCGGTTCCTGTGTGTCTCACGGGGGCGGGGACAGAGGTGTTCCTCATGTATTTTATCAGCGGCCTGTTTGGCGCGGGATTGTTTCAGCATCTGAAAAACGGATTTCGGGCGGGGATTCCCTTTCTGCTCTCCCTGGGATCGCTCCTGGTCTGTGAGACTGCGGGAACCGTACTGGTGATGAATGCCAGACCGGAGATAGAGTTCTTTGTGCTGCCTGCGGCGAATCTGGTGGTGTCGGGTGTTTTGCTGCTGGGTATTCTCAGGCTGTTTTCGGACAAGGTCATCTATCGATATCGGGGAAAGTATCTGGATTTGAATGACCCGGAGAACGAGATTCTTGCCGCTCTCAAACAGAATGACAGGCAGACCTATATGAAGAGTGTCCACACGGCGTATTTCTGCGAACGGATCGCAGTAAAGCTTGGATTAAACCCGGAGCCTATAAAATGTGCCGGATATTATCACGGTATGGGTGAGGAGCTTCCCGAGCTGATGAAATCCCATTCCTTTCCCCCTGAGGTTGTGACGATTCTGAAGGAATATCAGGAGCAGAAGAAAACCGTGCAGCGCAAGGCGACAGCGGTGCTTCTGGCGGCGGAGAATGTGATCAGCGCCGTGCTGCTTTTGCTGGAGAAGACCGGGGAGGGCAGGGTGGACTACGACAAGACCATCGATGAGATCTTTCAGCGCTATCAGGAGAACGGAACTTTCCGGCAGTGTGATATCACCGTGAAGGAACTATATACCATGCATAAGATTTTTAAGGAGGAAAAACTCTACTATGACTTTTTACGTTGAGTTTGACGATGATGTCACAAATGATTTTCCCTTTGACGCGGAATCTCTGGCGGCACAGGTGGCGGAGGCTGTTCTGCGGTCACAGGGGTGTCCCTGTGAGGCCTGTGTCAATGTGCTGGTGACGGACAATTCCGGCATCCGGGAGTTCAACCGGCAGTACCGCGATATTGACAGGGAGACGGACGTATTGTCATTCCCCAATCTGGACTTTCAGCAAGCGGGAGTATTTGACATCCCCAAGGAGCGGCGTGCAGATTATTTTGACCCGGACAGCGGTGAGCTGATTTTGGGGGATATCATTCTCTCTGCCGATAAGGTAAAAGAGCAGGCGAAGCTCTACGGGCACAGTACGAGACGGGAATTTGCTTTTCTGGTAGCGCACAGTATGCTGCATTTGTGCGGATTTGACCATATGGAGGCGCAGGAGGCTGCGCTGATGGAGAAACGGCAGGAGACAATCCTGTCAGAGCTTGGAATTACCAGAGATTAAAACGGACAAGGATGAGGAACGAATGAATCAGGTAGAGATCAAGAAACGACGGGTGGAGTTTTGTTCTTTTGTGCTGGAGATGGTGGTCCTGCTGGTGCTGGGAGAGCTTTTGGGCGACAACGGGGTTGTCTATATCGCTTTTTCGCTGGAGAGCTTTATGCTGTTGTGGACCATTGCCGGGCGCGGGATGGCGGATGCACTGGGAAAGCTCCTCCGCGGAAGAAGCGCCAGGCGACAATATAAAAATGCCGCAAGGATGCGGAAGAATGCCCTGATCTTTGCCGCTTTGCTGGGACTGGCGGGGAGCGTGGCCCTGTTCGCCTGTGCGGAGCTTTTGGGAGAGGATCTGCTGCGTCTGCATTACTGCACGGCGATCATCAGACGGCTGGCGCCTGTGATCTTTCTGCGTAGCATGACGGCGGTGCTTCTGGGATATTTTCAGGGTGAGGGGACAGGACTGCCCGCGGTGATCTCCTATGTGATCAGGCCGGTCTGTGTTCTGGGATTTTCGCTGCTTTTCATAAAGATTTTCGGTGATGACGGCAAAAAGGTCAGCGCTCTGCTCAGACAGGAGAATTATACCGCGATGTACGGCGGAATGGGCGTGGCTTACGCAGTACTGGTGTCGGAGGTGCTGGTCTTACTGTTTTTGTTTCTGGTGTATCGGGGAAGCCGCGGGAAGGAGCGAAAGGGAAACGCGGACGGAATGCGCACGGTGGACAGCTTTGTCGGACAGCTGCGCATGCTGTACGGAAACCTGCTCCCGCAGATGGGCATGGCATTGCTTCGCCAGCTCCCCGTCTGGCTGGGCATATATTTTTTCCGAAACAGTGTTGTGAATGAGGCCGGGTTGAACGATTATGGCATTCTCTACGGAAAGTATCTGCCTTTGACCGGAATGATGGTGTTTTCCGCCTGTGCTCTGCTGATGGGAAACTGCTGCAGGACGGCGGACTGTGTGCGCAGGGAGGAGCAGCGGTATGCCAGAGGATATTTTTGCGGCGGCCTGCATATGGGTGCGATTTACGGTATGTTTTTTACTGTTTTTACAGCCATTATGGCTCCCCGTCTGGCGGAGATATTCTGCGTGAACGGCGCCGGGCTGGCGGCACAGCTTTTGCGTTTCGGTTCTATAGTCGTGCTGTTCTCGGCAGCGGGATTTTATCTCTCGGAAATTCTAATCCTGCTGGGCGGTAAGTTTCAGGTTCTGGGAGCTTTGGCTCTGTATAATCTGGTCTATGTGATCTGTCTGCTGGTATTTTTAAATGGCGGGAAGATGGGCGTGATAGCATTGATCTATGCCGGTGCGGTGGCCGGAGGAGTCTATACGGCGGCCACGGGGATATTGCTGTTCTACCAACTGCGTCTGAATGTGGACTGGCTGCAGGCGGCGGCTGTCCCTGCGGGGGGCGCCTGTGTGGCGGGGCTATTGATGTTTTTGGCGGGCAGACTCTTGACGCCGCTTGGAAACATTATGACGGTTCTGCTGTGTCTGGTGCTGGGACTGGTATCTTACATTCTCTTGCTGCTTTTGCTGCGCAATTTCAGGGAGCAGGAGCTGAATTATATTCCCTTTGGCGGGTTGATCCGCAGTCTGGGGCAGACGCTGCATATTTATTAAGTGCATATATGGTATAATTTTCATGGGAACGGCCGATACTTTATTCCAAAACATGCGGGAGCAGGTGAGGATGATGAAAGTTTTAAAGGGTATCGGCTTATTCTTTATTTATCCGGTGATCATGCTGTTTTTGGGCTTTTGGGGAGGCGTGGAGGCCTCTCGCTTTTTCTATCCGGGTTATCCGGGCAGCACTGACGAAGGCGCGCAGGCGGCTCAGCGGACTGAAGTCCGGGGTGACGTACCCGGGGAGGATGATTCGGGCGGGCAGGAAACAAAGGTTTATGACTCGGATAAATCCGGGGTGAACGCACATGGCATGGTATCGGGAGCGCACGCGGACGGCCCGGGAGGCGTGGAGGAGGATTACCTGCAGGGCGACGGAGAGGACGAGCTTTTGCAGGTGAGTGCCGTGCGGGAGACGCTTGCTGCGGACACGGAGTATGTGCTGCTTGAGACGGATATCCTGCGGGACACGGAGGTGGAGACCAGTTGGAGACTTCCCAGTCAGTATGTGGGGATGGACAGAGAGCAGTTTCTGGCAGCCATGGAAAATTACGGAAGCTTTCCGCCATTGTCGGAGCTTGAGCGTGGGTTTGTCAATCTGGAAGTGCTGTCCTTTTCCAGAGAGCGGGTGGTGGTTCGTATGAACTATCAATATGTGCAGCCGGGAGAGGGCTTTTATCTGGCGGTGCAGAATCATGAGGTGATCGTCTATCTGGAAGATCAGGAGACAGTCTATATCAATACGGGAATTATGCTGGAGTCTCTGCCGGAGGAGCTGCAGCTTGAGATTATGGATATGCTCTACATGGAGGAAGAAAAGAATCTATATAATTTTCTGGAGACCTATTCCAGTTAGATCAGCGTAGAGGAAGGCAGGAGGATGCTGGAATGAGACGAATGCAGATCGGAGTGATCGGAGGCGGGGCAGCCGGGATGACGGCGGCTATCACTGCGGCCCGGGAGGGAGCGGCGGTGACGCTTCTCGAGGGCGGAGAGCGTGTGGGCAGAAAGCTGTTGTCCACGGGAAACGGGAAATGCAATCTCGGGAATTTGGACTTGTCTGCGGATGCCTACTATGGCGCGGACAGAGATTGGATCTCCGACTGTCTGTCGCGTTTTGACAGTGAGGAGACCATACGTTTCTTCCGCGGCATGGGGCTTTTGGTGAAAGAGCGAAACGGTTATCTCTATCCGATGGCGGAGCAGGCGTCGGCCGTGCTGGACGTGCTGCGGTCTGAGCTGCGGTCGCTGGGAGTAGAGACGGTGACGGAGTGCAGAGCGGATGCCGTGAGCAGGGAGAAAGGAAGCTTTGCGGTATCTGCGGGGAATCGGATTTATCGATTTGACAGGGTGATTCTGGCCTGCGGCAGCAAGGCGGCGCCCAAGACGGGATCGGACGGCAGCGGCTACCGTCTGGCCGGGGATTTGGGACATGCAATCGTTCCGGTGATGCCAGCGCTGGTACAGCTTCGGTGCAGGGAGTCCTGGCTGAAGGAGGTGGCCGGTGTGCGCGCGGAGGCAGTGATCCGCGAAACGTCCGGTGCCGCGGAGGAGCGGGGGGAACTGCAGCTTACAGACTATGGAATCTCCGGCATTCCGGTCTTTCAGATGAGCCGCAGGATCAATGCTTTGCTGCGGGAGCGGGGGAATGGTTCCGAGGCAGAGCTGGCGGTGAATCTGCTGCCGGATTACAGCGAGGAGGATTTTGCGGGGCTTTGTGCCGGACGGAAGCTTTTGCAGACGGACAGGACTGCAGAAGAGTTTTTTACGGGTATTTTGAACAAGAAACTGATGCTTTTGTTTATGAAGCTGGCAGGAATCAGACGGGATATGCCCATCTCCCGGGTGGAGAGCGCAAAGACAGACAGAGTGTTCGGGCTGTGCCGGGACTGGAGACTGCATGTGACAGGGAGCAATTCCTTTGACAATGCGCAGGTGTGTGCCGGGGGCGTAAATACAGCCCAGGTGGGGCGCAATATGGAATCGCTGCTTGTGCCCGGGCTGTTTTTTGCGGGAGAGATACTGGATGTGGACGGCAGATGCGGCGGATATAATCTGCACTGGGCATGGTGCAGCGGACATCTGGCGGGAAAAGCCGCGGCGCAGCAGACATAAGCTGTGATCGGATTGCAGAGAATACATAAAGGAAATTTATATGATACGGATCAATCAGTTAAAAATAAAAAGCGAAGAGGTACATGAGGCGAAGCGCGGGGGGACGCCGGGACTGCGGCGGCTGTTAACGACCCGGGCCGCGGCTCTTCTGCGCGTTCCCGGGGAGAGCATCCTGAGATTGGATATCTGCAGGGAATCCCTGGACGCAAGAAAGAAGCCCGATCTATTTTACAGCTATACGCTGGAACTGTATCTGGAACGGGAGGAAAAGCTTCTGCAAAGGCTTCGGGGCCGGGGGGGCAGTGTGCAGATCGCTTCTGTAAAGCCGCTTGTCTATCAATTTCCGAAGAGCGGTTCACAAAAGCTGCGGCACCCCATCGTCATTGTGGGGACGGGTCCCGCCGGACTGTTCTGCGGCTATTTCCTGGCGCTTCACGGATACTGCCCGGTTCTTCTGGAGCGCGGGAAGTGTGTGGAGGAGCGGGAGCAGGATGTGAAGCGGTTCTGGGAGACGGGTATCCTGGAGCCTGATTCCAATGTGCAGTTTGGAGAGGGGGGCGCGGGAACTTTTTCCGACGGTAAATTAAACACGCTGGTGAAGGACAAAAAGGGCCGCAATAAAGCGGTACTGCAGGCCTTTGTGGACTGCGGCGCCAGGGAGGAGATTCTGTTTGAGGCAAAACCGCATCTGGGGACGGATGTATTGAGCCGTGTAGTGAGGCGCATGCGGGAGAAGATTCTGGAACAGGGCGGCCAGGTGCATTTTGGCAGTCAGGTGACGGATGTGGAGATCCGGGACGGCAGAGTACAGGGAGTGGAGATCAATCATAAGACCTTCCTGCCCTGTGAGCAGCTGGTGCTGGCCGTGGGACACAGCGCCAGAGATACCTTTGAGATGCTGTATCGAAAACAGATTCCCATGGAGGCAAAGTCCTTTGCCGTGGGACTGCGTGTGGAGCATCCTCAGGAGCTCATAAACAGGAGCCAGTACGGAACGGCCGGCGCGGGGGATTTCGGGGCGGCCGCCTACAAGCTGACAGCGCAGGCGGAGGATGGCAGAGGTGTCTATTCGTTTTGCATGTGTCCCGGAGGATATGTGGTCAACGCTTCCTCGGAACAGGGAAGGCTTGCCGTAAACGGCATGAGCTATAGCGGACGAAACGGCAGGAACGCCAACTCGGCGGTGATCGTGGCGGTTACGCCAAAGGATTATGACGCTGAGGGTGCCCTCGCAGGCGTGGAATTTCAAAAGAGACTGGAAGAGCGCGCATTCCGGCTCGCTGCGGGAAAAATTCCCATGCAGAGGTACGGCGTATTCAAGGCCTGTGTGGAGCAGGGCAGGTCTCAGAAGGAGCTGTTTCCTGTGATAGAGGTTGACACGGGCATGGTTTTAGGGGATAATGCAGACAATGAGGTTTTTCCTGAGCACAAAGGATCGGGAGAGTGGGCAGATCTGAGCGGACTTTTGCCATGTGCGTGCAGCCGGGCTTTTGTGCAGGGCATGGAACGGTTTGGCCGGCAGATTCCTGGCTTTGACAGGCCGGATGTCATACTCTCCGGTGTGGAGAGCCGGACTTCCTCGCCGCTTCGTATTCACAGGGACGAGACACTGCAGTCTCAGGTGAGGGGCTTGTACCCCTGCGGAGAGGGCGCAGGTTATGCGGGAGGAATCACCTCCGCCGCCATGGATGGTCTCCTGGTGGCAGAGCAGCTTGCGGCGGTTTATGCCCCGCAGAAAACGGAATAAGCGGAGAGGAATAGACGAAAGTATGTATAATGATATTTTGACCATTGGCCCCATCACCATACATTCTTACGGGGTGTTGATCGTGATCGGCATTTTTGCGGCCCTGTTTATCGGTGAGGCCAGAGCAAAGAAGCGCGGACTCGATCCCGACGAAATTTTTAATCTGACGATATGCTGTGCCCTGATGGGTTTTGTGGGAGCCAAGCTTATGTTCTGTATCGTGGAGTGGAGGGAGTTTGTAAAGGACCCCTTAAGCCTGCTAAGATCCAATGGTTTTGTGGTGTATGGCGGAATCATTTTGGGCGTGCTGGCAGGATACCTGTGGAGTCGTCTGAGAAAGCTGGTATTTCTGGACTATTTTGATATTGTGCTGCCCTCGGTGGCCGTGACGCAGGGCTTCGGCAGACTGGGCTGCTTCATGGCGGGCTGCTGTTACGGGCGGGAGACGGATTCCGTCTTTGGCGTAGTTTTTCACAATTCGGACTATGCGCCAAACGGCGTTCGGCTGATTCCCACGCAGTTGATTTCTGCGGCGGGAATGTTTGCCATCGCGGGTCTGTTGTTTTGGTATGCGAGAAAGCCCAGGAAACAGGGAACCGTGGGATTCCTGTATCTCATACTCTACAGTGTGGGGAGATTCTGCGTGGAGTTTCTGCGCAATGACTACCGGGGAGAGATCGGTATGCTGTCCACCTCACAGTTTATTTCTATTTTTATTTTCGTGTTGGGTGTGACAGGTTTTATATGGATGTTTGTAAGAGCGGACAGGGGAGAGCACAGTGATGAGTCAGCTTCGTGAACGTATGAGGGATAAAAAGAGAATTGTTGTGAAGATCGGTTCCTCCTCGCTTCAGCATGTGGAGACAGGAGATATGGATTATATCCGCATGGAAAAGCTGGTGCGGGAGCTGTGCGATATCCGCAATCAGGGCAGGGAAGTGGTGCTCGTTACCTCAGGCGCCATCGCCGCGGGTAAAAAGACTGTGCATATCAAGGACATCTGCGCTCAGACGGAAGCCGAGGCTTTGGCCGTCAAGCAGGCATGTTCCGCCATCGGACAGGCCAGACTGATGACCACTTATCAAAAGCTGTTCGCAGAATACAATCAGGTGGCGGCCCAGATTCTGATGACCAAGAATACCATTGTCGACAGTTTAAACCGCTACAATGCACAGAACACCTTCAGAGAGCTTTTGAAACTGGGGGCTATTCCCATAGTAAATGAAAATGACACGGTTGCCACTTACGAGATTGAGATCGGTGACAACGATACCCTCTCGGCGATTGTGGCGGCTCTGGTGAATGCGGATATGCTGATCCTTTTGTCGGATATCGACGGTCTGTATACCGACGATCCCAGAAAGAATCCCAATGCCCGGTTTATCGAGCAGGTGGATGAGCTCACGGATGAGCTCATGGACATGGGTAAAGGGAGTACCGGGAGCGATGTGGGGACCGGCGGCATGAATACCAAGATGATCGCTGCAAGGATCGCAACCAGGTCCAATGTGGACATGGTGATTGCGAACAGCAGTGATATCGGGGTGCTGCATGAGATTCTGGCAGGGGAAAACAGGGGGACGCTGTTTGTGGCACATCCCGACGAGGGCTTTGATCTGCCCAGCTTTGTGGAGCATTTACATAATACATAAGAGCGGACAGATGTTTTAACCAATGGTACAGGGGGGTAGCATATGACCATGGACGAGCGCATAAAGCGCATAAACGAGCTATATCACAAGTCTCAGGATACGGGACTTTCAGAGGAGGAGCGGGCTGAGCAGGCAAGGCTCCGAAAGGAATATGTGGAAAGTGTGCGAGGCAATCTGAAGGCACAGCTTGACAATATCAGTATTCAGCGGGAGGATGGTACCGTGGAGAATCTGGGAGAAAAATACGGGGGAAAGCATGTGCAGGGAACAGAGTGATATGCCGTCTCTTGACGCTGCGAAGAAGGAACTGCGCAGGCGCTGCCTGCAGCTTCGGGGAGAGCTTACGGAGCCGGAGCGCACAAAGGCGGCGGTGCTGCTTGCGGAGCGCATTCTTGGGCATCAGTGGTATTATTTGTCGGAGGTGGTGCTGGGATTTGCGGCTTACGGAAGTGAGATAGATACGGATGAGATTTTGGAGGAGACACTGCGGCAGGGAAAGGCCTTATACCTTCCTAAAGTGGAGGGTGATGAGCTGCGGTTTTACCGGGTCAGGAGTCTGAGCGAACTGCATTGCGGATACAAAGGGATCAGAGAGCCTGCCGGGGACACCGAGTGTTACAGGTATGATCCGGGGAATGTCCCCGGGGTATTGATGCTGATGCCCGGCGTGGCCTTTGACCGGATGAGGAACCGCATGGGTTATGGCCGGGGATTTTATGACCGCTTTTTGTCGGATAAGCCTAAGCTGCAGCTGCGCACCATAGGCGTGGGATTTGCCTGCCAGATGGCGGAGGAGGTTCCCTGTGGGGATCAGGATATCAGGCCATATCAGGTGATCTGTGTATAATATATATGGAATCGATTTTGGGTACCGAGAGGAGGAGAGCATGACTGATTTAATTTTGATGGGACAGCGGGCGGCGGAGGCCAAGTATCAGCTGCAGCGGGCCTCGGCGGACGAGAAAAATCGTGCCCTGAGACAGGCGGCAAAGCTTCTGAAAGAGCGCCGGGAGGATTTGCTTGCCGCCAATGCGGGAGACATCGCCGCCGGGGAGGCGGGCGGTATGCATCCGGGGCTTCTGGACAGACTGCGGCTCACGGACGCGCGTATTGATGCAATGGCGGAGGGGCTTTTGCAGATTGCGGAGCTTCCTGACTGCATAGGGGAAATTTTGGAGCGTTTTGACAGGCCAAACGGCCTGCATATTGAGAAACGCCGGGTGCCGCTCGGGGTGATAGGAATCATATATGAGTCCCGCCCCAATGTGACGGCGGACGCTTTCGGATTATGCTTCAAGACGGGCAATGCGGTGATCTTGAAGGGGGGGAGTGATGCAATTCATTCCAATATGGCGATTACGGGTTTGCTCAGGGAAGCGCTGAGTCAATGCGGCATCACAGAGAATGCGGTGCAGCTGATTGAAGACACGGACCGGAGTGTCGCCGCAGAGCTGATGAAATTAAATCAGTATGTGGATGTGCTGATACCCAGAGGCGGTGCAGGACTGATTCGCAGCGTTGTGGAAAACAGTACGATTCCGGTCATCGAGACGGGAACCGGAAATTGCCATGTATATGTGGACAAAGCAGCGGACCTGGGGATGGCTGCAGAGATTATCATCAATGCAAAGACACAGCGCATCGGCGTATGTAACTCCTGTGAGAGTCTGGTGGTACATCGGGATGTGAAGGATGCATTTCTGCCGGCGCTGGCACAGCGGCTGAAGGAGAAAAACGTGGAGATGCGGGGAGACTCAGAGGCGTGCAGGCTTATCCCGGACTGTGTTCCTGCAGCGGAGGAGGACTACGCAAAAGAGTATCTGGACTATATTATATCGATCAGGACGGTGGACTCTCTTGAAGACGCCATCGCCCATATTAATAAATACGGTACGAAGCATTCCGAGTGTATTGTCACAGCGGATGCGGACACCGCGGCACGTTTTTTGAATGAGATTGACGCCGCCTGCGTATATGTGAATGCCTCCACGCGCTTTACGGACGGCTTTGAATTCGGGTTCGGCGCGGAGATCGGCATCAGCACTCAGAAGCTTCACGCCAGAGGTCCCATGGGGCTGAAAGAGCTCACCTCCTACAAATATACCGTTGTGGGAAGCGGACATATAAGAGATTGAGAGATGAAGAAATACAAAGAGAGGGACATCTATGAAGAAAGTATTTACAAAGAACCTGTGTATTTACATGGCAGTAGCGCTGATTGTCACTGTGGTAGCCATATTCGGCCTGCAGACCGTTGTGACAAAGAGCACGAATACCAAGGACAGCTATGATAAGCTGGAAGCCGTCAAGGAACGCCTCCGGAGCAATCAGGAGGAAGTGGAGCATCTGACGGAAAATCTCGGGGAAAACAGTCTGGCAAAGACCAATGCTTTTGCGGAGATGATCCGTATGGATCCCTCGGTTATCAATAACAAGAAAAAGCTGGATCAGATCAAGGAGGATCTGATGGTCAATGAGCTGCATATCATCGATGCGAAGGGGATCATCACCCACAGCACAATTGATGCCTATGTGGGCTTTGACATGGGAAGCGGCGAGCAGTCGGCGGCTTTTCTGGAGATCATCGACAATCCCTCGATGGTAATTGTACAGGAGCCTCAGCTGAATGCGGCGGAGGGGACTTTGATGCAGTATGTGGGCGTGGCCAGACGGGACGGCTCAGGTCTGGTTCAGGTGGGTATCCGGCCGGAGGTTTTGGAAAATATACTGAAGGGTACAGCCATGGATGTGGTGTTAAAGGATATTGAGTTCGGGAGCACGGGGTACATATTTGCCATCGATAAGGCATCCGGTCTGATCACGGCGCACCCGGCTCAACAGCTTGTGGGGCAGCCCGCGGCACAGGCGGGCCTGGATATATCCGGGGCAGAGAAGGGCCGTGCAAAGGTGGACGGCGTGACAGGATATTATGTGACGGAGGAGTATAACGGGCAGGTGATTGGCACCTTTATGCCCTCAAGGGAATACTACAGCCAGAGATGGAGCCAGACGCTGGTGGTATCCGTGAGCATGTTCATCATTTTCTTTCTCCTGCTTTACATGATCAATCGCATGGTGGACCGGGACATTGTGACAGGCATCAACCGCATTGCGGACTCCATGAAGGTGATTGCGGACGGGAATTTCTCAGTCACGGTAAACGAGACGGGCAATCAGGAGTTTGAGGTGCTCAGTGCAAGCATTAACAAAATGGTGGAGAGCATATGCCTGAAGATGAATGAGAATCAGGAACTGCTTGAGCGGCAGAAGCTGGATGTGGAAAACAATCTGACCCTGATCGACAATATCAAGGCTGTCTGCTCGGGGCTGGAGGGTGTGTCTCAGGAGACGCTCAAAAACGCTCACGCAATGCACAGCGGTACCGGCGAACAGGAGGCGGTTGTCAGCGATTTGAAAAATACCATGACAGAGCTGGTGCGTGAATTGAATGCCAGCGCGGATGCGTCCACAAATGTGTCTCTTGCAACAGAACAGACAGTTCAAGACATGATGGCCGGGAGAAAGCAGATGGAGGAGCTTGCATCTTCCATCGAGAAAATCAGCCGTACATCCATGGAAATAGAGAAAATTATCGGAGATATCAACGCCATTGCACAGCAGACCAATATGCTGTCCTTAAATGCTTCCATCGAGGCGGCCAGAGCCGGGGAGATGGGCAAGGGCTTTGCAGTGGTGGCAAGCCAGGTGGGAGAGCTGGCTGCCCGGAGCTCTCAGGCTGCCAGGGAGACCGGAGAGCTGATCATGAGCTCTATTCAGGCTGTGGAAGACGGGAAGAAGATTACGGAGCAGACGGTGAAGCAGTTTGACAGTATGGCCGACGGCATCGAGAAGGCCAGCGGCAGCGTCAGGAAGATATCGGATATGGTGCGTGGGAACGTGTCCATTGTATCTCAGGCCATGAAGGGTCTGGAACATATATCCGATGTGGTGAACCGTAATGTGGAAATCTCCAACAACAGCGAGCAGGTGTCCGCCGCCATGGCACAGGAGGCGGGAAAACTGCTGCAGCTGGTAGAATAATCCCGGCGGATAGGCGTAAAAGCGGAAGCATTGCAGAAGGTTTAAACGACAGGCCGGGCAGGGAAGCTGCACAGGAAGGCGGCGCCCCCGCCCGGGGTGTCCGTGACACGGAGCCGTCCCCGGTGTATTTCCACAATCTCCTTTGCGATGGAGAGACCCAGACCAAAATGTTCTCTGGAATGATGAGCGCTGTCTACTCTGTAGAAGCGCTCAAATATTTTATCCTTTTCTGAGTCCGGTATGCCTATGCCATTGTCTGATATCTGAAAGCAGACATATCCGGGGGGATTGCAGTCCATGGACAGAGTGATGACGCCGTCTTCGCCGGTATAGGCTATGGCGTTTTGCAGCAGAATCTCCAGGAGCTGATACAGCTTGTCCCTGTCGGCGCAAATCGGCGGTATGGTCTCGTTGGGAAGCTCCAGTTTCAGTTTTTTTCCGCAGGCTGAAACATAATGCTCCGTCTGTTCATAGAAATTCATGAGAAAGGTATCGGGTTCTATGGATTCTCTACAGAGCAGGCCGGCAGATTTATCAGGCTGCTTCTCATAAAATCTGCTTCGATCCAGACGGGACAGGGTCAGAAGTTCCTCCACCAGCCTGCCCATGCGCAGGGCTTCGGCCTTTATCGTCTCCTCAAAATGCGGCGGGCGGGCTTCGGCGGCAGACACGATGACCGCCAGCGGTGTGCGCAGCTCGTGGGAGGCTCCGGAGATGAAGGCCAGCTGTCTCTCCTGATTTTCCTGCAGGGGGCGGAGCATTCTGCCCGTGAACAGCCAGGCGGACAGTGTGAGCAGAAGACCTCCGGCCAGGGAGAGCAGCAGAAACAGAATGCGCTGCTGTAAAATGCGGCTGTGAAAGTCGGTGTTGGGTGAGATCACGAGGAGCACAAGTCCCTCATTTCTCTGCAGTGCCAGAATTTTTTCCGCAGCATTCATCTGTCCGGTGTAGATGTAGCCGATTCCCGAGCTCATCCGGTCATCGTGGGAGAGGAGCATGGAGGCGGATGTGGATCCGGCAGATATGGCGGCCGCGGTCTCCTCCAGATAATTATCATAGATGCTCTGGGCGATCCCGGCGTAGGGTTCGTGGGACCGGATCCGGTTGAAGGTCAGCGGTTTTTCGTTGTCCCAGAGAAAGATCATATAATCATTAGTCTGTTCCATGCGCAGCAGAAATTGGTGGGTCAGCATGGGCTGCTGCTCCAGACTGTTTACCAGGGTGTCGAAGTCATGGCGGAAGGTGAGGATGAGATTATTCCGCAGCGAATGCTCCGACACGGAGAGATAGAGGATCGTAAAAACCGCAAGTATCGATATCGTGATCAGCGCACACAGAGCGGTGAGCTGAAGGTGCAGGCGTCTAAACAGCATGGCTGTCTCCTTCCTCCAGACGGTAGCCCACGCCCCGCAGTGTGGCGATGCGCAGGCAGGATTTTAATGACTTTAAACGGCGGCGCAGAAAAAAGATATAATTGTCCAGATTACCTTCCTCCACTTCGCTGTCGGGCCCCCAGACCTTTATGAGCAGCTGGCCGCGGCTGAGGGTCTGACCTCCGTTTTGCAGAAAGTATTGTAGCAGGGCGCTTTCTCTGTTGGACACAGTGGCAGTGCCGGCGGGACCTTTCAGCTCATGCAGCCGGGGATTTAACCATAGATCACCGTAGTGCCAGGTAAGCGTTTCCCCGAAGTCGCCGGGGCTGTCTGAAGGGGTGGGGCCGCTTCTGCGGAACAGGCTGCGTATCCGTGCCAACAGTTCTTCCATAGCAAAAGGCTTTACCAGATAGTCGTCTGCGCCTGCGTCCAGACCGTCCACCTTGTCCGCCAGAGTCCCAAGAGCAGTGAGCATCAGCACGGGTGTGCGGTTATGTTCCTGCCTGATTTTTTTTAGAACTTCCATGCCGTCTAATAACGGCAGCATCCGGTCCAGCAGGATCAGGTCGGGACTGCCCTCACGTAGATAGTACAGGGCGTCCTCTCCGTTGTGGCAGGAGTCCACCTGATAACCCTCCTTTTCCAGAAAATAGGTCAGATTTCTGTTTAAATTTTCATCGTCTTCCACCAGCAGTAGTTTCATGGTATTTTTCTCCAACTAATTTCGCATTTTTTTTAGCATATCACATTTTTCTCTAAAAATCCTCTAAGCCAAACTAAAATATAGCTGTAAATTAAAGAGGTTTTAGAAGTTATTTAGAGACAGAGCGTTTATCATACTATATGTGAATTCAAGATAAAGAAAATAGTAAGGAGAAGAATATCATGCTGTTTACAAAGTATCGAAACTGTTTGATGAAATCAAAGCGCATGCTGGCAGCCGTGCTGGCCGGCTGTATGTTTGCCGCCTGTCTGGCAGGATGCGGGGAATCGGGTAAGGATGCAGAAGTTACGGGTACTCAGTCGCAGAACGCAGGGGAGCCGTCCTCGGAAGTACCGGGGCAGGCATCTGCCATGGGGCGCTATGTGGAGACGGAGCTTTCCTATGGAGAGGACTGTAATATGGGTCAGGGAAAACAGATTCTGCCATGGGAAGGGGGGCTGTATCTGGCTGATACCATGGGCGCGGGTGTACGGGCGGATCTGACAGCGGGCACATTGTCTGATGCCGGAGAGATATGCCCTGAAGTACTGAGAAATCGCTATGAGGAAGACGACTATCTGACAGATATGGCGGTGGCGGAAAACGGAGCCAGAATGTATGTGGTGTTTGCCCGTACGGATCAGGAAGGGGAATATAATTATGAAAAGTATTACTTGAGTCCCGACGGGACGGAAACACCATGGGAGACTGTATCTAAAGAGAATTCGGTAAGTATATTCTATGGAAGAGACGGTTATTTTTATCTGACGAATTCCTGGGAATCATCGAATACTATGGTTTATCGGGTAAACAGCGAAAACGGCGAAACAGAGTTTTTGTTTGAGGCGGATGGCAAAGTCCGTTATCTCGCCCGTTGCGGCAATTGTCTTTTGCTGGACATGGGGGATGCGCTCAAGATTTACAGTCTGGATACCAGACAGGAGATGGAGGAGGATCAGTGTCTGAGCGATCTGCTCTCCGGCAGTCTGGGGCAGTCAAACGGCAATATATCCTATGTTTATCAGATGTATCCCGGCGAGGAGGACAGCCTTTATGTGGTGACCAAGAAGGGCTTATACCGTCATGTTCTGTACGGCAGTGTGGCAGAGCAGCTGATAGACGCGTCTCTGTGCAGTCTCAGTGACAATTCGTGGTTTGTGGATATGCATGTGGACATGACTGCGGAGGAAATGCCCGTATTTTACCTGTTATATGACGATGAGCGTCTCATGAAATTTGCCTATGATGCGTCGGTGCCTTCTGTGCCGGAGGATATGATAACGGTGTACAGCCTTTATGAGGATCAGAATATTCAGATGGTCATCAGCGCTTATCGGGTACAGAACCCTCAGGTGTATGTACGCTATGAGATCGGTATCAGCGGAGACGACGGAGTAACCAGAGAGGATGCCCTGAAGAATCTCGCCACTGCATTGGCTGCGGGGGAAGGACCGGATGTATTGCTCCTGGATGATCTGCCTTATCACTCCTATGCGGACAAAGGAGTACTCCTGGATCTGAGTACAATGTTTGAGGAGCTACAGAAGGAGTATGACTACTTTGACAATATTATCAATGCCATGAGACGTGACGGTGCACTCTATACCATACCTTTGGGATTTACGGTTCCCGTTTTAATGGGAGATACAGAGAGTCTCTCTAAGATTCAGAATACGGAAGATATGGTGTCTGCATTTCGAGAGGCCAGCGTTCCCAAGGGCGCCACAAAGGTAGGACTTGTGGATGAGCAGACAGTGCTGCAGACATTGATGTTTCATTATGGAAGTAAATTTACCGGGGAGAATGGAAGTATTGACAGAGAGGCAGTTACCGGATTCCTGGAACTTGCAAAGCAGATTTATGAGATAGACAGGGAGAATCTCACGCAGGAGGAGATTGAGGAACACGATAGGATATGGAACCGCTGGTACGAATTGGAGATGGGAAGCTCCATGCGCTCCAATCAAATGTTTTATATGTCAAAAAGCGCAGATACCGCGGTTATGGCAGCTAATATGTATGGAAACAGTTTTGCCATCGGGGTTCTGGGCGGATGCATCAGAAACGGTTTCAATACGCTGTATGCATATCTTGACTGCAGAAAGCTGGATTATATGCCGTTTCCCGGTGAGGGGAAAGCTGCGCTGCCCATGACTATGTTTGGCATCAATGCGGCATCCAATGCATCGGAGCACGCGCAGGAGTTCGTGCGTTTTGCACTGGGAGACTGGCAGGGACAGGATGAGATGTACTGGACGACTCCCATCAATCGGGATGCCTTGATCGGCATGGAGGAGAATCCGTTCAAGGAAGAAGACGGAAGTCCCAGCTACAAACCCTATGTGTGGATGAGCAATGTAATGAAGAATGAGGACGGCTCCATAGGCGCCGATAGCGCCATCGAGATAAAGTGGTGCACGCCGGAGGTGTACGAAGCTTATAATCAGATGCTGGACAGTATCGATACTGTGAGCGGTTGTGAGTATATGCTGCGGGATACCGTGCTGGAGGAAGGCGCAAAGGCGCTCACGGGAGAGCAGAGCATAGAGGAGAGCGTAAATGCAATCGAGAGAAAGCTGCAGCTCTATCTGGCGGAATAAGATGAAAAGGCGGTACAGAAGGGGCGGCGGGGCCTGGCATATTGTGTTTTTGCTGCCCAGTCTTCTGGGAGTAAGTCTGTTTTTAGTGTTCCCGTTCGGGGATGTTGTGCGCCGTTCTTTTACCACGGCCATGACAGGAGAATTCTGCGGTCTGGACAATTATATAAATGTGTTTCAAAACCAGGCGTTTCTGCTTGCGGCTCAGAATACGCTGAAGTTTGTGGGCGTGTGCCTTCCTCTGCTTTTGACAGGGAGTCTGCTCATCGCATTAGCCATGGAGAAGCTGCCTTTTCTGGAACATGCCAAGGCGTGTTATCTGCTGCCGCAGGCCATGCCGGCCGCCACCGTGGTTCTGGTATGGCGGCTGGTGTTTGAAAAGCAGGGATTTCTGAACGGGATAATGGGGACAGGGATCGATTTCATGGAGGGCGGCGCTTCTTTTGGCGTGCTGGTGGGAACCTATCTCTGGAAAAATATGGGTTATACTGTGGTATTGTGGTTTGCGGCGCTGAAGACTGTTCCGACAGAAGTTCTGGAGGCTGCGAGAGTGGACGGGGCGGGAAGGATCCGATGCTTCGTCCATGTGACGCTTCCGAGTCTGAGAGGGGCCGCCTATACGATTACATTATTGTCCTTGTTGAATACCTTCAAGGTATTCAGAGAGGCATATCTGATCAACGGAGCATATCCTCCCAGGGAAATCTATCTGCTTCAGCATGTGTTCAGCAACTGGTACACCAAGCTTGACTTGGATAAGATGGCGGCGGGAGCAGTGCTCACAGCTCTTGTGCTGGGAAGCGGCGCGTTTCTGATGGAGAGGAAGCTTGGAATCGCATCCGGGAAGCGGAAGGAGCGGGGTAAATGAACAAAGTAAACGGCGGGGAAAATGGCCTGACTGACGGGCGGAGGAATGGCCGGAGTACTATCCGGAATAAAATCGGCAAAATCTGCGGCAGGACTGCTATTGCATTTGGCGTCTTCGCTCTGGGCAGTCTGTTCCTGCTGCCGATACTGATCCTGGTTTCCGGCTCTGTGACCGACGCTTATGAGTGGCGTGAAAGACTTCAGCCGCTTTTGATGAATACGGACGGCAGAATCGGCTGGAGCTGGATACCGGATTATCCCACGGGAGAGCATTTTCTAAGACTCCTGCTTTATTCACCGGAATTTATGAAACTGTTTTGGAATTCTGTGGGGATGGTGCTCGTGATCCTTCTGGGGCAGCTGGCAGTGGGAGTGCCTGCGGCATGGGCGTTTGCAGCGTTTGATTTCAGAGGACGCAGGACTTTATTCTTTTTGTATATGGCGCTGCTCTTGCTGCCGTTTCAGGTGACACAATTGTCACAATATTTGATTCTGAGAGATCTGGCGCTGCTTGACACTCGTTTAGCGGTGATCCTGCCGGCAGTGTTCTCCACCTTTCCGGTATTCTTGATCTACAGGAGTTTCGAGGGAATTCCGGTTGATATTCTGGAGTCGGCGCGGGTGGATGGCGCGGGAGAGTTCAGAATCTTTTTCCAGATAGGGTTTCCTCTGGCAAAGGGAGGGATACTGGCCGCTTTTGTTTTGAGTTTTCTGGAGAACTGGAACCGGATGGAGGAGCCTTTAGCATTTATCAGGGATAAGTCGCTCTGGCCATTATCACTGTATCTGCCGGAAATTTCTATAGAACAGGCGGGTTTTGCGGCGTGCGCGTCCCTGATCACATTGACATTGTCGCTGTTTGTGTTTGCTCTGTTTCGGGATTCGCTGGAACAGGGTATCATTGCAGGGGCGGTAAAGGGGTAGATTGGATGTTCAACAGATTGGATAAAAAGGGTGTTTTGGCAGGATTGTTGTTATTCATGGGATTTATGCTGGTCTGTACAGTGGCGGCCAAAGGCATCTATCGCAACGGTCTGCCCAGAGTATGGCTCTGTAAGGCGGAAAAGGGAAGTCTTTATTATGAGATAAACGGTACGGGAACCATCCTGCCGGGAGAAACCTATGGAGTGTATGTACCACAGGGGCTGCGGGTGCACACGTCATCTGTCCGGACCGGAGAGCAGATCCAGGAGGGAGATGTTCTGTTTGTGCTGGATATGGACGATCTGGAGAGACAGATCCGGGAGGAGACAGCCGGTCTGAATCATCTGCGGGCGCAGATCAATGATCTGGCGGGGGAGCAGACCAGACAGGATCAGGAGAGGAAGCGGATGGAAGAGCGGCTTCTGGCAGATTATGACGCGTTGGTGGCGCAGCAGGATCTGCTGGTGAACAACGCGGAGCTTGCCGCGGAGAGCGCCAGACTGCGCATGAAGGATGCCGAGAATGACGACGAGCAGTCGGCACTGGATTACGGTCTGTACAAAAAAGCATATGAGCAGGCTCAAAATACCTTGGAACAGGCCAGATTAGACAGAGAGGAAGCCATAAGGAACTGGAACCGCAGTCTGGAGGATGCCAGAGCGGATAAAGGTTCTTCTACTGCGGAGCGGGTGCGGCTTTCCGGAGAGCTTGTGGCCCGGGAGAGGACGCTGGATCAGCTGAAACAGTTGAAAGAGGATGAGGGGAAGATCATCGCTCAAGAAGCAGGGACCGTATTGAAATGTGCGGTGGGGACCGGCGAAAGGACAGTTGACGGAGCCTGTGTGCTCTATACCAGGACGGGAGACGGAGTGGAGGTAAAGCTTGCCGAGGAGGACGGGAAACGTCTGTCCATCGGGGACAAGGTATCTTTGCAGTGCAAGTCTTCTCTGGGAGAAATAAAACGCTTTCAAGGTATTGTCCGTTATCAGGAGAATCAGGACGGACAGCATGTACTGCGCATCGATGCGGATGTGTCAGGTCTTCCGGCGGGTCAGACAGTGTCCATGAATTATAGCTGCAACAGCGAGAGCTATGATATGGTGATTCCGATCAGCGCACTCTATGAAGAATTGAGTTCCGGCTATGTGTATGTGGAGGAAGAGGTAGAAGGGATACTTGGGACGGAGCATAGGACCCGTAAGGTTTCCGTTACAGTGCTGGAGAGAAACGGCGGGTATGCAGCCATAAGCAGCGCCGCGTTGGGACCTGACAGCAGGATCATTGAGCGCAGTAATAAGGAATTTACGGAGAATGAGGCAGTGCGGGTGATGGAGGACTAAAGGGATTGTTGATTCAACAGTATCGGCAGAGGGAGACCGGCATGAATCTGCGGCTGGCTGTGGTTGGGCGTTTTCTAATAGTGCGGATATAGAATAGGGGCAGTTTACGGGTCGGCTATAAGGCGCATCCGTGCGCCATATAGCCTAAAATGCGCATCCGTGCGCATTTTTCCCTTGACTGCGGCCCGCACTATAAGAAAACGCTCCAACCTTCGCCAACGCTCGCGGATTCATGCCGGCCTCCCTCTGTCTCGATGGCTGTTAAATGTATCAATTCATATAGAGTAAAGTTTTTGTCAGTTGACTAAGAGAAAATAGATAGAGAGTACCAGAATCCCTGTTATAATGGATTTGTCGAAGATCTAAAACAACAGGTGATGGAGGTACTCTCATGAAAAACATTGT
>CATKXY010000005.1 GCA_949840915.1 uncultured Lachnospiraceae bacterium | reverse complement strand
GATCTCCACATTGTACTCATTCTCCAGCCGGTATTTCAGGACGTCGAACTGCAGTACTCCCACCACGCCCACGATGATCTCCTCCATGCCCGAATTGAGCTCCTGGAAGATCTGGATGGCGCCCTCCTGGGCGATCTGCTCGATTCCCTTGACAAACTGCTTTCTCTTCATGGTGTCAATCTGGCGCACTCTGGCGAAATGTTCCGGGGCAAATGTGGGAATCCCGTCGTACCGGAATTTCTCTTTGGGCATGCACAGGGTGTCCCCAATGGAGAAGATACCCGGATCGAACACACCGATGATATCCCCGGCATAGGCCTCGCTCAGAATCTTTCGCTCGTCAGCCATGATCTGCTGGGGCTGGGAGAGACGCATCACCTTGTTGCCCTGTACATGGCGCACTTCCATATTGGCGTCAAATCTGCCAGAACAAATACGCATAAAAGCGATCCTGTCCCGGTGCGCCTTGTTCATATTGGCCTGTATCTTAAAGACAAAAGCGGAAAATTCCTGCTCCGCAGGTTCAATGACACCAATGTCGGATTTCCTGGGGAGCGGTGTGGTGGTCATGTTCAGAAAGTGCTTCAAAAAGATTTCCACGCCAAAATTGGTCAGCGCAGAACCGAAGCACACAGGGGTCAGCTTTCCCGCCCTCACCTGCTCCAGATCAAATTCTGCGCTGGCCCCGTCCAGAAGCTCGATCTCATCCAGCAGCTTGTCCGCCGCCTCATCCCCCAGCAGACTCCGAAGCTGTTCCTCGTCCTCAACGGGAATTTCGGTGGCTGTTCCCTCCCTGGTGCCCTTCTCGGTGTCGGAATAGGCGATCACACATTTCTTCTCACGGTCATAGACCCCCTGAAAGGCCTTGCCCGATCCGATAGGCCAGTTCACGGGGCAGGTGGCGATCCCAAGCTCCTTCTCGATATCGTCCAGAAGCTCAAAGGTATCGTTGGCATCCCTGTCCATTTTGTTGATAAATGTAAAGATCGGTATCCCCCTCATGCCGCAGACCTTAAACAGCTTTCTGGTCTGGGCCTCAACGCCCTTGGAGGCATCAATGACCATGACCGCCGAGTCCGCCGCCATCAGAGTGCGGTAAGTATCCTCAGAGAAATCCTGATGCCCCGGGGTGTCCAGAATGTTGATGTAATAACCGTCATACTCAAACTGAAGCACGGAGGAGGTGACGGAGATTCCTCTCTCCTTCTCGATCTCCATCCAGTCGGAGACCGCGTGCCGCGCAGTGGCCTTACCCTTCACACTGCCCGCAAGATTGATCGCCCCGCCGTAGAGCAGAAATTTTTCGGTGAGGGTAGTCTTGCCCGCATCGGGGTGGGAAATGATGGCAAAGGTGCGGCGGCGATTAATTTCTTCTGTATAGTTACTCAAAACAATGTCCTCCTGATCATGGCTGCCAAAAGCTTTTCATGGCATGTCACAGCACACCATGGCATATCACAGCATACTCTCGCCGGAAAATTCCGGCGTAATTCCAAAATATTGTAACACAGTAGCCCCTATATCCGCAAATGTTTTTCTCGTGCCCAGATTCCGCGGTTCCACGCAGGCTCCGTACATGATAAAGGGCGTGTGCTCTCTGGTATGGTCCGTGGTGGCGGTATAGGCCGGATCACAGCCGTGGTCCGCAGTGATCATCAGCACGTCCTCCGGTCTCATTTTCTCCAGCATCCCGGGGAGACTTTCGTCAAACTCAGTCAGCGCCCTGGCATAGCCGTCCACATCCCGGCGGTGCCCATAGAGCATGTCATAGTCCACCAGATTGACGAAACACAGTCCCTCGAAATCTCTGTCCAGATATTCAAGCGTCCGTTCAATGCCCTCCGCATTGCCGGAAGTGTACACCGCCTCGCTGATCCCTTTTCCCGCAAAGATATCCTTAATCTTGCCCACGGCGATCACATCCTTGTCCTCCCGCCTCAGTTGATCCAGCATAGTGACGCCGGGGGGCTCCATGGAGAAGTCATGTCTGTGCGCCGTGCGGGTAAACTGTCCCTTCTCACCTGTAAAAGGGCGTGCGATCACGCGCCCCACACCATGCCTGCCCACCAATATCCTGCGGGCAATACGGCAGTATTCATAAAGCTTTTCGGGAGGAACCAGTTCCTCGTGGGCCGCGATCTGGAACACACTGTCCGCGGAGGTGTACACGATCAGATCTCCCGTGCGCAGATGCTCCTCCCCGTAATCAGCGATCACCTGTGTCCCCGAGTAAGGTCTGTTGCACAAAACGCCACGCCCCGTCTGCTCCCTGAAGGGTGCAAGCACTTCCTCCGGGAAGCCGCCGGGATAGGTGGGCAGAGGTCTGCCGGAATAGATTCCCGCGATCTCCCAATGTCCGATGGTGGTATCTTTCCCTTTAGAGGCTTCTTTCATGCGGGCGACGGCGGCAGTGTGAGGCATCCGGCCCGTCTGTCCCGCGCCTTCCGTCTCCGCTGCCGCTCTTGCGCCCTCAATCTGAAAAAGCCCCATCTTCTGCATATTCGGCATATGAAAATACGGACTTTTGGAGACACTGTAGAGTGTGTCCACACCGATATCCCCGTAATCGGCGGCATCCTCCATCGCTCCGATTCCAAAACTGTCCAACACGATCAAAAATACTCTCTTCATGGTATCTCATTCCTTTCAGGCACTATGTATATTCAGCATACCACAAAAAACTATTCTACGACAGTGCTGATTACAATATTTTCCGCTGAGATACCTGTTTTGCGCTTTACGATATCCTCGATCTGTGCCCGCTGCACATCGGAGAGCTCTACGGCGTTCACCACCACATCCACCATATCGTCTGCGATGCTCACCACCACACCTGAAAATCCTTTTGCCTCCAGCAAAATCTCCGCCGCAGATTCCTTCTCCGCAATGACGGTCATCTCCACCATACTGTCCACGGCATCCTGCTTCTGTTCGTCGGTGAGTCCTTCGCTTCCGATGATCTGCATCAGTGTTTCTTTATTTTTAGCTCTTGTCTGTTCCTTCAAAAGCTTGGCATCGGACAGGACAGCCACGCCTGCCGTGGAAGTGAGTACAGCCTCCCCGGGGATCTCTCCCTCCTCAGGAGTGACTTCAGCCACCTGCATACCGTCCTCCAGATAATCCTCCATGAGAATATCCACATCCGAATCCAGACTCTCGATCTCCGTGAGACCCGTGGACAGCAGATCCGCCTCCGACAGATCCAGAAGACCGTCCAGCTCCATGTCGTTTTTCAGACTGCCGGCAGTATAATTCTCCGTGATGACCCCGGATGAATCCACAGCGTTTACCACATCCCCGTCATCCACCGTCAGGTATTCCTCTTCCAGATTGGTCCCCGCAAACTGCAGATAACCAGCGATGGCGATCATGACAGCGAGTGCGGTAATCATTAGCTGATTTTTTTTGACTAAGTTTTTCACAGTGCTCTCCCTCTTTTTTTTGATTTAATGGAAAGTCCTTTTCCATTTCATTGTATGAGCCCTGATGCGGATATATTACTTTGTGTTTTCCTGTCCCCGCCCATCGAGACTACTTTCACCCGATGCGCCTCCACGCCGAAGAGCGCCTGCGCGATCTCTGTGATATTGCGGGCCACCGTGCCGTCCGCCGCGCCCTCCGCCACCACCAGAACTCCCTCTACCCTGGGGTTTAAGGTCTTCACCACATAGGGCTCGCTCTGCCCCCCGGAGCCGCTTTTGTACACAGTGCTGTCTCCCATCTCGAACTGCGTCACCGTGCGGTTTCCTCCCTCACTGTCCTTCTCAACGGTGTTGGCGCGGACCGTGGGAGCATCCTTCTCCACCACCAGCTCCTCGGAGGATTCAAAGGTAAGCATCACCTCCACCCTGCCCACCCCCTCCATGGCTGAGAGCCGCGACGCCAGCTTCTCCTCCTGCTCAGCGGCATAATCCTCAGGGACCTCCGTTTTCTCTACGCTTTTCCCAAAAACCTCCAGGGACTCCGGCTCGGAGCCGTCCGCTCTCTGCATACCCTCGCCGGCATCCAAAAACGGAATAGAAGTTTCATCCGTTTTTTCCTTTGTGGGAAGCGTGATGACAAACAAAAGTATTCCTGCTAAAACCAGCACGATCAGATTGTCCCTGCGAAACCATTTTTTCCGCATGCCCTGCAGATTGCCGCGGCCCGCCCCGCCCCGGCCGCAGTCCGGCGCGTCGTCCCGGTCATCCTTCTCTGGAAATTTGCTCTCCTCCGATATCATCCGGCGTCCCTCCTTCCTGTCCTTCGTTTGCTCTGTGCTTTTCCTGAACGTCCTGTCCGTCCTGCATATGGATCTCGATTTTTTCCACAGGTGCGATCTGTACCGGCGCTATATCCTCCGGAAGCTCACTCCCGGAAGCCTGCGCCGCGATCCGGTTCTGCACTTCCTCCAGCGTCATCTGTTCCAGTACGCTCTCCCCTTCTGCATGATTTTGTTCCATTTGTTCCATGCTCTGTCTCAACTGTTCCTCAAACCACTCCATGCGCGCCGCAAGACTCCGCTCTCCCTCCCCCGTGAAAAGAGTGCTCACAGGCAGAAACAACTGCATCAATATCATGGCGCTCATCAGCATTTTCAAATACTTCTCATAGGAACCCTTGGGACGCAGATGCACCAGCACCTGCGCACATATAATAAAAATGCCTGTCCTGCAAACGGTATTCATCAGATAAGAGTACATATTAAAACCCCCTGTTGGTCGTGGTCGCCACGATGACGATCGTGATGAGAAACAGCATCATTGCCGTGCCTGTCACCTTAAAGAGCAGCAGTCCCGCATCCCCCGTACGGTTGGCGCAGGCAGTGATGCGCTTATCACTGACAATACCCATAAAGGCTGCTGCACCTTTTAAGAGCACTGCCATACAGAAAATTTTAAACAGCGGCGCAGCGCATAACAGCAGAAGCAGTAAAAGCAATACCAGCCCCACGCTGTTTTTGATGACTACTGCCGATCCCATCACCAGCTCCACCACGCCGTCGGCCGTGTTGCCGATACCGGGTATGGCGGAAACCGCCTTCTGCAAGGCCCCCTTTTTTACGGAGTCCAGCACCGGTGTAAGCACCGACTGGAAGATGCTCACGCCCGTCACCACCCCCACCGCCGCCTTGAGCATCCATCCCACAAGTTTCTCGATAAACTCGATGAACAATGTCAGCTTTTCCTCGATCCAGATACCGTTTATCACTGCCAGCAGACAATAGCAATAGACGAGCGGCACTACGATGCCCAGCAGAATCTGCTCCACCCCGTAGATCAGAAGCAAAAGCAGCTGATAATACCCTCCCGCCGTGATGCTTCCCGTGGCGACTCCCACTGCCAGCAGATAGGTGGGCATCAGCAGCCTGATGAACAATACGATATTCTCCAGCGTCTCCACGGCCGTGACGGCAGCCTGCGCAAAGCACTTCAGCAAAATAGCCGTCATGAGCAGATACATAAAATAAAAGCTCAGATCCGCCACCTGATGCTTGTCAAACACCTCCACAAAATGACTCATCAGCGCAGAGACTACACCCAGCACCAGTATCCAGATAAATATATTTTTCAGACCCACGGTGGAACCGGCCATCTCCGCAATACTCGCCTTAAAAAAATCCGTCAGCGCCCCGATGACATCTCCCTGCAAAAGTCTCTCCAAAAGTGCGGACAGGGAGAGATCATACTGCGGAAACAACCTGTCCATTCCCTCCTGCAGCCCGTCCAGGCCATAGTCTGCCCAGATATCTTCCAGATTCATAAAAACCTCCCGGACAGCCGCCTTCAGGCCAGTCCCTGTATCTGTTCAATCACCGCAAAAAGCACCGGAAGTCCCGCAAAGATCACCGCCAGCTTCCCCAAAATCTCGATCTGGTCAGACACTGCTCCAAAACCCGCGTCCTTGCAGATTCCGGCGCTGAATTCACAGATATATGTGATGCCGATGACCTTGACCAGAATGGTGAGATATCCCTGGGCGCTGCCCAGATACTTCTGCAGCGCCCCAAACTGCCGGAGCACTGCCTCCACCTGTCTCAGCGAGTAACAAAAGATCAGTATGCTGATACAAAATCCGATCAATATTCCATATTCCTGTTTCTGGGACTTGAACTGCACCGCCAGGAGGACTCCTGCGATTCCCAACGCTCCCACCTTGATCATCTCTGCCATCTCTACACCCCCGCCTTCTTGTCCGCTCACAGCGCAAACAATGCCTGAATCGTCACAAACAGCTCATATATGTACGGCACGATCCAGGAGAGCACCAGCACCAGACCCGCCAGACTGACCAAAAAAGAATGCTCCTCCCTGCCGCTGTGTTTTAATATCTGACTTAAGATAGTCACCAGGATGCCCACTGCTGCAATTTTAAATATCAGACTTACTCCCATAGCTCCTCACATTCTCTTTCCCGCATTATCCTGCTCAGATTCTCTTGCCATATTTTCTACAATAAAACGATCAGCAAAAGCAGTCCGCTCATGGCTCCCAGTCCCACCGCTATCCGGCATTTCTCCCGCTGCTCCCGCTCCAGCATCCCGATGCGCCCCGAAAGCTGCAAAAGTCCCTGCTCCAGGCGTTTTAACTGCATTGCGCCGTCCCGGAAGCCCTGCCCCTGAAAGCACTGTAAAAAAAGCTCTCTGTCCTCCCGCTTTAACGGCAGCTCTCTCATGCAGGCCTCCATCTGTGCGGAAAACACCTCCTGAAAGGAAGCGCCGTTTCCCGCCTTGATCCCGATTTCCTGCAGGCATCGGCCATAGGGCTGCGGAAGGCGCTGTGCAAGCTGCCCGCAGCTCTCCGGGAGTGTGGCTTTGCCATAGCGGATCTCGCTCATAAGCATCTCCAGAATCGACGCCAGAGTGCGCAGAGCGCAAAGCCTTCCCACAAACTGTTCACGATACCACAGACCTAAACCCAGGCATCCGCCCAGAATCATGAATCCTCCCAGAAAACGCACATGCCGCCTCCTCTCCTTCATACACCCGCTTTACCACAGGCTGTCCACCCTGCTTTCCCAGCACGATCACACATGCGAAAAGCGCCGCCTGGCCAAGCTTCGGAAACCGGTCTGCCACATCCCCGATATCCGTCCCATGCACTGTGGCCAATATCCTGCTGCCGCAGGCTGCCGCCGCCCGCAGCGCCGCCACGTCACCATCATCCCCCAACTCATCCACGGCAATGACCCGGGGCGACATGGAGCGGAGAAGCAGCATCATGCCCAAAGCCTTGGGACAGGCGTCCAGCACATCCGTGCGGCTCCCCAGATCATTCTGCGGTCTCCCCAGATAAGAACCTGCAATTTCCGAGCGCTCGTCCACCACTCCCACACTCAATCCCTCACCGTAGGCATTTCCATCGGAAATACGGCGCACCAGCTCCCGAAGCAGCGTGGTCTTACCGCATCCCGGAGGAGACACAATCAGTGTGTTCTGCAGCCGCCCCTCCCGATAGACCCGGGACAGAAGCGGCTCTGCCACGCCGAACAGCTGATGGGTGATACGGATATTGATATAGTGAATATATTTTATGGTGCGCAGCTTCCCGTCCTCTTCCAGCACAGCCTGTCCCGCCACACCCACCCGGTGCCCCCCGGGTACCGTGATAAAACCTTGACGAAGCTCATCCTCAAAGGCATAGGGAGAGTCATGACAGATATGCATCAAAATCTCCTCCAGCTCCCGCTGTCCGGCTCTGTGGGCGCATTTATCATCATTGGTAAAATTTCCCTGCTCGTCCAAAAAGCATTCTCCCTCCGCCCTCTGAACCAGCACCGGCCGGTCAATGCGCAGCCGAATCTCCCGGATGCTCTCCCCGTTTCTGCAGACACGGCTCCAAAAGTGCTGCCTGTCCCGCGGAAAAAGCTGAAGCAGACTCTCCTGCATACTCATCCCTCCTCCATCCTCTTTCTCCATGTATATGAATTCCTGCGCCAGATATGCCTGCCAATTGTATAAAAAAAAGAACAAAAAAATCAGAAAAATCTATAGACATCAAATCGGAAAAGTGTTATTCTTTAATCAGAAAAACAGTAATCATTACTATTATTAATAAATTAATGGAGGGCAAAGTTATGACAAACACAGCACAAGTAGACAATCTCGTAAACCTTTTGGACGGATATGCCACCAAGGGTGGACATCATCTGAATGTGAACGTACTCAACAGAGATACTCTGCTGGACGCACAGAAGCACCCTGAGAACTATCCTCAGCTGACCATCCGCGTGAGCGGCTACGCCGTAAACTTCATCAAGCTTACGCCCGAGCAGCAGGCCGATGTCATCAGCCGTACTTTCCACGAAGCAATCTAATAATTATAAAAAAACTCAAAATGACATAAAAGGACCGGCTGCTGATTTAGCCTTGTAAGCTATTTCTGCAGCCGGTCCTTTTTATTCTCAATACCGGTCAGGCTTTTTAAATGTAAGCCGCACCTATCTCTCATCCGTCCTGTGCCCGCAATGCCCGCCGCAGTGCCTGCAATCCATACCGCACTGCAGGGACCTGCCGCTTCTCTTGTCCCGTATCATCTTCCTGATGATCAGCGTTACCACGACACATAATATCAATAACACAACCGCTGTTCCGATATTCATAACGATACCTCCTTCGCTTTAGTTAGTATAAACTAACTTTTTGTGAATGTCAAGAGCAGAGATACGCATCCGTCACGAACGCCGGGACAAGCAATGCTATTTTTGTCGATAGATTTTTACTAATCTGCGGGAACAGAAAACAAAACCTGCACCGAAGCCCAGATAGGAGAATATCCATAACTTGGGATCTCTGCGGGGTTCTGCCAGCCGCAGATCTTCTTTATAATAGAGCTTGATTGTATTCTCCTCGTGGATCGGATCAAGACCGCTCAGGTTGTAGGAGTAATAGCGATTGCTCTCGTCGTAGTAACGAGCCATTTCCTGACCATTGTACACATAGTATTCGGCTTCGATACAGTTTCCGTTGTGTACGATATCGAATGAACGACTGTGGTGATATACGGTGTATACCAACACCAGCAGGGCAACGATCCAGAGCGTCCACCAGATTCTGGCCTCGAAGCTTTTCTCCTCCTGTTCTGTTTCAATGTAATTATATCTTCCCATCTGAGTTCCTCCTGAATTTTCGGGTATTAAGCGGGGCTCATCATTTCGGGCCCCACACTATACTGTCTCCAGCCAGTTTTCGCACAGTCTTTTCCATTCCCGCACCAAAGGCAGATAATCTCCCAGCCCGAATCCATGGCCGCCGTTCTTAAATATATGGAGCTCCGCGGGAACTCCAGCCTGTCTCGCCGCCATATAAAACGAAATGCTGTTCTCTGCGGCTGTTGCCGTATCGTCATCTGTCTCAAAAACAAACACGGGAGGCGTATTTTTCGTTACAAGCCGATCTATACTGTATTCCTCTAACAGTACTTTCTTCAAAAGCCACTCCTGCAGCTGTTCATTCGTCTCCCCTCCCCGGATCCGAATTCTGTTTTTGCGCGCAATCTGCTGTGACTCCAGGTTGATCACGGGATAACCCAGAACACAGAAATCAGGCCTTGCAGAAATATCGTCCGTATCGTCTGTTTTTTCATAGACCGCTTTATCAAAGCATGTCGCTGCCATCGAAGCGAAATAACCGCCCCCGGAAAATCCTGCAACACCGATTTTATCGGCAGGATATCCCCATTTATCTGCATTCTGACGAACGATCCTGACTGCTCTCTGCACATCCGCCAGCGTTATCCTTTCCAGATTTCTGTGAGGGGCCAGCATGATGCCCTCCGCAGTCGGACGCAGGGGCAGTCTCGGCGTCAAAACAAATGCCGTATAGCCTATCGATTGAAACCAGCGGGCAATTTCACTTCCCTCAAAATTTATTACCAGCCGTTTAAAGTTGCCGCCCGGAATGATGATGACTGCCCCCTTCGCCTTTCCGTCCAAAAGATACGGATACAGTCCGGGTACGGATACATTCTGAATCAGTTCCTTTGTGCGCCCGTCCGGCATCTCCTCAAAGTAATGCTCCTCGGCAAGCGTTACGTCTTCCGATCCCGGCGCCGCATTCTGAAATAGCCTGATAAAATTTGACTTATCCATAGTGTTTTACTCCTCCTCACAATTTTATTGTAAATAAAAAGAGGAGGATTGCAATATTTATTTGGTTGAATTTGAAAAAGTTTATAGGAATTTTATTTACCGCTTCACCATGTATGTGCTATACTATTCAATCATAGTAAACGGAAATTAGAGAAAGGCCAAGAATCATGAAGACTAACGAATCTGCAGAAAATTATCTGGAAACCATACTGGTACTCAGCAGACGCAATCCCGTGGTCCGCTCCGTGGATATCGCCGCCGAGCTGGGCTTTAAAAAATCCAGTGTCAGCGTAGCCATGAAAAATCTTCGCGAGGCCGGCCATATTACCGTGACCAGAGAAGGTTTCATCTATCTGACGGAATCCGGCAGAGAGATCGCCGAGATGATCTACGAGCGCCACGAACTGCTTTCTTCCTGGCTGATATCTCTGGGCGTTGACGAAAAGACCGCCACCGAGGACGCCTGCCGCATCGAGCACGACATCAGCAAAAAAAGCTTTGAGGCAATCAAAAGACACATCGGTGTCCGGTGACTGCCTCACTCCCATTTTACGGTTTTCGTTTTACCAGGTATTGATATTGTGATACAGGCGGTAATAATTGCCGCCTAAGTCTTCCACCTGAATCTGAATTGCAAAATTCTCCAGCTCCAGCTTCTTGAGCCCTTCTTCCACATATCCCTTCTGATATGCTCCCGTCCCATATGCCTTCTCCACCTCATTCAGCACATACTTGGGCACGATATTGTTGAAAGCCTTTTGTCCGGTACCCTGTTCCACCATCTGTTCCAGACAGTCCTCATAATACTCTTTCATGGAACCCTCAACCATACTTGCCGTAAGGCCTGCCGCCCCCAGATCACAGGTATCGCCTCCGGACACGGTTACTTTGTTCCGCGTGCCCAGCCCGGCTCCGGGCTCCCATGTCAGGGGCTGCTGGGGATCGGGATTTAAAGTGATTCCGCTCACGGTATTGTTCCCGGATGCGGAGACGCCGCCCTCACCGCTGTAGCTCTGACCGCAGGCCGGAAGATAAATACTCAGACCCGTGCGCACATGTGTGCCCACAAAATCCGCGTCGGTCTTGTTATAATAATCATATGTGGCAGGGTTTGTGTCGTCCCATGTGACATCCACGTTGCGGTACTCTCCATCCACTCCCACTATATTCCACGCATGGTCCTGCCCGGAATAACCGGTGCAGTAATAACAGGGAATCCCCAATTCACGCAGCAGATACTGAAACGCTTTGGAGTAACCCGCACAGACGGTATCTCCATTCACTAAAGCGCTGTAGGCGCTCTGGTTCATGGATGCTGAGACAGCATAATCCGCTTTCTCCAGCAGCGCGTCATGCACATATTCTTGTTTTTCGTTATTGTCGCCGAGCGAGCGCGCCCTGGTCAGTATCTTTTCAGCCTCCGCCGCAAACTCCGCCTTGGACTGCTCCAGATTCTGCGCTGTGCGATTATAGCGCAGCGTCATCTCCACGCAGATTTCATCAGACCGGTACTTGCAGGCATATGCGGTCTCCAGCCAGAAAATTTCAGGATGGTCATTGCACACCGCCTCAAACACATTCTTTAACTGGTCCATGTTCACCTGTTCCACCGGGGCAAAGGATGTGTTCAGCTCCAGCGCATTGGCATAAATCTGGCGGTATAGATGCTGCATCTTGTCATTGAGCATATGATAATAGGGATAGAACTGCGCGTCAAAGCTAAGTCCGTCGCCTGTAGCTCCCGTTCCCAGCCGGGTGCCGAGTTCCTCCGCCTGATCGTCGCCCAGCTCCTCGCCGTCCCCGTTTACAGGCTCATAGCCGTTCTTGCCGCTGACCTGATCGGGAAGCTTCAACGATCCCCGCAAAGGCGCAACATAACCTGTACTGCCCTCAGAGGCCAGCACGCCCTCCGCAATGCCGGAACCGTCCGCAGGAATGACTGCTCCGCCAACTCCGTTTACTCCTTCGCCATCCCCGGCAGACGCCTGCTTTCTCATATACGCCTCAGGCCCTTCCTCCCCATAGAGCATGGTGGAAATTTTCTGCGTCATGTCCGGCGACAGCGCCAAAAACAGAACTCCGGCACAGCATAACATGATTAAAAATATGATTGTATAAAAAAGTTTTCTCAGTAGTTTCATGCTTCCATTATACATCATTTTTTATATATTTCAAGCATTTCCGTCACTCGGCGCTCCACAGTATCGCAGCGTATCTTTCCCTGATCTGTCAGGCATCCGGTACGCCGGTTCATTGCTTTTTATGGCGTTTCATGCTATGCTTTTCCCGGAACCGTTCCGCAATGATCTCAAAATGATCCGATGAAAGGAATATACGATGGATAACCGGGAAAAAGCTGCGCAGAACCAAACAGAACTGGACCAAACTACCCTGAAGAAGACTATGTCGAACAAAGCGCCCCTGAACAGGCGGACTCTGCTCATAGGCCTGGCCTGCGTGACCATGGCCGGGCTGCTCATAGCGCTGATCGCCGTGATCTCGGAAAACAACCGGCTGCTCAAAGCCTCGCTGGAAACCGGAACGCCCGCTGATCAAACAACATCTGCCGGTCAGGCAACACCTGCCGGTCAGGCAACATCTGCCGGTCACGGGACGCCCGCTGATCATGGGGCGCCCGTCAGTGACGATGCCTTCAAAGTCACCTATACTACAGGCAGCGGCTGGACCGACGGAGACACCAGATTCTGCTCTCTGGAGCTTAGTCTGACCAACTGCTCCGACACCGCAGTGGAGGGCTGGAATCTGGTTCTCAAGGTAGATCGGCTAATCTCCGCCCAGGGCTGGAACGGCACCTGGTCGGTACACGAAGACTATGTGACCGTATCCAACGCAGAATACAACAAGACAATAGACCCCGGCGCAAGCATCATACTGGGCTGCAACATAGGCACCGGATCTGATCTCTCCATCCTGTCCGCTGCCCTGAACGGCGGCAAATGCGCCGTTGAACAGGGAGGGGTGATACGGAATACAGGAGACGGCGGCCAAAACGGCCGGCAGGATCAAAACGCTCAGACACAAGTCCAAAACACAGATGTTACCGCCCTGTTAAAGCGCTCCGACTCAGCCGTCCAGGGCGACGACTGGCTCTTTGCGGACGGCAACAGAATCGTGGACAAGGACGGCAGACAGGTATGGCTCACCGGCGTCAACTGGTTCGGGTACAACACCGGAACCAACACTTTTGACGGGCTCTGGAACAGCCGTCTGGTTCCCACGGTGAAGGGCATCGCTGACCATGGCTTCAATCTCATCCGCGTTCCCATGTCCGCAGAACTCATCAACCGGTGGGCGGCCGGAGAATATCCAAAAGCCAATTACAACAATGCCTGCAACGAAGAACTGAACGCCATGAACTCACTGGAGATTTTTGATTATTTTCTGGTGCTGGCAGAGGAGAACGGCATCAAGGTCATACCCGATATCCACAGCGCCGAGACCGATGCCTCCGGCCACAATGTCAATCTCTGGTACACAGACAAGGTTTCTGTGGATGACTACTACGCCGCATTGGAATGGATGGCTGAACGCTACAAGGATAATGACACGATCATCGGATATGATCTCAAAAACGAACCCCACGGCAAACCGAACGAAGGGAAAGGCGCCGCGGTCTGGAATGATTCCAAGGACGCCAACAACTGGAAATATGTGGCGGAGACCGCAGCGGCCAAAGTGCTTTCCAAAAATCCCAATGCACTGATTCTTGTGGAAGGTATTGAGATCTATCCCATCAAAAAAGGCGGGGATTACTCCTCCACAAACTCCGATGACTATTACTTTAACTGGTGGGGCGGCAATCTGCGGGCGGTGGCGGACTATCCCATCGATCTGGGAAAGTATCAGAACAAACTGGTGTACTCTCCCCACGATTACGGTCCCACAGTCTATGCACAGCCCTGGTTCCAAAAAGATTACAACTATGACAGCCTTATGGAGGACTGCTGGTATGACAACTGGCTCTTCATCCACGACGAGGGAACTGCACCGCTTCTGATCGGCGAATGGGGCGGATTTATGCGGGAACCGAATCTGACATGGATGACTCACATGAGACAGCTGATCTCCGATTATCATCTGCACCACACTTTCTGGTGTCTCAACGCCAATTCCGGCGACACGGGCGGGTTGCTGCTGGATGATTTCACTACCTGGGACAGTGAGAAATATAATTTTGTCAAAGAGGTACTCTGGCAGGAAAACGGCAGATTTGTAGGTCTGGACCACGCCATACCGCTTGGAGAAAACGGCATATCGCTGAAAGAAGCCAAAGGACTGAAGTGATCCGCTTCAGTCCTTTGACTCCTCGCTCAACCGCCTGGCCGGCACTCATTGTCCGGACAAACAAATAATATTTTCACAATCCTGATACCCCTCGCGCAATTCCTCGGTGATGATCTTCGCCCCGCTAAATCCCGCAAAGGTCACGGAACTGACACAGTCAAATTTGGAGGCGTCCGCCAACACATAGCACTCCCTGCACTGTCTCATCGCCGCCTTTTTCACCTGCGCCTCATTGGCGTCAGGGGTGGTAAATCCGGCCTTTTGCGCGATGCCGTTCGCTCCAAAAAAGCCTTTGGTAAAGTGATAGTTTTGCAGCATCTCCACAGCCTGGCTCCCAATGACCGCCTCCGTGGCGCTCTTGAGCTCGCCTCCCACCAGATAGACCCGCACTCCAAGCTTAGCAAGCTGCCTGGCGTGAGCCACGGCATTGGTCACCACGGCGACAGTGCGCCCTTCCAGATGCGGGATCATGTATCCCGTCGTTGTCCCCGCATCCAGATAGACAAATTCGTCCTGTTCCACCAGAGCGGCCGCATAGGCGGCAATGCGCTGCTTCTCCTCCACCTTCACATCCCGCTTCTGCTCCACCGTGGGTTCATAGGTCATCACCGGCTGTTCCAAGGCCACGGCGCCCCCAAAAACCTTTGTCAGCTTTCCCGCCTGATCCAGGGCCACAATATCCCTGCGCACGGTAGATTCAGAGGTGTGCAAAAGCTCCTTGAGCTCTGTCACCGTGACGCTCTTGTGCTCCTCCAACAATTTCAGTATCAAATCATATCGCTGCTTCGTGAGCATGCTATGCCTCCAGATTGATCTCCCGTATTCTCCTGCGGACCGGAAGAATGTAATTGGGTGAAACAGACAGTTCATCCACGCCCATCCGCAAAAACTCCTCCGTAAGCTCCGTGTCTGCCCCCAATTCACCGCAGATACCCACCCAGGTACCCTCGCGGTGAGCGTTTTCCACCACCATGGCAATCATGCGCAGAACCGCCGGATGATGGGCGTCATAAAAGCTGTCCAGCCTGGGATTCTGTCTGTCGATAGCCAGGGTATACTGCGTCAGATCGTTGGTGCCGATACTGAAAAAGTCCACTTCCTTCGCCAGTTCCCCGCTGATCATCACCGCGGCAGGAGTCTCTATCATGATCCCCTGCTCCGGATCGCCAAAAGGCGTTTTGCTCTCCGTAAGCTCCGCTTTGACCTCCGCCACGATCTCGTGAATGCGCCTGATCTCCTCCACGCTGATGATCATCGGATACATAATTGCAAGTTTCCCGAAAACGCTTGCGCGAAACAGTGCCCGAAGCTGTGTCTTAAACACATCCGTCTGCGTCAGACAGATGCGGATCCCGCGATAGCCCAGCGCCGGATTCTCCTCCGCCTCCAGACCGAAGTAATCGCATTTTTTGTCCGCTCCGATATCCAGCGTGCGAATGATCGCCCGTTTGCCGGCCATAGTCTCCGCCACAGTCTTATAGACCTGAAACTGCTCTTCCTCCGTGGGAAAATGATCACTCTCCAGATAGAGAAACTCGCTTCGGAACAAACCGATGCCTCCCGCGTCATTGTGCAGAACCTTGGACATATCTTTTACATTTCCAATATTAGCATACAGCATCACTTTTCGACCGTCAAGGGTTACATTCTCCTTGCCCTTCAGAGACGAAAGCAGCTCCCTTTGCGCAAGCTCGGTCTGCTGCTTCCGCCGCATCTGACCGAGTAATTCCTCATCCGGCTCCACATAGAACCGTCCCTCCATACCGTCCACAATGCCAAGCTTCCCATCGATCCCATCCAGCGAAACGTCCGTGCCGATCAGGGCGGGAATCCCCATGGTCCTGGCCAGAATGGCCGTGTGGGAATTGGTGGAGCCATGCACGGTCACAAAGGAGAGAATTTTATCCTTGTCAAGCTGTACCGTCTCCGAGGGAGCCAGATCGTCCGCGGCGATGATCACCGGCTCCTCAGTCTGCACGGCACCGGAGGCGCTGCCGCACAAAACATTCAGCAGCCTCTCGGAGATGTCCTTCACATCCGCCGCTCTCTCTCTCATGTAATCGTCTTCCATCTCCGCAAACATCATGGCAAAATTGTCTCCGGTGGAAGCCACCGCATACTCGGCATTCACCTGCTGGGTACGCACAATATGCTCCACCGATTCATTATAGTCTCCGTCCTCCAGCATCATCTGATGAATCTCAAAGATTGCCGCATTCACCTCACCCACCTCTTTGAGCGCCTTGTCGTACAGGCTCTTAAGCTGGGCGACTGCCTCCGCTTTCGCCCGCTCGTAACGCTCCAGCTCTGCATCGGGATCATCAATCTTCTCCCGTCGCACCAGGCTCTCATTCTTTTTATAGACATGAATCCTGCCAATGGCGATCCCGCCGTATACACTCTTTCCACTGTATGTCTTCATACTATCCGCTCCCATCTGTCCGCTTCCTGCCTTTCGGCAGGATTACAGGTTTTCCCGCATGAATCGCTCCAATGCCTCACAGGCAGTCTCCTCATCCTCACCCGTGATTGTGAAGCACACTTCCTGATCCTTTTTTGCCCCCAGACCCATCAGGGCAAATATCTTTTTACAGTCCGCCTCTTTGCCGTCCTTTGCAGCCTTTACCTCGGAGGTAAAGGTTTTGGCCAGCTTCACCAGTTCGCCCGCCGGACGGGCATGAATTCCTTCATTATCTGTGATGACATATCTAAACTCTCTCATGATTATTTCCTCCCTTTAAGCGATTTTCTTTTTTAATAAGCCTAACAGAACCGTGGAAACGGCAGTTCCCACTACCAGTGCCAGCAGATACATCAGCGCGTTGCCCACCACAGGGAACACAAAGATTCCTCCGTGAGGAGCCATCAGCGTACAGCCGAAAGCCATGGAGAGAGCACCCGCGGCCGCTGAACCGAGAATGCAGGAGGGCAGTACCCTCACCGGGTCGGACGCCGCATAGGGAATCGCGCCCTCCGTGATAAAGGCAAGGCCCATAATGAAGTTGGTGGGGCCGGCCTCCCTCTCCTCTTTTGTAAACTTATCCTTGAACAACAGCGTCGCAAGCGCGATGGCACAGGGAGGCGTCATTCCGCCGATCATAACGGCAGCCATAATATCGTAATTGCCGGCAGTGATGGCGGCCGTGCCAAACACATAGGCCGCCTTATTGAAGGGACCGCCCATATCGATGGCCATCATGCCTCCCAGAATCAGTCCCAGCACCACCTTGCTGACACCGTTCATGCTCTCCAGACCATTGTTCAATCCGGCATTGATGCCGCCCATCACGGGTTCCACAACATAGATCATGACAATCCCTATGATCAAAATACCCGCCACCGGATAGATGAGCACCGGAGCAATCTTCTCAATGGCCTGCGGCAGCATCTCACAGATCCTGCGCAGTCCCAGGATCACATAGCCCGCCAAAAACCCTGCTGCCAGCGCTCCCAGAAATCCCGATTTGCCGTTTGCCGCGATCATGCCGCCCACAAATCCAAGAGCCAGCGCCGGTCTGTCCCCGATGGCCATGGCGATAAAACCGGCCAGCACGGGAAGCATAAATCCAAAGGCGACGCCGCCGATATTCTTGAACATAGCCGCCAGAGGCGTAATTGTACCGAAGTCGCCCCGCTGTTCAGGGGGAAGGGAATTGATGTCCACACTCAGTCCGTCTATCAAAAAAGCGATGGCGATCAGGATTCCTCCGCCCACAACAAAGGGCAGCATATGGGACACCCCGTTCATCAACTGCGTATAAATCTGATGGACCACGCCGCCTGCGCCCTTTCCGCCTTTTACGGTAGCTCCTGCCGCAGAGGCTCCGCCCGCCTTGGCATCGCCCGTACTGCGATAGACCTGCACATCGCCCGACAGTGCCTTGGCCACCAGCTCATCCGCTCTGCTGATTCCGTCGGACACCTGCACCTCTAACACCCTCCTGCCGTCAAAGCGCTCCATGGGCACCTTGGCATCAGCCGCCACAATGATGCAGTCCGCCTGCCGGATCTCTGCCTCCGTCAGCACATTCTTGGCTCCGCCGGAGCCGCGGGTCTCGATCTTAATGCTGCAGCCTGCCGCTCTGGCCGCCTTCTCCAGTCCTTCCGCCGCCATATAGGTATGAGCGATACCGGTGGGACAGCTGGTCACCGCCACAATCCTGTACCCTGCCTGCGCGGCTTCTCCGTTGTCCGCGGACAGCTTCTCCACACCTCCCTTTTCCTCGTCAGCCTTGTCGATGATTTCCAAAAAATCCTCTATGCTCTTGGCCCGGCGCAGATTTTGTGCAAACTCTTCGTCCATTAAAAGCATAGATAATTTGCTCAACACATCCAGATGGATATTGTCCTCCGTGTCGGGAGCCGCGATCAAAAAGATCAATGTAGCGGGCTCTCCGTCCAGAGAATCAAACTCAACGCCCTCCCGGACTACCATAGCAGCCAGACCGGGCTGTTTTACCGCGTCGCATTTGCCGTGAGGAATGGCAATTCCCTCTCCGATGCCTGTGGTGCTCTCCTCCTCTCTGGCATAGACCTGTCTGCGGTACGCCTCCACATCCCGGATCTTGCCGCTCCGGTTCATCAGTTCCACAATCTCATCCAGAGCTTCCCGCTTACTCTTTGGCGCACTTTCCAGCGAAATGCTCCGTCTGTCCAACAAATCCGTGATTCTCATTGTATGACCTCCCTTTCCCGTTGTGTTCCTTCTATTGTGTTCCTGCTTTTCTGTTCAATCTTTATTGTGCCAGTCCGGCATAGAGCGCCAAAACCTCTGCCTTTGTACAGAGTGACTCGGAGAATGCGCTGGCACTGCCCGCCGCAATTCCCATGCGGAAAGCATGTTCATAGTCTTGCCGCTCCATCCATCCGGCAACAAAACCGGCCACCATGGAGTCTCCCGCTCCCACTCCGTTTATCAGTTTCCCCGCAGGCGCAGGCTCCTGCCATACACTGCCGTCCCCGGCCACCAGCACCGCGCCCTCTCCGGCCATGGAGATCAGCACATTCTGCGCTCCCATCTCCCGGAGCCTGAGCCCATACGGAACCACCTCTTCCCGACTGTGTAATGTCACTCCGAATATCTCCCCCAGCTCATGATGATTAGGCTTCACCAGAAAAGGGTGATACTCCAGCACCTTCACGAGCAGATCTCTCGATGCATCCACTACAATCACCACGCCTCTGCCCGCCAGCCGTCTCATGATTACACTGTAAATGTCGTCCGGCATGGAGGCAGGAATACTGCCCGCGAGAAAAAGGATGTCTCCCTGGGTCAGAGTGTCCAGCCGTTCCATCAGCAGCGCCGCTTCTCTCTCGCCAATCTCCGGTCCCAGGCCGTTAATCTCCGTCCCGTCGATGGATCTGAGCTTGACATTGATACGGGAATTGCCCTTGGGGATAGGAATAAAATCAACATGGACGCCCAGCTCCAGCAGCCGTCTCGTGATCTCATCTCCCACAAACCCGGCTGTAAATCCCAGCGCCGTGCTGTCAATACCCAGATTCTGCAGAACTATGGATACATTGATGCCTTTTCCGCCCGGCAGCATCAGCTCCGAGGAGGCACGATTGGTCAGGCCCAGCTTGAAATCGTCCACCGCTACGATATAGTCCAGTGAAGGATTAAAGGTCACTGTGTAAATCATAAGCTTCCCTCCTGCTTTCTTGTTAATGCCATTATATCTTCAAAATCAGCCAAAATCAATCACACTAATTCACGAATATGCTGACTGATTTTGGTTGAAATTGCACAATCATTCATTGAATACTAGTATAATCTATCCAATTTTCCATTTGTTCATTCAAAATCCGTCACACACAGTAGACCGGGAACTCATCTCATGGCAAATAGCCCCATTGTCAAAGACAGCGGTAAACCCATCACAGATTTACCGCTGTCCTTCATCTCAGAACCGGCCGAAAAAGCACCTTTTTATTAAAATTTTTCTTAATAAAAACTTTTCTTACTGCCCGCCTTTCTTCTTCACGGCCTTTTCTTTCTTCAGTTTCACCGTGTTGCCCACAACCTCGAGCTCCTTCATGCTGCGCAGAAAGCTGGATATGCGGCCGTAACCGTAATCTCGGATGTCAAGGCCGCTGTACTTCTGTAAAAGTTCGTCATATACCACGGATAGATTGTCAACCTTGCCGCCCTTCTTTTTGATCATGGAAAGGATCTCCTGTTCGATTTGCTCTCTCTCAACGGAATGACCCTTGCGCACAACATACTGCGCATTGCGCTTTACCAGCTCCAAATGAGGCATCTCTTCCTTAAAAAAGACGCTGAGCTTGGAATAGCCATAGTTGCGCACGTCAAAATCCGGGAACTTTTTGCCCAACCGGTCCCCCAGCTCTCCCAGATCCATCTCCTCGCTCTTGTCGTTCAGGATTGTCAGTATAGCATTTTCCAGCGTCTCAATGGATGTCACGCTCTCGGCCTCGGTCTGCCCTGCCATCGCCGCCGCTTCCTCGTCCTCCTTGCCGGATACTTTGATCAGATCCAGAAAGATAAATTTGTCACAGGCATGAGTCAATGCCAGCGGCGCTTTACTCTCCCCCATGCCCAGCACATACTTGCGCTCCTCCCGAAGCCGCATGGCCAGCCTTGTGAAATCGCTGTCGCTGGTAATCAGGCAGAACCCGTCCACCTTATTCTGATACAGCAGGTCCATGGCGTCGATCACCATTGCCATATCCGTGCTGTTTTTACCCACAGTGTAGGAGAACTGCTGAATGGGCTGTATGGAATACTCCAGGAGCACCGATTCCTTCCAGCCGTTTGATTTCGCCCAGTTGCCGTAAATCCTGCGGCACGGCGCGTCATACCCGTTCTTGTCCAACTCGTCAAAAATGCTGGCTACATACTTCGCTCCCACATTCTCCGAGTCGATTAATACTGCCAAATGTTCCATCCGTTTCCCTCTCTTATCTGATCATTGTAATCCGATCGATTCTATTTGCCATATTCGATCTTGAGCGTCATGCCATCCACACAGACGCCGGGGCTTCTGGATATTCTGCAGCACTGTGTTTCGGATAAGCCGATGGTCTCCCCTTCATGCAGGATCACATTCCCGTCAATGCAATAACCCGCAATATTCATCAGGAAGTCCTTCACGGTATTCAGATCCTCCGCCGTTCCCAGAATCTCCATTTCGTCCAGTCCAAAGCTGTTCATTCCTATCGTATAGACATGATATCCGTACTCTGCACGGAGGACGCCAAACCATACCAGCCCCAAAAGCGGGTACATATCCCTCTCGATAAATTCCTTCATTGCAAAATAGAACTCCGGCTGATAGACTACACCGTTTGCATAGACCCCGATGGCATTGGGCTGTTTGCACAGAGCAGCCGTCAGCTTCACAAACAGCTCTCCGTCCTTTTTTACATCCTCGTGCTCTCCCATGACCGTCACCAGTATCTGCGCCTGATGGGTCTTGGTCACCTCCACGGCGTCCCGCCACATATAATTATACGCGGCGTTCTGTTCCGCCTCCCCGCCGGGTATCGGTATGTCCATATAACCCACTGCCACCCGCTGACTGTCCAGGTCAATAATCAGCGCGTCACAGTGCTTTGTGCCCTCTCTGCTGCCATCCCCCTCATCATAATCCGGTTGAAGACCCCAGTCCGCCTCCAGGTCCCGCTTGAATTTGTCCTTATCCCATGATTTGTCCGACAGCAGCACAAAGCCGCTGAACGTCCCCCTTTGCTTTGCGTATTCGCGATTCTTTGCCTCGTCCTGCTTCGCCATTACTTTCCCCGCTTTCTTATCTTCCCTGAGATAACATTATACAGCCTCATCCCGTCTCACATTTACACAGTCACTTCCCCGGCCAGCACACGCTTATAATCCTCCAGATTCCGGATCAGAAGCTCCGGCGTATCCAGCTCATAGGGACATTTGGTCTTACACTTTCCGCAATGGAGGCAGTTCTCTATTTTGGCCATCTCCGCCTGCATCTGCTCAGACAGCCAGTTAGCCGAAGGCGCACGGCGCAGCATGAGGGACATACGGGCACACTGATTGATCATGATTCCCGCCGGACAGGGCATGCAATAACCGCAGCCCCTGCAGAAATCTCCCGCAAGCTCATCCTGCTCCCGCCGGATATACTCCTGCAGTTCCTCGTCACAGACAGGAGTATTCTCCATATATTCCAGCCACTCCTCCAGCTCGGACATCCGCTGGATGCCCCAGATGGGCAGCACATTGTCAAACTGTGTCATAAACGCCATGGCAGCCCTGGAATTACGGATCAGACCGCCAGCCAGTCCCTTCATGGCGATAAATCCCATATTGGCGGCTCTGCAGGCCTGCACCAGCTCAATCTCCCGCTCTGAAGAGAGATAGCTGAACGGAAACTGCAGCGTCTCATACAGTCCCGACTGCACACAGTCAAAGGCCACCTGAAGCTTGTGGGCAGTGACACCGATATGGCGGATCATCCCCTTGTCCTTAGCCTCCAGCATGCACTCATACATGCCCGTTTTGTCCCCCGGCGCATAGCACTGGTTGACACAGTGAAACTGATAGATGTCGATATGATCCGTGCGCAGATTACGAAGCGTCGTATTCAACTGCTGCCAGAATTCCTCCGGAGTCCTCGCCATAGTCTTGCTGGCAATGATGATCTTGTCCCACATTCCGTCAAAGGCCTCGCCCAGTTTCTCCTCGCTGTCACTGTAGGCTCTGGCCGTGTCAAAAAAGCGCATGCCTCCTTCATACGCCCTGTGCAGGATCCGCACCGCCGTCTCCCTGTCCACCCGCTGGATCGGCAGCGCCCCGAAAGCGTTCTGTACCGTGGTGATTCCCGTAGACCCCAATGTAATCTCTCTCATGAATTTTTATCCTCCCTGTGTTCAGGATTCCTGCCGGCAAATCCAGATCGCCTCCGATATCCATCGCCTGAATTTCCCGCTTCATCCCGCGAAAATACAATCGCCTGCAAAAGGTTCCCTATGAGCTGTTTCATGCGAGAGGTTTCTCGAAGCAGTACCAGTCCAGTCCATACAGATCCGCCTCTCCAACCCTCTCAAAATCAAGCTTGCCATAACTGCGCAGCGCCCGCTCATTGGTCTTGCTCACCAGAAAATGAACCCCTTTACAGCCGCGCTTTCTCAGCACTTCCATGGCAAAGAGGATCATCTGTCTGGCTATTCCCCGATTCTGCCATCTGCGGCCCACCACCAGACGGGCGATCTCCCCGGACGGAGCAAGGGCAGCCGTCCAGCAGGGCAGCCCGTCCACCTCCTCGTCACTGTCGATGGCAAAAGCGGAAATAATCTCCCCACTGTCATTCCATGCACAATAGAGCGAGTCTCTCTCAATATCCCTGCGGATATCCTCCTCATTCGGATAATACTCGTTCCATGCGCAGCCTTCCTCCCCGACGGCCGCACGGTATAAATTCATGACAATCTCAAAATTCTCCTGCCTCGCAAGGGCTATCTCCGATATCATTTCCGGTCCTCCGACTAAAGTAATTTCCTACATTATAGCATAGATCACCCATACGCTACAATGACAATCCACATTTATTTATCCGCTTTATCTGCCTGCGCAGTATTGCAGCCTTAGCCCCGGACGGCTGCAAACCCATGCTCCAAATCGGCAATGATATCGTCGATATGCTCTGTGCCGATGGAGAGACGGATGGTATTGGGGCGGATTCCCTGATCCAGCAGCTCCTCCTCCGTCAGCTGCGCATGCGTGGTGGTAGCCGGGTGAATCACCAGACTCTTTACATCCGCCACATTGGCCAACAGGGAGAAAATCTTCAGATGATCGATAAAATTATGGGCTTCCGTCTGCCCTCCCCTGATCTCAAAGGTAAAAATTGAAGCTCCGCCGTTGGGGAAATATTTTTTATATAATGCATGATCCGGGTGATCGGGCAGAGACGGATGGTTTACATGCTCCACCAGGGGATGCTTTGCAAGATATTCCACCACCTTCCGGGTATTTTCGGCATGGCGTTCCAGCCGCAGGGACAGCGTCTCCACTCCCTGCAAAAGCAGAAATGCATTGAAGGGAGAGATGGACGCCCCGGTATCTCTGAGCAAAATGGCTCTGACGTAAGTCACAAAGGCAGCCGCGCCCGCAGCCTCCACAAAGGACACGCCGTGATAGCTGGGATTTGCATCCGCTATAGCCGGATACTTCCCGCCGGCCCTCCAGTCAAACTTACCGGAATCAACAATGACGCCGCCCAGCGCAGTGCCGTGGCCCCCGATAAACTTGGTGGCGGAATGCACCACAATGTCCGCTCCGTGCTCTATGGGCCGGATCAGATAGGGGGTGCCGAAGGTATTGTCAATCACCAGCGGCAGACCGTGACTGTGGGCAATCCGGGCGATGGCATCTATGTCCGGGATATCACTGTTGGGATTACCCAGCGTCTCCAGATAAACGGCCCGTGTGTTCTCCCGAATGGCATTTTCTATCGCGTTCGGATCGTGGGCATCCACAAAGGTAGTGGTGATGCCATAATGCGGGAGCGTGTGCTCCAGAAGATTATAGCTGCCGCCATAGATGGTCTTCTGTGCAACAATATGGCCTCCGTCCGCCGCCAGCGCCTCCAAAGTATATGTAATCGCCGCCGCTCCGGATGCCAGAGCCAGAGCAGCCACGCCGCCCTCCAGCGCCGCGATACGCTTCTCCAGCACATCCTGCGTGGAATTGGTCAGGCGGCCGTATATATTGCCCGCATCACTCAGATCAAAACGGGCCGCCGCATGGGCCGAATTCCTGAACACATAGGAAGTGGTCTGATAAATAGGCACAGCCCTGGCATCCGTGGCCGGATCCGGCTGTTCCTGCCCCACATGCAGCTGTAAGGTTTCAAATTTGTATCCGCTCATAACAAGGTCCTCCTTTTGCTTTCCGCCGCGTTCCGATAGATAAAAACGACAGGCAAAACTGGTAATTTCTCTCAAAACCGATAAGAATAGAATAATCCGCAATCCCTACTTTGTCAATAGGAATTGCGGATTGTTCTATCTGCCGCATGCCCGGACGGACTGTTACCGAGACACAATACGGTCGATCAGCCCAAACTCCAATGCCTCCTCCGCCGACAGATAATGATCCCTCTCTGTCGCAGTCTCAATCTCTTCTACAGTCTTCCCTGTATTCTCAGCCAGTATCTTATTCAGTCTTTTCTTGCTCTGCTGGATATGATCGGATATGATCTTAATGTCCGACGCCTGCCCCTGCACGCCGTTCCCGTGAATGGCCGGCTGATGTATCATAATCTCCGCATTGGGAAGCGCCATGCGTTTCCCCTTTGCTCCGCCCGCCAGCAAAAAGGCCCCGAAACTGGCAGCCATCCCGACGCATATCGTCGCGACATCACATTTTATATACTGCATGGTATCATAAATCGCAAACCCCGACGGTATGGAACCTCCCGGACTGTTTATATACAGTTGAATATCCTTTTGAGGATCCTGAGCCTCCAGAAAAAGCATCTGAGCAATAATCGTACCCGCCGAACGATCGCTCACTTCCTCTCCCAGAAATACAATTCTGTCGGCCAGAAGTCTCGAATAAATATCACAGCTTCTCTCCCCTGTGGCTGTCTGCGTTATTACATAGGGTACTAAACTCATGCCGCCACACTCATTTCTATTCTGCTTTGACCGGGAGCGGGCATATTTCTTCTCCGGTATTCCTGCGGAGTGCAGCCATACGCACAGCGGAAAGCCTGCGTAAAAGCCTGCTGAGAGCCGTAACCCGCCTCAAACGCAATCTCAACGATGGGCTGCGCGGTTTCCGCCAGCTTTCCGGCCGCTTCACCCAGCCTTCTGCCCTGAATATACTTGTGCAATGTCAGGCCTGTCTGATCTTTGAAGGTCCTGGCCAGATAATATTTGGAATAATTCAAATCTCCGGCTATTTTCTCCAGTGTCAGCTCCTGATCCAGATTCCTCTCGATGTATGAAAGCACACTCTCCGTTATTCTCTTATCGCTCATACACTCCTTCTCCCTTTATCATTTTATCAGACAAACCCTTCGGAAGCAAATCCGCCCGGACAGCTTCCCCGGAAATCTCTTTCTCACAGGATAACATTTGGAGCGAGTATCCGTCTTAATAAAAATTGCCCTTTCCCTGATCCCGCGTTATCCCTGCTCAGACTGCGGAAAGTTCAGCACCCACCTGGATTCCGTTTGATAATAAATCAACTTTACCCGGATCTCCTGCTTCAGAACTGTCAAGGTGCAGTCAAACTCCGTGGAAGGCAGCCCGGCATACATTCTCTGTTCCTGCGAATGGACCTGAATCTGCCTGATGACCCGAATCTCCCCGTCCTCGTCCTTTACCTTTAACAACAGGGGAATAATCTTACCCGAACTGGTAAACCAGCACTCACACGCGATCTCTCTCTGTATCCCTCTCGCAGCGGCAGCCTGTGTCCTCCTAACGTCCGTCCCCATTCCAAATACCATAAAAATCCCTCCTGCCGGACTTCTTCTCCATCAGTCCTTACTGTCAGCCTTTCCCCCATTTTCTCTCAGAAACGCGGCCCGCATCGCGGCGTCCGTCCCGTAGCGCTCCCGAATATTGTCCATTGCCCCGTCCGCTCTGACCAGCTTGTCATAATCTCTTTCGTCAAAAAGCTCCGTCTGTCTGGTAAAATCGCTTTTCCTCACCCTGCTTGTATGCACTCCCAGATGCCGCACAGGCTCCCCGTTCCACAATTCCCCGAACAGACCGCAGGCGGCTTCATAAATTTCCACCGTTACATTCGTAGGCTCCTTCAGTTTCCTCTGATGTGTCGCAGACGGAAACTGATTTTCCCCGTACGAACCTGCATACCGGATACAGACGGTCACCACTTCTATCCTGACGCCGTCGGCACGCAGTCTGATTCCCACAGTCTCCGCCAGAGCCAACAGCACTTTTTTTGCCGTCTCCGCATCGGACACATCATGAGGCGTGGTGGTGCTGTTTCCATAGCCCTTATTTGCGGCAGGCTGCGGCAATACCGGGGAGAGGTCCGTTCCATTGGCAAATCCCCATATGATCTCTCCCTGCTTTTTTAAAAGGCTCCTCAGCCAGACCGGATCGGCCGCCGCAAGCTCCCCTATGGTCCTGATCCCTACGGCAAACAGTTTCCGCGCGGTGGCGCGCCCTACAAAGAACAGCTCCGACACCGGAAGCGGCCACATTTTCTGCGGTATTTCCTCCGGATACAGCGTATGCACCCTGTCCGGCTTCTCCAGATCAGACGCCATCTTAGCCAGAAGCTTATTGGTGGAAATGCCTATGTTTACGGTAAACCCTAGTTCCTCCCTGATACGATGCCTGATCCGGTCTGCCGTTTCTTCCGGATCGCCGAACAGATGGCAGGTTGAAGTCATATCCACAAATGCCTCGTCTATGCTGTACTGCTCCACCACATCCGAATACTCACGCAAAATCTCCATAAAAGCCACAGAACATTTGTCATATAACCCATAATCGGGCGGCACTACGACCAGCCCCGGGCATTTCATCTTTGCCTCCGCTATGGTCTCACCCGTCTTTATCCCGTATTTTTTGGCGGGAACGGACTTGGCAAGAATGATCCCGCGGCGCATGGCGATATCACCGCCCACAGCGGATGCCGTCTCTCTGAGGTCCAGACTTTCACCGCAATGCGCCAGACGATAAACAGCCTCCCAGGACAGGAAGGCTGAATTCACGTCGATATGAAAAATAATGTGTTCAAACATGCGTTCACCCTCTGATCATTATTTTAACAAACACATGTTTTGTTTACAACAGGAAATTTATTCCGGAAACAGCGGGAACAGACTGTTTTCCTCTGTCCCATATCCTCAGTATCCATATCTCTTTTTGTACTTCAGGAACAGGAAGGCAGACATTACAAGCGCCATAAGCTCTGCAGCGGGCGTTGCCAGCCAGACGCCGTTCACACCCCAAATCCGCGGAAGCACCGTCATGGTAATCAGCATAAACACAAAAGATCTGGAGAATGCCAGAAGGGCGGAGACCGCGCCGTTTGATAATGCGGTGAACATTCCGCTGGCAAATATATTGAAACCGAGGAAAAGCAGTGCCGCGGTACAGATCCTGTTCCCCGTCACCGCAAGGTCATACACAGGATTATCCGGACGGGCAAATACGGATACCAGAGGTCTTGTCAGAACAAAGGATGCCGCTGCCGTCAGGCCAGAGATCACCGCAATGACTTTTACACTGACCGCAGCCAGATTTTTCAGCTTCTCGTGATTTTGTTCCCCGTGATAAAAGCTGAGCATAGGCGCCACTCCGTAGGAATACCCCGTATAGAGAGAACTGGCAAACATCAGCACATACATGATAATCGTGACGGCCGCTACGCCGTCCTCTCCCACATAATGAAGCATCGTCCAGTTGAACGCCATCGTGACGATTCCTGTGACAAGCGCAGTAGCCATCTCTGAACAGCCGTTGGCAGCCGCATCTGTAAGAACCCTAAAGCGCATCACCGGCTTCTTAAAATGCAGAAGATTCTTCTTCCGGCTGAAAACAAACAGCCCCGTCACTGCAGTCACCGAATAACCCAGCCCGGTAGCCACCGCCGCACCGCCGATTCCCATCCCAAAACCGTCAATCAACACATAGTCGAGCACCATGTTCAGCACACCGCCCGCCACAGAGCAGATCAGGGAAAGTGATGCCTTTTCCCCTGCGATCATATACAGGGTAAAATTATTCATTAAAAGAATGGGAACCGTAAACAGCAGATACCGGCTTAAGTATGCCACGCAGTACCCTTCCACGTCTGCCGAGAGATTCATTCCGGCATAAATGTGATCCATCGCCAGGCCGCCGATGCCACACATAACAATTCCCACAAATACATTGACTAAAATCAGAAAAGTAAAATCCTCTTTCGCCTCATCACTCTTGTGTTCTCCCATCTTCTTCATGATAACCGCACTTCCCCCGGTGGCAAGCATAGTGGAAACGGCAGTGACAAGCTGAATCACCGGTGCCGTCAGATTGATTGCCGACAGCGCGTCTGTGCCGATCAGATTTGAAACAAACAGTCCGTCAACCATTGTGTAAAAGGACATGAATACAGTCATGGCAATGGTCGGAACCGCAAATTTTAAAATATTTTTAAGTGTTACCGGCCTTGCATATACAGTTTGATTTTCCATAGCTTTTCTCCTCCCATATTGCGTTTCACTCCCGTGTATAGTATCATAATCCATGCAGTAACTGTACGGTCAACAATAAAACGGTATTTTTTTTAAAATTAGAACGAGGCTAATCCGGGGAGGTCAAAATATGGATGAAAAAAACAAATTACTCACAATAGGACAATTTGCCGCCCTGCACGGCATCAACAAAAAGACCCTGATGTGGTATGACGAGATCGGACTCTTTCAGCCCGCCGCCGTCAATCCCATCAACGGGTATCGCTGCTATGATTATCACCAAAGCCCCATACTGGAAACCATCCTGCTGTTGAGAGAGCTGAACGTATCCGTCGCCGACATACAGGAGTTCATGAAAAACCGTTCCGCCGAAAACCTGAAAGCTCTTCTGGAGCAAAGGATCAAGGAACTGGACCTACAGCTCATGCATCTTCAGGCGGTAAGAAAAACTTTATGTAACTATCATCAGGATATGGTCACGCTGCTCACAATGGATCTGTCGGAAATCAGCATCGTTGAAAAGGAAGCATGCTGTCTGGTGACTATAGACATAGACAGAGATATTACCTTTGAAAAAGAAGTGGAGCTGATCACAGCCGAGACATCCAGATATCAGCTCGGCCGCCTGCACGATGCCTCTTATGGCTCCATGATCCCTGTGACCAGTCTGCTGGCAGGCAGCTTTGACGATTATACCAAGCTTTTTATCGAGATCCCGCTTCTCAGCCAAAAATCCGGCCTGCATATACAGCCAAAAGGAAAATATATACGGGCATTTCACAAAGGCGATTGGGACAAGATCCCCCTGCGGTATCAGGAAATCCTGGAACAGGCCCGCAGACAGGGGCTCACACTGTGCGGCTATTCTTATGAAAAGGGAATCAACGAGGCTGTCATAGACAAAGTGGAGGATTATATCGTGCAGATTGAGATTCCTGTTCTTGGATAAAATTTGACGAAATATACTTCAGATGTTAAACTGATTGGTAATATGCTTTTAATGATGGAGGAGATCAACATGGAACGAGAACGTCTGGGAAGCCGCCTTGGTTTTATCCTGCTCAGCGCAGGCTGTGCCATCGGGATCGGCAATGTCTGGAAATTCCCCTATATGGTGGGTCAGTACGGCGGCGGAGCCTTTGTGCTCTGTTATCTGTTTTTTCTTGTTATTTTAGGGATCCCCGTGATGACGATTGAATTCTCACTGGGCCGCGCATCCCGTAAAAGTCCTGTCAAATTGTATAATGCACTGGAAAAACCCGGCCAGAAATGGCATCTGCACGGGTATGCGGCCATGGCAGGCAACTACCTTTTGATGATGTTTTACACTACGGTGGCCGGCTGGATGCTCCATTACTTTTTTTACATGGCCGGCGGACGCTTCAAGGATCAGGATGTGGAGGCAGTGGGCAATATCTTTGGAAATATGCTGGCTGACCCGTATGGAATGATCGGTTTTATGGTCATTGTCGTAGTGCTGGGATTCGGCATTTGTTCGATAGGACTGCAGAACGGACTGGAAAAGGTCAGCAAATTTATGATGCTGGCGCTGCTGGCAATCATGGTTCTTCTGGCAGTCAACAGCCTCTTGTTGGAAGGCTCGGGCGAAGGACTTCGCTTTTATCTTCTTCCTGATTTTACCCGGATGACGGAACTGGGAATCGGCAATGTACTGCTGGGCGCCATGACGCAGGCATTCTTTACGCTGAGCCTTGGAATCGGCGCAATGGCTATCTGGGGAAGCTATATCGGAAGGGAGCGGGCTCTTTTGGGAGAAGCCGTCAATGTAGGCATACTGGACACCTTTGTGGCTTTTGTCTCCGGGCTTATTATCTTTCCGGCCTGCTTTGCCTACGGTGTCAGTCCTGACAGCGGCCCCGGCCTCATCTTTGTGACTCTGCCGAATATTTTTAACCATATGCCGGCGGGCCGACTGTGGGGAAGCCTGTTTTTCATCTTTATGTTTTTTGCCGCTTTCTCCACAGTTCTGGCGGTTTTTGAAAACATTATCTCCTGCTGTATGGATTTGTTCAAATGGGCCAGAAAAAAGGCTTGTTTTCTCAATGCGGTCATCCTGATCGTGCTGTCCCTGCCCTGCGCAGTCGGCTATAATCTGTTATCCGGCTTCCAGCCCAGAGGCCCGGAGTCAACAGTGCTGGATCTGGAGGATTTCCTGGTCAGCAATCTGTTTCTTCCTCTCGGAAGCCTGATCTATGTAATCTTTGCCACCAGCCGCTACGGATGGGGCTGGGATAAGCTTGTGGCTGAGGCCAATCAGGGAAAGGGATTAAAGATCGCCGGGTGGATGCGGCTGTATATGACTTACATACTGCCTGTCATTGTTTTGATCGTGTTTATTCTCAGTCTCTGACAGGAAACCGCGAACATTTATATCTGTCCCATCTGGGTCAGATACATCTGCGCGTACTCTCCCTCCAGCACCATGAGCTGCCGGTGAGTACCCTGTTCTTTGATCTGTCCGTCCCGGATCAGCAGGATCAGGTCCGAATCCCGTATCGTGGACAGGCGGTGGGCGATGATAAAAGAAGTGCGCCCCCGGGTGATGGTCAGCATTGCCTGACGGATATGCTGTTCTGTCACCGTGTCCACGGAACTGGTAGCCTCATCCAGGATCATGATGGGGGCCTGATCCAGCACTGCTCTTGCAATCGTCAACAGCTGCCTCTCTCCCTGGCTCAGCTCTGCGCCGCCCTGATGCAGCACCGTCTCATATCCCCGGGGAAGTCTCCGGATAAATCCATCCGCCCCGGCAATCTTTGCCGCTCTCTCAATCTCTTCCATGGACACACCGTCAGACCTATTGTCCGACCTGCCGTCATGCGCGCCGCCATGTCCATATCCGATATTCTCCCGCACGGAAACGCCGAAAAGGGCCGTATCCTGGAGCACCACACCGAAAGCCTTGCGCAGCTCTCCCAGCCGGTATTCCCGCAGATCATGTCCGTCCAGCAGGATGGTCCCCTCCTGCACATCATAGAACCGGGTGAGAAGATTGATCAAGGTCGTTTTCCCGGAACCGGTGGGCCCCACCACTGCCACTCTGGTACCCGCCGGAATCTCCAGATTGATATGCCGCAGAATCGGCTTATCCGGCCGATAACCGAAAGTCACATCGCAAAAGCTCACGGCTCCGCGCACTCCCGCGGCGCTTCTTGCCCCGGCCGCATCCTCCGGCTCACAGGCCTCGTCCAGGATCTCTATAATGCGCTCCGCCCCGGCCACCGCCGTCTGAAAATTGTTATAGATATTGGCAATCTCCACAAAGGGCCGGGAAAATTGTCTGGAATATAATAGAAAACTGGAGATCTCGCCCACAGTCAGTCTCCCCTTGATCGCCATCACACCGCTGGCAATGGCGATCAACACATAGGTCAGATTATTTATCACATTCATCATGGGCATCAGGTAGCCGGAGGCGATCTGCGCTCTGGTAGCTACCTGACAGAACGCATCGTTGTTCTCCATGAACTTTTCCACCATTTCCCGCTCCTGGCCAAAAGCCTTGACCATACCGATCCCGGAGATGCTTTCCTCCACCTGGCCGTTGAGCTTTCCCAGAATGGCCTGCTGCTGCCCAAACAGCACCTTCGTCCGCTTCGTCACGGCCCGGGTCAGCAGAAAGATCAAAAACACCGCAAAGAGCGCAATGACAGTGAGCAGCGGGCTCATGCAGACCATGACGCAAAAAATCCCCGTGATCGTGAATCCATACATCATCAGCTGCGTCAACGAATCCGATATGGTGACACTGATATTATCCACATCATTGGTCAGCCGGCTCATCAGTTCCCCGTGCTGTCTGGTATCAAAAAAAGACAACGGAAGCTTCTCCATATGATCGAACAGACTGATGCGGATATGCAGGATCATCCGCTGTCCGATTCCGGCCATCAGATATTGCTGTAAGAAACGAATCAGCCAGTCCCCCAGATACAGCGCCGCCAGAATTGCCAGCAGCTTGAAACCCGGATCCCTGGCATCAATACAGTTGACCGCCCTGCCGATGAAATACGGAGACAGGACAGCCGATCCCGATGCCAGAGCAGACAAAAACAGGATCCACCCCAATCCTCTCCGATGCCCCTCCGTCAGCTTCCACAACCGGATCAAAGTACCCTTCATATCCTTGGGCTTCACGGCGGGGACGCCTCTTGCGCGGCCCAATTGCGAGGGTGGCGTGCTCATATTTTTAACCATGGAATACACCTCCTTCTCCGGCTGCTCCCGTCAGGCCCTCGTCACCGATCTGAGAACGGTAAATGGCCCTGTAAGGCTCACAGTCTGTCATAAGCTCCTCATGAGAACCAAAACCGCAGATTCTGCCATCCTCCATACAGAGAATATGATCTGCCTTCATGACCGTGGATATCCTCTGACTCACCAGCAGCACCGTCATGCCTGCAGACTCCCTGCGGATTCCCGCTAATACCTGTACCTCTGTGGTGGCGTCCAGCGCACTGGTGCAATCGTCCAGAATCAATATCCGGGGCTTTTTCAGCAGGGCCCTGGCAATCGAAAGCCGCTGCTTCTGTCCGCCGGAGAGATTGACCCCTCCCTGACCCAGCAGCGTGTCATACCCCTCCGGCAGCTTCGCCACAAACTCTTCCGCACAGGCCGCCTCCGCTGCCCGGCGGATATCCTCCATGGAAGCCTGCTTATCTCCCCAGCGCAGATTCTCCTGTATCGTACCCGAAAAAAGCAGCGCTTTTTGAGGCGCTACGGCTATCATCTGCCTCAGCTTTGCCACGGGTACCCGCGTCACGTCCTGTCCCCCTGCCAGCACCTGTCCCCGGGTGGCATCATAAAACCGCGGAACCAGATTCACCAATGTGGATTTGCCTGAACCGGTGGGACCGATGATGCCGACAGTCTCCCCCTCTTTGATCGAAAAGCTCGCCTCCTGCACCGCCGGACGGGAAGCTCCGGCATAAGAAAAAGTCACCTGCCGGAAAATAATACTGCCCTCCGGTGCCTGCACCTGCAGGGCTTCTCCCTCCTCCGCTTCCCGTTGGGCCGGCACCTCGTTCAAGATCTCCTGCACTCTGGCGGAGGAAGCTGTGGCACGGACGGCAGAGTTTAAGATATTGGACACCATGCCCAGAGAAAACAGCACCTGTGTCATATAATTGACGCAGGCCATCAGCCTGCCGATCTCTCCCGCCGGCTCCCGGCCGGAGAGCCACAGCATCATCACGATTCCCGCATTGACGGTCAGATTGATCAGAGGGCCGAATACTGCCATGACACGCATGGAGGAAATACCGGCCTCCGCCAGCTGCCCGGATGCATCCTCAAATTTCTCCCGCTCCTGCTCCTTTGCCTGGAAAGCCTTGACCACCCGGATAGCGCTCAGGAATTCTCTGCTGACGCGGTTGAGTCCGTCCAGCTTTTGCTGCATTTTATCAAACCGGGGATACCCCAGCTTCATATTGCCATAGATCAGCAGTCCGGCACAAATTAAGATCGCCAGCATCAAAGGCAGCAGCCCGGGCATCTGGAGAATGATCAAAACCACCGCTCCGATACAGGTCACCGGGGCCTTCAGCATGATCCGCATGATCCCGTTAATAAAATTCTGCATCTGGGTCACATCATTGGTGATCCTGGTGATGATGGAAGCCGGCTGCAGTCTGTCGATATTTTCATAGGATAATGTCTGCACCTTCTCATAGACAGCCAGCCGGATCTCCTTGCCGATGAGCTGTGACGTCCTGCTGGCATAAAGATTGCGCACCACGGCGCCTGCGGCTCCCATGGCGGTGATGCCCAACATGATCAGGCCATACCTGATGATCAGCTCCTGCTCCTGCCCTTTTACCCCCCGGTCCACAATATAGGACATAAACGTGGGCTGAAGCAGATCCGCAAATGTCTCTATGGTGAGGAACGCCACCGCCGTCAGGAACATGCCTATGTGTTTTTTGATATAGTGAAGCATCAACCTCATGGATCCTTCTCCTTATGTTTTCATGCACAAACTTCAAAAGGAGATATCCCTAAGGTATCTCCTTCGCATCAGTTATTCTTATATTACTCATTGCACGGCGGCGTTGTCAACTGTTTCTTCCAAATCTCAATTGAACGGCGCCTGGCAGACATGATCCCTGCAGGCATAAAAGGTGGTGCGGTCGTTGACCAGCGGATACTCCCCGCCGTCTGAAACGACGATCACATTAGCCAGAAGCGGAAGCCGTTTCCGGATTTCCTCCAGATCCGCAGTGTCTTTTAAAACGATTACGATATGCTCCGGCGGATCGTCATAAACCAGCTTTGCAAACAGGAACATACTGTGCCCTGTCCAATACCCCTGCGCCTCGGCGGACATATAACGGATCTGCCTTTCCGCCAGCGCTTTGTAGTCCTCTTTTTCAGTCAGCTGATACAATCTCACTAAATTATAGGTCATGACGGAATTTCCGCTGGGAACCGCTCCGTCATAAACCTCCCTGGGATTCATAAAAAGCTCCGCGTCATCGGGATCCGAGAGATAAAAACCCCCGTTTTGGCCATCGGCAAAGCGTTTTACCGCTTCCATACAGAACCGCTCCGCTTTCTCAAGATAATCTCTGTTCAGGGTGGAATGATACAGCTCTGTCAATGCGGCGGCATAGAACGCATAATCATCCAGAAAACCGTTGGCCGAACATTTTCCATCGCGCCAGCTTGTAAAAAGGCGCAGACCCTCGCTCAAATTCCTCTCGATAAACATTTGCGCGTCCATCGCTGCCCGAAGATATCTCCCGTTCCGTGAAGCCCTGTAGAGCACAGACAACGCCGCTATCATGAGGGAGTTCCAGGAGATGAGTATCTTATCGTCAAGATGCAGCCTGAAACGATTTCTGCGATAATCGTACAGCTTTTGAAGCTCCTCTCCGAAACCGCCGTACAGAGCATCGCCCGGATCATCATTTTTCAGAAGATTCGGAATATTCACACCCTCAAAATTACCGTCCGCGGTAATATCAAAAGCGTCTGCGAACCGTTTTCCCTTTTCTTCACCCAGAATCTCCGTTATTTCATCCGGCTTGAAGGTGTAGTATCTCCCCTCTACCCCCTCGCTGTCCGCATCCTGCGCACTGTAGAATCCGCCGCCCTGAGAGGTCATTTCACGGAGCACATACTGTGCCGTTTTTTCTGCCGTGTCCAAATAGAAGGGATTGCGGGTCATATCATAAGCCGCTGCGTATGCCATGATCAGCAGCGCATTGTCATACAGCATTTTTTCAAAATGAGGCGCAAGAAAATATCTGTCCGTGGAATATCTGGAAAAACCATAGCCGATCTGGTCAAATATACCGCCCTTTCGCATTTGAATGAGGGTTCGCTCAACCATCTCCAGTACGTCCGGCCTGTCCTTCTGCTTGGCGTACAGCATCAGAAACAGCAGATTGTGCGGCACGGGAAATTTCGGCGCGGCTCCGAAGCCGCCGTATATACCGTCAAAGCTGTCCGAAAACATTTTTACCGCCCGCTCTGATATACGATCCCTGTCCGTCTCCTCGCCGGCTGACCGGGGCTGTCTCAGCTGCGCGATAATCTGATCCGCCGAACGTAAAAGCCTGTCGCGGCCGCTGTTCCACTGATCTGCCACCGCGTTCAGCAGATCGGAAAATCCCGGCATGCCATACTGTGAGCGCACGGGAAAATAAGTGCCCGCCAAAAACGGTTTTTTATCCCAAGTCATGAAAATACTCATGGGCCAGCCGCCGCTTCCGGTGAACGCCTGACACACTGACATATACACGCTGTCAATGTCGGGACGCTCCTCACGGTCAACCTTGATTGAAATAAAATATCTGTTGAGTATCCCGGCCGCTGACTCATCCTCAAAGCTCTCATGGGCCATGACATGACACCAGTGACAGGTGCTGTAACCGATACTCAGAAAAATCGGCTTATCTTCCCTCCGGGCTTTCTCAAATGCTTCACCGCACCACGGATACCAGTCGACGGGATTTTCCGCATGCTGCAGCAGATACGGGCTTGTCTCGTTCTTCAGATGATTGCTCATGCCATTCTCCTTCTCAAAATCCGGATTTGTTTATCAATCCATCTAACTTCCCTTTTTTCAAGGCTTTCAGAGCCTCGAATCGTGAACTTGTATGCATTTTCCCTTGTTTTTGCCCTTACGAGCAGGGAGCAAATAACCGCTTGCCTATAATATGCACAAATTGATAAATTTGATGATCCAATTCAATATTATTGTTTCCTTGAGGAACAACACCATCACAATATTTTTCTATAAATGCTCAAATCTTTCACTCTATGGCATATATCTGCGAAACTTATTATACGTTATCTCTTATCGACAGAGGATGGTATTACCGGTCTGATTACTGCCAGACTTTTATATCGCTGGCCAGCAATATATGTATGGCTCTAGGATATAGACCTAAAGTTCGTTGCTTCCGTTCTCCCTTTTCAGATATAAAAATTGGGACAAGGTTTGCAAACCTTGTCCCAATTATATCACCTGCTTCTCCTCGCCTATCCTTTATCCCGATGATATTTTCTAATCAGCATCAATTAACGAATTTTATCCTTGAGTCATAGCTGTAATATACCGATAGGATTGTGGTGCACAAGAAACACCTATTTCCTCCAAAGTTAAGGGTTTATCATAAATAACTAAATTCTTAAGTTGATATGCTATTGCCCTCTTTTTTCCTTTATAATATTGTCGAAAAAACTTATAAGTAATACCTGAATACTCTTTCGTCTGATGCCATACCGCTAATATATCATCTTCTACTATGCCTGCGATTTCAGCCTCCCCCACAACCTGTTTTTGCGGAGCGGTAGCATATATAATAATTTTATCCACATCATCTCTGCAACGAAATTTTCGATATTCATATAATTTCTTTCCTTGGAGAATACTCGCAACATACTCTGGATTAATTGATAACAACATTTGACACATTGATATTTCCCTCCGTTAAAACTCTTTTAAACTGTGCAGGAGTTAGCTTCACCTCTGTCGGATACTGACCTTCTGCTGCCCAAAAACCATTTTGATCCAGCCAATTCATATTTACGTTGTTTCCAGCTCCAAAATAACCATAATACAACAATTCAACAATTGTCATATTTCTAAAACGATTATACTGCTCTTGTAACTCGTTTTCATTAAATACCGATTTATTTCCAATTTGCGATTTCAATTCGTCAAAAGTCATCAAGTACCGATTATTAATCTTTGCTTGGATTAAATCTGTCACAATACAAAAAGATGTCACACAGGAACGATATCGTTTTCCATTCCCCTGCGTGTAACGCCGATAAACAAGTATAGGTTCACCTATTTTGTGATTCAATTTAGGCGCTTGACCTACATAAATTTTGCTCAGTCCGTTACTTACACTACTACTTACTTTAGTTTGTAAACTCGTTATATTAGCAAGTTCAGAATACGCAAACATTGTATCATGATAATTATCGTCAATAATTATATATCCAGCACAATCAAATCCATCTTTAACAAACGGAAATGACTTATATGGATCATTAAAATCAATATACTTCCGGCTTTTTATTAAAACATTTTCACCATTCAGATTTAAACCTTTCTTTTGAAAGCCAAAACGTTCAAATTGTGAAATTAAAGTCTCGTGCTTATCAAATACTGTTACATAGACTTCCTCTGTATTATCTTGTTGCCATTTCCAAAGTAATAAACCTATTGCCCCTTCACCAATACGTTGTCTGCGATATCTTTCGGCAATACGAAAAGTACTTATTTTAAGGCGCTTTTTTTCTGGAAGTATCAAATCCACTAACTCAATTTTTTCCTCTTCATCTTTCAAAACAACAAAAGCTCCAACACCTATCTCATCCTCAAAGACAAGAGCCGTTGCACCATCTATAGACTTCTTTTGAAACCAATCAACAAATCCGGTACTTTTTTCTGTGCCAGGATAATCATTTTTCAGAGAATCAAAAAAAGTATCGTTGAGATTTATTTCCGCAAATTTCTTTAATACAAATTTCCCTGCCATATCAATATTCTCCCCTTTTTATACAATCCACAATTTTGTCAATATCATTCATACCTCGTGATACCACTAATGAAACATCAAGCTTCTCGGCAATTTCTTTCGCATAACATTTTTCCTTTTCCTGAAACTCTGTTATTTCTGAAACATCTTGGCAAACATTATCCCTTTGCAATCTTCTGTCAGCTATAATCTCTGGTTTCTCTGTTAAAAGAATAATCACATCCGGTTTTAGAAGCATATATGTATCTAACGGTATCCTTGTAATTTCTCCAGACTCATTAAGCAAACAAAAATGCCCATCTAAAATAAATTCCTTTTCTGCCTTCCTCAATTCTTCAATCGCTACCACAAGTAAATCCTGATTATCATCAATATTTGAGACCAATTTATTTTCCGCAAACCTTTCATTTCGTCTAGATGCAATCAGTTGACTGGCTGTATAACTCTCAACATTAAGCCTTTTTTTCATTATGTTACAAAAAAAAGTCTTTCCCACTCCATGTATTCCACTAACAAAGATCACTGTTATCATCCCCTTATATAACTTAAATAACTACTTATGCCACAAATATCTTACTCAAAAACCACTTTGTCAAAATCCAAATATAAAGCTTATATAGTATTCGTACATTTGTTTGGATTGTATCACGTTTATCCCAGTTTTTCAATATGTATTCTCTTTAAAGATAGAGTAAACTTACTGTCAGTTGGAGAATCGCAGAGAGTTCCTGCCACGGATTTATCCAGACTTGTTTTCCTTAAGTTTACTTCTTTCTGGTGCCTGCTGTCAAATGTTACTTAATCTCTCCCTGATTGCCAGTTTCTTTCTGATCTCAACTTGTAATACAGCGGATAGACCAAAAGCTGCCTTTCCATTCTTTTCAGCACCCATCCCCGGCAAATTAAAGTTTCCCTGTCGGGGAACAGGCTGATGATCTGCTCCTCCGTCCTTATCGCAGGCTCATTCACTGTTCTCACTCCCCTTCCCGTTATATTCAGAAAGGAAAAGCCCCGCAACTGCCAGAACCGTCCCCATAACGGAAACCCATGTCACCGGCTCCTTCAGTATTAACACGGAAGTCACCACCGTTATGACGGGAACCATGTAAATATAGACGTTGGTCTTGACCGCGCCAAGCATCTTTACTGTAAGGTTCCATGTGACAAAGCAGAGTGCAGACGCCCCCAGCCCAAGATACAGTATATTGAGTAAATACGTCATATCCGCAAACCGTTCCAGCCCGACTTCAAAATCGAAAAGAAATAATGCCGGAACCATAAACCGGATGCCGTAAAAGAATGTCCGCCGCGTGGTGAGTATGACCGGGTAACCGAAGCTGCTGATCTTCCTTGTCAGTATGGAATAGCACGCCCACACAAAAGCCGCAAGGACTGCCAGCAAGTCCCCCATCAGGTTCAGTTCCAGTTTAGAGCCGTTAAAGCTGATCAGCGCAACGCCTGCCATTGCCACCACAAAACCTATGAAAAAATTTGCCCGCAGCTTCCCTTCTGATTTCAGGAACAAGCGTGACAGGATCGCCGTGAAAAACGGCGCAACCGAGATGATGACTCCCACGTTGGACGCCATCGTATATGTAAGCGCGATATTCTCCAGCAGGTAATATAAGCATATCCCGCACATTCCCGCCAATACAAAAGTCAGCTCCTGCTTGCGCCCCACGCCTTTCATATGGTGCGGGCAGGCAAGAAGCAATGCCGCAAAACCCATGACAAAGCGGAAGAACAGGATTTCCACCGGCCTGAAATCCGTGAGCAGGACTTTGGTGGATATGAATGTCATCCCCCATATGATGATGGTGAACAGCGCCGCCAGATGCCCGGCTGATTTCCTATTCCCCATGCTGCCCACCGTCCCCGTCTTTTTCCGAGAATATTTCACGGTAAGTTCCGGGTGCAAGCCCTATGAACTGGTTGAAGTAATTTGTAAAATGGCTCTGGTCTGAGAACCCTGTCCTGATCGCTGCTTCCACGGGATGCACACCTTCCGATAACAGCTTTTTTGCCTCATTGATGCGGATTGTTTCAAGGTATCGGTACGGCGTGACGCCTTTTTCTTTTGTAAAGGCCCGCAGCAGCGTTGACTTGCTAAGCCCCGCATGGCGGCATATCTGGTCTAAATAAATACGCTCCGTAAAATGCCCTGCCATGTATTCACACGCTTTTTCAATCTCCTGCCTGCATTCCGGGATGCAGCTTGCAAAAGGCTTCCCGTAATTCTGTATGAGGTATGAAAGCAGGAACAGCAGAGTTTCCTCCTTCCCAAACTCACCTGTCCCTTTCATGACCATCTCATGCAGCGGCGCAGGTGGCAGGCTATTTCCTCATCACAGATAGCATTCTTTGAAAATCCCGGAAGCTCCCGTTTCCCTGTAACTTCCTCCGCCAGATCGAGCATGACCTCCTTTGAAATGTTAAATCCCCGGTAATCAAACGTCCTTTCATCGCTTTGCACACAGGCATGGCTGTCACCCGGATTGAAAAGCACGATACTGCCTTCTTCTACGGCATACTCCCTGTCCCTGCAGGAAAGCACCCGCTCCCCATCCTCCACAAACCCAATCACATAATGCTCATGAAAATGGCTTGGAAACGGTTGCACGATTCCTTCAAAACGATATGCTTCCATCCGTAATTCATCATCATATACCACTGCCCTTGTTTCTTTCTTCATGCAGATTACCTCCTTGTCAAAAGCCATTTTACCTCTTATTTTTTCCTCCGTCTTGTAAAATATCTTCATTTTTCAGATTTACCGGTTTTACTTCCCGTGAGGATTATCCGGATAAAAAGAAATGGTTTTATGTGTATTGGGGGATTTTATTAGAATGCTGCATTTTTGAAATGTAGAAATCCATGAATTGTCTAAAAATGAAAAAAGAGCCATACAACAGCCCTTTTCTCATTCTCATATTACCATTTTTCAATTTTTCTGTATACTATCACGGAAACTCATATGCAAACACGAGAACTCCATGCAGTTTCCGTGTTTGTATTATATCTCCCGTTTATCGACAGCATTTTCCGTCAAGCTAATACCCTTTTCCACTAAAATCCCCAATACCCTACTCCTTTTTACCTTTCCCCTTTATACTATCACGGAAACCCCTGACTTTTGCGTGAAAGTATACTTTTGCCTGATAGTACGATTTTCGCCCCAATCGCCCCTCTATCAGCGGCATCAAAAAACACAAAAATAGGGGTCCACTTCACTAAGGGCGGCTATTTTTGTGGTTTATTATTATCCTTGCTTCCGCTGGCGTATCCGAGACCGAAGCATGTCAGGCATGAGCCAAGCACTGAAATCAATCCTTCAATCGTCAACATCTACTTAGCCTTCCTTTCCCAGATTCCTGCAGGCAGGTTTCTATGTATCGAAGATACATTGTGATCGGAGGGTCACAGTCCCTCCGTAGAAGAACTAGCCGCCTACCGTTATGGCAGCACCCTTGTGAATTTTTTATCAGAATATGTTGGACGCCACAAGATGGTTTTCCGGCTTGCCAACTCGCCAAAACAAAGGTAAGATACGACACCACGGAATACATAAGGGAAAGCTCACCTACAGAAAAGTTAGTATTTATAAGGACTTGACGAGAATTTAATAACATATTATAACAGGTAATGAAACCCTTGAATTATGTGCTTGTACAATCCGGATTTTTCTACTCCTGCGCATATTGCTTATACAGAGCCACATGGTCATAGATACAGCGCCATGGGCTGTGCGCTCCCGCAGTGGCGCACACATATCCTCTTCCGCTTTGGTCCACGCCATAGCTGACTGCACAGCTGTCCGACTGTACCACATAGCCCGTCTTGGCGCAGACTACCTCTCCCCCGGTGTCCTTGTCCTCGATCCTGCGCAGGAACCAGTTGGAAATTGTAATCCCCTCGGGATGCGCTTCCGTGGCAGAGGTCGTATAGATATGAGCATTCAAAACTTCCCTGCAGAGCTCATTGTCCAAAGCCGCCTCCATAATCATAGCCATATCATAGACCGTACAGTGATGATTTTCGTCGTACAGTCCCACACAATTGGTAAAATGTGCCGTGTCGGAAAGTCCAAGCGCCTCCGCCTTCTCGTTCATCATCTCCACAAAAGCCGCATGACTGCCCGCCGTATAGGTGGCCAATGCCACCGCTGCATCTCCCCCTGAGGGCAGAATCGTACCGTAAAACAAATCCCGCACCGTCACGGTCTCTCCCACTGCAAAACCAACACTGCTGCAATCGTTCGAATAGCTGTAGTCCGTAATGTCGATCGTCATAGTGAAGGTATCGTCCAGATCCTCCACATGTTCCGCCGCCACCAGAATCGTGAGTACTTTGGTCATGGAAGCCGGACTGATCACCGTGCGATAATCTCTCTGCGCCAGAATATCCCCTGTATTCAGATCGATAAATACCGCATACTTACTGTTGACCTCATCGGGCGGCGACGCTGTCTGTGCCGTGGTGTGAGCGGCATATACCTTAGCAGGTGCCCCGGCAGCCACCGCCTGATCCTCCCCGGTCCCATCCTCTCCGGTCTTATCCTCCCCGGACTCATCCTCTCCCGCCTGATTCTCTCCGGCCTCACCCGGTTCGGCTTCATCTGCTGTCTCCAGAACCGCACTGACCGCCTGATTGGCGATATCCATCATATGGACGATCTGAGTCCCCGCTCCGACATCTCCTGCAGAAATCTGGCCCGAGAGCTGTTCAAAAGGCTGTGCCCCACGCTCCTCTCCGCCGACGCTTTCTCCGCGCTCCTGCCGTTCTGCCCGGGCTGCACCTTTCACAGACACCACATGGACAAGCGCCCCGATACAAAAGGCGAACACAACCGCCGCTGCCGGCAGCGCAAGCCTGCAGATCCGCAGCAGTCTCATCCTCCTCTCCTTCTCCTGCTTCATCCTGCGGATGCGTTCTCTCCTTCTGCGCATCCGCGCCTGCTCTTCCTCATTAAGTTCTTCTGTTCTCTCATCGAACGCTTCCGCTCTCAATTCCTCGCTCACTAATTTGTCTCCATTCCCGCGGATTTATCCATTCCCGTCTCTCTTCCTGATTTATCCGTCAACAACCCGCAAACTTATTCTGCGGCATTCACGATATGAATATACTCTTTGTCGTAATAATTTGCACAGGCCTTGTTCACCCAGATATAGCCATCCTCATCCTGCAGATCCGTGTAGAGCATCGTCTCGGGGTATACGGACAGCGGCGCAAACTCCACCTGTGTGACGGTTTCGTCATGCAGCACCTCCAGCCGCTCCCTCCACTCCATTGCATACTGCTGCGCCCAGCCCTGCCGCCAGTCGCGGTATGCCCTGTAACTGGAAATCTCCTTCAGATCACAGGTATAGATCACTCCCGCCAGAAGCATTCCCGCCGCAGCGCAATAAGGAATCAAAAATCTACGGGCAAAAGGCGCAGCAGCGGAAAATGCCTTTTCCAAAAATCCGGGCCAGCTCCGTCTCCTCCTGCAAAACCATCCCATCCAATAGCACACATTGCCCACCAGCCACACATGATAAGAATAATACAGGATCGCCGCCACCCTGCCGCCTCCGGTGGTTCCGTCCACATAGAGATTGGACGTGACCTGGGCAGCGTAAAACCCAAAGGTAAATAAGGTGAAAATTCCCGGAAAACGGAATTCATACCGTATATTCTTTACAGCCAGCCACACAAATGGCAGAATCAACAGAACCATCAGCAGTATTTTTGCATCCGTCCAGGACCAGATATTGGTAAAGGAGCGCAGCAGCGACTGCAGCACCGCCCCCAAGGGGTTTTCCGTGGTAGCGCCGCCGAAATTCCCCTCCAGCCGCTTCGCATTGCCGGGGGCCAGAACACAGGCTAAGAGACTTCCTCCCGTCAATATGCTCAGAAACCATGTCCGACTCAGAAAGCGTCGGAACAAATCCCTGTCAAACCGGCTCTTCCCCGGTACGGCTTTCCCGCCAAGCACCGGAACCAGCAGATAAGATCCAATCATGAACAGAACCATAGACAGACTGGTGGAATAATTGTCCCCTCCCACTGCCACGGAGAGGATACACGCCGCAGCGGCATTCAGTCCGTATTTCCATCCTTTTGCCTCTCCCAGTCCCAATTTTAAAAACAATGCGGTCAGAACCATGGACAATCCGAACACAAACGTATAGTTCACCGCTCCCGTGTACCAGTAAAAGCTTTCCACCGCGCTGGGGGTATAGAGTATCTGCAGGATCAACGTGGAGGCGGCCACGGGAAACCACAATCCCCGGTTTTCACAGCCCTCCCGGCACAAGAGCCTGCCAGACAGCTCTCGAAACAAAAACAGCTCGCCCAGGATCAGTCCTCCCAGCATCAGCCAGGCCACCACGGCATAATATTCCTCTCCCCAGATGCCCGGCTGCAGGGAGGCAAAGAGCGCGTTCATGAATCTCCCCTCCCAACCCACATAATATCTCGCCACCGTCTCAAAGGAAATCCTAAGGACCGTCCCGACGCCTCCGCCCGCCTGCAGAGCTTTATAGGCGTCCCTCCCGTAGCTCCAGTCATCCGCCGACGGAAAATTATATGCACTGAGCACCAGAAGCGGCGCGATCACGATACACAGCGCCAGGGCAAAACAAATATTGATCAGAAGATAGCGTCTGTTTTCTCTATTTTTCATTCCTGTCATTTTCATCCATATCAATCCTTCCCCGGCCGGCGGTCTGATAAAACCACCAGGCCAGCCAAAGCGGCAGCGCCGCCATCACCGGCGTCATATACCGCAGATACCCGTTTACCGGAGAGACCAGACAGATGAGCAGCACTGCAAACTCTGGCACCAGAACGCACAGCTCCCTGCGCTTCCCGCGGGTAAGCATTCCCGTCACGGCTCCCAGCAGCAGCCAGGTGTAGATGCCGCAGCCGTAAAATAAAGACAGCACCGGCATCTTCTCCACAGTGTATACAGTATGTCTCAAAAACTCCCGCAGCACACCGTTTTTCACGGTAAATTCCATGTCCAGATGACCATCCTGCCAATGCTCCGAATTACCGATATAGGTCACTGTCAGATAGTCTCCGTGATTGGGACAGTCCGGATAGAAATAGCCGTAAATCTGGTTCAGAAACGCCTGAATATAAGTGTCGGGATGCCTCATAAACTGCGCCGCCCACACCCGGAAATACTCCTTCAGATATCCTCTGTCGGGCGCATCCGTAAAATTTGCCTTCACAGGGTCAGAGATATCGGGCTTATATCTGTCTGCGATCTCGGACAGCTCCACCTCGAAGCCTTTCTCGAGCACTGCCGCCTCTTCCTGCGTCACATCGTCAAAATGATCCCGAAGATACCGGGCGGTCTGCTGCAGCGGCACCGACAGCATCTCCCCCGCAGGCCCTCTGCCGATGCCCGCAAGAGGCATATAGATTCCCTCCTCCACCACAAGCAGACCTGCACAGACACAGAGCCCCAGCACGAATACCCTCCAATATCTGCGATAACATAAAAGCGCCGCAAACAGGGTCAGAACAATCACATATCTCCCGTCGTTTCGCGAGAGCACCATACCGCCCACTCCAAGCGCCATCAGCCCATAATGCCGCCGGGCGACCCGGACCGGCCGGGCGGATTCCCCGTAAGGCTCCTCCCCGCATGCCAGCACCTCCGCAAGCACTGCCGCAAGCAGTACGAACGAAATATAATAGGGACTGTCCTTCACCATAGTCAAACCCCAGATCTGAAAATAGGGAAAGACTCCCCAGAAGATCAATGCCATCCAACGAAACAAAACAGGACTGTGAAGCCGTCTCATCACGGTCATCACATAAGAAAACACAAGACTTTGCGCCAGAAACTGCGGAAACGTATAGAAAAGCAGACCCACGGAATCCGAGTGGAACAATCTGCGCCCGAGCATCACACACCCGGCCATATAATCAGAAATGAACACCGGGTGATAGCTTGTCTGCTCCGTCACTCCCATAGCCATCCACAGCTGGCCGTGGGCGTCCCACTGAAGCGTCCCCGGACAAAATGCGATGAGCCAGGGAAGGCCCGTCGCAAGCAGGAAAAGAAAAGGTCCCAAAAAAGGATGTTCCTCAAATAAAATCCGGCCGGGTCTGCTCTGCGCCTCTGCACGCAGCCATTCCGGTTTCGTCTCAAACACCATGCCGATAAACAGGATTACATTCTTGTAGAGAAAATAATAGCCAAACATGACCAACACTGCCAGCAGGAACTGATTGCCGAAGAGAAAGATACAGTCCCAGGAATCCGTTTTGGAATAGCTGATGCCAAATACCGTGCAGACGGCAAAAAATGCCGAGAGTCCGCTGACCCGGGGACTCCTCTGCCTGTTTCGCACCAGATAAAAGATCAGACCGGTTCCCAGCGCCAGAAAGCAATATTCCATCCCCCGGCCGTCCAGATTCTCAAACAGTGTAAACACATATTTTGCAAGGGGCACATCCGTCACATAACCGGTCAGAATCATGGAGAGGGAGCCGCCTGCCAGAGCCCATACGGCAATAAATGTCTTTATGATCACCCTCCTGAGTTCCTTCATGCGACTCCTCCATACTATCTTCCGGTTTAACTCAACTGTTCCTCAAGCACTTTGGCGGTCTCGGCCACAGCCTGTCCGATTCCCGCGGGATTCTTGCCGCCTGCCTGAGCCATATTGGGGCGTCCGCCTCCGCCTCCGCCTACCAGTGCGGCAATTCCCTTGATGAGATTGCCCGCGTGGGCCCCGGCCTTCACCGCGCCGTCCGTGGCCATGGCAACCAGATTCACCTTGCCCTCCTGCTCGGACAAGAGCACCACAACGCCCTCGCCCAGCTTCTCCTTGAGCTGGTCTCCCAGATCTCTCAGACCATTCATATCCACGCCGTTCACACTTGCGGCCAGAAGCTTTACTCCCTTCACCTCTGTCACCTGATCCATCACATCGCCCAGAGCATCCTTGGCAGCCTTGCTCTTTAAAGACTCGTTTTCGGAGGCGAGTGCCTTCATATCTGCCATGAGATGCTCGCATTTCTCCACGATGGCGCCCGGGGTGGTCTTAAGCACTTTTGCGGCATTCTCCAGTGTCTGCTCCAGACCGCGATAATAGGCAAACACACCGTTTCCGGTCAGGGCTTCGATGCGTCTCACACCTGCAGCCACACCGTTCTCGGAGAGAATCTTAAAAGCGGTTATGGACGCGGTATTGCTCACATGCGTGCCGCCGCAGAACTCCACGGAAAAGTCGCCCATTCGTACCACGCGCACGGTATCGCCGTATTTCTCTCCAAAGAGCTGCATTGCTCCCGTCCTCTTGGCATCCTCAATATTCATCACATCGGTGACCACAGGGATGGCCTCCGCAATCTTGTCATTCACAAGCCGCTCCACCTGCTCCAGCTCCTCTGCCGTCATGGCCTGGAAATGGCTGAAATCAAAGCGCAGTCTCTCTCCGTCCACATAGGAGCCGTTCTGCTCTACATGACTGCCCAGAACCTCCCGGAGCGCCTTCTGCAGAAGATGTGTAGCCGAGTGGTTTCTGCAGGTATCTGCGCGCTGTGTGCCGTTCACGGTCAGCGTGGCCGTATCTCCCACCTTGATCATACCCTTCGTCACCAGGCCGATATGTCCTACCTTGCCGCCCAGAAGCTTTACGGTGTCCTTCACCTCAAAGCTGCCGTCCGCAGTGGTAATCACACCCGTGTCAGCATTCTGTCCGCCCATGGTGGCATAGAAGGGAGTCTCCTCCACGATGACGGTTCCCACCTGTCCGTCTGTGAGAGCCTCAACCAGCTCCGTCTCCGTGGTGAGCACTGTCACTTTGGAATTGTGCTGCAATCTGTCATAACCCACAAAAGCTGTAGTGACGGCAGGATCGATGGACTCGTACACCGTGACGTCCGCCCCCATGTAATTGGTGGTCTTTCTGGCCTTTCTGGCCTTGGTCTTCTGTTCTTCCATGCACAGGGCAAATCCTGCCTGATCAATGGTAAAGCCCTTCTCTCCAAGGATCTCTTCCGTCAGATCCATGGGGAAGCCATAGGTATCGTAGAGCTTGAAAGCATTCTCGCCGGAGAGCTCCTTTACGCCGCTCTCCGCCATCTCTTCCTCCATCTGTGCCAGAATACTTAAGCCCTGGTCGATGGTCCTGTCAAATTTATTTTCCTCCTGAGTGAGCACTGTCAGGATAAACTCCTTCTTTTCTTCCAGCTCGGGATAACCGTCCTTACACTCGTCGATGACGGTGCGGCTCAGCTCGGCCAAAAATTTTCCCTGAATGCCCAAAAGCCTTCCGTGTCTCGCCGCCCGGCGGATCAGACGCCGCAGCACATATCCCCTGCCCTCATTGGACGGCATGATGCCGTCGCTGATCATGAAGGTGGAGGAACGGATATGATCCGTAATAAGACGAATCGAAACATTCGTCTGACGGACGGAGACGTCCTTTGTCTCATCCTCCTGATAGCTCACTCCGGCGATCTCGCAGATGCGGTCCCGGATGGCTTTCATGGTGTCAATGTCAAACACGGAATCCACATCCTGCACCACCACCGCCAGTCTCTCAAGACCCATTCCGGTGTCGATATTCTTCTGGATAAGCTCTGTGTAATTGCCCTTCCCGTCGTTCTCGAACTGTGTGAACACATTGTTCCACACTTCCATAAAGCGGTCGCAGTCGCAGCCCACTTTACAGTCGGGCTTTCCGCAGCCGTATTTCTCGCCTCTGTCATAATAAATCTCGGAACAGGGGCCGCAGGGGCCTGCGCCATGCTCCCAGAAATTGTCGCATGCACCGTTCTCATCCCGGTAAAACCGGGTGATCCTCTCTGCGGGAACACCGATTTCCTTCGTCCAGATATCAAAGGCCTCATCGTCCTCACAATAGATGGAAGGATAAAGCCTCTCCGGCTCCATGCCCACATGCTCCGTCAGAAACTCCCAACTCCAGCGGATGGCCTCATGCTTGAAATAGTCCCCGAAGGAAAAATTTCCCAGCATCTCAAAGAAAGTCAGATGTCTTGCGGTCTTGCCGACATTCTCGATATCTCCGGTGCGCACACATTTCTGACAGGTGGTCACACGGCGGCGGGGAGGAATCTCCTGCCCCGTAAAATAAGGCTTTAAGGGAGCCATGCCGGAGTTGATGATCAGCAGACTGTTGTCATTGTGCGGCACCAGCGAAAAGCTCTTCATCTTCAAATGCTCCTTGCTCTCAAAAAAGTCCAGATACATTCTTCTCAGTTCATTCACACCACGTTTCTGCATTGCTTTATCCTCCTAATCGTCCTCATCCTCCAGGACGTCATTCAATTCCTCTCTGGTCTCCCGGATCTCGTCGTGATCTCCTCTCTTCAAGGCTGCCTCGAATGCCGTGATATAACGGTCAAGCCGCTGCCTGCGCTCCCCCAGAGCCTCCTCGTACATGCGCTCCGCCCGGAGCAGCACCAGACGGTTCTCCTCAAAATCTCTGGGCTGGATCTTCAGATAGGCCAGCTCCTCCATGCGCTTTTTGATCTCCTCCTCCGTCATCTGATTATCCTGTCCCTTGATGATCATTTTCTTGGTGATTCCTGTGGAGACCACCCGGACCTCCACCTCCAGAAGCGAGTTGATGTCATAGGTATAAGTCACGTCCACGGACTCGCTGCCCTTCGGCCCCTTGGGCACTTCAATCTCCAGTTCGCCCAGATACAGATTGTTCCGGGCAAAACGGCTCTCGCCCTGCAGCACCCGCACCCGCACCGAAGTCTGATTGTCCCTGGCCGTGTAAAGCCGCTCGGTGTGGCTGGCCGGGATCACTGTATTGCGCTCGATGATGGGACAAAATCTCCCGTCCTCGAATTTGCCCTCGTCATACTCAACCACCACCTCGGTTCCCAGCGTAAAGGAACACACGTCGGTCAAAATGACCTCCTTTACCTCCTCGCGCCTCTCCTTCATCGCGGCCTGAACCGCGGCTCCCAGCGCCACCGTCTCGTCGGGGTTGAGCTTCGTGTCAGGGAACTTTCGGAACAGGCGGATCAGAAAATCCCTGACAATGGAAAGTCTGGTGGCGCCGCCGATCAAAAGCACCTCATCGATATCGGAAAGCTTTAATCCGGCGTCTGCCAGACTCTTTTTCACCGGCTCCCTGATCTTCATGAGAAGCTCCTCGCAGGCTTCCTCATATTCCTTGGCGGTAATTACCGCCTCTTTCTGCTCCTCTTTATATAAAAAGCTCATGTTGACAGAAGACTCATCATTTATGGCGCGCTTTGCCTTCTCCGCGGCCTTCAGCAGACGCACCTGCTCCTTCTCCGAGAGTGCCGGGATCTGCAGCTTGGTCTTCTGCAGAAAAAGTTTTGCCATCTCCTGGGTGAAGTCCTCGCCCCCCAGATAATTGTCCCCGGCTACGGCGCGCACCTCCAGGATATTGTGATACAGCTCCAGCACAGACACATCGAAGGTTCCCCCTCCCAGATCAAATACCAGAAAACGGGTGTCCTGATTCTTGTCATATAAGCCGTAGGCCACCGCGGCGGCCGTGGGCTCCGAGATCATACGCTCGACCTTTAAGCCCGCCAGCTCCCCGGCGCGCTTGGTAGCCTTTCTGCGCTTGTCGTCAAAATATGCCGGCACACTGATGACCGCCTCCGTCACCTCCTCGCCCAGATAGACCTCCGCATCCTCCTTCAGGGCGCGCAGCACCATACTGGAGAGCTCCTCCGGCTTAAAGAGATGACCGCTCAGATTATAGGTGCGCTCCGTCCCCATACTGCGCTTGAAGGTCTGCGCCACAGAGGACGGATAGAGACTCATGCGCTCTCTGGCCGTCTCACCCACATATACATTCCCCTCCTCATCCACGCTCACCACGGAGGGTGTCAGATTCTTTCCAAGTCTGTTGGGGATGATCTTAGGACCCTCCTCCGTAAAATATGCCACCAGACTGTTGGTAGTACCCAAATCAATTCCTACTATCATTCTTACACTCCCTAATTTGATCCGATCACGGCCTGAATAGCCAGCATGTACTCATCAAAAGGCTGTACCTCCAGATTATGTGCAAGGCGTTCCTGCGCCTCCTTTTGCTTTCCCTGCCTGATGAGCAGCAGAATCCGCATGCCCTCCAGCTCCTGACACAGCGGCATCAGACAGTAACCGCAGATCGTGCAGCCGCTCTCCCTGTCCAGTATCTCCTGCAGCTTGTCATCGGATGCCGTGTAATAATTGGCCAGGAATTCTCTGGTAAGCTTCGCCTTGGGCCGGTCATAGTCCTCGTCCACCGCCCGGAAGGAAGCTTTGTTCATCCAGAGCTTCAGCTTTGCCGCATATTTCTTTCCCAGCTTATCGTCTCCAAAGAGGATGGCGGCAAATACCATGTCCTCCAGTCCCTCTCTGGAACCAGACCCGTCCCTGAGCTCTCCCAGATGAATCTGCTTTTCCAAAAGAGCCAGCGCCGTTTTGCCGTCTCCCTCCTGCATCGCCTGCCATGCTGCCCGGTCGCAGTAATCAATCGCCTCCTCGTCCATCTTCTTCCGGCGAACGCTCTTGGGCATCAGAGCCGAAAACGGAGACGTGGTTTTCTGTTGTTTCTGATTCCACTCCTCAAGCACCCGGCGCATCTGTTCCTTATCCCGCGCAGTGTGATAGATATTCACCAGGCTGCGGTAATAACCGTCATAAAATGTACCGTCTTCTCTGCGGTAGAAAGCAGCAATTTTCTCAGCCGCCTCCTCCGTTCTGCCCAGACGTGCCAGACACTCTGCCATATTGCGCAGGTGTCCCCCGTCTTTCCCCGCGGTCTTGTCATAATAGCGAAACCACACCAGCGCCTGTTCGTTGTCTCCCAGCATCATATAAATCCTGGCCATATGATAATACAGCACGGCGGTCCATTCCAGATCACCGTAAAGAATTGCTTTCTTAATGCTCACCAGCGCACGCTCGTAATCCCCCAATAACACATAGATATTACTCATGCTGTTGTGGATGTAGGGATTGGCCGGCTCATCGGCCAGCGCCTTCTCGTAATCCTCCAGCGCCTTCTCCATCTGCCTGCCGCTCTTGTGAAAGGAAGCCCTTCTCCTCAGCATATAAGCTCCCGGATACCAGTAGAGATACTCAGTGATCACGGGCAGTCCCGTCTCATAGTAATACAGCTCTCCCTCCTCCAGCTTATCCTGAAACTTTCTCTGGAATTCATCCAGCCGTCTGTTCAGAATATCCACCTCGGGGGGCTTCTTCTCCATCCGGTACCGGTATGCTTCCAGATACGGGCTCTCTATTTTATTTTTCTCAGCCTCCGCCAAAAGCTCCTTCAGAGCGTCCATCTCCTCCAGGTCCAGATACACTCTGCCCAGATGCTCATACGCACGGATATAACCCGGGAAATTCTGAATACAGATGCGGGCATTCTGCACCACGCCGCCGGCCTCCCACTGCCTGCGGTAGACCTCCATGGCCGTGGCCGCCGCCGCATACACATGGTATTCCTCTATCATACGGGATGTGAGGGCCAGACTCTTGTCATACTCCTCCATCTCCATATAGATCTGTGCCTTCTCCAGCCAGAGACCGATATCTCTGGGCGTCCCGGTCTCAACGGCCTCAATCTCTTCTATCGCCTTCTCAAAATACTCCTTTTCCTTAAAGCCAAGAGCCTTATAACACTGCATGCGGATCATATGGGCCTGCCGGATGCGGTCCTGATCCTTCTCCTTCTCCTCTTCGTTCTCGTCAGAAAGAAGCTTTTCCTGCAGCAGCTTCTCCCAGATTTCCGCCATATAGACCGCGTCCTCGTATTCGGCCTCCTCCACAAACAATTTGGCCAGAAGACCATTGTACTCGGCCTCTTTCTCGGCGGTAACCGACTTTTCGATCTCCACGGCGAGGCGTATTCCCCTGCTGGTCTTGCCGTCCTGCAGATAGCACCAGCAAAGCTCCAATCCGGACTCCCAGTCCTTCTCCTCCCGGAAACGCCGCTCCATATCCCGCTCCAGCTTTGCGTTGACCTTTGTCAGAATCTCCATAAAAGAATCGTCCGCGCCGGAGGAGAGCACCAGCTCCGCGCACTTTTTGGCCTCCGTGTACTCGCCCCTGTCATAATACCATTCGGTGAGACGCACATTGGCCATATAATGCTTGTCGTTCTCCTCCTTGAGCCCCAGATAAATCTCTGAGGCCTTGTCCCGGTCCTCCAGCTTCCACAGCATCTCCGCCGTGTTGTAACACACCATGGAATTCCGGGGATACCTGTCGAGAAGCGCCCGCATAAAAGCGCGTGCCTCATCCCCTTTATTCTGGGCATAGAGAAGATTTCCTCTGCAGATCTCCATGGCAGGATGATAGATATGAAGCCCCGCAGCCTCCTCCAGAAGCCTCGCAGCCTCCTCCGGTTTCTCCTCCTGCAGCGCCTGCCAGCATTTGTCGTAATAGCTGATGAACAGATCGTAATCCGCATCTTCCGCGCCCTCAAAGAGTTCAAACTCCATATCCTCGCCCCGCTCACAGCGGCTCACCACAAAATTGATAAAATCTGCGGGAAAGGACTCCCTGAGTCTGTCCGCGTCTGCAGTCAGATTCATCTTCTCATCCAAAAGCTTCCAGACAGCGCTGGGCAGCCGGAAGTGATCCATCAAAAAGCGCAGCAGCTTCCATCTGCAGTTTTCCTCTTCCTCCAGCGCCATAAAGATATCATCGTCAAAAAGAGCCTTCCAGCGCTCCATATCCCGGCGGGAACTGATACCGGCGTAGATGTCCGCCACCTTTTCCACCCATATACCGGAGGGCGTGGTATCCTGCTCTGCCGGTTCTCCTTCCTCCTCATCGGAGCGCTTTGCGTAAACACACGCCTCCTCATAAGCCGTGCGCAGGCGCTTGAACCCCTCCGGGTCATCCTCAGGATTGGTGACGGCAAGCTTATCCCTGTATGCGTTTTTGATCATTCGCTCATCCTTTGTGGGCTCTATCCCCAGGACGAGAAAGCATTCAGTCATCTCCATACACGAAACCTCTCACTATTAGTCGAAAGGAGAGCAGAAAGAATTCTCTGCTCCCCGGCATTTCCTAAAACACAAATTTATCCGCAAAATATGCGTCCAGCCCGGTGATCGCGATTCTCTCCTGCTCCATGGAATCTCTAAAGCGCACGGTTACGCAGCCGTCCGTCTCGGAATCAAAATCATAGGTTACGCAGAACGGCGTCCCGATCTCATCCTGACGACGGTATCTCTTGCCGATATTTCCTCTGTCGTCAAACTCACAGTTATATTTCTTGGATAACTCCATAAATATCTTTTCAGCGCCCTCGTTGAGCTTTTTGGACAAAGGCAGTACGCCGATCTTCACAGGCGCCAGTGCCGGATGGAAACGCAGCACGGTTCTCATATCGCCGCCCTCAAGCTCCTCCTCGTCATAAGCGGAGCAGAGGAACGCCAGCACCACGCGGTCCGCCCCCAGAGAGGGCTCGATCACATAGGGAATGTATTTCTCGCTGGTCTCATCGTCAAAATAGCTCATATCCTCGCCTGAGGTATTGGCATGCTGGGTCAGATCATAATCGGTTCTGTCCGCTATGCCCCACAGCTCTCCCCAGTCAAAGGGGAACTTAAACTCAATATCCGTGGTTCCCTTGCTGTAAAAACACAGCTCCTCGGGAGAGTGATCGCGCAGACGAATCTCGTCCTCCTTGATCCCCAGCGACAATAGCCAGTCGCGGCAGAATCCTCTCCAATACTGGAACCACTCCATATCGGTGCCCGGTTTACAGAAGAACTCCAGCTCCATCTGCTCGAACTCTCTGGTCCGGAAAGTAAAATTGCCGGGACTGATCTCATTTCTGAAGGACTTTCCGATCTGGCCGATGCCGAAAGGAAGCTTCTTTCTGGAAGTTCTCTGTACGTTTTTAAAATTGACAAAAATGCCCTGAGCGGTCTCGGGTCTTAAGTAAATCGTGCTCTTGGCATCCTCAGTCACACCCTGAAAGGTCTTGAACATCAGATTAAACTGACGGATGTCCGTAAAATTATGTTTGCCGCAGGTAGGACAGGGAATCTGCTTCTCATCTATGAAATCCCGCATCTGTTCCTGGCTCCAGCCGTCCACACTCCCGTCCAGTGCAATCTGTGCCTCCAGACAATAGTCCTCAATGAGCTTATCGGCCCGGAAACGCTCGTGACATTCCTTACAGTCCATCAGCGGATCCGAAAAACCGCCCAGATGGCCGCTGGCCACCCAGGTCTGGGGATTCATCAGGATCGCACAGTCCACACCCACATTGTGGGGATTCTCCTGTACGAATTTCTGCCACCACGCTTTCTTCACGTTATTCTTAAGCTCCACACCCAGATTGCCGTAATCCCAGGTGTTGGCCAGCCCCCCGTAGATCTCGGAGCCGGGATATACAAACCCTCTCGCCTTTGCCAGAGCAACGATCTTGTCTAATGTCTTCTCCATCTCTTTCGCCTCCTCTATTTATCAAGCACAATGATAACCGGATATTCCTCCGGCATCACACGCGCTGTTCCGATACTCCCATCGTCAAGCGCCTCGGCGCTCTCGCTGATATAGGCCACCTTATATGGACAGTATACTCTTGTCACTTCCGTCAGGAGAACCACATGCTTTTGGGCCATGCCCGCATCACTCAGTTCTCTGGACACCATACTGTTTTTTCCCTTTGTATCGTAGAGCATCTGATTGAGCTCCTCAAAATGATACCCCGCCTTTTCGGCCTCCTCCACCGTCCCGTAAAAAAAACGGCTGCCGGTGTAATCCTGATAGGTGGCCGCACTGTCATAGCTGTAGCTCACAAGCACCGACTGTCCGCCGTTTTCCGGCACCCGGACCTCTCTGAGCTCAACAAGGGCGCTCTGCCCTGTCTGATTCGCCGTGTTGTAAGCGGCAACCTCCTCCTGCGCCATCCTTTTGAGGTCGTTAAGATCATAATAATCCTTGTCAAAAACCCCTGCGATATAGGAAGTGATGCCGCCGTCCCTGTCAATGATCAGGCTTGCGTCCGTCACGGTATCAGGTATCTTCGCCACACCGCAGCCGGCGAGCATGAGCAGACTGAGTATCCATCCCGCTATTTGTTTTCGATTATGTAATTCTCTCATCCACAATCCCTCATCTAAAATCCCTCAACAAAAATCTCGCTGCCTTCCACCTGTGCCCGCACAGACTATATCAAATTTTAACACAGAGTTTTGAGTATTTCAAGACTTTTGAAAGTATGATTCATAAAGCGTTTCCCATAATCCGAGGCCACCTGCGCAAGCTCTGCCAGAACCTCCTTCGTCACCGTGAAGGTGTAGAGCTTCTCCACCGGACTCTCGGCGATATAACGCAGTGCATAGACTGTGGATTCCTGGAGTTCCCGATCCTCAGGCACCCCGGGAAACTCTCCGTTTACAGCGATAGCCTTCAGCTCAAAAATGCATTTCACCAGAGGATTGGAGAGCGAATCCGCCCCCAGCGCCCGAAGAGACTGATACAGGAGTTTCAGCAGCTCTCTCTCATCATTGTTCTCCCTGGCATAATAGTCTGCCACCTCCGTAAAATACATGCCGTAGTATGCGCCTACATAATCCGTCATCAGATTCTCAAAATAATTGGATATCTCAGCCTCCGTCACCGTATAGGAATTCTTTCCCGCATAGATTCTGAAGGTTCCGAAGGCAAAGAGATTGGTGGCTGCAGCCAGACGGCTTCCCGGCTTTCTGGCTCCTCTGGCAAACGCGGAAATCTTCCCCCGCTCTCTGGTGAGTATGCAGACCCGCCTGTCATACTCACCCGCGGGGGACTGCTTTAAGATCATTCCTGTCACCTGTACGAATTCCTGCATAATCCCTTATCCATCCCTCTTCTGTCCGAGGCACCGTCCTTCGACATACCTGAAAATGTTTCCTGATAATCGGACTTGCAGCCAGCGACCTTCTCGTCTCCTGGCCGCTGGCTGTAGCTTGCTTTATATGATAAATAGTCCTCGATCCTGCCTGTACTCTCAAACTCTTTCCAATAATTCCATGTGTGCATCAGCGCTTCCCCCTATCTGTTCTGTATGTCTGATAGGGTCTGCAAAACAGGATGATTTTATTCCCGACTCATGCCGTCACCGGGGTTGTATCCAAAATTTTTCAGCAGGAAGTCACTGTCTCTCCAGTCCTTCTTCACCTTCACCCAAAGCTGCAGATTTACCTGCATTTCCAGCAGATCTTCAATCTCCGGCCGCGCCTTTGAACCGATTTTTTTGAGCATCTGTCCGCCCTTTCCGATAACGATGCCCTTGTGGGACTCACGCTCGCACACAATGGTTGCATCAATATGGCAGATTCTGCCTTTCTCCTTCATGCTCTCCACACTGACTGCAATCCCGTGGGGAATCTCCTCCTCCAGAAGCCGCAGCGCTTTCTCTCTGATGAGCTCCGCCACGATCTGTCGCATGGGTTGGTCGGTGACTGTGTCCTCATCATAAAAGGGCTGACCCTCCGGGAGATACGCCACAATACATTTTACCAGCTCCTCCGTGTTGTCTCCCTTCAGGGCCGATACCGGAACAATCTCCTGAAAATCCAGTTCCTTCCGGTAAGTGTCAATGAAGGTCAGCACTTCCTCCCGCTTTACCGTATCAGTCTTGTTAATCACCAGAAACACCGGCGTTTTCGTCTTCTTAAGCTGTTCGATGATATGCCGCTCCCCAGCGCCGATATAATTGGTCGGTTCTACCAGCCAGAGGATCACATCCACCTCGTTTAAGGTGTGCTCCGCCACATTCACCATATAATTTCCCAGCTTGTTCTTGGCCTTGTGGATGCCGGGAGTATCCAGAAACACGATCTGGGCGTTATCCAGCGTCAACACAGTCTGAATACGGTTTCTGGTGGTCTGGGGCTTATTGGAAGTGATAGCGATCTTCTGCCCGATGAGATGATTCATAAGGGTAGACTTACCCACATTGGGCCTTCCGATCAAAGTCACAAAACCAGATTTGTATACGGTATCTTCCTTCATAGCACTCTCACTTTTCTACTTTTGTTGTCCGCCGGGCGCGGCTGCGTTCTGAGCGGCTGCGCGCGTTGCGGCCTGTTTCTTCCTGCTTCTGCGGATTATCAGTTTGATCACAAGGACAATGATCAGGATCACTGCCGCCCATACTGCCAGATAGGGACTATGCACCGCGATCCAGATAAAAAATTCCACAAAGCCATCCTTCACATTCTCCACACTGTTCATAAAGCCGCCGGACAGTCTCTCCCATGTGGTCTCCTCCTCCACAGGCGTGAGCTGCCGTACCTCGCGGATGTTCATGTTTACCGTGGAGAAATCCACTTTATTGTCATAGGTGCGAAGCTGGGACGCCATGCTCTCCAGATGGTAGCGCACGGTGGACATCCGCTCCTCCAGAGTGATGATATCCTCCAGACTCTCAGCCCGCTCCAAAAATGACTGCAGACGCTCAAGCTCCGTCTCCAGAGCTTTCTTTCTGCTCTCCATGTCCACATAGGATAAGGTTACATCCTCTACATTCTCATTACGGCTGATCACATTGCCCGCCGCAGACACTGCGTCCACGAAGCCGCCGAGCTGCTTCTGGGGAATACGCACAGTGAGATTCGATGATCTTGTGGTCTCCCGGCCGGAATACCTGCTGCCGTTGTAGGTGTTCATATTCTCTATGTAACCACCGAGCTGTTCCACCTGCGCTTCTATAGAAGCCAGCAGACCGTCGAACTCCTGGGTCTCCACCTCCAGATTTACCGTCTTGATGAGTTTCCTTGTGTCATAATAGGCAGAATTGTCCGGCTGCCCGGAAGCGGTGGCGCTGCCTGACTCGTTCAAGGCGGCGTCCGCATTGCCGCCGGAAGCAAACTCCATATCTGCAGACTCATAGCCGTAATCCGCCTTCTCTTCGGACATAGCCATTCCGTTTTCGACGGCGCGGGGCTCTGACAATAAAGACTTGTTGCCGCTTCCGCAGCCCGCAAATCCCAGCATGACTGCCGCCGACAGCCCGGCAGCCAGCCACCTTGCGCCGCATTTTTTACCTGTTCCGATGATTTTACCGTTCATTTTCATAATATTCCTCCTTCTCGCCGCCTCTGTATAGAATACTACCGACAGCCGTCCTATCCTATCAGACGCCTTTTACGCGAAAAGGTTTTCGAGTTTCATGAAAATTTCTCCATCGGATTTCAATCTTCCGGCATTTCCCACCACACATAGGAAATCGTCCTCCATAAAGGCGCGGATATAACCGGCAAGAGCCCGGATATCCTCCGACTGAGCCGAGAGAATGGCATCCCGCTCCCTCTGCAGAAACTCCTGATCAAGTCCTGTCATATAGGCGCTCAGACCATATAAGCCCCGGGCGGCCGGAGTCATGGGCATATCCAGATCACTGATGGCGCCGATGATATAACGCGTCATGGTAGACTCATCCGCCTCATAATGGGCAATGGTATCCGCCGCTCTCTCATAGACTTCTAATGTCTTGGTCAGATTGGGATCTCTGTATGACACAAAGTAACTCTCTCCGGTTCGTCCGAAGCTGCACATACAGCCGTAAGCACCGCCCTTTACCCGCACGTTTGTCCACAGGTACTCATAGCCCATCATCACCTTCAGCACACGCAGCGCCCCTGTGTAGGCAAGACCCTTATCCGCAAAGTTCCCCGCGCGGCACACATATTGAACCTGTCCCGCCGTCATAAATCCCTCGTTTCTGCGATGGGGGTCAGGACGGTACGCCTCCTTTTTCACATCACAGACATACAGACTTCGTTTCAACTGCTCTACAGGCGCTTCCAGCTTCTGCAGAACCTCCTTGTCTCCCACAAAGTCCACCATGAGATTCTCGGGTCTGAAGATCATTTTGGCCAGCGTCTGCAGCTTCTCGATGAGACCGCTCTTCTCCTCCTCAAACTGCTCATCCAGACGGGCGATCAGCCGATAGAAGGGTATGCCGGATAATTCCTCACTCAGGCATCCGGACACGCTGCCGTAGGACAAAGCCCTGCCCGCCGCCACACTGTGGCCTCCGGACATCATCTGTGCCTGCATACGGGATTTCCCCTCCGCCAAAATCTCCCGAAGGCGCTTCTCATCCGTAAAGTCACTGGTGAGCATGATCTCCTGCATCAGCGACACAGCCTGAACCAGATTGTCATAGAAGACCTTGGTCTTTAATTCCAAGGTCACCCTGCAGGCATCCGGGTCGCCGATACGGCTGTAGGCATTGTTCACAGCCGCCATACCGCCCGTGACCAGATTCATCTCGTTAAAGAGATCTCCGTATTTATAATTTGCGGTATTTAAGAGCCCGAGGCACCCCTTTAACAGACCCACATAGGGAAAATATTCCCCGGGAATCTGATCCAGTCTGAAGATCAGACGCAGATAAGCGATGCCGTTTGTAGCCAAATCATGATACAAAAGAAGCGTATCGCCCAGCCTGCGCTCCTCCACCACCGGGGCAGCCGCCTCCTTCTTCAGATCCTCCCTGGAAAGCAGCGGAATCTTGGCCAAGTCCTCCGGAGCGTCCTCCGTCTCCTGAAAAAGCTTAAGCCTCTCTTCCATATCGGAGATCTCCTGCACCTCGGCCTCCGACATTGCCGCCAGCTTCCCTGCAAGCTGCTGTGCGGTCTCCATCTCCCGCTGTTCCAGCAGCCCCTCCACAGGCTTTAAGATCACCACGCTGCTGTGACTGTTCTCCAGCAGATAACTCTGTACCAGCTGTTCAAACCAACCGCTGTCCACCCGCTCCCTGAGCGTCTTGAAAGTCTTTGTCAGCTCCAGATAGGCAAACGGCCTGTCCTCGTCGTAAAGCCACCCATCCAGCATCTGCAGGCCGTACATCAGTCCCTTGGGATAAGACCCGAAATCAGCCTCCCTGTATTTAAACTCGTAATAGTTCAGCGCCGCGAGAAGCGCCTTTTTTTCAAATCCCCCGGAGACGATACGCTCCAGCACCTCCCGCACTACATCCATAAATTCCGATTGTCTCTCAAGAGAGGTTCCCTTGGCGATCACACTGAAATAGGGCTGACGGATGCCATTGTCCCAGATACTGTACACATCCCTTCCGATGCCCCGCTCCACCAGCGTCTGCTTTAACGGCGCTCCGGGCGCAGAGCACAGGGCATAATCCAGCACCTGAAACGCAGTGCACAGCTCAATATCCGTGCTCTCTCCCACGGAGTAATTGACGGAGAGATAGGTGTTTTCCTCCGCATCCTCCCCCTCGTTCAGAGGATACTCTTTGATCACCACTGTGGAAGTACAGCCGTCTCCGGACTCCTTCCCGATCTCAGAATCAATCTCAAGCGCATCAAACGCTGACAGATAATGCTCGTCAATAAATGCAAGACGCTCCGCCATATCAATATCCCCGTAGAGATAGAGATAGCTGTTGGAGGGATGATAATATTTTCTGTGAAAATCAAGGAATTCCTCATAGCTGAGTTCAGGAATAACATCCGGATCTCCTCCGGACTCTACTCCATAGGCAGTGTGGGGATACAGAGAATTCATGACAGCCGTCTCCAGCACATCGTCCGCGGAGGAGTAGACTCCCTTCATCTCATTATATACCACCCCGTTTATCGTCAGCTCCCCGTTTTCTCCCAGCTCATAGTGCCAGCCCTCCTGTCGGAAAATCGCTTCCTTCTCGTAAATATTGGGATAAAACACCGCATCCAGATAAACATGCATCAGGTTCTGAAAATCCTTTTTATTGCAGCTCGCCACGGGGTAAAGCGTTTTGTCGGGATAAGTCATGGCGTTTAAAAACGTGTTCAGGGAACCCTTTACCAGCTCCACAAAGGGATCCTTTACCGGAAACTCTCTGGAACCGCATAGCACGGAATGCTCCAAAATATGCGGCACGCCTGTGGAATCGGAGGGCGGTGTGCGAAAACCGATATAAAATACTTTGTTCTCGTCGTCATTTGCGAGCAGAGCCACCCTCGCCCCGGTCTTTTTATGGCGCAGCAGCACGCTCATGCTCCCTATATCCGCGATCTCCCTCTGTTCAATGATCTCATAGGCGGAAAGCTTTTCCAGCCCTTCCGCTCCTGCATATATCTTATGATCCATGTTAGTTATGCTCCCTCCCCGAACGTCGTTCTTAAAATCCCATCAGTGCCAGCTTGCTCAGCACAAGCTCCTGTATCACCAGTCCCATCTGCTCCTTCTCTTCCACAGACAGCTTTACAAGCTGCTCCACGGTCAGGAACTTCGTGGTGTAGGCCTTCTTTTCCCTGCCACCAAGCCCCTTTTTCGTCTGTATCAGATTTACCTTCGCCCGGGCCTTGAGCTGCCTGTAGATCTTTACCAGAAAACTCTTCGCATCCAGATAATACAGATGGGACTCCAGCGTATCCTCCGCATCCGCCTCCGGCAGAATATAGCGTTCCACCAAAAGCTGAAATTTAAACGGAACCGTCTCTGTCTCCAGAAGCTCGCCGAAAGTATATTTGCTGCCGATATACAGGCTGGATACATCCTGCATACAGTATTTATAATCCTCATAGACCGTCTGATTCATCCGTCAAATCCTCAATCTGAAATCCTGACATCCGCATGGCCTCCCGGATGCGTTTCTCACTCATGCCCGACTCCCGTGCCAGCTCCTCCACCGTCACCTTCCGCCGAAGTTCCTCTGCCATGGCCCGGGCCAGATCCGCCACCTTGTTCACATGCTCCGCCGCTTTCTGATCAACCTTTTTGTTCTCCGCGTTCCCGGCGATAAACTCTTCCATGGCATCCATCATCATTCTGGCCAGCATTCCCTGCGCCTCCTCGGGCCGCTCCAGACTGCCCAGCATCCCCACACCGAATGCCAGCGCCACATTGCCCTCGCCGATCAGATCCTCCAGAAAGACTCCCTGTCCGGCATAAAGCTTTGCAATTTCCGCCACGTCCTTCAGATAGACCTCCGTGAGCTTCTGCTGAGCCTGCGCATCCCCCGCCATAGCCGAGATCGTATAAGCCTCAATCTGGCCCGGCGTGAGCTCGGGAAGTGCGGCAAGCTCGTCCAGATAATCCTGCAGATAATCCCGCTCCTCCTCCGTGAGATAGTCCTCCGGATCCACCGGCTGCCCTATACCCACCTTATGCTGAATCAGATAATCATACACCAGCCGCAGCTGCTCTTCACTCAGGTCAAGCTCCGAAAACGCCTCCTTCACCTGCTCTTCACTGACACAATTTCCCTGTTCTCCCGCCAGCCTTCGGACGCGCTCCAGCGTCTGCGCAAATAAAATCTCCCGCTCCATGCCCTCTCCCCTCATAACAGTCCGCCATTTTCAGGCTTACTATTTTCAAACTTTATGTTCGTGTGTAAACAAATGCTGCGAGCAATACTCATAGTTGCCCGCGCATTTGGAGCAATAGCGGAACTCCAGTGAGGGATCGTCAAGCTCTGTCCTTCCGCAGATACAGCATTTGTGTCCGGACTGCTTCACACCCTCCCGCACCTGATGCTGAAAATGAACCTTGCGCCGGATCTGTTTCGGATTTAAATAAGACAGTCTGCGGCTCCGGATCCAGAAGATCAGGAAATTGACCAAAGACGCCCCCACGGCCACCATGCCGAACCAGTAGGCCGGATAATATACAAGTCCCGCCATAAAGCTCTGCACCATTTCGATCACCAGCATCACGCCGTAAATGATGCCCAGCCACTTCACCTTCACCGGGATCACAAACATCAAAAGAACCTGATGTTCGGGATATGTGACGGCATAAGCCAGAAAAATGGACATATTGATGAAATAGGTGCTGAAAAAATTCGCTCCCACAGAGAAGAAAAACCCGGCTCCCTGTATCTCCAGCCATGATCCGAATAAAAGATAACATACGCCCATACACAGAATGCTGGCGATCACGGTGATCAGCATACCGCCAAAGATATAGACATTATAACGGTAGGTTCCCCATGTGTGCTCCAGGCTGGTGCCGATGCTGTAATAAAAAAACAGCATGATCAGCGTGAAGACGCTCAGATCCGCCGGCGGACTGATGATCCAGGTAAATACCCGCCAGATCTGGCCATGCAGGATCTGATAGGGATCCAGGGTCAGATAGCTCATAAAATTCCGGTTTACAAGGGAAAGGATATACCCGGCCACATAACACATCACCAGGATCAGGGACAGATTGGGAATAGCGTATCTGCCAAACTTCCGCTCAAAATTACTGATACCATTCTTTTTTCGCATCATATTTCACGCCCTTTATTATATTCTTTATATCATACAGTACGGTTTTATTTTTATAGTTTGCCTGAGCATGTCCGCTGTTATGCTTTTGGTGCGCGGCACTCCCAAATTTTGCAAATATGAATTCATTTTAACATGTGCTATTACATAAGTAAACCAAGCAAATCCTTTTTTAGAAATTTTTTATCTTCCCATATGGATTCTTTAATATTTTGTTCGTTGCAATTTAATATTGATTAGCGTATAATGACAGAGAATGTCATTTTGAGTCACATTATTAAGGAAGGATATTTTTATGAATTATTCCAACAATCATGCAGCTCTCGGTATTGACATCGGTTCCACCACTGTCAAGATTGCAATTTTAGATGAAAAGCACAACATTTTGTTTTCCGATTACAGACGGCATTACGCCAATATCCGGGAGACTTTGTCCGCACTTTTACAGCAGGCGTATGAGACTCTGGGCAATCTCTCCCTGCATCCCATGATCACCGGTTCCGGCGGTCTGACGCTGGCAAACCATCTGGGGGTTCCCTTTACCCAGGAAGTGATTGCGGTGGCCGCCTCCCTGCAGGAGCTGGCTCCCAAAACCGATGTAGCCATCGAGCTGGGCGGCGAGGATGCCAAAATCATTTACTTTGAAGGAGGCAACGTGGAGCAGCGCATGAACGGTATCTGCGCCGGAGGCACGGGTTCCTTCATCGACCAGATGGCCTCCCTGATCCAGACGGACGCCTCGGGTCTGAACGAATATGCCAGGAATTACCAGTCGCTCTATACCATTGCCGCCCGCTGCGGCGTGTTTGCAAAGACCGATATCCAGCCACTGATCAATGAGGGCGCCACCAAGGAAGACCTGTCCGCCTCCATTTTCCAGGCGGTGGTAAACCAGACCATCTCAGGTCTTGCCTGCGGCAAGCCCATACGAGGACATGTGGCATTTCTGGGCGGTCCGCTGCACTTTCTGGATCAGCTTAAGGCCGCGTTCATCCGCACGCTGAATCTGGACGAGGAGCACATCATCGACACTGACAACTCCCATCTCTTTGCCGCCATCGGATCTGCGCTGAACGCAAAGGAAGAGGTCTGCTATACCATGGAAGAGATGGTGGGCAAGCTCTCCTCAGAGATCAAGATGGAATTTGAGGTGGAACGCATGGAGCCCCTGTTTGAGAACGAAGCCGCCTACGAGGCCTTTCAGGCGCGCCACGGGGTCCATCATGTGGCTGCAGGAGATCTTGCCTCCTACAGAGGCAATGCCTTTCTGGGCATAGACGCGGGCTCCACCACTACCAAGATCGCTCTGGTGGGTGAGCAGGGTCAACTCCTCTATTCCTTCTACGCAGGCAACGACGGCAGCCCCTTAAACACCGCCATCCGCTCTCTGAAGGAAATCTACGAAAAGCTTCCTGAGGACGTCAAAATTGTCCGGTCCTGTTCCACCGGATACGGCGAGGCGCTGATGAAGGCTGCTTTTCTGCTGGACGACGGCGAGGTGGAAACCGTGGCCCACTACAATGCCGCCGCTTTCTTTAACCCGGAGGTAGACTGTATTCTGGATATCGGCGGCCAGGATATGAAATGTATAAAGATCAAGAATCAGACCGTGGACAGCGTGCAGTTAAACGAGGCATGTTCCTCCGGATGCGGCTCCTTTATAGAGACCTTTGCCAAATCCCTGAACTACAGCGTGGAAGATTTTGCCAAGGCTGCGCTCTTTGCCGAGCATCCCATCGATCTGGGAACCCGCTGCACCGTGTTTATGAATTCCAAGGTAAAACAGGCGCAGAAGGAAGGCGCATCCGTGGCGGACATCTCCGCGGGTCTGGCCTACTCCGTGATCAAGAATGCGCTCTTCAAGGTCATCAAGGTGTCCGATGCCTCGGAACTGGGACAAAATATTGTGGTTCAGGGCGGCACCTTCTACAACGACGCGGTGCTCCGCAGCTTTGAGAAAATTGCGGGCTGCGAGGCCATCCGCCCGGACATTGCGGGCATTATGGGTGCTTTCGGCGCGGCCCTCATCGCAAAGGACAAATACGAGGACGGGTACGAGACTACCATGCTCTCCTACGAGAAGCTCTGCGCCCTGCAGTTTGAGACCAGCATGGCCAAGTGCAAAGGCTGTACCAACAGCTGCCGTCTCACCATCAACAAGTTTTCCGGCGGACGCCAGTATATCTCCGGCAATCGCTGCGAGCGCGGCATCGGCGGCAAAAAGAACGCCAATAATGTGCCGAATTTATATGAATATAAGCTGAACCGGATCTTCTCCTACAGCTCCCTGGACGCCGACAAAGCCCCCCGGGGCGTAGTGGGTATCCCCCGAGTCCTGAATATGTATGAGAACTATCCCTTCTGGCATGTTTTCTTTACGGAACTGGGATATCGGGTAGTGCTCTCCCCCAGCTCCAACCGAAAGATCTATGAGCTGGGCATCGAGTCCATCCCCAGCGAGTCAGAGTGCTATCCGGCTAAGCTGGCTCACGGCCATGTGTCCTGGCTCATTAAACAGAATGTGAAATTTATCTTTTACCCTGCCCTATTTTATGAGCGCAATGAGTTTGACGAGGCAAACAATCACTATAACTGCCCTATTGTCACCTCTTATTCGGAAAATATCAAGAACAATGTGGAGGAGATTGCAGGCGGCGACATTACTTTCCGCAATCCCTTCATGTCTTTCCGGGATGTGGACACGGTCACGGAAGCGTTGACGGGAGAGTTCTCCGAAATCCCCAAAAAGGAGATTGCCGCCGCATGCCGCAAAGCGTGGGCAGAACTGGAACAGGCCCGCACAGACATGCAGAAAAAAGGCGAGGAAACTCTGCAGTTTCTGAAGGATACAGGCAAGCGGGGAATCGTCCTCGCCGGCCGGCCGTACCATATAGACCCTGAAATCAATCACGGCATTCCGGAGCTGATCACTTCCTATGATATTGCCGTACTCACGGAAGACTCCGTCTCCCACCTGGGATGCCCTGAGAGGCCCCTCATTGTATCGGATCAGTGGATGTATCACTCCCGGCTCTATGCTGCCGCCAGTTTTGTAAAGACAGTGGATAATCTGGATCTGATCCAGCTCAACTCCTTCGGCTGCGGACTGGACGCCGTCACCACCGATCAGGTAAACGACATCCTCTCCGGCTCCGACAAGATCTATACCTGCTTAAAAATCGACGAGGTAAACAATCTGGGCGCCGCCAGGATCCGCATCCGCTCCCTGCTCTCGGCCATCGCCGTGCGGGAGAAAAAGAACAGACACAGAGAGCTGCGCTCCTCCGCCATCGTGAAGGTACCCTTCACGGAGGAGATGCGCAGGGACTACACCATTCTCTGTCCTCAGATGTCCCCCATCCATTTCGAGATCCTGCAGCCCGCTTTCAACGCCTGCGGATACCGTTTCGAGGTGCTGGACAATGACAACAGGCATTCCGTGGACATGGGACTCCGCTATGTAAACAACGACGCCTGCTACCCGTCCCTTCTGGTGGTGGGACAGATCATGGAAGCCCTGCTCTCAGGCAAATATGACTTAAACAAGACCGCCATCATTATGACCCAGACCGGCGGTGGCTGCCGGGCCACCAACTATGTGGGCTTTATCCGCCGCGCTCTTCAGAAAGCCGATATGCCCCAGATTCCGGTGATTTCCCTGAATCTGGCCGGTATTGAAACCAATCCCGGATTCCGGCTGAACGCGGATTTGTTACTCAGAGCCGCCATGGGAGCACAGTTCGGCGATATCTTCATGCGCTGCGTGTACCGCATGAGGCCCTATGAAGCCACTCCCGGAAGCGTGGAGGCCGTCCATCAGAAATGGCTGAAGGTGGCACAGGATTTTGTGTCAGCCAAGCATGTTAAGATTACAAAATTCCATAAATTGTGCAGACAGATGATACGCGAGTTTGACGCCATCCCCCTGCTGGACATCCAAAAGCCAAGAGTGGGTATTGTGGGCGAGATTCTGGTGAAGTTCTCCCCCGCGGGAAACAACCATCTGGTAGAGCTTCTGGAGAGCGAGGGCGCAGAGGCCGTGGTACCCGATCTGCTGGACTTCATGCTCTACTGCTTCTACAACCAGATCTATAAAGCAGAGCATCTGGGTACCAGCAAAAAAGCCGCCCGGATATCATCCCTCGGCATCTGGGCCATCGAGCATCTGCTCCGGGGCGCGGCGGCTGATGAATTCAGAAAGAGCAGGCACTTTACTCCTCCCACTCCCATCCGGGAGATCGTGGAATTTGCAAAGCCCATCGTCTCCATCGGAAACCAGACCGGAGAAGGGTGGTTCCTCACAGGGGAGATGGTGGAGCTGATCCACGACGGCGTGCCCAATATCGTCTGCACGCAGCCCTTCGGCTGCCTGCCCAACCATGTGGTGGGCAAGGGCGTCATCAAAGCGCTGAGAAAGTCCTATCCCGAATCCAATATCGTGGCTATCGACTATGATCCCGGTGCCAGCGAGGTAAATCAGCTAAACCGCATTAAACTGATGCTGTCCACCGCACAGAAAAATCTGAATAAATAGTTTTCTATAAAACACCCCCCGCAGGCAGCGTGACATTGCTCCTGCGGGGGGTGTTTTATAGATTTTCTTTCTGATTTGAACATTTTATGACCTGAGCGTTTCGGCCTCCGATTCAGGACGCTTCAGGATGCAGCCTCCTCGCGGCTCTCCATAAACTGCTGCAGCGCCTGGGCCACTTCCTCGGGAGCCAGACCATAATCTCCTATCATTTCACTGACTGCCTCCAGCTCTCTGCGCCGCTTCTCCTCCAGAAGCTCCGCCAGCTCCTTCTTCTCCGACTCCACTCTCGTGAGCAGAGCGTCAATGAGTTCCTGCTTTGCCTGGATCTTCTCCTCTATACTCTTGCGTTGTCCTCTTGCCATATATCTGCCTCCTTTGCTGTGTTTTGATCTCTTTGGCTGCAGACTGCGCTCTTGCACAGTAAAACTGCATTTGTAACAGTATATGGACAAGATTGGGAAAATATACCTGTTTTTATTTCATATTTACCGCCATAAGCTTATAATTCTCAGGTTCACGGCCCGAACCGATGGGATCTCCGCTGCCGCAGCTTGCATTAAATCCCAGAATAAGCGTCTGCCCCGCCCCGATGACGGCATTATAGCCCCTGTTCCTGATTATATAATGATTGCTCTCATGAGAGACGATCTCCGCATTCCAGAGCTGATCGAAATGATGGGGGCTGTCAAATTCCAGCGTCCAGTCAAAAATTTTTTCCATAGTAAAATCTATTTATTGTCTCTTTGAATTTTAATAAAATGATTTCTTTATTTTAGTGATTCATTATCCAGCTCAATAATATATACACTTTCTTCCTCAATAATGTTGTCATTCACTTTCACTATGGTATCTTTGTCCATACAGAATGCCGGGCGCACCCCAATACGGCTGTCTGCCGGAGCATTAGCAAGTCCCTTAACGCCTATCACCGTTACATCATATGTTTCCCATATCCACGGAGTACGTGTCCAATAGGGCCATGCTGTCCCATCTGCTTTATATGCTTTTTTTATAGAGTATTCTTTATCTTTAAAATATTTTATCGTGTGGCCTTCTTTTGTCACACAATGCTCAATACTGAAGTTCATTCCCAATTCCACGGCAGACAGTAAAAATACCTTCCTCTCTATCATGTGTGTGGCCTCAGCCCAGTTTTCCTCATGATAGCTTTCCATGTCTGTGACCTCAATTGTTGTGTCAATGATAGCTGCCTGTACTGCATCTCCAAAGACTTTGGGAAACTCAGTGTTTAAGAATTTGTCAATCTGGCTTTTCTCATAATAGGAACCATAATCATACCATACCCAGCCTCCGCTGAGCCCCCCGCCTCCCCCTTCATAACCGGCCGGTTCGTACTGCATTTCTTCCGGTAGTAAATACTCTCTCAGTAGCAGCACATTTCCGTCATAATCCGACTCCAGCACAAGATACGGAACGTATTCCCCATTTTCCTTTATGTAGACGACAGTCTCCCTCCCGGACTGGTCATAAGCCATCTTTTCCAGAGTCGAATACTCCCCGCTCTGCCCATATTCGGTGAGCCGAATGAGCAAAACCGCGCACAGCAGCGCCAGTCCTATCTCAAAAGTCAATACCCCGCCCGCAATCCATACTTTGTTTTTCATGTTTCCCCTTTTGTATTCATCGAAAATCCCTTGCTCTCGTTTTCCTTTCCCCGGCAAATCCCTTTCCTCTTTCGAGATGATAAGCCTGCCTGTTTATACCGTCTTTTTTATAATTATATTTACCTGTAAAGTTTACTCTGAAAGGCACCAATATTTAACAGCATACAACACATTAAGTATACTGTCAAATAAATGCTTAAATAAACTTTATACCTCCTCCCAAAACGGTGTTCCAAAATCAGAGCGCTTTTTACCTCTTCCTGTGGTCAGACACGCGAGCCCCACCAGTTCTCTGGAAAAGGGAAGCAGCACAGCCGTGGCAGCAATATTGAACACGCTGTGTATCAACGCAATTCCCATGCCGTCCGCTGTCCGTGTCAAAAATGCAAAGGGCTTTATGGCATGGACCACATAAAATATGGTCATAAACAGCACGGTGCCGATTACATTAAAATATAGATGAATGAGCGCCGCCCGCTTTGCATTCCTGCCGGCCCCAGCTGCAGACAAAAGGGCGGTGGCGCAGGTTCCGATATTCTGCCCCATAATAATCGGTATCGCCATGCCGTAGTTCATTGTCCCTGCCGCGCACAGAGCCTGCAGAATACCTACGGAAGCCGAGGAGGACTGCAGCAGAGCCGTCACTGCCATCCCCGCCAGAAGCCCGAAGAGAGGATGTGAAAAGGCCGCAAACACCCGCGCAAACTCCGGCGATGAGGCAAACGGGCTCACCGCCCTGCTCATGGTGTCCATACCGAAGATCAGCACCGAGAATCCTACCAGAACAGATGCGGCATTTTTATACTTTTTACTCTTTTTCCCCAGAAGGAGCATCACCCCTGCCAGCCCCAAGACAGAGGAGAAATATGTAGGCTGCAGCATTCGCAGCAGAGGCGTATCGGCCTCCAGACCCGACAGTCCCAAGATCCACGACGTGACCGTGGTGCCGATATTGGCTCCCATGATAATGCCTGCCGCCTGCTCCAGCCGCAAAATGCCGGAATCCACCAGACCCACCACCATGACTGTGGCAGCGGAGGAGGACTGTATGACCGCCGTCACCCCCGCCCCCGTAAGCACTGCCTTCGCGGGCGAATCGGTGAGCCTTTCCAGAATGCGCTCCAACCGCCCGCCGGACGCCCCGGAAAGTCCCTCGCCCATCAGATACATACCGTACAGAAAAAGTGCCAGTCCGCCTATCATTATAAGCAATTCACTCTACCTCACTGTCTGAATAATACCATCCGCGATCGCCTGTGCCGTCTCATAGAAATGCTCGTCAAAAAATACATTATCTGCATCTGTGTTGATAAACCCTACCTCCACCAGCACCGCGGGCATGGACGTGGCATTTAGCACCACCAAGCCGGGGCGCTCGTTGACTCCCTGATTGACCCATCCTATCTGCTCTAACTGTGAGTTGATATTATAGGCGAGCTGGGCCGCCCTGCCGTAACGGTTGTACACCAGCGACTCTATCCCCGTATACTGATTGGGATAAGGGCTGGAATTCCGGTGAATGGACACAAAATAATCCGCACCCACCTCATTTCCTTCCATTGCTTTCTGATAAGGCGATTCATATACATCTGTGGTGCGGGTATAATATACATCCACGCCGTTAGCCTCCAGAATCCTTCCTATCGCCATGGTCAGCGACAGGGCGTCATCCTTTTCCTGTCTTCCGTTATATACCGCGCCGGGATTCGCTCCTCCGTGTCCCGCATCCAACACTACCAATGCCATAAAAAAACCTCCCGCATACCCTGATAGATGTTACACATCCGTTTCTATCAGAATATGTGAAAGGTTTTAAAAAGGTTCCCTGATAATGTGATCCGATGTATAGTCAGTTATACGGTCTGATCCACCGCCGCACCCTTGATGTCCTCCGCCACCAGCTTCATCTTGTTGATGATATCCTGTACCTCCTGCTGGACATCCGTCTGCAGTTTATCCAGTGTGAGCATCTCCTGAAGCGGCAGCTTCTCCAGAAGCTCCTCCTCTTCCTCGCGTTTCTCCTTCTGCTCCTCGATAAGCTCCTCTTTCTCTTCTCTCTCTTCCTTGATCTCTTCGGCCTGTTCCTGTCTCTTCTCGGCCTCCTCGTCGATATGGTCTTTTCCTTCTTCTACGGCCATTCCTACAATATCATCCCTGGCAGCCTGCAAAATGCCGTCGGCCTCCTTCTTCGCTTTCACCATGGGATCCTTCTTCAGACGTTCCTGTCTGGTACCGCGGATAATGGCATTCTCCTGCTTGGTCAATGTATCATTCTCACTGTAGCGCTGATTCCATACCTTATACTGCTCATACAGTCCCTTGAGCTCCTGATCGTAGTCTTCCTGACTGAGCTCGCCGTCCTCAAAGGCTTTGGCAAGACTCTCCTTATGAGCGTCCAGCTCGCCCTTCTCCTCCATAAGCTGCAGCTTTTCCTCCTTGAGCTCCCGAATATGGACGCGCCTGTTCTCTATGTCCTGATCCATCTCATGCTCTGCCGCAAGCACATCCCCCACAACCTTCATAGCCTCTTCTCTGGCCTGCTCTCTGCGCTGTGCGATCCGGTCCTGCAAAGTCTGATTCTGGTTCAAATTACCGGCAAATATGGTCTTCCTGGTTTCCTCCGGTTCCTGATTTCTGCCGGCAGCTTCCGTGCCGCCTGTGTTTGCAGGCTGTGCTCCTGCAAATACTGTGATATTCTGGTCTATCTTCATGCCCATCCCTCCTTGTCTCGGCAACAGCAATTCCGCTCAGTTTATGCTATCTGCATTTATTATCGGATTACAGGCATAAATAATTAACCCCTGAACTACAATTATAACAAATAAACTAAAGCTTATCCTGCAAACTGGCTGTTGTAAAGTTTTGCATAAAAACCGTTCTGCGCCAGCAAAGTCTCATGATTTCCCTGCTCCACAATATTGCCGTCCTTCATCACCAGGATAATATCCGCCTCTTTGATGGTGGAGAGTCTGTGCGCTACGATAAAGCTGGTGCGCCCCTCCATCATTCTGGCAAAAGCATTCTGTATCTTTAACTCCGTTCTGGTATCAATGGAGGAGGTCGCTTCGTCCAGAATCAGCATGGGCGGCAGGCAGAGCATCACTCTGGCGATACACAGAAGCTGTTTCTGCCCCTGGGACAGGCTTCCTCCGTCCTCAGTGATCACTGTCTCATATCCCTTGGGCAGTCTCTTGATAAAGCTGTGAGCATGTGCCGCTCTGGCCGCAGCCACCACTTCCTCCTCTGTGGCGTCGGGCCTCCCCATACAGATATTGTCCCGGATGGTACCCGCCCGCAGCCAGGTCTCCTGCAGCACCATTCCGTAACTGGTGCGCAGACTGCCTCTTGTATAGTCTCGGATATCTGTTCCGTCCACCTTGATGCAGCCGTCGTTCACATCATAAAAGCGCATGAGCAGATTAATGATTGTGGTCTTGCCGCAGCCCGTAGGACCCACGATGGCCACACGCCGTCCGGGTGCAACCTTCAGATTAAAATCCCGGATCAGCGGCCGGTCAGGCACATACCGAAAAGATACCTTATCCAGTTCCACCTGTCCTCCGGCATCGGAGAGCACCTTCGCATTCTCCGCCTCCGGCGTCTGAGCCTCCTCCTCGATCAGTTCAAAAATGCGCGCAGCACAGGCAATGGCGTTCTGCAGCTCCGTAATCACACCGGAAATCTCGTTAAAAGGTTTTGTATACTGATTTGCATAGCTCAGAAAACAGGATAACCTTCCCACGCTGATACCGCCTCCGATGGCGGTCAGGGCGCCGAACACTCCCACCCCTGCATACACCAGACTGTTGACAAATCGTGTAGCCGGGTTGGTGATGGAAGAAAAAAAGATCGCCCTCAGAGAAGCCTTCTGCAGTCTGCCGTTGATCTCGCCAAACTGTTCCTTCACAGCCTCCTCCCTGGAAAAAGTCTTCACCACCTTCAGATTCCCTACCATCTCCTCGATCAGCGAGGTCTGCTCCCCTCTGACCTCAGACTGCTCCTGAAACATGGTATAGGTTCTTGTAGCCACGAAACGTGCAACCAGAAACGATACCGGAGTGATACATACCACCACTAAGGTAATGGGAATGTTAGTCACCAGCATAAACAGCAATGTACCGAAAATAGTAAGCACCCCCGTAAAAAGCTGGGTAAAACCCATGAGCAGGCCGTCAGCAAAGGTATCCACATCCGCAATGACTCTGCTAACCACCTCTCCGTAGGCATGGCTGTCCAGATACTGCAGAGGGAGCTTCTCCAGTTTTCGGAAGGCGTCCTCCCTGATATCCCGGATCACATGATATGTGATATAATTATTGCAGGTGTTCATCACCCACTGAGCGGCCGCCGTGACGAGCACGGCAATGCCGATCTTGAACATAATGTCAAAAATCGCCGCCATATCCACCAGGCCTCTTCCCAGCAGCAGATCCACCGCGTCCCCGGTGAGAATCGGCACATAGAGCGTCAGCGCCACCACCGCAACTGCAAGCAGCAGGGAGAGCGTCACCATAAACCAATAACGCCTGATGTAGCGCAGCACCTTTCTGATCGTCTGCATCTGGCCGGGCTTCTGACATGTATTGATCGTCTCGGTTTTTTCGCTTTTATGTTTCACCGCGTTTTTCATTTCAAGCCCTCCTCTCCTCGGGATACTGGGAATAATAGATTTCCTGATAAACCGTGCAGCTCTCCAAAAGCTGATCATGGGTTCCCACGCCGGCCATCTCGCCGTCGTCCAGAACAATGATCTTATCTGCATGGCGAATGGAGGAAGCTCTCTGTGACACGATGAACGTAGTCACATTCCCCTCCAATCCCTGCAGCGCGCTCCTCAGTCTGGCATCGGTGGCATAATCCAGCGCGGACGCACTGTCATCCAAAATCAATATCTCCGGTTTTCTCACCAGCGCCCTTGCAATGGTGAGACGCTGTCTCTGACCTCCCGAGAGATTGCGTCCGTTCTGGGCAATCTCGGCGTCAAGTCCGCCCTCTCTGCCCTCCACTACCTCTCTGGCCTGCGCGGTGTCGATAGCCTGCCACAATTCTTCATCCGAAGCCTCCGGTCTGCCCCACAGCAGATTGCTGCGTATCGTCCCCTTGAAGAGCACCGCCTTCTGGGGTACCATGCCGATCCGGGCACGCAGCTCCTGTTCCGGAATCTCCCGCAGATCCGTGCCCTCCAGCCGGATGCTGCCCTGAGTGGCAAAGTAAAATCCCGGAATCAGATTGACCAGCGAAGATTTACCGGAGCCTGTGCCGCCGATAATACCCACGGTCTCTCCTCGGTTGACTGTAAAATGCATCTCCCTGAGCGTCTCTGCGCCGGCTCCCTCATAAGTGAGACAGACATGGTCAAAGTCCAGATAGGGGGCCGCATCCCCTGCGACTCCTGCCCCGGTAAATGTCTGCGCACCGGAATCCTTTTCCGGCTGAATCTCAAACACGGATGCCACACGGTCTGCGCAGGCCAAAGCCTTAGTAATCGTTATGATCAGATTGGCCAGCTTCACCAGCTCCACCAGAATCTGAGACATATAGTTGATAATCGCCACTACCTCTCCCCGGGTGAGATTGCCCTCATTGACCTGCACCGCGCCGGTATAGATCAGCACGATGATAGCCGCGTTGACAATCACATAGGTCACCGGATTCATACAGGCGCTGATTCTGCCCACAAATTCCTGCAGCCGCAGAAGCGCCGTGTTTTCCTGATGGAACTGCGCCTCCTCTTCGGCCTCCCTGTGGAAAGCTCTGATAACGCGAACGCCGGTGAGATTTTCTCTGGTTGTGGAGAGCACCTTATCCAGCGCCGCCTGCACCTTCTTGTACAAAGGGATGGTAAAAAATGTGATCCCCATGACCACAACAGCCAGCAGCGGAATTGCCACGACAAACACCAGCGCACACTTTACATCGATGAAAAAGGCCATGATCATGGCTCCAAATACAATGATAGGCGATCGCAGAAACAGCCGCAGCACCATATTGACTCCGTTCTGCACCTGATTGATATCGCTGGTCATACGGGTGATCATGGTTGCGGTTCCCACTTTGTCAATATTGGAGAACTTCAGATCCTGAATATAGGAAAAAAGCGCCTGCCGCAGCTTGGCGGAAAATCCCACCGCCGCCTTGGCCGCAAAAAACTGTGCCGTGATGGAGGCGGTCAGCCCCACCACAGCCAGCACGATCAGGCAGGCTCCCAGTTGAATGATATAACCGCCGTCGCCGCCCTCTATTCCCTTGTCGATCATGGCCGCCATCACCAGGGGCACCAAAAGTTCAAAAAACGCTTCCAACAGCTTGAAGAGCGGCGCAAGCACCGACTCCCTCCTGTAATCCCTCAGATAAACCAGTAATTTCTTCATCCCAGACATACTACATGATCCTCTCTCTCCTGCGGACTATATTGGCACACAGCCATAAAATATTCCTCCGGCAAAGTATACTCCTGCCAGTATACAGATCGTTCCAGCTCTCCGGTATCCAGCCCGGCCGCCGCTGCAATCCCAATCCCGGTCAGCTTGGCATAGGATTCCTTCCTGACCCAGATCCGGTAGAAAAGCCTCTCTCTCTCCGCCTCACTGTCACAGGCGTCCAGCGCTGCGCGCTCCTTTTCCGAAAAACGGCGCTCCACAAGGCTCCTGCTCTTTGCTGTGCGCATCTGCTGAATATCCACCCCGATTTCCGCCTCGTCCAGCGCGCAGCAGACATACCTGCCCGAGTGAGAAAGATTAAAGTGCAGCCCCCGATCCTCAAAATCCGGCTTCCCTCCCGCCTCGTACCGATAGCGGATCTCTGTCGGTCCGCCTCTTTCCTCTATTTTATGCAGCACCTCCGAAACTTTCAGACAGAGGGGATATATGCTGCCGTCCTTCACCGCCGCAAGCTGCAGCAAAAGCCCCGCTCCCACAGAGAGCATCCTCGCATTTCCCGCCCGAAGCTTCCGCGCTTTCTCTGCCCGATGCGTATCCAGATATCCCACAGCCCGACTGCAAAGCCTCTCCGCCTCTGCTCCGCCGTTCAATTCTTCAACAGAAAGTAAATATAATTTCACCTTTTCCCGCTCTTTTACCCAATCTGACTGCCACAACAGTTCCACGCTATCCGCCAAAGCGTCAGGGGCTGTCAGGACTGCCGGGAAATTCCCCGCCGCCATGACAGCCCACCGTCCCGACTCAGCTTTATTCCGTATTTTTATTCCGCAGCGGATTCATCCCGCACTTCTTCCGCGGCAGTAATTTTCAGCGCCAGCTCCTCAAGCTGCTTCGGCGCAACCTCCCCGGGAGCCTCGGACATAAGACAGGACGCGTCTTTCACCTTGGGGAAGGCTATGACCTCCCGGATGCTCTCTGCCCGTACGAGCAGCATCACCAGACGGTCCAGTCCGATGGCCAGTCCCGCGTGAGGGGGCACACCGTATTTGAAGGCATCCAACAGGAAGCCAAACTGGCTGTAAGCTTCCTCCTTTGTAAATCCCAGCGCCTCAAACATCCGCTCCTGCACATCGCTCTGGAAAATTCTCACGCTGCCGCCGCCCAGCTCCACACCGTTCAACACAATATCATACGCCTTTGCCCGTACACTGCCCGGCTCAGTATTCAATCTGTCCAGATCCTCCTCCATGGGCATGGTAAAAGGATGATGCATGGCCATATAGCGCTCTTCCTCGTCACTCCACTCAAACTGGGGAAACTCCGTCACCCACAGGAAATCAAAGCGCTCTCTGTCAATCAGATCAAGCTGGCGGGCAATCTCCACACGCAAAGCTCCCAGCACGGCATATACGATCTTTAATCTGTCCGCCGCAAACAACAGCAGATCTCCGGCCTCACCGCCCATGGCCGCCGTCAGAGCCTTCAGCTCCTCCTCCGTCATAAATTTTGCGAAAGAGGATTTATAAGTGCCGTCGGGCATCACGGACAGATACGCCAGTCCTTTGGCCCCATAACCCTTGGCAAACTCTACCAGAGCGTCGATCTTCTTTCTGGGCATCTCCGCCTGTCCCTTCACATTGATGCCGCGGACGCTCCCTCCGTTCTCCAGTGCACCCGTGAACACTCCGAAACCGCAGCTCTTCACAAGAGCAGACACATCCGTGAGCTCCATTCCGAAACGGGTGTCGGGCTTGTCGGAGCCAAAACGATCCATGGCGTCCTGCCATGTCATGCGCTTTAAGGGGAGCTGCACCTCCAACCCGATGGATTCCCTGCACACCGCCGCAACCATGCGCTCGGTCACGTCGATGACATCATCCACATCCACGAAGGACATCTCCAGATCCACCTGAGTGAACTCCGGCTGACGATCCGCGCGCAGATCCTCGTCACGGAAACATTTTGCGATCTGAAAATACCTGTCATAACCCGAGCACATCAGAAGCTGCTTAAAGATCTGCGGAGACTGAGGCAGTGCATAAAAACAGCCCGGATGTACGCGGCTGGGCACCAGATAGTCTCTCGCGCCCTCAGGTGTCGATCTGTTTAAGATAGGGGTCTCAATCTCCAGAAATCCCTCGTCGCTCAAAAAACTGCGGATAGCAATGGCAATTCTGCTTCTCAGAATCAAATTGCGCTGCAGATCCGGCCTTCTCAGATCCAGATACCGGTATTTTAAGCGAAGCTCCTCCTTAGTTCTGGAATCGGCTTCAATGGGAAAGGGCGGCGTCTCGGCCTCGGAGAGCACACGCAGTCCTGTAGCGCGCACCTCGATCTCCCCGGTGGACAAATTCTCATTGACAGCACCCTGACGCTTTGTCACAGTACCCGTCACGGCCACCACAAACTCGCTGCGCAGCTTTTCCGCCTTGGCAAAATGCTCTGCTCCACAGTCACTCTCCTCAAAGATAACCTGCAGTATCCCTGCGCGGTCACGCAGATCCACAAAGATGATACCTCCCTTGTTTCGCTGCTTCTGCACCCATCCCATGACGGTGACAGTCTCGCCTGCATTGGCAGCACTCAGCTCCCCACAGCGATAAGTGCGCTTCAAACCCTTCATTGACTCAGCCATTTTTCCAAACCTCGATTCTAAAATTTCTGTTTTTCCTTGCGTTTTTAATTTTTAAGCGGATCCTTGTAGAACTCCACAAAGTCCTCATAGCCTTCCTGCATCAGCTGTTCCTTCTGGAACTTCTTGTTCTTGTTCATGCGGACCACCAGCACCTGTGTGCCGTCCTCCCGGGCCTCCTGAGCCTTGGCGATGACCTCGCACAAACGCTCTCCGGACACACCCTTCTCCACCAGATAGGCCGCCTGTCTGGGGCGGGAGGGTACCTGGAAACCACTCTCCGTCAAGAGCAGCACGATTCTCTCGAATCCGATGGAAAATCCGCAGGCGGGAACCTCATTTCCCGTAAATTTTCCCACCATCCTGTCGTACCGGCCGCCCCCTCCGCAGCTTCCGCCAAACTCGGGCATGGCGATCTCAAAGATCGTACCGGTGTAATAGCTCATGCCGCGCACCAACGTGGGATCAAAGACCAGCTCAAAGGCATCCGACTTGGTTGCCTGTACGCTGGAGAGTATCTCACGGAAAGAATTGACCAGCTCTTTATCCAGACAATCGCCCAGCCGCTCCGTCAGGCAGGCGATGCCGTCCTCTGCGCTCTCCACCGCTGCAAACAGCTCCAGATATCTGTCGCACTGCTCCCCGGTAAATCCGTTCTGCAAAAGCTCCTCTTTCACGCCGTCCATACCGATCTTGTCCATCTTATCCAGCGTGATGAACACGCTGTCGTACTGTTCCTCGGAAAAGCCCGCATATGACGCCATAGCCTTCAGAATCTGCCTGTCATTGATACGGATCTGAAAATTCCGAAAGCCCAGCTTTGCCAAGGTGGTAGTGGTGGCCAGTATCAGCTCGATCTCCGCCAGATTGGAGGCCTCCCCGAAAATGTCGATATCACACTGCATAAACTGACGATAGCGCCCCCTCTGGGGTCTGTCCGCCCTCCACACATTGCCCATCTGCAAAGCCTTGAAGGGAGAGGGCAGAGACGCCGCATTATTTGAGTAAAAACGCACCAGCGGCACCGTCAGATCATAGCGCAGCCCAAAGTCCACCACGTCCTCCTCCGTGACGGCCTCCTTCACATTCAGCTTCTCGCCGCGCTTTAGAATTTTGAAGATCAGTTTCTCGTTATCGCCCCCCTGCTTGCTGGTCAGATTCGCAATATGCTCCACGCAGGGAGTCTCGATGGAAGTGAAACCGAATCTCCCGTAGGTGTCTCTGATGACTCCCATGACATAATCCCGGATCTGCATCTCCCGGGGCAAAATATCCTTCATGCCCGTAGTGGGCTTTTTACTCAGCGCCATCTTTTGTCATACCTCCACCAATTCATACTGTCTGCTGCCAAAACCAAGACCGTCGGCCGCCTCCACGATATGAATACCGTTTTTTGATTCCATCCGCTCGATCAGATGCGCCTTTTTGGGATCCTTCGAGGCATATACCAGATCCACGCAGGCCTGATCCAACGCAATGGGATCCAGACTTGCCAGCACACCGATGTCTTCTATCTCAGGATCCTCCGCCACTGCGCAGCAGTCGCAGTCCACAGACATATTACACATGACATTAACAAACGCCATTTTGCCGTCAAAATACTTTACCACAGACTTGGCCGCATCCGCCATAGCCTCCAGGAAATCATTCTGCTCTGAGGACCATATCTTCTCCACATCCCCCGCGCCGTGGATATAAGCCTTGCCGTGGGAAGATGCAATACCGATGGAAATATTTTTCAGGGCGCCGCCGAAGCCGCCCATGGGATGCCCCTTAAAATGAGACAGGATCAGCATGGAGTCATAATTTTTCAGATGGCTGCCCACATAGTTGACAGTGATCTGTCTGCCGCCCTCAACGGGAAGCTCCAGCTCTCCCTCCTCGTCCATGATATCTACCTTCGCGATATCTGTCCAGCCGTGCAGCTTCATCGTCTCCCAATGAGCCTCGGTGGTATCGCGCTTTCCCTCGTAGGCTGTGTTGCACTCCACAATCGTCCCCTGTACCTTGTCTATCACGGGCTTCCAAAAAGGAGGACGGATGAAATTCTGATTGCCCACCTCTCCGGAATGTACTTTCACTGCCACGCTTCCGGGCAGCTGCACCTGCAGCATATCATAGAGACGGATGACCGCCTCAGGGGTAATCTCTTTTGTGAAATAAACCTTCGCTCTCTCCATAAAATATCCTCCTTTATTTTAGCTGTAGCTCCGCAAGCAATGCTTCCTTGCGCGCCAGCATTTCACTCAGTCTGTCGATATACAAACCCACATCTTTTACATTGTCGCAGCGCTCAATTCGTCCGTCGGGCCACACGACCTTCGTGATGCTGCCTGCTCCCAGCGCCACGATAGTCTGCACCTCCTCCATGATCAGGATATTATAGAGGCCGTATTTTCCCGGCTTTGCGTAACCCACATTCTCAAAATTTCCGGACATGTTCTTCTGACGATAGAGGTAATAGGGCACCATCCCCATTCTCCTGGCTCCCTCCGCGGCGATAGCCATAGTCTTATCCGTGTTTTTCAGCGCCTCGATCCCGTTCTCCTGAATCCATGCCCCCAGCCGCGAAGCCCGTTTTATGGCAAGAGAATGCACCGTCAGACTGTCCGGGGCAAGCTCCGCCACCCGGTCGATGGTCCGCTGCACATCCGCCTCCGTCTCCCCTGGCAGACCCAGGATCAAATCCATATTAATATTGGTAAAGCCTGCCTCTCTGGCAAGCCGGAAAGCAGCAATCACCTGATCCACAGACGCCCTCCGGCCGATGATATCCAGCGTCTCCTGTTTCATGGTCTGAGGATTCACAGATATCCTGCCCACTCCGTGCCGGGCTAACACCGCCAGCTTGTCTTTGGTGATACTGTCCGCCCTGCCGGCCTCCACCGTAAATTCTTTCACCGCATCCAGATCAAACCTTTCCCGCAGCGCAGACAGCAGTCTGTCCAGCTGCTCCGGTTCGAGCGTGGTGGGAGTCCCGCCTCCGATGTAGACGCTGTCCGGCACACTCCCTGCCATCCGCTTTGAAACATACTCCATCTCCTTGATCAGACAGTCAACATAAGCGTCCGTCATCCGTCTGTAACCGGCAATGGGATACGAGGTAAACGAGCAGTATAGACAGGTGGTGGGGCAAAACGGTATCCCTATGTAGAGACTGTAACCCTGCCCGGTGTGCACATCTCTCAAAATCTCCCGCTCTCTCCCGGCAATCTCCAGACCCAGCAGCGCTTTCTCATGACTCACCTGATAATGATTCTCGAAAACCTCCAGGATCTCCTGCCCGGATCTGCCCTGCTCCAGCATGCCGTAAGCAATCTTGGTCGGGCGTATGCCTGTCAGGCTCCCCCAGGGCAGCTCTCTCCCGGTGTGATCGCAGAGACTCCGGTAGAGAAAGCGCTTACACTCATGCTTGTACTCCAATTCATCGCGTTCCGCCCCCGAGGCCTTGTACCGCCATTCGTACACACGCCCTCCAAGGCGCAATACGGCCCCCTCGTCCGAAAGCTCTACCGCCACGGCCAGCAGGCTCTCTCCCTCCTGCTGCCGTCTCTTCTGCTCCTGTGCAGTATGCTCCCTTCGATGGGGCGTACTTTCCGGTGTGAGAACCGCCACCGTCTCTCCGGGATAAAAAGCTCTGACCAGAGAATTCACATCATATTCAAAATTGGCTCTGTTTAACTGGATTGTCAGCATACTCTACCCGACTGTTTCTACCGCTCCGCACTGCCCGTCACACGCAGAATGGATTATATTGTTTTTCATGTCCGACTGTGGTGCTGTCCCCGTGTCCCGGGTAAAGCCTGGTTTCTTCCGGAAGGACAAACAGCTTTTCCCGGATGGAGCGCACCAGAGTGCTCATACTGCCCGTGGGAAAATCCGTTCTGCCCACGGACTCCTGAAAGATCGTGTCTCCGCAGACACAGAAACCCGCCTCCTCAAAATAATAGCAGCAGCCTCCCGCCGTGTGTCCGGGCGTAGCGATCACCCTGCAGCGGATTCCTGCAATCTCGATCTCCTCTCCGTCCTGTACATAGACGTCAGCCTCCACCGTACATGCCCGGCCGAAATTCTCAGACACGTTCTGGTGAGCATTCTGCAAAAGCTCCCGCTCGCCCGCACAGGCAAAAACCTTGACCGCGTCATGACCATGATGCTCAGCCACCTCATTTGCCGCGGCCCGCAGAGCATCCACACCCCAGATGTGGTCAAAATGTCCATGGGTCAGAAGAATTCCCGCCGCCCGGAGCCCGTTCTTGCGCAGATTGGCAAAAATCTGCCGGCCGGCATCCGCGGGATCCACCACGATACATTCTCCTGCTCCCTCTCTGTATAAAAAATAGGTGTTGGTGCTGCAGGCTCCAAGCACCATGCGTCCGATCTTCAAATCGCTCATACGCTCTCCCTTCCGGCCTTAAGCCCGCGTCAGCTCGAGGTTCTCTCGATGTCGATGACGCTCTCAATCCCCCTGATCCTGTCGATGATACGGTTTAACTCCTCAACACCGCTGATCTCAAAAGTCATCTGCAGCGTCGCCGTCCCCTGCTTGCTGGTGCGGGTATTCATGGAGAGTATATTGATATTCTTCTCCGTCATGACCTTAGCGATATCTGCCAGCAGTCCGTTTCTGTCGCTGGCAAAAATATGAATCTCCGCCTCATACTTATCCGACACCGCATGCTCCGGCGCCTGCCACTCGGCGTCGAGCAGTCTGTCTCTCTCCAGCTCGGGAAGATTCAAAATATTGATACAGTCAGTCCTGTGGATGGAGATACCACGCCCTCTTGTGACAAATCCCACAATCTCGTCCCCCGGCACGGGAGAGCAGCATTTGGAAAAGCGCACGGACAAATCTGCGATCCCTTTCACCACAATACCGGTCCGGGATTTCATCTTTCCGGGACGGTTTATGCTGACAGCCGCCGACTCCGCAATGCTCTGTAAAACTTCCTCATTAGTCAGGTCTTTCCTGTGCTCCTTGTCATAGAGCTCCTGCATCTTATTGATGATCTGTCCTTCCTTCAACGCGCCGTGCCCCACGGCAGCCAGCACGCTGTCCCAATCCCGGAAGCCATACTTGCGCAGGATGGCCTCCATATAATCCTGTTTGGAAAGATTCGACAGATTAATACCCTTTGTCTTGCAGTAAGCGTTCAAAAGCTCCTTGCCCTTGACAATATTATCTTCCTTCAGCTCGCTTTTAAACCACTGCTGGATCTTATTCTTGGCCTGGGTGCTCTTCACCACATTCAGCCAGTCTCTGCTGGGACCTTTGGAATTCTGGGAGGTGATGATCTCGATTCTGTCGCCGTTGCGGATTTCATAGTCGATGGTCACCAGTCTGCCGTTCACTCTGGCACCCACCATTTTATTCCCCACGGCGGAGTGAATGCAGTACGCAAAATCGATGGTGGTGGAGCCTGCGGGCAGATTTTTCACCTCTCCGCTGGGCGTAAAGCAATAGACGCTGTCCGAGAATAAGTCCAAATCGTTCTTCAGGAGATTCAAAAACTCCCTGTTATCGGACATATCCTGCTGCCACTCCAGAATCTGACGCAGCCAGACCAGCTTCTCCTCCTCCTGCCCCTCCACCTTCCTGCCGTCGGAGGCCTCCTTATATTTCCAGTGGGCGGCGATACCGTACTCTGCCGCCTTGTGCATCTCAAAGGTGCGTATCTGCACCTCAAAAGGCTGTCCTGTACCGCCGATCAGTGTCGTGTGGAGAGATTGGTACATATTTGCCTTGGGCATGGCAATATAATCCTTAAAGCGCCCGGGAATGGGCTTATACATCTCATGGATCACACCCAGCGCCGCATAGCAGTCCTTCACCGTGCTCACGATAATACGCACGGCAAACAGATCATAAATCTGATCCAGCGTCTTGTTCTGATTCTTCATTTTCTTATAAATACTGAAGAAATGTTTCACACGTCCGTCTATCTTGGCCGTGATGCCCGCATTTTCCACATGGCTGCTCACCTCGTCCACGATACCCTGAATATAGCTCTCGCGCACGCTCTTGCGCACCGCGATCTTATCCACCAGATCATAATAGACTTCCGGCTCCAGATACTTCAGAGACAGATCATCCATCTCAGTCTTGATCTTGCTGATGCCCAGCCTCTGGGCGATAGGACAGTAAATCTCCAGAGTCTCCTTGGCGATGCGCTGCTGACTCTCGGGCTTCTGATATTTCAATGTCCGCATATTATGCAGCCGGTCGGCCAGCTTGATCATAATGACCCGGATATCCTTGGCCATGGCCAGAAACATTTTGCGCAGATTCTCCGCCTGCATCTCCAGCTTGACATCCGGCCTGTCTCCGCCGGCGGAAAGCGGAATCTTCTCCAGCTTGGTGACGCCGTCCACCAGGAGCGCCACGTCATGGCCGAATTCTCTCTCCAGATCCTCCTCGGTCATGACGGTGTCCTCCACCACGTCGTGGAGCAGTCCCGCCACGATCGTCTCCTTATCCAGCTCCAGATTTGCCAGAATGATCGCCACGTTTAAGGGATGAATGATATAGGGCTCCCCGGACTTTCTCAGCTGATCCTTGTGAGCCTCCCGCGCCACGTCATACGCTTTGGAAATCATGGAGATATCGTCGCTGGGGTGATATTTCTGAACACGGGCAATAAGCCTCTGATACAGAGTATCAGGGGCTGCGAATTCCTCAGCCGCGCTTATCTTTTCCTCCTCAAAAATCACTCCGCTTTTTTCTTCCGTCATAAATACTCCATGATAAAAAATTGATTACTTTCCGGGATAGCAGATTGCGGACTCCAGACGATAATCCCTGATCCTCTCCCGTCCGTTGAGCCCTGCGAGCTCTATCAGCACTACCACGCCTACCACCACGCCCCCCAGGGATTCGATCAGATCGATCATGGCCTCTGTGGTACCCCCGGTAGCGATCAGATCGTCCACCAGCAGGACTCTCTGCCCCGGTTGAATGCTGTCCTTATGCATCTCAATAACAGCCTGCCCATACTCCAGGTCATATATCTTCTCCACTGTCTCACAGGGAAGTTTCCCTTTTTTGCGGATCAGCACAAAGGGCTTTCTCTGATTATACGCGATAGGTGTTCCGAATATAAATCCGCGCGATTCCGGACCTGCAACCACATCATACTCCAGATCCTTTACCAGCTCCTGCATGCTGTCGATTGCCAGATGCAGTCCTTCCGCATCCTGCAGAACACTGGTGACATCACGAAAAATAATGCCCTTCTCCGGAAAATCAGGAATACTTCTCACATACTCTTCCAGTTTTTTCATTATTATTCCCCCTTGTTCTTATGTGATTCATAAAAATTAATACTGCACTGCATCCAGCTGCTTTTTCACAACATATTTGATAATCTCACCTCTGGTGACGATTCCGATAAACACGTTTCTGTCGTCTATCACCGGCACAAAATTCTGCATCTGCGCCTGTCCCAGAAGCTGCTCCATATTGGTGTCGATACACACAGGCTGCACCTTGCCGTTTTGAATGATATCCCGGAGCGTCAGCTTCTCCACGCGCTTCATGGTCACATCCTCCAGCTGTTCATTGTGATCCAGAATATCCCAGAGAAAATCCCCCTCACTGACAACGCCCACATACCGGTCTTCCACATCTATCACGGGTACGGCAGTAAAGCCGCTGCGTCTGAGTCTCTCCAGTCCCTGTCTGAGCGTCATACTGTCCCGCAAATAGGAAACCTCTGCCTTGGGCAAAATAAAAGATGCTATGTTCACCGCAATACTCCTCTGTGCTTTGTCCCAAACAACTTTGTCTCCGGTAGCCTTCCTGTTTTTCTCCCGCTATTTTTTACCGCAGCATTTCTTGTACTTTTTTCCGCTGCCGCAGGGACAGGGATCGTTGGGATATACCTTGGCCTCTTTCACGACGGTAGTGGAAGATTTCTGCTCCTTGTAGAGCGCCTTTTGTGTCTCTTTGTCAAAGATATCGTCCCACTCCTCCAGGCCATATAACCAGTCTGCCTCGGCGGCTACCATGTTCTTGTAGAGCAGCTCCTTGTCAAAACCCAGCTGAACCTGCGTCTCCTCCTCCATCTCTTCGATGGGATTGGGGGTCTTCAGGCTGTCGTTGATACCGTCCAGAAATCCGGTCATAGTCATGATGCTCACGCCGAATTTGTCCGCCAGCTCTTTCACCGTACCTGACACCGTCTCATCGGGAGTCTTCAGAATCTGTGCATAAATATCCTTCTCCTCCTGAAAATAGGCAGCCCAAATCTGCTGCAGTGTGTTTCTGTCTGCTGTTTCATCATATGCGACCTTGCGCCATTGTTCCAATAATGCCATAATCGTTACCGTCCTTATCCTTTTTCATTCTTAATTCTTAACGCCAAAAAACACCCGGCTTAATACCAAGAGTACCGCTCCGGCATCACTCTGTAAGTATATAACAGTTCCTGCCAAAAAACAATATTCCACCCGGATTTTATTGTCAAACCGTCGAAAAAATGATATGATGAAAAACACCATATTAACCGCACACAGAAAAGAGGTTTTCATGAAAGAAACAACGACACAATCACCGGAAAGCGGCAAAAGCAGTCAAAAAAGCAAGAAATCCAAAGTCACCTCCCGTCAGATCGTCGCCATGGCCGGCGTAATTCTTCTGGTACTCATGTATGTGGTGACTTTAATCCTCGCGGTGACGGACAGTTCAGCCTCCGGAAAGTTTTTTGCCCTGAGTCTGTGCGCAACGCTGGTGGTTCCCATCATTCTGTTTCTATACAGTTGGATGTACGGAAGGATCACCGGAAAAAAGATTATCGGCGATCCGGAGCAGCCTGACAACTCCCAAGAACATTCAGCTTCCTGAACTCCCGCTCAACCTGCTCCCTGCTCTCAAACACAATACCTTGTATTCCCTGCTGCACTGCGCCCTCTACGTTCTCCGGCATATCATCCACAAATACGCACTCCTCTGCTTTCAGATCATATCGTGCCAGCAGGAGCCGGTAAATTTGGGGATCCGGCTTGATCAGCTTATCCTTCCAGGACAAAATGCCTCCGTCCATATAAGGTATAAAAGCGAGGGCGTCGCTGCATTCCTCCTCCGCCTTTTTGGAGAAATTGGACAGATAAAACACTCCGCATCCGTTTGCTTTCAGCTCCTGTACCCAGGGGATGGCGTAGTCTCTTGCGGTCACCATGCCGCGGATATCGTCATAGGCCTTATGAAGCTCCCGCTCTATCTCCGGGTCATTTGACACGAAGGCGCTCATCAGCTCCTGATCAGACCACACGCCGCGGTCAAACTCCTTCCAGAGAGAGCTCTCCACGGAAGCTTTTGCAATCCTCTTGATCATTCCATCGTCAAATCCCTTATCCCTCAGAAACTCCTTCCAGCGAAAATCCGTCAAAACATTTCCGATATCAAAGATAATATTGTGAATCATGACATTCCTCCCTCCGTCACTTCCGCCCAAAGTCTTCCCGCTGCCGCAGACAAGGGCATCTTGGTAGAGCGCACCACACAGAATTTGCGCTTGGGAATAATTTTGTTAAAACGCAGGGCAAACAATACCCCTGTCTCCAGATATTCCGCTGCGAAATCCCGCACCACACATCCGACGCCCAGACTTCTCAGAGCAAACTGCACGATCATATCGCTTGTAGCCAGTTCAAATTCCGGCAGTATCTGCACGCCGTTCTGCAGAAGAAACCGATCCATATAGCTGCGGGTGCTGGTGTTCTTCTCCAGACAGATCATCGGTAAGCTCTCCAGCTCCTGCAAGTCCAATGTCCTGTTCTTGTAAGCGATAAACCGCCTTCCCCCGACAAACACGTCCTCGATCTCCCGCACCGGTACGATCTCCAGTCCCTTTTGTCCTTCAAAGGGGGTGCTGACGACCCCGAAATCGATTTTGCCCTCCTCCAGAAAAGCCAGCGTCTCCGGGGTGGGCGCATTGGTGACCACCATCTTGATGTCCGGGCATTCCTCATGAAACCGTTCCAGATAGGGAAGCAGAAAATACTGCAGAGTCATATCGCTTGCTCCGATACGAATCTCTCCCCCCTCCATATTCTGAAGCCGAAGCAGCTTTTCGAGTCCCAGCTCCATCTGCTCATAACCCTTTTCCACATAAGAAAAAAGCAGTTGTCCCTCCCGCGTAAGCCGCACGCCCTTAGCCGCACGATAGAAAAGATCTGCGCCAAGCTGTGATTCCAACTGCCTGATGGCCTGACTTACGGCCGGCTGGGAGACTGCAAGCTCCCTTGCAGCCCCCGTCACACTTCCGGCCTTCGCCACATAATAAAATACTTTAAAATATTCCAGATTATCGATCATAGGCTTTTGACCGCCTTATCCGGCAAGCGGGCTCTCTCTGTAGATGATGTCGCTTCTTCCGGGACCGTTGCTTACCATAGTGATAGGATATCCAATCTGCTCCTCAATAAACTCCACATATCTGCGGCAGTTCGGAGGCAGCTCTTCATAATTCTTAATGCCCCTGATATCACATTTCCAGCCGGGAAGCTTCTCTAAAACAGGCTTTGCCTTCTCAAGCTTTGCTGTCACGGGAAACTCTGTGGTAATCTGTCCGTCAATCTCATAACCCACACACACAGGAATCTCGTCCAGATACCCCAGCACATCCAGAACCGTAAACGCTACATCTGTAGTGCCCTGCAGACGGCAGCCGTATTTGGAGGCCACACAGTCAAACCATCCCATTCTTCTGGGACGGCCCGTGGTCGCGCCGTACTCACCTCCGTCGCCGCCTCTGCGCCTGAGTTCATCCGCCTCGTCACCAAAAATTTCCGATACAAAAGCACCCGCACCCACCGCCGAGGAATACGCTTTGCAGACCGTAACGATCTGCTTGATCTCATAGGGCGGCACTCCCGCTCCGATAGCTCCGTATGCCGCTAATGTGGAGGAGGATGTCACCATCGGATAAATTCCGTGGTCGGGATCCTTCAGAGTGCCAAGCTGTCCCTCCAGCAAAACGGTTTTGCCCTCCTTGAGCGCCCTGTCCAAAAAGGCAGACACATCGCAGACATAGGGCTCGATCATCTCACGATACTCCCGCAGCGTAGCCATAAGCTCTCCCACGTCTATTGCAGGCTTGTGATAGAGATGTTCCAGGAGCACATTCTTGGTCTCACATACTCGCTCCACCTTCTCTGCCAGTCTCTCCTCGTCAAAGAGCTCGCTTACCTGAAAACCAATCTTGGCATATTTGTCGGAATAAAAAGGTGCAATCCCGGACTTGGTTGAGCCAAAAGACTTCCCTCCCAGCCTCTCTTCCTCATACTGGTCAAAGAGAATGTGGTAGGGCATCACAATCTGTGCCCGGTCGGACACCAGGATTTTGGGCGCGGGTACATTTCTGTCGGTGATGGACCGGATCTCATTGATCAAAATGGGAATATTCAATGCAACACCGTTTCCGATCACACTGGTGGTATGACTGTAGAAAACCCCCGAAGGCAGCGTGTGCAGCGCAAATTTTCCATAGTCGTTCACTATGGTGTGTCCTGCGTTGGCACCACCCTGAAAACGCACGATAATGTCTGCCTTCTCCGCCATCATATCCGTGATCTTACCTTTTCCCTCGTCGCCCCAATTGGCGCCTACTACTGCCTTTACCATGGTCTCCTCCGTTCTCTGCCGTCGATCCGGCATAAGCTTTTCTCATTGCGAGTTCTTATTACGAATCTATCATAGCATAGTTCTTTCCATAAGTAAAATCAATATGCATTATATATAAAATAAGCTGTATTTATATAATCTGTTATGCTTTTATTCCCTTCCGTCCCAACAGTAGGTACAAAGCTTTTCCCTGCTGATGCCCACGGATGCAATCATATCGTCGAGTCTGTTAAAGCGCAGACTGGTGAAATTGAGCTGCTTTCCGATGCGGTTTACCATGTCATTGTACTCCGGCGTATCCGGATCCACATAGGCTTTCAGATCTATGGTCCGGCCCTCCTTTTCTATCTCCTTGAGCACTCTCCTTGTGATCAGATCCATCTCCGAGGAAGAACGCGAAAAATTCAGATACTTACAACCGTACAAAAGGGGCGGACAGGCCGGTCTGATATGAACCTCCTTCGCTCCGCTCTGATATAAGAATTCCGTGGTCTCGCGCAACTGCGTCCCCCGTACTATGGAGTCGTCGATCAAGAGCAGACTCTTGTCCTGTATCAGATCATGTACCGGAATCAGCTTCATCTTTGCGATCAGATTGCGCTGAGTCTGAATCGTGGGCATAAAAGACCGGGGCCAGGTGGGAGTATATTTGATAAAGGGTCTGGAAAAGGGTATGCCCGACTGGTTGGCGTAACCGATGGCGTGAGCCGTACCCGAATCGGGTACCCCGGCCACGATATCGGGCTGTACATGATCCCGCTTCGCCAGCAGGGAACCGCAATTATAACGCATCTGCTCCACACTGATCCCCTCATATGAGGAAGAGGGATAACCGTAGTACACCCACAAAAATGTACAGATCTTCATATCCTTTCCGGGATTTACCAGCGTCCGCACTCCCTCCGGCGTCACCACGGCAATCTCCCCGGGGCCCAGCTCTCTCTCATCCACATACCCCAGATTCAGGTACGCAAAACTCTCAAAAGACACACAGCAAGCACCCTCCTTGCGGCCTATCGCAACAGGCGTCCTTCCCATGCGGTCCCTGGCTGCATAGATACCCTTGGGGGTCATGACCAGCAGAGTCAGGGAACCGTCGATGAGCTCCTGGGCATGTTGAATACCCTCCACCAGATTGTCTCTCTGATTGATGATGGCGGCCACCAGCTCCGTTGCATTGATATCCCCGCCGCTCATCTCCAGAAAATGAGAGTGGCTTCTGGCAAACAGCTCCTGCATGATATCCTCAGTGTTGTTAATCTTACCCACCGTGGTGATGGCATAAGTCCCGTGATGAGAACGAACAATCAAGGGCTGCGGTTCATAATCAGAAATACACCCTATGCCCAGGTGTCCCTTCATGGAATTTACATCCTTGTCAAACTTTGTGCGAAAAGGCGAATTCTCGATATTGTGGATCGCTCTGTCATATCCGCTCTCATCGTCATAGACAGCCATGCCCGCACGGCGTGTCCCCAGATGCGAATGATAATCCGTACCGAAAAACAGATCAAACACACAATCCTCCTTCGCCGCAACTCCAAAAAATCCTCCCATAACCGATAACCATACCTTTCTGTTCTATTCTGTACTATATGAGGTGCATACATTGCATTTTATACATTGATCTCTGCCTTCAAACCAAGCAGCTCTCTGTTCTTATCAAGAATCGGGGCGATCACTTTCTCGAGGAATGCCTCCACCTGTTCTCTGGAACGTCCCACATATCTGGACGGCTCCATACATTTCTGCAGATCCTCCAGCGTCATATTAAAAGCAGAGTCTGCCGCGATCAGCTCCAGCAGATTATTATCCTTTCCCTCCACCTTCACATTGCGCCCGGCCTCCATGGAGAGCTCGCGGATGCGTTCATGCAGCTCCTGACGGTTGCCTCCCAGCTTCACCGCATCCATCATAATATTCTCCGTAGCCATGAAAGGCAGCTCACTCATCAGCCGTTTCTCTATTACTTTGGGATATACCACCAGCCCGTCCACCACATTCAGGCACAGATCCAAAATGCCGTCGACAGCCAGAAAACCTTCCGGAATAGACAGACGCTTGTTGGCTGAATCGTCAAGTGTCCGCTCAAACCACTGTGTGGCGGAGGTGATCGCCGGATTCAGCGCATCGACCATCACATATCTGGACAGGGAAGCAATGCGCTCGCTGCGCATGGGATTACGCTTGTACGCCATGGCGGAAGAACCGATCTGACTCTTCTCAAACGGCTCCTCAACCTCCTTAAGATGCTGCAGCAGCCTGATGTCATTGCTCATCTTGTGAGCGCTGGCGGCAATGCCTGCCAGCACATTGGCCACACGGGTGTCCACTTTTCTGGAATACGTCTGGCCGGATACCGGATAGCACTCCGCAAACCCCATCTTTGATGCGATCATCGGGTCTATGCGGTCAACAGTCTCCTGATCGCCGTCAAACAATTCCAGGAATGACGCCTGCGTGCCTGTGGTTCCCTTGGACCCCAAAAGCTTCATATTGTCCAACACATGATCCAGATCCTCCAGATCCAGACAGAACTCCTGCAGCCACAAGGCAGCCCGCTTTCCCACGGTGGTGGGCTGCGCCGGCTGAAAATGGGTGAACGCCAATGTGGGCTGCGCTTTATATTGATCCGCAAACTCAGCCAGCTCCTTCATCACGTTTATCAGCTTTTTTTTCACCAGCCGCAGAGCCTCCGTCATCACGATGATATCGGTATTATCCCCCACATAACAGGATGTGGCTCCCAGATGAATGATACCCGCAGCTTTGGGGCACTGCTGCCCATAGGCATACACATGACTCATCACATCGTGGCGCACCTCTTTCTCCCGGGCTTTTGCCACCTCATAATTGATGTCCTCCGCATGAGCCTTCAGCTCTGCAATCTGTTCGTCAGTGATGACAGGCTTTCCGTTCTGAGAAAGCCCCAGTTCCTTCTCCGTCTCTGCCAGCGCGATCCAGAGCTTCCTCCATGTGCGAAACTTCATATCCGGTGAAAAAATGTACTGCATCTCCTTGCTGGCATAACGCTCAGATAAAGGGCTTTGATAGCGATCCGTACTCATTTAATCGTCTCCTTTGCTTGTAGGCATATATTTAAATGGTATCGTATATTCACCGAATCGTCAAGTATCTGAAACTCTCCGGCATTCAATTATGTGGTTACCGCTTTAGCCCCGCCGGTTACTTTGCGCATCACTTACCGCTCACAATCCTGTAATACGCATTGGATGTGATCCTGTAGACCAGAGTATAAAAAACAGCAAACAGCAAGAATCCGATCACTGTCGTCACAGCAAACAGCCTTACATTATTCAGCTGAAAAACCAGAAGAAGCTGACATATAATGGGAAACGCAAACGCCAGATGCAGTCCGGCTCCCGCCAGCGGCAGGAAAAACACCGTGAGAAGCTGAGAATTGATACTCTTTCGTATCTCCCGCCTTGTCATCCCCACTTTTTGCATGATCTCAAATCTCTTCTGATCCTCGTACCCTTCTGAGATCTGTTTATAGTAAATAATCAAAACCGTTGCGAAAACAAAGACAATGCTGAGCAATATACCAAGATAGAACAGCCCCCCGTTTAAGCTGTAATAATCTGCCCGGTTCACAGCCCTGCCGGCTATGCTTGAATCATAACCGTACTGATCCAGCCTTTCTTCGCTCCAGAATATATCCTTCAGCCTGTCACAGAGCTCAATCTGTGCATCCTCAGAGAGACCTGTGTCAAAGCCATAGACCCACTGAAACTCCGGCCAATCCTCCCCATTGTCCAGAATGCCCGTTTTCTCTGCGGCAGTCTCGAGATCCGGCACAAATACAGTAAGCATGGAAACGACAGACATATCAAAATGACCGGCATATACGAACTGATCCGTAATTCTTTTAACCCGGTAGGCTGCGCCGTTTTGAAACGAGAGTATATCCGGTTCAAATCCGGTCTCATCCGTGTATATCAGCACCTCGTCCTCCTCCAGCGACTCGCTTTCACCCATCAGTGCGTTATAATCCTCCACCGGAATCAGGTTGACTATGCAGACTCCTGCATAACCTTCCACATGCCCCATGGCCCATTCATCTATCCTTTCAGGATCGGTATACAACACACCGCCGTCCAGATATCCCATCATGGAAATACTTCTAAAATCAATAGCATTTGCGGGTTCTGTGCCATATTGTCGGACAGCGCCGCGCACATCCTCACGAAACAGTGTGAACTTCTCTGCGTCCAGTCCCTCAAAATCGCGCATATAGAATGTCAGATTCAACTCTCTCGGATAAGATCTTTTCAGGGAATCCTCACTGCCAAAGTACAGAATTGCAGTGGAGGACAGCATCACCAACACCATAGTAGCCAAAATACAGATGGATGCCAAGCCTGCACCATTGCGTTTCATGCGGTATACCATGGAGGACACCGACACAAAATGTCCGGCTTTATAATAATAATTCCGGTTCCTCTGCAATACCCGGCAGAACACTACCGAACCCGCTATCATCACCAGATAAGTTCCTGCGATGACCAGAATTACCGCCGCAAAAAAGTGCAGTATTGCGTTGAACACATCATCGGCAGTCAATGCAGTATAATATCCTCCGCTCAGGATCACGGCTCCGGCAATACCCAAGAGCCAGTTCGTCCGGGGAGGCTTCTCTCCCACATTCTCACTGCGCAAAAGCGATATGGCGCTCGTAGCCTTTAACTGAATCAGAGTATTCATAAACAGCAGGGTAAAGATCATGCCAAAAACTTTTCCCGTGGCCCCTATGGCCTCCGCCGAGACCGCGAGACGATAATCAATCTCCCCTGATAACATTCTGATCAAACCCAGCTCCGCCAGTTTGGAGCAAAGCATTCCCGCGGCCAGACCGGAAGAAAGCGCACACACTGCAATAAACAGACTCTCCCAAAAGAGAAGTATACCGATGTTTCTCTTGCCCATGCCCAGGATATTATAGAGACCAAACTCCTTTTTTCTGCGCCGAATCAGAAAAGAATTCGTATAAAATAAAAAGCAGCCGGAAAAAAATGCGATGATACCGCTGCCGAGCCAGAGAAATTCCTGAACCACATTTCCGCCCCGCACCGCACTTACCGTCTCACTGCGGCACAAAAACGCAATAATATAATACATCATCGTCATGCCCATACAGGTCAACAAATAAGGACAATACATTCTTTTATTCTTGCGGATGCCATCCAGAGCAAGTCTGGGATAAAAAAGCAGTCTCATCGTCTCTCACCTCCTGTTGCCAGCAGCGTGAGCGTGTCGGAAATCCTCTGATACATCCCCTCATCACTGTCATCACCTCGATAAATCTGATGAAACACCTCTCCGTCCCTGATGAACAATACCCTGCCCGCAGCACTTGCCGCCTTGACGGAATGTGTCACCATAAGAATTGTCTGTCCCGATCCGTTAATCTCCCTGAACAGGCGAAGCAACTCGTCCGTAGACTTAGAGTCCAGCGCTCCGGTGGGTTCGTCCGCCAGTATCAGCCTGGGATTTGTGATAATGGCACGGGCAACCGCTGCCCTCTGCTTCTGCCCTCCGGAAATCTCGTACGGATATTTTTTTAACAACTGCGCAATGCCAAGCCTGTCTGCCAGAGGGACAAGCCTCTCATGCATCTCGCGATAGGGTCTTCCCGCCAACACGAGCGGAAGAAAGATATTGTCCTCCACAGTGAAAGTATCCAACAGATTAAAGTCCTGGAACACAAATCCCAGATTATCCCGCCGAAACGCCGAAACTGCAGAGTCTTTGATCCCGGCGATATCCATTCCGTCCAATACCACCTTTCCGCCCGTGGGCCTGTCCAGTGCGGCGAGAATATTCAAAAGCGTGGTCTTTCCCGATCCCGACTCGCCCATAATAGCAGTATATTCGCCCTCTTCCACACTGAAGTTCACATTTTTAAGAGCCTCCACCCGATTGCCTCCAAAGCGGGTGGTATAAACTTTTTTTAGTCCGCTCACTTCTAAAATACTCATACCAATCTCCTCCGTCTGTCTTTCTCGGATGCCGCCTGTTCTCCTGTCCTACTCATGAGGTCATGCCCAAACCGTATCCTGGTAAGATCATATCAAAAGAAGAACTGCATCTCCATCGAATCCGCTTACACTTCCTGTGCCAAAACTTACATTCCTGTAAGAAATTATGAACCTCCGATTCAAAATCAGAGCCTCAACATGGAATAGACTTTGTCTGCCGATTATGGTATACTACATGTGATAAATAATAAATGCAAATCATATGCAAAAAGGAGTGATCGCATGGCATTGTCCAATGAAGACTTACAGGCAATCGCATCTCTGATGGACACAAAGTTAAATCCCATCAATAGCAGGCTTGACAACATGGACAACAGACTTGACAAGCTTGAGTCTGAGATGTCAGCTTTAAAAGCCGGACAGATTGAGTTGAAAAAAGAAATGCGCGAAACAAAAGACAAAGTAGCCGCTACTTATGAATTAGCTCTTGAGGCATGGGGACAAAGCACGGAAAACAGGCGTTGGCTCGAAAACGAAAAGGCCATAGGATGCTGATTTTGCTATTAAAATGTTAACACTTAAGACGAAGAATATTGCTCCAGATCCATGCGGATGACCGTCCCCTGTCCCGGCCTGGACTCTGCGCTGATCCCTATACCCAGTCCCTTGCAGGTCCTCCGGCACAGATATAGCCCCAGCCCGCTTGCCTGCCTGTCCCGTCTGCCGTTATACCCGGTAAAACCTTTCTCAAAGATACGCGGCATATCCTCCGGTTCGATTCCAATACCCGTATCTTCAATACAGAGCGTCCGCGGCTCCTCCATGTATATTCTGACACTGCCCTCTCTGGTATATTTCAGCGCGTTCGACAGAATCTGTTCCAGACAAAACGAGAACCACTTCTCATCAGTGATTATCCGCTCTCCAATGGGCTCATAACAAAGCCGTATTTTTCTCTCTATGAATTCTATGGAAAATTTCTTTACCGACTGTCTGATGATCCGATCTACTTCGTATTCTTTAAATACATAATCGGTGCTTTCGGAATCCAGACGCAAAAATGCCAGCACCATCTCCACATACTGCTCAATCCGGAATAAATCTGCAGAAAGCTTTCTGGCCAGAGCCGTATCCTCATTTTGCAGAGTTAATTTCATGGAGGCTATGGGAGTTTTAATCTGATGTACCCATACCGTATAGTAATCTGTCATCTCCTGATATCTCATTCTTGAGACATTTTCCAGCTCTGCTGCCTCTCTCTGCAAGGCCGCAATGATGTTCTGATAATCCTCATCCTCTAAACTGTCAGCATCCGGCATGTCCGCAATCATCGCCGCCGTAAGTTTCTCCATCGCGGCAAGCTTCATATGTCTGTGCCTCACACGAAGAAAATCTGCCGCCGCAAACCCTGCCCCCAGCACAAAACAGATCAGCACCGGATAAAGTACCGCTGCCGCAGGCAGACGATACAGATAAAATGTAACGAAAAACACCGCGCTAAAAATCAGAAACACATAAATTGTCTTTCTGCGCCAGTGTAAATATGCCCGCAAGAGTTTCAACATCATCCCCCCTTGTACCCTTTCACGGCATGACTTCCGATTCATTCCACCAGATAGCCCACGCCGAATTTCGTATGGATAAAATGCTCCAGTCCCACTGCATCCAGCTTCTTGCGCAAGCGGTTTACATTTACTGTCAGGGTGTTCTCATCCACAAACTGCTCTGACTCCCACAGCCGTTCCATCAGCTTCTCCCTGCTGACCACAATGCCCTTGCTCTCCATGAGGCACAGAAGAATACGGTACTCGTTCTGGGTCAGCAATACCTTTTGCTCTTTGTACGAGAGGGTATTATCTCCCGTATTCAAAAAGGCCCCTCTGTGTTCCATCACAGGAACCGTTCCCGCAAAATCATAGCTGCGTCGAAGAATCGCCTGAATCTTGGCCATCAATACATTCCGGTCGAAGGGCTTTGCCACAAAATCATCCGCCCCCATATTCATGGCCATGATGATATTCATATTATCTGCGGCGGAAGACAGGAACACGATAGGCACATTGGAAATCTTGCGGATCTCCCTGCACCAGTAATATCCGTCATAAAAAGGCAGCGTGATATCCAGCAGAATGAGATGAGGCTGAATACGCGCATACTCCGCCGCCACCTCTCTGAAATTCTCCGCGGTCAAAACCTCCATATCCCACTTCTCAATCCACGTTTTCAGCTCATTGGCTATGCCGATATCATCCTCTACGATAAACAATCTGTACACGAGACGGTCTCTCTCCTCTCTGCCCTTCGCACACACTCAACAAAAGCGTCTATGCGCTCCGCATCCTTCCCGTTTCCGTCCAGGCATTCCACGCCGGAGGACACATCCACTCCGTCCGGCCTCACGGCTGCTATGGCCTCCGCTACATTCTCCGCGCAAAGCCCTCCTGCCAGCATAAAGAGTTTCCCGTCCCGGGGCAGGTCCCTTAACAAATTCCAGTCAAAGACCTTCCCGCTCCCCGGCTCACAGGCATCGAACACATAACCCACGATCTGAGAGCAGCTTTTATAATATGGCAGCTCCCCCATATCCTTAATGTTAAAGGCCTTTATAACCGGCAGCACGTCCAGCGTACCCGGTTTTATTTCCCCGTGGATCTGCACATGATCAAACCCCGTCTCCGCAGCCTGTATCACCTGCTCCGCCGTAGGCGCTGCCATGACGGCTACCCTCTTGATATCAGGCGAGAGCGCCTCCAGAATCGGCTTTGCAGACCCGATACTCATATTGCGTCTGCTCTGTTGACAAAAGAGCACGATCCCCGCGTAATCCACCCGGTTTCTATTCAGATATTCCGCTTCCCGCACATCTGTGAGACCGCATATCTTAATCTGCATACAACAACACCTCCGCCTCTCCATACAAAAGAATTAGCCGTCATATTCTCCCCGGATATCCTCCTTGGGCGGCGTCAGCGGATAGCTGCCTGTAAAGCACCCTCTGCAGATACCCAGTCCGTTTACCATCTCCTCGAGACGCTCAATGCCCAGATAGGCCAGACTGTCCGCGCCAATCATGTCTCTGATTTCTTCTATGCTGTGACCGCAGGCAATCAGCTGCTCCCTCGCCGGCACATCCGTACCAAAATAACAAGGCCAGAGAAAGGGAGGAGAACTCACACGCATATGTACCTCCCGCGCCCCGGCCTCCCGAAGCATCCGCACAATTCTGTCGGATGTAGTACCCCGCACGATGCTGTCGTCGATCATGATAACGCGCCTGCCTTCCACAGCCTCGCGGATGGGATTGAGCTTCACCTGCACACCGCTCTCACGGTTCTTCTGCCCGGGACTGATAAACGTCCTCCCGACATAAGTATTTTTCATGAACGCGATGCCATAAGGAATACCCGACTGCATGGAATAGCCCATGGCCGCACAGTTGCCCGACTCCGGCACTCCCACCACAAGATCAGCCTCCACCGGAGAATCCATGGCCAGAAACTTTCCTGCCAGGATTCTGGAATGATACACACTGGTATTGTCAAAAATGCTGTCCGGTCTGGCAAAATAAATATACTCAAACACACACCGGGCATGTTTCTCTTTGGAAATAGCATGACTTTTGTCAGACTCCACGCCCTTTTCCGGGGAGATGGTCACAATCTCTCCCGGCTCCACATCCCGTACAAAGTCTGCTCCCACCGTGTCCAGGGCGCAGCTCTCACTGGCAAGCATCCATGTATTGTCCCGCCTGCCGATGCACAGGGGTTTGAAGCCATAGGGATCTCTGGCTCCGATCAATTTTCTGGGAGACATGATTGCCAGCGAGTATGCGCCCTGAAGCTTCTCCATGGCGCGCCCCACAGCCTCCTCCACGCTCTTTGCATGCAGACGCTCTCTGGCGATATGATATGCGATGACCTCCGAATCGATGGTGGTCTGGAAGATAGCGCCGGTATATTCCAGCTCTCTGCGAAGCTGCGGCGCATTGATCAGATTGCCGTTGTGGGCGAGCCCCAGAGTACCCTTGACATAATTCAGAACCAGCGGCTGGGCATTCTCTCTGGTAGAACTTCCCGCAGTGGAATAGCGCACATGCCCCACGCCGATGTTGCCCCTTAAGCGCTCCAGCTGCTGAGCGGTAAACACCTCATTTACCAGTCCCATATCCTTGGAGGAAAACACTTTTCCCTTGGGGCCTGCGGTGGAGCTGACCGCGATACCGCAGCTCTCCTGCCCTCTGTGCTGCAGAGCCAGCAATCCGTAATAGATCGTGGCGGACACATCCCCGCCGTCAAAATCATAGGCGCCGAAAACTCCGCACTCCTCCCGCAGTTTATCCTGCGGCTGCATCTGTACATGAACATCGTCTCTCATGTCTCATTCCCTCCCATGCTCCGGTCCGGCCCCTCAGAAGCCGGATCCGGTGTGATTGTTCCCGCAGAGCGGACGGCACCGCCCCGCGCTCTCTTCAATCACCCATGGCAGGGCAGACTGCATGCGCAGCAGCGGCCCCTTTGCCATATCGGAAAACTTTATTTCTGTATCCGGTTATGCAGTCTCCAGCTTCCCGCCTGTGAGAAGCTCGTAAGCCTGCAGGTATTTATCGATGGTTCTGTCCACGATCTCCTGGGGCAGAGTCCAGTTGTGCCCCTCGTTGGCCTTGAGCCAGTCTCTGGCAAACTGCTTGTCAAAAGAAGGCTGTCCGTGCCCCGCCTCGTATCCTTCAGCAGGCCAGAACCGGGAGCTGTCGGGCGTAAGCATCTCATCTCCGAGAACGATATTGCCGTCCTCATCCAGACCGAACTCAAACTTAGTGTCCGCAATGATAATGCCCCTGGTCAGAGCATAGTCGGCACACTTTTTATATAAAGCGATCGTATAGTCCCTGAGCTTGGATGCATACTCCTCACCCTTTCCGGGGAAACGCTCCTCGAGATAGGCCACACTCTGCTCATAGGAAATATTCTCATCATGATCTCCGATCTCCGCCTTGGTGGAAGGAGTATAAATAGGCTCCGGCAGCTTCTCGGATTCCTGCAGTCCCTCCGGCAGAGCAATACCGCACACTGTGCCGTTTTCCTTATAGCTGGCCCAGCCGCTGCCGGTGATATAACCGCGTACAATGCACTCCACGGGCAGCATAGTCAGTTTCTTGCACATCATGCTGTTGCCGTCGAATTCCGGCTGTCTGAAAAATTCCGGCATATCCTGCACATCCACGGAAATCATATGATTCGGGAGGATATCCTTAGTCATATCAAACCAGAATCTGGATATCTGGGTGAGAACCGTCCCCTTCTTTGTGACCGTATTATTTAAGATCACGTCAAAACAACTGATGCGATCCGTTGCAACCATGATCAGACTGTCGCCATTATCATAGATCTCTCGAACCTTTCCCTCTTTGACAGGCTTCATTTCCTTCGTACTCATTCTCTGTACCTCGCTTTTCCTTTCAGGATTTACATACCTTATTTATGATTTCTACTCTTTATAGATAAACACATTTACCTGAAAAACTCAATAGAAAATTTTTAATCGGCTATGCTCAAAGTCCCTGTGCGTCATACCGGTCCACCATGCCCATAATCTCCATGCCGTACTGCGGATACTCCTGCACAACATTCATGATCTCCCCTCTGGCGGTCTGCGCCACTCCGTTATTGTAATCCAATTGCTGCCTCAACGTCTGTCTGCGCACGATCAGCTCATGGCGTATCTCCACCATCTCTCTGGGATCCAGGAGAGCCTTGGCCTGATTGACCCAGCGCCCGGGATCGCTGACCCGGAATCTGGACAATTGTCTGATCATCTCCTGCTGATAGTATTCGGTCTTGGCCTCCGCCTCTGCAAACTGCTTGCGCTCCTCCTTCTCCTCCTGATAGCTCTGCCAGTTTTTCTCAAGCTGCGCAGCGCTCCCGGTCTCATATTTAATACAGAGATAGTCAAGCAGATTCTTATTGTTTACATATCGTATCTTCACCTTGTTCTGCAATTGAATCAGCTTGCTGATGGCACGCTCCACAGAACTGATCTCCCGGTCGGCATCCATGTACTTCACACATACCACTGTGACTGCCACCGCGGCCGTAAGAACCGTAATATAATAACCCGCATAAGTGTTCAGTTCAAACCCAAACTGCAGCACTGCCAGCATCAAAAGACAGGCCGCCAGTGCGCTGATAAAGATAAACACCATCCCCCTGAGATTTGTCTGCAGGGTAAAAAGCTCCGCCTTGCGGTACTCGTATGCGTTCCGTTCCCTGTCCAGCCGCTGCATGTCCGATTTCACAAGCTTACTGTACCGCTCGGCCTCCTGAAGCTTTCTGATGCCCTCCAGCACTTCCCCTTCCTGTTTACGCATGCGGAAATAATCGCTGTCCTTCATCCGCTCCGTCCTGCCGAAGTACTGCTGCCTCTCCTGTTCTAAAAGCACCAGGCGGTTCGCCACCTGGTTCAGATCCTGCCTGGGCTCCTCCGGCAGCGCCTCGATCTCCTCCATGTCGGTCAGATAGGCAGTCACCAATCCATACTCTCCGTTCAGATAACCGATTTCCTTAGACGCCTCCGCAATCTGTTCCAGGCAGTTAGTGATGTATCTGCTCCGCTGCTCCTCATTATGAAAATCCACCTCCGTGTGGTCATAGACGATTTCCTCCCAGTCGGTCTGCGTCTCCTCCCTGCTCCGCTTTGCACCGATACGAAAGATGTTTTTCCAAAACCCCATACTGATAACTCCTTTATTCGCCCGCACTGCTGCGATACTGATTCTTCATGTTTCTGATGATCTCTTCCACGCCCTCCAGATACCGGTGCCGGTCCCCGCTGCTTCTGCGCTCTCTGACCTCCAAAAGCTGCTGGAATTCCGGCTGCAGCTTCCAGTCCTCTGCACACCGCTCCATTTTTTTCTCCAGCGCCAGCGTATATTCATACCCGATCGTCTGCTCTGCCGCGAACGAGATATAGGCACTCTCATCCAGCTCCATGCGCTTTGCCGCAAGATATGCGCTGTAATGCTCAGGATTCTGATCCGTGTCGAACGCCTTCTTAAAGCATTCCGCTCCTTCGCCGTAAAGCATCATTCCGGTGAGCGCCACAGCCTTGTTGTGCAAAATAGCCCCCCACACCTTTGCTGCGGGAACCTCTCCCCCTGACTGCTCCAGCTCGCTCCATTTTGCCAGCAGGCCGTCGTAACCTCTGATAGCAGCCATATACTTTTTGCTGCGCACGAGATAATCAATCTGTCCTTTCCTCCTCTCAATGCTGGACAGCCCGGCCCCCTGTCTGAGTATCTGCTCCACCTCCCGGATCTCCAGCATATCGTAAAATCCCACATACTCCAGGATCATGGTGACGAAAGCGCTTAGGGATCCCTGCCTGTGAATCAGCCGGTGCAGCTCCTCCGCCAGCTCCCGCAGACCGCACTCCCTGTCTATCCATTCCACCAGCTCGTCCCGCATCAGGGAGACATCCAGGAGAAAGGCATTCTCCCGCAGACAAAAACACAGCTCTTCCATGGAGCAGACAGGCACCTCAAGTCCCGCGATATAATATGGAGTTGTCGTGTAATTTCCCACGCACACACTGACACGCATACGTTTTCTCCCCTGTATCTTCCAGATAATTTTATTGATTACCGTTTAGTTACAGCGCCACCTGTCTGCGCCATATCTGATGCGTTGCAGGCCTGAAGCTCCCGAAGCCCAGATCCTCCACCTCCACCACAAGCTCCCGCTCCCCGGTGAGAAACAGTCTGGCCCGCATTCTGCTCATCCCGGGCAGCATATCCTCCAAAGTGATCCGGACCGTGCGGCTCTCTCCGCCGATAAGTGAAATGATCTGCAGCTCGAACTCGTTTCCGCCCCGGACGTAAAACTCAAGCTGTGATTTGGCTTCATACCAGTTGACTCCTGCATCCAACAGGGCAAAATAGGCCGGCTGTCCTCTGTCAAACAGATTCATACCGACATTGGACTTTAGTTTGTAGGCCCCGAGAAACACATGCGCTCTACCCACCTCGCTGGGATTCAAACGCTCTGTAACGGCGAAACAAGCCCCTTTACTGTATAGATTACTGCCCTGAAATACCCGCCGCCCCATACACAGACTCTTCAGCGACTCCTTCATCCACTCCTCCGAATAATGCTCACCGATGAGATAGACCGATGAAACCGCCGTGTTCCTGCAGACCTGGGATGCAATATCGGCAAATTCCCGGTCCAGCCGCTCCATCTTTTCCTGCCGCAGAGACTCCTCCTCCGGCATGGGCTCATAAGGCGGCATATTGTACTCCCAGCTCTCGATAAAAGCCACTACCGGCGTTGTGCGCCTGTTGCAGTCCATGCAATGAGCGATCACTCTGGTCCCCCGATACTCCAGAAGCAGTGACCGGGAGCGCCACAGCTCTGCCGGCTGCTGGATCACATAATTGTAAAAGCTCTCCGCATGATTCTGATAATAGACCCTGTCCGTCTTAAGCTGCATGCTTGCCACCGCCTGATCCAGCACCTCTATGAGCCTGCCGTCCAGCTTTTCACAGGTAATCATAAGCGCCGCCAGACGGTCGGGCGAGGACACCTGGGAGAGCAGTCCCAGACTGCGTTTTATAAACAGCGCCAGAAGGGCCGCAGGATCAAATGCAATCCCCTCAATCTGTACCGGCTCCCCCGCTATGGCAAGCTGCAGAATATTTTCCACCAGGATCCCCTCGTCCTCCCTTGCACAGCGCAGCGCCTCCCTGCCGTAAAACCACTGATTCACGCCGGGACGCTTGCAGAGCACGGTGGGAATGTTATACTCCTCCTCACCCGCCACAGAGGAGAGCGTCTCCACGCAGTCCTCTCCCAGCCGATAACTGATCTGTGAATACTCTTCCCCCAGATCATATCCCACCACAAGTTTCCCGTGATGCAAAAGACCCATGGCACTCACCTCCTCTACTGCAATGCAAAAAGGTTCCCGTTCAGATACTCTCTCCTGTGATACTCATCCATAAGAGCGTCCAGCGTATCGAAATCCTCCAGCGTCCTGCTGATGAGAATGTCGTTTAACAGTTCGTAATTCCAGTCCGCATCCCGGCTCCTGATATCGCTTTTCTGCAGATTGCCGCTCTCCGTCAACTGTTCCTCTCCGTCCTTCTCTTCCATGATATAATATTGCAGGCTCTCCCCGAAGAACAGTACAAACTCCTTAAAACACAGGCCGCCAAACACCTCTCGCATAGGCTCTGTCAAATATTCCGAGGCCTCTCCGTCCTCCCTCATGATCACATAGTGAATGGATGCTTTTGCCCCCGGGCGCGCCCGGTACTCCACGATGGTCTTGTCCATCATCTCCCTTAGAAACTGCTCCTTCACCACATTCCTTTCCACATAATACCGGAAGAAATTCAAATGAATCTTTTCTGCAAGCAGCTCCTGCAGAAAGTCTTCCAGCAGCGGCCGGATCTCCGGTGTGACCCCCTCAGCGTTCTCCGCATAATATTTCAAAAAAGCGAGCTTGCAGACCCGCTGGATATCCTCCCTCTGGAGATACAGCTTGCGTATCTCCCGGGAAAAAATCTCATCTGTCAGCCGTTCCTTCACAAAATAATCATAGGCGCAATGTGCCAGAAAAGCTTTCTCCACACGGATATTTGCACCCTGGGAGACATAATAGTCAAACACGGCCATCTTCTCCCCCACAAAAGCTCCCGAGAACAGCATCTGTAGAAGGATCCGCTCGCTCAGACGGTAACAGTCCACATCGAAGGATCGGGCAGCCCGCCAGATATCCCGCAGTTCCCTGGTGGAGCTGCGCGCATACTCTGCCAGATACCGGATCATCCTGCTGTCGTATCTGCCCCTGCGGAAAGCGAACAGTACCGCCTCTGTCAGCCTGGCATCGTCCCCGCCCTCCTGACGTTTAATCTGTTCGCTGACCAGTCTCATCAACGTGTTCTGTTCCACAAATGACGGGCCATATTCCAGGATCCAGCTCCAGGCCAGATCACTTTTGCCCCGGACTACCAGATAGCGCAATACCTCCGCCCGGTCGCTCTGCTGAAACATATCTGCGGAGACCGTCTCCAGACACTCATCCAGCGCCCTCATATTATCCGTCTCATAAAAATATTTCAAGAGCTTTACATAAAGCCTGCCGCGGATACTCTCATCCACCCACTCACTGCGGGATATTCGCAGCGCTCTCTCCTGGGCCTCCGCAGGCAGAATCTCCATCTCGCGCTCATGCTCACTCAGATACAGATCGAACTCCAGAGAGTCCTTCACCAGACCGGAGAGCATGCGCAGATACTTTCCGGGAAGCATCAGCTTTTCCAGCGTATATTCCACAGACTTGATGAACCGGTTGCCATAGGCGTCCTCAAACAAAACGGTACTGTCATTGCCGTAGAGCGGAACCCATGTACAGCCGTCCTGCAGAGGATATACACTCTCCCTGAGATTCCCCGGCTGATATACGATCACCTTTTTCAGCCGCAGATCCTCCACCCGGATATAATGAGCAGCCAGAAGCTTCGCCAGCGCCGGCGCCGTCTGCTCATTGATCATGGCAGGCGAGAGAAACTCCCGGTAAAGTCCTGCCAGGTGCCTGTTGATACGCTCCTTTTGAATCTGATCCACCACAAAGCGTTCTATACGGTCCCTGTAGCTCTCATAGAGCTCGCCCAGCTCTGCGCGATGCTGAACCACATACCAATACAAAAAGGCAGTGTGAGTCAGATCCAGATTATTCTGGTAGGAAAAATACATCAGTACGATCCTGGGCAGCTCCTTCGTAGTCTGCAGATCTATGGACATCATATAATACTCATAGAGATTGGTGATGCGCAGCTGCGCTTCCACTCCCGCCTCATACCATGCAAAACAGTCCGGCCCCACACGGTTGGCCCTCACAAGCAGCGCACAGATTTCCTGCAGGATCCGCACATCCCTGCGTTTCCGGTAAAGCTTCTGCAAAATCTTTAAGAGCAGGGGCGAATCCGTCCGAGAATGCTCCCGCCCTCTGCCCACAAGATAAAGAAGCTGTTCCAGAACATCTGGGCCAAGCCCGTCCCTTTTTGCCCCGTAATACAGAAGCTGCAGGGTATAATCGTCCAGCCTGCGCAGCAGAGTGGGATTGCCGTTCAGGAGATTCAGCCCTTCTATATAGAGGATCGGGCTGCTGCAGCCACGTTTAAACTGCTTTTCGAGGAAGTCCCACTTCACTGCGGCATTCTTATTGTACTCCTCGGAGAGATATAACAGCAGCCATGCGATCCGCCAGTTGCTTCTGTCATGGCCATACAGGCGCTCCACCTGGCCGGCCGCCTGATTCACATATTTCTCCTCCGGACGGAGCAGCGTGGTCAGATAAAGATAATAGGCATACAGCGTGTCATCCGCCTCCCCTGTACGCTCCATCGCATCCTCCACATGCTTTAAGAGCCATCCCGCCTCATTCGGACGTCCCCCCGAGATCAGAAGCTGCGCCTGAAACAGCCGCGCAGCCAGATCGCTGTCATCTCTGGACACCATAGTCTCCACCAGCACGCCCGTCTCTCTCTGCCACACTCCCGCATTGATCCTCCGCATGCGAAAGTCCTCATAGCATTTCATCAATTGTATGATCTCCCGCTTCCTCTGCAGGCGCTCTCCTCCACGCTCCCAATCCGGCCCCTTTTTCACCGTCACGGGTATGGTGATGGAAGTGTGTGAATTATAGATATAGATCCTGCCGAAATTGTTGCCCTGCCTGCATTGCTGCGTATCAATAAACACCGGCAGAATACAGCGATTCCCCAGGAAATCATCCTCTCCCAGAAACTCCTTTTCCGTGAATACAAACTCCCCCTCGCACTCTATCTGCAGAGCGGTATATCCCCAGCCGTTTCTCAGGATGTTGATCTCAAACTCATTTACCCCGCAGGCGCCTGCGGCAAGATCATCCGTAATCTCTTCCTCCCGCACAAGAAACTCTGCCCGCTGCTTCTTATTGATGCGGACGAGGAATTCTTCCATATTCTGTTCATTCCCGGGATAAACCGAGAGCCCCCGGTAACAGTCATAGAACTGACCGTCGCTGCTTCCAAATATCTTGCGAAAGCCCGGAGAATAAAACAATGTTACCGCCTCCTGCCAATCGCTCTTTGCCAGATTGGCAAAATGGAACAGATTCTTTACACTGCCGATGGACGAATCCGGCATCTCATGCTCCACAGAGACTACAAAGGGCAGATAATATTCTCCCTGATTGCTGACAATGCAGAAATTTCCTTTGACCACATCCCCTTCCTCCAGATGTTCCCCGTGGAAGCGGTAAAAGATCTCCTCCCTGCTGCCCGTAAATTCAGATGTCAGACATTCCATACGCATATCCGTGGCGCTGACAAATCCCCGCGTAAAACAGCTCCCGGAAGAGCTCACATGAAAAGAGCCCTCACAGATTTCCCCGCTGCGCATGGCAAGCTCCAGCTTAGCACAGGAAAAGTCCAGAGAGCTGTTCTCATAATCATATTTTCCTTCCAGAATCTGATCCACAATCCCCTGCATCACCGCTCACCTGCCTCATACTCAAAACTAATCTCAGTATACCAAAAATAGCGGCGGAGGGCAACAGTCTAATCCATGTTCAGCTTCTTGGTAAGAATATAGTGAGCCACAAAGTACATGGAAATACCCATGATCAGGGACACTACAATCGTGCTGTCATAAGTGCCGGCCGTGTTGCCATAGAACGGCATTTGGGCACTGAAACGAAACATCGCAGAGCCGAAAGTAAAGATAAACTGCAGGAACTGCATGATAACCGACTGAACGATCATCACGCCAAAGTACGAAAGAATTCCTACCAGCGCCTTGTATTTTCTGGAGAGCTGACCGATGGTAAGCGCGCCGAACATCGTCATCATCGTGCAGAAGGGCGTGACAAGTAATAACAGAAGCATCGACAGGCAAAAATGCAGCACACTGAGATTTATCTGTACGCTCATCTCCTGCGTCATCTCGCGCTGTAGTTCTCGCTGTAGTTCTCTCCACATCTCTTCAAACTCCTGCCATGCGCTGGGGGTAATGATCGAAGAGAAAAACGTGGAAAATAAAATAACAATGGATACCATGATGCTCAGTCCTATCAGCATCGTCCAGATACCCGCCACAAAGGTCTTGGAAAAAAGAAGCTGTCTGGGTGTGACAGGGAGCGTCTGTGTCAGATATCCCTCATCAGTATACATTGTCTTGTAAAAATGGACTCCCTGATAAATCATCATGGCATAGGAGGCTCCGATCAGCGCAAAGATGTACAGCATCATACTCATCAACATCATCATGCCCATAAACACACCCATGGGAGATTCCCCAAGCTCCCCTGAATCCTCCATGATCAGGTTAAGGGGCAGAACAAATCCCAGCGTCCCCAGCAGAGTCATGACGGCAATGACCAGCAAGATGATTCCGCCCATTTTATAAGTACTCTTCCATTCGTATTTGATCAGTTTCCCTAACATGCAAACACCTCCCTGAAGTATGCGTCAACAGACTTTCCCTTCTGCTCCCTGATACTGTCCACAGAGGTATAAAGCACCAGTTTGCCGTATCGCATAAAGATTACCTCATCCAGCACCTGTTCGATATCGCTGATCAGATGGGTGGAGATCAACACAGTGGCCTCAGGATTGTAATTGTTGATGATGGTACGCAGAATGTAATCCCGCGCAGCAGGATCCACACCTGCAATGGGCTCATCGAGAATGTATAAATCCGCATTGCGGCTCATCACAAGGATAAGCTGTACCTTCTCCTTGGTTCCCTTGGAGAGACTGTTGAGCCTCGCCTGCGGCTCAATATTCAGATTTTTCAGCATCTCCTCTGCCTTTTTTCGGGAAAAATCCGAATAAAAATCCACAAAATAGTCTAAGATCTGAGAAACTTTTTTGTTTCCCGCCAGATAAGTCCGGTCCGGCAGATAGGCCACTCTTGCCTTCGTATCAGGACCCACAGACTGTCCGTTGATACGGATGGTTCCCGAAGTAGGGGTCAGCAGTCCGTTCATCATTTTGATCAAAGTCGTCTTGCCGCTGCCATTGGGACCAAGCAGTCCGATGATCCTGCCTTTTGGCAGAGACAACGTGACATTGTCCACCGCAGCTCTCTGTTGGTCATAACACTTGGTTACTCCCGCAAATTCCACTAAATTACTCATATTATCCTTCTACACTCCCTCGTTTTCCGCTCGCTGATGCTCGCATGCTGCAAAATCATTTGTCTCTGAAAGCTTCTTGTACGAAACCCGCTGTTCCAGCAGCTCTATTATCTGCTCCTTGGTATAACCGAGCTCCTGCATTTTACCGACAAAAGTCTCCAGATGTAATTTTGCCATATCACGGCGGATTTCGTCAATCCGTTCTTTATCCTCCGTGACACTTCGTCCGTTGGTTCTCTGAGTCACGATCAATCCGCTGCGCTCCAGCTCTGCAAAAGCCTTCTGCATGGTATTCGGATTGACTGCTGCCATCGCCGCCAGTTCCCGCACGCTCGGAAGCCTTGCCCCACAGGGATAATACCCCGACACGATCTGCATCTGGATCCGTTCTACTAACTGCGCATAAATCGGTCTGTCGGCATCCATATTCCACGCCATCCGATCACTCCTTTCTTACAGATTTCGTCATCTGTATTTATCGGTTAATACAATAATACAGCTATTTATAAAAACTGTCAATATCCTTTTTATTTTTTAACCGGATGTAATTATTATACATCCGAAAGAACGCTTCCGGCCGCGCTGCATATAATATGGCAACTGAATTTTGTCAAGGTGCTGCCATGCCTAATTCCACCGATTCCATGAATGAAAATCCCATGAACGAAAATTCCTCAAATGACAATGCTGCAAACAATAATCCCGCAAACAATACTGCTGCCGGCAATAACGCTGCCGGAGAAAACTCAGAAGGTACCGGCACACTCCAGGTAAACGTGATATCCGCTCTGGGCATGATTCCCGTGGAGAACGCTACCGTCACAATCTCCTATGAGGGAGATCCCGAGAATCCGATACAGATACTGACCACTGATAATTCCGGCCAGACCCCCGTCATCAGCCTTCCTGCGCCGCCCATAGAGCTTTCCCTGGATCCCGACACCACCGTTCAGCCCTATTCGGAATACAATATCTCGGTCACGGCGGAAGGATATGAGCCTGTGCTGGTATCCGGCTCCGAACTCCTGGCGGACCGCCTGTCCCTCCAGCCTATTGTCATGAATCCGCTGGAGACCACCGAAGAAGATGAAAAAATCGTCATCATACCCGTTCACACTTTATTCGGAGAATATCCTCCCAAGATTCCCGAGGAGGAGATTAAGCCCATGCCGGAGAGCGGGGAGATTGTCCTGAGCCGCGTGGTGGTTCCGGAATACGTTATCGTCCACGACGGAGTGCCCTCCGATTCCACGGCGGCAAACTACTGGGTGCGCTATAAGGATTATATCAAAAATGTGGCATCCTGTGAGATTTACTCCACATGGCCGGAGTCAGCCATCTATGCAAATATTCTGGCGATTATGTCCTTTACATTGAACAGAGTTTATACGGAGTGGTACCGGAATCAGGGCTACAACTTTACCATTACCTCCTCCACGGCCTACGACCAGAAATGGGTTTACGGACGCAATATCTTCCAGAATATCGATTATCTGGTGGACTCGATCTTCGCCAATTACCTGGCCCGCCCCGGCGTCCGCCAGCCTATATTTACCTCCTATTGTGACGGCAACAGAGTGACCTGTAACGGCCTCAGCCAGTGGGGCTCCAAATATCTGGCAGATGAGGGCTACTCCGCTATCGAGATCATCCGGTACTACTTCGGCAACGATATGTACATTGCCACCGCCGACATGATCTCCGGCGTTCCTTCCTCCTACCCCGGATATGATCTCACCATAGGCGCTTCCGGTGATAAGGTGCGCCAGCTTCAGCTCCAGTTAAACCGTATTGCCCGGAACTACCCGGCGATTCCCACTCTGACGCCGGACGGCATCTACGGTCCCGCCACCGCGGAGAGCGTGCGCATCTTCCAGGGTATTTTCGATCTGCCCCAGACCGGCGTGACGGATTATCCCACCTGGTACGAGATATCAGATATCTATGTGGGTGTGACCAGAATCTCAGAGCCCGGATGACCATCACAAGCAAGTGCCGCCCGCAGATGTTTAGACGGCTTACGTCTGCAGGCGGCATTCTTTTTTATGGAAATTAATGACAGGCGCTTCTTTTTATGCTAAAATTTTTTCAAAACAAAGAGAAGGAAGTCAGCCTATGAATGAACCGAAAACAGTTTATTCTTTTTTAGAATATCTGCTGAAACTGTTTAATGATCCCGAGTCGGCAAGAACAGACAATGAATTGACAAGCTTCCTGGACGAGATGCCGGGCGGATTTTTTGTCTACCGCGCAGATGATGAGGAACAGATCATATATGCCAACAAGTCAATGCTGCATATTTTCAAATGCGATACACCGGAGGAGTTTCGGGAACTCACCGGCAATACCTTAAGGGAATCGTGCATCCCGAAGATCTCGAGACCGTGGAACAGAGTATCCGGGAGCAGATCGCCGCAAGCAAATACGATCTGGATTATGTAGAATACCGTATCCTCCGCAGAGACGGAAGCATACGATGGATCGAGGATTACGGCCATTTCGTCCACAGCGAAACCGCCGGAGATTTTTTTTATGTATTTATCGGGGATGCCACGGAAAAAAGACAGCGCCAGCTGGCTGAAAAAGCCGTTCTGATACACGAGAAGCGACAGCATGAACAGAAATTAAAACATCTCATCAAAGAATACGACCAGGAGCGGAAACTTGTCCATCAGGAGCAGCTGCGGCGTCTGGAAGTCATCGAAGGTCTCAGTATCAACTATGAGTCCATCCTCTATGCCGATCTTGACAGCGACACTATCCTGCCCTATCGTCTGAGCAGGAGAACCAAGATACAGTTCGGAGCAAAGCTGCAGGTACGCAGCTTCCGCTGGTATGTCTCCGATTATATAAGCACCTGGGTACATCCCGAGGACCGTGAGATGCTCACAGAACTCATCGCTCCGGAGTATATCCGGGAAAAATTATCCGAAGGCAAAACCTATTATATCAACTACCGGATCGTTTACAACGGCCAGACACAATATCTTCAGCTTCGCATCGTAAATGTGGGGGAGCATGAGCACATCTCTCAGATCGTCATGGGCTATCGGAGAGTCGACCAGGAAATTCAGGATGAGCTGGAACAAAAACAGCTTCTGAGGGACGCTCTGAACACTGCCAACATGGCCATCGTAGCAAAAAACACATTTCTCGCAAATATGTCCCATGACATGCGGACTCCTCTGAACGCAATATTCGGCTATGCGGCACTGGCCGAAAACAGTCAGAATGACAGGGAAGCCCTGCGCGGCTATCTTGACAATATCAAGACGGCCGGAAGCCAGCTTCTGGAGCTGATCAACAAAGTGTTGGAAATATCCTGGTCGGAGTCCAACGATACCAGCCTGACGGAGCGCGAGTGTAATCTGGCCGAAATCGCCCAGGATGTTTACGGCTGTCTGCTGCCCCGCACGTCAGAAAAAAAGATAAGATTTTCACTGCACACCGAAAACATAAGACAGCCGGAAGTCTACGCCGACCCGGACAAGCTGAGACGGTTGCTTTTATATATTGCCGACAACGCGGTCACTTACACAGAACAGGGCGGCAGTGTGGACATGTCCCTCACAGAGCGGGAAAAACGTCAGAATCATTACACGGTCTATCAATTTCAGATCAAAGATACCGGCATAGGAATCAGCAGTGATTTCCTCGCACATATTTATGAACCTTTTGAGCGTGAAAAAAACACCACTTTCAGCGGTATCCACGGTACGGGACTGGGTCTTACGATCACCAAAAATCTTGTGGATACGATGGGCGGTACCATAGAGGTGAACAGCACTCCCAACATGGGCAGCACCTTTACGGTGACTCTGCCCCTGCGCACACAGGGACAGGCACTTTCATCCGCTGACAGCATCGATAAGCCCGAACTCATACTTCCTCAGAATCAGAAGATTCTATTGGTTGAGGACAATGAGATCAATCTGGAAATCGAGACCGAAATGCTGCAATCACAAGGATTTCTCGTCGACACTGCCTCTGACGGCAGCATCGCGGTAGACAAGCTTCTGCACTCCCGCCCCGGGGATTACACCCTGATCCTGATGGATATCCAGATGCCCGTCATGGACGGCTGGCAGGCAGCCAAAACTATCCGCAGCCTGGAAAACAAAGAGATTGCCGGTATTCCCATCATCGCCCTGTCCGCCAACGCCTTTGAGAGCGACAAGCGGACATCTCTGGAATGCGGCATGGATGCGCATCTCACAAAACCTGTGGATATGCCCCTGCTTTTGGAAACCATCTCCGCCGTCCTGAAGACACACGGGACCTGACAGAACCCGGCACAGCATACTATTTATGTACACCATTATACCTGGAATTTGTCCATGGTCTCCTGGAGCACCGCGATGCTTTCCAGAACACTGCCCGTTTCCTCCGAAACATTCTCACTGGAGTCCGTTATCTCCTGCAGATTCTCGTTGACACTGGACACCGCCCGGACAAGCTCACTCTGCGCCGTGTTGATGGCGTCCAGAATTGTATTGATATTCTGAATAACGCGGCTGATCTCTCCCGCACCTGCGCCGAGTCCTCCGCTAACCTGCGCATAATACCCGGCATCCTTTTTATAATCCCGGGCCAGCTTCTCCAGCCTGTCATAATCCTGCAGCACAGTCCCGTCGATAAAGGCCAGAATATGATCGCTCTCCTCAGATAAAGACCTCACGCTGTGCAGCACCTTTGCGGTGAGCTCGTTCACCTTGCTGATCTCCTTCACCGTATCTTCACTGAGCTTTTTGATCTCCTCCGCAACAACGGAAAAACCCTTGCCCACTGCTCCGGCCCTTGCCGCCTCGATAGAAGCGTTTAACGCCAACAGATTGGTCTGGGAGGCGATTCCCTGAATGGCGACCGATACCTCTGTGATCTGTTCGATCACTGCCGTTTCCTGAATTGCCGCCTGAAGTCTGACTCTGCTTTCCTGAGCCGCACCGATGGCATTTTCCTTGCCCTGAATCAATTCCGGCACGATTTTGTCCACTCGTTCCACCACCTCTTTTGCCCTGGCAGCCATTCCCTGCGCTTCCCCTGCAAGTCCGTCTATGGCCGACGCCGCATTCTCACAGGCCGCGCCGATATTTTTGATACTCTCCGTCTGTGTGTCCACATTGGCCCCGGTCTCCTCCATGGCGGCGCTGATTTCAACGATATTGCCGTTGATGGAATTCACTTTATCGCTGGCATCCTTCATCCTAGCATAGATGATCCCCGACTCCTGTCTGGTCTGTCTGATCACTCCGATGAACCGATCCTCCATCTCGCCGATCAGATAACTGATCTCCTTTACCTCATCCTTCTGAACGTCACAATTTTCGGCTCCTATCACCTTTTCTTTGATAAAGGTTTTCATGGCTCCCATAGGCCTGAGGCTCTTTTTCATGCTGCCGGATATCAGAACGCAGACAATGCAGAGCAATACTGCCCCGATTACAATAATAAATAACAGATTACTTATGATCTGCCGGGTCACCACATACTCCGCCTCGGTGACCCCGAATATCCAGCCGGTGTGTTGCACCTCAGCGGTAGCCACAAACTTTTTCGCTCCGTCGTAATCGCGCATCTGTGCAGTCTCTGTGACCTCCACGCCCAGCGCCTGCGCCAGATTGACAGCCCCGTTCTCTGTGGGAAGGAATTCCTCATTTTCATGGGCGATGACATCCCCGCTCTTTGTCAATAAAAACGCCTCTATCGCCTCCGAGGCATCTATGTCCGCCACTACATCCTTCAGGGTGGCTATGGTGATATCTGCCAGGAGAACGCACGGAACTCCCTGTATCTCCAAAGGCTCGGCAATGGATATCACCATATCGCCCGTAGTAATATCCTTATATGGATCCGTACAGATCTGTGCCTGTGCCGCCATCGCCTGCTGATACCAGCCGCGCTCCGAGGGCGGCGCACTCAGCATCTCATTGTTGGCCGCCCACGCCTCATCGATATCGCTGAAAGCAATATAATACATCAGTGCCGAGGGATTCTCCTGCAACGCTTCTGCCAGATACGCCACAATATAATCCTTATCTTTCTTATCCATGTAGGCTATGGCAGATTTGACGGAAGTCACCACCGCACTCTGCTGCTGGAGCCAGCCATTCACCACCTGCGCGTTGTTCTGCGCCTCCATCCTCACATAGGCTGTCTCCTGCGCTGTCATATTGCGGTACAGCGCACTGGCGCTGGCCAGCTCACAGATCACGATGGCAAGAAACAGATAGCATGCCGTATATAATGTTATTTTTCCCTTGATGGTTCCTGCTCTTTTCATTCGCTTTTCCTTCCCTTCCGTAACTGATTTTTATGTATTTCTCTAATTGTTTATTGTATAATAAAAAAGCGCCGGATTTATCGCTTTGCGACAAATTGGCGCTTTTTTGTGTACATTTTAAACTTCTGAATAGTTCTCTTGATTGGCATGCAATCACATATAACAAATACTCAACAGATGCCGGAAAGGTATGATAAGCACCCGCAGAGCGCCATACATCATCGTTTTGCCTATGCTCTGCCTGACAGGACGGTATTCTGCCCCGTCTTCCACGCTTCCGTCCGGATAAACATGACGGCTGTGGAGCTTCAGCCCTTCCGCCTGACTGCGGATGGCGGCGTTGAGTTCCGGGCTGTAAATCACCAGCATCATCTCTGTGTCGAGATAAATGCTGCGCATATCCAGATTGCAGGAACCCACCATACTGATATTCTCCCCCGCCAGAACGGTCTTGGTATGAAGCGCCTGCGGACCCAGATATTCATAAGTATGAATGCCTGTCTTCTGAACTTTCTTTTTCTGATTCAGATAATCGGTACAGCCAAAGGGGTTGGTACCGCTCTCCACCGCATTTGTAATCATCTCCACCTGCGCGCCGCCGGCACTCAGAGCCGCCAGATCCTCGTACATCTTTCCGCTGCATATGATATAGGGCGTCTGTATCAGAATATCTTTTTCCCGACTCATCTCCTGCAGCATCCGTTCCCACAGCAGCGGTTCCTTGTTTCCCGCCTGAATGGGCCCCGTAACCAGCTCAATCCGCTGCACCGCTATGGAAGCTTCCTCCAGCCGGGGCTTCCAACAAGTCTCCCACACATCTGCATCTGTGTCGTCCGGTCCCGCAAAGGCCTCCGGATATTTTGTCCAAAGAAGCCGGTAATGTTTTGTCAGATACGGGGTGTCAGACTTTTTAGATGATCTCCCGCCGTATTTCTTACAACATGGCAGATTCCATACACGCTCAAAATAATCCTCCAGCTGCATCCGGGATCCGGATTTCCCGGGTACGGCCTCATACACCAGCATATCCCTGTCCTCATTATAGGAGTCTGCATAATTTCCAAGAAACAGATCGTCCGTGTTTCTTCCCCCGAGAATGTATGCCAGATCATCCGCGATCAAATATTTGTCATGCATACGGTAATTCAGTTTCCATGGCGTCAGCAGATTGATGGGATTGTACAGCTTTACCTGCACATTTTCATGGGCGGCCAACTCACGGAAATGATCGTTTCCCGCCAGATACAATGTTCCGTTGATCCCGTCCACCAGTATACGCACCTCCACCCCTCTGTCTGCAGCGTGGAACAGTGCAGCCATGATATCCCGCCCACTGTTGTCATCGCGAAAGTCAAAGGTGACTAACACCAGCCTTTTCTGTGCCGCCTCGATCAGCCGAAGCCGCCATAGCAGCGCATCGCCATTGTCGTCGATACTCAGTACCCGCTCCCGGCCTGCCGCGGCATCCTGTTCCCCGGCCGCAAACGACTCTCCGTTTCCTGTTTCTATCCCGGACACCTCTCTGTGAAAGAGCGGCGGAATCACCAGACAGATAAAGGTGTAGAGCAGCCACAGGCAGAACAGCCTTCTCACCCATAGCGCAATCTGTTTTCCCTTACTACCGTCAATTCTCTTATTTCTCTGTGCCATGCTTCACCCGTAATGCTCCTTCTGAATTTAAATCACTCTCACTGCTGCTTCGCCTTTGGATAAATCCGCATCATCGTGTCATCGTCATAATACCTATCCATAACCTCCTCCCACTTATATACGGCAGTACCGCCGCAGGCTCTTGTGTCATATCGCACCAGTGCCAGGATGGAGACGCCGATATTCACAGCCATAAACAGGGCCAGACACGCAGTCAGGAACATTCCCGTACGCTTTAATATCGTATCAATGAGGCGGGAGATTCCGGGATAGAGCGTCTTGATCCAGACAACCGCTGCAATTCCCCAGAAGAAACAGTAGAGCAGATTGATCCGGCCGCCCAGATTAAACGGCATACTGCTGTAATCCCAGAAGACCTTGCCGAAAGCGATCTCAGTAAAGACACTGCAGATATATTCGTATGCGCCTCCCAGAAAAGTACCCACCCAGAAGATGTGATGCTCCTGCTTGTCCCTGTCCCTGTACAGCAGTGCCGTTACCAGCGCGATGGCCAGTCCCCACACGACGCTGAAGGGTCCCCACACCAGGCTGCTTCTGCTCATCCACTCCCCCAGTGTGATCCGGCAGAATAGAGTCTCCACCACGTCGCCCAGGAATGCCCCTATCACAAACAGCCAGAACAGCTGCACAATTCCGCATTTTTCAGTGTCAGGCCCGCCGCTTTCCGAACGCCCCTGACCGGTGGCCGGATATGCCTTTACGATACGCCTGCCGATGTGATCCAGAACCCCTGCCGCGAACCGGAGCACTCCGGGCAGCTTCTCCTCTATGTGGCAGACCGTCATGACGGAGCCGCATATATCCACCGCTCCCACAGCCACGAGCACCCAGATCAGCACTTTGCCGCAAATATCAGGCAATATGTGATAGAATCCCAGCACAAAGCTGTTGACATAGCGGACCACCAGAAAGCCGAGAAGTCCCCACAGCAGAGAATACTGCAGACAGATATAACCGTCAAAGTTCCATTTTTTATCAGAATAATCCCACCACTTTTTCTGCTTCATGCGCTCCAGCAGCTTACCGGTAAACCACTCCACGCCCGTGGCAATCAACGCGCTACCCAAAAACAAAAAGAGCGTATTCTGTTTTAGATCCTGCAGGGTGAGCGTCAAAAGCACCCCGGTAAAACCATAGATAAAGCAGAACGGCCCCGATGCAAACCCGCGGTTGCGAAACGCTTTTATTTTAAAGGTCGCCACAGCAGTCTCCGCCATCCAGGCCAAAAACGAATAAGTAAAGCACAGCATGGCAGCTTCATAAAAAGTATATCCCATATAAAATTCCTCATCTTCCGTAATACCCGTAACCTGTCCGTCCCGGGAAACTTATACTATTTTACATAATTTACACCCAAAATGGCAAGCCCCAAAACGGTGAGAACCACCCCCGTAGCTCTGTTCAACGTAACAGCGCTGGCTTTATTTGCAAATTTTGCGGCGATCCTGGCCCACAGCAGAGTGGAGCCTATGCAGAACAGCAGACACCACAGATCGGGCATACCTCCGATGGCGAAATGGCTGACGGCTCCCGTCAGAGCAGTAAAAGTCATGATAAATACACTTGTCCCCACTGCAGTCTTCAGTTCGTACCCCAGGACGCCGGTGAGGATCAACAGCATCATCATTCCTCCTCCCGCCCCGATAAAACCACAGATAAATCCTACCAAGATACCGCTGATCAAAGACTGCACAATCCGTTTTCTGCCGCTGACCGCATTCATGGATTCCCGGGTGGTCATCACAGGCTTTACGATGAATTTAATGCCCAAAAGCAATGTCATAAACATTGAAAAGCTCCCCATTGTGCTGTTGGGCAGAAGACTCGCCGTAAAGCTTCCGATGAGCGTAAACAATAAGACCATGAGCATCATGACTACGCCGTTACGAATATCCAGATTTTTGTTTTTTCCGTAAGTATATGCGCTGACAGCACTGGCGAGCACATCGCTGGCCAATGCGATTCCCACCGCTTCATAAGCGGGAATATCTAAAAATGTGATCAGCATGGGACTGATCACCGCCGCTGCGCTCATACCTGCAAATCCGGTACCCAGCCCGGCTCCAATTCCGGCAATAAAACAAATGATAAACTGAAACATCTCTACATCTCCTCCTTCAGACAGTTGTCAATATTGTCCCGGATGCGGTCGGTAAACTGTTTCATCTGCGCTGCATCCTCCGCGGAAAAGCCCCTGAACAAGATCTCAAAAAAACGCTTCTGCGCCGCCCTTCCGTCCTCCAGCAAAGTGCGGGCATCCTCACAAATGATCAGATGCAGGGTCTTTTTGTTCCCTTCCGCGTACTCCTTCCTGAGAAATCCGCGGTCCTCCAAAAGCTTTATGGAAACGGATACCTGCGACTTTGCCAGATACCTGACCTCCACAATATCCGTCGCGGTATCGTAGCGCGGATTATTCGCCAGAAAAAGAAGAATGTCAAGCTCCATCCGGGTGATTCCGTGTCTCACACAGACATCTCCGACACATTTTGCATAAAGTGTCTTAATCGCATTTTGACTTTCCCATAAATTAGACGGAAATTTTGGTGGAATCATACGCGCCTCCATTTTTTGTTCTTTTTAGAACTATCTTAGCGTAAAAAAAGAAACTGTCAAGGGGTAAACCGGAGTTTTGTCAAAAAAGTGCAATGATCCGGTCTTAAAATACGGTTATTGCTGCCGGGCCCTGACACCAGCCGCCACCAGTAATAAGCGGGCGGCTGAAGGCAGAGCATGCAGATTACACAACAAACACATCCCCCATGCTGTAGGGTTGTAAAAACTTCTTACAGACGAATGTCCACCTGCATGTATCCGTTAGTTTGACGTTCATCCCTGCTGCCTGCATTTTCCGCAGCCGCATCTTCCCTCTGCTCCTTCCTCCGGGTCGTCTGATGCTGTCTCAGCTCCTGGTTCAGCCGGGCAATTTCCTTCTGGAGCTCCTGACTTTTCTTCATCTTCTCCTCCGGCTTCATTTCCTGATTGGAGGTAAGCTCCTGCAGCTCTTTTTGTTTATCGGCTATCTGCTTCCGAAGATCATTGATGACCGGATCCGACTGCCCGGCACTGCCGGGACTTTTGAACATGCTGCCTCCTACACCGTCAATTCTCATCATAATCCTATTCTCCTTTCCGCTTCACTCTGCCCTCTCTCCTCCGGATGAAAGCACTCTGTGAAGCTCTGACTATTGTCTCGGAGCGCTTAGACACAAACTGAAGCGGTTCGCTGTGAAAGAGCCTTTTTATGCAGTAAAGCAGCTTCTGCCGGCCGCCGGATCAGAATCGCGGTATTGGGATTTCAGTTCCCGCTCTCTGTCATCATAAGGACACAGAGACAGAATTCTCCTTCCTTTAAGACGATGTCTATATCTCCGCAGTATTTTCTGGCCATTCGCTGAATATTTGCAATTCCGTATCCATGGGACCTCTCGTATCGCGCTGCTTCCCCAAAGCTGACGTCATCTGCTTTTCCCTTGGATGTGACAGGCAGGCCGCTCTGATCATCCCACTGTAATTCCCCGTTAAAACGGTTGCTGATCTCAATCATAAAGGCATTGTTTCTGCAATAAGAAACAATTGAAATGTACGGGACTCCGTCCGCCGCATCAAGCGTTGTATGTTCCACTGCATTTTGGAGGGCATTATTCAGAATCACGCTGACATCAAAGGCATTGATCCCGGAATCTGCTGGATAATGAAAATCCGAACGGAAACAAATATTTCTTTTTTCCGCCTCTCTTTGCCACTCCCGCAAAATCACATCCGTCACCGGGCTGCCACTTTTCTCTTCCCCTGTCAGATCTCCCAAAGCTTTTTTTAAATCTGCGCTGTAGGCCAGAGCATCCTCCGGTTTCCTGCATGCATAAAGTTTTTCCAGCGTTAGCATATGATTTGTCATATCATGCCTGATACCGCGGATATTCTGATAGGAATCCTCCACCTGCCCGATATGGCGTCTGATACTCTGAAGCTGTGCATCCAATAACTCCCGCTGCAGTTTTTCTTCCTGCCTCGCCTTGACATTCTGAAATATGACCGTCATGACTACAAGAGCGGCAATGGATATGCCATAATGGAAAAAGGCTAAGACATCGTAGATATGGAGCGCGGCACTGCTGCCCGCATTTACAGTGCCGTTCCCCGTGCTGTTTTCTAGCACCGTCTGATAATAGCGCATGATTTCATATTCAAGCATACCGGTCGCCGACGGCACAAGAAGCATGAACAGCTCCTTTGCGCTCATATACTCGCGCTTGTACGCATAGGCCTTGACAATGCATTTTATGCCGACTCCCAGAATCAGAAAGCGCAATGTCAGATTCAGAAGCTCCGTGCCGATATAGGCGGCCAGCTGCAGCACCGGGTGCCGGATCAGATATGCTCTGCTCACAACATCCTCATAGATACAGTCCATTACACTCATGGTCATATAGGCAGACATCCAGCGAAGGGAAAAGAAGGTCACCGCTATAAATATTTTCTGACAGTAATTTCTGGGGTCCACCCGGCACATGACTGACAGAGAAACCAGCACCCCTGCGCTGTATATCACAAAATTATGGATGGGACAGGGCAGAAAATGCAGCGCACAAATTGTAGCAGAATAAGCCGCCCCGATGCAAAACGCCCCTCTTTTCCGAACCAGAAAGGGAACTGTAAAGCGATACAGGGCATATCCCGTTCCGAGTATATCTGTCAGCATATAAATATAAGTTGTCCATGCCCAGTAATTTTCCATATTTAAGGTTTCCCCTCTTTTCGATTATACCGAAGATAGCATTTTACAAAATCCCGATACTGCTGCTTTGCCATATGCGCCTGTCCTCTTTCCAGCCAGATCGTTGTCGCATTATATTTTTTTACATAGGAGAAGTTGACCAGATAGGCTCTGTGAGAGCGGAAAAAGCCGTCCCCGATCTGTTTTTCCAACTCCTTCATTCTGCCGTAATATTCTATATCCGAATCCAGTGTATGCAGGATGACCTTCCGGTCATAGACCTCCGCATAGATGATCTCCCGGGGATCCACCATAATATGTCTGCCCTCTGTGGTAATCAGAATACCCGGCGCCTCAGGTTTGTCTCTCCCCCCGGATATGCCTTCCGCTGTGACTGCCATATCCGCAAACTGCTTCGCTGCTTTCTCCAGCACTTCAGAGAACTTCTCATCCTCAAACGGTTTGACCAGAAAGTGAAATGCTCCCACGTCAAAGGCCTGAAATACATAGTCTGCCATCGCGGTCACAAAGATTGTGATACTGCGGGCATGCCGTCTGCGGAGTCTCTGTGCCGTTTCCATTCCGTCCATGCCTGGCATCTGTATGTCAAGGAGCAGAATGTCGGGGAACTGCAGCGCATCTAATACCTCCTGCCCCGACGTATACAACACGATTTCCTCCCGCGGATAAAGCTGCCTCACCTTATCCGCCAGCAGTTCCCCAACCTCTCTCTGATCATCACATATGCCGATCCGCATGTCATACCTCCTCTGCATCCGTCCACTGTTTATCGGAGCAGACGCTTTCATCAATAACTAAAATGTTATGAACAAGCCTTTTTATGTTGTGAACGGACAGTCGCGCGTCTCACAAACCGATCCAGATCCTCCTTCAAATGCAGATAATTTTTTTCCTGGTCTGCCATGCAGACAAGCTTTCTGCTGACATAACCGGCCAGCCACTCCGACAACAGATCATCTATATCATTTCTGACCCCATATCCCACTAAGGCCACAAAGGAAGGTCTGTTTGGCTCCGTCAGAACAGCCGTGTCAATATCCTCGATGACTTCCGATACATCGTTCGCAATGAGTTCAAATAATTCCATGTCGTCTTCTGTCACTTCGCTATCGATATACTTTGCCACGATATCCCTGGCGGAACCGGGCTCCTGCTCCGTACTTTCCTCATTCGTCTCCCTTTGAGCAGGTTGTAAAAACTGATACATCAATGTTTTCAAAATTTCTAATTTTGCGATGATGACTGACTTGTCCTTCGTCCCTTTGTCTTTGTCCGCCTCATCAAACAAAACACCGTCCACCGCCACATATCTGAGACTGCTCTTGAACTCTCTGAGAAACGCTGCAAACCGTGCATCTTCCAGTCCCAGCTGCGTAAACCTGTCAAACAGGGTCAGCAGAATAAACGAATCCTTACTGTTAAAAAGTTCCCGGATATCCTCTGTAATTACCTTTTCTAAACGATGAATATTTGCTCCCAGTCTCTCAAACTCTTCCTTCGCGGCGTGCTGATTCAGATAAGTGCAGATCGCCTTTGTCTGCCCCTTCCAGTTTTCCAGATGATCAGTACACATGACCGTTTCCACGATCACTCTCTCCACCACGCCTTTCGTCTTCTCCTTTTCCGTATAATTACTGCAGTCAAGAAAGAATCTGCTGTCTAAAATTTCCCGGATGGTTCGGGCAAAATTGTCTATATAGGTAAAAGCCTTTTGATTGGTGTTCATAGAAGCATGATTATTATATCTCTTAATATACTGCGAAATCCTGTGCGCATTGCAGTGCTCATGAATCACCGTCTCTATCTGATATTCGTTAAATTTCTTTTTTAATTCTTCCGGCAGCTTGTCATAGGTTTTATTTTTAATGGAAAAGACCGCATCCTTCCAGACGATATTGCCTTCGCTGTCGGTAACCACATTACCCTGCTCATCCCGGACCTTCTCCTTATAAGAAATTCCGGGATGCTCTACTGTCGATGTAATCTTATAATTCCCGTATCTGTATTTATTCAGAGCCGCGCTCCGCTGGCCGCCATCCACGATCCACATCTGGGAATTATCCTCCTCCCCAAGAATAATGGGCGGGATATAATCGTCCGTGAGCACGGTCACGATGAGCTCATTGATCTGCTCATTGCTCCACACAAACTGTCTTTGAACGTCGGCGTCATTGCGGATATCCATATCCTTCATTTTATTTAAGTACATATCCATTGTATAAGTCTGTTTACGCAGTTTTGCCATATTCGTGTCCCTCCCAGATTACATCAGTACCGAAATGTTCCGATAGGAATGAATGGCGGCGCAGCAGTCCGCATACCGCTTCTCATCTATCCGCAGCTGTGCTTTGATCTCATTGGGAAGATAGCCGGCAATATCAAGCCATAATACTTCCTTTTGCAGCTGAGAGAGCTTTCCCAGATATCGTTCCACCTTCGGACTGTACCGCTCCTCCTTATCCTCCAAAAGCTCTCTCTCCAAATCAAAGCTGTCCGCAAGAAGATCTCCCAGCGTAAATCCCTCCTCATCCCCCACAGGCATGTCAATGGGAACAGAGAGTCTGTCCGCACGCCGCTTCTCGCGGTTTCTCCTCGTCATCTCCGTCTTTATCCTGTTCGACAGACAGGAATACAGGAAACTTTCAAAGGCCAAAGAACCGTCATATCTCTTCAATACATCCGCAAACACTTCGTTTGCCAGAGAGTAAAAATCATCTCTGTCCTGATTCGACAGGCCGCCGAATTTTAACAGGATACTGTCAACCGTCCTGCGTAACTTTGCTGCATTGTTTTCATAGTATCTTCTCAAAATTTCTTCCATTTTATATACCTTCCTATTCTCTTTTGTTCCTTTTCCACCCGTTTTCTGTTCACGTCCTGTACGCATCCGTTCTGAAATCCGTGTCCCGTATCTACCTGCCTGTACATAGTATATATCGAACAAATGTTCGTGTCAACAGGAATTTTCTGTTCCCTTTCGGCTTTTTTACTATAGAACATCCTATGTCCAATTTTGTGTACTTGAACCATCCTGACGGGCAGCGCGTCAAATCAGGTAAACAAAAACGAAGAAAAAACACAACCCAAATGTAGAAATAAGTATCAGACCCAAAAACAATCAAAGTTTTCAAACAAGCAATCACAGGAAGGAGCAGACGAATAATGACAAATTCGCTTCACGACACTCAATACGATAAGAATATGCGCAGTATCAGGCATACAAGCTTCGGCGGATATGTTTTCCCGTCCGACTTTAATACGGACAACAGAGGAAAAGACGATCCAAAAGGCTCTCCCTTGGCACGCCGCATTGCGTCTGACCAGCGTTTTGACGAGCAGTGCGCCAAAAACATTTCATTCAGAATACATTGAGGAGGACGACATATGCTCGACAGACAATATCATCTGTATTCCGTGGACACCGGAAGCTTTTACAGCAATCATGAGAAATATCTGCATGACAAAAACCTCCGTTACCATAGAGAACAGAACGACATAGACGATAAACTCTCTGCGCTGAAAAAAGATCTGACGGCTCCCGGCGCCGGCCCGGAATATCAAAAATGGCTGGGACTGAGAGAACACAAGCGCAGGAAAGTCCGGGAATCCAAGGAGAAGCTTCTCCTGCTCCTCTCACATAAAGCAGCGCAAAACGAGGCTTCCGGCGGAAAAGACCATATCCGGACACTCCGGGAGGACAGCCTGAACGATACCCGCGTAGTCTCCGTATTTGACTCCTCACTGAGCCGGACCATCGGCATCGAACCGGATGAGCTCACGGATGCCATGGTGATCGTACAGATCTATTACTTTGACGTATTCCGTGATCTGTCCTTCCATGGATTTATGTGGCGCGGCGAAAAGTATCAGTATTTTACCTCATCCGCCGGCCAGATTCGGCAGAAAAAGGCTGTGTTTATAAAAGAATGTATATGGCGCCGGATCGAAATGACCGTGATGTGCGGTCTTACCGTGGATAAAATCAATGCGCTGGGCGGAAACAATGTAAATAAACATCTGGCCTATATGGCCTTATCCAATTCGGCTACAGACCAATGGGATGAATTCGACATAGACAGGTCGATTGTCATAGATGATTTTGAGACCGATGTATACGGAACCTTCGATTTTGTAGATGAGGCAGACTATTCCATAACAAGAAAAACAGGCGCTATTCCCATCACCCACACGGACGGCGCCGGCATGATACTCCCCTGTGTCTCCCGCAAAAACTTCATGTTCCGCGCCCCGTGGATCAAGGGCCTTCTGGGCGTGTTTGATTTCAGAAAGTTTATCGGGACCAATCGCTGCTCCCCGGTCGTCACCGATATATACGGCCGCGAGCACAATATAATCGAAGAGGACATACAAATTATTTTTACCAAAAGCCAGTTTAAAATGTACCGCTACTACACTTCCTGGGACGAGTACAAAACCGCTTTCAAAAAATACGGATGCAGCGCCGGAAGATGCAATATTGAAGAAGACCGCATGAAAAACGCAAAGCTCAATTATCAGATGCTTCAGACCCTCACGGACGTCACGGATCAGGAGGTCGATCTTTTGACCCGCAGCTCGGCAAAACGGATCAACAATATCTGCACCTCAAAAGAAACCATGATGGAGCTCTTAGGCATCACTCCCTACAACACGGATATGACCCCCTTCCAAAAGGCGGTAAAACTCTATCCGGCTCTGTTGAACGATACCTATACCAAGGATATCATCCGCGAAATCAAAGACAGCCTGGTTAAAAAATACCGCAGCGGCAAACTTGATATCCTCGGAAAATATACCTTTCTGCTGCCCGATTACTATGCCGCCTGTGAATACTGGTTTGGCGGGATCAAAGAGCCCGAGGGCCTGCTGGCAGACAAAGAAGTATACTGCCGTCTGTTCCGGCAATATGACACGCTGGACTGTCTGAGAAGTCCGCATCTGTACAGAGAACATGCCATACGCCGCAATACTGCCTCCTGCACATACGGAGAGCGGGCTCAGAAGCTTGCGGAATGGTTTGTCACCGACGGAATATATGCCGGATGTCATGATCTGATCAGCAAGCTTTTGATGTATGATGTGGACGGCGACAAGGCGCTGGTGGTGGCAGACCCGGATTTCGTCCAGATTGCCCGGCGCAATATGAGCGGAACCGTACCTTTATACTATAATATGCGCAAGGCCGAACCCCCCGACATCAGCCCCCAAAGTATCTGTAACGGGCTGCACGCCGCTTTCACCGGCGGCAATATCGGCACCTACAGCAATCATATCGCCAAAATATGGAATGACGACGTCTTCATAGACGGCACAGAACAGGAAAAACAGGACGCGGTAGACTGCATCAAGAGATTGTGCTGCCAGAATAATTTTGTCATCGACTATGCCAAGACTCTGTATAAACCGGAATTCCCACAGGAGATTCAGTGCGCAATCTCCAAATACACAAAGCAAAAGCTCCCCGCCTTCTTTGCATATGCCAAGGATAAAGCTCCCGCCCAGATCCGGGAGCGCAACGCCAGTTTCGTCAACCGGATCTATGACCGCATACCGGACAGGCCAATTAACACCCGCGGTATACAACTTGACAAACCGGAATATCGGAAAATGATGGCCCGGGAGACAACTGTCTGCGCCGGAGAAGTGGCTGCTCTCTACGATAAACTGAACAGACAGTACCGCTACATTATGAACCGGAAAAACTCTGATACGGACAATCTGCGCTATACCGCCTGCAAAATCAGAGATACCTTCCGGCAATGCGGTTATTCCGACGAGACCACAGCCGACATGCTGACGGCTTATCTTTATGGTCAGCGCAAGCGATACAAACAATTGCTATGGCTGTGCTATGGTGAACAGATTCTGCACAACCTGGAAAAAAATATCTCTGTCAAAAACAACAAACTGCTGCAATGCACCGACTGCGGTGAATGGGTCGAGCTTCCCGCCTGCTCAAAATCCCGGCGATGCGAAAAATGCAGAGCCGCCTTACAGCGGGAAAAGACCCGGCTGCGCGTACAGCGATGCCGTCAAAAACAGGATAAAAAGGAGGAATTCTCTTGATCGTAACGCAGGAAAACCTAATCAGACAGATAGCCGCCAGAGAAGATATGCATACGGATATTGTACGGCAGATTTTCAAATCCGCGGAGGACGTAGTCTTCCAATATCTGTCTTCCACTACGCCATCTGAAAATACCATTGTCAAGATACTGGACGGACTCAGCCTGGAATGCAATTATATCCCGGAAAAGCAGATCCACACTTATAACGATATCATATGCCGCCCACGGATCCGGGCCAGACCCAGGGTGACCAGATATTACAACAGAAAACTGAATAGCCGCAATGAATCAGACAGAAAGGCCGGTGATGCAAAATGAAACAGGACGCGTTAAAAATATATAGAGGAGAGGATTTCGTGGTCTCGGATCATATCACAATCCATCAGGCGACACTCAATGAAATATGCGATTACGGAGAATGCGAATATTACTCCATGATTTATCAGCTGACTTGCACCCCCCAGTCCATGAAAGTACAATTGTGGGATATCGGCATCGATTATACCCGGATCAGCCCTTTTGAGCTGTTCTATCATATTTTGTACAAGCTCTATCCACAGCAGAAGACTGCGATTCTGTTTGGAGATCTGGATCTCACCAGATTTCAACAGGGACAGCGCCGGGATAACGGAGCGCCGGTGCTGTATCAGAGCATCCGCCAAGAACCCGTGCTCCTGGACGAATACACATACGATATTATAATGGACTATCTGAGACAGATACATATGATTCACAAGGATGAAAGGCTGCCCGCAAACGAGACTACCAAAATGATCCTCATCGAGGACGCCCGGGAAGAGGCAAAGCGGAATCATGACAGAGCGTATCACTCCCAGTTAAAAAACCTCATCTCCTCCATGGTCAACAGCGAGGGCTTTAAATATGACCACTCCCAAGTCTGGAATATGAAGATCAATGCCTTTATGGATTCCGTGAAAAGAATCTCCAAGATAAAAAATGCGGAGCTGCTGCTGCAATCCGGGTACTCCGGCTTCGGCGTAAGCCTCAAGGATATCGATAAAAAGCAATTGGACTGGCTGGGCGAGCTCGAATAGAACTTCTGACATGCATTTCCTGACACTGTACCGGTATTCTGTAACGCTATGTGAAAGGCAGCAAAAAGTCCATTGCACATGGACGGGCTTTAATACCGCAAGACAAAATAGTCCATTCCTACTGGGCCATGTTTTGTGCATATAAGGGAAAAACCTAAAATCCCGATTCATTTTTATACACACAAAAGGAGGAACCTACTATGAACTTTAATCCCAACGAATTGATTCTCGAGAAAATCAGAGCCGTGGAGGAATATGATCCCGCAACCAATGAGCTGACCGGCAGATATACTCAGATCGAGGAGCCCAGTCTCAAGACCAGCGCCGACGCAACGGAGGTCACCGACAGTATGGGTGCCACTATCCAGACCTTCTACAATGCCCAGAAGGGTACTTTCGACTTCACCAACTCTCTCTTTTCTCTGGATCTTGCCGCTTCCCAGTACGGCTCCGACAAGGTTGTAGCCACTGACGACAAAAAGATTATCATGCCCGTGTCCGAGGTCATCACCATCGGCGCAGACCACACTGCCGTGCTGAAATATGTCCCTGTGGGCACTGCCGGTGCAGAGGTTAAATATGTGAAAGTCATCAACGAGAACAATACCTTCGGCGAGACTTATGAGGTTTCCGCCACAGCCGGCGAGGGCAAGTTCACCATCGACGCGGCAACAAAGACTATCACGCTTCCCGAGGGTGTGACCGGCAGAGTATTTGTCAACTATGAGAAGGAATCCTCCGCCGCCGTTCAGGTTGTGAAGAAGACGGACAGCGTGCCTGAGGTCAAGACTCTGCTCATCCATGCCATCTTCCACGATCCCTGCAACCAGAACCTGGTATACGCCGGCGTCATCAGATGTCCCAGAGCGCAGATCGACCCCTCCAGCACCGAGCTGTCCCTGAAGGCCGACGGCAAACATGCCGCATCCTATGTGCTGAATAAGGAGTACTGCTCCGACGACAGCAGACTGTTCGATATTCTGATCTCCGAAGACTGACCGTCGGATAAAGCTACCAATGAATACACAGAAAAATACACAGATCAACACACAGACCAATGCTCACTGCAAAATATGCGGTAACGGCTACCGCGTCTGCAATTCCTGCCGCAAATCCCAGGGCCCAAGTCCCTGGCGGGCCGTTGCAGACAGCATGGAGCACTACAAAATCTATCTGGCTGTCCATCATTATACCATATCCGGCGACAAGACAGCCGCCGCAGCGGAGCTGCAAAACTGTGACTTATCCGGGCAGGAATCCTTCCTGCCCGAAATCCAATCTGCCATCAAAGAGATCCTTGCAGGATCATAATCCGACGGGAGGAGGTGATTCCCATAAAAAGCATCTATCTCGACCACGCCGCTGCCACTCCCTTATCACAGGAGACCAAAGAGTATCTGATCTCGCTGCTGGATACCTACGGCAATCCCTCCTCCCTCCACTCTTTAGGCGGACAGGCAAGACAGCTTCTGTCCTCTGCCCGGGAATCTGCCGCACAGTTTATCAATGCCCGGCCTGACCGGATATACTTTACAGGCAGCGGGTCGGCGTCCAATACCCTGGCCGTCAGAGGTTACTACACCGGCCGTAACTGCCGCATCCTGTACTCTCCCATCGCACACAAATCCCTTCTCAGCTGTGCGAAATCCTGCCCTCACAGTCATCCCCTGACGGTGGACCGCCACGGAGCGGTCATTTTATCCGATCTGGAAAAGCTGCTGGACGCCAGTGATCTTCCTGCTCTGGCAGCGATTGACTACGCCAATCCAGAGATCGGAACCATACAGGACGTACAAGCGATAATCGATCTGGTCCACTCCCGCCGGGGCCTGGTCTTTCTGGACTGCACCGGAAGCATCCCCACTATTCCGGTGGATGTCGAGACATTAAATGCGGACATGCTGGCCTTCTCAGCCCACAAGCTCGGCGCTCTCAAGGGCTGCGGTCTCCTCTACAAAAAGCCCTGCATCAAACTGGAACCGCTGATTTACGGCAGCCAGGAGCAGGGACTCCTGGGCGGCACCGAAAATGTGCTGGGCATCGTCTCCCTCGGCGCAGCCCTCAGACAGTATGACTATTCTTCCGTCTCCCCCAAAAACAGAGATTATGTCTATGATTATGTCCGGCACAACATCCCTGACAGCTATCTGGTGGGCAGCCCCGTAAAACGTCTTGCACACAATCTGTATCTGTGTTTCCGGGGCGTGGACGGGGAAAGCCTGATGATACTGCTGGACCTGAAAGGCATTCAGGTCTCTACCGGCTCCGCCTGCAACAGCCATAGCCGCACCGCCTCCGCCGCTCTGTCCGTCATTGGAATGGATGCGGCAGATATCCATAGCTGCATCCGACTGAGCTTCGGCGGGAAAGAAACCCGAGAGGATCTGGACTATGTATGCCGAACCTTAAAAGAATGCGTGGGCAGACTCAGAGTACAATAACCAATCACCATATCGAAAGGAAAATTTTCTGCGCTATGAATGAAAACCTATTTCAGATCATCCTGATGATCATTCCCATACTCAGCACCGCCATCACCTACTTTGTGATTCCTTATATCCGGACAAATATCGACACCGAAAAACTGGCTCAGTATAAGGAATGGGCCTCGCTGGCGGTAAAAACGGCGGAGATGCTCTGGCAGGAAACCGGGCACGGCAAAGACAAAAAGCAGTATGCAGTCGATTTCCTGAACCGGATCTTCAACGCCCGAAAAACCGTTATCTCTGAAGAACAGATCAACGTGTTGATCGAGGCGGCCGTGAGACAGATGAAGGAGGAATCAAGATGAGAATCAATATCCACGCCGGCCACAACCCGGACGGCAAAATTGCCTGCGGCGCGGTGGGACTCATCCGCGAATCGACAGAAGCCCGCATCGTCAAAGATAAAGTGATCGCCCTGCTGAAAGCACAGGGGCATACCGTATATGACTGCACAGTAGACAACGGAACATCCCAAAACGATGTACTCAGAAAAATCGTGTCCCACTGCAACGCCCATCCCGTGGATCTCGACGTCAGTATCCATTTCAATGCGGGCGCAAACAAAACGGCAAACAACCGAACCACCGGAACCGAAGTCTATGTATATTCCGCCTCCTCCAGGGCAAAGGAAGCTGCCCGGCGCGTCGCCGACGCCATCTCCGCCCTTGGCTTTCAGAATCGCGGCGTGAAATACAGATCCTCACTGTATGTATTGAAACACACCAAAGCCCCCGCCCTGCTGATCGAAATCTGCTTTGTGGATGATCCCGACGACATCAGAATCTATGACGCCGATCAGGCTGCACAGGCCATCGCACAGGGACTCACGGCAATCAAATGACAGGAAAGGCATAGGATGCACAATGGACGCAATAACGGAATTAACCAGAATCAACTTCCCCTCTCTGTTTCTCTCCGTCTTTCTGACACTCATGGGCATAAAAGCCGTGGTATCCATTCTCGAATGGACGGTCGGAAAACTTGGTCTTGAGACAAAGTGGATGCGCCAAAAACGGGAAGAGCGGGAACTGCTGCTCCAGACCTCCCGAAACCTCACAGCGCTACAGGCACAGCACCTTCAGGACACGGCAGAATCCAATCTCCATGACGAGCACTTAAGCGACACACTATCTGCTTTTATGAAGGACATGAGCCAATCCATCGCCGAGACACAATCACAGATCAGCCAGATCGTGGAGCACAATCTCGGCGAAGACAGGCAGATTGATAATCTGATGACCGCCCAACGGGAGGTTCTGGCCGATAAAATTAACGAGAAATATAAACTCTACATATCAATAAACGGCATCCCCGAGGATGAACTGGAAGAATTCACCAATCTCCATGCCGCCTACAAAGGCGTGGGCGGCAATCACAGCGGAGACGCCAAATATGAATACTGCATGCGCCATCTGCGCGTGATACCTGTGGCCAACAAATGGCTGATGCCCAATCAGACAAACGACAATAACACTCAGGAAAAGGAGCACACACTATGATCAGATATTATTTTAGGAAAAAGAAAGCAGAGTGGAAGGTAAAGGCATTCCTTTACGAAGCCCTGGGCGGCCTTCTGGACGATCAGAAAGAGCTGATTGGCTTTGCCCGTAGATTGTACACCGCTCTGAAAGATGTACCCGCGGAAACGCTTCAGCAGGAACTGATCACAAAGCTTGCGGACATCATCCGTGAGGAGGGAAGCGTATGAATGATACTTATGTGATGCTTCAGGCAAAACTGGACGAAGCAAAGTCCAGAAACAATCTGAATCGAGACATTGCAAAACTTCAGAGCAAACTTGACAAAGTAAAATTACAGGCGGAAATCGATCCCAAAACAATTGCCGGCCTGACCCGGGAGCTGGAAGTCATAATCAATCCCCAAATAAAGGCAGACACTGCCAAAAAAGAGCAAGAAGAGCTTGCATCCGGTTTCGACCAGATTGCCGATCTTTGGGATAAACTGGGAGAGGAATCGCAGGGAGCGCTGCTGGAAACCTTTTTCGGAGAAAGTCATACCAAAATCAGCTCTGCCATAGAACTTTTTGACGCACTTCGCGAGTCTGTCAATGCGATGCAGGACAGCGGCGGAGACGGCGGCTGGATGCTCGCCATGGGAACCATGGTCGAAAAGTTCGGAGCATCCAATCTTTTTAAGAACATCGGTAAAGGCCGTATCAGTGTACGGATTTCAAAGCCAATAATCTGTTGATTGTTTTGAATATGCCCTTCATGCCCAAGAATAGTATGTCCTATGACAGTACATCACGCAAGGGCAGGAATGTGTGAGATTAGTCACCTCACGATGTTCTATAAAATAAATCGTAATTGGGAGCTGCTGTCTCCCAGTGCTGGGAAGCTAAATATAGTGAATATACAGTACAGTGTGGCTACAACGCGGCTGGAAACGGCGGACGTGAATGCGCTCCGAAAAGGATGTCAGCAATGACAGGAAAACACACTGTTGGTTACGGGCGAAAGCCCTAAGTAACACGCCCTGTGGAACCGGGCAAGACCACCAATCAGCAACGGATCCCCTAAGTCCGGTGAAAACCGGATACGGAAGTGTTCACAGAGTATAAACGATTTTGAGTCGAAAGGCTTGTAAGAGGTACTCGAAACCAAGAAGGAAAACTTGCCCGTGACTGGGTAAAACCAAAAGAGTGATGCTGCTCTTCCATCTCTCGACAGCAACTGTGTGACAGATACGACACAGGGAGAGATGGAATAAGGCACGGATTTCTCCTCGCCGTAGTGGAAGAAACGGAGAAACAAACAAAACATATGGGACTATCCCAAAGTTTGTGTAAACCTTCAAACTGATGTAAGATAGTATTACTCAGTTTGGAGGTTTTATTATGGCAAGAAAAAACGAAAGCCCACAAAAAGCAGCAATGAGGGAAATGATGCGC
>CATKXY010000004.1 GCA_949840915.1 uncultured Lachnospiraceae bacterium | reverse complement strand
TGGCTGCGGTCATGCTTTTTTTACAGCAAACGACAGGAAAAACAAAACGCCATACACACTTTTGTATGCCGTTAGAGCCAGTGTTTACAAGGGATTGCGGGGGCAGGGTACATTTTACGGACGAGCCCACCGGCAATCTTGACAGTAAGGCCAGTGACGAGATTATGACGCTCCTGGAGGAGGCCAATCGCAGGTATAAGCAGACGATCATTATGATCACCCACAATGCGGAACTGGCCAAAAGGGCAGACAGGGTTTTGGTCATCGAAGATGGCTGCATCTGCGGCGGGCAGGGGGTGGAGCAATGAACATTCTGCAGAAATGTTGTTTCCGCTCCATGAGGGAGAACAGAAAACGCACGGCCGTGACGATCATCGGGATTATTATGGCCGTGGCACTGATCACCGGTGTGGCCTGTCTGGCGGTTAGCTTCCGTGCCAGCATCGTGGAATATGAGAAGCTGCAGAACGGGGACTATAATTATCTGTACTCAGGAGTCCGTGCGGAACATCTCACATATTTTGAGAACAACCGGCATATTACGAAGCTGGCCATGGCGGCCGGAATAGGCTATGCCGAACTTCCCGGGAGTCAAAACCCCGACAAGCCCTATCTGTATATCAGAGCCTTGGATCAGGAGGCATTTGACACGCTTTCTCTTCAGTTTCTGGAGGGGCGTTTGCCGGAGAATGATTCCGAGCTGGTTATCAGCAGACATATCAGCTCGAACGGGCTTGTAAAATATGAGGTGGGAGATGTGCTTGCACTGGATATTGGGCAGCGTGTGTCAGATGGGAATATTTTGAATCAGCAGAATCCCTATCTCTATGAGAAGGAGTCGCTGGAGACTCAGGCTGTGCAGTCTTATACGATTGTGGGGATCATTGCAAGACCCAATGACGCTGTGGAGGCGCGTATGGCTCCGGGTTATTCCGTTTTTACCCTGATGGAGAAACCGGAGCAGGACACCTGTCTGGAGGTCTACGCCTCCTACACCGATTGGGGACTCAGGCATGCCGATCAGGTAAATGCGGCATTATCGGAAGTCTCAGAGGGGGTCACGGAGAATTACTGGCTGAATAAATGGCTTCGGTTTTCCTTTTCCTCCAGTACTCTTGATATGATTTATGCCATGGCGGCAGTGGCGGTGGCGATCATCATTGTCACCAGCGTATTCTGCATCCGAAATAGCTTTATGATTTCCCTGATGGAGAAAGTGAAGCTTTACGGCAGACTGTCATCGGTGGGAGCCACGTCTAAGCAGCAGCGCAGGATCGTATATTATGAAGCGTGCTTTCTGGGACTTTTCGGGATACCTACCTCTGGGGGTAGTCTGCGGAATTGCAGGGGTCTGGATTCTGGTGAGGGCCGTGGGCGGTCTGGTGGAGAATGCCATAGATATCCGGCTTGTTTTCGATATATCCCTCCCGGCTGTGCTGATAGCGGTTGTGCTGTCCGTTGTGACAATTTTTTTCTCCGCTCTCCAGTCGGCGCGGCGGGCGGCAAAAATTTCTCCCATCAATGCCATGCGCGTCAATGATATGATTAAAATTCACGGCAGAGAGTTAAAATGTCCGGCTTATATTGAAAGACTGTTCGGCGTGGGCGGCCGGGTGGCTTACAGGAACCTCAAGCGGGCCAGAGTAAAATATCGGACGACGGTAGTGTCCATCGTGGTCAGTGTCGCTGTGTTTATCGGCATGACAAGCTTTGTGCATATGGGTCTTGATGCGTCTGAGCTGTATTATCAAAACCGGCATTATCATATGCAGATCAGTCTGTACGACGAAGACGCCCTTGCAAAGGCAAAGCTGATATCAGCACTTCCGGGAGTGCAGGAGACGGAGATCGTGAGATCAGGCACTTTCCGGATCAGGGCGGATTTGCTGAATTTTACGGAGGAATATCGATATCGGGAGGATGAGGAGGCTGATCTCTCCGGTAATATCATTATCAGGGTGTATTCTCTGGGGGATGCAGCCTACGGGCAGTATTGCCGGAGTGTGGGAGTATCGCCCGAGCAGGCGCAGGACAAAGCGATAGTCTATGCGCAGTATGAGCGGGTGTGGAGAGATAAGGCAAACAAGCTGCATTCCTACACCGGCAGGATCGCCCGCTTTCAGCAGGGAGATATCCTGACGGGTGAGGGGGCATCGGAGCTATCTGTGGAAATACTTGTTCAGACGGATGAGAAACCTTTTTCCATGGAATATTATCACTTTAATGAGCCGGTGTGTATAGTCAGCGACAGTTGGATGGACGCTCATCTGGAGATTCTGGAACAGCAACCGAAAGAATCGGTATCAGTCTGGCTGCGGTGTGAGGATACTGCGGAAACAGAGAAGCGTGTGCGAGGAGAGTTGGGACTTGTGAACTATAGATTGGCTAATTATGTGGAAGCCTATCAATCCGAGAGGAGTATGCTTGTGGTGGTCTCCATCTTTCTGTATGGCTTTATCGCAGTGGTGGCACTCATAGGCATTACCAATATCTTTAACACAGTGACCACTAATATGGAGCTTCGCGAGCAGGAGTTCGCCATGCTGATGGCCATCGGGATGACGCAGAGAGAGTTTCGGCGCATGATCTGGCTGGAGGGTCTGTTTTACGGCGGCAAGGCGTTGCTCATCGGCCTGCCCCTCGGACTGGCGCTGTCCGCACTGTTTCATAAAGCGTTGGGCGCGGGTATTAAGATGCGATTTTACTGGCCTGTGGGAGGAATGGCGGTTGCGTCGGGGGCTGTATTTTTGCTGTTGTCCGGAATTATGAGATATTCCATGAATAAATTAAAGAGGAAAAATCTGATCGAGACGATTCAAAACGAGAATATATAAGTGCAGGGAAAACTGAGGATACAAAATAATTTTAAATTTTCACAAATTGGTGGATTTTGTAGTTCCATTTTCTGTGAAATATGTTATAATGGATGAGAGGAAAACACTGAAGGGTGCCTTCTCATCCATAAACATAATCAGCGAGGTGGAAAAATGGATACAAAGATATTGTTGGAAAACGGAACAAATGAACTGGAGGTTCTTGAGTTTACGCTGGGCGGCAACTCTTATGGCATTAATGTAGCCAAGATTAAGGAGATTATTACTTATCAGACAGTGACCCCGGTTCCCAATTCACATCCGAGTATTGAAGGAATCTTCATGCCTCGCGATACAATGATTACCGCTATCGATCTGAAGAATTGTCTTGGACGCGGGGAGTCTGAACCGAAAGGCCTCTTTATCATAACCAATTTCAATAAGCTTGATATTGCGTTTCATGTGGAGGAGGTAAGAGGTATTCACCGCGTTTCCTGGAGAGACATCATCAAGCCTGACGCGACGCTTTCCACTACGGAGGAGGGTGTGGCCACCGGTATTATCAAGAAGGATGGTAAGCTCATCATCATTCTGGATTTCGAGAAGATCGTGACGGACATCAATCCCGAGACCGGTTTGAAGGTTTCTGAGATTGCGGAGCTCGGGCAGCGCAGCAGGAGTGATGTTCCGATTTTGATCGCGGAGGATTCACCGCTGTTGAATAAGTTGATCGTAGATTGCCTGAAAGCTGCAGGTTATGACAATCTGATCCATACTGAGAACGGTCAGAAAGCATATGATGTAGTCTGCCAGTGTAAGGCGGAGGGAACGCTGAAGGATCATGTTCGTATCATCATTACCGATATTGAGATGCCTGAGATGGACGGACATCGTCTCACAAAGCTGGTGAAGGATGATCCGGAGACCACAGATATTCCTATTATCATCTTCTCTTCCCTGGTGAATGAAGAGATGAAGAGAAAAGGTGAAGCCTTGGGTGCAAATGCACAGCTTTCCAAACCTGAGATCGGCAATCTGGTCAGAGTTGTGGACAGTTTGGTGGAAGAGAAACATTTGAACTACTAGTACGTGACAGGTGAAGGATAGAGTAAAAAGCTGGGAAGCATCCCAGCTTTTTCTATGGAGAGGTATGGAATGCAGAACAAAGCCGGACAACAGGATAAGGTGATAAGCAAATTTCTGGACGACTTCAATGAGGCCGAAATGGTTTTGGTGGGACTGGGTGAAGAGTTTGATATTGAGAGCAGCCTGCGGCGGAGAGCAGGATATGTGCAGGGCAAAGAATTGCTTCTGGGCTCAGTACAGAGCGCCCTGCTTCCCGTATGGCAGAAATTATTTCGCAGAGAGTCCGGAGAGTCTGTGACGGAGGAGCTTGGAGCACTGGCGGAACTTTTGGAGAAGAAGAATTATTTTGTGGTATCGGTGGCGGTGAACAGCGAGATTGCGGACATTCCGTGGAGGAACGGACGTCTGGTGATGCCCTGCGGTTCCGACCGTCTGGTGCAGTGTGATGCTTCGTGCGAGTGCAATCTGAGAGAAGCGGGACAGACACAGCGGGAGAGTCTGCAGGAGCAGCTGCGGGAATGGCGTGAGGCGGTTTTGCGGGGAATGTGCAGTGAGGATCCTGACGGATTGGGGATCTGTCCCGTCTGCGGAAAGACGCTGGAGTTAAATAATGTGTATGGTACGCATTATGACGAAAACGGCTACCTGCAGGATTGGCACAATTATATGAAATGGCTGCAGGGAACGCTTAACAGAAGACTGCTGGTATTGGAACTGGGAGCCGGTATGCAGTTTCCGTCAGTGATCCGGTTTCCGTTTGAGAAGGCGGCTTATTTTAACAGGCAGGCCCGATTTTACAGAGTACATGAAAAACTGTACCAGTTGACGGAGGAACTTGGCGCAAAAGGTGTGGGAATTGCAAAGAATGCGATTGATTGGCTGCAAAACCTGTGTTAAACTGTAGGAGAGATTTTTTATTACATAATTGGAAAGTTGAGGAATCGATATATGCCTTCGCAGGAAGATTACTTAGACAAATTATTAAAGGGTATTGACGGGAGCAGTTCCGAAAAAGAGGCTTCACCGGCAGACATATCGGATTTGGGAGATTTGTCAGGTTTGGGAGATATGCCTGATCTCGGGATTCTGTCTGATTTGGGCGATTTGCCCGATCTCGGGGTTATGCCTGATCTGGGGGATCTGCCCAATATAGGCGAAACGCCTGATATGGGGGACTTTTTTGATCTGGATGATTTGCCGAGTCTGGAAGATCTTCCGGATATCGGCAATCTGCTGAATATGGACGGTTTGTCTGACAACAGTGCTGTTTCCGGCATGGACGGGCTCTCCGGCGCGGGGGATCTGTCTGAAGCTGCGGCGCTCGGCAGTATGTCGGAGGAGGATGTGGAGCAGGCTCTTCAGGCAAATCGCGCAGAACTGCAGAACGGTGATATGGCTCCGGATGCCATGGACGAGGATTTGATGAATCTGTTGCAGGGAACGGATAACAGCGAATTACAGGATATTCACGATATGCTTCAGAAGTCGGACAATAACGAGGCGTTGGACGAAGACCTTTCAGCTCCGGTTCAGGGCAGCTTTGAATCAGAGCAAAGCACCGCTCAGAATCTCAGCGGCACTGCGGAGGCAGGAGATGGGCTGAGCGAACGCCAGAGGAAGGCGTTGGAGAAAAAGCGGCTGAAGGAGGAGAAGGCCGCTGCAAAGAGGGCGGCGAAGGAGGCCAAGAAAGCTGCGAAGCTTGCGAAAAAGACCGGACAGTCTCAGATGGATGCGTGGCAGAGTGTGGATATGGACCAGGATTCCGGCCAGGGAGAGAAAGAGGCGCAGGAGCAGTCTGATCTGAACGCGGGTGATGCCGGGGATATGGATGAATCGCTCTCCGTGGATATGTCTGCCATTGATAATCTGCTGGAATTTGACGACGGATTAGAGGGCACGGATGCTGCAGATGCAGCGGATGCCGCCTCCGGCAAGCCGTCACCGGGAAAGAAAAAAGGATTGTTTGCCAGAATTTTGGATTTCCTGACGGAAGAGGATGAGGACGAGGAGGAACAGAAGGAGAAGGGGACGGAGAATATTCCGCTCTCCGATGAAAATAAGAATATCCTGGCGGAGATGGATCAGGAGGAGTCCGGCAAAAAGGGGAAAAAGGGCAAGAAGGCCAAGAAAGCCAAAAAGGGCAAAGCCGGCGCTGCAGATGCCGAGGGTGAGGGCGAAGGAGACGAGGAGGCAGGCGGTAAAAAGGCCAAGAAAGCGAAAAAGCCGCCCAAGGAGAAGAAGCCTAAAGAGGATGTACCTAAGGGACCCAAAAAGAAGCTTCCCGTAAAACAGCTGATGCCGGTTGTTCTGACAGGGGTGACGGTTTTGTTTGTGATACTGCTCCTGGTGAATCTGGGCGGAGATTTTACGGTGAAACGAAATGCGCATAAGGCATATTATCAGGAGGATTATGAGACTTGTTATCAGGAGCTGTACGGCAGAAAGCTGAATGAGAGCGAAAAGGTAATGTTCGGAAAATCGGAGAGCATTCTGCGCATCAGACTCTGGATGAGAGAGTATGAGCTGTTTTACAGCGAGGGCGCTGAGGTGGAGGCATTGGATATCCTGATCCAGTCCGTGAAGGATTATGCGCAGCTCTATGAGTATGCCGTGGAGTGGAACGCGGGAGGAGAGGTCAGTGCGGTCTATGAACAGATGCTGGATATCCTGCAAAATCAATACGGTCTGACGGAGGCGCAGGCTCTGGAGATCGCGGCGGAGCCCGACGATGTGGAATATACCAAACTGGTGACGGCCGCTGCCCAGGGTCAGGGGTATCATTCGGGCGGAGCAGATGCCTCGGGATCCCCGGATCTGCCTCATATGCTGCCGGAGGAAAAGCAGTTCCCGGAGAACAATGGAGGCTGACAGAATGATTGCGATCATCGATTATGATGCGGGAAATATCAAGAGTGTGGAGAAAGCTCTGCAATATCTGGGCGAGGAGACTGTGATCACCAGAGACAGGGAGACCATTCTTTCGGCGGATGGAGTGATTCTGCCGGGAGTGGGCGCATTTGGGGTTGCCATGGGTAAACTGAGGGATTACGGGCTGATTCCGGTGATTCGTGAGTGTGCAGACAGGCAGATTCCCTTTCTTGGGATTTGCCTGGGACTGCAGCTGATGTTTGAGGAAAGCCAGGAGTCTCCCGGGATGGAGGGATTATGTCTTCTGCGGGGGAAAATCCTCCGAATCCCCGGCGACGGAGGATTGAAGGTGCCTCATATCGGGTGGAACAATCTGCATATCCCTCGTCAGAGCCGTTTGCTTCAGGGCCTGCCTGAGGACAGTTATGTATATTTTGTGCATTCCTATTATCTGCGTGCAGACGATGAGGCTGTGGTGGCGGCATCCACAGAATATGGCACTTTGATTCATGCCGCGGTGGAACAAGGAAATCTCTTTGCCTGTCAGTTTCATCCCGAGAAAAGCTCGGAGGCGGGACTGCAGATACTGCGCAATTTTGCCGGGGTGACAAAGGAAAGGCGGGGCTGAAAGATGCATACAAAAAGAATCATTCCCTGTCTGGATGTGAAGGATGGGCGGGTAGTAAAAGGCGTTAAGTTTGTAAATCTGCGGGATGCGGGAGATCCTGCGGATGTGGCGGCAGCCTATGATCTGGCGGGAGCGGACGAGGTGGTGTTTCTGGATATCACAGCCTCCGCGGACAGCCGTTCCACACAGCTTTCGTGGGTCCGTCAGGTGGCCGGCAAGGTTTTTATCCCGTTTACCGTAGGCGGGGGTATCCGCACGGTGGAAGATTTTAAGGCCATTCTGCGCGAGGGAGCGGATAAGATAGCCGTCAATTCGGCCGCTATCATGAATCCGCGGCTGATAAGCGATGCGGCGGAGAAATTTGGCAGTCAGTGCGTGGTGTTGGCCATCGACGCCAAGAGAAGAGCGGATGGTAGCGGCTGGACGGTATACAAAAACGGCGGTCGCGTGGACATGGAAATGGATGCCGTAGAATGGGCGCGATCGGCGGAGAAGCTGGGGGCAGGTGAGATACTGCTCACCAGTATGGACGGCGACGGAACAAAGGAAGGATATGACATTGAGCTGACCAGAGCCGTGGCCGGTGCCGTGAAGATTCCTGTCATCGCCTCGGGCGGTGCGGGAGCGCTGGAGCATTTTAAGGAAGCGCTCGTGGATGCGGGGGCCGAGGCTGCCCTTGCTGCATCCCTGTTTCATTATAAAGAATTAGAGATTCGGCAGGTGAAGGCATATTTGAGCAAACAGGGGGTGGCAGTTAGGCTATGATGATAGACAATGACTGGCTTGCGCCGTTGCAGGCGGAGTTTCGGAAACCGTATTATGCGGAATTGTATCAGTTTGTGAGACAGGAGTACAATACCACGCAGATATTTCCTCCTGCGGACGACATCTTTAATGCGTTTCATATGACGCCGTTGGGCGAGGTGAAGGTGGTCATCATCGGACAGGATCCCTACCATGAGCCGGGACAGGCACATGGGCTATGCTTTTCGGTAAAGCCCGGAGTGGATATTCCTCCTTCTCTGGTTAATATTTATAAGGAATTGCAGGATGATCTGGGATGCTCTATTCCCAATAACGGTTATCTGGTAAAATGGGCAAAGCAGGGAGTGCTTATGCTCAACACGGTGCTGACAGTGCGGGCGCACAGAGCCAATTCCCATCACGGGAGAGGATGGGAGGAGTTTACCGATGCGGCCATCCGTGCGCTGAATTCGCAGGACAGACCGATTGTATTCATTCTGTGGGGGAAACCTGCGCAGAGCAAAAAGAGTATGCTGAATAATCCCAATCACCTGATACTGGAGGCGCCGCATCCCAGTCCGCTCTCTGCATACAGGGGATTTTTTGGCAGCAGACCCTTCAGTAAGACCAATGCGTTTTTGAGAGAACGGGGAGCGGAGCCCATTGACTGGCAGATTGAGAATATTTAGCAGTTATTCATGATTGCATAAAAATAAATAATAGATGAAATGAGAGGACATGATAGTATGAGAATCGGTATATTGGGATATGGTAATCTGGGCAGGGGCGTGGAGTGTGCCGTGGCTCAAAATGATGATATGGAGTTGGTCGGGGTGTTTACCCGCCGGGCGCCCGGGAGCGTGAAGACGGTGAGCGGAGTGCCCGTGTTTCATGCGGATGAGCTGGCAAATATGCAGGATCAGGTGGACGTGCTGATTCTCTGCGGCGGCTCGGCCACAGATCTGCCGGAGCAGACACCGGAATATGCAAAGCTCTTTAATGTGGTGGACAGTTTTGACACACATGCCAAAATCCCCGAGCATTTTGCCAAGGTTGATGCCTCCGCGCAGGCTGCCGGTAAGACTGCTGTGATTTCTGTGGGCTGGGATCCGGGAATGTTTTCTCTGAACAGACTGTATGCAAACGCTATCCTGCGGGACGGCAATGACTATACGTTCTGGGGCAAGGGGGTGAGCCAGGGGCATTCGGACGCTGTGCGCAGAATCTCCGGGGTGAAGAATGCCAAGCAGTATACGATTCCTGTGGATGCGGCGCTTGCGTCTGTGCGGGCCTGTGAAAATCCTCAGCTTTCCACCAGGCAGAAGCATACCAGAGAGTGCTTTGTCGTGCCGGAGGAGGGGGCGGATCTGGAGCGGATCGAGGCACAGATCAAGAATATGCCCAATTATTTTGCGGATTATGATACCACCGTGCATTTTATCTCAGAGGAGGAACTGCTGCGTGATCACGCAGGGATTCCCCACGGAGGATTTGTGCTGCGCACCGGCAGAACCGGAAAGGACGGAGAGCACAATCATGTGATAGAGTACAGCTTAAAGCTGGATTCCAACCCGGAGTTTACGGCCTGTGTGCTGGCGGCATACGCCAGAGCGGCATATCGCATGAATCAGCGGGGCATGAGCGGGTGCAAGACGGTGTTTGATGTAGCTCCCGCGGATCTGAGTCCGCTGTCGGGTGAGGAGATGCGGGCACAGCTTCTGTGAGCATGGCCATAGGATCTTAGATCAGGAATGTCAGATCAGTACATGAAATCCGGTACATTGAGGAAGGTACATTATGAAAAAAGAAGCGTTTGTCACAAAAGAGATGATTGAGGAGATTGTAAAGACTTATCCCACGCCCTTTCATATTTATGATGAAAGGGGAATCCGGGCGAATGCCCAGGCACTGAGGGAGGCATTTGCGTGGAATAAGGGATACAAGGAGTTTTTTGCCGTGAAGGCGACTCCCAATCCGTTTTTGATTGATATATTGAGAGAGTATGGCTGCGGCTGTGACTGTTCTTCCAAGACGGAATTGATGCTGTCCCGTGCCATGGGTATGACGGGAGAGGAGATCATGTTCTCTTCTAACGACACACCTGCGGAAGAGTATGCCTATGCGGCACAGATCGGCGCGACCATCAATCTGGACGATATCACGCATATTGATTTTCTGGAGAAGACGATCGGTTATCTGCCAAAGACGATAAGCTGCAGGTATAATCCCGGCGGATATTTTTCCATCAGCAACAGCATTATGGACAATCCCGGGGATGCTAAATACGGATTTACAACGGAGCAGCTGTTTGAGGGATTTCGGATATTAAAGGCAAAGGGTGTGGAGCATTTTGGCATCCATGCGTTTCTTGCCAGCAATACCGTGACCAACGAATACTATCCCGCACTGGCAAAGACATTGTTTGAGACGGCGGTCAGATTAAAAGAAGGGACAGGGGCTCATATCGCCTTCATCAATCTGTCCGGCGGCATCGGCATTCCCTATCGGCCGGATCAGGAGCCTAATGATATCAGAGCCATCGGCGAGGGCGTGCGGAAGGTATATGAGGAGATTCTGGTTCCTGCAGGTATGGGAGATGTGGCAATCTATACGGAGCTGGGGAGATTTATGATGGGACCCTACGGGCATCTGGTGACGAAGGTTTTGCACGAAAAGCACACACACAAGGAGTACATCGGTGTGGATGCCTGTGCGGTTAATCTCATGCGTCCCGCCATGTATGGAGCCTACCACCACATCACCGTGCTGGGGAAGGAGGACATGCCCTGTGACCATATCTATGATGTGACGGGATCACTGTGTGAGAATAATGATAAATTTGCTATCGACAGAGAACTGCCCGGGATTGAGATCGGCGACTATCTGGCGATTCACGACACCGGCGCTCACGGTTTTGCCATGGGATATAATTATAACGGCAAATTAAAGTCCGCGGAGCTTCTGCTTTGTGAGGACGGCAGTGTGAAACTGATCCGGCGCGCCGAGACGCCGGAAGACTATTTTGCGACTTTTGACTGCTTTGATATCTACAATAAACTGGAGCAATGATATCGGGAGCGGATTCTATGATCAGGAGCGGTGAGCGAGTATGAGATATCCACAGAAGCTTGCCGGGGGAGGAACCATCGGGTTTGTGGCTCCTTCCTTCGGCTGTCAGATCGAACCCTACAGGAGCGGTTTTGAGAACGCGCAGAAAAAATTCAGGGACTTGGGCTATGAGCTGCAGCTGGGGCCGAACTGTTATGCGGGAGAGGGTGTGGGCATCAGTAATACTCCCGGGAGCTGTGCTGCCGAGCTGACGGATTATTATTGCAGCGAAGAAAACGATTGTCTGATTTCCTGCGGAGGCGGGGAGCTTATGTGTGAGATATTGTCGCATCTGGATTTTGCGCGTATCGGCAGAGCTAAGCCCAAATGGTATATGGGCTATTCGGACAATACGAACTTTACATATCTGCTGGCCACGCTTTGTGACACGGCTTCGGTCTACGGCCCCTGTGCCGCGGCGTTTGGCATGGAGCCATGGCATGATTCACTGAGGGATGCCATGGCTGTTTTGACTGGTGAGAAGGATGAGCTGACCGGATATGACCGGTGGGAGAAGGAGTCTCTAAAAAATGAGGAGCATCCCCTGGAGCCTTATCATGTGACAGAGAAGAGGATATTGCGGACCTTTGTGGGGAGAGAATCCGCAGACGGCGGGAACGTGAAGATGCGAGGCAGGCTTCTGGGAGGCTGCATGGATTGTCTGGTGAATCTTCTGGGAACCAGGTTTGACCGCACGGGGGATTTCCTCGAGCGCTATAAGGAGGACGGGATCATCTGGTTTCTGGAGGCCTGTGACTTGAATGTGTTTGGCATTCGCAGAGCCATGTGGCAGATGGAGGAGGCCGGGTGGTTCCGATACACCAAGGGCTTTTTGATTGGCAGGCCAATGTGCTTCGGACAGGAGATGATGGGGCTGAACGCCTATGATGCCGTGCTTAATGTGGCGGGGAGAAAGAATGTGCCCGTGGTGATGGATGTGGATCTGGGGCATCTGCCGCCCATGATGCCGCTTATCGTGGGGAGCATGGCAGAGATCAGCGCAAAGGGCAATGATATCACCATTCGGATGAACCGTATATGAGAGCCTTTATTAATACATATCGCAGGAAAATCTTCAGTATGCGAGGAAAACAATATGAAGAACGAGACAAGGAAGATTAATCGTAGTCTGATGGTGGGCTGGACCGTCATCGTGTTGGTACTGTTTTTCAGTTACCTAGGAGAGTATGTAAAGGGAATCCGGACATTAGGATATGTGGCGGTATTTCTCTTGTGCACGATTCTGCCAAATCTGTGCTGCCATCTGCTCTACCGCAGGAAGCCGGAGTCGGAGACTCTGCGCTATCAGATTGTGTGCGGCTATTTTGTCATGTATCTGTTCAGCATGATAACAGGGAGCACCTATATGGTATTCAGCTACATTCTGCCGCTTCTGTCCCTGCTCATTCTCTATCATCAGCCCAAACTGATCCTCTGGACCGGGGTGGCCAGCATTGCAGTCAATCTGTATTCTATCGTGAGAAAATTTGCATCGGGAGAGCTGGATTTGGATTCGAGCAAGAATGCTGAGATACAGATTGCGCTGATTCTGCTCTGCTTCGGAGGGTGTTATGTGGCGACGTCGATTTATGACCGGATTCAAAGGCAGAATCTGGAATTTATGGCGGAGCTGGAGAAAAAGAATATACAGAGCCGTCAAATGACCATGCAGACAATCATGACTATCGTAAATACCATTGACGCCAAGGACGAATATACCAAGGGACATTCCCAGAGAGTGTCTGAGTACTCTGCGGCACTGGCTGCAGAGCTTGGCATGAGCGGGGAGGATGTGGAGCGTATCCGCTACATCGGCCTGTTGCATGATATCGGCAAGATCGGTGTGCCGGATGCCATTCTCAACAAGCCGGGCCGCCTCAACAATGCGGAATTTTCCCTGATGAAGCTGCACACGCTGGTAGGGGGAGAAATCTTAAAAGATATTAACTCTATGGACGATTTGGACGTGGGAGCAAAATACCATCATGAGCGCTATGACGGAAAAGGATATCCGGAAGGCCTCAAAGGCTCGGAGATTCCTCCGGTGGCGAGGATCATCGGCATCGCGGACGCCTATGACGCTATGACCAGCCACCGTATCTACCGCAAGCGGCTCTCGGACGAGGCGGTGCGTGAAGAGATCGCTCGCTGTGCGGGAACTCAGTTTGATCCGCAGTTTGCAGAAGCCTTCTTGAAGATCTTGGATAAGGGAAGGCTCCAGACCATATCTCCCGATGTCTACAATGCGCAGGACGGCACAGGAGATATCGTAGGCGGAGAGGTGCTGCAGAAGATTCTGGAGGATGCGGGCGCTTATAATTCCACAGAAAAGAGAAGGGACAGTCTGACGCGGGTCTTCAATCGTATCTATGGAGAGCAGCTGCTCTCGGATTATCTGGAGGATGGAGGAGAGGGATGCCTTCTGGCTGTGGACATAGATGCGCTGCGCAATGTCAACAATCTGCACGGCTTCCTGAAGGGCGATCTGTATCTCAACACAGTGGCAAATGTGCTGGAGCAGAGCTTTATGAATAAGATACTCTACCGGAGCAGCGGCGATGAATTTATCTGTATGCTCTGCGGCGTCACATCAAAGGAGGCGGCAAACCGGGAGGTGGAGAGGATTCATGCTTATCTGGAGCGTGTGCGGAAAGAGGATGAGGAGCTGGAGAGTCTGTCCATTTCCATAGGCGGGCTGATCGTGTCCGGCGGGGAGTTTGACAGGGAAGAGGCTGTGAGCAGACTGGAGAGAGCACTCTATTTCGCCAAGCAGAAAGGCGGTGGGTGCACTGTCATGTACCACGAGCTGGTGGTGGACTTTCAGCCCCGCCTGTCCAAGTCGGATCTGGACAATCTGCTGGAGACGATTCAGAGACAGGGCAGTTATTCCCGTGCCTATGAGGTGAACTATCCTGAGTTTTCCAGAATGCTCAGTTATCTGGAAAGTCTGATGGAACGCAACAATCAGCGTATGCAGATCATTATGTTTACTGTGCTGGCCGCAGATGAGGAGTCCGCTACTGTGGAGGAAAAAATGAACGCTATGAAAATTCTGGAGGGAGCGGTGGTCTCTTCTCTGCGGAAAGTGGATGTCACCATGCAGTTTTCCAGCTCCCAGCGGCTGGTGGTGCTGATGAATATGGACAGAGAAAATCTGCAGCTGGTGATCAACCGGATTCTCAGCGCGTTTTACAAACGCAGCACGGATAAAAAGTTCAGTCTGAGCCATGATGTGGCGGATCTGACTCCGGCCCGGGATGCGGCAAATACATAGGAGGCAGCAAATACATAGGAGGCAGGTGCGGAATCTCCGCCAATGCCCGCAGATTCCACACCTGTCTCCCTTGGCATTGGTATCGGTTGAACGCATCAATTCTATTACTATAGACGTGGCACTCAGTCTTAGAGATACTGTGATTTGCCGATTCGGCCGGGTGGCCGTAAAACTTTACAAACATAAACAATTAGGAATTGACATTTGGCAAATATAGGTATAAACTTATTATAGAAGGAACTAACGGTTTATTTGAGCAAAGGAGTGATGATAGTGTCAGCAAATTTTTGGAATTTTAATTCAGGAGGGACGCTGTTTGGCTCTGGATCCGGCGGTGGATTGAGCGGTTTATATGGAATGCTCTCTGACAGGAGCGCTTTAAAGAACGGTTCTTACAAGAGACTGCTCAAGTCTTATTATGGAACGGGGCAGAATTCAGACACAACAGCCACCGGCAGGAAAAGCAGCTCAAGCAATGTCCTTGACAAAATTTTTGAGGAGAAGAGGAATCCGAAGGTTTCCAAGGATGTGCAGGAGGCAAATGCCAATCTGACATCGGGACTTTCGACTCTGAAGAGTTCTGTTGCGGTATTGCGGAATGACAAGACCTATACGGATACGGAAAAGGGTCAGAGTGCGGCAGATAAGGTTGTCTCCGCGATGAAAGACTATGTAGCGGATTATAATAAGGTTGTGACTGCGGCAAAGGGTTCTACGCTGTCAAATAAAACGGCATATGTGGCAAACATGATGAGCAGTACGGCTGCCAACGCTGATAAGCTTTCGGAGGTTGGTGTCAAGGTCAATGCCAACGGCACTCTTGAACTCAACGAGGCTAAGCTGAAGGAGGCAGGTATCTCTAAAGTACAGGAACTGTTTTCTTCCAAGGATATCATGAGCTATGGCTCAATGATTGCATCCCGTCTTCAGTTTGCGGGTTCTGCAGCCAGCACGAATTCTGCTACGGGAAGTACGGGATCGGGCAGCACTACTACGGCTTCGGGGGCGGCATCCCTCAAGGCGGACAGCAAAACGCTTGCGGATGATAAGTTATATGCGAAGGTAAAGGATAAGGACGGCAACGAGACAGACAAATATGATGTAGACAAGATTTTTGCTGCGGCAAAGAGCTTTGTGAGCAATTATAACCGTATGTTTGATACCGCGGAGTCCAGTTCCAATTCCGGCGTAGTGGCAAATCTTTCCCACATCAGGGAGAAGACCGCGCGTAATGCAGATGCATTGAAACAGTTTGGAATCGGTGTGGATAACAAGGGCAGATTGAAGATAGACGAAGACACATTTAAAAATTCCGATATGTCCAAGGTACAGGAATTCTTCAAGGATTATGGTTCTTCAATCGCCACCAACGCGTCGCTTGTAGATTACTATATGACTACCCAGGCAAATGCCACCAATGGCTATACCTCCGGGGGAGCATATAATGTACAGGGCAATTCTCATTATGCTGACACCGTATAAGCTGAATAAGGCAGGATAGAGGCTGTAGGATGCCGTCCGACCGGAGTGAATCCGGGGACGGCATCCTGTTTTATTTTCGGGCGGCGGAAGCCCCCGAAACAACTTATGCGGTTATATAGAAAAAGCAGCTACACAAACAATGTGTGTAACTGCTTTTTCATATGCCGGCAGCGGGACTTGAACCCGCACGTGGTTGCCCACAACAGATTTTGAGTCTGCCTCGTCTGCCATTCCGACACGCCGGCGGAGTGGTAATCATTGTCAGATTTTAGAATCTCTGCAACAAAAAATATTTTAGCATAGGTTATTCGTCTTGGCAAGATATTTTATTAGCTTTTTCATATTTATTTTTTCTGGAAATTGTTGTATAGTAATAATATATATGCATTTTGGGAGACAGTATGACTTGTAAGGAATTTGAGAGGCTGATTCCTGCTTTTTTAGAGCAGAAGCTGGACTTTCTCACATTAAAAAAATTTAATGAGCATATGGAGACCTGCGGCGACTGTCATGAGGAGCTGGTGATACAATTTCTGGTGACAGAGGGTATGCAGCGCCTTGAGGAGGGAAGTGCGTTCGACTTGCAGAGCGAGTTGGACCAGCGTCTGGAGGATGCCAGAAACCGCGTGAAATTTCACTCTCTTTTTTTGTATCTGGGCGCGGCTCTGGAGACTGTGGTCATTGCGTTGATCGTGGGGGCCGTGATGTGGGTGCTGCTGTAGACGGCGGAATCATAATAGATTATATGGAGTATGAGAATGGAAAAGCTTGTTTTGATAGACGGACACAGTATTTTGAACCGGGCATTCTACGGGGTGCCGGAGCTGAGCAATGCGGAGGGACTGCACACCAATGCAATTCACGGTTTTCTGAATATTCTGTTCAAGATTCTGGAGGAGGAGAAGCCGGAATATCTGGTGGTGGCTTTCGATGTGCATGCGCCTACCTTTCGGCATGAGATGTATGACGCCTATAAGGGCACCAGAAAGCCCATGCCTGAGGAGCTTCGCGAGCAGGTTCCCGTGATGAAGGATGTGCTGCGCGCCATGAATATCGTGATCATGGAGCAGGCGGGGCTTGAGGCTGACGATATTCTGGGTACTCTTGCGAAGAGAGCGGAGCGGGACGGTGTGGCTGTGTCTCTGGTGTCTGGAGACAGAGACCTTTTGCAGATCGCAACCGATACGATCAAGATCAGGATTCCAAAGACCAGGAGAAACGGCACGGAGATTGAGGATTATTATGCTGAGGATGTGCGTGAGGCCTATCAGGTGACTCCGGAACAGTTTATCGATGTGAAGGCGCTGATGGGAGACACTGCGGACAATATTCCCGGAGTGCCCAAGGTGGGTGAGAAGACGGCTACAGCGCTGATCGTTGAGTACGGTTCTCTGGACAATCTGTACGCTCATGTGGAGGAGATCTCCAAGAAAGCGGTCAAGGAGTCTTTGATTCAGAATAAGGATCTGGCGGATCTGAGCAGGACGCTGGCCACCATCAAAACGGACTGTGATCTGGAGCTTGACTATGAGGCGGCGAGGACAGGGGATTACGATACGCCACAGGCCTACGCACTGTTCAAAAAGCTGGAATTCAAGAGCATGCTGGGGCGTTTTGACAAGGCCCGGACGGAGTCTGCCGGATCAGCAGGAGGGGATCTGCCCGCCGTAAAGACAATAAAGGATATCCGGGAGTTTGGGCAGTTGGCGGAGCGGGCCGGGAGACAGCCCGGAGGGAAGCTCTCCCGCGCAGGACTGCTTTTGATGCAGGAGGGAGGAGCGCTTCTGGGAGCTGCGCTGAGCCTTTCTGCCGAGGAGACTTATTTTTATGAGGTATCCCGGAGGGAGGATGTGCTGGGACAGATTTCTATGTTTGATATGCCGCGGGAAGGGAAAGACGAGAGGGAGGATGTGAGCCGGATTTTGAAAAATCTGTCGGCTCATGCCCGTATTGCCACCTTTGATATCAAGGGACAGTATGAGTATCTGGCTCAGGACGGAACGGGGCGTTATTTTGATATTCTGATCGGAGCATATCTTCTGAATCCTCTGAAAAACGATTATGATATCGAGACCATTGCCTCCGAGCATCTGGGAGTGATGCTGCCCGGGACGGCGGAGCTTTTCGGGAAGAAAAGGCTTACGGAGGCATTGCAGCAGGAACCCGATAAATGCCGGGATTATTTTGGCCGGGGCGCTTATGTGGCTCTTCGGGCGGCGGAGGTTCTGGAGAGAAAGCTCTCGGAGCTGGAGATGGAAGAGCTTATGCGGGATATTGAGATGCCGCTTTCACTGGTGTTATATGACATGGAAAAAGAAGGAGTGGAGGTTCGCAGGGAGGAGCTGAAGGCTTACGGAGATGCGTTGGTCTCCCGGATAGAAGAGCTGGAGCAGTCCATTCACCGACAGGCGGGGGAGCAGTTCAATATCAATTCTCCCAAACAGCTCGGGGAGATTTTATTTGACAAGCTGGGACTACCCGGCGGCAAGAAGACAAAAACCGGATATTCAACAGCTGCGGACGTGCTGGAGAAGCTCTCGGAGGAGCATCCCATCGTGCGGGATATTCTGGAATACCGCGGCCTCACCAAACTGAAATCCACCTATGCAGACGGACTTGCCGTCTGTATCGGGGAGGACAGGCGCATCCATACAAGCTTTCATCAGACGATTACGGCTACGGGACGCATCAGCTCAACCGAACCGAATCTTCAGAATATTCCCACCAGAACGGAGCTTGGAAAGGAGCTGCGCAAGGTGTTTGTGCCTAGGGAGGGCTTTGTGTTTCTGGATGCGGATTATTCTCAGATCGAGCTTCGGGTGCTGGCTCATATGTCCGGGGATGAGCAGCTTATAGAGGCATACCGGATGGACGAGGACATTCATCGCATCACGGCGGCCAAGGTGTTCCGCACGCCCATCGAAGAGGTGACGGATTTGCAGAGGCGTAATGCCAAGGCGGTTAATTTTGGCATTGTGTACGGTATCAGCTCCTTCGGACTCAGTCAGGATCTGAGCATCAGCCGCGGGGAGGCTTCCGAGTATATCCGGCAGTATTTCGCCACATATCCCGGTATCAAGCTCTTTCTTGACAGGCTGGTGGAGGATGCCAGACAGAACGGTTATGTGACTACGATGTTCCACAGGAGACGTCCGGTGCCGGAGCTTGCCTCCTCCAATTTCATGAGGCGTTCGTTCGGAGAGCGTGTAGCCATGAATTCTCCCATACAGGGAACGGCGGCGGATATCATCAAGATCGCCATGATACGGGTATGGGAGGCGCTGCGCCAGTCGGGGCTGCGCTCCAGACTGATTCTGCAGGTGCATGACGAGCTTCTGATCGAGACGGCGGAGGACGAGGTGGAACAGGTGCAGGAGCTCCTGGTGAATCATATGAAATCCGCCGCCGAGCTTTTGGTTACGCTGGAGGTGGATGTGCACACCGGCAGAAGCTGGTATGAGGCTAAATAATATGCGGAACCGCCGGACGCCGGCGGTGAAGTTTGCGGCGGTAATGTGCCGGAGCGGGCAGCGGGGGTGAGACCATGCGCTTTATCGGTATTACCGGCGGAGTGGGCGCCGGGAAAACAGAATTGTTGGCATATATTAAAAAGCATTACCGTTGTGAGATCTATCTGGCGGATGAGGTGGCGCATCTGGTCAAAGCAAAGGGCACTTCCTGTTATGAGATGCTGAGAGACCTTCTGGGGGAGCGTATTCTGCGGGAGGACGGAGAGATTGACAGAGGAGCCATGGCGGAGCGGATTTTCGGGGAGGAAGCTCTTTTGGAGCAGGTGAACGCCATCATTCATCCGGCGGTCCGGGAATATCTTTTACAGAGACTTGACAGAGCCCGAAAGGACCCTGAGGTGGAGCTGTTCTTTGTGGAGGCGGCGCTTTTGATCGAAGCGGGCTACAAAGAACTGGCGGACGAGCTCTGGTATGTCTATGCCGGGGAGGAGATCAGGCGGGAGCGCCTGGCCAAGCGCCGGGGGTACAGCGGGGAAAAGATTGCAAATATTATGGAAAATCAGCTTTCCGAGGAAGCATTTCGGGAGCATTGCGACTTTGTGATAGACAACAGCGGCAGGCTGGAGGACAGCTTCCGCCAGATTGACAAAAAACTGGAGGCTTTTTCATGGCGGGATTAAATGAGATCAGAGAAAATCAGGGACAGCTGGTATTTGGTCTGGATATCGGAACGCGCAGCATTGTGGGAACCGTGGGGTATCTGAGCGGAGGCAAATTTCATGTGATGGCTCAGTGTTCCAGAGAGCATGAAACCAGAGCCATGCTGGACGGCCAGATTCACGATATCGCTAAGGTGGGAGAGTCTGTGTCTGCCGTGAAAAAGCAGCTGGAGGAGAACTTAAACCGTAATCTCACGGAAGTGTGTATTGCGGCGGCCGGACGTGTGCTGCGCACGGTAACCACCAGAGCGGAGTGCAGTTTCGAGAGCGAGAAGGAGATTAACAGCGAAGATATCTATAATCTGGAAACCATGGGAGTGGAGAGAGCCTATGAGGAATTCCAGAAGGCCAATGACACGGATATGCGTTTCTACTGTGTGGGCTATACTGCCATGCGCTATTATATGAACGGCTATCAGATCGGTAATCTGGAGGGACATAAGGCTAAAACCATAGCCACGGATCTGATCGCCACGTTTCTGCCCGACGATGTGGTGGACGGATTGTACAAGGCGGTGGAGATATCAGGACTGCATGTGGCCAATCTGACGCTGGAGCCCATTGCGGCCATTCAGGTTGCGATCCCCGAGAAGTTCCGGATGCTGAATATGGCATTGGTAGATGTGGGAGCGGGCACCAGCGATATCTCGATCACAAAGGAGGGGACCATCACGGCGTATGGCATGATTCCTGTGGCAGGGGACAGTCTCACGGATATTCTGGTACAGCATTGTCTGGTGGATTTTGAGACTGCCGAACAGATCAAGCGGCAGGCGTGTACGGAGGATCTGATCGAGTACTGCGATATCATGGGACTGCCCCAGGTCATCACGGCGGAGGAGGTGACGGAGCTTCTGCAGGACGCCGTAGTCGATATGACGCACCGGGTTGCCGGATGTATCCGGGAGCTCAACGGTGACAAGCCGGTGAGCGCTGTGTTTGTGGTGGGCGGAGGCGGCATGGTCGCCGGGTATACCGAGGCGCTTGCTAAGGATCTGGGCATTGCGAAGGAGCGTGTGGCCATCAGGGGCAGAGAGGTGATGCAGAATATTGTCTTTGAGCTGGATAATGCCCGCATGGATTCCCTGATGGTGACGCCCATCGGAATCTGTCTGAGCTTTTATGAGCAGAGCAATAACTTTATCTTTGTGGAATTTAATAACATCAGGATCAAGCTCTATGACAACGGCAGGCTGACTGTGGCAGATGCCGCCATGCAGGCGCAGTTTACCAATGAGGAGCTGTTTCCCAGAAGAGGAAAGGCTCTGACCTATACTGTCAATGAAAAGCCCCGCATGGCCAGGGGAAGTCAGGGCGAGGCAGCAGTCATCAGGCTCAATGACGATCCGGCGGATCTGCACACCAGAATACACAGCGGAGATGTGATCTCTGTGACTGCTTCCACAGAGGGCGAGGCGGGCAGTCAGGAGCTGGGCAGGCTTCCGGAGCTGTCGGAGCAGCTGCATGTTTATGTCAATGGCAGCAAAATCAGCCTGCCCAAGACGGCGGAGGTAAACGGCGTCCGCGAGAACGAGTTTTACCGGATTCAGGAGGGAGATGTCATCCGTGTGCAGAACTGCTACACTGTGACGGAGGTGGCGGAGTTTCTGGATGTGCCGCTGGGCGGAAATCTCAAGGTAAACGATACGCCGGCCCGCCCGGATACCAGAGTATACGAGAATTTTACCGTGAGCTGGGACATGAGCGAAACGGGATACCAAAGTACCCCGGACAGTGTGGAGGATGTGACTGCAAAACCCCGCGCTGCGGCGCAGCATGCTCAGAGTAAGCAGCAGACTGCGGGCCGGGAGGTGCAGGTTCTGGCAAACGGCCGGACTGTGACGCTGTCGGGTAAGACAAGCTATGTGTTTGTGGACATATTTGATTTTATTGATTTTGATTTAAAGGACTCAAGAGGAAGAACCATCGTGACGCTCTTAAACGGCCGGAGCGCGGATTATATGGAGGGGCTTGGCGATGGGGACAGCATTGAAATTTACTGGGAAGAGAGCGGGAAAAAATCATGAGGCTTAGTAGTATTGCCAGCGGGAGCAGCGGAAACTGCATTTATGTGGGGAGCGACGCCACACATCTTTTGGTGGATGTGGGCATCAGCGGAAAAAGAGCGGAGAGCGGCCTGAATTATCTGGGGCTTTCGGGGAGAGATATAGACGGGATTCTGGTGACCCATGAACATGCGGACCATATCAGCGGTCTGGGCGTCATGGCGCGCAAATACGGCATTCCCATCTATGCAACGAAGGGTACCATCGCCGCCATTCGCGAGAATACAAATGTGGGAGAGATCGATCAGGCGCTTTTCCGTGAGGTGCGGGCTGATGAAAAGCTGGTTATCAAGGATTTGGTCGTCAATCCGATGCAGATTTCCCATGATGCGGCTCAGCCTGTGGCCTATCGCGTGTCCTACGGGCGAAAGAAGGTGGCCATCTGTACGGATCTGGGTCACTTTACGGAGTATACCGTGGATTGTCTGAGAGGGATGGACGCTTTGCTGCTGGAGGCCAATCATGATGTAAACATGCTGCAGGTAGGCTCTTATCCCTATTATTTAAAGCAGCGGATACTGGGAGACAAGGGGCATCTTTCCAATGAGAATTCGGGGAGACTTTTGAGCCGTATTCTCCATGACGGGATACAGGCCATTTTGCTGGGGCACCTGAGCAAGGAGAACAATCTGCCGGAGCTGGCATACGAGGCGGTGCGCATGGAGATCACGCTGGGGGATAATCCTTACAATGCCAGTGATTTTCCCATGCAGGTGGCAAGGCGCAGCGAGCCCACGCCGGCGATAAGAATCGCATAGAACGGATGAAGGGCAAAAGAATTATTAAAGTAATAAATATTATTATAAAATAGGAAACGGTGCCGGAGAGGCGCGGAACGGAGATCGACATGAAAAAGACAATTATCACAGTGGTAGGCAAGGATACAGTTGGCATTATTGCAAGAGTCTGTACTTATCTGGCGGGTAACGGGATCAATATCCTGGATATTTCCCAGACCATTGTACAGGACTATTTTAATATGATGATGATCGTGGATACGAACCATTCCGCCAAGGTATTCGGCGATATGGCGGATGAACTGTCCGCGCTTGGCGAGGAGATCGGTGTGGTGATCAAGTGCCAGAAGGAAGAAATATTTGATAAGATGCATAGAATTTAGGACAGTCACAGGTATGAAACAGAAATGAGAAAAAGAATGGAATCTAAGAGGAATAGATATGATTAATCAATATGAAGTGCTTGAGACAAATGAGATGATTGAGAAGGAGAATCTGGACGTGCGTACCATCACGCTGGGTATCAGCCTGTTGGACTGCATAGATTCGGATCTGCACACGCTGGGCGAAAAGATTTACAGGAAGATCTATGAGGCGGCAAAGGACCTGGTTTCCACGGGGGAGGAGATTTCCCGGGAGTTTGGCATACCCATCGTCAATAAACGAATCTCTGTGACTCCCATCGCGCTGGTGGGTGGAGCGGCCTGTCACACCAAGGAGGATTTTGCCTATCTGGCCAAGGTTCTGGATGATGTGGCCCATAAGGTAGGCGTGAATTTTATCGGCGGTTATTCGGCGCTGGTGAGTAAAGGGATGACGCCTGCGGACGAGCTTTTGATCCGTTCCATCCCTCTGGCCTTGTCTGCCACAGAGCGTGTGTGCAGTTCTGTCAATCTGGGCTCTACCCGCACAGGTATCAATATGGATGCGGTAAAGCTCATGGGAGAGATGATTCTGGAGACGGCGGAGTTCACAAAGGAGAATGACTCCCTGGGCTGTGCCAAGCTGGTGGTGTTCTGCAATGCGCCGGACGATAATCCCTTTATGGCCGGAGCCTTTCACGGCGTTACCGAGGCGGATAAGATTATCAATGTGGGAGTCAGCGGCCCCGGCGTGGTGAAGACTGCTCTGGAGAAGGTGCGCGGAGAGAATTTTGAGGTGCTGTGCGAGACGATCAAGAAGACAGCTTTCAAGGTGACCCGGGTGGGGCAGCTGGTTGCGCAGGAGGCATCAAGAATGCTGCAGATTCCCTTTGGCATCGTGGATCTGTCTCTGGCGCCCACGCCTGCCATCGGTGACAGTGTGGCGGATATTCTCTGTGAGATCGGACTGGAGTATGCGGGAGCCCCCGGCACTACGGCAGCTCTGGCGCTCCTGAACGATCAGGTGAAAAAAGGCGGAGTCATGGCCTCCTCCTATGTGGGCGGCTTAAGCGGCGCGTTTATCCCTGTCAGCGAGGATCAGGGAATGATTGACGCAGTTACTGCAGGCGCGCTGACGCTGGAGAAGCTGGAGGCCATGACCTGCGTATGTTCGGTGGGACTGGATATGATCGCCGTTCCGGGCGATACGAAAGCTACCAGTATCTCAGGTATTATTGCGGACGAGATGGCCATCGGCATGGTCAATCAAAAGACCACGGCGGTGCGTATTATTCCGGTGATTGGAAAAGGTGTGGGAGAGATGGTGGAGTTTGGCGGACTGCTGGGCTATGCGCCCATCATGCCGGTGAATTCCTTCTCCTGTGACGTGTTCGTGAACCGCGGCGGGAGAATCCCCGCCCCGATCCACAGCTTTAAGAATTAAGTACGGTTTAATGATCGTTAAGAATATTAAATGATGACAAGAGGGCTTCGATACTCGCTCACCATGGGACAGCCTGCCTTGATGGCAGCGGTACTCTCATAGACGGCGTTTCTGAGAAGCTCTTTTTTTAACAGCGCATATCCGGTCTCATCCAGTATCTGTTCGGCGTCCGCAAGCTTGGTCAGAAGCGGAATGCAGGCGTTTTCCTTGATGGCTCCCAGCAGGTCCTCCGCATCTCTGCGGAAGCCCAGAACCCGGGCATATTTGATCTGGTTTGCGGCGCGGTACTGTTCCATGTCAGCCACGGTAATATCCAGCAGAATATGCATCAGGCACCGGCTGATGCGGCTGTAGGTCATATTCTTGGTCTTGAGCAGATCACAGAAGGACCTGAAGTTGGTAAAGTCGTACAGGTGATTGCGTATGCGGTCCGAGAGCTCATCGGACACATCCAGGTAGCCGGTGTAGCCTTTGTCTGCCTCCAACAGAAGCTTATAGTGCATCAGGGCGGAAAAGTCATTCAACTGCATGGGCTGTCTGTCGGCAAGCGCGTCGTTTAAGACTGCGAAGGCAGTATCGGGCATCTGGGTGGCAAGCATTTTCACCTCGCCGTTGTTATCATAAACCGCCTGTCTGAGCGCGAGGGCGGAGCTCTGGTACATTCCCATCATACGGTCATGATAGTCCGAGGAGCCGCGGATGGTAGTCACCGGCTTCATGGCGCTTTTCCGGCGCTTGATTGCTTTCAGATACTCGATACCCAGAATATTATTGGAGCGGGAGAGCACGTCCCGGCTCTCGCTTAATGACGGGCAGAACTGTACCAGCGCCGAGGTTCTGGCGTTGGGCCAGGAGAGACCATAGCGCAGATACTGCTGCAAGAGAGCGGTATATCCTTCCGGCTCCTCCAGCAGGATGTCGGCAATCTGCTGCAGGGTATGTAAGTCGCCGCACTCGCTGCCAAAGCACAGAAAATCCACCACGCCCAGCTTGTCCAGAAGAGTCACGGCCCCGGTGGCAAAATATTCTGCGCTGGAGGCAGAGTAGAGAGTGGGGAGTTCCAGCACCAGGTCGGCGCCGTTTCGCAGAGCCATCTCCGCGCGCCTGTATTTGTCCAGAAGGGCCGGAGTACCCCGCTGCATGAAATTGCCACTCATGGCCACTATGGTGTAATCGGCTCCGGACTGAGCCTTGGCATCCCGGAGCTGATAGCTGTGCCCGTTGTGAAAAGGATTGTATTCGGCCACAATGCCGTTTACTTTGAATGTGCGGCTGATTTGTTTGTCTGACTGTCTCACAGCGTTCCTCCTTGATACCGAAATGTTAGTGGGTCATTACAGGGCAATCCAATCCGTTAAAAAAATAACATATTTCGAAAACGGATATTATGACTTGTTAATCATTTACAAATTTAGTATAATACATGTAGCCGAATTTGTTAAGATGTTTTAAAAAAATTGTTTCACGGAAAGGAGAAATGCAAATGTCATACATTGACATAATTAAGGAGAGAGCGAGGCTCGACAAAAAGACAATTGTATTACCTGAGTCCAATGACAAGAGGACGCTGTTAGCGGCGGCAAAGCTGATGGAAGAAGGCATTGCGGACATCATTATGGTCGGCGACGAAGAGAAGATCATGGACGGTGCCGGATGGCTGGAGGTTGACCTTACCGGAGTACAGGTCATCAATCCCAAGACTACCGACAAGCTTGACGATTATGTGAATCTGTTATATGAGACCAGAAAGGCAAAGGGCATGACTCCTGAGGCGGCCAGAGAGATACTTCTGAAGGATTATCTGACTTTCGGCATTGTGATGGTAAAGGCCAATGATGCGGACGGCATGGTTGCCGGCGCATGTCACTCCACCGCCGACACCTTGAGACCCGCTCTGCAGATTCTCAAGACTGCTCCCGGCGTAAAGCTGGTTTCCGCTTTCTTTGTCATGGATACCCAGTTTAAGGATCAGGGCGAAAACGGTGCGTTTATCTTTGCCGACTGCGGTCTGAATCAGGATCCCACGGCGGAAGAACTCGCCGCCATCGCAGACTCCTCCTCCAGAAGCTTTAAGGCGCTGGTGGGTCCCAAGCCCGTGATCGCAATGCTGAGCCATTCCACGAGAGGCAGCGCAAAGCATGCTCTGGTGGACAAGGTAGTGGAGGCTACCCGTATTGCTCATGAGCAGTATCCTCATCTTGTGCTGGATGGTGAACTGCAGCTTGACGCTGCGCTGGTTCCTTCCGTGGCAAAGACCAAGGCTCCCGGCAGCCCTGTGGGCGGCAATGCAAACATATTGATCTTCCCCAATCTGGATGCGGGCAATATCGGCTATAAGCTGGTGCAGAGACTGGGCGGCGCGGAGGCTTACGGCCCCATGCTGCAGGGTATTGCAAAGCCCGTGAACGATCTGTCCCGCGGCTGTTCCTGGCAGGATATCGTAGGCGTTGTGGCTCTGACTGCGGTGCAGGCTCAGCTGGTGTAATCCGTTATGCCGGATGGGCAGTTCTGACGGATTCCGTTTAAAATGTATGTGGAAAGGATGAGAGAAGGCATCATGAATATATTAGTTATCAACTGTGGAAGTTCTTCCCTGAAATATCAGGTTATCAACTCCGATACCGAGCAGTGTATCGCGAAGGGTCTCTGCGAGAGAATCGGTATCGACGGCAGCCAGATTACCTATGCGCCCGCAGGCGGCGACAAGGAGGTGACCGTGACACCCATGCCCGATCATACGGAGGCTATCCGTCTGGTGCTGGATGCCCTCACCAATGACAAGACAGGCGTCGTAAAGAGTCTGGACGAGATCGGAGCAGTGGGACACCGCGTTGTCCACGGCGGCGAGAAATTTGCGGCTTCCACCCTGATCACCGACGAGGTGATGGCGGCGATTGAGGAGTGTAATGACCTTGCGCCTCTTCACAATCCCGCAAATATCATCGGCATTAACGCGTGTAAGAAGCTGATGCCCGGCACCCCCATGGTGGCTGTTTTTGACACTGCTTTCCATCAGACCATGCCGGAGGAGGCTTATATGTACGGTCTCCCTTACGAGTATTATCAGAAGTATAAGATCAGACGCTACGGCTTCCACGGCACCAGCCATTCCTATGTCTCCAAGCGCGCTGCCGAGGTGCTGGGGAAAAACTATGATGATCTGAAGATCATCGTATGTCATCTGGGCAACGGAGCCAGCATTTCCGCTGTCAAAAACGGTAAGTGCGTGGATACATCCATGGGTCTGACTCCTCTGGAGGGACTGATCATGGGTACCCGTTCCGGCGACATTGATCCCGCTATCATGGAGTTTTTGGCGCACAAGGAGAACAAATCTATCGACGATATCATGGCTATTTTGAACAAGAAGTCCGGTGTGCTTGGGTTGTCGGACAATCTGTCCTCCGATTTCCGCGATCTGGAGGATGGACATAACAAGGGTGACGTAAATGCCACCAGAACATTAAAGACCTATTGCTACCGTGTGGCAAAATATATCGGTTCCTATGTGGCGGCCATGAATGGTGTGGATGTAATCTGCTTTACCGCCGGAGTCGGCGAGAATGCCGCGCTGGTCAGAAGCATGGTGTGCGAGTATCTGGGGTATCTGGGAGTGAGCATTGACGCTGATGCAAACAGCAAACGCGGTGAGGATATCGCCATCTCCACGCCGGAAAGCAAGACTACCGTTATGGTGATTCCCACCAACGAGGAGCTTGCCATCGCAAGAGAAACCGTTCGTCTGGTATAGGCGGCTGAGAATGATATGAGACAGGTATACCTGTGAGGAGGACAGTCCCCGGCCCTTGCCGTTATCCGGCAGCTCCGGGGACTGTTTGTGCATCATAGCTGCATCATTTTCTGATTTTGTCGAAAAAGAATTGAGCTTGTAAAAATCCGATGTTATACTATTGGGCGGGAGGAGTCTTGTTATGAGTGGAAAGTCCGGCAGGATACGCAGAAAACGATACATAGGGAAAAGACCGGTTCTGCTCGCGATCTCAGGAGTATTGTGTATGGCGGCATTCCTGATCCCTGCGCCGGAAAAGGTATCCGGAGCCGGGGAAGTTCTTGCGGCATATCAGGCCTACGAGGATCGTTTTGACCGGATCGACACCATAGAGGATATCTCAGAACAGGGGTATGAGGTGGTGGAGAAGCATGTGTTTGACGTGCCTTTAGTTACCATGATGCCGGTGCCGGAACAGACCGCTCCGGATACCGCAGCGGAAGTGCCGTCTGTGGAGATGGTGCCTACGGAAGTCGTGCGGCCGGCGCAGCTGTACCGGATCGACGAGGAGGATGCCGTCCGGCTGCAGCAGGTTCCCACAGTGCGTTTTTTTTCAGCCATAGAAAAGGACTGTCATCGCGCCGCTGTCTTTCTGGCGGATCAGGAGGGGAAGATCATCTATAAGACAAATCGGCTGGAGTGCAATTATACGATCCTGGGAGAGCTGGAGCAGCCTGTCTTTGATATGATATCTGTGGCATTTCAGGATCTTAACGGCGACGGACTTATGGACATCATTCTGATCGCGGGATGTGTCAATGACGAGGGAGCCTTTGCCGGAAAGGTTTATAAGGTGGGTGAGGTGCTGTTTCAGGCGGATGAGGGGGAGGAGCTGTCCTTTTATCGCGACTGGAGGATCAATGACAAGATCAATCGCTTTGATATGAACAAGAGTGCCAAATCCATCCGTTCGTTTGTGCGGGACGGGAGGTCTACAGAGTTTTTGTATACGGCTACCGCGGAGAGCGAGCTTTTGGATAAGGGGTTTAAGGTTATTAAAGAACAGAGCTATTGGCGCAATTATGAGAAGCTGGGGAAGCTGAAAGTTTTGCCGGGAGTGTTTTCCATGGCGGATTACGATATCTTTATGATATATATGATCGATGAAGAGGGGGATATCGTGTGGAGCTTTCAACCCATGGGAGATTATGATAATCTATATTCTCTCAGGGGAATGAGCGGCAAGGATCTGGACGGGGACGGCATGAAGGATCTGCTGGTGGTGGCCCGCTACAGCAGGGAGGGTGAAAACGGAGAGCTGATCGTGGAAGGGCAGTATTCCATCTATTATCAGCGGACGGGCGGATTTGACACGGATGTGGAGTTTGTGGACAGTCATCCATACCGGGACGACTGTACGGTGGAGGAGCTGGTGCAGGAAATACGGGCTTATTGGGGCTGGCAGGCAACAATAGAGGAAGGGAAAGCTGATTAACAATGATAAGGATTCTGATTGTGGATGACGAGAAGCCTATTTGTGATTTGATCGACATCAATCTGACGGCGGCGGGATATCACTGTAAGGCGGTGCAGGATGGCCTGCAGGCCATAGAATTGATCGAAAAGGAAGAGTTTGATCTGGTGCTTCTGGATATCATGCTGCCCGGGGCGGACGGCTATGACATCATGGAATATATCAGGCCGTTAAAGGTGCCGGTTATTTTCATCACGGCCAAGCATGAGGTGAAGGATCGTGTGAAGGGGCTGCGGCTGGGGGCGGAGGATTATCTGGTGAAGCCCTTTGACGTGGTGGAGCTCGTCGCCCGGGTGGAGGTGGTTCTGCGCCGTTTTAATAAGACGCAGAGGCTCCTGCAGGCCGGTGATGTGGTGGTGGATGTGGAGGCAAGGAAAGTCACCAGGGCAGGGAAACCGGTGGTGCTCACCAATAAGGAATACGGGCTGCTGGTTTTGTTTATCCAGAACAAGAATGTGGCTTTGTTCAAGGAGACTTTGTATGAGAAGGTATGGGGGGACGAGTATATCTCGGACAGCCGTACGCTCGAGCTGCATGTGCAGAGGCTCAGAAAGAAGATGGGCTGGGAGAACAATCTGGTGGCGGTATACAAGGTAGGCTATCGGCTGGAGGTTTAAGGGAGGCTGGAATAACAATGAAGTTTTCCTACAAGATTTTGCTTTGGACAATTATTATCATGGCGGCGGCTTTCGGCATAACCGGTTTTTATTTTGTGAATTATGTGTTCAGTACGTCCATGGAGCGTGAGGTCGGGCAGGCTATGAACGAGAGCAGCATCCTTCAGTTTGCTTTTGAGACGGCGGCGCTGAACATTCCTTCCAAATATGATGTGCTGCAGGACAATACCATCGAGCAGATCGGTGTGAATCTGGAGACAGGAGGGGCGGGGAGCAGCAGACTCTTGAGGCTTTCTGACGAGAACCGCAGACCTCTCTACGCCAGCGATGGTTTTGTGGAGGATACGGATTTTCTGGGACAGATCGGAGAACAGACCCGGATCTATCAGGTGATTCAGGAGGGAGAGCACTATTATGTGCAGACGGGCACGGTGATCAATGCGCTGGACCGCATTGTCTATCTGGAGACATTGAAGGATGTGACGGCGGTATTTGCAGAGCGCACCCAGGGATTTGCCGTGTACCGCAGAGTGACGATGGCTATGCTGTTGTTCAGCTGCGTAGTGATGTTCTTTATAGCCTTTTGGCTCACACGGCCTATACGGCTGCTGACACGGGCCACAAAGGAGATGACCCAGGGGGATTACGGTTATCGGGCGGAGCTCATCAGCAATGATGAGATGGGACAGCTTACCCGGGATTTTAATCAGATGGCCAACGCGCTGGAGGAGAATATCCATAAGCTGGAGGAAGAGATACGCTCCAGAGAGGAATTCATCGCGGCCTTTTCCCATGAATTGAAGACGCCCCTCACAGCCATTATCGGTTATGCGGATCTGCTGCGCTCCCACAAGCTCGACGGGGAGAAGGCGTTTCTGTCGGCCAATTATATCTATACGGAGGGAAAGCGGCTGGAGACCATGGCCTTTCGTCTGCTGGATCTGATCGTCACCAGACGGGGCGAGATCGAGATGCAGACTGTGGAGGTGGAGAATCTGTTTGACTATCTGCAGGAATTGTACGGCGCACACAGCGATACGGGCATGGAGTTTAGATTTGACTATGATCCCGGGCAGATTCAGGCGGAGCTGAATCTGATCAAAACGGTGATGATCAATCTGGTGGACAATGCCTGCAAGGCGTCCGATCCGGGCAGTGTCGTGGAGATCGCCGGCACAAGAGAAGACGGAGGCTATCGCTTTGCAGTGAAGGATTACGGTGTGGGAATCCCCGCCGACGAGTGCCGCAAGATCACGGAGGCATTTTATATGGTGGACAAATCCCGTTCCCGCAGCAAAAACGGCGCCGGTCTGGGACTTGCGCTGTGTGCGGAGATTTTGGCGCTGCACGGAAGTGTGCTGGAAATCGAGAGTACCCTGGGGGAGGGCAGCTGCATCGGCTTTCTGCTGCCGGATTCGGAGGAGGTAACCGGGCGTGAAAATAAATAAATTCAATATCATAGTCCTGATCACGGCGGCGGCACTGGTGTCCGCACTGGCTCTGTGGGGACCGGAGGCAATCTCCACCTATTGGGATCAGAAGACGCTCAATCAGGTGACTGTAGAGCCGCTGGAGTCCTCGGGAGAGGGGTACCGCTATGAGCTGGGAAGCAATGAGAAGCTCTATATCGTCTCTAAGTGCCTTAACAGTCAGATTCCGTCGGGGAGCGAGCGCAGCACCAAACTCAGAGAAGATGAGGAGAGCTTAAACTACGAGGAATTGACAGGAACTTATGCATTTGTGGTAAACAGGCAGGAACCATCCGACAGGGAGATCACGGAGGAGGCTATCTTCCAGGTCTGCAATGACGGACTGCGCGAAATGAAGGAGCTGGGGATTCTTCCGGATGAGGTGAAGGAGGTGACGGCCTCCGCCTACAGCGCAGTGCTCTACTCTGCCATCGATGTTCTGGAGCCGCGGAACAATGTGTCTGTCTGGAAGGTAAGTCTGTCCACCAACAGGCAGAATGCGGATAAGTCGGGGCGGCTTCTGGACGCCTATATCGATGCGGACACAGGGAAGATCTATGAGTTTTACGTGCGCACCCAGACTACATGGAAATCTATGGATCCCGGGGCCATGGCGGCCGCGTGGGCGGAATACATGGAGCTGTCTGAGCCGCAGGAATATGAGTCGGACAATCCGCTTCTGGAGAACACACCATATTTTGAGAAGTACCGGTTTGCGGGGATGGATGAGGGGAGCACGGTAGTGACTGTGGGTTTCTATGAGGGCATCAACGAATTGTATCTGAAGATATCGCGATGATGCAAAAAGCATGCAAAAATCATGTGATTTATATGCAGAAATGTTGAAGGTTTGATGTGTGAGTCCGGTATCCTGAAACAAGAAAAGCAATCATGCACTTGATTCAGGAGGATACAGATGATGCACAAAAGAGTGAAAACCTATCAGTTGGTGCGCTGCGGAGAGCGCAGAGGGAAAAAGAACGGAAGAAGAGCCGTCAGGCGCGGTGTGCTGGCCGGTATACTGGCTCTGACGCTGGCGGGAACAGTGCTCACGGGAGTATATACCTCCAATCAGGCGCTGGCGGCGGGCGCGCAGGCGGACAACTCATATAATGTCATGGAATACGAGAATCCTGCGGAATGGGATGCGCTGTCAGGCGGACAAAACAGATTCACGACAAAGTCTGTACAGGCCGTCAACGAACTGCTGGCGGCAGGCTTTGAGGCCGAGCTGCCGGAGGTGGTGCAGAAGGATATTCCCAAAGAGCGCTGCGATATCATCGTGGCCATCGACGCCGGACACGGCGGAGAGGATGAGGGCTGCAGCAGAGGGGATGCCCGTGAGAAGGATATCAATTTAGGAATCGCCAAAGCTACAGAAGCGCTGTTGTCGGACATGGGTTATCAGGTGCTTCTGATCCGGGAGGAAGACGAGGATCGTTCCCTGGAGGAGCGCGTACAGATCGCAAACAGGGCAGAGGCCGACATTTTTATCAGTATACATCAGAATGCCTGTGAGGAGCAGGTTTCCAGTGTGTCCGGCATTGAGGTCTGGTATAATGAGACCAAGGGAGAGGACGGCAGCAGACGGCTGGCCAGGCTGATCCATGAGGATGTGCTGCTTTACACGGAGGCCAGGGACAGGAGTCTGGTGGCGGACGAGTCTCTCTATGTGATCCGCGAGACCAGGATGCCTGCGTGTCTGGTGGAGACGGGATTCCTCTCAAATAAAACCGAGAGGGAGCTGTTGGTCACAGAGGATTATCAGAATAAGCTGGCTGAGGGGATTGCTTCGGGGGTAGATCTGTATTTTTTTCCGAAGACTATGTATCTGACCTTTGACGACGGACCCAGTGAGGAGAATACCATGGCTGTGCTGGATATCTTGAAGCGGCATAATATCAAGGCCACCTTTTTCCTGGTGGGCGAGAGTGTGGAGAAGCATCCCGAGGTGGCAAAACGCATTGCAAAGGAAGGGCATACCATCGGTATTCACTGCTACAATCATGATTACAAAAAGCTTTACCAGAGCGTGGACAGTTATGTGGAGGATTTCGAGAAGGCATGGGATGTGGTATATGAGATCACCGGCGTGGAGGTGAAGCTGTTCCGTTTTCCGGGGGGCAGTATCAATGCCTATAATAAGGCGGTTTATACAGATATCGCCGAGGAGATGACGGAGAGGGGATATATTTATTTTGACTGGAACGCCAGTCTGGAGGATGCCTCAAAGCATAATGAGCCGGAGCGGCTGTTAAAAAATGCAAAGGAGAGCACGTTAGGGCGCAGGAAAATTGTGATGCTGGCACATGATGTAGTTTATAATACAACGCTGTGTCTTGAGGAGCTGTTGGAGGAGTTTCCGGAGTATCAGATGCTGCCGCTGACGGAAGAGGTGGAGGCGATTCATTTTTAAAACTGTGTATGGCACAGATTTATGAATTTTGAAATATTCGGCATAGTCTCATGGGCTATGCCGGTTTTGCTTGTGGGAAGATCAGCTGGAAGTTTCTGAAAAAATAAGTTGATTTGTTGACAAATGTAATGTGGGTAAGGTATACTTGAAAAAGAGTTAGAAAAGGCTAACCGAGTATGCTTTATGAGAAACTTTCTTGTTCTCGGTATTTAAGGAGTGAATTTATGCAGGCACAGATTTTTCTGGGCATTTTAATACCTTTTCTGGGAACAGCGCTTGGCTCCGCCTGTGTGCTGTTTTTGAAAGACAAATTTAATCCTATGCTGCAGAGGGCATTGGCGGGATTTGCGGCGGGGGTCATGGTGGCCGCTTCCATCTGGAGTCTGATCATTCCTGCAATGGAGCAGTCGGAGGCCATGGGCAAGCTGTCGTTTATCCCTGCTGCGGTAGGGTTCTGGCTTGGCATCCTGTTTCTGTTGTTGCTGGACAGGACAATTCCCCATCTGCACAGGAACAGCAGCAGGGCGGAGGGCCCTAAAAGCAGTCTGCAGAAGACAACGATGCTGGTTCTTGCGGTAGCGCTCCACAATCTGCCGGAAGGTATGGCAGTGGGGGTGGTATATGCCGGATGGCTTTCCGGGGAGGCGGGGATCACTGCCATGAGCGCCCTGGCGCTTTCCCTCGGGATCGCGATACAGAATTTCCCGGAGGGAGCAATCATCTCAATGCCGCTGCGGGCAGAGGGCGTCAGCAGGAAGAGAGCCTATGTTTACGGTGCGCTTTCCGGTGCCGTAGAGCCGGTCGGTGCTGCTCTGACCGTTTTGGCAGTGGGCTTCGTCGTTCCGTTCCTGCCGTATCTGCTGAGCTTTGCGGCAGGCGCCATGATCTATGTTGTGGTGGAGGAATTGATTCCGGAAATGTCGGAAGGAAAACATTCCAATATTGGCACAGTCATGTTTGCAGCGGGATTTACGGTCATGATGGCCCTGGATGTGGCGTTAGGATAAAAAAAGAGAGGGTTTCCACGCTTTCTCGGATCAGGAGACGGATAGAGATTATGAAAATCGAGCATATAGCTTTGTATGTGAATGACTTGGAAGCGGCAAAAAATTTTTTTGTCACTTATTTTGAGGGTAAAGCAAACAAGGAGTATCACAATGTCAAGACCGGTTTCCGTTCTTACTTTATCTCTTTTGGGGATGGGACAAGACTGGAAATTATGAATAAACCGGAAATGGTTGAAGCGCCGAAGTCTCAATCAAGAACCGGATATGCCCACATTGCTTTCAGCGTTGACAGCAGAGAAAGGGTGGATGCATTGACCCAAAGACTGCAGCAGGATGGCTACCGTATTGTCAGCGGGCCGAGAGTGACGGGCGATGGTTACTATGAAAGCTGTGTGATTGGCGTGGAAGAAAACTTCATAGAGATAACGGACGGGTAAAATAAGCATACATTATAAAATGCGTGATCTTATTGACAGAATTAGTTTTACTGTTTGGTCTACTGTTGATTGACAGCTTTGCGGCTGTGCTGCTTTTGGGGCTTCCCACAGTGATATTATTTCTACTGCTCCTGTTCTTGTGGTGGCGTTTTTGTCTCAATGTCTGAAACAGGTTTTTGAAATTCTGAGATCGCTGTCACCACAGTAAAATGCTTTTGACTTCAGTATAAAGTCAAGGTTGACAAATTTTTTCCCAGTGTTTATATTATAGGTATATCAATATAATTTGCCAAAAATTCGAGAAAGTAGTTGACAGATTATGAGTACAAAATATAATTTAGACAGACAGACAGACAGACAGACAGACAGACAGACAGACAGACAGACAGACAGACAGACAGACATATTAGCATAGTTCTGTCTGGTTTTTGTACATATATTTGCAGGGGAATGCTGCGTTCGGCAGCCTGAGAAGAGAGTGCGAATTCTTATTCTCAGGCTGTTTTTATGTGATTTAAATTAGTGACGGCATACGAAATATACGGAAGTAAGGGAGGAAAAATGATGAGAGGTCAAAGAGGAAAAGCGCTGGGAAAACGGATATTCAGCGGGATATTGGCGGTAATACTTTTAATGTCCGGTGTCGGTCTGACAGCGTCCGCAGAGGGCATGGAGAATCGAAAGAGCGTGTCCGTGCAGGCACAGCAGCCGGAGGATGAGCTGTACACTTCAGACGGAGAAGATCTGCCCGATGAGGAAGCTGCGGTATCCGTTGAGCAGGATGATATAAACATGGAGGCTGCAAATGGGCTGGGCAGTCTGCTCATCAATGATTTTAGACTTGCCGCGCAGGCGGGGATGGAGGAGGCCTGGGCAGGGTATGGCATAACTCAAATCGAAGTAATCGATACCACGGCGGACGTTGTGCTGCATGTGTCAGGCGGCTGTACGGTGATCGTTGGCATCTATGAGGAGGGCAGCGCTCGACCATATGCCTTTGGCAGTGCATCAGTCTCTGTAGACAAGAGCCGGATCAGTGTGGAAATTGACACAGAAGTGATGCCGGAGTATTTTGAAGTCAGAGGGTATCTTGTAGATACGGACAGTCTGCGTCCGCTGAGTACGGAATATAAGTCGGTTATGTACACGCGGGCAATGCAGGAGTTTCTGAAAAAGACCACAGCGGACTTTGACGAAAAGAAGGTATTGAATCTGGATGAGGATGCCGCGACAAACTTCGTGGTGGTAAGCGACCGCAATATATTGATACGGGAACAGCCGGGCGCCGGGGAAGACGGGAGTACTGTCAATGTACTGGAGGATTATGATGAGGCAGGCCGTATCTATAAATTTGTAAATACGGACGGGAGTTTTGATCATATCCGTCAGGGAAGCACGCTGGTTTATGCCGATGAGGGCGGCAGTATTTTCATCATCGAGGTGGAGAGCATTGCTTTCCCGGAAAGTTCTGACCCGACGGCCCCTATTGTCATCACTGCGGCAGAAAGCACACCGGATGCAGGCGATGTGTTCAGTTATATTAAAATAGAAGAAGAGACCACTCTTGCAGACGCGGCCGAACCGGATGCTTTGTCTTGTCCGGAAGGTGTCACTTATCTGGGGCGGGATACGGCGGTGGGATACGCGCTTACCAATGAGGACGATCCGATCGGCTTTTCAGTGACAGACAAATGGGAAGTGGATTTGGGAAAAATTGAGAGTGATCAGGGAGCCGTCGTGTCGGGAAAAGCCGGCGGAAAGATTACTTTATCATTGAATATGGAAGTAAAGCTTATCTATTATTTAGACCTATCCCTTTTTGACAGTTCCGCGTATGTGGATGTCAGCGTGCCGGTTGCCGTTGGACTTGAGGGAACACTTGAATGCGAGGGCAATCTGGCCTGTCCGCTTATCACAGCTCCGCTTGAAATAAAGAGCGATGTGCTGACTGTCACTTATATTCCGAAGTTTGTTGTGCATGCAGGTATCAAAGCGACATTCAGCAAGCTGGAGCTTGAGGGAGAGATGGGTTTTAAAACCGGATTTGGATTGGCGGAGGATGAAAGTCAGGGAGCATATTCCGATCTGAAGTTTCGTGTGGGAGAGTTTTCCGTCGAGGCTGAAGGTTATATCGGAGTAGATTTCAATCCCGTATTGGATGTTAAATATGTTGGCTCCGTGGAGTTAGAGGCAGATGTGCATTTGGGCCTCAAGGCCGCTTATACCAATTCGGGAGCTGCCATAGAGATTACCACACAGCATGAAAAGCATAGCTGCAGGAATTGTGTCAATGGCAGCATGTACCTGCAGATACCGCTGAAGGCAAAGTTTGAACTGTTTGGCGGGGATGGAGAGATCGGTAAAGATATCACTTTATGGGAGAAGTCTTTTTATTATTCCATTGACCGGAAGCAGTTCGGATGGGGTGAGTGTCCGTTCAGGAGTTTCAAAATAGCGGTGAGAGTAGGGAGCGGCGGATCGGAAACGGCAGTGTTGACAGCGGCGTACAGACAGAGCCGTTGGAATTGTTGAAAAATATAAAAGAGTTCTATTGGTCCAAGGATTATGACGGAACTGCGGCAGCGGCAGTGACGGAGGACGGGAGACTGTATACATGGGGAGACAGCAGTGACGGGCAGCTTGGAAACGGAAAAACGACCGGCATCCAGGCGGAACCTGTGGAAGTTTACCTGCCCGACAGTGTCCGTGTTGAAAAACTATGCTGGAGCGATTATCATAATGCGGCGGCAGTGACGGAGGATGGAAGCCTGTATCTGTGGGGAAGAAATATCGACGGACAGCTTGGAAACGGAGAGGGCGGTGAGAACGCAGCCCCCCGGACAAAACCCGAAAAAGTAAGCGGATTGGGAAGTGTGAAAGAGTTTTCCTGGGTTCATGACGGTACCGCTGCGGCTATCACTGAGGACGGTGTCCTGTATATGTGGGGGGCTAACGCCTGGGGAGTCATAGGCAATGCTGCGTCGGAACCCGTTCAGAAGACCCCTATAAAGGTTCTGGAGGGCGTTAGAGAAATCCAGTATAATCATCAGAGTTATGTGGGTGCAGTAGCTCATATAGAGAATGACTATGTTACCGTGGCTATGTGTAAGGATGGAAGCCTGTGGGGATGGGGCGACAGTCAGGGCCTCAGTGCAGAACCGAGAATGCTGTTGTCAGCTGCGGCCGCAGATACGTTCTGTCTATCGGGTACATGGAAGCGGCACAATCCCACGCCCGGTTCTTACTGGGGCACTGCCCATTTTAATATTGCTGCGGTTACAAAGGACGGAAGCCTGTATCTGTGGGGAGACAATACGTCGGGGCAGCTGGGTAATGGAGGCAGGGAAGCTTCCGAGGCTTGTGAGATCGTGTATTTTTATGATGATCCGGCTGTACCTGCCGTTTCCGGCAGAACGGCCTTTGCTGCTGTTGCCGGTTCATCAGGCAAAACGGCAGAGTTCAAGGATTTAAGACCAAATGAAAGATATAATATTTACATCCTGAAATCCAGGGATGAGGAAGGGCAGTCAGATCCGGAGAATCTGCTCTTTATAGGACAGGAGGTTTCTGATGAGAATGGAAATATCAGCGCTGCCTGTGAAATGAGAGAGGCTTATGACACTCCGGAAATATTTGCGGTCGGATGGAACCGGATGGATCTGGTGTCATCAGAAATTTCAGTTGATGATGTGATCTATGACGAAACCGAACATCTGGCGGAGGTTAAGGTTACATATGACGGAGAGCTGCTCACGGAAAGCAGAGACTATGAGGTCTATGGAAGCTGCGCTGTGACGGAGATCGGCGAGTATAGGATCACTGTGAGGGGAATTGGTCTCTATTGCGGTGAAAAGGAAGCGGTTTTCCATGTGAAAGAGAAGGATCCTGACGTAGATCCCGGCAATCCCGATCCGAATCCGGATCCCGGGATGGGAGATGTGCTGCCGGAGGATGTTCCGTCGGACGGTGTGATTCCTCAGGGCCTGTGGATCGCAGGGATTGCGGAGGAGGGCTATGCCTATACAGGCCGGGCCGTCAAGCCGGATGTGCGTGTGTACGATCACAAGACATTGTTGAAGCAAAAGACTGATTATGTCATTTCTTACAGGAATAATACGAAGGCAAACGATGCTTCCGATGCCGCAGCAGCGCCTACCGTCACTGTGACGGGAAAGGGGAATTATTCCGGTAAAGAGACCGTAAGCTTCCGGATTCTGGCTTTAGATATCGGAGGAGACTCGTTTGATGCGGATGATCTATCGGTTTCCTATAATGGGAAAGCCCGGACACCCGTACCTGATCTCTTTTGGAACGGAAAAAAACTCAAACATAAAAAGGATTTTGTGATCACCTATTATGACGGCACCGGCGAGAACAGAATGACTTCTGTGAAGGATGAGGGCAGTTATGCTATTGAACTGACCGGTATCGGCAATTTCAGCGGGAACCGCAGGATTTGTCTGAGCATTACGGGAGAGCTTAAGCAGATTGGCAAAGCTTCCGTGTCAAAGATTCCTGTTCAGCCATATCATTCCTACAGTCAGAGCGGGGTCACATCTGTGCTCACAGTCAGAGACGGGAAGGAAACGCTGAAGGAAGGCATCCATTATACAGTGCGTTTCAGCAATGATACCGGAGTCGGAACCGCGTATGCAGTCCTCACGGGCAAAAAGGAGGGAGGATACAGCGGAACGAAGCGTGTCAGCTTTAAAATTTCCGGCATTTCTATCGGGAAAACCTCTGTGACCGGGCTGTCGGGCGCTGCCTTCTCATATACCGGCGAGGAGATCACTCCCGGCCTGCAGTTGGCTGTCAAGACAGGCGGCGTTTCAAAATCCCTGAAGGAGGGTGAGGATTATACCGTAACATGGCAGAAAAATCGCAATGCAGGTACGGCTACAGTCCTAATTACCGGCATGGGAGGATATACCGGAACATTAAAAAAGACTTTCAGGATCAGAGCGTTCAATATCGCTGATAATGCGGACGGGCGTTTTGGCGTGACCATGGAGAGCCGTGAGGTGCCTTATGCAAAAGGCGGCGGCAAGCCCGCGTTAAAGGTTACGTTTACAAAGACAGACGGCACGGTACAAAGCCTCAGGGAAGGGACGGATTACACTGTGGTATACCGGAATCATCAATCCGTCAGCACAGAGGAAAATGCGGACAGGCTTCCTGTAGTCTCCATCAGAGGGAAAGGCAATTTCACAGGAGTATTTAAGGGACAGGAGCTGACTTACAGGATTACGACGCAGGATATCGGAAAGCTGACGTTGAATGCTGTCGACAAGACATATCAAAATAAGAAGAACATCTATGCTACCAGAGTTACGATAACGGATTTGGACGGCAAGGTGCTCAAAGCCGGAAAAGATTATGAGAAAGCGCTGACCTATACCTATAAGAATGATACCAGACTGGATAACGGTATATCCCGGGCGGCAGGAGAGGCTGTGGAGCGGGAGGACGTTATCCCTGCCGGAACCGTAATCGTGGTGAGCGCAGCGGGAAAGGGCAATTATACGGGAACCGTAAATGGTGAATACCGCATAACACAGGCTAATATCTCGGGAGCTAAGGTGACGGTGGAGAAGCAGGAATATACAGGGAAAGCGATCACACTGGATGAGAGTCAGATAACAGTGAAGATGAAAGGACAAACCTTGGATCAGGATCAATACCGGATTGTGCAGGGAAGTTATCGGAATAATGTGAAGAAAGGGACGGCCAGCGTTACCATCCGGGGAGTGGATAACTATGGCGGTACGAAGACGGTAAAATTCTCTATCAAAGCAAAGGGATTTTTATGGTGGTGGAGAAAGTAGTGAGGTCAGATTTGTCTGTTAAATCGTGAGGAGGAGCGAAATGAAGAGAGGAATTATGATGGAGGGAGCTGTGAGAAAAGCATTGTCAGGATTGCTTGCGGCAGTGCTGCTCGCGTGTTCCGTATTGGATTTGCAGATCAGCGCAGCCGCGGAAAGCGCGGGGGACGGATGGATGCCGGACGGGAGCCGGTATCTGAGTGAGACGCTGGGGACAGGCGACGGCGACGATATAAGCGCGGACCCCGATAGGTTACAGGAGTATAAAGAGAACTGTCAGTATGTCAAATTTGCGGATGCCGGAGATGACATTTGTGTCACTGTTTTGGACGCTGACGGTATTACATTGATCGAGACGCAGGACGGGAGCGTTTACCGCATCGATATGACAGAGACGGTAAATATTGCGTTTACCGCAGAGACGGCATACGGGCTTAAGGTAGAGATTCCCGGGATGCTTGCTGATATTCTGGAGGAGACGCAGGAGAGAGAGCTTCGGGAAGGCAAGTGGATTTACCGGTTTGGACTGGATGTCTCCGGGCTTACGACCGGAGAGGATGCCCCCTGTGAGATCGCGTTGACAGCAGTCAGGGATATGGTCCCGGTGACTGTGGCCGGCAGCGGCATCATAACAGGGGTGGATGAGGCCGGCATGGCACAGCTTGGCGGCACAGTGGAAATTGAGGTCACACAACCCGGCCATACGCTGAGTTTATTGACTGTTGATGAGAACGGCAATGTCGTCTACACGGCAATGCCGCTGGATTATGAAAACCGGTATAACTTTACGGTGGAGGAGGCGATGGAGTTTATCATCTCCGATCCGGAGCAGGTGAGTTATACGGTTCTGTATGCCAGCGAGAGAAAGGCGAAGCTGACGGGAATGGAAGGCCTGAAACTGAACGGGCTCGCCAGCAGCGCACAGGGCTATAATGAGATTGTGCTGAATTTTACGGCAGTGCCCAACGGGAGCGACGGCACGGAGCAGGAAAAGGTTTATTATGAGATCGGGGTGACGGCTGTGCCTGCGGAGGGTGAGACGCTGCCTGCAGGTTCCAGTACCACTCCTGTGTATTACTATGTCCCCAAGGCGGAGAATGTGAATAAACAGAGCAAGGCTGTCAAGGTAAATGCGGGGAATCTGTCTGCCCCCACGGCCTGTACTTATGAATTTTCGGTAAGGCTGGTGCTGATTGCCGGTACAGTTGCAGTCCCGCCGCAGGACGCCTCTATAAAAGCGCCTCTGAGCGCTTCGCTGGGCGGCAATGTCATCACAAAGAGCTTTTCCACCAAAAACCTGTATTATGAGGACAAGCTGGGCTTCACGAAAAAGAAGACATCCGTCTATACCGGTCAGGAGAATGTGCTGGCCGGCAGTATCAAATACAGCAAAAATGCAAGCTATATCCACGATCTTGCCGCGGTGGCCTATGACAGCAGGGGAGTTGTCTGCGACGGAATTACCTGCAGATTTCAGAATGATAATGACGAGCTGTATGTGTCAGCCGACGAGTATACAAATCCGGGTAAATATAAGGTGGTGATCTATGCGGGGATCGGAGAGGAGAGTACGGCCGACGCGCCCCAGAGCGGGACTATGTACCAGTCCAATACTTCTTTCACATTGACGGTCCAGCCGGGAATCAATTACATAGATACCGGCAGGGTCACGGACCGCGTGGTGCTCAGCAGTAAAAATGTCACGTTCAGCACAGTTCCGGTGGGATACTGTCAATACGGGAGCAAGGCCAAGAGCCAGAAATTTACTTATGAGATCAAGGGCGCCAGACCAAACAGCAGCGGCTACGGTTATAAGGTCACAGAACCCACGGAGAATGTGACCAGAAATATTTCTGTCAGCAAGACCGGAAAAGTTACCGTCAGGAAGGAATACAATGTAGGTACGGCAAACGATTACACCGATTACATTGCGGTGGTGATCACAGCCGCGGACTTTGAGGGAAATACTACGACAGCCACAAAATTTGTGGCCATCAAGGGGAACGCTCAGACGCCGTCCAAAATTTATCTGGAGGATAAAAACGGATATAGGCTGACTGGAGATAAGCTGACTGCCAACGCCGTACATGGCGCGAGAGTGGTGGTGGAGGATCAGGGCGGACAGGAAATGACGCAGTTCGTCACCATCACCCCCACCGACAATGCGAAAGGCAGCGCGGGAATTTATGTGAGCCAGTTTTCTTCGGGAGAGGCAAAACTGTATGTGCGCAGATGCGGTAAGGTCACGATCAAGGCTGTATCAAAAGACGGGAAGAAGAAAACGCTTACGCTGAAGCTGGAGATCACCAAACCTTCCTTTAACAAGATGCTCTATAGTCCATATCCCAGTATCACCAGCGACGGTTTCCCGGTGTCTTTGCAAGATTATGAGTGGAGCGGCAGCGGGTCGGCAAGAACGCTGAATTACAGCGCGCCTCTGAAAAAGGCTTCAATCAGTTTTACTACCGGAGCCGAGATCAACGGTGTACCGTATTTTAACCGTTATGATGAAAATGCTTATAACTGGTTTGACTGGGACTATTCCATAACGGGAGGAACCGCAAAACTGAAGGGAAACAAGTGGACGGTTACGCCCACCGCCAAAACCGCCGAATTAAAGATCTGGCTGAAGACGGACCGTACGACATCCAAGACTCCGCCCCGGGTCCACTGGACCCTGATCTTCACCAATGACCGATGGGGAGAAACCTATGAGACCGCGCCCCAGATCAAGCTGAAGGAGGGAAAGCTTTACAGCAATAAGTATACCAATCAGGAGGGATTGGACCGTTGTGAATATGAGGATGGCAGTTTTTATGAGAAAGTGCCGAATCAGACAGTGACTTATTCCTATGGATATCTCAGTGTGCGGGAGTTGAAGTGGACCAGTGTGACCAAGGGAGCGCCATTGCTTGATGTGACTCATGACCGCAGCAGTAGGACGATCACGCTGAGACTGGATGCGGGCAACGATATAAAGCCGGGCAGTTATAAATACAAATTTGCCTTTTATGATGAATATGGTTATCTGTATTGTAAACCGATGACAGTCACGGTGAAGATCAACAAGTCTTCTGCAGTGAAGATTACTCCGTCCTATACCATGAATTACAGTCAGAAGGGCGAGAACAGTGTTACGCTCAAATGTGTGCCAGGGGAGTTTCTGCCGGATTTTGACACAGAGCTGATGAATGCTAATGTGGGCGGAAAGGCCAATGATTTTACAAAATATTTTGAACTGGCTTATGTGACCGATGCCTCCACCGGAGAGAAAAGGGCGGTGATCCGGTTTAAATCAGGTGTGTCCGCAAAGGATAAAGAGGCTCTGAAGGGTAAGAGCATGACCGGTTATGTGAGGTACAGCTATTACTACGGATATGACCGTATCGAGAATGCCACATCGAAAGTCACGATCAAAATAAAATAATGCTTGACATTCTCGGAAGGGAGAGTTAGGATATAGAAAAATAAATATGCGGATAAACCATAGATGTGGAGATAAAAACATTTCATGCGCTTACAGAGAGACCGGAGGCTGAGAAAGGTCAGAGATGCAGACTGTTAAATGGACCACGGAGGGCGCAATGAAAAGAGTCGGATGCGGACGGGCCGGGATTGAATTCAGGCACAGAGCAGATGATTCCGAGTATCCTGCGACGTCGGACCCGCGTGAGAGGTCAAGGATATGTTGGTATCCGGTGAGAGTACGAGAAATCGTAAAGCAAGGTGGCACCGCGGGCAGATATTAGGTATTGGTATAACCCGTCCTTGACAGATCGTCAGATCGATCTGTCAGGGGCGTTTTTTATTTGTCCTGAAAACCGGAGTATTCTGCCGGGATGTAAAAATATTTTCGGAAAAGGAGGAAGAAGAGTATGAGAGTGATGCCGGGTCTGGAGGAATGTAAAGCGCTGGCCGCCGAGGGAGCATATGGTGTGATTCCTATAAGCTGCGAGCTCTACGCGGATCATACCACGGCTATCGAGACGCTGCAGGTTTTGAAGAAGGTCAGCGGACATGTGTATCTGCTGGAAAGCGCGGAGGCCGATAAGCGATGGGGACGCTATTCCTTTCTGGGATATGATCCTGTGCTGGAGATCACCTGCCGCGACGGCGTCAGCACCGTAAAGTCGCCCATGGCGTCCAGGACCACCGGTGAGGATGTGAGAAAGCTGATCAGGGATGTGCTCTCGGAAAACAAGAGTCCTGTAATTGCGGGGCTGCCTTCTTTTACCGGAGGTCTGGTGGGATATTTTTCCTATGATTATATCAAATACAGCGAGCCTTCTCTGAAATTGGACGCGGAGGATGAGGAGGGCTTTGCCGATGTGAATCTGATGCTGTTCCAAAAGGTGATTGCTTTCGACAACTACAGGCAGAAGATTATTTTGATTATAAATGTCCGAACGGATGAACTGGAGACGAATTACAACAGGGCGGCAGCGGAGCTGGCGGGTATGGAGCAGCTTTTGCAAAAGGGAGAGAAAGCGCCACATGTGCCGCTGCGGATCAGAAGTGATTTTAAACCGTTGTTTGACGAGGCGGCCTATTGCCGGATGGTGGAGCGTGGCAAGCAATATATCAGGGAGGGGGATCTCTTTCAGGTGGTGTTGTCCAACAGACTGGAGGCAGAGATGGAGGGAAGTCTTTTGGATGCCTACCGAGTGCTGCGCACAGAGAACCCTTCGCCTTATATGTTTTATTTCTCGGGCACGGACGGAGAGCTGGCCGGGGCAAGTCCCGAGACGCTGGTAAAGCTGGAGGAGGGGCAGCTTCACACTTTCCCGCTGGCAGGAACCAGACCCAGAGGACAGTCCCCCGAGGAGGACGCAGAGCTGGAACGGGAGCTTCTCTCGGATGAGAAAGAGCTGGCGGAGCACAATATGCTGGTGGATCTGGGAAGAAATGATATCGGCAGGATCAGTGAGGTCGGGACGGTGATCGTGGAGAAGTATATGTCCGTGGAGCGTTATTCTCATGTGATGCATATCGGTTCCGCTGTGAGCGGACGGCTCGGGTCAGATAAGGATGCGCTGGACGCGGTGGATGCCGTCCTGCCGGCAGGGACGCTCTCGGGCGCTCCCAAGCTTCGGGCCTGCGAGATCATAAATGAGCTGGAAAACAGCAGGAGAGGGATCTACGGAGGCGCTGTGGGATATCTATCCTTTACCGGGAATCTTGATGTATGCATCGCCATCAGACTTGCTTATTCCAGGAACGGTAAGGTGTTTATCCGCTCCGGGGCGGGTATCGTGGCTGACAGCGTGCCTGAGGCGGAATACAGAGAATGTATTCAGAAGGCTGCGGCGGTGAGAAGAGCCATCGAACGGGCGGAGGAATTCTTATAATGCGGAAGGGAGAAAATTATGGTACTTTTAATCGATAATTATGACAGCTTTTCTTATAATGTGTATCAGTTGGCGGCTTCTGTCATTCCGGATGTGAGAGTGGTCAGAAATGATGAGCTGACTGTGGCGGAGATTGAGGCGTTGAGCCCCAGTCACATCATTCTCTCACCCGGTCCGGGAAGACCGGCGGATGCGGGTATTTGCGAGGAGATTCTGAGATATTTCGGGGGAAGGATTCCTGTGCTAGGCATCTGTCTGGGGCATCAGGCGGTCTGTGAGGTTTTCGGGGCCCGGATTATTTATGCAAAACAACTGATGCATGGCAAACAGTCTGTGACGCTTCTGGACAATGGCAGCGTCTTGTTCCGCGGCATGCAGCGCGAGCTTATGACGGCCAGATATCACTCTCTTGCGGCAGATCCTGACACGATGCCTGCCTGTCTGAGAATCACAGCCAGGGCGGAGGACGGGGAGATCATGGCGGTGGAACACACCGAATACCCCGTTTATGGCGTACAGTTTCACCCGGAGTCCGTGCTGACGCCGGACGGCAGACGGATCATGGAGAATTTTCTGCTGGGACGGCAGAAACCGGAAGAACGGACGGGAAACAGACAGATGATTCAGAGTGCTATTGTCCGGCTGACCCGCAAGGAGGATATCGGCTATGAGACGGCGAGAACGGTCATGGACGAGATCATGAGAGGTCAGGCTTCGGTGGTGCAGAGAAGCGCTTATCTCACCGCACTTTCCATGAAAGGGGAAACCATAGAAGAGATTACGGGCTCCGCGGAGGAGATGCGGGCCCATGCGCTGAAATTAAACGCTGATGTGGAGACGCTCGAGATCGTGGGAACGGGCGGAGACGGTTCCAATTCCTTCAATATCTCCACCACTGCAGCCATGATCGTCTCCGCTGCGGGCGTGCCGGTGGCAAAGCACGGCAATCGCGCGGCCAGCTCCAGATCGGGCGCGGCAGACTGTCTGGAGGCGTTGGGGGTGAATATCAATATAGAGCCGGGTAAGAGCAGGGAGATCGTAGAGAATATCGGCCTCTGTTTCCTGTTTGCCCAGAAGTATCACACGGCCATGAGACATGTGGGACCCATCCGCAGGGAGCTGGGAATCCGCACGGTGTTCAATATTCTGGGTCCGCTTACGAATCCCGCCTGCCCTTCCTATATCGTGCTGGGGGTTTATGAGGAGGCGCTGTTAGAGCCTATGGCGCAGGTGCTTGGCAGGCTTGGCATCAAGAAGGGAATGGTGGTGTACGGACAGGAGAAGCTGGATGAAATTTCCACTGCGGGAGTGACAAGCGTCTGCGAGCTGGAGAGCGGCAGTCTTAAGAGATATGACGTCATCCCGGAGGAGCTGGGCTTTTCACGCTGCACCATGGAGGATCTGAGGGGAGGAACCCCTGAGGAAAATGCATATATCACAAGGGAGATCCTTAGCGGCAAGCAGGGTCCGAAGAGAGATACGGTACTGTTGAACGCAGGCGCCGCTCTCTATGTGGCAGGCAAAAGCGCGAGTCTCGCAGAGGGTGTGAAACTGGCAGCGGAGACTGTTGACAGCGGAAAAGCTATGGCACAGTTAGAGAAATTCATAATATTGACCAATCAGTAAAACCGTCCGAACAGACGAAACCTATGAGAATATATGAGGAGCGTATATGATTTTAGAGGAGATTGCAGGAAAAACGATTCAGCGCATGGAGGCTGAGAAGAGGCGGATGCCCCTTACGGAGCTGAAAGCCCGGATCAGGGAGCTGCCGAGACACAGGAATGCAGAACAGCCCTTTCCGTTTCAGGAAGCGCTGTCAAAAGAGGGGATCAGCTTTATCTGCGAGATCAAGAAAGCCTCGCCCTCAAAAGGGATCATCGCGGAGCATTTTCCCTATCTGGAGATTGCCGGGGAGTACGAGCGGGCGGGAGCCGATGCGGTTTCCGTGCTGACGGAGCCCTATTATTTCCAAGGCAGCGATACCTGTCTGGCGCAGATTCGCGGGAGGGTGGGACTGCCCCTTCTGCGCAAGGATTTTACGGTGGATGAATACATGATTTATCAGGCGAAGGAGCTGGGTGCGGACGCGGTGCTCTTGATCTGCGCCATCCTGTCCCCCGCACAGCTTTCCGAGTACAGAGCGATCGCGGAAGAGCTGGGACTGTCCGCCCTGGTGGAGGCCCATGACGAGAGGGAAGTGGAGATGGCTCTGCGAAGCGGCGCAGAGATCCTGGGGGTCAATAACCGCGATTTGAGAAACTTTACCGTGGATATCGACAATTCCGTGAGGCTTCGCGCTCTGGCGCCGCCCGGGATCCTGTTTGTGTCCGAGAGCGGTATGAGGACCAGATCGGATATCGAGAGACTGGAGCGGCACAGAATTGACGGAGCGTTGATCGGAGAGACCTTTATGCGAAGCAGTGACAAAGCGGGGATGCTTCGGGAGCTCAGAGGCCGGGAAACAAATATGAAACAGAATCAGAAAGGATGAGACAGATGAGCAAAGGACGTTACGGAATACACGGCGGGCAGTATATATCGGAGACTTTGATGAATGAGCTGCTGCGTCTGGAGGAAGCCTACGAGCAGTACAGAAAAGATCCCGGTTTTACGGCAGAGCTCAACAGGCTTTTGAATGAATATGCGGGCAGGCCTTCACTGCTTTATTACGCGGAGAAGATGACAAAGGATCTGGGAGGGGCCAGAATCTATCTGAAGCGTGAGGATTTGAACCACACCGGCTCCCACAAGATCAACAATGTGCTGGGGCAGGCGCTTCTGGCCAAAAAGATGGGCAAGACCAGACTGATCGCAGAGACCGGGGCGGGACAGCACGGGGTGGCCACGGCCACGGCTGCTGCGCTTCTGGGCATGGAATGCGAGATCTTTATGGGCAAAGAAGACACGGACAGACAGGCGCTGAATGTATACCGCATGGAGCTTCTGGGCGCAAAGGTCCATCCCGTACTGAGCGGAACGCAGACGCTGAAGGATGCGGTGAACGAGACGATGAGAGAGTGGAGCAATCGTGTGGACGACACGCATTATTGTCTGGGTTCGGTCATGGGTCCTCATCCGTTTCCCATGATCGTGCGGGATTTTCAGAGCGTTATCGGCAGTGAGGCAAAAGCGCAGATACTGGAGGCGGAAGGAAAGCTTCCTGCGGCGGTGGTGGCCTGTGTGGGAGGCGGCAGCAATGCCATGGGTGCGTTCTATCATTTTATCCCGGACGAAGGTGTGGAGCTCATAGGCTGCGAGGCCGCAGGCAAAGGTGTGGACACAGCGTTTACGGCGGCAACCATCGCCACGGGGACATTGGGAGTGTTCCATGGTATGAAATCCTATTTCTGCCAGGATCAGAACGGCCAGATCGCACCGGTCTATTCCATATCCGCAGGGCTGGATTATCCCGGCATCGGACCGGAGCATGCCAATCTTCATGACACCGGCAGGGCGCAGTATGTGCCTGTCACCGACGATGAGGCGGTGGAGGCATTCGAGTATCTGGCGCGCACGGAGGGCATCATCTGCGCCATCGAGAGCGCCCATGCGGTGGCTCATGTGATAAAGACCGCAAAAAATTACAGTCCCGACCAGAGCATCATCATCTGTGTGTCGGGACGGGGAGACAAGGACGTGGCGGCCATCGCCAGATACAGGGGGGTAGACATTCATGACTGACAGAGCTATAATTCAGAAAAAAGGTGTAGAGAACACAGTGGATCGGATGTTTTCCGCATCCGGTCACAAGGCGTTTATCGGATTTTTGACGGCGGGAGATCCCGGTGCGGACAGCACCGTAGAGTTTATTCTGGAGATGGAGCGGGCGGGAGCGGATTTGGTCGAGATCGGCATTCCCTTCTCTGATCCGACGGCGGAGGGCACGGTGATCCAGGACGCCAATATCCGTGCGCTGCAGGGCGGCATGACCACGGACGGTGTCTTTGACATTGTACGGAGGGTGCGGGAGAGATCGGAGATTCCACTGGCGTTTATGACATACTTAAATCCGATCTTTCATTATGGGTATGAACGGTTCTTTTCAAAATGTGAAGAATTGGGTGTAGGCGCGGTGATCATTCCCGATCTGCCCTATGAGGAGCGGGAGGAGGTTCAAGTGCCTGCGGCGGCCCGCAATGTGCATGTGATTTCCATGATCGCCCCCACCTCGCAGGAGAGGATTCAGTCCATTGCAAAGGAAGCGCACGGATTCATCTATGTGGTGAGCTCCATGGGCGTCACAGGAGTGAGAAATGAGATCAACACGGATCTGGAGGCCATTGTGAGGAGCATCCGCCAGGTGACGGGCACACCCTGTGCCATCGGTTTCGGTATCAGCACACCGGAACAGGCAAAAAGAATGGCTGCCATTTCGGACGGCGCCATCGTAGGAAGCGCCATTGTCAAAATCATTGCTGCGTCCGGCGCACAGGCGGGGCAGCAGATTTATGAATATGTCAGGAGTATGAAGAATGCTGTGGAGAGTCTTTCCTATGGAAAAACGAAAAAAACTGTTTTCTGCCAAGGATCCCTTTGACATTGAGGGAACGGAGGAGTGCTTTGTGCAGGCAATGAGGGAGAACTGCCGCTTCCAATATAAAAATTGTCTGCCCTATCGCAGACTGTGCAGGCATTTCCGGTTTCATCCGGGGAGTCTTAAGACGACGGAGGAGCTTGGAAGACTTCCCTTTATTCCCACAGTGAATTTTAAACGGCGCAGACTGTTTTCCGTTCCTGAGAGAAGGATGATTCTGCAGGCAACCTCCTCGGGGACCAGCGGGCGAGTCAGCAGAATCGGGTTTGCATTTGGCGATCTGTGGTGCGGGCTGAAGATGGTACTTAAAATCGGAAGCTGGAGGGGCGTGTTTTCTCTGCGGCCCGCTCATTATATTGTGATGGGCTACAAACCGCACAGAGGCAATCAGACGGCCGTGACCAAGACGGCGTTTGGAGCTACCCTGTTTTCTCCTGCACTCAGCCGCACCTACGCATTAAAATACAATGAGAGCGGGCACGGATACGAACCTGATCTGGAAGGAATCATCCGTGCGCTCAAAAGATTCTCCCAAGGCAGGAACTCTTCGGGCCATGCTTTTGGGGCTGCATTTCCGGTACGCTTTATGGGATTTCCGTCCTATACCTATTTCCTGCTCAGACAGATGGAGGAACGAGGCATTGCTCTTAAATTAAAGGAAGGTTCCAAAATCATGCTTGGCGGCGGCTGGAAACAGTTTTACAAAGAGCAGGTGGAAAAGGAAGAACTATACCGGCTGGCAAAGAAGGTATTGGACGTGGATGAGGAGAATATCATTGAGTTTTTCGGAGCGGTGGAACATCCGATTCTCTATTGTGACTGTGAGAGACATCATTTCCATGTTCCGGTATACAGCCGCGTACTGATCAGAGATGTAGATACGCTGGAGCCGCTTCCCATGGGCCGGACCGGGCTGGTAAATCTCCTGACGCCCATGGTGAAAGCGACGCCCGTTCTCAGTGTGATGACGGACGATCTGGGTGTACTGCATCCGGGAAGCGAGTGCGGCTGCGGATTGACTGCGCCTTATCTGGAGGTGATCGGTAGAGTGGGATTAAAGGATATTAAGACCTGCGCGGCGGGTGCGGCGGAGCTGCTAACGGGCTCAACAGGACCAGAGCGGGGAAGAGACTTCTGCCGGAGACAGTGATCGCTGCGGCGGCAGTGCTTCGGGACAAAATTCTTGCGGGAGGATTTGACAAGCGGATCGGTGAACTGGCGGACTCGGGACTATTGGGCTCTGAGAACCTGCGAGAGCAGATTGAACAGGCCGCAGCGCTTTTAAAGAGGGAGCATCTGGAGTATAGATTACAGTCGGAGCTCGGCGGCAAAGCCTTGGAGCAAAGCGGGTTTCAGGGAAGGATCCGGACACGGATCATGCCTCTGGGCACCCTGTTTCACATTGCGGCGGGCAATATGGACGGTCTGCCCGTATACAGTGTTCTGGAGGGCCTGCTTACGGGGAATGTCAATATTTTGAAGCTTCCTCAGGCGGATAGGGGCCTCTCCGTGGAAATCCTTCTGGAGCTGCTTAAGATAGAGCCGGGCCTTTCGCCCTATCTGTATGTATTTGATACTCCCTCGGAGGATGTGGAGGCCATGCGGCGAATGGCGGATATGAGCGACGGCATTGTGGTGTGGGGCGGCGATGAGGCAGTGCGGGCGGTACGCCGCCTTGCAGCTCCCGGAGCAAAGCTTATCGAGTGGGGGCATAAGCTTGGTTTTGCCTATCTGTCAGGCTATGAGGACAAGGAGCGGGAGTTGGAGGCGCTGGCGGAGCATATTGTCAAAACGAAGCAATTGCTCTGCAGCTCCTGCCAGGTCATTTATATCGACACGGAGGATATGGATGATCTCTACGCTTTTTGCCGGGAATTTCTGCCATATCTGCAGAGAGCTGCGGACAAATATGCGCAAACCGGGCAGGATACGGTGGGAACAAGAGCAGAACTCTCCCTGCGCCGCTACAGCGACGAGCTTGACAAAATATTTGATGCAAAATCTTCCAAAACAGGACGTCGGGTGTGGTACGGCCGCGGCTGCTCTCTTACGGCTATGAAAGACAGCGCATTAGAGTGCTCTTATCTGTTTGGGAACTGCCTGGTCAAGCGGCTGCCCCGGGGCCGCTTGATGGAACAGCTTCGCAGGCACAAAGGGATGCTGCAGACTGCCGGACTGATCTGCTCTGGGGAAAGGCGGGCCGGACTCACGGATATACTGGCAGCCTGCGGCCTGACGCGCATCATGCGGGCGGGGAGCATGTCGGACACCTTCATAGGTGAGGCCCATGACGGCGAATACGCTCTGCGCAGATATGTGCGCGTGGTAGACATAGAGCAGAACGAGTAGCGGTTCAACCGGCGCAGACAGCGGGAGACAGGGCGGATTCTGCAGTCTGCGCCGGAGCTTGGGTGTTTTCTAACAGTGCGGATATAGAATCCTGCAATCTACGGGCCGGCACTAAGATGCATCCATGCATCGTAGTGCCTGAAATGCGCATCCTTGCGCATTTCTCCCTGCTCTCCGAACCGCACGATAAGAAAACGTACCAAGCTCTGCCAATGTCTGCAGCATCCGCCCTGTCTCCCGCTGTCAACATCCGTTGAATAGCTCCACATTGCCGGAAACTCAAAAGGATCTATGCGGTGCAGCATTCAGACTCAAAGCATATGTTAAACATCTTTATTGCTGAATCGTCCGGTGTCAGGGCAAGAGGTATCGGGATGGAGTTTGCGGCATTGGTAAAGGTTGGCGTGTTTTCTTATAGTGCGGTTTAGAGACCAGGGAGAAATGCGCACGGATGCGCATTTCAGGCACTACGATGCATGGATGCATCTTAGTGCCGGCCCGTAGATTGCAGGATTTTATATCCGCACTGTTAGAAAACACTCAACCGTACCCAGGCGCAAACTCCATCCCGATACCTTCTGCCCGGATTTGGCTGAGCAGCAATAACATTGTTTAAAGACTGAATTTTGTAATTTGGATATTGACAAAATATACCGCTGTATGTATAATTAGTCAGTGTGCGAAAGCAGTGCTGACGCATGATAGAGTGCATAGGAGTCGCTATGTTAGTGAATTTATCGGATGTATTAACCTCTGAAGGCAGAGTGATGAAGCGGGAGATTCCTCTGGAGATGACCGCTTTTGCAAACGGAGCAGGTACTTTTTCCATTGCGGAGAAATCGCCTGTGGAGTTTACCTTTACCAATATCGGCGTGGACAAGGCCAGGGTGGAGGGGAGCTGCAGGCTGGTCTTTGCGGCTGTTTGCGACAGATGTCTTGCGGATGTGCCGGTTGTTCTGGAGCTTTCGTTTGACAGGACGGCGGCAGCGCCCGGAGCGCTTGCGGATGATGAGGACGCGGAGGCGGATGTCCGGAGCTTTATGGAGGGATATCAGCTTGACGTGGAGGCTTTTGTGTATGACGAAATTATTGTAAACTGGCCTGTGAAGATTTTGTGTAAGGAAGACTGCAAGGGCGTGTGCCCGGTCTGCGGACAGAATCTGAACGAGAGGGAATGTGGCTGCGACACCTTCGTACCCGACCCCCGTATGGCGGCAATAAAAGATATTTTTAACGCGGATAAGGAGGTGTAACGATGTCTATTTGTCCCAAGAATAAATCTTCCAAAGGTAGAAGAGACAAGAGAAGAGCAAACTGGAAGATGAGTGCTCCTACTCTGGTAAAGTGCAGCAAGTGTGGCGCGCTGATGATGCCTCACAGGGTTTGCAAGAACTGTGGTTCCTACAATAAGAAGCAGATCGTCGAGACCGACTGATGTCCGGCGACGGGCTCTATGTAGGTTATATGAGGGCTTTACATGTGAGACAAAGGCTTTTTCCGGAAGGGAGAAGCCTTTTTCATTTTATACTTGATTTTTATAAAGCTGTTTAGTATAGTAGTAAAGAGCGTAGAAAAACCATTTTTTGGCGCTGCGCGGAGAGGGAAGAAAAATGGCCGAGATGGTAAAGGTGGCAGTGGATGCCATGGGTGGAGACAATGCACCCGGTGAAATTGTGAAGGGCGCAGTGGAGGCCATAAATGCCGACAAGCGCATCAAAGTATATCTTGTGGGCAGAGAGCCTGCCGTGGCGGAGGAACTCGGAAAATATCAATACGATCCCGAACAGGTGGAGATCGTCCATGCGGAGGAGGTCATCGAGATGGCGGAGCCGCCTGTGATGGCCATCCGCAAGAAAAAGAATTCCTCTATTGTAAAGGCCATGTATATGGTAAAGGACGGAACGTGCGACGCGCTTGTGTCCGCCGGGAGCACCGGAGCCGTTCTGGTAGGAGGGCAGGTGATCGTGGGCCGTATCAAGGGTGTGGAGAGACCTCCGCTCGCCCCGCTGATTCCCACGGCGGAGGGCGTGGCTCTTTTGATTGACTGCGGCGCGAATGTGGACGCGAGACCTTCTCATCTTTTACAGTTTGCCAAGATGGGAAGCGTATATATGGAAAATATCATGGGAGTAAAAAATCCCAGAGTGGGCATCGTAAATATCGGTGCCGAGGAGGAGAAGGGCAACGCTCTTGTGAAGGAGACCTTTCCGCTTTTGAAGAATTGTCCGGAGATCAATTTTATCGGCAGCGTGGAGGCCAGGGATATACCCGGCGGAGCCGCGGACGTTGTGGTCTGCGAGGCGTTTGTGGGCAATGTCATCCTGAAGATGTATGAGGGTGTGGGCGGCGTCCTGATCAAGAAGGTAAAAGAAGGCATGACAAGTACGCTGCGCAGCACGATCGGAGCGATGCTGGTGAAGCCTGCGCTGAAAAAAACGCTGAAGAGCTTTGATACGGAGGAGTACGGCGGAGCGCCGCTTCTGGGTCTGAACGGACTGGTGGTGAAGACTCACGGAAGCAGCAAGGCTGTGGAGATCAAAAACTCGATCCTCCAGTGTCTGACCTTCCAGGAGCAGCGTATAAATGACAAGATCAGGGAGAAAATTGTCCTGGAGGATTAGGTTTCAAACGGATGAGTGTAAATTGGCAGGAAACTGCTCAATATAAATTTTTGCAAATTCATAAGAAAGAAGGAACAGTGACATGGAATTGGAAAAGTTGAAGAAAGTAATCGCAGAAGTGTTGAATGTGGACCCCGAGGAGATTACGCCGGAATCCACATTCATGGACGACCTCGGAGCAGACTCCCTGGATGTGTTCCAGATCATTATGGGGATCGAGGAAGAGTTTGATATTGAGATTCCTGCGGAGAAGGCTGAGAAGATAACAACGGTTGAGGAAGCAGTGGAATTGATTAAAGGTGCTTTGAACTAAAGGATTCAGTTGCTCAGGTATTCCCGAATCTCCGTATTTGGGAATACTTTTTTGCGTGACAATAGAGGAGGAACATGCGGGACGGATATGAATTAAAAACATTGGAAGAACGCATAGGATATCGCTTCCGCGAGATCAGGCTGTTAAAGCAGGCAGTTACACACAGCTCGTTTATCAATGAACAGAAAATCAACAGGACGGAGGATTATGAACGTCTGGAATTTCTGGGAGATGCAGTGCTGGAGCTGGTGTCCAGTGAGTTCCTGTTCCATGAGCACAGGCTGCTTCCGGAGGGCGAACTCACCAAGCTTCGGGCATCCATGGTCTGTGAACCTGCGCTGGCTTTCTGCGCGCGGGATCTGGAGCTGGGGAGCTTCATGCGTCTGGGAAAGGGGGAGGAGCTGACCGGGGGAAGAGAACGGGACAGCATTACCTCCGACGCCATGGAGGCTGTGATCGGCGCTATTTATCTGGACGGCGGTATGGAGCCCGCCAGGCGGTTTATTGATCGGTTTATTCTCTCGGATCTGGAGAATAAGCGGCTGTTTTATGACAGCAAGAGCAATCTTCAGGAGCTGATCCAAGGCGTGTTAAAGAAAGAGTTTCATTATGAGCTCTTGGAGGAGAGCGGACCGGAGCACAGCAAGACCTTTGCGGTGGAAGTCATCATGGAGGACAAAAGTCTCGGGAGAGGCTTGGGAAGGACAAAGAAAGCGGCGGAACAGCAGGCGGCTTATGAGGCGCTGCTTTTTTTGAAGGAACAGGGATATGTATTTAAAAAGCATTGAGGTACACGGCTTTAAGTCTTTCGCAAACAAAATAGTATTTCAGTTTCACAACGGCATCACGGGCATCGTGGGTCCTAACGGAAGCGGAAAGAGCAATGTTGCGGACGCCGTGCGCTGGGTGCTGGGCGAACAGCGCGTCAAACAGCTGCGCGGAGCCAGCATGCAGGATGTCATTTTCTCGGGAACAGAGACCAGGAAGCCGTTAAGCTATGCTTATGTGGCAATCACACTGGACAATTCCGACCACCAGCTCGCCATCGATTACGACGAGGTGACTGTGGCGCGGAGAATCTACCGTTCCGGAGAAAGTGAATATCTGCTCAACGGAACCTTATGCCGTCTGAAGGATGTGAATGAGCTTTTTTATGATACCGGTATCGGAAAAGAAGGATATTCCATTATCGGACAAGGGCAGATTGACAAGATTTTGAGCGGCAGACCGGAGGAGCGCAGGGAGCTTTTTGACGAGGCTGCGGGTATTGTGAAATTCAAGCGCCGCAAAGCAGCCGCCCAGCAGAAGCTCTTGAATGAGCAGCAGAATCTGGTGCGTGTATCCGACATTCTGACCGAGCTGGAGAAACAGACCGGGCCGTTGGAGAAGCAGTCTGAGACTGCAAAGATCTACTTGAAGAAAAAAGAGGAATTAAAGAATCTGGATGTGAATATGTTTCTCATGGAAAACGGCCGTCTGAGGGGACAGCTTCAGTCCGTGGGAGAAAAGTATGATATTGCAGGACGCGATCTGCAGGATGCCGCAGAACAGTACGAGGGCATCAAATCGGAATATGAGCGCATTCAGACAGAGATAGAGACGCTGGATGCGGCCATCGAGACCGCCAGAGAGAATCTGACAGACACCGGACTCTTGCGCGGAAAGCTGGAGGGCCAGATCAATGTATTGCGGGAGCAGATCCATTCGGCCGAGGGCAGTGCCGCGCATTTGAACAACCGAAAGAGCGCTCTGCAGCAGGAGATCGACACGCACAATCAGGAGAAGCAGGGAATCCTGAAGGAAAAGCAGGCCATCGACGATCAGGTGCAGGAGATTTCGGACACCGCGGATTCGGTGCGGGCCGCACTTCAACAGATTCAGGCCGAGATTGAGGAACTGAACGGTAAGATAGAAAACGGCAAAAATGTCATAATTGGAGAACTGAATCAGCGCGCCACCATCAAGTCCAGACTGGGACGTTTTGATACGATGATGGAGCAGATCAATATCAGGAAAGCGGAGCTCAATTCCAGGCTTCTCAGAGCCAAGTCGGAGGAGGCTGCCAGAGAGGAACAGCTGAAGCAGCTGGAGGCAGAGTTTGAGGCTGTCACTGCAGAGCTGGGCAAGATGAATGAGGAGGAGGCCGGAGTCAATCTGGAGCTGGGAGATATCCGCATGAAGCTTACCAATCTGGACGCAAAGCTTCGGGAGACTCAGGCGGCCTACCATATGGAGCAGTCCAAGCTGGATGCGCTGACAAATCTGACAGAACGCTATGAGGGTTATGGCGGCAGTGTCAAGAAGGTGATGGAGCAAAAGGAGAAGGAAAAAGGCATCATCGGCGTGGTGGCTGATATCATCAAAGTAGACAAGAAGTACGAGACGGCCATTGAGACCGCACTGGGAGGCAATATCCAGAATATCGTCACCGATGACGAAAATACTGCAAAGAAGATGATTCAGTATTTAAAACAGAATCGTCTGGGCAGAGCCACCTTTCTGCCGCTCACCAGCATTACGAAGCCCCAGGAGTTCAAAAATCCGGACTCTCTGAAGGAAAAGGGTGTCATCGGCATGGCTGACGAGCTGGTGGAAATCGACAAAAAGTACCAAAATGTTGCGAAGGCCATGCTGGGCCGCATCGTGGTGGTTGACAATGTGGACAACGCGGTGAAGATCGCGCGCAAATATGATTACGGCATCAGGATGGTGACTCTGGAGGGCGAGCTTTTGGTGCCCGGTGGAGCCATCAGCGGAGGCGCCTTCAAAAACAACAGCAATCTGCTGGGAAGACGCCGGGAGATTGAGGAGCTTACAAAGAGCGTAAAAAAGCTTCTGGCCACAGTGGATGAGGTGAACCAGGAGATCGCGGACACCAAAGCCAGAAGAAATAAGCTGCGCATGAATCTGGAGACCTTAAAAGCGGAGCTTCAGCGCAAATCCATCGCGCAGAATACGGCCCGTCTCAATATCGCACAGGCCAGGGAACGCATGGAAGAGGAACAGGAGGGCGCTCAGAACCTCCGCGCCGAAGAGCAGGAGATAGAAGGCCGGATATCTGAGATAGAGCACGGAAAGGATGATATCCAGAAAGAACTTTCGGACAGCGAGACTTTGGAGAAGACTACTCAGGAAGAAATTTTGAATTTACAGAAGGAAGTGGAGGAGAGACGGGTTCGCGAGTCCGAGGCTGCGGCGCAGGTTGCCGAGTGGGACTTAAAGGTCGGCAAAATGCTGCAGACGCAGAGCTTCCATCAGGCCAATGCGGACCGTATCGACGGAGAGCTGGAGCGTTTTCAGGCTGAGCTTGCAGAAATCCTGCAGACGCTTGAGGAGAATGCCGGGGCAGTAGAACAAAAGCAGGAGCAGATCGCGGAGCTTCAAAAGACGATCACGGCTTCCCATGATGCCCAGAACGAGTCCGAGCAAAATCTGAAGGAGAATATCGCCCGCAAGGAAGAGCTGACTGTGAGTCAGAAAAACTTCTTCAAAAGCAGAGAGGAGCTTTCGGAGCGTATGACTGCCCTGGACAAGGAAGTCTATCGCCTGAACGCCCAGAAGGAAAAGCTGGAGGAGTCCGTCACGGCACAGATCAATTACATGTGGGATGAGTATGAGATCACATTGAGTGACGCCGCGGCCATGCGGGACGAGAATATGACGGATCTGGCGGACATGAAGCGGGATGTGGCAGCTCTGAAGGAGCAGATAAAACGTCTGGGAGATGTGAATGTCAACGCCATCGAGGATTATAAGAATCTGATGGAGCGATATACCTTCATGAAGACGCAGCACGACGATCTGGTGGAGGCGGAAAAGACGCTGGAGAAGATCATCGAAGAGCTGGACTCCGCCATGCGCAGACAGTTTACGGAGAAGTTTGCGGATATCACCAGAGAGTTTGACAAGGTGTTCAAAGAGCTGTTCGGCGGCGGAAAAGGTACCCTTGAGCTCATGGAGGAAGAGGATATTCTGGAGGCGGGCATACGCATTATCGCCCAGCCCCCCGGCAAGAAGCTGCAGAATATGATGCAGCTCTCCGGCGGTGAGAAGGCATTGACCGCCATTGCACTGCTGTTTGCGATCCAGAATCTGAAGCCTTCGCCGTTCTGTCTGTTGGATGAGATCGAGGCGGCGCTGGACGATTCCAATGTGGGACGGTTTGCAAAGTATCTACATAAGCTGACGAAGAACACACAGTTTATCGTTATCACCCACAGAAGAGGCACCATGGAGCAGGTGGACAGACTCTATGGAATCACCATGCAGGAGAAGGGAGTCTCCACACTGGTGAGTGTGAATCTGATCGACAAGGAACTGGACGATTGAGAGGTTACTATGAGCGAGGAGAAAAAAGGCTTTTTTACACGACTGAAGGAAGGGCTGACCAAGACCCGCAACAATATCGTGCGTGGGATCGATTCTGTGTTCAGCGGATTTTCCTCCATTGACGACGATTTTTATGAGGAGCTGGAGGAAATCCTTATCATGGGGGATATCGGCGTCAATGCTACCGCCTCCATTATCGGGAGATTAAAGGAACAGGTGCGGGAGCGGCACATCAAAGAACCTGCGGACTGTAAGCAGCTTCTGGTGGATAGCATTCGGGAGCAGATGAGAGTGGATGAGACAGCCTATGATTTTGAGCACAGGCAGTCCGTCATCATGGTGATCGGCGTCAACGGCGTGGGAAAGACCACCTCGGTGGGGAAGCTTGCCGGGAAGCTGAAGGCCCAGGGAAGCAAGGTGCTGATCGCAGCCGCAGATACTTTTCGCGCGGCGGCCGGAGAACAGCTTGCCGAGTGGGCCAGGCGGGCGGATGTACCCATGATCGGCGGCACGGAGGGGGCGGACCCCGCCAGTGTGGTGTATGACGCGGTGAGTGCGGCCAAAGCCCGGGGCGTGGACGTTCTTTTGATCGACACTGCGGGGCGGCTCCACAACAAGAAAAATCTGATGGAGGAGCTGCGCAAAATGAACCGTATCATCGACGCACAGTTCCCGGACGCGCATCGTGAGAATCTCATCGTGCTGGACGGTACCACGGGTCAAAACGCCCTGGTGCAGGCCAGAGAGTTTGGTGACGTGGCCAGTCTCACAGGTATTGTGCTCACCAAGATGGACGGCACGGCCAAGGGCGGTATCGCAGTGGCGATCCAGTCCGAGCTCAATGTGCCGGTGAAGTATATCGGGGTGGGCGAGTCTATAGACGATCTCCAGAAGTTTGACCCGGATGAGTTTGTGAACGCATTGTTTGATGTGAACATGGAGGAGGAGCAAGATGGAAGAACAAATGTTGACTCTGAGTAAATTTGAGGAGGCCAGCGAGGTAGTACGCAAGGTGGCTTCCGAGACTAAGCTGGTGTACAGCGACTATTTCAGTGCACAGACCGGAAACCGTGTGTATTTGAAGCCTGAAAACATGCAGTTTACCGGGGCGTACAAGCTGCGCGGTGCTTATTATAAGATGAGCACGCTGACGGACGAGGAGAGAAGTAAAGGACTGATCACCGCCTCTGCGGGCAATCATGCCCAGGGGGTAGCCTATGCTGCGAAGTGCTACGGAGCCGGGGCGACCATTGTGATGCCCACGACCACGCCGCTCATGAAAGTGAACCGCACCAAGAGCTATGGCGCTGAAGTGGTTCTCTGGGGCGATGTGTATGACGAAGCCTGCGCCAAGGCCTATGAGCTGGCCGAGGAACATGGCTATACCTTTATCCATCCCTTTGACGATCTGACAGTAGCCACGGGACAGGGAACCATCGCCATGGAAATATTTAAGGAACTGCCTCTGGTGGATTACATTCTGGTACCCATCGGCGGCGGCGGGCTTGCCACGGGCGTGTCCACTCTGGCAAAACTCCTGAATCCCAAGATCAAAGTCATCGGCGTGGAGCCCGCGGGGGCAAACTGTATGCAGGAATCCCTGAAAAACAGCAAAGTGACAACGCTGCCGAGAGTCAGTACCATAGCCGACGGCACGGCGGTGAAGACGCCCGGAGAGAAGCTGTTCCCTTATCTGCAGGCCAATCTGGACGATATCATCACCGTGGAGGATGAGGAGCTGGTGGTGGCGTTTTTGGATATGGTGGAAAATCACAAGATGGTGGTGGAGAATTCGGGACTGCTGACGGTGGCTGCGTTGAAGCATCTGAAGATATCCGACAAAAAGGTGGTATCGATCCTGAGCGGCGGCAATATGGATGTGATCACCATGTCCTCTGTGGTTCAGCAGGGACTGATCATGCGAGACAGGATATTCACCGTCTCCGTACTGCTTCCGGATAAGCCCGGCGAGCTCTGCAGAGTGTCCGGCATTATCGCCGATGTAAACGGCAATGTCATCAAGCTGGAGCACAATCAGTTTGTGTCGATAAACCGCAGTGCTGCGGTGGAGCTACGCATCACGCTGGAGGCCTTCGGCACAGAACACAAGAAACAGATCATGGATGCGCTGGAGAAGGAGGGCTATAAGCCCAAGCAGGTGCGCACCAATATCTGACGGCGGCGGAATACCGGAATAGAAAGCGTATAACAGGACATAATGTTGAGAAACGGGACATGGACCGGCGGAGCGGACGGATTTTGAGAATGGTGGGTGATCAGGATGGCAAAACAGAGTGCAAAGCAGGCGGCTGACAAGATAAAAGAGCGGGAGCTGCGGTTTATAGATAAAAAAACCCCCTTTCGCAGAGCGCTGGATTATCTCCTGATGACGGTGGCCTGCGGCATTTATGCGGTGGGGATCAGCCTCTTTCTCGATCCCAATTCCCTGGCTCCCGGAGGCGTCACGGGTATATCCATTATCTTAAACCGCATCACCTTTCTGGAGACGGGTACCTGGATCTTTATCTTAAATATTCCCATTCTTGCGGTGGGCATGTGGAGGTTCGGGTTTCGGTTTATTCTCTCCACCATATATTGTACTGCACTCACTTCTCTGTTTACCAATGTGCTTTCCGGCTGTGGAGCGGTGACGGACGATCTTTTTCTGGCTGCGGTAGTAGGAAGCTCTCTCATCGCCGTGGGCATGGGACTGGTGTTCAAGGCTGGTGCAACCACAGGCGGATTGGATATTGTGGTGAAGCTTTTACGTCTGAAAATGCCGTTTATGAAAACCGGTTCGCTTTTTCTTACGCTCGATGCCGTGGTGGTGACGGCGTCTGCGCTTTTGTTCCGCGATATCGAGCGGGCGCTCTATGCGGGTATGGCCATCTTTATCACTTCCGTGGTGCTGGATGTGGTGTTGTATGGAAGGGACGGAGCAAAATTGATTTATATCATCAGCGACCACCACGAGATCATCACAAAGCGTCTTCTGGAGGAGCTGGATATCGGGGTCACTTATGTGAACGGAAGCGGTGCCTACAGCGGTAGGCAGAAGAGCGTGATCATGTGCGTGATACGCAAGAATCTCTCTTCCAAGGCGGAGGAGATCGTGAAAGAGGAAGACCCGCTGGCTTTTATGATCATTACCAGCGCTACGGAGATTTACGGCGAGGGATATAAAAATCTGTTCAGCGAGAAATTGTAGCAGGTGTCAAGAAAAAATACTTGACACCTGTTTTTGTGTGTAGTAGAATGGCAAAGGTGACAGGAAAGCTCTGAGCCTTTGTGGGTGGAGAATATGGAAAAGATATTTGAGCAGGCGCTCTTGTATGATTTTTACGGCGAACTGCTTACGGAACATCAACGCAGTATTTATGAGGATGCGGTCTATCATGATATGTCTCTGGGCGAGATCGCCGAGGAGCGGGGCATCAGCAGGCAGGGCGTCCACGATCTGCTGAGGCGCTGCGACAGGATCCTGCAGGATTATGAGGCCAGGCTTCATCTTGTGAAGCGATTTGCGGAGGCGAAGAGCAGGATCAGGGAGATAGAGAGGCTGACGGAGGCCGGAGAGAGCGGTCCGGAGGATTACGGGGAGCGTATGCGGCGCATCCGGGAGCTGGCAGAACAGCTGTTAAAGGAACTGTAAGTATCTGTAAGATTGTAAGATAGAAGACATTGATCGGGGAAGCAAAATGGCATTTGAGAGTTTAACAGATAAACTGCAGAATGTATTTAAGAATCTCAGGAGCAAGGGAAGACTGACGGAAGAGGATGTCAAGGCGGCTCTGAAGGAAGTCAAGATGGCGCTCCTGGAGGCGGACGTCAATTTTAAGGTCGTGAAGCAGTTTGTGAAGGCTGTGGAGGAGCGTGCCATCGGTCAGGATGTGATGAACGGTCTGAATCCGGGACAGATGGTAATTAAGATCGTGAATGAGGAAATGATCGCTCTCATGGGCAGCGAGACCACTGAGATCGCCATGCAGCCGGGCAAGTCTGTCACGGTCATCCTGATGGCGGGACTTCAGGGTGCGGGCAAGACCACTGCCACGGCAAAGCTGGCCGGGAAGCTGAAGCAGAAGGGGAAGAAATCTCTGCTGGTCGCCTGTGATATCTACAGGCCCGCGGCGGTGGAACAGCTCCATGTAAACGGCGGGAAGGTGGATGTGGAAGTGTTCGACATGGGCACGGATCACAAGCCTGCGCAGATCGCGGAGGAGGCCGTTCGCTATGCGGAGAAAAACGGCCACAATGTAGTGATACTGGATACGGCTGGCCGCCTGCACGTTGATGAGGACATGATGGCTGAGCTGCAGGAGATCAAGCGCTTGGTTTCCGTTCATCAGACGCTGCTGGTGGTGGATGCCATGACCGGTCAGGATGCCGTGAATGTGGCGAAAGAATTTGACGACAAGGTGGGCATCGACGGCGTGGTACTGTCCAAGATGGACGGAGACACCCGCGGCGGTGCGGCGTTATCCATTAAGGCTGTGACGGGAAAACCCATACTCTTTGTGAGCATGGGGGAGAAACTCTCTGATCTGGAGCAGTTTTATCCGGAGAGAATGGCCAACCGGATATTGGGAATGGGAGACGTGCTCTCTCTGATCGAGAAGGCCCAGGAGAGCATCGATATCGACGAGGATAAGAGCCGCGAGATGGCCGGGCGCATGAAGAAGGGGAAGTTCGATTTTGAGGATTACCTCGAGAGCATGAAACAGATGCGCAATATGGGAGGCCTGAGCAGTATTTTGAGCATGCTGCCCGGAATGGGCGTGAAGGCCGGAGATCTGGAGTCGCTGATCGACGAGAAGCAGCTGAAACATATGGAGGCCATTGTGCTCTCGATGACGCAGGAAGAGCGCAGGAATCCCAAGCTGCTCAATCCCCGCAGAAAGCACAGGATAGCCAATGGCGCGGGAGTGGACATCGCCGACGTAAACCGCTTTATCAAGCAGTTCGAACAGAGCCAGAAGCTGATGAAACAGATGGGCGGCGGCAAGGGAAAGCGCCGCGGCGGGATGTTCGGAGGCTTCGGCGGGATGAAGGGCGGTTTCCCTTTTTGAGACTCAGAATTAAGACTGATCGGAACAAACGCATTCAGCGCAGAGTTCTTATCATAGCCCTTCGGGGCACACACAAAACAATATATTTAAAGTATGGAGGAAAAAGAAATGGCAGTAAAAATCAGATTGAGAAGAATGGGACAGAAGAAGGCTCCTTTTTATAGAATCATTGTGGCTGATTCCCGTTCTCCCAGAGATGGAAGATTTATCGAGGAGATCGGTACCTATGATCCCAATACCGATCCCAGCACCTTTAAGATCAATGAGGAGCTGGCTAAGAAGTGGCTGGCTAACGGTGCTCAGCCCACTGAGGTTGTCGGCAAGCTGTTCAAGGCTGCAGGTATCGAGAAATAGTAATCTGATCTTTGGAGGTGGATTATGAAGGAATTGGTGGAAGTAGTTGCAAAGGCACTTGTCGAGCATCCGGATGAGGTTGTTGTGACGGAGAAGACGGAGGGCAAAAGCATTATCGTTGAACTGCATGTAGCTGCCTCCGATATGGGCAAGGTCATCGGCAAGCAGGGCAAAATTGCAAAGGCAATCCGCACTGTGGTGAAGGCGGCATCGTCCAAAGATAATATAAGGGTGGACGTGGAAATCGTCTAGGATTTGTAAATGCAGCGGAATGCGTGTAGGCGCGTTCCGCTATCATTGTCTAATGGGAAGCTCAGAAATGACAACACGGACACAAGAGCGGTTTGAATACGAGAGCGGTTTGATTAGAAAAGAGGTTTAAATGGAAGAGAGATTTCAGGTGGGCGTCGTGACCTCAACCCACGGAGTGAAGGGTGAGGTGAAGGTCTATCCCACGACGGATGATGCGAGACGGTTTAAGCGTCTGAAAGAGGTGATCCTGGACGGCAGGGCAGGGGAGACGCTGCTGGAGATAGAGGGCGTAAAGTTTTTCAAGCAGTTTGTAATCCTGAAGTTCAAGGGTGTGGACAGTCCAGAGGAGGCGGCGAAGCTGCGGCAGAAAAGTCTCTATGTCACCAGGGAGAATGCCGTGCGCCTGGGTCGGGACGAATACTTTATCGCGGATCTGATGGGGCTTCGGGTGTTGGATGAGGACGGAGCAGAAATAGGCGTCCTGAGGGAAGTGCTGGAGACCGGCGCCAATGATGTCTATATCATTGATTTGAAGGATGGAAGAGAATTGCTGCTTCCCGCCATCAAGGAATGTGTCCTGCGGGTGGACGTGGAGGCGGGAGAGATACAGATTCATATATTGGATGGGTTGATCTGATGAGATTTCATGTGTTGACGCTGTTTCCCGAGATGGTGGAGCGGGTTTTAAACACCAGCATTATCGGCAGGGCGGTAGAAAATAATCATATAGAGATAAATACTGTGAATATCCGGGATTTCACGCTGGATAAGCACGGGAAGGTGGACGACTATACCTATGGGGGCGGTGCGGGCATGCTTATGCAGGCGCAGCCGGTGTATGACGCGTGGCGTTCGGTGGCAGGCTGTGGCCCGTCGGACCAAAATGCGTACCGGGACTCCGGACGGCGGGTCCGCACTGTGTATGTGACTCCGCAGGGTATTCCCTTTACGCAGAGTCATGCCATGGATCTGGCGCAGGAGGAGGAGCTTATCTTTCTCTGCGGACATTACGAGGGCATAGACGCGAGAGTGCTGGAGGAGATTGTGACAGATTATATCTCCATCGGGGACTATGTGCTCACCGGGGGGGAGTTGCCCGCCATGGTGATGATCGACGCAGTGGCAAGGCTTGTGCCGGGGGTACTGCACAATGATGAGTCGGCACAGACGGAGAGCTTTCACCGGTCGCTTCTGGAATACCCGCAGTATTCGAGACCGGAAGTGTGGCATGACAAAAGGGTTCCCGGGGTGCTTTTGTCCGGAGACCACCGGAAAATCGCTTCCTGGAGGCTGGAGCAGTCTAAGCTTCTCACGAGACGGAGAAGACCTGATCTGTATGCGAAGTATTTGGAACAGGAAGACCTGATCCGACGGCTGTCTGTCAATAAAAGACACAATATTCATATGATGGAATGTCTCTCCCGGGGGCGTGGGGAGATTCTGGTCAATGATCAGGAGGCTCTTTTGATTTATGACAGGGAGTGCCGGTTGTGCATGCTGAGTGCAAAAGATATCCGGGGGGCGCAGAGGCTTATGGACGTCATGCCCCGTGAGACACAGACCGCGTTGACTTCTCAGGAGTTTTTGAATGAGCTTTTGTGTGAGAGCATGGGATTTGAGACGCGGTGCGAGTTCAGGCAGGCCTGCTATACACAGCGCAATCCGCTTCCGGTACGCCACAAGGATATCCGTCTGTTGACCACAGGCGATCTGGATTATCTCGCCGCACACTATAAACATGAGAACAGAGAGTACCTTGCCCAACGGGTCAGGGCCAAAGCCCTATGGGGGGCTTTCCTGGAGGACAGGATGGTGGGATTTGCGGGCAGTCACTCCGAGGGCAGTCTGGGGCTTCTCTATGTGGAGGAAGCCTGCAGGGGGCAGGGAATCGGAGCCTCGCTGGAGGCCTTTTGCATCAACCGGCATCTGGAGCTGGGATATGTGCCCTACGGACAGATTCATACGGGGAACGAGGCGTCTATAAGACTGCAGGAACGTCTGGGTCTGTACCTGTCAAAGGAGAGTATCTGGTGGTTGGAGAGAGAGGAAAAGGGGGATAAATAAAAGTGGCTGTAAAAAAGAGACGGATGGCAGGTATTGTTATGTGTGTGCTGGCACTGGTCCTGGCATCGGCAGCTTTTCTTGCGCTTCGGTTTCGGGGAAGCGTGACAGTACATGCCGGGGAAGATATCGGGCCGGGCGCAGAGATTGCTTTTTTCAGGCAAGATGATGAGAGATGGGCACAGGAAAGACTGGGAGATTCCGCTTACACGATGAAAAGCTCAGGTTGTCTGGTATGTTGCATCACTTCTGCGCTTGTAATGGGCCAAAAGACACAGGAGACGCCTTATGAGATAAACCGGCGGTTTTCTCAGGAGGGAGTATATGATTCCCAGGGGAATATTGTGTGGGATCGTCTGCGAAAGTCCGGAGGCTATGAAGTGGAAATTTTTGGCACTGCGGATGGGAAATTCTTATCGGAATGTCTGCGGAAAGGGAAGTATCCTATCGTCAGGGTGCGGGTAAACGGCATAGGAAATTTTCATTATGTATTGATCACAGGCGCGCGGGGGGGAGCGTTTTACTGTATGGATCCGATGAAGGACGGGGAGAGGTCCCTGGCAGAATATGGAAACCGGATTTATGCCGTGAGGATTGTAAGTTAAGGAATGGTAAGATCAAAGAATGTAAGTGTAACTTGCAAGATATCAGGGCTTATTGTATAATAAAAAATACTGATATGACAGGGTACATAATTTAAGAGGGGAGAAACATATGTTAAAAAGGTTATTGGCATTTGCATTGGCGGGATGTCTGTTTTTTGACACCGCTTCCGTCACGGGTTATGCGGCAGAGACCGGGGCAGACACAGCGGGCGGGAGCGTCATGGAAACGGGCGTATCGGGAACTGAGGACGGAGGAGACAGTTACGCGGAACCCGACGAAAAACGGAATGATCCTGCCGCTGAAACGGGTGGTCTTGCGCTGACAGGAAACGAAGACGGAAGCTATAGCTTTGAGAATGAGACTTATAGAGTTACCGTGCTTCCTGAAGCGGGATATAGATTCCTGCGTCACAGTGTTTCGATGGAGGCAAAGGACGGACAGGCTTTGGCTGCCGATTTTGTAGTAATCGGGTATTACAGTGTAAGCGGCAGCGGTACGGAGGAACAGGGTACGGCGCACCTTGCTTCATGGAATTCCTACAGATGGACCTATTCTGACGATGTGGAGAGCGGGAAGTCTTATGAGGTATATTATGTGCTGAAGGATTCGCAAGGAACGATTCTGGCCACATCAGAGAAAATTGTTCTGGAGACGAAAAAGACAGACAAAAGCTTCATTCTTCACGAAATAACACAGACGGAGAGCAGTATTACTCTTGATGTGGAGATGGCGGTATTTGGGAAATGCTTTTATGCCCCTGCGGATGATCCTGACGCGGAGAAGAGTCTCGGACTCAGTCCCGCCTGGCAGAAGGTGGAGCTTACCAATCTGCAGCCGGGTACGGAATATAATATTCAGTTTGTCAATTCCGGCGCTATATCGGTACTGTTTGAAACCAAGGCAGCAACGGAGGCGCCGTCCACAGAGATTGTCTGGCAGACCGGAGCAGCCGGGAGCGGATTCGGGATCGAGGTGAAAGCGGATGTCTCAAAATACGCAGGAGATGCCACATCAGCCGTATTGCATTGCGACTACACCAATGCGCTGGGCGAGAAGAAGGAGTTGCGGCGCTGGACGTACTTTTACGGAGACAATGTGACGGTGGCGGAGGACGGTACGAAGAGCTTCTCTGCCAGCGGCACTCTGGATGAAGGATTATTAGCGGAGACCGAGTATGAAGTTACCATGTGGGTGGAGCTGGATAATATCATCTACGGGAAGACGACCCGTAAGATCACTACTCCTTCTGCACTCTGCTCTGCGGATGATATTGAATTTGTTGTAGGACAGCGCGAAGGTGACCCCAAAACCATTGAGTGTACGGTGGCAAAAAAGAATACAACCGGCACATCGATAAAAGCGCGGTTATACTATAGACGCGAGGGTGACATGGATGCCTACAAGACGCAGAGTATAACCCTCGGCAGTACGTCGCAGATGATTTTTCTGTCGCAGCTGGAGTATGGCGCCACTTACCATTATGTGCTCTTTGCAGGCGGAATCATGAAGGAACTGACCCAGACTTTTGGTGCTCCGGAGGTAAAGCTTGCGGCAGTGGGTGAAGGGGAAGTCAACGCCTTTGATATTGTCCGCACCTGGAAGGCGGAGAGCACGGAAGGAGCGGAGGCTCTGTCCGACGACTATTATCTGAGTCTGTATTATTTTGACACAGACAGTTATAAGCAGATAACTTCCGTGGTTATGAATGCGGAGAACGATTACCAGGTCCAGATCAAAACCGCATCGAACCGTGTGCTGCTGCCTGACACGGATTATGAGTTGAAGTGGATACTTGGAAGGACGGCCAGCGCAGGTACTTATGGCGCGGCTCTGTACACAGTATATGAGACCATACATACCCCCAAGGCAGAGTTTACAGTGGAGGATCAGGAAGATACCGCCTATAATTCCAAACGGCTCAAAGTGAGCCTGGCAGAGTCGGATGCAGTCAATTTGTCAGAGAACAATCGCTCCCTGTATCTGTACGGATGGATCAGAAAGGCGGGCGCAGGCGCTTTTCGGCAGACCGGCAGTTCGATGTCTCTGTCCAGCCAGAACAGTTTCAGCGCTACTATCAGCTTTGTTGATCTGGAGGCCGGGACGACTTATGAATTCTCACTGCGGGACAGCAGTATGGGTTATAGTACAAGTGCGGAGTATTTTTCGGGAACATTCACCACGCCGGGCGATGAGCGGGCCATCACAGTTACCAGAGTGGATGCCAGTCTGCATTCGGCAACACTGAATTATGCGCTTTCCGGTATCCTTCCCGCTGAAAGCTATGGCTATATATCCTGTTATATCCGTGAGAAGAGCGAGGGCAGCCAGTGGGAGAAGGCAGGCTATGATCACAGCTATACGGGTACATCGGGGCACATGGGAAGCTATGGGATCACCCAGTACAATGGAACGGAGCTGAAAGACAATACCACCTATGAATACCAGATAGGGTTTGCCCCGTACTATAGCTCGTCGATGTCGGAGCTGGTGAAGGTGCTTACAGGTGAGTTTGCCACACCGGAGGATAAACGCAGTCTGTCCAAGGCCGGCGTGTCCGCCGGATATACCACAGCGCAGATCGGTGCCATGTTCAGCGGAAACGAGTTTAAGATGCCCTCTTATATCAATCTCTTTTACAGAGAGAAGGGCTCAGAGGACTGGAGCCAGGTGCCTTATCAGTATGTCAGCCAGGTCTCCTGTGAATATGCAAAAACCATCAATGGGCTGAAGCCGGGGACGGGATATGAGTATGTGATCGTTGTCGCCAGTAATAGTTCCTGCCATAGTCCTGAGGATGTGACTGAGGACAGCAGAAGGGCGGCCGGAGAATTTACCACCAGGAAAGCTGAATATACTTTGAGCTTTGCTGCCGATGAGAGTAAGCTGGCACATAACAAAGCGGTGGTGACTGTCAGTGCAAAGGGCAGCGAGGCGGATGAGAGACTGGAAGTGGCGCTGGAGCTGAACAACGGCCCGGATGCAGATGCAGCGGAGATTATCTTAAAGAGAAGCTCCGGATATACGGGGGATGTCACGTTTACCGGTCTGTTGGGCGGCACGGAGTATACGATCACCAAGGCGCTTGTAAGCGTGATGGAGAATGATAGAAAAGTGACGATTGCGGAGCTTCCCTGCGACTACAAGTTTACTACAAAGGCTGCGCAGGCTCCCACATCCATCAGCCTCATTCAGGATAAGATCGGTTTAAATATTGCGAATACCAACGGAACTGCATATGAGGGTTATAATAAGATCACATTGAAGGTAAATACGGAGCCGGGGACGGCCGCTGCAGACTTTGTCTGGGAGAGCAGCAATCCCGAGGCTGCAACGGTACGAAACGGCGTGGTGTATGCCACGGGTGCCGGCGAGGCGAAGATTACTGTCAGATCTGCTTATGACGAGACCGTTACCGCATCCTGTGACGTGACGGTGAAAAATTATGTCATCGGTTATGCGGCACAGGCCGGGGCTGATCCTGACATCTATTATTACTATAGCCGCGGAAGCGTCTATAAAGGCGGATATGTGGACGGACTTGGTCTCTATGAGCAGAATGAGGACGGTTTGCTCACATTAGTACCCGACGCTGAAGTGACCTTTGACAGGTCCGGGATCGTCACATGGGACAGTGCGGCCGGCAGACTGCAGACACATACGGTGGGCACTGTGAGATTACAGATGCAAAAGGATCTTGTGAAGGCATCCTTCCCGCTCACGGTCACGGCTGCCGGAAAGGGGTTTGGCATTACCGGATTTACCTCTGGCAACAGTGCTTATCCTGCCGTTGCGGGAGAGACGCCAGACAGCTATATTCTGGCTTGTGTTCCGGCGACCGACTATACTGCGATAGGGGAGATCAGTCCTGTTCAGCCGTTTGATCCCCTGGATTTTACATGGAGGGTTTCTGACGAGAATGTGGCCACAGTGAGCGAGTACGGCGTTGTTACTCCTGTGAAGGCGGGGGATGTGATCCTGACCGTAACGCCCAACAAATTCCAGACGCTGCAGGGCAGCCCTTATATTCAGGAGACCGTAACGCTCACGCTGCACATTCGGGAGCTTCCGGTCCGCGATACAGAGAGTATTTATGCGCTGGCCAACACAGCGGTGAAAATTGGCGATGTGTCCTTCCCGGATACATGGGGCGAGGGATGGTCCTGGAAGTATCCCGACACTCCCTTGGTGACAAACGGCGTGTATACAGATAACCGATATGAGTTTGAGGCGGTGTATCGGGACCAGAAGAGCGGTACGGAAGGCCGTTATCCCTGTGAGGACAGACTTCGTGTTTATATCGGCAGGATTACGGGCCTGTCTGTGAGAGAGGAGACTGCAGGGATCAGTCATAAAGGAGTGCTTGAGGTATCGGATCAGGCCGGTGCGGCGGATACCCTGTCGCTCAGAGTACGGCCGGTCTCCCAGGGCGCGGTGTCCGCAGACAGCTATGTGGTAGAGATACCGGAAGTTTCCGGGCTTAACATAACCAAAAACGAAGATACCGGATGTTTTGATATCACATCGGGCAAGGCGGGCAGTTATACGCTGAAACCGGTGATCAAGGATAAGAGCACCCAAAAAGTACTTGCTCAGACAAGTTATAAGATCAAGGTCATGGCACAGAAGCAGGCTGCTGATATTCAGATTTCGGTGGCTGAAAGCAGCGGCCAGGGCGTGACGATAGACCAGACAGGAACGATCGTCTTCAATTCTGTGGATGACAAGAAGGATTTTGTTCTGGAAGCCAAAGTGAAAGGCCGGGACGGTCAGGAAACAGACACCGTGCTTGTGTGGAAGTCATCGGATAAGTCGGTAGCAACCATCGCGGCTGCATCCAAGCAGGACAGTCATACTGCCAAGATCTCCGTGAAGGGAGAAGGGCATACGGTACTGACGGCTACGGCAAAGGATGCACGGGGATTTTCCGTGTCGGTGAACCTGGAGGTGCGCAATCACAGACCCAGAGTGAATACCGCGAAGGCCACTGTGAATATTGCTTATGATTACGAAGATTCTTACGGAAGATCATATGCCGCAGCTGCGGGAACGGTGGAGATTGTTCCGGTATACGGTGAAGCTATCGGCAACGTAAGGATCTGTGATGAGAACGGGCAGAACAGTGCGCTGCTGCAGGTAGAGCCCAGTAATAATTATGATTATCTTATCAAACCCGCCGCCGCACAGATTGGCACGGGAAATTATGAATGTAAGCTTCTGGTGACAACCGATAGTGGAACGGAATACTCCTATCCCCTGAAAGTATCAGTGGTGGATAAGGCTCCTGCCGTATCTGCAAGGATGGGAACAGTGCCCAATCTATTCTTTACGGACAGCACAGGAAGAATCAACCTGGCCATAGGCGATAACCGGTTAGTAGAAAGCGTCACTTGGGAGGACCAGTCACAGGGTGTGAACAATGGCTTTTCCATGGAATCATACTATTATCTGGATAAGGGAAAATATGTATCCTATATCCAGGCAAATCAGCAGTCCGGACTCAGAGTGACTGCCGGAAAGTTGGATGATCCGGGCGTGGCACAGGGAACTTTGAACGTGAAGATACGAGGGTACCGCAAGACCTATACTTTTGAAAACTTTAAATTAAAGGTTACCTACAAGAAACCCAATGTGGTTACAATGTCTGCCAGCAGCAATGTAGCTCCGGCTATCGGACAGAATCAGGGATGGTTCAGATTTTATGATAAGACCAATAAGAGATATCTGTATTACGATGAAGAGGCTTCAATGGGACGGAATTATGATGAACTGACCTGGGACAGCGAGGAGGTGGAGCTGTATCCGTCAAATACAGATGTGGATTATCGCTACCTGGGCAGCACCGGGATCAAAAAGCTTACCATGACGCTGGATTCCCTGCGCTGGAGAGAGCCCTTGCAGGCTGTGCATGCCATAAAGGTGATCAAGCCGCAGGCCTATCTGAGTTCCGGTCAGCTCATCTTTAACACTGCGGCAAAGAGTACGGCTTCTGTGAACGTGGGGCTGAAGAATATGGGATATCATATTCTTTATAAAGATATCACTATTGAAGGGGCCAATGCCGCGTCGAAGAAACTGCTCGATAATGACCTGTTCCTCATAACGGCTGAGAACCGGACTGTTACAGTGAGCATGAGCGATGCAAAGATGATGGGGGATAAGATACCGGCAGGCTCTTACAAATTCAAGCTGACGCCTGTGTGTGAGAACCCGGAGACGGGCGAGAGGACTGCGCTGAACACGCTGACACTTACGGTGAAGGTGGTGGATAAGCCTGTCACCGCAAAAGTGAGTCCGAAGGGAACCCTGGATCTGACATACGGAGTGTCTTCCATACCTGAGGAAAAGAAAAACTATTATGTGCTGGCGGATCCCAAATTCAGCAATCGTGCAAACGGCTATTCGGTGGTCGGCTACAGACTGGTGGGAGAATACAGCGATTATTTCCGGCTGAACTACGGTAATATCAAGTATGCGAATAAATGGGGTTACCATTATTATATTGGTATAGCGGACAGAGGCCTCTGCAAACTCAAGGCAGGCCAGACCTATAAGCTTGCCGTGGAGTATCTATTTGAGGGAGAGGATGGAGAGACCTTCACGGTGACCAGCAATACCTTTAAGATTAAGCCGAAGCAGACAGCCGCAAAGGTTACGGTGCGGAATAACAATCAGACGATGTATGCAGGTGCCAACGCGAATCTGACCAGAAAATGTTCCCTGGCGGTGCCTTCCTATTATTCCGTGGACAGTGTATACGGCGGTATCGACTGCAATAAGGACGGCCGGACGGATATCACGGTGAGCGGATCGGGCGCTTCTCTGACGATACGCATTGTGGACGCGGACGCCGTGGGTGCAACCGCATCAGGTAAGGCATACAGTATTCCTGTGACGGTACGGCTGATGGGCAGGGACGGAGTAGGCAAGGATGCGAAAGTTACAGTCAAAGTAAAAGTAAAGCGTTAAAATACTTGCATTTGCTCATATACTGTGCTAAAATATCATTTGTTGTGAAAACGAGATGGTCCTCTGTTACGAAAAGTATTAAGAACATCCATTTTATGAAGGAGGCTCGTTATGAGTGACATTATCAAAGAGCTTGAGGCTGAACAGCTCAAGGAGACCGTGGATGAGTTCCATGTAGGCGACACCGTTAAGGTTTACGGCAAGATCAAAGAGGGTAACCGCGAGAGAATTCAGGTGTTTGAGGGCGTAGTCCTGAAGAGACAGGGCGGAAGCAACAGAGAGACCTTTACGGTCAGAAAGACCTCCAACGGTATCGGTGTGGAGAAGACCTGGCCCCTGCACTCTCCCAATGTGGAGAAAATCGAGGTGGTGAGACGCGGTAAGGTGAGACGCGCCAAACTGAATTATCTGAGAGACCGTGTGGGTAAGAAGGCAAAGGTAAAAGAGCTGGTAAAGTGATCAACACAGAGAATGAGGGCGATTGCAGAGGATGCAATTGCCCTTTTCTATTTGCAGCATATATGTTATACTATTATGAAGCGGGCGAATGACAAATGCGGAGTGATAAATATGGCAAGGCATAAAGGACTGAGCTTTTATCAGCGGAAAAAGAAAATAAGCTCTGCCGTTCTCCGGGAGATCTTTAACTGGATATTCGGCATACTGGCGGCAGTTTTTATAGCAGGAGTGGTAGTGTATTTCTTTGGCATGACCACTCATGTGGTGGGAGTATCGATGGAACCGTCGCTCTATAACGGCCAGGAGATCCTGGTGGATCGCTTCGGCTATGTACTCTCTTCGCCCAAAGCAGGAGACGTAATTATTTTTCTGCCAAACGGCAATGAGAACGCACACTATTATGTAAAGCGCGTGGTGGCAGTCCCCGGGGACAGTGTTGTCATCGAGAACGGCGTTCTGTTTGTGAACGGCGAGAGTAGTACCTGGGTGAGCGAGAAGATTCTGGAGGCGGGAATCGCAGAGAATCAGCTTACTATGAACAAGGGAGAGTATTTCTGTGTGGGCGATAATGTCAACAACAGTGAGGACAGCCGTTCAGCCAATGTGGGACAGGTGCGGGATACCGATATTATCGGAAGAGCGTGGTTTAAACTTGCCTGTCAGGAATCGGGGATGGGATTTATCAAATAAAAGCCGGGCCGGCTGCACGGACAATCTGTCCGTCAAAGATGAATGGAGTGAATATGAATTATCAATGGTATCCCGGTCATATGACCAAGGCAGTCCGTATGATGCAGGAAAATATCAAGCTTGTGGATCTGATCATTGAGCTTGTGGATGCGCGAATTCCGCTGAGCAGCCGGAATCCTGATATCAATGAGCTGGGAAAGAACAAATCCCGTATTGTGCTCATGAATAAATCAGACTTGGCAGACCCGGCGCAGAACAGGAAGTGGGTGCAGTATTTTCAGGAGCAGGGAGCTCATGTGCTGGAAGTGAATTCAAGATCCGGCGCCGGATTGAAGGCGTTGGACGGATTGGTGCAGGAGGCTTGCAGAGAGAAGCTGGAGCGGGACAGGAGACGGGGGATCGTCAACCGTCCCGTGCGGGCAATGGTGGTGGGAATCCCCAATGTGGGTAAGTCCACTTTTATTAACTCCTTTGCGGGAAAAGCATGTACAAAGACCGGCAATAAGCCGGGAGTCACCAAGGGCAAACAGTGGATACGGCTGAACAAAAATCTGGAGCTTCTGGATACGCCGGGTATTCTCTGGCCCAAATTTGAGGACCAGGAGGTCGGGATGCGTCTGGCCTTTATCGGCTCCATGAACGATGAGATCATTGTGCAGGAGGATCTTGCCTGTGATCTGATCCGCGTGATCTGCCGGTATTATCCCGAGGCTTTAACCGGGCGTTACGGCCTGGAGGAATGCCCGCGAACGCAGCAGAACGAGCTGACGCAGGAGGATGCGGCAAAGGTTTTGGCGGATATTGCGGAGAGCAGAAAGTGCATCGCCAGAGGAGGCGGGCCGGATCTGTCCAGAGCAGCGGCACTGTTTATCGATGACTTCCGCAGCGGCAGGCTGGGGCGATTGACATTGGAACAGAGAGGCGGAAATTGTGATGAAGAAAAAAAAGATACTTAAAGAATTATTAAATACAGGTTTATATCTGCTCTTTGTGCTGGCGACCACCTGGCTTTTGGTCACTTTTGTCGTCCAGCGCACAGAGGTGGAAGGCTCGTCCATGGAAACTACGCTTTCCAACGGGGATAATCTCTTTGTAGATAAGATTTCTTATCGGTTTCGGGAGCCGGAGCGTTTTGATATCATTGTATTTCCCTTTCAGTACAAGGAGGATACCTATTTCATAAAACGAATTATCGGGATGCCCGGCGAGACGGTTCAGATTGATTCTTCCGGAAATATTTATATTGACGGAGAAATTCTGCAGGAGTCCTACGGCAGGGAAGTGATCAAGGCGGAGACTGTGGGCAGGGCGGCGGAGCCGGTGGTATTAGGAGCGGACGAATACTTTGTCATGGGGGATAACCGCAATAACAGCAGCGACAGCCGCACGGAGATCGTAGGCAATATTCACCGGGACGATATCGTGGGCAGAGCGTGGGTCCGTATCTGGCCGCTCAATAAATTCAGTTTTCTGAAGCATCAGTGACTAGACGGGAGGATGGGCCATGGTCAGTCTGACGGAGATCAAACATCAGTTGCAGGCAGCTTGTGAAGATGAGCTGCCTGCATTTATAGCACGATATGAGAGCGACAAGAGAGCAGGCGCTCAGAAGCTGGTGCAGTCGGCAGCAAAACAGCTTTTGGCGCTCGAGAGGGAGAGGAAGCGCATCGAGAATTTAAAGCAGTATGAGCGGGAATATGCGGAATATGCTTATATCTGCGGTATCGACGAAGCAGGCAGGGGGCCCCTGGCAGGTCCCGTGGTGGCCGGCGCCGTCATCCTGCCGAAAAATTGTGACATTCTGTATATAAACGATTCCAAGCAGCTCTCCGAAAAAAAGAGAGAGGAGCTTTATACTGTGATCACACAGCAGGCGGTGGCTTGGGCAGTGGGCTATGCCTCGCCGGATCGCATTGATGAGATCAATATCCTGCAGGCTACCTATGAGGCCATGAGGGAAGCCATAGGAAAACTTTCCCCGGCCCCGGATATTTTATTGAATGATGCCGTCAGGATTCCGGGAGTGGACATACCGCAGGTGCCTATTGTCAAGGGCGACGCCAAGAGTATCTCCATCGGTGCGGCCAGCATCATTGCCAAAGTGACCAGAGACCGGATGATGGAGGAGTATGACGGGATCTTCCCGGAGTATGGATTTGCGGGCAATAAGGGATATGGGAGCAGCGCCCATATCGAAGCGTTAAAAAAGTACGGGCCTGCCCCCATCCACAGGAGAAGCTTTATCAAAAATTTTGTATAGAGAGGCGAGGAGCATGATACTGTCGGACATTCTATCGGGCGGACAACCAAAGAGTACGGGCACACAGAAGATGGAGACACAGTCTGTTCCAGGCCGTGGGAATGCGGGACTTGTGGGACGTCAGATTCAGGCGCTGGCGCCGGGGCAGACCCTGCAGGGCGAGGTGGTGTCCCGAAACGGCAGCCAGGTTCAGATCAGGGTGTCGGAGGATCTGATCCTGGAGGCAAAGATCGACCGGAACATGAATCTGGAGCTGGGCAAAACGATGACCTTCGAAGTGAGAAACAACGGGCAGATGCTGACTTTGAGTCCGCTCTTTGCCAACACGGCCAGCCAGGTAAACGGAATGAAGGCGCTGGAGATGGCATCCCTGCCCATCAATCAGAGCACAGTGTATATGACAGGGCTGATGATGGAGGAGGGACTTCCTGTGGACAGGAATTCTCTGCAGCAGATGTTCCGGGATGTCAATGCGTTTCCGGGAGCCCCCGTCTCGGATGTGGTAGATCTGCACAAGCTGGGGCTGCCGGTAAATGAGGAAAATCTTGCTCAGATCAGTTCTTATAAAAATATGACGCATCAGCTGGTGGAGGGAATGCATACGGTTCTGGGCGCGCTCCCGGAGACTATGGAGGCCATGGTCACACAGGGCAATGTCGAGGGAGCCGCACGGATGTTTCAGGAGCTTCTGGGGATGATCCGGGAATTGTCGGGAGACGGCAGTGAGGCTGCGGCTCCGGAAGGGCAAAACGGGCAGAAGGTGCAAAGCGGAGAGAACGGCACAGCCACGGCAGAGAATATTGTACCTGGCATGGCTGGGGACACTGCGGAGGAGACGGCACAGGTGTCAGGCACGGGCCGTCAGCAGGCTATGACCAATGCAGTAAAATATATCGTGACAGAGAGCGGGGAGGGTGTTCAAAAGCTTATTCCGGGGGAGGAGAGTACCGGGGCCGCAAAATCCGTCGGGCAGGAGGCTGTCCCGGTTCAGGAGTCAATCCGGGACTTTACCGCAGGCGAATTGTTGAAACTGGTACAGGATGCTGTGGGTGAGAAGCAATCCTACGGCGGAGTGCTGCAGCAGCTTGCCCAGGCAATCCAGGGAGGAGATCTTGCAGAGCAGGCAAAGGCTCTGCAGGCGGTTCTGGAACAGGCATTGCGGGACGGCAATCAGCCGCTTTTGAAGGGACTGCTGGCTCATAAGGGAGCTCAGCGAGTGCTCTCGGAGGGACTGGCCAGACTCTGGACCATTGAGCCGGAGGATGTGGCGGATGCAGGTAAAGTGGAAGAGCTGTATTCGAGACTGAACAGACAGTTGAAGACACTGACACAGGCTTTGGAGCAGAACGGGCAGGCTCATTCCGCAGCAGGGAAGGCGGCGGGTAATATGAGTCAGAATCTGGACTTTTTACAACAGCTCAATCAGGCGTACACTTATGTACAGCTTCCGTTGAGACTGCAGCAGGGGGATGCCCACGGAGATCTTTATGTCTATACCAATAAGCGCAGCCTGGCTGCAAAGGAAGGCAATATAACCGCTCTGTTACATTTGGATATGGAACATCTGGGACCGGTGGATGTGTATGTGGCCATGCAGGCGGAGCATGTAAACACCAGGTTTTATGTGGCGGATGACGAGATGCTGGATTTCCTGGAGGGACATATGGAACTGCTCACAAAGCGTCTGCAGAAGCGGGGATATGACTGCAGTATCGCGATGGAGACCCGGGGCGGACAGGATGAGCCTGAGAGCGGTATGAAGGGGCTTTTGGCAAAGGAACACGGTCAGCCTGTGGCACAGTATGCGTTTGACGTTCGGGCATAGATTGGAGAGGTATGGCAGACAGGGACAAAAATAAAATCAGGCAGGCGATTGCTCTGGAATATGATCCGTCGGAGGATGCGCCGAAAGTCATTGCCAGCGGCAGGGGAGCGCTGGCTGAGCGGATCATAGAGAGAGCCAAAGAGAGCGATGTGCCCGTCCACAGGGACGACAAGCTGGCGGATACCTTATCCCGGCTGGAGATTGGAGAGATGATACCGCCGGAGCTCTATGAGGTGGTGGCGGAGATTCTGATATTTGTGGATACGATGGATAAATTAAAGGGTAAGATTAAATGAATACCAGAGAGATCGGAAACGTCAGTGAGGCGGCTGCAGCAGAGTATCTGACTGCCCGGGGCCTGCGGATCGCGGAACGGAACTTTCGATGCAGGCAGGGGGAGATTGATATTGTGGGATATCATGAGGGATATCTGGTCTTTGTGGAGGTAAAATACCGCAGGGGCAGGAGCTGCGGGACTGCTCTTGAGGCTGTGGACGGACGCAAACAGCGGCGGATCTGCCGTACGGCGGACTATTATCGCTGTCTGCATCATTTGGGGGAAAGTACCCCTGTACGATATGACGTGCTGGCGATCCAGGGGGAGGAGATCCGGTGGATACAGAATGCATTTCCCCATACTGCCGCGGCAAATCGATATTGAGGGAGATGTAACAATGTATAACATTATCAGAAGCAGTGCTGCGGGGGGAGAGGTTCTGCGGCAGAATACGGCAGGTTCCATAGAATATCTCACTTTTCCGGCGCTCACCGAGACCGGCATGGTGAGGCATCTTTTCACCACCAGACTGGGCGGCATCAGCACAGGGGATTGTTCCGCCATGAATCTGAGCTTTACGAGAGGTGACGACAGAGAGGCAGTGCTGGAGAACTACAGGCGAATCTGTGAGGTTCTGTCTGTCTCACCCGGGGATGTGGCGGCCTCCGTACAGACTCATACTACCAACATCCGCTATGTGACGGCTGCGGATAAGGGCAAGGGGGTGGTGCGTCCCTCGGATTATCAGGATATCGACGGATTGATAACCGATGAGCCCGGGGTGGTGCTGGCATGCTTTTTTGCGGACTGTGTCCCACTGTATTTTGTGGATCCGGTAAAACGCGTCATCGGGCTTGCGCACTCCGGCTGGCGAGGGACGCTGGACGGTATGGGAGCCTGTATGCTGCAGAGGATGAAGGAATCCTTTGGGTGCAGTCCGTCGGACTGTATCGCTGCCATCGGCCCTTCAATCTGCAGAGACTGCTATGAGGTCAGCGAGGATGTGGCATCACTGTTTGCAGCGGAGTTTGAGGGCTCGGAGGTTGTGAGACCGGGCAGGGAGCCGGGCAAATATCAGCTGGATCTGTGGCTGGCAAATAAGCTGATTCTGATGCGGGCCGGAGTTCCCCGAGAACAGATATCGGTGACGGATATCTGTACATGCCACAATCCGGACTATCTGTTTTCCCATCGGGCGAGTCACGGCAGAAGAGGTAATCTGGCGGCATTTTTATCTATCATTGATCAGGAGGTTTAGTACATGGCAAATATTTTAGTGTGTGACGACGACAGAGAGATCGTAGAGGCCATTGAAATCTATTTGAGTCAGGACGGTTATCATATCTATAAGGCATATGACGGGGAGCAGGCGATCGAGCTTCTGAAAAAGGAGGATATCCACCTTCTGATCATGGATATCATGATGCCGAAGCTGGACGGCATCCGTGCCACATTAAAGATCCGGGAGTACAGCAGCATACCCATCATTATGCTGTCTGCGAAGTCGGAGGACACGGACAAGATTCTGGGGCTGAATATCGGTGCGGACGACTATATCACCAAGCCCTTCAATCCGCTGGAGCTGGTGGCCAGAGTGCGCTCCAATCTGCGTAGATACACCTCTCTGGGCAGTATGGACGGCGTGGGAAAGGCTGTGTATCAGGTGGGTGGTCTGGTGGTCAACGACGAGAACAAGCAGGTGTTCGTGGACGATGAGCCGGTGAAAATGACACCCATCGAGTACAATATATTGCTTTTGCTGATGAAGAATCAGGGCAAAGTGTTCTCTATCAATGAGATTTATGAGAGCATCTGGAACGAGGACGCCATAGGAGCGGACAACACTGTGGCGGTGCATATCCGTCATATTCGCGAGAAAATCGAGATCAATCCCAAGGAGCCCAGATATCTGAAGGTGGTCTGGGGAGTCGGTTATAAAATAGACAAGCAATAGGAGCGATTATGGAGAAGCATACCCTGCGAAGGTTGATACTGGGCGTTTTACAGCATCTGCTGGCCATGTGCATCATGGTGGCGCTGGCTACAATTTTATTTAATTCCTATCTGACGGTGCAGACTATGGACGGGCCCACAACCTATGCGCTTGCGCCTCTGGACGCGGAACCGGAGTTTGAGGACAGCGATCTGTTCCGGGATATTTTTCAGACGGCAGTTGCGGATATCACCAGACTGGTGGTGATCAAAGGGCAGTTGGAGACGGAGGGTTCTTTCGACTCCTCCAAGCTCATTGATGTGACCGAGTATGCCGGGCGCAAAGGGACCGGAAATAACTGTGCCGTCACAGCGCTGTATGAGTTGGAAAATTTGATCAAATGGGGAAAATACGGCGTGGAATACACCAACCGGGCCATGAGTATGTCTGATTTTGTAAATTATTTCGGGCCTGCCGCTTCTCCTCATAATTTTGCGCTGAACGCCGGCGGAGATCTTTCTTTTATCGGTTTTTATGACGAGGCTTTCGTCCCTGAGATCAAGCGCTATTACAGCAAGAGCGCAGCGGGCTCAGAGGGGAACGAAGAAAAAAGGCTGAAGTCCGATGAGGAGCTTGCGGCCATAGAGAGCGCAATGAATCTATATACGGAGTCGCAGCTTGAGGATATGGCCTTCTCCTATATCCTGCAGAAGATTCCAGGGGATATGGTGGATGTGTCGAGAGAAGACGACGGTAGTGTCACAGTGTATTTCCCGATGCTCAACGGGCATTATGAGACGGCGGATAAGGAGAAGCGTATCACTGCCTACGCGGGAAACTGGATCGAATATATGCAGCTGCAGAGCAATATTGTGGACGCCATAAACGGTTTGTCCGCAAGCTATGCCCTGTACCAAAACTGCAACAGTCTCTATCAGTCCAACAGCAATCTGAAGTATGTGATGCGTGTGGTGACGGAGGACGGCATCACACGCACCTACACCAATCAGGAGGAGCTGGCAGGATTCCCGGATGAGGCGCTCACCGAATTTTTTTCGGAGTACAGACGCTATTTTATCTATTATCCCGACAGTCTGGATTTTACGGGAAACACCAGCCTGACAGAATCCGATATTCACAATTATCTGAATGAATACCATTACGCTTATCCGGAGTCCACTCATATCTGGGTCGGCGTCGATACCTCGTATGCGGTGCCGGGGGATGCTTTTTACAGCGCGCATATTCTGTTTGAAAATATTGTGCCGAATATCACGGGAATCATGGTGACCATCGGATTTTTGCTGGGACTGTGGATCCTTATAGCCGGATATCTCACGATGACGGCGGGAGCCGCTTTGGACAATGAGGGTAATATTCATCATTATCTCAACGGTTTTGATCATATCTGGACGGAAGCTTTTGCGGTTTTATGGGTACTCCTGGTCTATGCGGCCCGGGATGGCGGCAGATATCTGCTCATGATCGCGGACACTGTGTATGAAAGTCATGCGCTGAAGATCATGGGGGTGACAGGGGCACAGACCTATGAATACGGTTCTTATGCTGCATATGGAGGCACGCTGAGTCTTGGACTGTGCATTTTGTGGTACAGCCTGATCCGGCGTTTGAAGTCGGGAAATCTCTGGCAGGACAGTCTGGTCCATTGGATCGTGGTGTCCTTCCGAAAGGCAGTGGCATTCGTGCTGTCTCATCACAACGCGGCTGTGAGTACGCTGATTCCCTATAATGTATTTCTGATCGTAAATCTGTTTGGCATCTGGGGCTGTATGCGGTTGTGGCAGGACCGTCTGTGGGCTGTGCTTCTGGGCGTGGTGCTGATCGTGCTGGACGGGCTTGTGGGCGTACTGCTGTTTAAGCATAACGGAGAGTGGATGGATATTGTGGATGCCATCAGGCGCATCAGAGACGGAGAGGTGGACTTTAAGCTGGATGTGAATAATCTCCACGGCAGCAACCGCGAGATGGCGGATGCAGTGAACAATATCGGGGAGGGCATCAGCAAGGCTGTGAGTACCAGCATGAAAGACGAACAGATGAAGACCGATCTGATCACCAATGTCTCCCATGATATCAAAACGCCGTTGACTTCCATCATCAGCTATGTGGATCTGTTAAAGAGATCGGGCGTGGAGGAGGAGCCGGCGAAGAGTTATATCGATGTGCTGGACAGCAAGTCACAGCGGTTAAAACAATTGACTGACGACCTGGTGGAGGCGTCCAAGCTCTCTTCGGGCAATATTGAGCTGAATATGGAGAGACTGAATCTGGCGGAGCTTCTAAACCAGGTTATCGGAGAATTGTCCGACCATCTGGGGGAGAAGGGTCTGCAGATATTCTTTGACGGAGGCGGAGAACCGGCTTATATCTATGCGGACAGCCGCAGAATGTGGCGTGTCATGGAGAATCTGTTTAACAATGTGTATAAATATGCTATGGAGAACACCAGAGTATATATTGATCTGACAGTGGAGGAGCATGAGGAAGGCAGTATTGTGGAGATGTCACTGAAGAATATCTCAGAGAGACAGATGAATATCAAGGCTGCGGATCTGACCGAGCGCTTTATCCGGGGGGATGCCTCGCGGACCACAGAAGGCTCCGGGCTGGGGCTTTATATCACCAAGAACCTGGTCCGGGCGCAGAATGGAGAATTCGACATCCGGCTGGACGGAGATTTATTCAAAGCAGTGATACGTTTTCCCGAGCATACTGCGGCTGTGGATAAGGAATCAGATGAGATCCTGTGAAAACGGAGACCTTCCGTGGGAATATCCCGGGAAGGTCTCCGTTTTCGTGTTATCTGTCAGATAAAATCCATCTCCACATTTTTTCTGTTGTTGTAGGCGTCCAGAATGCCGCGCATCTTTTCCGTGGTGGCCAGCACATTGGAGAGAGAGACGTCATGGTTCATAAAGTCGATGATGGAGGTGACAAATTTGCTCATATCCGCTTCGATAAAATAGGGTCTGGAGTATAGCTCAGGGGGAAGGTAAGTCAGATCCGTAGTTACGACTTTATCGAAATCACCATGTTCGTAGGCCGCGTCAAAATTCCGGAGTCCATCGGTGAAAAGCCCGAAGGTACAGCAGATGAAAACACGGCGGGCGTTCATCTTTTTCAATTGTCTGGCTGTGTCCAGCATACTTCCGCCGGAGGAGATCATATCGTCAATAATGATAATATCCTTGCCGTCGATATTGTCGCCCAAAAACTCATGGGCCACAATAGGATTTTTACCGTTTTCTATGACAGAATAGTTCCTGCGTTTGTAGAACATTCCGGTGTCTACTCCCAGGACGGTAGCGAAGTAGATCGCGCGGTCCAGAGCACCCTCGTCAGGGCTGATGACCAGCAGATGATTCTTGTCGATCAGCAGATCGTCCTCGGCGTTTAAGAGTGCCTTGATAAACTGGTAGGGTGGCGTAAAATTATCAAAACCGCTCAGCGGAGTCGCGTTGGCCACTCTGGGATCATGGGCGTCGAAGGTGATGAAATTGTTTACACCCATATCCCGGAGCTCCTTGAGCGCATAGGCGCAGTCTAAAGACTCCCTGCCGTTTCGCTTGTGCTGTCTTCCCTCATACAGGAAGGGCATAATCACATTGATGCGGTGAGCCTTGCCGTTGCAGGCGGCGATGACACGCTTCAGATCCTGATAATGATCGTCTGGCGACATGTGATTCGTATATCCGTTCATCTGGTAGGTGATACTGTGATTGCACACATCAACAAGCAGGAATAAATCCTTGCCGCGTATGGTCTCGCCGAATTCGGCTTTTGCCTCACCGCTGCCAAAGCGGGGGATGTTCAGATCAACCAGATAATTGTTTTCAATGTAGCCATGGAAGGCGGGATCGCTTTTTACCTTGTCATTATGTATACTTTTACGAAAATTTACCATGTAACTGTTAATCCGGCGCCCCAGCTTTTCTGCGGAGGGCAGAGCGGCAATCTTTAAAGGTGCCACGGGCATTGCATTTTCCAGTTCTCGTAGATTGGGCATTGTCTTCCTCCAAGGATATCTTTTCTCGGTTTGTAAGTTATCAATAAGCCAACACTTAATTTATATCATTCCGGTAGTGACACGTCAAGAAATTTCTTGTATGATATGTATGATATGGAAATATAGTCCCGGGTTTATGTAATGACAGATTGCAGGAGTATAAGTTAATGGAAAGAGAACATGTAGTAAAGTCCGTAAAGCCGGGCAGCATTGCCCAGGAACTGGAGATCGGGGCGGGAGACAAGCTCCTGTCGATCGACAATACAAAGATCGAAGATATTTTTGATTATCAATTTCTCATCCAGGACGATTATATAGAAGTGCTGGTGGAAAAGCCGGATGGCGAGCAGTGGCTTTTGGAGATCGATAAGGAGCCGGACGAGGATCTGGGCATCGAGTTTGAAAACGGGCTGATGGACGAGTACCGTCACTGCCACAATCATTGTATTTTCTGTTTTATCGATCAGATGCCTGAGGGAATGCGGGAGACGCTTTATTTTAAAGATGACGATTCCAGACTTTCGTTTTTGCAGGGCAATTATGTGACGCTCACCAATATGACGGAGCATGATATAGACAGGATATGCCGGTATCATCTGTCGCCTATCAATATTTCCTTTCAGACCATGAATCCGGAACTGAGATGCCGGATGCTGAACAATCGTTTCGCCGGGGAGGCCTTGAAAAAGGTGGACAGGCTGTACGAGGCGGGTATTGTCATGAACGGTCAGATCGTGCTCTGCAAGGGAGTCAACGACGGAGAAGAGCTGGAGTTCAGTATCAAGAAGCTGATGAGGTATCTGCCCAATTTGGAGAGCGTGTCGGTGGTACCTGTGGGACTGTCCAAATTCCGGGATGGTCTATATCCTCTGGAGCCTTTTACAAAGGAGGATGCAGGGGAGGTGCTGCGCATGATACATCGGTATCAGACGGAGTGCTTTGAGAAGTATGGCACGCATTTTATCCATGCCAGTGATGAGTGGTATATACTGGCGGAGGAAGAATTGCCTGAACAGGAACGCTATGACGGTTATCTGCAGCTGGAAAACGGTGTGGGGATGATCAGGCTGCTGCTGGAGGAATTTCAGGATGCGCTGGACAGAACGAAGCAGGATGCTGCGAAAGCCGCCGGAGCGCGCAGGACTGTCTCCGTAGCGACCGGATATCTGGCATATCCATATATCAGCGATATGTGCCGGAGAGTGATGGAGCAATATGCGGATATCGATATCAGGGTCTATGCCATTCGCAATGACTTTTTCGGGGAGCGTATCACAGTGTCAGGTCTTCTCACGGGTCAGGATATCCGGGATCAGCTTAAGGGTCAGGAGCTTGGCGGAGGGCTGCTTTTGCCCCAGAATGTCCTGCGCAGCGGCGAGAACGTCTTTTTGGATGATCTCACCGTGGCGGATTTGGAAGAAACTTTACAAGTTCAGATTTATATTGTAAAATCAAGTGGATATGATTTTCTTAACAGTATTCTGGAAGCTACACAAAGAGGCAGGGAAAAAGTTTAAACAGATCTTAAGAGGGTATCAAACAAAAGGTTAACAAGGAGACTGAGCATGGCCAAGAATAAATCCAAGCCCATCGTTGCGGTGGTGGGGCGTCCCAATGTGGGCAAATCCACCCTGTTTAACGCGCTGGCGGGAGAGAATATATCTATTGTAAAGGATACGCCGGGAATCACAAGAGACCGGATCTATGCCGATGTGAGCTGGCTGGACAAGAATTTCACACTGATCGACACAGGTGGTATCGAGCCGGATTCCAAGGATGTGATTCTGGCCCAGATGCGTATGCAGGCTGAGATTGCCATGGAGACGGCGGATGTCATCATTTTTTTGGTGGATGTCAGGCAGGGACTTGTGGATGCGGATTCCAAGGTGGCCGACATGTTGAGACGTTCCCAAAAGCCGGTGGTGCTTGTGGTGAACAAGGTGGACAGCTTTGATAAATATATGGCGGATGTCTATGAATTTTATAATCTGGGCATCGGGGAGCCGCATCCCATCTCCGCGGCAAACCGCATGGGACTTGGGGATATGCTGGAGGAGGTGGCAGCCCATTTTCCCGAGGATGCAGGGGAGGAAGAGGAGGATGAGCGCCCCCGGGTGGCTATTGTGGGGAAGCCCAATGTGGGCAAATCTTCCCTGATCAACAAACTTCTCGGGGAGGAGAGACTGATCGTGTCCGACATTGCAGGGACCACCCGGGATGCTGTGGATACGGAGATCGTCTACAATGGCAAAGAGTATGTCTTCATTGACACTGCGGGACTGCGGCGCAAAAATAAGATAAAAGAAGACCTGGAAAAATATATGATCATCCGCACGGTCGGCGCCGTGGAGCGGGCCGAGATCGTAGTGCTTGTCATCGACGCCGTGGAGGGAGTCACCGAGCAGGATGCCAAGATTGCGGGCATTGCCCATGACAGAGGCAAGGCGGTGATCATCGCAGTGAACAAATGGGACGCTCTGGAGAAGGATGACAAGACGATCTATCGTTTTACGGAGAAGGTGCGAAACACGCTGTCGTATATGCCCTACGCGGAGATTTTGTTCGTGTCCGCCAGGACAGGCCAGCGTCTTCCCAAACTATTCGAGACCATAGATATGGTCAGCGAGAATCATGCCATGCGCGTGGCGACGGGGGTATTGAACGAGATTATGGCGGAGGCGGTGGCCATGCAGCAGCCGCCTTCGGATAAGGGAAAGAGACTTCGACTGTATTATATCACACAGGTGTCGGTGAAACCGCCCACTTTTGTTATTTTTGTGAATGACAGGGAACTGATGCATTTTTCCTACACGCGGTATATCGAGAATCAGATCCGGGATACCTTTGGATTCAAGGGAACCCCGCTTCGGTTTATCATCAGAGAACGCAAGGAGAAGGAGTAGAGATGGAGCGTATTGTTTGTTTGGCGATCGGTTATGTGTTCGGACTGTTTCAGACAGCTTATTTTTACGGCAGACTCAACGGCATTGACATCAGAGAGCACGGCAGCGGCAATTCCGGCACCACCAACGCGCTGAGAGTGCTGGGCAAAAAGGCGGGGGCCATCGTGCTGCTGGGCGACTGTGCGAAATGTATTCTGGCAGTGTGTGTCACCAGGCTGCTCTATGGGGGAAGCCACCCTGACACCATCTATCTGCTGTGTATCTATGCGGCGGCAGGCGCGATCCTTGGACATAATTTCCCGTTTTACATGGGATTTAAAGGCGGTAAGGGCATTGCTGCCACGGCGGGGCTGATTCTTTCCCTGCATCCCTATTTTATCCCCATGGGCGTGATCGTGTTTTTCGGTATTCTGTTTACGACGCATTATGTGTCTCTGGGTTCCCTGCTGGTGTATGTGGGCTATATGATCGAGATTGTAGTCTGCGGGCAGCTGGGCGTATTTGCAGGATCCGGTCAGGCGACTTTGAATGAAATGTATGCGGTGTCCCTGTGTCTTGCAGTGATGGCATTCTGGAAGCACCGGGAGAATATAAAGCGTCTGCTTCACGGGGAGGAGAGAAAGACCTATCTGACCAAAAAGAACGATCAAAAATAAACAGCGGGCAGCCTGTGACAGATGACGGGCAGCCGCGGAAAAGAGGAGATATGGCAAAAATTAGTATTCTGGGGGGCGGAAGCTGGGGGATTGCACTTTCCGTGCTGCTGCACAAAAACGGACATGAGATCACGATATGGTCTGCGCTGGAATCAGAGGTGGAAATGCTCTCAAAGCAGCATGAACACAAAATGCTTCCGGGTGTGAAGCTTGCGGAGGACATGATATTTACGGCGGATGACGCCGAGGCTGTGAAAGATAAGGATTTGCTGGTCATGGCGGTGGCAAGCTCTTATACCAGAAGAACCGCGAACCGTATCGGCAGCCTTGTGTCGCCGGGGCAGAAGATCGTCAATGTGGCCAAGGGGATCGAGGATAAGACAATGATGACTTTATCAGAGATCATAGAACAGGAGATACCTCAGGCGGATGTGGCAGTGTTGTCCGGCCCCTCCCACGCGGAGGAAGTCGGAAGGGGGATACCTACTTCCGTTGTGGTAGGCGCCGGGAGCAGAGCCACTGCGGAATATATCCAGAATCTTTTTATGAGTGAAGTATTCCGCGTGTACACAAGCCCGGATGTGCTGGGTATCGAGCTGGGCGGGTCGCTCAAGAATGTTGTGGCGCTGGCTGCGGGAATCGCAGACGGACTGGGCTATGGAGACAATACCAAGGCGGCGCTCATCACCAGAGGCATCACAGAGATAGCAAGGCTTGGCACCGCCATGGGAGGCCGTTTTGAGACCTTCTGCGGCCTTACCGGTATCGGTGATCTGATCGTGACCTGTGCCTCCATGCATTCGAGAAACCGCCGTGCGGGCATTCTCATCGGTCAGGGAAAGACCATGCAGGAGGCTATGGATGAGGTGCAGATGGTGGTGGAAGGTGTGTATTCCGCCAGAGCAGCCATGGCACTGGCAGAAAAATACGATGTGCAGCTTCCGATCATCGAGCAGGTAAACGCGGTACTGTTTGAGGGCAAGAGCGCGGATCTGGCGGTGAAGGAGCTGATGCTTCGTGATAAAAAGATAGAGATATCGGATGACATGTGGAAGGAATGAGAAGAGAGTCGGGATTGTTTGCGGAGTCATGTCCGGAATCAGAATATAATAAAAAGTATCAAAAATGTGGCGGCTAGGAGATAGCCGCCACAATTTCTGCAGTCGTTTTGGGTTTGTTCATGGAATAGATATGGATGCCGTCCACACCGATCTGTTTTAGGTCGAGTATCTGGCGTACACAGTAGTCTATGCCGGCCTTGCGCATATCATCCGCATTGTCGCTGTACTTGGCTATGATGTCTGCCAGAGCTTTCGGTATGCTGGAGCCGGACAGAGAAATGGTGGTTCCGATCTGTCTGGCGGTGGTGATGGGCATGATACCTGCGTGGAGGGGAATCGTGATTCCTTTCTGCAGAGCCCGGTCGCGGAACGTATAAAAGTAATCGTTGTCAAAAAACATCTGTGTGATAAAGAAATCGGCTCCGGCATCCTGTTTTTTCCTGAGATATTGCAGGTCTGCCTCGAGGCTGAAGGACTCCGGATGTTTCTCGGGATAGCAGGCGCCTGCGATCCGCAGGTCAGTGTGTTCTCTCAGAAACGCGATCATATCGCAGGCATGGTCAAAATCTCTGGACGCATACTGCTCGTCGCTCATATCTCTGGGACGGTCGCCGCGCAGCGCCAGTACGCTGGATATATTGGCGGCCTTTAAGTCATCATAGACATTGAGCAAATCCTCTTTTCTGCTGCCCACGCATGTCATATGGGCCAATGCGGGGATGTGCAGAGTGTTCTGAATGTAGGAGGCTATGTCGATGGTTCTTTTGGAGCGGCTGCCGCCCGCGCCGTAGGTGACGCTGATAAAGGCCGGATTTAATGCACTCAGTTTGTCCAGAGTTGCATAGGCGGAGGCAAAATTCACATCCTCCTTGGGAGGGAATACCTCCAGAGACAGTGTCTGATGATAATGGCTTGTATTCTGCATGTTCATTCCTCGGTTTCGAATTATAGTATACTTTGCTGCCATAGCAACAAGTTCTTAGTTGTCATGGTAACACGAAAACCGAGGAAGCGCAAGCTTGCTTTTGCCCTCAAAATGGTGTAACATGTGAGTAATCGGAATAAAATCGTGATTTTGGAAAGGAAACGGGAAGGTATGGGAGTGCAGGAATTTCAGGGAACAAAGGAATATGTGGCCAGTGAGGAGCTTATGGCCAGTGTGAATATCGCTATGGCACTGCAGAAGCCGCTGCTCATCAAAGGGGAGCCCGGCACCGGCAAGACCATGCTGGCGGAGGCTGTGGCCAAGGCATTGGACAAGCGTCTGATCATCTGGAATATCAAATCCACGACCAAGGCGCAGGAGGGTTTGTATGTATATGACACGATCCAGAGGCTCTATGACGGGCAGTTCGGCGAGGAGGGGGTGGACGATATCGCCCGTTATATCAAGCTGGGCAAGCTGGGGGAAGCTTTTGACAGCGAGGAGCAGGTGGTGCTTTTGATTGATGAGATTGACAAGGCGGATCTGGAGTTTCCCAACGATCTGTTGTGGGAGCTGGATCAGATGGAATTCTATATCAATGAGACCAAGCGCACGGTAAAGGCGAAGCATCGCCCCATTGTGATCATCACCTCCAATGCGGAGAAGGAATTGCCGGATGCGTTTCTGCGCCGCTGTATTTTCCATTATATTGACTTCCCGGACAAGGAACTGATGGCTGAGATCGTTAAGGTGCATTTCCCTGATGTGGAGGAGCATCTGCTGGCTCAGGCCATGGAGGTGTTTTACAATATCCGGGGGATGAGAGATATCCGCAAAAAACCCAGTACCTCGGAGCTTATCGACTGGGTGAACGCGCTTCAGATCGGCGGCATCCCTACGGAGACCATCCGTTCCGCACTGCCCTTTATCGGTGTCATTGTGAAAAAGGATGAGGACATGGAGCTGGTAAAGCACTCTGCAAACCTGTAGACAGACGGCGACAGGACTGTGAGGAATTTGAGGAGAAGAGTATGTTTATCAATTTTTTTGAGTCTCTCAGGGAGAAGGGACTGCATGTCACGCTGGGGGAGTTTTTGACTCTGCAGGAGGCGCTGGACAAGGGACTCTGCGGCAGCTCGCTCACACAGTTTTATTATGTGTCCCGGATGATTCTGGTGAAGAGCGAGACAGATTTTGATAAATTTGATATGGCCTTTGAGGAGTGTTTCAAAGCGGCCCAACGGGAGACTGAGGTAGGGGCGCAGATGCTCCGGTGGCTGGACAAATCGGACATGGTGGAGCTCGCCCACGAGGAGGCCAGAAACCATTTGAATCAGATGGAGGATATTCAGGTTGACAAAGAAGACGTGGAGGAGACTTTCAAGCAGAGGCTGAAGGATCAGAATGAGGAGCACAACGGCGGCAGCTTTTGGATCGGAACGATGGGCAAGACCTCCTTTGGAAATATGGGCGGTAATGTGGGAGGTGTGCGGGTAGGCGGTAAGACCGGTTATCAGTCCGCATTTGCCGTGGTGGGAGCCAGAAAGTACCGGGATTTCCGGGACGACAGGGTGCTGGACAACAGACAGTTTCAGATGGCCTTCCGCAAGCTCAGGCAGTTTTCTTCAAGGCTCGATATCCCCGAGTCGGAGCTTGACATCGACGGCACGGTGGACAAGACCTGCAATAACGGAGGTTGTCTGCAGATCGTCATGAAAAAGCCGCGCAAAAATGCTGTGAAGCTTTTGCTGCTCATGGATTCCGGCGGCACCATGATTCCGTTCAGCAATCTGTTGAACGATCTGTTTCAGGCGATACACAAATCCAATCACTATAAGGATGTAAAAACCTATTATTTTCATAATTGTATTTATTCCAAACTCTATAAGACGCCGGAATGCGAGAACGGGGACTGGGTGGACACGGACTGGCTCTTCCGCAACGTGGACAGCGACTATAAAGTGATCATTGTGGGAGATGCGGCTATGGCGCCGGAGGAACTGTATTCCACCACCGGAAACTACCGTGGACCCAACGGGGGACTCTCCGGCTATGACTGGCTGCAGCTTGTGAAGAGGCATTACAAGAAGATTGTGTGGCTCAATCCCAAGATGGCTCCGGGACATGCTCCCTGGCGGGAGGCCGAGACGGCTGTGAAAGAGCTGTTCCCCATGTATAAGCTCACCGTGGATGGTCTGAATCAGGCCATGATCAAACTGATGGTGAATAAATGAGATCGGAGCGCAGACAAGTGAAAAAGCTGCCGCAGTTCCTATAGGGAGCTGCGGCAGTCATTGGGTATTTTTTTGTCGGTGTAAAGGATGTGATTGATGAGCCATCCGAGCAAAAATTCAAGCAGCTTCTGGAGATATTCCCCGGGCGCTTCTTCAATCTCGTTCAGATCTACGTTTTCAAGCTTGTCGATAAAGGCCTCATGTGCACGTCGCTGAGCATCCAGGCCCTCATACCGGATGCTTTCCATATATTCCTCTTCATCGCGGAAATGTTCTTTTGTGTATGATTTCAGCTCCTGTAAGATAGCCATGATCTTGTCATAGCTGGAGGAGGCGTCAAAGGATTTGACCAATTGATCAGCCCGCTCCACAATGCGGAATAATTCTCTGTGTTCCCGATCGATCAGGTCTATACCCACGAGATAATCCTCCGTGAATTCGCAGGGATTTTCCCGGATCATCCACTCCTCCAGAGGCGGAAGCTTGCCGATGAGGATATCGCTGCCCAGAATATGACGGTACAGCCACCGGGCGAGAAATGTCACAAGCTCGGCGAGAACACGCTGCTGGTCTTCGGTGTCATCTATGTTGATAAAGTCAAAGGCGAGGATTTTTTCACGGAAAAAAGCATGCTGGGAGCGCTGCAGGATCAACTCGGGATCCCGTATTTTTTCCATATATTCCTCCTCATGTTTAAAATGTTGTTCCGCGTAGTCGTCAAGTTCTCCGATGATCTCTTTTAACTGGCTGTACCTGTCGCCCTGCATGTTCTGCGTTGTCAGGGTATAAGCCCGGTTCAGCAGAGTAAAGAGATATTCATGTTCGGAGTCGATTTCTTCGATTCCTGTTCTGCAATCGTCCGTAAATTGAAACATCAAAAATCACCCTTTCAATATTTGATATTAAGAATCAATGTATATGTATTATATGTCCAAAGCCAATACCAGTCAAGATATGCATTTTATTGGGGAGCGCACAAGATTCCATGCTTGACAGGACAGGCGGTGAGTATTACAATAATTTTATCTAAATTCGACTTTTCTATGGCGGTTCTGCCACGGCATTTTTGCCTTTTTCACTTAATCAAACAGACGGTGGCAGAGGGCGTCATATTCCTCTGCGGGAGGAGGAATATGGGAAAATACGATGATGCGCTGTATCGGTATCTGTCGGACAATGACAGGTTTGCGGATTTTTTTAATGCGGTACTTTTCGGCGGCAGACAAATCCTGAGAGGTGAATCGCTTCAGCCGGATTCTGAGCGCTGTGTGACTACATATCCCAAATGTGAGACAGGAACAGTCCGGCAAATTAAAAATGGATTTCGAGACATTAAAAAGCGGGCGAATACCGGCGGGAGTTTTGTGATCACAGCTATCGAAAACCAGCATGATATTGATTATGCCATGCCATGGCGTATCATGCAGTATGATCAGGTAGAGTACGGGCGGCAGATCCAGGAGATTCAGCGTTGCAAAAGAAGAACAGCGAAAGACAGTAAACGATCTGCAAATCGCTGGCAGAATCGTCTGGAGCGGGGCGATAAGCTTCATCCCGTTTATACAATCTGTTTCTACCATGGCGTGGACAGATGGGACGGTCCGCGGAGCCTGAAGGATATGATGGATTTTGAGCAGGATATCCAAGTATGGCAGAACTGTTTTCATGACTATGGGATGACTTTGTTTTGCGCGGGGGAAGCAAATGACCTGACGGGTTTCCGAACGGAGCTTAGGCAGCTTTTGGAGGTATTGTCTCTGAGAAAGGATAAGAGAGAGCTGAGTGGGCTGTGGAGCCGGGAAGAGTACTCCTGCCTTGACCGGGAGACTGTGGAGACTATGGCGATTTTGACGGACAGTACAGAGATATTGGAGACATTGGACGATTATCGGGGAGAGGGAGGATATAATATGTGCCAGGCAGTGGATGAAATGAGAAAGGATTGGAAAGCGGAAGGAAAAGCTGAGGGTAAAGCCGAGGGAAAAGCGGAATTTATGTTACAGTTTTTGTGCAGTCGGGGAGAGGTTTCGGAGGATTTGGCCGCCAAGATTATGGGAGTTAAAAACCTTGACACGCTGGACATGTGGTTCCGGAAAGCCATTCGAGTTGAAACCGTTCAGCAGTTTGAGGAAGAAATTATGAAAGACGGTTGACAGTCCGGAAAACAATTTGTATAATAAGGAGCATAATATCAGAGAAAGCGATGATGAGAAGAAGTACCTTTGTCTACAGGCTGACAGAGAGCTGCCGGTTGGTGAGAGGCGCAAGAAGGGCAATGGGAAATACATCTCGGAGCTGCAGGGCTGAAACAGGAGACCGTATCTGGGACATTCGGATAGGGGGAAGAGAGTAGGCTTTGCCGGAAGGCACCGATATCTGCCGGGGTATTGATGGATGCTCATGATATGGATAGATATTCATAGTATTATGATACTCGCAAAGCTGCAGGATGTGAGTCCTGCAGGAATTAAGGTGGTAACACGAGCGCAGGCCCGTCCTTTGCAGGAGGGGCTTTTTTTGTGTACATCCGGCCGCTGACATTAAAATCATAAAGGAGAGAGGAATTATGACAGTATTTGACGAGTTGAAGGCAAGAGGACTTCTGGCACAGCTCACAGACGAGGAGGAGATCAAAGAGCTGGTCAACAATGGCAAAGCGGTGTTCTACATTGGCTTTGACCCCACGGCGGACAGTCTGCATGTGGGACATTTTATGGCGCTGTGTCTGATGAAGAGACTGCAGATGGCGGGTAACAAGCCCATTGCGCTGATCGGGGGCGGCACTGCCATGATCGGAGACCCTTCCGGACGCACGGATCTGCGCAGCATGATGACTACGGAAATGATCGATCACAATTGTGAGTGCTTTAAAAAGCAGATGAGCAAATTCATCGAGTTCGGCGAGGGCAAGGCCATGATGGTGAACAATGCCGACTGGCTGAGAGATTTGAATTATATTGAATTTATACGGGATATCGGCGCTCATTTTTCAGTGAACCGCATGCTTACCGCTGAGTGCTACAAACAACGCATGGAGAAAGGGCTGAGCTTTCTGGAGTTCAACTACATGATCATGCAGAGCTATGATTTCCTGTGCTTATATGAAAAATACGGCTGCAACATGCAGTTCGGAGGAGACGATCAGTGGAGCAATATGCTGGGTGGAACAGAGCTGATCCGCAGAAAGCTTGGCAAGGATGCCTATGCCATGACAATCACGCTGCTGCTCAATTCCGAGGGCAAAAAGATGGGTAAGACCCAGAAGGGAGCCGTGTGGCTTGACCCGGAGAAGACATCGCCCTACGAGTTCTATCAGTACTGGAGAAATGTAGGGGATGCGGATGTGCTGAAATGCCTGCGCATGCTGACCTTCCTGCCTCTGGAGCAGATAGAAGAGATGGAGAAATGGGAGGGCAGTCAGCTCAATCAGGCGAAGGAGATTCTTGCATATGAGCTCACCAAGATGATACACGGAGAGGAGGAAGCAGCGAAAGCACAGGAGAGTGCCAGGGCCTTGTTCGCAGGAGGAAATGCTGCGGAAATGCCCACCTATGAGCTTTCCGGGACAGACTTCTTAGACGGCAGAATCGACATTCTGGGTGTGCTCGCGGCCTCCGGGCTGACGGCCTCCCGATCCGAGGCCAGACGCGCCGTGGAACAGGGCGGTGTCACGGTAGATGGAGAGAAAGTCTCCGATATCAAGACCACTTACACGCCGGATCAATTTGCCGGCGACGGGATCGTGGTGAAGCGCGGCAAGAAAAACTTTAAGAGAATTGTGTTGAAATAGCATTCTTTCAGGGCCTCCTGCGTATACTGTAACAGTATCGGCAGGAGGTTTTGTTATGGATTATGCATCGAATCATACATACGATCTGTATTCCGACATACAGAGGCGGACCGGGGGCGAAATCTATATCGGCGTGCTGGGTCCCGTGCGTACCGGGAAGTCCACCTTCATCAAGCGCTTTATGGATGAGATGGTGCTGCCCAATATGGAGGATGAGCATGCGCTTGCCAGAGCCATGGATGAACTGCCCCAGAGCGCGGGCGGAAAGACCATCACCACCACGGAGCCAAAATTCATTCCAAATGAGGCTGCTAAGATTAAGCTCAATGGCGACGTGGAGCTTAGGGTGCGTCTCATCGACTGTGTGGGGTATATGGTGGACGGTGCGGCGGGACATCTGGAGGAGGATCAGGAGCGTATGGTGAAAACGCCCTGGTTTGAGGAGGAGATTCCCTTCACTCAGGCTGCGGAGATCGGGACTGATAAGGTGATGAACGACCACTCCACCATCGGTCTTGTGGTGACCACAGACGGCAGCTTTTCGGAGATTCCCAGAAGCAGCTATATAGAGGCGGAGGAGAGAACCATCAATGCCCTGCAGCGTATACATAAACCATTTCTGGTACTGTTGAATAGTCAGAAGCCCTATTCCGAAGATACGAAACGTCTGGCAGAGGAGCTGGAGGGCAAATACAATGTATCTGTGCTGCCCGTCAATTGTGAACAGCTGAAAAAGGATGATATCCATGATATTCTGGAGCATGTGCTGTATGAGTTTCCCATCTCGGCCATGGAGTTTTATATGCCCAAATGGGTGGAAATGCTGCCCGGGGATAATCGGATGAAGCAGGAGATCATAGAGTGCGTGCGAACGCTCATGAAAGACTATGAGCGCATCCGGGATGTGCTGGAGCGCCCGGTACAGATGGAGAGCGATTTTGTGAAGCGCTGTAAGATGGACGGGATACGGCTGGACAATGGAATCATACGCGTGCAGATGGATGTGGATGAGGCATACTATTACGAGATGCTCTCGGAGATGATCGGGGAGAAAATCCAGGATGAATACCAGCTGATCGAGAAGCTGCGGGAGTTTTCCGCCATGCAGAAGGAGTATTCAAAAGTGCTGAACGCCGTGAATATGGTGCGGGGCAGAGGCTACGGGGTGGTGACGCCTGAGAAGGATGAGATTCGTCTGGAGAAGCCGGAGTTGATTCGCCATGGCAATAAATTTGGCGTAAAGATCAAAGCCATCAGTCCCTCAATTCACATGATCCGCGCCAATATTGAGACAGAGATCGCGCCCATTGTGGGAAGCGAACAGCAGGCGGAGGATCTGGTGCGCTACATCAATCAGGCGGATATGGAGGAGGGTATCTGGGACACCAATATATTTGGAAAAACGGTTGAGCAGCTTGTGAACGACGGCATCACCACCAAGGTGTCCTCCATCGGGGACGACAGCCAGCTCAAGCTTCAGGATACCATGCAGAAGATTGTAAACGATTCAAACGGCGGTATGGTGTGTATCATCATCTAATCGTAATCCGGTATAAGCCTGTGGGCGGACGGAACACCCGTTTCGCTCACAGGCTTTTCATAATGGAATGCCCTGCTGTGCTTTCAGCAATAGAATCGCTTCTTATAATTGCTTTTTGTATAGGGATTCTGTATAATAAGCATATTAAGCAGCAAAGCTGCCATTTGAGAAGGGAGGCGTTTGTCATGGAAGGAATTCGGAATCAGAATCAAAACCCTGTTTATGAGAAACTGTTGCGTTGTGTGCGCGCAGTGCGTGAAAAGACGGATTTTGTCCCCCGCGTCGCGATTGTCCTGGGCTCGGGTCTGGGAGATTATGCGGCTGGAATCCGGGTGGAGGCCGAGATACCTTACGGGGAGATTCAGGGCTTTCCGGTGTCTACGGTACCAGGGCATGCAGGCTGTTTTATATTCGGGTATATCGATCAGGTTCCCGTGGTGTGCATGAAGGGAAGAGTACATTATTATGAGGGCTATGACATCTCGGATGTGGTGCTGCCCGTACGGCTGATGAAGCTTTTGGGAGCGGAAATTTTATTCCTCACCAACGCGGCAGGAGGCGTTAACACTTCCTTTCACCCGGGCGATCTGATGCTGATCAGAGATCACATATCCGTATTTGCGCCAAATCCTTTGATCGGGTGTAATATCGGTGAGCTGGGCATCCGTTTTCCGGATATGAGTGCGGTTTATAATCTCGAGCTGCAGAATATTATCAGAAGCACGGCAAAGGAGCATGATATATTCCTGCAGGAGGGTGTGTATGCCCAACTCACAGGGCCTTCCTATGAGTCGCCTGCAGAGATACGCATGTTGCGGACATTAGGCTGTGACGCAGTGGGAATGAGCACAGTGGTGGAGAGTATTGCTGCCAATCACTGCGGACTGAGGGTCTGCGGCATCTCCTGCATCAGTAATCTGGCGGCAGGTATGTCTTCGGCTCCTCTGAATCACGGGGAGGTGCAGGCGGCGGCGGATGCGGCGGCTCCCAAGTTCAAAAAACTGGTGACGGAGGCAGTGAGACAGTTTGGAAAAGCAATTGACGGAAAATGAAACGGAAAGGTTGACAATATCGGCGCTGAAGGCAAGAGAGACAGCCTACGCCCCCTATTCCCGTTATACTGTGGGAGCGGCGCTTTTGGCGGAGAGCGGCAGAATCTACTGTGGGGGCAATATCGAGAACGCCTCTTACGGAGCGACCAATTGCGCCGAACGCACGGCGTTTTTCAAAGCGGTGAGCGAAGGGGAGCGCAGGTTTAAGGCGATTGCCATTGCCGGGGGACTGGAGGGACAGGAGCCTGCAGAATATGCTTATCCCTGCGGCATCTGCAGGCAGGTGATGCAGGAGTTCGGGGATGCGGATTTTCGTATTTTAGTAGTGAAAGGGAAAGAGGACTACAGGGAATACAGATTGAAGGAATTGCTGCCCTGTGGCTTTGGAGGGGAATCCATTCAATGAATGTCAGATTATATAATGCAAAAATCCTTACCATGGAGAAACACAGGCCCATTTTTGAGGGCGAGGTCTGGGTAAAGAATGAGAAGATCGTATATGTGGCCGATCAGAAGGAGCTGGAAGCGGATTGGAACCCGGCGGGAGTACCCCGCATCAACTGGGATATACAGCTTGACTGCGAGGGGAATCTGCTGATGCCCGGATTTAAGAACGCCCACACTCACTCGGCCATGACTTTCCTGAGATCCTATGCGGATGATCTTCCTCTGGATCAGTGGCTGAAGGAGAAAATATTTCCCATGGAGGCCAGACTTACACCGGAGGACATCTATGAGCTGACCAGGCTGGCAGTGCTGGAGTATCTCACCAGCGGTATCACTTCTATTTTTGACATGTATGTCAATCCGGGGGCGGTAGCGGAAGCCTGTATGGACACAGGCATGCGTTGTGTTCTGGTCCCCGGGCTCAATGATTTTGTGTCTTCGCCGGAGCAGGTTGAGGAGGAGTATGTAAGATGGAATAAATGCGGTCCTCTGATCAGCTATCAGCTTGGTTTCCACGCCGAGTATACCTGTTCCAAGGAACTCCTGTGTCAGGTATCGGGGCTTGCCCACAGACACAGAGCGCCGGTCTATACGCATATGGCGGAGACTGCCAGGGAGGTGGAGGAGTGCAGGGCGCGATACGGCATGACTCCCGCAGTTTTTTTGGATTCTCTTGGGATGTTTGAGTTTGGAGGCGGAGGATTCCACTGCGTCCATATGACTCCGGAGGATATGAATGTATTCAGGATGCGCAGGCTGCATGTGATCACGAATCCGGCTTCAAACCTGAAGCTTGCCAGCGGGATCGCACCTATCGCAGAGTTTGAAAAGCGTAAAATTCCTGTGGCCATAGGGACTGACGGACCTGCAAGCAATAATTGTCTGGATATGTTCAGGGAGATGTTTCTGGTGGCGGGACTGAGCAAGGTGAGAGAGCAGAACGCCGCGTGCGTAAGCGCGGAGCGGGTGCTGCGGATGGCTACGGTACACGGGGCCAAGGCAATGCGGCTTGGCAGGTCGGATACACTTACAAAAGGGAAGTATGCGGACATGATTCTGATCGATCTGCACCAGCCCAATATGCAGCCGCTAAACAATATTGTGGGTAATCTGGTCTACAGCGGCAGCAAGTCCAATGTCCGCATGACGATGATCCAGGGAAAAATACTTTACAAGGACGGTTCATTCTGGATCGGAGAGAGTCCCGAGCATATTTATCGCAGATGTAATGTCATTTTGCAGCGGATGCTGTCGGAGTGACCCGGTTTACGGTTCTCAAGATATGTTAATATAAAACAATTCACTTAGGAGGGAAAGTAATGTTAGAAAAAATCTTTAAACTCAAAGAGAACGGCACTAATGTCAGGACAGAGATCGTTGCCGGACTCACCACCTTCATGACGATGGCATATATCATCGCATTGAATCCCAATCTGCTTACGAATTTCGGAGTGGAAGGCACGGATCTGTGGAACGGTGTGTTCTTGGCGACCTGTATCGCATCTGCCATAGGTATGTTCGTGATGGCATTCGCGGCCAACAAGCCTTTTGCCATGGCTCCCGGTATGGGACTCAACAGTTTCTTTGCCGTTGTAGTCACCAACATTGTAGCGCTGACGGGTATGAGTTATGTGGCTTCTTTTCAGGCGGCACTGTGTATTATTTTAATCGAGGGTCTTGTGTTCCTGGTTCTGTCCGTTCTGAATGTGCGGGAGAAGATCGTGGAGGCGATTCCGCTGGGGGTTCGTCTGGGGATCGCGCCCGCTATCGGTCTGATGCTGATGAATATCGGTGTGGGATCAAATGTGGGCATTTATTCGGAAAACGGAGGGCCTTTTTATGTTATGAGAGACTTTTTCGGGGCTCTTACTCCCAGTGTTGCAAAGGCGGATATGGGTTCGGGTTATACATCTATGGTACTCACGGTAGTGACCATGTTTATCGGTCTGTTTGTGATCGTAATCCTTGCGAAGAAGGGACTTAAGGCTGCCGTTATCATCGGTATGCTGGTGGCCAGTATTGTATACTGGGCGTGCGAGGCGCTTTTCCTCAGGGTAAATCCTTTTGCCAGTCTTTCCAAAGCGTCCTTCATTCCGCCTTTTTCGGATATGACGGCGACTACTCTGTTTAAATTTAATTTCGCAGGTTTTGCACAGATCGGCTGGTTCACCGTGGTCACTCTGATCGTGACTTTCTGTATTATCGATATGTTTGATACCATCGGTACGCTGGTGGGTACGGCGAGCCGTGCGGGTATGCTGGACAAGGAAGGCAAGATGCCCCGGATGAAGCAGGCCCTGCTGGCCGATGCTGTGGGCACTGTGGTGGGATCTGCCACAGGTACTTCCACCGTCACCACTTTCATCGAGTCAGCGTCCGGCGTTGAGGCAGGCGGGCGCACGGGTCTGACGGCGCTTACCACGGGTATCGTTTTTCTGGCATGTATGTTCCTTGCGCCCATCGCGGCGATCATTCCTGCCGCTGCTACCTCTTCGGCTCTGATCTATGTGGGTGTGCTGATGGTTACCGGTTTGAAAAATATTGACTTTAACGATATCTGCCAGTCCGTGCCGGTCGCTTTGATGCTGATCGCCATGCCTGTGTCCGGCTCTATCGGACATGCCATCGGCATTGGGCTCATTGCTTACACGGTAATCAAGCTGTTTACGGGAAAGGCGAAGGAGGTGTCCGTTCTCACTTACATTCTCTCCGTCATATTCCTTGTAAAATTCTTCCTGGTGGCTTAGAAGGAGTATAAAAATCTATGGAATATCTGGCATTGGCGGCTGCCATGCTGCTTTTTGTGATCGTAATCTTTGTCCGGGAGACTGTGCAGGCCGGAAAACAAAAAAAGCGGTTTGTTCAGTCATTGTATGATCATTTCGGTATGCCTCCCGGGCGAAAATACACTCCGGAGAACAGCGCCCATATACCGGGCTATTATAAACGGCATAAAGAGGATGGGCAGCTTGACGATATCACCTGGAATGATCTGAGTATGGATGATATTTTCCGTCGGATCAACGATACGCATTCTGCCACGGGGGAAGAGTATCTGTATTATCTGCTCAGAAGCGCGGGGCGGAGCAGAGAATGGCTGGAACACTTTGAGGAGATCACGGACTGGTTTTCAGAACATGCGGATGAGCGTGTGCAGATACAGCTGCTCATGAGCGAACTGGGTTATACGGGAAAGTATTCGCTCTATGATTATATCGAGAATCTGGACTATCTGGGAGAGCGGAGCAATGCCAGGCATCATCTGGCAAACGGATTGTATGTTCTGCTGCTGATTCTCATGCCTTTTCAGCTTACATTCGCGCTTTTGGGTATGGCAGTATTGAGCGTATATCAGATTGTCAGCTATTTTAAGGACAAGAGGGAGACGGAACCTTATATCACCAGCTTTGCTTATGTGATCCGCCTGCTCAGAATCAGTGACAGAATCGTTAAAACAGAATTGCCGGTCTGCAGCGGGGAGCTTTCTGACATGAGAAGCTGTATTCAGAGTCTGAAGGGGGTGCGGAGCGGTTCCTTCTGGGTCTTTGGCGCAGGGAACGGCAAGACAGGCGGCAATCCTCTTGAGATCATCATGGATTATGTCCGTATGGTTTTTCATGTGGATCTGATTGTCTTTAATAAAATGCTGAAGCAGCTGCGCAGGCATGTGGCGGAGATAGACGCGCTGATCTCCGGGGCGGGGCTTCTGGAGGCTGCGGTCTCTGTTGCCGCTTTTCGGGCTTCTCTGAAAAATGGCTGGTGCGTGCCTGAATTTTTGGATTCGGAACTAAAAATCGTTATCGGGGAGGGGTATCATCCGCTGCTGGATCAGCCGGTGAAAAACAGTATCGAGGCAGAGCGGGGTGTGCTGCTCACGGGTTCGAACGCCTCCGGGAAATCTACTTTTTTGAAGATGGCGGCTGTCAATGCCATCATGGCGCAGACGATTCACACCTGCGCGGCGGATGTCTACCGGGCTCCTCTGGCGGCAGTCTATTCCTCCATGGCCCTGCGGGATAATATCACCGGTGGGGAGAGCTATTATATCGTTGAGATCAAGGCGCTTAAGCGTATTCTGGACGCAGTCTCGGAGGGCAGAACAGTGCTCTGTTTTGTGGACGAGGTGCTCCGGGGAACCAACACAGTGGAGCGCATAGCGGCCTCAGCGCAGATTCTTAAGAGTCTTGCGGGCAGACAGGTGCTGTGTTTTGCGGCGACTCATGACATTGAACTCACCGAGCTTTTGCGGGAGGATTTTGACAATTATCATTTTGAGGAGGATATCAGGGACGGGGATCTCTCTTTTGCTTATCGTCTTCTGACCGGCAAATCTGATACCAGAAATGCCATTCGTCTGTTGGGCATGATGGGATATGCGCCGGAAGTCACGGAGCGGGCCATGGAGAGCGCCCAAAGATTTTTGGACAGCGGCGTCTGGCGGACTTGACGGCTTTCTCCAAAAGTTTTATACTGATTACAGATTTTTCGGCGGTGAGTACCGCCGGGCAGGGAGGTATCAATATGGGATTCATTAACGCGTTTGTGTCTTATCTGTTACTGTTATTGATTTTTGTGGCAGTGGGTGGAGCGGCAGTCTTTCTCGGAATCACGATGCGCAGAAACGCAAATGCAAAGGCGGATCAGACCGAGCATGCGGAGAGTGCAGAGCAGGCATAAGGATGTGAGGAGCTTTCCTGTGGATGGCTCCTTTTTCTGCATTGCGGGAAAAAGGAAGGAGGAGGGACGTCTATGAGCCGCTATCGATCAGTGCTGTGGGATGTGGACGGTACTTTGCTGGATTTTGTATACTCACAGAGATATGCCATGAACAGATGTTTTCAGACCATCGGACAGGATATTACGGAAGAGATACTGCAGCGCTATCAGGAGATCAATGACGGTTACTGGAAACGGCTGGAGCTGGGTGAAGTGACGAAAGCGGAGCTTCTTACAGGCCGTTTCACCACTCTGTTTGAGGAGTACGGCATCACGGGAGTGGATGTTGAGGCTTTCCGGGAGGAGTACCAGGACCTGTTGGGCAGAGTCTATCGGTATATGGAAGATCCTGCGGATTCTTCTCTGGATGTCTGCAGAGCGCTGCACGGGAAAGTAAGGCAGTATATCATCACTAACGGTGTAACCTCTACCCAGGAGAATAAGCTGCGGCTTTCCGGGCTGTATGATCTGATGGACGGAGTATTTATCTCGGAACGGATTGGGACGCCCAAGCCGCAAAAGGAATTTTTTGATCACTGTGTCAAGGCTATAGAGGAATCCGGGGCAGGCCTTCGGCGGGAGGAACTTTTGATCGTGGGGGACTCTCTCACCAGTGATATCAAGGGCGGGGTCCTGAGTGGTATTCCTACCTGTTGGTATCGTCCCGAAGATATTTTCGAGAAGGATGCGTCTGCCGCGGTTCAATATGAGCTGTACAGACCGGATCATGAGATCAGCCGTCTGGGTCAGATCTTTGACATACTGGAAATTCAGCGCGAAAGGCTATGAGATACAATGGCGAAATCGGAAGGACAGAAGCTGAAAATATTATATATCCTGCGGATGCTCGAGGAGTACACAGACGAGGCGCATCCCATGTCCACGGCGGAGATCATCAGACGTCTGGAGGCGGAGGGAATCTGCTGTGAGCGCAAGACCATCTACAGTGATATCGCCGGTCTTATCGACTTCGGCTATGATATCATACAGGTGTCCAGCCGCAGGGGCGGAGGATATTATCTGGCCAGCCGGACATTTGAGCTGGCAGAGCTCAAGCTTTTGGTGGATGTGGTGCAGTCCTCGCGCTTTATCACACCGAGGAAGTCCAGAGAGCTGATAAGCAAGCTGGAGAAGCTGGCGGGCAGGCACGATGCGGGCAAGCTTCAGAGGCAGGTCTATGTGGCCGGGCGCGTAAAAACCGAGAATGAGAATATTTATTACAGTGTGGACAGCATACACAGAGCGATACAGGAAAACAGGCAGATCGCGTTCACCTATCTGGAGTGGAATCTCAAAAAGCAGCTGGTTCCGCGGGGTGAGAGGCGCAGGGTCAGTCCTTGGGCACTGATCTGGCGCGAGGAAAATTATTATCTGGCGGCATGGGATGCCGTCAGCGGTGTCTTAAAGCATTATCGTGTGGATAAAATGGGCAGTGTGGAAGTGCTGGAGGCGAAGAGAGAAGGGCTGGCAGAATTTGAACAGCAGGATCTGGCGGCTTACACGAACCGTACCTTCGGCATGTACAGCGGAGAGGAAGAGACTGTGACTATGCGGTTTCCCAACAGGCTGGCAGGCGTGGTCCTGGATCGCTTCGGCAAGGAGGCTGATATCCGTCCCATGGAGGATGGCACTTTTCGTATCCGGGCGCGGGTGGCAGTCAGCGGACAGTTTTTCGGATGGCTGTCCGGTATCGGACCGGAGGCAGAGATCGCGGCTCCCGAAAGAATCAGAGATCAGTACAGAGATTGGCTGACAGAGATATTAAACAGAAAAGAGGATGAGTGACCATGCAGTTTGCACCGTCAAGACGAATGGAGGAATTTGAGGAGGGAATCTTCCAGGTTCTGAACGAAAAAAAGCAGGAGGTGGAGTCTCAGGGAGGAAAGGTCTTTAATTTTTCGGTTGGAACCCCTGATTTTAAACCGGCTCAGCATATTATGGATGCGGTCTGTGCTGCGGCATCCAAACCGGAAAACTATAAATATGCACTGCAGGATATGCCGGAGCTGATCGATGCGGTCATCCGGAGATACCGGACACGCTATCATGTGGAGCTTGACTCTTCGGAGATCATGAGTGTGTACGGCTCACAGGAAGGAATCGCACATATCGGCCTGAGCCTGTTGGACGAGGGGGATGTGGTATTAGTGCCGGATCCCGGCTATCCGATTTTTGCCATCGGGCCTGCGCTGGCGGGGGCCGAGCTTGCATATTATGAGCTTTTGGAGGAGAACGGTTATCTGCCGGATCTTGAGACTCTGGGGAAGGTATATGGTATTGGCGGATCGGGAAAAAAGGCAAAAATGATGATTGTGTCATACCCTCTGAATCCCATCTGCAAGGCGGCTCCGGATTCGTTTTACGAGAAGCTGATTCCCTGGGCACAGAAAAATGAAATATTGATCGTCCATGACAATGCCTATTCGGATATCATCTATGACGGCAGGGTAGGGCGTTCCATTCTCTCCTTTGCAGGGGCGAGGGAGGTGGCGGTGGAGTTTTATTCTCTCTCCAAATCCTTTAACTACACCGGCGCGCGGATGGGGTTCCTTGTGGGAAATGAAGCTGTGGTGCAGAATTTCAAGAAGCTGCGGTCGCAGATTGATTATGGTACGTTTCTTCCGGTACAGTGCGGAGCGATCGCCGCGCTCACAGGGCCGGATGATATGGTGAGAGCGCAGTGCGCGGAGTATGAGAGGCGGAGAAACGCCCTCTGTGACGGATTTACAAGGCTGGGCTGGGATTTTGAGCGCAGTCAGGGCACTATGTTTGCCTGGGCCGGGATTCCCGGCCGTTTTGAGGGAGACGATGTGAGCTTTGTCATGGAACTTCTGGAAAAGACCGGCGTGCTCTGTACTCCCGGAAGCAGCTTCGGAGAACTGGGAAAAGGGCATGTGAGATTCGCACTGGTGCTCACCGTGGAGGAGATCGAGGAGGCGCTGGAAAAGGTTGCTGCCAGTGGAATTCTCTGATGTTCATATAAAGTCAAGTGAAAAATTGCGAAAAGGTGTCTAAAATTAGGACACCTTTTTTGTTAGATTTTTAGTGGTTACTTCCGTTGACAATCGGGAGATTCTTTTTTATACTGTTAAATAAGCGGCACAATATCTCGGGCCGCAGGATAAAATAACACTATATATTGTATTTCGAGTCGCGTGCGTTCGGGCATATAAGCCTGTTTTGCGCGCATATTTGGTCTTTGAGAGGGAAGTGCTGAATAGGATACCCGGATTCGAGAATGGATGAGGAAAGGGAAGAGCATGGGCAGTAATTTTGGTCAGTCAACCACGACAGATGTAAATTTCGGATTGGAATACAAGCCGGAGCGCACCGTATATGTGATTAAGAAGGACGGCAGCAAAGAGGCGTTTAATGTACAGAAGGTGATCAGCGCTGTAGGAAAGAGCGCTTATAGAGCGCTGACCAGATTTACGGAGGAGGAGGAACGCAGCATCTGTCAGTTTGTGGTGGACAAGGTTAATGAGCTGGATGCAGATGAAATTCCCATTCCCATCATGCACAATATTGTGGAGAGCGCTCTGGAGCAGGTCAAGCCCGTGGTGGCCAAAAGCTATCGCGATTACCGCAATTATAAACAGGACTTTGTGCGTATGCTGGATGACGTGTATAAAAAGAGTCAGTCAATCATGTATATCGGCGACAAGGAGAATGCGAACACGGACTCTGCGCTGGTGTCCACCAAGAGAAGCCTGATTTTCAATCAGCTCAACAAGGAACTTTACCAGAAGTTCTTTCTGACAACGGAAGAGATACAGGCATGCAGGGACGGCTATATTTATGTCCATGATATGTCTGCCAGAAGAGATACGATGAACTGCTGTCTTTTTGATGTGCAGAATGTACTGACCGGCGGCTTTGAGATGGGCAATATCTGGTATAATGAGCCCAAATCTCTGGATGTTGCCTTCGACGTCATAGGCGATATCGTTCTGAGCGCGGCCAGTCAGCAGTATGGCGGGTTTACTGTGCCCAGCGTGGATCTGATTCTGGAGCCCTACGCTGAAAAGTCTTATAACCGCAATATAGAGAAATACAGAAAGCTCGGGATTGATGAGGCGGCCGCGGAGGCGGAGAGCTATGCGGATGTGACCAAAGAGTTTGAGCAGGGATTCCAGGGCTGGGAGTATAAGTTCAATACTGTGGCTTCCAGCCGCGGCGATTATCCGTTTATCACTGTGACGGCGGGTACGGGAACCGGCAGGTTTGCAAAGCTTGCCACCATCACAATGCTGAATGTCCGCAGAGAAGGGCAGGGCAGGAAGGATCACAAGAAACCCGTTTTATTCCCGAAAATCGTATTTCTGTATGACGAGAATCTCCACGGGCCCGGGAAGGAACTGGAGGATGTGTTTGAGGCGGGGGTGAAATGTTCTGCCAAGACCATGTATCCCGATTGGCTCAGCCTCACCGGAAAGGGCTATGTGGCCAGTATGTATAAGCAGTACGGCAGAATCATATCCCCCATGGGCTGCAGAGCGTTTCTCTCTCCCTGGTATGAGAGAGGGGGAATGCATCCGGCAGATGACAATGATCTGCCTGTATTTGTGGGGCGCTTTAACGTGGGTGCAGTGTCCCTGCATCTGCCCATGATCCTGGCTAAAGCCCGCAAGGAGAGCAGGGATTTTTATGAGGTGCTGGATTATTATCTGAATCTGATCAGACAGCTTCATATCCGCACTTATGCCTATCTGGGCGAGATGCGTGCCTCCACCAACCCGCTGGCTTACTGTGAGGGCGGATTTTTGGGCGGTAATCTGAAGCTTACGGACAAGATTAAACCGCTGTTAAAATCGGCTACAGCCAGTTTCGGCATCACTGCGTTAAATGAACTCCAGGAGCTTTATAATGGTAAATCACTGGTGGAAGACGGAGCTTTCGCCCTGGAGGTCATGGAGCATATCAATAAGAGGATCGCAGAGTTTAAGGAGGCGGACGGCAATCTCTATGCCATCTACGGCACGCCGGCGGAGAATCTCTGTGGTCTGCAGATTAAGCAGTTCCGAAAAAAATACGGCATTATCGAGGGCGTGTCAGACAGAGAATATGTGTCCAACAGCTTTCACTGTCATGTGACGGAGGATATTACGCCTATTGAGAAACAGAATCTGGAGGATCGTTTCTGGGATTTGAGCAATGGCGGCAAGATTCAGTATGTCAAATATCCCATAGACTATAATACTGAAGCAATTAAGACTTTGATCCGAAGAGCTATGGATATGGGTTTTTATGAAGGCGTTAACCTCTCTCTGGCATATTGTGACGACTGTGGACATCAGGAGCTGGAGATGGATGTGTGTCCCGAGTGCGGTAGCCGCAACCTGACCAAGATCGACAGGATGAACGGCTATCTGTCCTATTCCCGCGTTCATGGCGACACTCGTTTGAACGACGCCAAGATGGCGGAGATCGCCGAGAGGAAGAGTATGTGATAATGCGGGTTTACACGCAGAATCACATGCAGAGATTGCGAGGGTATAATATTCATGAGATATCACAATATTACGAAGGATGATATGCTGAACGGCGACGGGCTGCGGGTTGTGCTTTGGGTTGCCGGCTGCAATCATTGCTGCAGGGAGTGCCATAATCCCGTCACATGGGATCCGGACGGAGGGATTCTCTTTGATGATGCGGCAAGAGCGGAAATTTTTGAACAATTAGACAAGTCCTATATATCAGGTATTACCTTTTCCGGAGGAGATCCGCTGCATCCGGCAAATTCTCTGGATGTGCGCAAACTTATGGCGGAGATCAGGGAGAGATATCCGAATAAGACGATATGGCTCTATACCGGAGATATCTGGGAGAACATTTTCCAATATCCGGTGATGCAGTATGTGGACGTAGTGGTAGACGGAGAGTTTCATGTGGAGGAGAAGGATGCAAAGCTTCTCTGGAAGGGAAGCAGAAATCAGCGTGTCATCGATGTAAAAAAGACCATGCAGCAGAGAAATCCTAAGATTCCGGTGCTGCACTGCCCGGATTATTCCAGTCCTAAGGATGCCCCCGTGCCGAAGCCTGTGACAGGAGCGCCTGTCACATCCTGTGTGCTGTAAATATGCGGTGCCGGTAAATGACGAGACCAGACAAAAAGCAATATCAGGTACGAGATTGGAGAGATGGATATGCGTAGGATTGCACAATTTTTTAAGGTTAGCGCAGATCAGTTTTTACGCGCTGTCGGAGAGGAGTTTCCTCAGTACACGGAGGGGGATATTCGTGATATTTATGAATCGCTGAAGCTTCCGGAGCGCGCTACCAGAGGAAGTGCGGGATATGATTTCTATGCCCCTTTTGCGTTTTCACTGCCTGCCGGGGCATCGATCAAGATTCCTACCGGTATACGGTCAAAGATTGAGGAGGGCTGGGTGTTAAAGCTCTATCCCCGCAGCGGTCTGGGCTTTAAATTCCGCCTGCAGATGGACAACACTGTGGGAATTATTGACAGTGATTATTATGATTCCGACAACGAGGGTCACATTTTTGTGAAGATTACCAATGATTCCAGAGAGGGCAAAACGGTGGATGTGGCTGCCGGAACGGGGCTTGTGCAGGGTATCTTTCTGGAGTACGGGATCACGGTTGACGATGAGGCCGCAGGAGTCCGAAACGGCGGCTTTGGCAGTACATCCAATCAATAATTTCGTATAAAGAAATTCCTTCCGGGCGACACTAATCAAAAACAGTGTCGTGTCGGGAGGATTTTTTATGGAGAGAATATCGGGCAGCCTGCAGGCTAATATGGATTATATGAATCAAATGCTTGGAGTGGAGCACAATTTTGATGTGGTACACAGAACAATGCAGATCGGTGATAAAAGAGCCTGCATGTATCTGATAGACGGCTTCTGTAAGGATGATCTGATACAGAAGATTCTGCAATATTTTATGGATATGAAGCCGGAGGATGTGCCGCAGGATGCCGAGACGCTTGTACAGCAATACATTCCTCATGTGGAGGTAGAAGTGGAGGAGCGTTTTGACAAGCTGATGGTGGCATTGCTGTCAGGCATGTTTGTCTTATTTGTTCAGGGATATGACAAAGCCGTTTTGATAGATTCCCGCACATATCCCGCCCGCAGTGTGGAGGAGCCGGAGAAGGATAAGGTTCTGCGCGGCTCCAAGGACGGTTTCGTGGAGACTGTGGTCTTTAACACAGCTTTGATCCGCCGTCGTATCCGCAGTGAAAAGCTGCGGATGGAGATGTTGAGTGCCGGAGAATGTTCCCACACGGACATTGTGCTCTGTTATATGGATGACAGAGTGGACAGGGATTTTCTCGAGGAGCTGCGCGGCAAGATAAACAGTATACAGGTGGAATCTCTCACCATGAATCAGGAGAGCCTGGCGGAGTGCATCTATCGGAGAAAATGGTTTAATCCCTTTCCGAAGTTTAAATACACGGAGAGACCGGATACCGCGGCCGCACAGGTATTGGAGGGCAATATCATTATTCTGGTGGATAATTCCCCCTCGGCAATGATCATTCCCACTACGATCTTTGATGTGGTGGATGAGGCCGATGATTATTACTTTCCGCCCATCACAGGAACCTATCTGCGGCTCACCCGCTTTTTCATTGCGCTATTGACTTATATCATGACGCCGACTTTTCTGCTGTTGATCAATAACCCGCAGTATATTCCCCATGGTTTTGAGTTCATCACGCTGAAGGAGGCGCCGAACATCCCGATTTTGTGGCAGTTTCTATTATTGGAGCTGGCCATAGACGGACTGAAACTGGCTGCAGTGAATACACCCAACATGCTGAGCACACCCTTGAGTGTCATGGCAGCGCTGGTGCTGGGAGAATTTTCGGTGAACAGCGGCTGGTTTTCCTCGGAGGTCATGCTTTATATGGCATTTGTGGCCATAGCAAACTATACGCAGGCCAATTATGAGCTTGGATATGCGCTGAAATTTATGCGTATTTTAAATCTGGTTCTGACCTCCCTGTTTGGTCTGGGGGGATATCTTGCGGCGGTTCTTATCGCTGTATTGTCTGTCATATGTAATCGCACGGTGTCCCGCAGGAGCTATGTCTATCCGCTGATACCATTCAATGCAGGCAAGCTTGCGGAGCGTCTGATCAGGAGAAGACTCCCCGGGGCAAAACAGGGAGGCCACAGTGCGGCGCATGCGGAGGAAAGCAGCACAAGAGGCGGCAGATAAGAATTGCCTGCAGGGATTTGCGCACCAATATCAATATTTCTCATACTATGATATTAACCTAAATTGAATAGTATGAGAGGAAATATCATGCAGGAAATCAAGTTTGACGATCACTGTGAACAGTTTCCCGTGGCTATGGCTTATGTGCCCTGGCAGCGCTTCGACAAAATGTATGAAGATCTGGAAAAGGCATATTGTATCGGCACAATCTTTCCGGAATTAAACAAACCTTTCACGGGAAGGAGATGTGTATCATGAACAATAAGGAACAGATGCTCAGAGATATCGGTATCTTGGATTTTACGCTGATTGAGCTTGCGCTTTATCTGGATACCCATCCCTATGACACCAACGCCATGGAGTATTACAATCATTACAACCGCATTAAGACACAGCTGGAGAGAGAGTTCTCCAGAATTTATTATCCGTTGAAGCTGTCACTCGCCGAGAGTAATCAGGAGTGGAGATGGGGCGCAGCGCCGCTGCCCTGGGAAGGAGTGTGTGGATAATGTGGAGTTATGAAAAAAGATTGCAGTTTCCCGTAAACATCAAAGAACCTAACGCCAAGCTGGCCCAGGTGATCATCTCCCAGTTCGGCGGGCCCGACGGCGAGCTGGCAGCCAGTATGCGTTATCTGTCCCAGCGCTATTCCATGCCTTACAAAGAGGTGGCCGGTCTTCTCACAGACATCGGAACCGAGGAGCTTGCACATCTGGAGATGATCGGCGCCATCGTGCATCAGCTGACCAGAAATCTCTCCATGGAAGAAATTGAGAAGAGCGGATTCGACAAATATTATGTGGATCATACCGTAGGCGTATGGCCTCAGGCTGCCGGGGGCATTCCCTTCAATGCCTGTGAGTTTCAGGTGAAAGGTGACATCATCACGGATCTGGTGGAAGATATGGCGGCAGATGGTACGACTGCGTAAGAACAACAAAGCCGGAAACCCCTATAAATCATGCTACCCCGTTTGCTTGTGAAGCCCTTTGCTTTTCTTTCCGCTTTGACAGCCTGTCCGAAAGTCTTAAAATCAAACTTTTCTTTATTCTGCTTTATAATCATTTCACCCAGCTACATTGTATAGTTCATCTCTCTTTCAAAATTTGATTACACACATCATAGTATGGATAGGAATAAAGCATACCATACACTTGCTATTGTTCGGCTATCCGATTACAATTATATGGATATAGTTTGAGGAAAGGACGGTGATAGTAAATGTAACACATTTTCTTTGTTGAAGATGATGTGAGTCTAATTAGCGGCTTATCTTTTGCTATTAAGAAACAGGGATATGAAGTGGATATTGCTCGGACATGCTTTGAAGCGGAAACAAAATGGATAAATGGCAAATACGATTTAGTCATTTTAGACGTATCGCTTCCGGACGGTTCTGGTTATGATTTATGTCAAAAAATCCGAGAAACCTCAAAGGTACCGATTATGTTTCTTACTGCGGCTGATGAAGAAACAAACATCATAATGGGACTGGATATAGGCGGTGATGATTATATTACAAAACCTTTCAAATTAGCAGTATTTTTGTCAAGAATAAATGCTTTGCTTCGCCGAAGTGATAATTTTAATCAAGCAGATACCGAATTGGATTCCAATGGAATAAAAATAAATCTATTGAAAAGAGAAGTTTATAAGAACAATGAACTGCTGGAATTAACGGCAAGTGAATATAAACTGCTTTGCTTTTTCATAGAGAACGCGAATATTGTTCTTTCACCAGAGCAAATTTTGAGCAAACTTTGGGATTGCGACGAAAACTATATTGATAGTAATACGCTTACTGTGTATATTCGCAGACTTCGCACAAAAATCGAAGATAACCCCGGCGAACCGAAAAAAATAATAACGGTTCGTCGTATGGGGTACAAATGGAATACAACGGATTGAGGTGCGCAATGAAAATACTTGTAAATAGAAAAATCAAGCTATTATTTTACCGGATAATGTTTTTCATTGTAGTGTTTTCTATGCTATCTATTGCATTGATAATGTTAGGATTAAAAAATGCAGCATGGTATGTGCTGGTATCATCTTTATGCATGGATATTCTTATATTGGCAGTTGGATATTGGTATTTTAAGAAACAAAATAAAATTATGGAAAATGCAATCATGCAGATTAAAAACTATATTTCGGGTGATCAAAATGCGCGTATTGAATGTGATGATGAGGGTGAATTATATCGACTGTTCCATGAAGTAAATTCTTTAGTTTCTATTTTGAACGCTCATGCTGAAAATGAAGGAAATGCCAAAAGATTTCTGAAAGGTACTATATCTGATATTTCACATCAGCTAAAAACTCCACTTGCTGCCCTTAACGTATATAACGGTATCTTGCAGGAAGAAGCAAAGGACTTACCCGCAATTCAAGAGTTTACTGTTCTTTCAGAACAAGAGCTAGACCGTATAGAAATACTGGTACAGAACCTTTTAAAAATCACAAAACTTGACGCCGGAACAATCGTAATAGAAAAAGCAATAGAAAATGTTTCGGAGATGATAAACCGCATTGAAAGACACTTTTCATATCGTGCTGAGCAGGAAGAGAAGAAAATCTATCTGTCGGGTGACGATACGGTTTCTTTATTATGCGACCATAATTGGATTGTCGAAGCAATCAGTAATATTGTTAAAAACGCTTTCGACCACACAAAAAAAGGAGATATTATCTGTATTGAGTGGAAGCAGTTTGCGTCCATTGTTCAAATCATTGTAAAAGACAATGGAAGTGGCATTCACCCGGAAGATTTACACCATATTTTCAAACGATTTTATCGCAGCCGTTTTTCTAAAGATACGCAGGGAATTGGTCTTGGTCTGCCGCTTGCAAAGTCTATTATTGAAGCACATAACGGAGCAATAGAAGTTGATAGTGAATTAGGCCGAGGAAGCATTTTTACAATCAATTTTTTAATTCCTACAAAATTGTAGGCTGAGTGTCATCTTACAGTAGGATTGACATGATAACCTTTCTATATCAAGAAAGAGGTGGTTATCTTATGAATTTATTAGAAGTTCAATCAATTTGTAAAACTTATGGAAGTGGCGAAGCTGCCGTACACGCATTAAGAAACGCCAGCTTTTCCGTTCCAAAAGGCGAGTTTGTTGCAATCGTAGGTGAGTCAGGCTCTGGTAAAAGCACACTTCTAAATATGGTAGGTGCGCTTGATACTCCCACTTCCGGCAAGGTGTTTATAGACGGAAAAGATATTTTTTCAATGAAAGATAGTAATTTGACTGTCTTTCGACGCAGAAACATTGGATTTATATTTCAGAGCTTTAACTTAATTCCTGAGTTGACTGTTGAACAAAATATTATTTTCCCGGTGTTACTTGATTACCAAAGACCTGATAAACAGCATTTGGAAGAATTGCTTACGGTACTTAATTTGCAAGAACGCCGCCACCATTTACCTAGTCAATTATCCGGCGGACAGCAGCAACGTGTGGCAATAGGACGTGCGCTAATTACCCGTCCGGCTCTTATTCTTGCTGATGAACCGACGGGCAATCTTGATACCCAAAACAGTAGCGAGGTAATTGCCTTGTTAAAAGAAGCTGCAAAAAAGTACGAACAGACTATTATAATGATTACGCATAGCCGGAGTATTGCACAAACTGCTGACCGCATTTTACAAGTATCTGACGGGGTGTTGACGGATTTCGGGAGGTGCCGCGAATGAAAAGTTATCTTAGCTTAATTCCCATTTCTGCCAAAGTACACCGACGTCAAAACCGTATGACACTGCTTTGCATTATCTTTGCTGTATTTATGGTAACAGCAATATTCAGTATGGCTGAGATGGGATTTAGAATGGAACAGAGCCGATTGGTTGGAAAACATGGAAGTTTCACTATTGGGGATTTACTTGGTAGCTCAATGGGACAAACGCTTATTTCCGCTGCTATTGTTTTATTCCTGCTGATACTAATTGCAGGCGTTTTGATGATTTCCAGTAGTATCAATAGCAGCGTAGCCCAAAGAACAAAATTTTTTGGGATGATGCGCTGTATTGGTATGAGCAGGCAGCAGATTATCCGCTTTGTACGTCTGGAAGCCCTGAACTGGTGTAAAACAGCGATTCCTATTGGTAATGTTCTGGGAATTGTAGTTACATGGGGATTATGTGCAGCTTTACATTTTCTTGTAGGAGAAGAATTTTCGAACATTCCGCTTTTTGGTATCAGTTTCATTGGTATTCTCAGCGGTGTTCTTGTTGGGGTTGTTACCGTACTAATCGCTGCAAGTTCTCCCGCTAAGCGTGCCTCAAAAGTATCTCCTATTTCTGCGGTATCAGGAAATGCGGGCAACGATAAAACAATCCGTCATTCAGCAAATACACGATTCATAAAAATAGAAACGGCTCTTGGCATCAATCATGCTGTTTCTGCAAAGAAAAATCTAATCCTAATGACCGGCTCTTTTGCACTTAGTATAATCCTGCTTTTGAGCTTTTCGGTTATGATTGATTTTGTCAATTATCTTATGCCCCAATCAGCGAGCGCCTCTGATATTGACATTTCAAGCAGTGGTAACGCCGATTCTATTTCCACAGATTTAGTTGAAATAATTCGTGGAATGGATGGGGTGAAAGAGGTTTATGGACGTCGCAGTTCTTTTGGTGTTTTGGCAGGCATGAATGGAGATACAACACGTTCCAGTACCATTGACCTTATTTCTTATGATGATTTTGATTTGGATTGCCTAAAAAAAGATGGTGTTTTGAAAAGAGGAAGCGACTTATCAAAGGTTTATGGAGACAGCAATTATGTCCTGATTACCTCCGACCAAAGTAGCCCTTGGAAGATTGGGGATACCATTTTAGTAGGGAATGAAACCCTTGAAATTGCTGGTTTGCTGAAATATGACCCATTCAGCGACGACGGTCTAACACATGGCAGAATTACCCTTATTACGTCCAGTGAAACTTTCGTCCGCTTAACAGGGATAACGGACTATTCTCTTGTTATGATACAGACCACAAGTGAGGTAACCGATGAAAATATCAACGCCATCCAAACTGCTGTAGGTGATAATTACAGTTTCCGTGACAAACGAGAACAGCGCACATCGGGCACCTATATGGCCTTTGTATTTTGTGTATATGGATTTTTAGCTATCATCACTCTAGTTACCGTGCTGAATATTATCAACAGCATTTCTATGAGTGTGTCCGCAAGAATAAAACAATATGGAGCTATGCGAGCCGTAGGTATGGATGAACGTCAAATCACAAAAATGATTGCAGCCGAAGCGATTACCTATTCTTTTTGGGGATGCGTTGTCGGTTGTATAGTTGGACTGCCATTAAGCAAACTGCTTTTTGATTTTCTTATTGCAGAACATTTTCCCAGTGCGGTTTGGAATTTACCCATTTTTTCCTTAATAGTTATACTTCTATTTGTTGTTCTTGCAGCTATGGTAGCCACCTATACCCCTGCCAAACGAATACGGAATATTTCTGTAACTGAGACAATCAACGAATTGTAAAATAGTTGTGTTAAGCAATTATGAAGCAAATTTAATAGTTATAGTCTGCCAAATGACGGCATAAGAAAAAAGCCGTCGAAAAGCAGATGTATTCACGCGCCTATTCTATTCCGGCGGCTTTGATTATCAGAGCCGCCGTTTCTTTGTGTGCCGAGCATGGCACTAATCTCGTTGGTGCAAATCCAGCCACGGGTTTTTACCGCCAAGTGTAGTGAACCGCAAGCCGGACAAGGAGTCGGAGCAGAGAGGAATTCTCGTGGAGCTATGCTAACAGCCGTCCGATTGAAGCCCCTTATGTTGTAATAGTAGACTTGCCACTTTTCATATAGTGTATTAGCCATTCTTGAAAGGGGGCTAATTATGGCAAACAACGAAAAATCGAAAAGTGTTTGTAGGAGTGTTTTCAAAAGCGGCGAAAGCACGACTTCAAAAACTCAATTCACAAAAAAATGGATTGAGCTTATCAATAACATCGAAAAAAATAAGGGAATAGCCGCAGTACGGCGATAATGACAAGCCCCCTCTAATCATAAACGAGGAGGCTTGTTCCTGTCTCTAAGGAGATATGAGAACATGAAAGTAGCTATTTACTGCCGCTTATCCGAAGAAGATAGAAACAAGCAATTTGAAACTGACGACAGCAACAGCATACAAAATCAAAAATCTATGCTGCTGCAATACGCTATGGAACAGGGGTGGGAACTTTACAACATTTACAGCGATGACGACTATACCGGCTCTGACCGCCGCCGACCGGAATTTAATCGTTTGTTAAAAGACGCAGAACAGCGCAGATTTGATATTATCCTCTGTAAGACACAATCGCGTTTTACCCGCGAACTGGAACTTGTGGAAAAGTACATACACGGACTATTCCCTATTTGGGGTATTCGCTTCATCAGTATCGTTGATAATGCTGATACCGCTAACAAAGGAAACAAAAAATCCCGCCAAATTAACGGACTTGTCAATGAATGGTATTTAGAGGATATGTCTGAAAATATCCGCAGCGTTTTAACAAACAGACGGGTAAACGGTTTTCACATTGGCGCATTTGCTCTTTACGGTTACAAGAAAGACCCCGATCAAAAGGGACATTTGATAATCGACGAAGAAGCCGCAGTCGTTGTCCGTGAAGTATTTACCCTATTTGCACAAGGTTACGGGAAAACCGCAATCGCCCGTATGCTCAATGACCGGGGCATACCAAATCCAACAGAATATAAGCGTCTGCATGGCTTACGATACCAACAGCCGAAAACGAAAAACAGCACCCTTTGGAAATACTTTGCTATCTCTGACATGCTGACAAATGAAATCTATATCGGCAATATGGTTCAAGGAAAATACGGTAGTGTGTCCTATAAGACAAAGCAAAACAAGCCGCGTCCTAAAGAAGAATGGTATCGCGTTGAGGGAACACATGAACCGATTATTGACCGGGAATTATGGGAGAGAGTACAAGCATTAGTCGCACAGAGGGCAAAGCCCTTTGATGTTGGCACAATCGGCTTATTCGCAAAAAAAGCCCGCTGTGCTAACTGCGGTTATACCATGCGTTCCTCTAAAACGTCTCCCCAACGTGGCAGCAAACATTATTTACAATGTTCAAACCGCCATGTAGCAAAAGACGCTTGTATCGGCTCGTTTATCTCCGTTGACAGACTGGAAAGAACGGTAATTGACGAGCTTAACCGTTTGGCCGCGGAGTATCTTGACAAAGACGAGTTAGAGCAGAATATTGAATTTTGCGACAACTTGCAAGGGCAAAAAGCCCGCCTGCTCTCTGACCTAACTATTTATCAGAAAAAGATTGATGAATATTCAAAAGGTATCCGAGAGCTATACATGGATAAGGTAAAGGGCTTGATTTCCGAAAGTGATTATGTGGAAATGTCAAAAGGCTTTACCACAGAACGCGACCGTTTGGAGCATGTTCTTGCTGACGGAGAAAAGCAGTTAGCTAAAATCGAAGAAAAAATTGCGGCGGGCGACAATTGCCGCGAACTGATTGAACAATACACCAACTTGGAACACCTTACCCGCGAGATTGTGGAAACGCTGATTGATTATATATCCATCGGCAAACGTATTCCGGGAACAAGGGACGTTCCGATTGAAATTCACTGGAACTTTTAATCTGAATCTTATTGAGCAGGCTCGATAAGCATGAGTTGTTCTTATATGATTGCAGCAGAGCAGAAAGCGCGCAGCACTTATGACAATATTCTGCGCCTTGTGAAAGACCCGGATGTATGCGAACCCATCAAGTTTTTGAGAGCCCGCGAGATTGTGCACTTCCAGCGTTTCGGTGAAGGTTTGCGCATCACACAGGATAAGTTGAATGCAAAGAACTTCTATGCATTTAACCCTGGATTTGACAGATGTGAGAGTTAGAAGTTACGGTATTATCCTCCCCGGAAAAGTTTTTAGCTGCCTGTATGAATAAGTACAGGCAGCTTTTTCATACCAATTATCAAAGCTTCCCGGGGAGCGGACAATGATTTCTGAATGGATTGCCAGACTGGATGATCTGATATGGGGCCCCTGGCTTCTGATTTTTATGTTGGGGACCGGGGTGTGGCTGATGCTGCGGCTGCGGTTTCTACCGGTTAGAAGGCTGAAATTTGCTCTGCGCTGTGTACTTGGACTGGAACCGGAATACGGAAAGGATGGCCGCCGGAGAGAGCGCAGGGGACGCCGCAGTGCAGGCGGTATGTCTCCGTTTGCCTCCCTGACCACGGAGCTTGCCGCCACTATAGGAACAGGGAATATTGTGGGGGTGGCTACCGCTATGGTTTTAGGAGGTCCGGGAGCTTTGCTGTGGATGTTGGCGGCCAGTGTCCTGGGACTCGCCACTAAGCTTGTGGAGAGCTCGCTCTCAGTGAAGTATCACTCATACAATGAGCGCGGCGAGCGTGTAGGCGGTCCTATGTACATTCTGCAGAATGCACTGCCGAGAACCAGAGGGAGACATGGCGGAAAGGTGGGACGTTTTCTGGCGTTGAGTTATGCTTTTTTTGCAGTGGCGGCATCTTTTGGTATGGGCAATATGACACAGTCCAATTCCATCGCCGAGGCATGCAGGGTGACTTTTGACGCTCCTGTTGCCATGACAGGACTGTCGGTAACCATTGCCACGATTCTTGTGGTCCTGGGAGGGCTTGGCTCAATTGCCAGGGTGACCAGAGTGCTGGTTCCCTTTATGGGAGGCTTTTATATCCTGGGAACATTGGGCGTGATCTTTTTCAATATGGGGCGCATACCTCAGGGGCTGGGTGCGATCATAGTTATGGCTTTTGCTCCGGAAGCGATGACGGGAGGTTTTCTGGGAAATCTTACCGTGACGGCATCCTTGTCCCTGTCAAAATCTATCCGCATGGGTGTGTCCCGCGGAGTCTTTTCCAATGAGGCCGGTCTGGGGGCGGCGGGCATCACTGCTGCAGCAACAGACACGGAGGACTATGTCCGTCAGGGCTATATCAGCATGACAGGGGTATTTCTGGACACGATGATCATCTGTCTGCTGACAGGGCTTGCATTTATTACTTCGGGACTGCTGGGAACTACGGCGCCTTCGGGAGAACTCTTAAACGGCACGGAGCTCACCATCGCGGTATTTACGGCGACCTATGGCGTCTGGGGAGCCCGATTTGTGAGTATCAGCATTATCCTGTTCGCTTTTGCTACCATTGTGGCATGGGCTTATCAGGGGGAGAAGGCATTTGAATTTCTGATAGGAGGGACACAATATAATGTCTGGTATCGTTTTGTCTATGTACTGATCGTCTTTGTGGGAGCGGTATGCTCACTGGAGATCGTGTGGAATTTTTCGGATATCTGCAACGGACTGATGGCCGTGCCGAATCTGATCGGAATCCTGGTGCTCAGTTTGAGGAGAGACGGCATCTGCGGTGAAATTCGCCAGTATGACAGACAAAGTGGGATTGCAAGTTGATTCGTTTTTTGGTATGGTATGAGTATGCTTAAATTGCGGCGACTGTTGTTAGGTTAGATGAGAAAGGATGCTGATACCATGACAAAGACAATAGAAAATTTTATGAGGTATGTGCGTGTGGACACTCAGTCGGCTGAGGATTCAGCCGTGGTTCCCAGCACTGCAAAACAGCATGACCTGGCCGGAATGCTGGTGCAGGAGCTTACGGAGATGGGGGCTCAGGAGATCGTTTATGATGAGGAGCACTGTTATGTCTATGCCTCCGTTCCTGCTTCCCCGGGATATGAGGAGCGTCCGGTTCTGGGATTTGTGGCTCACATGGATACTTCTCCGGCGGTGACCGGTACAGGCGTAAAGCCTCGCATTGTGGAGCGGTATGACGGCGGAGATATCGTGCTGAATGAGCAGTTAAATATAGTCATGAAGACGGAAGATTTTCCGAATCTGTTCAAATATACGGGGCAGGATCTGATCGTCACAGATGGGACCACGCTGCTGGGAGCGGATGATAAGGCCGGGGTGGCGGAGATCATGGCCATGGCGGAGACACTGCTGGGGGATCCTGAGATCAGGCATGGAAAGATCCGGATAGGATTTACCCCTGATGAGGAGGTCGGCTGCGGCGCCGACTGCTTTGACGTGGCATTGTTTGGGGCGGATTTTGCCTATACGGTGGACGGCGGCGCTCTGGGAGAGCTGGAATATGAAAACTTTAATGCTGCCGGAGCCAGACTTGTGGTTCACGGGAGGAGCGTACATCCCGGAGATGCAAAAGGCAGGATGAAAAATGCCATACTGATCGCACAGGAATTTCAGGGACTTCTGCCGATGGAGGAAAACCCCATGTATACAGAAGGTTATGAGGGATTCTTCCATCTGGATAATATCCGCGGAACTGTGGAGGAGACTGTGGCGGATTATATTATCCGGGACCATGACAGCGCTTTGTTTGAAAAAAAGAAAAAGGTCTTTTTAAACTGTGTGGATTTCCTCAATTTAAAATATGGAGAGGGTACGGTCACTGTGGACTTGAAGGATTCTTATTACAATATGAAAGAGATCATCCTTCCCCATATGCATCTGATAGACAATGCCAAGGCGGTTTTTGAGGAGCTTGGGATTGAGCCCAGAGTCCTCCCTATCCGGGGAGGTACGGACGGTGCAAGACTCTCCTTTATGGGGCTGCCCTGTCCCAATCTCTGTACGGGCGGAGAGAATTTCCACGGCAGGTATGAGTTTGCCTGCGTTCAGTCCATGGAACAGGTGACAGAGCTGCTGGTGAGACTGGCCCAAAGGTATGGCAGAAATCCTGTTTTATGAGCCGGGGATATTCTGGAAAGGAAAAAATAGAGAGAAATGCATAAAGAGTTTGATTTGGACAAGATAGACTTAAGCAAGGAGCCTCCAAAAGAAGAACCGGATCGTCAATATTATTACATGGCAAGATGCCGTCAGCGGATCAGAGAGTTTCAACAAAAAAGCGGACGAGTACCCAAGGCTTGTGTAACGACCTTCGGCTGCCAGATGAATGCCAGGGACTCTGAGAAGCTGGTGGGAATATTGCGCCTTGTAGGATATGAGATGACTGAGGATGAGGATGCAGACTTTGTAATATTTAACACCTGCACGGTCAGGGACAATGCCAATCAAAGGGTGTATGGCAGACTGGGCGAGCTGAAGGGTTATCAGCGGAAAAATCCCGATATGAAGATTGCTCTCTGCGGCTGTATGGTTCAGGAGTCCTCGGCGGTAGAAAAGATCCGCGGCAGTTATCCCTTTGTGAATCTGCTTTTTGGAACGCATAACATATACAAATTTGCGGAGCTTTTATGTACTGTATTTGATCAGAGCGATATGGTGGTGGATATCTGGGAGGACACAAACAGTATTGTGGAGAATCTGCCCGTGGAGAGGAAATACTCTTTTAAGTCGGGTATCAATATCATGTTTGGCTGTAACAATTTCTGCAGTTACTGTATTGTGCCCTATGTGCGCGGCAGAGAGCGCAGCCGGGAGCCGCGGGAGATACTGCGGGAGATTGAGGCGCTGGTGGCAGACGGTGTTGTGGAGATCATGCTGCTCGGGCAGAATGTCAATTCCTATGGGAAAAATCTGGAACACCCCATTACTTTTGCGCAGCTTCTCCGGGAAGTGGAACAGATTGAAGGCCTGCGGCGGATCCGCTTTATGACTTCCCATCCCAAGGATCTGTCCGATGAGCTGATTCAGGTGATGAAAGAATCCAAAAAAATCTGCAGACATTTGCATCTGCCGGTGCAGGCGGGCTCCACCAGGATTTTGAATGCCATGAACAGGCGCTATACAAAGGAGCAATATCTGGAGCTGGCGGCAAAGATACGGAGAGAGATACCGGATATTGCACTGACGACTGATATTATTGTTGGATTTCCGGGAGAGACGGACGACGATGTGGAGGAGACCATCGACGTCATCAATCAGGTGCGCTACGACAATGCGTTTACATTCATTTATTCCAGGCGCACGGGTACTCCTGCGGCGGGCATGGAACAGGTGCCCCGGGAACAGGTAAAGAGGAATTTTGACAAAGTGCTCAGGACAGTGCAGACTGTGGCCAGAGAGCAGGTGGCGCGGTATCGGGGCCGGGTCATGGATGCGCTGGTTGAGGAGATCAATGAAAATGACGGCAGCCTTGTGACGGGACGCCTGTCCAACAATACATTGGTTCACTTTCCGGGGGACGCCTCTTTGATCGGGCAGATCGTACCGGTTTGTCTGGAGGAATGCCACGGTTTTTACTATATGGGACATCGGGTGTAGGGGAGTTTTGATGATGTGCCGGCTTGAGGCGGGCGGAAAGGCGGCTGTAAATGCAAAATAGGAACACGGTTTTGGAAAAGATTTTGACCAGAAGAAGTATTAAGAAATTTAAACCGGATATGGTGCCCGGCGAGAGCATCCGACGGATCTGTGAGGCGGGCACCTATGCGGCCACCGGGATGGGAAAACAGTCCCCCATTATTTTAGCGGTGACGGACCGGGGGCTTAGGGACAGGCTTTCCCGCATGAATGCGGCTATTATGGGGAGAGAGGGTTTTGATCCCTTTTATGGCGCGCCTGTGGTACTTGTAGTGCTGGCAGACAGAAGTATCGGTACCTACATCTATGACGGAAGTCTTGTGATGGGAAACCTGATGCTTGCCGCCCATGCGGAAGGAATCGGAAGCTGTTGGATCCACCGGGCAAAGGAGGAGTTTGATTCCGGGGAGGGCAGAGAGATCCTGAGGAGTCTGGGAATCGAGGGTGATTATGAGGGAATCGGCCATTGTGTGCTGGGTTATCCGGATTGTGAGGAGCCGGAGGCGAAGGCGCGAAAGAGCGATTATGTGTATTATATAGATTGAATCCGATTGCTGCCGACGCTGACCTGACAATGCATAACGAGATTTACAAATACTATATTTTGTGGTATGATTTGGAATGGATTGGCAGAATTTGTGGATTTTACTTGAGAAGAACAGGAGTGTAGAGACGTGCCGGAATTAACTCCCATGATGCAGCAATATATGGAGACCAAGAAACAATGCCCCGACTGTATCTTATTTTACCGTCTGGGTGATTTTTATGAGATGTTTTATGAGGATGCACTGACCGCGTCCAAGGAGCTGGAGCTTACGTTGACAGGCAGAAGCTGCGGGCAGGAGGAGCGGGCGCCCATGTGCGGCGTACCCTATCATGCGGTGGAGAGCTATCTGACAAAGCTGGTGGGAAAGGGCTATAAGGTCGCGATCTGTGAACAGCTAGAGGATCCGAAGCTGGCAAAGGGGCTGGTGAAGCGGGAAATCGTGCGGATCGTGACGCCGGGCACCAATCTGAATATGCAGTCTCTGGAGGAATCCAGAAATAATTATCTGCTGTGTATCGCCTATACTTCGGACGGGATAGGAATTTCTGCTGCGGATGTGACTACAGGGGACTATTATGTGACGGAGGTGGAGGATTTAAAAAAGCTCATGGATGAGCTGATGAAGTATGAGCCGTCGGAGATCATCTGTAATGACGCCTTATTAGTCAGCGGCATGGATATGGAGGATCTGCGCGGGAGGCTTCACATATCCGTGAATGTGCTGGAATCTCATCTCTTTGACGATGAGGGATGCCGGAGAGAGCTGATGAGACATTTCAGGGTGAATACCCTGATCGGGCTGGGAGTGGAGGACTTTCCCATCGGCCTGCTGGCGGCAGGGGCGCTGCTTCAGTATCTCTATGAGACACAGAAGAATAATCTGGAGCATTTTACACATATTTATCCCTATCTCACCAGCAAATATATGCTTTTGGACAGCTCCACCAGACGTAATCTGGAGCTTACGGAAACCCTTCGGGAAAAGCAGAAGCGCGGTTCACTGCTCTGGGTACTCGACAAGACGAAGACTGCTATGGGCGGAAGAACCCTGCGCAGTTACATCGAGCAGCCGCTGATAGACAAGCCGGCTATGGAGCGGAGACTGGATGCCATTGAAGAGCTGAACGGGGATATTTTTGCCCGGGACGAGATGCGGGAATACCTGAATCCGATTTATGACCTGGAGCGGCTTTTGTCCAAGGTCACCTATAAGACCGCAAACCCCAGGGATATGATTGCTTTTAGAAACTCACTTGAGATGCTGCCTCATATCAGGACTGTGCTGCAGAATTTTAAGGGTGCAGAATTGTCGCAGATTTACGGGGAGATAGACGAGCTGAGAGACATTTATCAGTTGATTGCGCAGGCCATAGAGGAGGAGCCGCCTGTTACGATACGGGAGGGCGGTATCATCCGGGACGGTTTCGACGAGACCATTGACAGGCTTAGGAGCGCCAGGCGGGACGGGAAACAGTGGCTCGCACAGCTGGAGGAGCAGGACAGAGAGCGCACAGGCATCAAAAATCTGAAGATTAAGTACAACAAGGTATTCGGCTATTATTTTGAGGTGACCAATTCTTACCGGAATCTGGTGCCGGAGGATTATATCAGAAAGCAGACGCTGGCCAATGCGGAGCGCTATACCACCCAGAGGCTGAAGGAGCTGGAGGACACGATCTTAAATGCGGAGGACAAGCTGCAGACTCTGGAGTATGATCTGTTCTGTCAGGTGAGGGATTCCGTATCCGGGCAGATTGAGCGGATACAGCAGACTGCAAAGGCGATTGCAAGGCTGGACGTGTTTGCCGCGCTCTCCGTGGTGGCGGAGCGCAATCGTTATGTGCGGCCGAAGCTGAATGAGAAGGGTGTCATTGATATCAGAGAGGGACGGCACCCGGTGGTGGAGCAGATGATCTCTAATGATCTGTTTATCGCAAACGACACTTATCTTGATAACAGCAGTCATTGTATCAGTGTGATCACAGGGCCTAATATGGCGGGAAAGTCTACTTATATGCGGCAGTCCGCACTGATCGTGCTGCTTGCGCAGATCGGCTGCTTTGTGCCGGCAAAGTCGGCAAATATTGGCATAGTGGATCGCATTTTCACCAGGGTGGGTGCGTCGGACGATCTGGCCAGCGGCCAGTCTACCTTCATGGTTGAGATGAATGAGGTGGCTAATATCCTGCGGAATGCCACAGCTGACAGTCTTCTGATCCTGGATGAGATCGGACGCGGAACATCTACCTTTGACGGGCTTTCTATTGCGTGGGCCGTCATCGAGCACATCAGCAACCGGAAGCTTTTGGGTGCAAAAACCCTCTTTGCCACACATTATCACGAGCTCACCGAGCTGGAGGGCAAGATGAGCAATGTGAACAATTATTGTATCGCCGTGAAGGAGTGCGGGGAGGATATCGTCTTTCTGCGCAAGATCATAAAGGGCGGTGCGGACAGAAGCTATGGCATCCAGGTGGCAAAGCTGGCCGGAGTGCCGGATCTGGTCATCGACCGGGCAAAGGAGATCGCCGAACAGCTCTCGGACAATGATATCACAGAGAAGGTGCAGAGCATCGCTGTGGATACCAGGGGCGACGGGAAAAAGAGCGCCGGCAGACAGACCGCGCATTATGATGAGCTGGATATGGCGCAGATGAGTCTTTTTGACACAGTGACGGACGAGGATGTCATCAGAGAACTGATGGAGGTTGAGGTGACGACGCTGACTCCGCTGGACGCCCTGAACACTTTATACCGGCTGCAGAACAGATTGAAAAACCGCTGGACTGCGGAGTGAGCGGAAGACTGTGAAAGACGTTTGGGAATAAGCATAAGCATGAGAACGGAGGCGGAGGATGCCCGAAATACATTTGCTGGATTCGGAGACTATTGACAGGATTGCCGCGGGCGAGGTGGTGGAGCGGCCTTCAAGCGTTGTGAAGGAACTGGTGGAGAATGCCATGGATGCCGGCGCCACGGCCATTGCCGTGGAGATTAGAGACGGCGGTATCGAATTGATACGCGTCACGGATAACGGCTGCGGCATAAAGGAAGATCAGGTGCGCAAGGCTTTTTGGCGTCATGCCACCAGTAAGATAAAGGATGCCGGGGATCTGTTCAGGATATCGAGCCTGGGATTTCGCGGGGAGGCGTTGTCTAGTATCGCTGCGGTGGCCAAGGTGGAGGTGATCACCAAGACAAAGGACAGTCTCTCAGGCAGCCGCATTGTGCTCGAAGGAGCGGTGGAGAAGGAGTTTTCTCAGGTGGGAGCGCCGGAGGGAACTACTTTTTTGGTGCGGAATCTGTTCTATAATACACCGGTGCGCCGGAAGTTCCTGAAGATGCCGGCCACAGAGGGCGGCTATATCGCCGATCTGATGGAACATCTGGCACTGTCGAGACCGGATATTTCTTTTAAGTTTCAGATGGGCAGTCAGCTTCGCTTTCACACTACGGGAAACGGAGACCTGCGGGAAGTGGTCTATCGTCTGTACGGACGCGATATAGCAGCTTCTCTCGTGCCCGTGTTGTTGGAACAAAACGGCAACAGGGTGGAGGGATTTCTCGGAAAGCCTACGGCTGTGCGCTCCAACCGCAATTTTGAGATTTATTTTATCAACGGGCGCTATATCCGGAGCAATCTCATCGCCAGGGCGCTGGAGGAAGGTTATCGGGAATACTTGATGCAGCACAAATTTCCCCTGTGTGTGCTGCATATTTCCATGGATGCCGGACAGGTGGATGTAAACGTACATCCCAATAAAATGGACGTGCGTTTCAGTGACGGCATGACGTTCTGCAAGATGCTCTCCGACGGCGTACATGACACTCTGAGAAATCAGGAGATGATCCCTGAGGTAAAACTGGATGACGAGAGTAAGGAGCGGAGAGCGCAGAGAGAGGAGCAGGATCAAAGGCGGAAGGAGCATACGCCGGAACCGTTTGAGCTGAATCGGACTGCGTCTTACAGGGTGATGGAGGAGAACCGATATCAGGCGGCTGCCGTGAAGACGCCTGATATCAGGCAAAGTATTCCTGACCGGGAGTTATCACAGCATGTCCCTGCAGGTGAAACAGGAAAACAGATGAATCTGTTTGAAGAGAAGATTTTAATCGTAGAGAACAGAAGCCGTTATCATATCATAGGACAGGTGTTTGACACGTACTGGATGGTTCAGTTTGAGGACAGACTGCTGATCATCGACCAGCATGCCGCGCATGAGAAGGTGAAATACGAGCGTTTTATGAAAAGGCTTACGGACAGACAGATGCTCTCCCAGGCGCTTGCACCGCCGGTCATTGTGAGTCTTTCTGCGCAGGAGGAGACAGTGTTTTTGGAATATCGGGAGACTTTTGAACGGCTGGGATTTGAGATCGAGGCCTTCGGCGGAAGAGAGTATGCCCTGCGCAGTGTGCCGGTGGATCTGTATGGCTGCAGCGAGCGGGAAATGTTTCTGGAGGTGTTGGACGAGCTTGATACAGGCGTAAGCCGCGGCAGTTTTCAGGTGATTGAAGAAAAGATTGCGTCCATGTCCTGCAAGGCGGCGGTGAAGGGGAATAACCGTCTCAGCACTGCGGAGGCTCAGGAGCTTATTGATGAGCTTCTGACCCTGGATAATCCGTATCATTGTCCGCATGGGAGACCTACGATCGTCACTGTGAACCGGTATGAGATGGAGAAGAAGTTTAAACGAATCGTATAGTTTTGAAGGATCACGGGATTTGCTGAAAAGAGTTGCCTGAGGGGGAGCGTTATGTGCGGGAGGAGTGGGGCAGATGCAGGTTGAACCGGACAAAGAGTTGTATGAGAAGAATGCCGCGGATGGCCGTCCGCCGCTTGTGGTACTGACGGGGCCTACGGCGGTGGGGAAGACGGCTCTCTCCATTGCACTGGCTCGGGCAGTGAACGGGGAAATCATTTCTGCGGATTCTATGCAAGTTTACCGTCATATGGATCTTGGATCTGCCAAGATAACTCGGCAGGAAATGCAGGAAATCCGTCATTATATGATTGATATCTTAGATCCGTGGGAGGATTTTAATGTGGTGATCTTCCAGCGGCGGTGCAAGGAAGCGATAGACGAGATCTATGATCGGGGTAAGCTTCCCATTCTTGTGGGAGGAACCGGTTTTTATATCCAGGCTGTGCTGCGGGATATCGATTATGCGGAGAATACAGGGGATGACGGTTATCGAAGGCATTTGGAGCGGATTGCGGCAGGAGACGGGGCGGAGACGCTGCACCGGATGCTGGAGGAGGTGGACGCTCCTTCCGCGGAGGCGATTCCGGCCGGGAATGTGAAGCGGGTAATCCGCGCGCTGGAGTTTTATCATTTTACCGGCAGACGTATCTCTCAGCACAATGAAGAGGAGCGCCGGAGGGAGAATGCTTTCAACGCCTGTTATTTTGTGCTGAATGACGACAGGGATAAGCTTTATCGGCGGATAGAAAAAAGAGTGGACGATATGCTGGCGCGGGGGCTTTTGGAGGAAGTGGAGCGTCTGAAGGACATGGGCTGCAGGCGAGGACAGACCGCTATGCAGGGACTGGGCTATAAGGAGCTCCTGGATTATCTGGACGGCATGTGTACGCTTGAGGAGGCGGTAACTCTCATCAAGCGGGATACCCGGCACTTTGCCAAGCGCCAGCTTACCTGGTTTCGCCGGGAGAAGGATGTCATCTGGCTGAACCGTCCTGATTTTCCGCAAGAGCGTCAGGATGAGATGATTCTGCAGACTATGTTGAATCATATGCGGGAACGGCATGTGATATAGACGCCGGGCCAGCCGGTCCGGCCGATGAAATGAGAGGAAATTGGTATATGGAAAACAGTTTGGAAAATAAAAGCGGTAGCTTGAGTGATCAGATTACGGATTATTATGAGGCTATGGGTATCAGCCGTCAGGTGTATGATTTTGGAATGCAGATTCTGGATGGGCTGACAGAGCGTTTTGCGGCGATTGACCGGGTGGCCGAGTACAATCAGCTCAAGGTCTTGAGGGCCATGCAGAAGAATCAGGTCAGCGAGGCCTGTCTTCTGGGCACCAGCGGTTATGGCTACAATGATCTCGGGAGGGACACGCTTGAGGCAGTCTATGCGGATGTCTTTCATGCGGAGGACGCATTGGTACGCCCCCAGATCACCTGCGGGACGCATGCCCTGGCGTTGGCGCTCATGAGCAATCTGCGGCCGGGAGATGAATTGCTCTCGCCTGTGGGGAAGCCTTATGACACGCTGGAGGAAGTCATAGGCATTCGTCCCTCAAAGGGTTCTCTTGCGGAGTATGGCGTCAGCTACAGGCAGGTGGATCTGCTCCCCGACGGAGAATTTGATTATGCGGGGATCCGCGCAGCCCTCAATGACAGAACGCGCCTGGTGACGATTCAGCGCTCCAAGGGCTATCAGACCAGGCCCACCTTATCCGTGAAAAGAATCGGAGAACTGATTGCCTTTGTGAAGTCGGTCCGGCCTGATGTGATCTGCATGGTAGACAATTGCTACGGTGAGTTTGTGGAGACCCTTGAGCCGTCGGATGTGGGAGCCGATATGGTCGTGGGTTCCCTGATCAAAAATCCCGGGGGCGGCCTGGCGCCCATCGGCGGTTATATCGCGGGCAGGAGAGAATGTGTGGAAAACGCCGCGTATCGTCTCACCAGCCCGGGGCTGGGCAAGGAGGTGGGGGCATCCCTGGGCATTTTGAAGGACTTTTATCAGGGACTCTTCCTTGCGCCTGCAGTGACTGCAGGTGCGCTGAAAGGAGCGGTATTTGCGGCGAATTTATATCAAAAGCTGGGCTTTGCGGTGGTACCCGACGGCAGCGAGAGCAGACATGATATCATTCAGGCTGTGACTCTGGGATCTCCTGAGGGAGTGATCGCTTTTTGTCAGGGAATTCAGGCCGCAGCTCCCGTAGATTCCCATGTCACTCCGGAGCCGTGGGACATGCCGGGCTATGACGCAAAAGTGATCATGGCGGCGGGGGCTTTTGTGTCGGGCTCCTCCATCGAATTGTCTGCGGACGGACCGATCAAAGAGCCCTATGCCGTCTATTTTCAGGGAGGACTTACCTGGGAGCATGCAAAATTCGGCATTTTGAAGTCTCTGCAGTCACTGGCGGACAAAAAAATCGTTCGGATTTAGACTGCAGGGAGACAAAGTATTCCAATAGCGGCCCGCGAATGCTGCTGAAGAAAGAAAAAAACAGGTGTTTTAAGGAAAAACGGAGAAGATTAAGAAGAAATAAAATTGGCAAATTTTGTGTACAGTCTCCGCATTTTATGCTACAATAATTGACAGCGCAATCCTTTATTGTGCATACGGAAGAAAGATGAGGAATTCTCATGAAGAGAGTAAACTGGCTATTGGTCTGGCTGGTACTGATCGGTTTTGTGCTTGGGACCGTAATCGCTCAGATCTTCCCGGGAAGCTTTATGAGCTATGGGCAGGAGTTTGGACTGAACAGTCCGGTAGAGCTGGATCTGGGATTTATGGTGTTGACCTTCGGGCTGAAGTTCCATATCACCCTGGCCGGCATCTGCGGCGTGATCATTGCCTTTGTGGTATACCGCTTCATCAGATAGCGCATCGGAGGTTTTCGTTCCTGTGCTTTGGAGAAGGCAAAGGAAGGAACAATGCGGAAAAACAAATTAAAAGAAGAGCAGAAAAGAGACCTGCCTTACGAAAAGTTTCTTCAGCTGGGGCCTGAGGCGCTGACCGAGCGGGAGCTGCTGGCCATCATTCTGCGGACAGGCACCCCGGAGAAGAACGCCATGGAGCTGGCGGGGGAAGTGCTCTCCCTTGCGAAGCATCCCCGGGAGGGGCTTCTGGGACTGTACGATGTATCTGCGGAAGAACTTATGCAGATCAAGGGGATCGGTCAGGTAAAGGCGGTCAAATTGAAATGTCTCACGGAGCTGTCCATGCGGATCAGCCGGTCCAGCGCAAAGGAAGGACTGGTGTTTAATTCCCCGGGTTTGGTGGCACAATATTTTATGGAGCTGCTGCGGCACAGGGATACGGAATGCGTATATCTGGTCAGTCTCGACACAAGGGGACGTATGATCGGAGAAAAGAAAATCTCCGAGGGGAGCGTGAGGATGTCGCTGATCTCTCCCAGAGAGATATTTCTTGAGGCGCTGCGCATGCATGCAGTGAATATTCTGCTGGTACACAATCATCCCAGCGGCGACCCTACCCCCGGCAAATGTGACAGGGAGTTGACTCAGAATGTGAGCAGTCTGGGCGTCATGATGGATATCCTGCTTTTGGATCATATTATCATCGGGGACAACAGGTACACCAGCTTTAAAGAGCTGGGGTATCTGACATAATGGTATAATACACCGGCTTGACCGGCATAATGTGCATAAGAATTCTTAGTGATACGGAAAGGGGCTGTCCAGGATGGCTAACAATGTATTCGGTATCGATCTTGGTACCAACAATATCAAAATTTATAATCGAAGCGATGACAATATCATGGTGGAAAAGAACATGATCGCCATTGAGAATAAGAACACGCTTTTCGCATACGGTGATTCCGCATTTGAAATGTATGAGAAGGCGCCCGGAAATATTCATATTTCCTATCCGCTCTCAAACGGTGTCATCGCGGATATCAAGAACATGGAGACATTGATACGCTATTTTGTCAGCGATCTGCAGAAGGGTAATGTTAAGCCCGCGGATTTCTTTATTGCGGTTCCCACGGATGTGACGGAAGTCGAGAAGAGGGCTTTCTATGATTTGGTGAAGGATGCCAATGTGAAGGCAAAGCGGATCATGGTGGTGGAGAAGGCGGTGGCCGACGGTCTGGGGCTGGACATCGACGTGAAAAATTCCCAGGGTGTGCTGGTGGTAAACGTGGGCTATGAGACTACGGAGATTTCCATTCTGTCGCTGGGCGGCATCGTGCTCAGCCGTCTGATCAAGGCGGGCGGCCTGAAGTTTGACGAGGCGATCCGGGCGGCGGTGCGCAGGGAGTTCTCTCTTATCATCGGCGGAAAGACCGCGGAGAAAGTCAAGATCGCGTTGAAGGAGCTCGACGGTGACGGCAAGGGCGCCGTGGTCTACGGCAGGGATATCGTGACAGGCCTTCCCGTGGAGCGTGAGATTCCCACCAAGCTGGTGGATGAGTCTCTGGAGGAGCATTTTAATACAATCATCGACAATGTAAAAGTGATTTTGGAGCGCACGCCCCCCGAGCTTGCGGCGGACATCTACCGGCACGGTATCTATCTGACAGGCGGCGCGTCCCAGGTCAATCATCTGGCGCAGCGCATGGCCACCGGAACGGGGCTTAAGGTCAATGTGGCGGAGAATCCTCTCACCAGTGTGGCTACGGGACTTGCCAAGATCATTAAGGATGACAATTATAAATCAGTTGCCTATGCCATTGAAGGGATGAGTAAATGAGTCCTATTATCAAGCGAAAAGGGGAGAAATTTACTTTGCCGGGTAAGTATCTCCTTTTTATATTAACTGCAGTCTGTGTGTTTTTAATGTTTCTGACTTTTGGCAGCAATGTCTTCAACAAACCGCTGAACACTGCCCTGGGCTATGCGGTGATTCCCTTTCAACAGGGGATCTCCACGGCGGGAGAGTGGCTTTCGAGACGATCGGAAGAGCTGGTGCAGATACGGGTGCTTCTGGACGAAAACGCCAGGCTCAAGGCTGAGGTGGCTGCGCTGACGGAGCAGAATACGCTTCTCCAGCAGGACAAGTATGAGCTGAATCAGCTCCGTGCTCTGGTTGAACTGGACGAGCAGTACGGCGATTACAAAAAGATCGGGGCGCGTATTATCAGCAGGGATTCCGGCAACTGGTATTCATCCTTTATTATCGACAAGGGAAGCGACGATGGCCTGTGCGAGAATATGAATGTGATCGCAGGCGGCGGTCTGGTTGGCAGGATCACTGCCACGGGACCCAACTGGTCCAGAGTCACGGCCATTATCTCAGACAACAGTAATGTCAGCGCCATGACGCTCGCCACCGGAGACAAGATGATGGTATCCGGCGACCTTCAGATGATGGCGGAGGGGGTCATCACCTTCAGCAAGCTGGTGGACAGCAAAAACGCGGTGGTGGAGGGAGATAAGATTGTCACCTCCGACATCAGCGACAAATATCTTCCCAACATCCTGATCGGGTATGTACATACCATCAACAGGGACAACAACAATCTCACCAAGTCAGGATATATTACCACGGCGGTGGATTTTGAGCATTTGAGCGAGGTGCTGGTCATCACTGACCTGAAGCAGGTTGTGACGGAGGAAAAGTAAGCCTAACGGGAAGGAGAGACTGGATGCTGCGCAAAATCGTTGTTGTACTTATGGTCTTCATAAGCTTTTTGCTGGAATCGGCAGTCTTCAATCACCTGGCCATGGCAGGCATTGTGCCGAGACTGACTATCATTCTCACCTCCGCCTTCGGGTTTATGAGGGGGGAGAAGGAGGGGATGGTCATCGGATTTTTCTGCGGACTGCTGAGCGATGTGTTCTTCGGTGACGTTCTCGGATTTTATGCGTTGATTCTGACTTACATCGGTTATGTCAACGGTAAGTTTTCACGCATCTTTTATCCCGAGGATATCAAACTGCCCATCGCGCTGATCGTGGTGAGCGATCTGTCATACGGAGTTATCTGCTATATTTTACTGTTTCTTTTGCGGGGAAGATTTGATTTTTTCTATTACTTCACGAGGATCATTTTGCCTGAGGCACTCTACACTATTGTCGTGACCGTATTCTTATACCCCGTTATCCTGAAGATAAACGAAAAACTCGAGGCCAGAGAAAAAAGGAGCGCTCAAAAATTTGTTTGACGAAATTCGAGATAATCTGATCAATTTCATAACGAGCAGACTGACGCTTTTGACTTTGCTGTTTATGCTCCTTGGCGGTGTGCTGATCTACCGCTGCTTTGAGCTACAGATCGTCGAGGGAGAGAGTTATCTGAACGATTTTGTACTCTCCACGGAGAAAACCAGGGATATCGCCAGCGCCAGAGGCAATATCATGGACAGGAACGGCTATGTGCTGGCCTACAATGAGCTGGCTTACTCTGTAAAGATCGAGGACGTCTATGAGAACAGCAACAAAAACCGCAAGATGAATGACACGATCTACCGGCTGATCAAGCTGATCGAGAAAAACGGAGATCATGTCATTACGGATTTTAAGATCATGGTGGATGAGGACGGCGAGTTCGCATTCACGGCGGAGGGGGCGGCGCAGACCCGTTTCCTTGCGGATGTGTATGACCACACGCAGATAGGGGATGATGTGCTGACAGCCAAGGAAGCGGCATCCACGCCGCTGGAGGTGATGGAGCATCTGAGCCGCAGCAGAGGGAAGGGTTTCACCTTCGGTATCGGGGATTATGAGGTAGAGGGGGATTCCCACTCCGATTTTATCCCGGGAAAGGGCTATACCAACGAGGAATGGCTGCAGATGGTTACCATTCGTTTTGCCATGCAGCAGACCTCTTACCGCAAATACATAGGCACTACAGTCGCCACCAATGTCAGCGATGAGACTGTGGCAGTCATCATGGAAAATTCCGGAGAGCTGCCCGGCGTCACCATTGTGGAGGACACGGTGCGCCGTTACAATGACAGCAAATATTTTGCACATGTGCTGGGATACACGGGAAAGATATCCTCGGATGAGCTGACCAGTTTAAACGAGCAGGTCGCAGCGGCCGGGGGGGCCGCAGATACCTATAACATTAACGATGTAGTGGGCAAGAGCGGCCTGGAGGCATATATGGAGACTACGCTGCAGGGCGTCAAGGGGTATGAGAAGGTAGTGACCAATGTGACGGGCAAGGTGATGCAGATTTTGGAGCGCACGGAACCCCAGGCGGGACAGAATCTGTACTGCACAATTGATCATGATCTGCAGATTGCCGCCTACAATATCGTGGAGCAGAAGCTTGCCGGCCTGGTGTCCGGTAAGATCGATAATATCAAAGAGTATAAGCCCAGGGAGAATGCCTCCAGCTCCGACATCAGGATTCCCATATACGACGTTTATTTTGCAGTCATCAACAACAGTATCGTGGACATGAAGCATTTCTCGGCGGAGGATGCCGGTGAGACGGAGCGCGCGGTCAACGAGGCTTATCTGTCCTACAAGGAGGAGGTCTATGAGAAGCTGCGCTATGAGCTCACGGAAGGGAAAACGCCTTATAACAAGCTCTCCAAGGAATATCAGGTCTATCAGAGCAATATCGTGTCCAGACTGCAGAGAAACGGCGTGATCATGACGGAGGCCGTGGATGCGGCGGACGCAACTCAGATTGCGTGGGCGCAGGAGGAGGTCATCAGTCTGAGCGAGTATCTCCAATACTGTATTGCACAGAACTGGATTGATGTCAGTAAGCTGGAGCTGGACGAGAAATATTCCGATTCCACAGAAATCTATAATAAGCTTCTGAATCATATCATCGAAATGATAGACCACAATACCGAATTTCAGAAACGGTTTTTTAAATATATGCTGCTCAATGACAGAATAAGCGGAAAACAGATCTGTATGCTTTTGTGTGAACAGCAGGTCATAGACATCTCTCCCGAGGAGGAGGCGGAACTTTACAACAATCGGATCACTGCGTACGACTTCATGAAGGACCGGATCAACAATCTGGATATCACGCCGGCCCAGCTTGCACTGGATCCCTGTAATGCGTCCGTGGTGATTACGGATGTGAACACCGGCGAGGTGCTGGCCATGGTGTCTTATCCCGGGTATGACAACAACAAGATGGCCAATTCCATCGACGCGGCCTATTTTACAAAACTCAATGCAGACAAGGCGCAGCCCCAGCTCAATTACGCCACTCAGTATAAGGCGGCTCCCGGCTCGACTTTTAAGATCGTGTCAGCGTCGGCCGGATTGATGGAGAGTGTGCTCAGTATACGCGACACCATCAATTGTACGGGTACTTATACCGCGGTCACACCTTCTCCCAGATGCTGGAAGCGGACCGGACACGGAAACGAAAACCTGACTACCGCTATCAGAGATTCCTGCAACTATTACTTTTATGATCTGGGATATAAGCTGGCCACCAGGGACGGCGGCTATGACGAGCAGGCGGGTCTGAACGCTCTGTATGAGTATGCGGATATGTATGGCCTGACGGAGAAGTCCGGCGTGGAGATCAACGAATACAATCCGGAGTTCTCGGACATCGATCCCGTGCGTTCTGCTATCGGACAGGGAAGCCACAGTTATACCACGGCAGGGCTTGCACGGTATACGGCGACCATCGCCAACAGCGGAACCTGCTACAAGCTGACGCTGTTGGACAAGGTGACGGACTCCCAGGACAATGTCATTACGGACTATGAACCCGTGGTGCGCAATACCATCGATCTGCCGGAGAACTATTGGAACGCGTTTCACAACGGTATGCGGCAGGTGGTGCAGAACAAGAGTTATTTCAGCGATCTGGCTGTCAATGTGGCGGGCAAGACCGGTACGGCGGAGCAGACCACGTCCCGTCCCAACCACGCTCTCTTTGTGTGTTATGCGCCCTATGAGTCGCCGGAGATCGCAATGGCCACCAGAATTCCATTCGGATATTCCTCGGATTACGCGGCCCATGTCAGCAGAGATATCATCAAGTATTACTATGGTCTGGCGGAGGAAGACGAACTGATCACCGGTACGGCGGATGTGTCGGACGCCGGCGTGTCAAATGAACTCTAGGAAGGCAAAAGGGAGGTGCAGGCATTATATGAAGGACGCGGTGATGATCAAAAGCTTTCCCAACGGAATAACCTTGTTTTTGAACGGGGACATTCCCTTTGAGGAGATTCTTGAGGAGATCGCTTTTAAATTCTCGGAGGGAAAGGCCTTTTTCGGGAAAGCCAGCATGGCGCTTGCCATCGAGGGCAGAGCAGTGGAGGATGCGGAGGAACTGCAGATTCTTGAGACCATCCACAGAAACAGCAATCTGAACATTGTCTGTATTGTGGGGCATGATGAGTCTACGGACAAGCATTTTATAAAGGCTTTGCAGCAGGTGGACAAGCATTTTACGGATAAGGGAGAGGGGCAGTTTTACAAGGGCTCTCTCAAGAACAATCAGGTGATCGAGACGGAGAGCAGTATTGTGATCCTCGGGGACGTATATCCCGGCTGCGCTGTGATCTCCGCAAAAAATATCATTGTGCTGGGAGGCCTCTACGGAGAGGCCTACGCCGGCGGGAACGGGCAGGAAGACGCCTATGTTGTAGCGCTTGAAATGGAGCCGGAAAGATTAAAAATCGGCGATTTCAAATATAAACACAGTGGAAAGGCCTCCAAGTGGAGTATAAAGCCCAAAGTACAGCCAAAGATCGGATATGTAAAAAACGAAAGAATTGTCTTTGAGGGACTTACCAAAGAATTACTGAGTTCTTTTTGATCGGCAATTCGCAATAGAGAGAACCAGGGGACGACCAGAGTATTCCATATGACAGGCAACAAAAAAGAATGGAGGTTTCAGGTATGGAAAACGAGTCTAAGCAGCCCGGCTGCGAGGTAATTGTCGTCACTTCAGGGAAAGGCGGAGTGGGAAAGACCACCACTTCAGCAAATGTTGGAACCGGTCTTGCAAAACTGGGGAAGAAGGTCTGTCTGATCGACACGGATATCGGACTGCGCAATCTGGATGTGGTCATGGGACTGGAGAACAGGATCGTATACAATCTGGTGGACGTAGTGGAGGGAAACTGCAGGGTTAAGCAGGCTCTTATCCGTGACAAGCGCTATCAGGGGCTGTATCTGATGCCGTCAGCCCAGACCAGGGACAAGAGTGCGGTGTCTCCCGGGCAGATGGTGAAGGTGATAGAGCATCTGAAGGAACAGTTTGACTACATTATCCTGGACTGTCCCGCGGGCATTGAGCAGGGATTTCAGAATGCCATAGCGGGCGCCGACAGAGCATTGATCGTGACCACTTCAGAGGTTTCAGCCATCCGTGATGCAGACAGGATCGTGGGACTATTGGAGGCCAACGGTTTTAAACAGATGGATCTGATCATCAACAGACTGCGCATGGATATGGTGCGGCGCGGAGATATGATGTCCGCCACAGATGTGGTGGATATCCTGGCGGTTCCGCTCATCGGCATTGTACCGGATGACGAAAATGTAGTCATCTCTACCAATCAGGGGGAGCCCCTTGTGGGCAGTGATTCTCCGGCGGGAATTGCCTATGCGAACATTGTTCAGCGGGTTCTCGGACGGGAGGTGCCTTTCGTCAATCTGGAAAGAGGTATTTCATTTTGGACTAAAGTAACCGGAATTTTTCACAAAGCATAAAGGAGGGAGTTTGTATGTTACAGTTCTTTCGTAAAAAGAGCTCCTGCCAGGTTGCTAAGGACAGGCTCAAGATCCTGCTGATCTCCGACAGGGTCAACTGTTCGCCGGAGGTTATGGAGCTGATCAAGGCAGATATCACAAAGGTGATTTCGAAGTACATGAAGATAGATACAGGGAATATGGATATTCAGATACAGACAAAGGGCAGCAAATCAGGCAGAGGAAAGACTCCTGTGCTCTATGCCAATATTCCCATACTGGATCTGCACACCAAATGAGGACAATATGTTCAGAAATTATAAATTGCGCGACTATGATTTTAAATTGATACTTATGGTGCTTGCTCTGGCTGCCATCGGCGTTGTGGCCATTGGCAGCGCGGAGGAGTCCCTGCAGGCCAAGCAGTTTGTCGGGGTGGCGGCGGGGGCCGTAACGATGATCGTTCTGTCGTTCATCAATTATAACACCCTGCTGAAGCTGTACTGGCTGATTTACGCCGGCAATCTGACCCTGCTGATGCTTGTTATGTTTATCGGGGAGGAACATAAGGGGGCGCAGCGCTGGGTGGAGATCGGTTCCATTACCTTTCAGCCATCCGAGACCGCAAAAATTATGTTGATTTTATTCTTTGCACAGTTTATTATGAAATATAAGAATAAACTGAACACCTTGAAAATGCTTGTGCTCTGTGCCGTGCTGATCGGAGTCCCCTGGGTGCTGATCGAGGAACAGCCGGATCTGTCCACAAGTATCATCGTGCTGGTACTATTCTGTGTGATCCTGTTCGCAGGGGGAATCAGCTGGAAATACATCATAGGAGCTCTGGCAGTGGGGATTCCCGCTCTGATCGTGGTTGTGGCCATCGCCGTACAGCCGGATCAGACGATACTGAAGGAACATCAGCAGAACAGGATTTTAGCCTTTATCAACCCGGAGGAGTATGCGACAGCGGAGGCTTATCAGCAGCTCAATTCTGTCATGGCTATCGGTTCGGGACAGCTCAATGGTAAAGGCTATAAAAATAACGAGATCACATCCGTGAAGAACGGGGATTTTATATCGGAAACCGAGACGGATTTTATCTTTGCCGTAATAGGCGAGGAGTTCGGATTCAAAGGGAGCGTTGTTGTTATCGTGTTGTTGATGGGGGTGGCGCTGGAATGCATATCCGTGGCCCGCAGGGCGAAGGATACGGCCGGGCAGATCATTGCAGCCGGCATGGGAGGGTTGATAGCATTTCAGAGCTTTTTCAATATCGGCGTAGCCACGTTTATCCTGCCGAATACAGGCCTGCCGCTTCCGTTTGTGAGCTCGGGACTCACATCGCTGATGAGCTGTTTTATCGGTATGGGATTTGTCTTGAACGTGCGGCTTCAGGCCGGACGTAATGCCGGCCAGACCGGCTAAAAAGGGGTATAGAGGGGATAGCTTATGAACATTGCATTGATCGCGCACGACGCGAAAAAGAAACTAATGCAGAATTTCTGCATTGCCTATCGGGGAATCCTGAGCAAAAATGATCTTTATGCAACGGGTACGACGGGAAGGCTGATTGAGGAGGTCACCAATCTGACCATACACAAGTATCTGGCAGGGCATCTGGGGGGAGAACAGCAGGTGAGCGCTCAGATAGAGCACAATCAGATTGATCTGGTGATCTTTCTGAGAGACCCGCTGAATCCGAAGACTCATGAGCCTGATGTGAACAATGTGTTCCGGCTGTGTGATATGTACAATATTCCGCTGGCCACCAATCTTGCCAGCGCGGAGCTGTTGATAAAGTCCCTGGACAGAGGAGATTTGGAGTGGCGTGAAATATACAAATAGTGATACGGAGAAGAACAGGATATCCGGATTTTCCGGAAGAGGAAAATGTCACGGCAGGAGAAGGAAGGCGATTTTGGCATTGCTTCTGGCGGCGGTCACTGTACTTTCCGGCTGCGGTAATCTGAAATATGAGATGACTTATCAGTCGGCTGCCAAGGTGAGCAGCTTCAATGTCACTGTAGGACAGACCAGCGATTCCGCTAAACCCTTTGCGGCAGATCTGTGCGTGGTGACAGACAATATCATGGACAGCGAGACTTTGGATCTCTCCAAAGCCAAGGCGGCAGTGCTCTTTGACCTGAATGACAAAGAGGTTCTGTGCGCCCAGAATCCCCATGAGCGTCTCTATCCGGCCAGCATCACCAAGGTGATGACTGCACTGGTGGCGTTAAAGAACGGTTCTCCTGATCAGATGCTGACAGCCACGGATGTTGTGAAGATTACGGAGCCCGGCGCACAGTTAAGCGGTCTGAAGCCGGGGGATACCATGACTCTGAACCAGGCGCTGCACATTCTGATGCTGCGTTCCGCCAATGATGTTGCAAATATGATCGCCGAGAATATCGGGGGCAGTGTGGATCAGTTTGTGGAGATGATGAATGAGGAGGCGAAAAGTCTCGGAGCCACCAATACGCATTTTGCCAACGCTCATGGTCTGACGGACGAGAATCATTATACCACCTGTTATGATCTGTACCTGATCTTCAATGAGGCTGTCAAATATGAGACATTCAGTGAGATCATTCAGAGCACCAGTTATCAGACCACCTATTATGACGGCAGCGGGAATGCCAAGGAAGTTTCTTATACCAATTCAAACCGTTTCCTGAAAGGTGATTTTCAGGCGCCCTCCAATGTCAATATCATCGGAGGAAAGACCGGCACCACCAACGCAGCCGGACATTGTCTGATACTCATGTCCCGGGATACAGGCGGAGCTCCTTATATATCCGTGATTTTGGGAGCTGACACAAACGACGATCTGTATAAACAAATGACAGATCTGCTGGATGAAATCAACAAATAGTAGTTGTTTTTTGACAGGGAATACACTATAATAGAGCTATATTGAATATGATTTACAGATTAATATACGACAGGAGGGCTACCAATGGTTCAGTTGATTGTAGGCAAGAAGGGAAAGGGCAAGACAAAGCAGTTATTGGATAAGGTGAACAGCGAGGTAAAGAGTATCTCCGGCAATATCGTGTATCTGGATAAGAGTACCAAGCATATGTATGAGCTGAACAACAAGGTTCGTCTGATTGATGTATCACAGTATATGATTGAAAACAGCAGCGAGTTTGTCGGCTTTGTCTGCGGTATACTGTCTCAGGACCACGATTTACAGCAGATGTATTTTGACAGCTTTTTAAAGATTGCGGCTCTCAGGGACGAGGAGCTTTGCTCGGTTATCGACAAGCTCATGAAAGTGAGTCAGGCGTTTAATGTAGACTTTATACTCAGCATCTCTCTGGATGAGACGGAGCTTCCCGAGCAGTTGAAGAGTATGGTGATCGCTTCCCTGTAAGAATATGGTGTCAGTCGTGTATCAAATTTAAAAAGTATCAAAATAAGCCTCGGAAGCCCCGGGGCTTTTCGATGAATTTAAATGTATTTTGGAGGAGTGGAAATTGGCGTCTGGAAACGGAGCGAGACACAAAAAGAGGACAGGCAGACAAAACAGACCGGATCAGAGCAGGCAAAGTCAGAGCAGGCAAAGTCAGAACAGGCAAAGTCAGAACAGTCAGAGCCGGAACAGACGAAACCAGAGCAGGCAGAATAATAAAAGCAACATTAAAAAATACAAAAAGCCAATGAACCTCAATATTGGAATGCTGATCTTTGCGGTTATCTTTCTATATGTTGTCGTGTGTGTGATCCTCTATTTTCAGACAGGACATATTGTGAGATATGAAGTCAAAAAGGGTTCCCTTGCCACCAATAATATCTATCGCGGCGTAGTGATCAGGGATGAGACTGTAGTGAATACTGCATCTGCCGGATATGTGAATTACTATGCCAATGAAGGCGAGCGTGTGGCGGCCAATGATTTGGTTTATATCGTGGATGAGACCGGACGACTCAGCGAGGAGCTGGGAAATACCAATCTGGGTGAAAATGTGCTGAGTGAAAAGGAGCTTCTGGAATTTAGGAGTGAACTGGTAAATTTTTCTCATGGTTTTGACAGCCGCGAATTTTCCAATGTGTATGATTTTAAAAATTCCTTAAAAAATACCGTACAGAAGCTTGCCAACGCCAATATGCTGGAGAGTGTGAACCGCATTGGCTCGGGCGCCGGCGTGGCGAATATTATTTCCCGATGCTATGCTCCGCAGAGCGGCGTGGTGAGTTATTGGGTGGACGGATATGAGAGCTTGACTGCCTCAGAGGTGACAGAGACGGTCTTCGACAAGAAGGTCTATGAGGAGCGGAAAGAACAGCTGCTGGGCAATGAGCTTCTGGAGGCCGGCGACGCAGCATATAAGCTCACTACCGGCGAGAACTGGTCTGTGGTCATTCCGATAGAGGATGGGGAGCGCGGGGCAGAGCTGGAGGAGAACGGTTATATCAAAGTACGCTTTCTCAAAAATCAGTATGAGTCCTGGGGAGCGGCCAAGCTTTTGAACAATGGAGACGGAAAGCACTATTTACAGCTTTCATTCACAAATTCCATGATCACTTTTGTGAATGACCGTTTTGTGGAGATCGAGCTTTTGCTCAACAATGATACAGGACTCAAAATTCCCAATTCAGCCATTGTGGACAAGGAGTTTTATCTGATTCCCGAGGACTATATATTTCCGCAGGGTAATTCGGGAAAGGCACAAGTGCTCAAACAGTATGTGATGGAGAGCGGCGAGGTCTCGAGTCAGCTCTATGATATCTCTTTGTACAGCTATGACAAAAACACCGGAGAGTATTATGTGGATGCCGCAATTTTGAATGCGGCGGACATCCTGTTTAAGGAGAACGGACAGGAAACTTTTGTGGTGAGCAGAAGGGCGACGCTCAAGGGCGTTTACAATGTCAACAACGGATATGCGGATTTTAAACAGATCAATATACTGTATCAGAACGATGAGTATGCCATAGTTAAGGCAAATACCCAATATGGTCTGAATGTATATGATTATATCGCGCTGAACGCGGATGCCGTTCATGATGATCAGTTTCTGAATAACTGAAATCTCCGATCTGCGGGATGACGGGATCCGATGCCGGCGGGGCGGCAAAATGAGAGGATATGAGAGAAATGGATTCAGGAGATTTTATCCGGGAAAATATACTTCGGGTACAGGACAATATCAAAAAGGCCTGTGAGACATCCGGGCGGAACATGTCAGAGGTCACGCTGATCTCGGTGAGCAAGACGAAGCCCGTGGAGCTCCTTAAGGAGGCCTACGCGGCGGGTGCCAGGGACTTCGGCGAGAATAAGGTGCAGGAGCTTCTGGACAAGATTCCGCAGATGCCTGATGATATCAGATGGCATATGATCGGACATCTGCAGCGCAACAAAGTGAAATATATCGTGGATAAGGTGTACATGATACACAGCGTGGACTCTCTGAGACTGGCGGAGGAGATCAGCAGGGAAGCCGTAAAAAGAAATATTACGGTGAACATTCTGGTGGAGGTGAATGTGGCGCAGGAGGAGAGCAAGTTTGGAGCTGCACCGGGGGAGGCTCAGGCCCTTGTCTCCCAGATCGCAAAGCTGCCCGGCATTTGTGTCAGAGGCCTGATGACCATCGCTCCTTTTGTGGAGAATGCGGAAGAGAACCGCGTGTATTTTCAAAAGTTGACACAATTGTCTGTTGACATCATGGGCAAAAACACCGATAATAGATGCATGGGCAATGTGCTGTCCATGGGGATGACAGGCGATTATATGGTTGCCGTGGAGGAAGGCGCTACCTGTGTCCGGGTGGGGACAGGCATCTTCGGAGAGCGGGACTATAAAAAGGAGAGTTGATAGATGGGTGTCATGGATAAGTTTCTGAACTATATGAAATTGAACGATGAGGATGATGAATATTACGACGACGATTATCTGGATGACGAAGATGAGGCGGATCTGGAACCTGCACCCAAAAAGTCAGCTGCTCCCAGGGCGGTGAAGGACAATGCCGACGCCGGGTATGAGGACAGGACGGCAAAGAGAACCGTTCAGCCCAAGGTGACGCCTATTCGTCAGAACGTGACCCGCAAGATGCCGGGAAACGGCATGGAGGTGTGCGTGATCAAGCCCAGCACCGTGGAGGATGCCAGAGAGATCACAGAGACTCTGCTGGCAAACCGCACTGTAGTTTTGAATCTGGAGGGACTGGATGTGGATATCGCTCAGCGTATTATTGATTTTACCTCCGGGTCCTGCTTTGCAATTTCGGGCAATCTACAGAAGATTTCGCATTATATTTTTATCATTACGCCTGCCAGTGTGGATATTTCAGGAGATTTTCAGGATATCTTCGGCGGCTCTTTTGAGATGCCGTTAAACGGAGGCATATAAAACGGATACATAAATTTGCGTAAATTACGGGCTTCCCGGACAGGGAAGCCTTTTTAGGAGAAAATATGGCAGAGAGATTATCGGTTTCCTATCAAAAAAGGCCCTGTTATGACATTGTGTTGTCTAAAACTTTTGCGGATTTTCCGGAGGAACTCAAGGAGCTTGGCACAGAGGGCAGGCGTCTTTGTATCGTCACGGATTCCAATGTGGACGCGCTCTACGGGGAGGAGGTTTTAAAGCTTCTTTTGGGCAATTGTCTCAAGGCTGTGAAATATGTATTTGCCGCCGGAGAGGAACACAAGACGCTGGATACGGTGAAGGATGTTTATTCTTTTCTGATCAGGGAGGGTTTTGACAGAAAGGATATGATGGTGGCTCTGGGCGGCGGCGTGGTGGGTGATCTCACAGGTTATACGGCTGCTACCTATCTCAGAGGCATTGATTTCGTTCAGATTCCCACCACATTATTGTCCCAGGCGGACAGCTCTATCGGAGGCAAGACGGGGGTGGATTTTGACGGCTACAAGAATATGGTGGGAGCGTTTAAGATGCCCCGTCTGGTCTATATGAATCTCTCCGTTTTGAGCAGTCTTGAGGACAGGCAGTTCTTCTCCGGATTTGCGGAGGTTATGAAATCTGCGCTGATCAGGGATGCATCTTTTTATGAGTGGCTGATCGAGAATATGTATGAGATATGTGAGAAGGATATGGCAGTGCTTGAGGAGATGGTGCTGCGGTGCTGCAAAATCAAGAAGCTGGTGGTGGAGAAAGATCCCACGGAACAGGGGGATCGGGCGCTGTTAAATCTGGGACATACCGTCGGTCATGCCATCGAGAAGGCAAAGAACTTTGAGCTTTATCACGGTGAGTGCGTGGCGCTGGGAACGGTGGCGGCTGCTTATATTTCATGGAAGAAGGAGCTGTTGTCCATGGAGGAATACTATGAGATCCGCGATATGTTTGTGCCGTTTTATCTGCCGATCTCCGTGGACGGTATCGATCCGGAGGAGATTCTCAGGATCATGAAATCCGACAAGAAGATGAGCGCGGGCAAAATCCGTTTTATACTCCTCAAAAAAATCGGCAAGGCCTTTATTGACACGACTGTCACTGACGAGGAGATCTTGGCGGCCATAAAAGAAATTCATTTCAGCGACGAGGATGCACATGCGTAGAGACAAAAACAGGGACAATAAAAAGGTAGGCAGAGGGTTTATGATCTGTTTTGACGTACTGATCATAGGGCTTCTTCTCGGCCTCGATCAATATACCAAATATTTGGCGAGTTCCAGACTGAAAGGGAATCCCCCTCTCGTGCTGGCAGACGGTGTGCTGGAGCTTCAGTATCTGGAGAACCGGGGGTCCGCTTTCGGTATGCTGCAGAATCAGAAATTTTTTATCCTGTTTGTGGGAGTGATCTTTTTGGCGGTGATTCTGTTCTTTTTGTTCAAACTGCCGGAGACAAAAAAGTTTGTGAAGGTACATGTGCTGCTCTCTGTGGTCATTGCGGGAGGTGTCGGCAATATGATAGACCGTTTCCGCTTTGATTATGTGGTGGATTTCATATCCTTTGTGCTGATCAATTATCCCATATTTAATGTGGCGGATATCTATATCGTGGTGGCGACCATCGGACTTTTCGGATTGTTTATGTTTGTGTTTCAGGAGAAGGATCTGGAGTTTTTGAGCTTTAAGCAAAACCGCTATCGGGAGATGAAGTAACCGGAGAGAGGAAGACGGCATGGATGAGTTTGTGTTTCTTATCACGGAGGATCTGGAGAATGAGCGTATTGACCGCTGTGTCAGTATGCTCATTGATTCTTTATCACGTTCTTTTATCCAGAGGATGATCAGGGAAGGCCATGTCCGCGTGGGCGGCGAGTCTGTGAAGAGCAGTTACCGGGTGAAGGCGGAGGACGAGGTGCGTTTCTGCCTGCCGGAAGCGGTGGAGCCCCGCATCGATGCGGAGAATATTCCTCTGGATATACTTTATGAGGATCAGGATGTGATCGTGGTGAATAAGCCCAAGGGCATGGTAGTACACCCTGCGGCAGGCCATTACAGCAAGACACTGGTGAATGCACTGTTATATCACTGCGGGCAGGAACTGTCGGGAATCAACGGCGTCATGCGGCCCGGCATCGTCCACCGGATAGACCGGGATACCACGGGTTCTATTCTGGCGTGCAAAAATGACCGGTCTCATAATTGTCTGGCCGCCCAACTGAAGGAACACAGTGTTAACAGGCGCTATTATGCAATCTGTTACGGTGTGATCTCAGAGGATGAGGGGACTGTGGATAAGCCTGTGGGCAGACATCCCACGGAGCGCAAAAAGATGGCCGTTAATGAAAAGTGCGGGAAACGGGCGGTGACGCATTACAGAGTGCTGCAGCGCTTTCAAAAGTATACTTATATTGAGTGCGTGCTGGAGACGGGGCGCACACATCAGATCCGAGTCCATATGGCCTCCATCGGCCATCCGCTTCTGGGGGATGAGGTCTATTCCGGGGGCAGAAAATCCCCTTATAAGCTGGAGGGACAGACGCTCCATGCCAAAATACTGGGCTTTCGGCACCCGAGGACGGGGGAATATGTGGAGACAGATGCGCCGCTGCCGGATTATTTTCAGCATTTGCTGGATATTCTGGAGTAAAATAAAAAGAGCGTCAGGATAGGCCGGTCAATACGAAAAAAACATTGTCTTGGCGTGGAAAATAACGTATAATAAGAGTGGAATAATCTTGGATTGGAGGTGTTTTTATGAATACTGTAATTACCATTGGTCGTCAGTTTGGCTCTGCCGGTCGTGAGATCGGTGAAAAGGTTGCAGAATATTTCGGTATTAAATGTTATGACAAGGAGCTGCTTTCCCGTGCAGCGAAGGAGAGTGGGTTCTGTGAGGAGATGATCCAGAATCATGATGAGCGTCCCACCAACTCCTTCCTCTATAATTTGGTGATGGACACTTATTCTTTCGGTTACAACGCGTCTTCCTTTGTGGATATGCCCATCAGTCACAAGGTTTTTCTGGCGCAGTTTGACACCATCAAAAAGATCGCGCAGGAGGGACCCTGCGTCATCGTCGGCCGCTGTGCGGATTATGCGCTGGCAGACTACAAGAACTGCATTCATCTCTTTATCTATGCGGATGAGGAGACCAAGACAAGGCATATCATGGAAAAATACCATATCCCCGAGGGAAAAGCCAGGGACATGATCGCCAAGAAGGATAAACAGCGCCAGAGTTATTACAATTATTACTCCTCCAAAAAATGGGGGCGTGCGGACAGTTATGATCTTTGTGTAAACAGCAGTGTGCTGGGTGTGGAGGGAACTGTGAAGCTGATCGCTCAGTATGTGGAGGATTTTGAAAAAAGAGACACAAACTAGTTGGGGGATTCTTTTCATGGCACATTTTAAAACAGGCGTCGCCGTTATTGACAGAAATTTGCAGATAGTCAGAACCGACAGGGATTTTTATAAATATATAGGCTGGGAGAATCCGATGTTTCTGGAACAGAGTGTTTTCAGGGAGGACTTCGCAAAGCTGAAGACCTCCCTGGAGTCTGTTTTTGCTACGGGAGAGCGCGCGGTGGAGACATACCGGGTCCTGCGCCCGGACGAAAGTATACACTGGGTAGTTGCCGACATGGAAGTGTACGAGCCTGGAGAACTTGTCAGTCTGAATATACAATCTATCGATATGCTGGATCAGAAGCTTGGCGCTATGAGCGATGAGGTGCGTCAGCTTGATGCGTATATGGACATCATGGACGAGATCTTTTTTCGATACAGCGTGGAGGAGGACTGTTTTGGTCTGTTCACCTGCGGAGGGGGACAGCATGTGAGCCTGTTTCGGGGCGGCCTTGACGAGTGGGAAAAGTCTCTGGTGGAGGAAGCTGCGTTCACGGAAAAGTATATGGAATCATTCCGGCGCTTCTGTGCGGATGTGCGTCAGGGAACGCGCAGTTTTTCCCATGAAGTCATGATGTCCAATCTGATCGGGGGCGACGGGAAGGAATTATATCTCCTGAAGGGAAAAACGATTTCGGATGAAGACGGACATTTGCTGGTGTTGGGATGTGTATACGCTTTGGCTAAGAATTCACACCAGAAGAAATCCCGTTTAGGAGCGGATGCGGCAAGAGACGAGATGACAGGTCTTCTGAGCAAGAAGACAATTGCGGATTACATAAAAAATTATATCGAGACCAAATCAGGCGGCACCAGTTATCTCTGTGTGCTGGATGTCGACAATTTCAAGAGTGTGAACGACAATTACGGTCATCTGTTTGGCGACGAAGTACTCATGACCGTGGCAGATATTTTGAAAGATTCCGTTGGAGACCGCGGAGTTGTGGGACGAATCGGCGGAGACGAGATGCTTATTTTTCTGGAAGACATAGTTGACAGAGTGGATTTGAAAAGCATTCTCAGAACAATCCGCACCAATGTGGAATGGGCCTATAAAGGCGTGAAGGACGATCTGCATCTGAGCTGTTCGATGGGGGCGGCGGCATGGCCCGCAGATGCAGATAACTATAATGATCTTTTTAAAATTGCCGACAAAATGCTTTATCAGGCAAAGGCAGGTGGTAAAAACCGCTATATCATCTATACTGCGGACATTCATCGTAATCTGCTGAACACGGATGAATCTGCGCCTGTTGCGTTTGTGAGACGTCCCAATGTGACAATCAACAAGGAGCAGCTGCTGCTGGAGCTGGCGGAAAACTTTCTGCATCGGGGGATGTGGGGAGCGCAGTTTGTGCTGGAGCAGACGGGACTTGCATTTGATCTGGTGGAGACAGGTGTATTTTATGATGAGCCGGTCTATACCGCCATGCATTGGAGAGCTGACGGAAAGCCTTCCATGGAGGAGAGGCTTACATTTGCGGACAGCGAAAAGTTTCGCCAGCTGTTTAACGAGAACAGTCTTGCGGTGGTCAATCATACAGCGGACCTGGAGTTTGTATGCCCGGAGGCCTATGCAAACCTCAGCGCACAGCATGTGACATCAGCTTTGATCTATCGCATGAAAGGAGTGGTCTCCGGGTATGTGGTCTTTTATAAAGAAGAGACTGCCTTCAGAATGTGGACAGAGTCCGACAAGATGCATTTAAACCTGATCGGAAAAATGATCGAATTGGTGATTGGCGGGAGATAAGCATGGTAAAATCTTATACTGGCACGGCTACGATAGACAGGAGACTGCAGATCGTCAGAGCAGACAAACAGTTTTATGAATATTTGGGCTTTGATAATTATGTTTCTCTTGCGGGAAGTATTCATCCCAAAGATCTGAAATATTTTAAAGAGGGTGTGGCTGCGCTGGATGAGGAGGAGACTTCCGTACTGGTAGTCCGCATCATGGCATTTGACAGGGAGTATCATTCTGTGCTCGCTGAACTCTCCTCAGTTTTAGTGGATGGAGCAGAGGATGCTTATATAGAGATCAGGATTCAGGATATCGCGGATATCGAAAATAAGCTGGGCGGTATCTGGGACGAAAATGCTCTGAACAATGAATTTCTCGATTTATGGGGTGAATATCTCTTTCTGTGTGAGGTGAACAAGGGCACCTTTCAGATATTTAACGGCGGAAGCCGCAACCGTATGTATGCCTTCCGCGGAACAAAAACGGAATTTCAGAAATTAATGCTGGAGAGGCAGATAGTGGATGAGGAGTATCTGTCTGCTTTTCAGGAGTTGTGTCAGGATATTGCAAAGGGTACGAAGCATTTTGAGTATAAGCTGAAGCTTTCGGATAAAACGGCGGGATCAAAGAAAGACATTTATATTGTGAAGGGCAGAACCATTCTGAATGCGCAGACGGAGCCTGTTGTGTTAGGGTGTATTCTGCGCAGGAACAATGCCGGCGGTAAGACGGCAGACTATTTACCGAACAGTTATGAAAAGGATGTCACAACAGGACTTCTCACCAAGCGCGCCATCATGGAATACACGGAGAATCTTCTGCGCCACAAGCCGAAGTATCATGTGAATCTATGCGTCATCGATCTGGATAATTTTAAGCAGATCAATGATACACTGGGCCATATGTTCGGAGATGAGGTGCTTGCCGTTGTGTCGGATATTATCAAGGAGGCCGTTGAGGGAAAAGGAGTGGCGGGCAGGATCGGCGGCGACGAATTATTCGTGGTATTGGAGGGTGTCAATACGCTTGCCGGTCTGCGCGGGATCATGCGCAGTATCAGAAGCAATGTGGAGTGGGCTTACAAGGAGCGGAAGGATGTGCCCGCTATTACCTGTTCCATCGGTGTGTCCACTTACCCGGACGATGCGCTGACTTATGACGATCTGTTTAAAATCGCCGATAAAATGCTGTACCATGCGAAACAGAAGGGAAAGAACCGCTATATCATCTATACTCCGGAAGTCCATGGCGATGTGCTTTCCGAACAGGAGACAATCGGTGTGCAGAGCAGCGCTCTGCAGAGGCAGGACAAGGAATATCTGGTGCTGAAAATGCTGGAGTATCTGGCAGAAGTATCCAAGCTTCCTTTTGAGATGCTGCTGAGAGATGTGGGCATTGTCTTTGGCCTGGATGAGATTCATCTGTTTTATGGTGATACAAAGAAAATGATGCTGGAGAGCTATTGGAATGCGGACGGCAGTGAAATGCCGAAGGAATCTTTTGCGGATTATGTACATGAGGCAAATTTTGTGCATCTCTACAAGGAGCATGGTATGGCTGTTATCGATAAGCCGGAGCTGATAGAGCAGTTATGTCCGCAGACACATAAGTATCTGGTGATGCGAGGCGTAAAAGTGGCGCTGGTCTACAAGATGAGCTGCAGGAAGCATGAGGGCTATATCGTATACTGCAAGATGAGCGATATGGCGCGCAAATGGTCTGACAGTGACATGGCGAATCTTACTTATATCAGTAAGATAATAGAATTGCTGATTCATGACAGGTGAGGACCCGTAGGAGGGGGAGGGTGCTGATGAAACTGAGATATACCGGGCGGATGCTTGCTTATAGCATGGCGTTTGCAATGCTTTTTGGAGCGGGTGTTGTAACGAATGCAGCGGAGAGCGTTCCGGCAGGAACGAATACCGATCAGTCCGTGGAGTGGGAGGAAGAGGAGCCGGAAGTCTTCGGATGGGAATTGGAGCAGGGATCGTTTGACGGTGCCGGGGAGATTTTGTCGGACAGTACAGTCAAGGCCTGCGGCAGCGACGGAATCCTGTATCAGGATGTTGCTTATCTTTCTGCGGCGACAGTGGCAGGATTTGACAGTGGTATGCAGGAGAGCTATCTTGCGCTTTGCGATGAGATCGCCGGGTGGAAAGCTGCCGGCGAGGATGTCCGCGATATTGTGCTGTTTGTGGATAGAGAGGGAGTACTTGGGATATCTTACATGCTTCCCTTTGATTTTTGCGCAGCGCAGCCGGCAGAACCGGAGAGTTGCCGGCGCGGGGTCACTGTCAGGGGCGGTTTATCGGACAAGCTGTTTCCGGCTGCACCTGAGGAGGAAAACTTATCCCTGATGGAGCGCAATGCCGTCCCGGAGGAGACCTTTGAAGAGCTGGAGCCGGTGAGCTTTGATACGCTCTATGACAAGGACAGCTATTTCAGGGGGCAGTTGGCAAGTAAGCTCGAGAAACAGATCTATGACTCGGCCAAGTCCAGGATGGTAAAAGGGAAATCCAATTCTTTTTCCATGTCGGTCTCGGGCAAGCCGGGCAATGCGGCTGTTGCAAATGCCATGTCTGCCATACAGAACGCATATCCTTCCAGTTTTGAGTGGGCTGACCGCAGCGGTGGCATTAAAATTCTCTACAGCTACAGCGGCAGCATTAAGGTTACCATGGATAAATCCAAACACTACTCCGCCGGTCTGCTGAACAGCGCCAATAAGAAGGCTAAGGCTCTGGTGGACGAGGCATACGAGTTTGTTAACCGGGAATATCAGGGTAAGCCTGCGTACGGTCTGGTGTATTATTTTGACAAATGGATCTGCGAGAACAATTACTATAATAATATAGGGCTGGGGCAGACAAAGGCAGATCTGGCATCCAAGGAATTTTATTATTGTCACAGTTCGATTGGTATTCTTTTAAAGGGATATGGCGTGTGCGAGAGTTATGCTCTCGCTATGAACAAACTGCTGGATATCGCGGGAGTTCCCTCCATGGTGGTATATGGGACGGGCAATGGCGGAGGACACGCATGGAACTATGTGAAGATGTCCAACGGAAACTGGTATATGCTGGACTCTACCTGGAATGACGCGGGCAGCAAGTCCAACGGACTGTATCTGCTTTCCGCTGCGGATTCTGAACACGTAGCCACGGGATCCCGCTATGTGGTAGGACAAAAGTTTATTTATCCCACACTGGCCGGTTCAAAGTTCAGCGGGCAGGAGACGATAAATTTATCCTGCTCGGAGACTGCATTGGAAAAAGGAAAGAAAAAACAGCTTGCGCTTCCGGATTATTACAATAATTTCCGGCATACATGGGTCAGTGAAGACCCTAAGGTGGTAAAGGTAGATGCCCGGGGCAGAATGACGGCGTTGGCTCCCGGAAAGACAAAGGTGGTATGCAACATCGCAGGCAGTAGCTCTTCCTGCATTGTTTATGTCTATCAGTGGACGGGGCTGACCTTTGCCGACAATGGTAAATCCAGTCTGACCTACAATCTGTCAAACAAAGACAGCGTGTTTGACGATACGGATATAGTGGAATTTAAGATTGCGGCGGGACAAAAGAATGAGCGGATTCCTGCCTCCGCCATACAATACTATGCAGAACAGCTTTCCGATCCCAAAGCCGTTGTCAGCAAATCCAAGATTGCGGCCGTGAGTTCCTGTACTTTGTCCGAAGATACGATCGTTTTGAGAGTGAAGCCGCTGGCTGTGGGCAGTACTAAGGTGAACGTGAGCTTTGGCGGCAAAAAAGCCACTCTGAATTTGAAAGTGACACAGGCGCTTCAGGAGAGTTGGTTTGAGGAATTGCCTTTCACCAGTGTGGAATACAATGGAAAAGCGTTTTCGCCCAAGGTAAAGACGACTCCGTCTCTGCCCAAAGGGACAAAATATAAAGTGAAGTATACGAACAACAAAAATGCGGGAACAGCGACAGTCTCCATCACCGGTACAGGGAACTATAGCGGAACCATCGAAAAAACCTTCAGAATCAAGCAAAGAGACCTTTCGCAGGGAGAGTTTGTTTCCTGCAGTGTTTCCAAGACCTATAACGGCAAGAGAAATCCCGCGGCTACTGTGGTGAAATGGAAGGGCAAACGCCTGAAGGAGGGCGTTGATTATACTGTTTTTTATAATAGGGTCTCCAGTGGGAATACACCCAAAAAGGCAGGAAGTTATACAATTGATGTGATAGGAAAAGGAAATTATTCGGGACGTATAGATAAGAGCTTCACCTACACCATTAAAAAGGCTCCTATAACCAGCCTCAGGGTGGTATGCCCTTCTGCAGTGAAGTATAAATCCGGATCTGATGTGACGCCTGATGTAAAAATCAAGATTGGCAGCACATTGCTTAGAGACGATGATTATACACTCACTTATTATAACGCGGACGGACAGCCGGTGTCGAAGCTTACGCAGAAGGGAAAATATGTACTGGAGATCGCACCCGGCGGAAGCGTGGAGGCAACCCAAAAGAAATCGGTGATCACCAAAAAAATTACCGTAAAATAACAGAATGGCAGAAGAGTAAATGATGAGGCAAAAGGTCTAGAGTTTCAATAGGTCTTTTGCCTCGCGGATTGCAGTGATCATGGTGCTGACTTCACGGTAGCAGTCGCTGATCTCCTCCTCGGTACAGATTGAAAAGTCCGTGGAACAGAGCTCGTCCAGGCGGGCCTTATATTCTTTTTCTATTTTCCGGGCGGCTTTCACTCCTTTTTTCGGAGCATTTTTATCTTCGGCGGCAAGCATTAGCTGTTCATAGCCGTTTTTTGCATTTTGGCATAGTTCGCTTAAGGAGGAAGCATATTCCTCCAGAGATAATTTTTCTTCGGGGACAAAGAGAACGGAATCGATAGTTTCCTGCATGTTTTCTGACTCCTTTTCTGACCGTGCATGATCTCCTGAGCCGCAGCCGGAACATAGCAGGGCCAGCATCAACAGGATGAGGACGGCTGATCTTTTCATAATTTATGCCTCCGATACCGCAGATTTGGCCTGCGATACTTTACCGTTTCGACAGATGAATAAGTAGTTCCTGTAATAGTCATCATAGCAAAGACGGATTTCACTGTCAATGTATAAGATTTCCGGAAATTTCCGGAAAAGTATTGACAGTGGGGCAGAGTACATGCTATTATATCACAGTATGCCGCTTAACTAGGTATAAGTGTGTTGTCTGAGGACAGCGCCACCAAAGTTAGCGAGTAAAGAGCAGTGCGGAAGAATCTGCATTTGTTCTGTGAAGGAGGTGCCAATATGTACGCAATTATTGCAACAGGCGGAAAGCAGTACAAGGTTTCTGAGGGCGATGTGATCAAGGTTGAAAAGCTCGAGGCAGAAGCCGGCAATACTGTTACTTTTGACCAGGTTATCGCAGTAAGTGACGGATCCCTCAAGGTGGGCGATGCAGTTGCCAAAGCAACCGTGTCCGCTACCGTTATGGAGCAGGGGCGTGGCAGGAAGGTTATTGTATATAAGTACAAGAGAAAAACCGGATACCACAAGAAAAACGGTCACAGACAAGCATACACACAGGTTAAGATCGATAAGATCAACGCGTAACAGATCAGATGACCACGATTGAAATCAGCAGGGACATACTTGGTGCATACAGACAGATCCTCTGTATGGGCCATGCAGATTACGCAAAGAAACATTGGTTTCACAGGGAACCGGATATTCTGTGCGCCGCCATATCGGCACTGGTGATCAGCGCCGCAAATGCGCTCGAAGAACTGGCGGGGGAGGAGATTACGGTTGTGGCCAATGAGGAGACCGGGTTCATGAAAATTGATTTTCCGGCGGATGTGTCTTTGCAGGAAAAATCCGTATTTCTTCTGGATGCGCTGGTCTTTTCACTGCAGCAGCTCAGCGATCAATACGGACAACAGTATTTACAAGTAAATTTTAAGGAGGTGTAACCCATGTTAAATTTGAACCTTCAATTTTTTGCTCATAAAAAAGGAGTAGGCTCTACCAAGAACGGCAGAGATTCCGAGTCCAAGAGATTGGGTGCGAAGCGGGCCGACGGACAGTTTGTGAAGGCCGGAAACATCCTCTACAGACAGCGTGGAACTAAGATTCATCCCGGTATCAATGTAGGCATCGGCGGTGATGACACCCTGTATGCACTGGTTGACGGCGTTTTGCGTTTTGAGAGAAAAGGCCGCGACAAGAAGCAGGCTTCCGTATATCCTGTAGAGAAATAGACCTTACTGGGGGCTTCAAACACATATCGTTTGAAGCCCTCTTTTATTCATTTTATTCAGGGAGAGGAGCTTACCATGTTTGCGGACAGAGCCAAAATTTATGTGAGGAGCGGCAAGGGCGGCGATGGCCATGTGTCTTTCCGGCGTGAAAAATATGTGCCCAACGGCGGTCCCGACGGCGGTGACGGCGGCCGCGGCGGCGACGTTATTTTCGAGGTGGACGAGGGTCTTAACACTTTGATTGACTTTCGACATATCAGAAAATATAAGGCCGGCGACGGAGAGCCCGGCGGCAAGAAAAACTGCCGCGGCAAGGATGGCAGTGACATTGTCATCAAGATTCCTCGGGGGACTGTTATCAAGGAGGCAGCGAGCGGACAGGTAATCACGGATATGTCCGGAGAGAACAGACGTATCGTGTTGCTTAAGGGCGGCCGCGGC
>CATKXY010000003.1 GCA_949840915.1 uncultured Lachnospiraceae bacterium | reverse complement strand
CAGACAAGGGCAGAACCAGAAGACCGGCTCTGCCCGCTTGCAACTATTCATAAATCTTATGTCAGTTTTTGAGTTTACACAAAACTTGAAACGGTCTCAAACATATTCTTCTTATCTGGTTTATTTTATTGGAATAGTTATACATTTTGTCATTCTTTAGTATAGCTAATACGAAATATACCTTCTTTTGTATTTAAAAAATTCCGCACTTCATTTTTTACATTAGTACATGTTAATACATTATTACTAACTGAATATGTCCCCTCTTCTATTGGCACTATTTCATTGTCTGAAAGAGCTATATATTGATATGTTCCATCTTCTTTAAACCGGTACTCGGAATGAGCATTCTCAGATAGAATTAATGATATTTCAGCAGTTTTATTATTTTCGCTCGGAAATTCACCTTCGCACCAAAAACCTATATAATTTTTGTAAATATATCCTATTTCATGTTTTATATGTTCATCGCCATTTATGTAGAGAATAACTTTGCTACCATCTATAGTATATGTTCCGGTACTACTATCCTGAATATTCCAATATTTCCATAAAATATTAGTTGTATAATTTGTACCATCAACAAAATTGTAATATAAATTTCCATCATTAGCATAATTATATTTACCCTGCAAAGTTGGCTCTTTAGGACCACATGCGCTTAACCCCAAAGTTAAGACAATAAAAAATGAAATACCATATAAACAGCCTTTTCTTGTCATAATAACACGCTTCCTCCTTCTGCTTATTTTGCCCTGTTTTTTAGCTATTCCTTAATATACTCAATACAAAATATGCCATCTCTTGTGTTCAAAAAAGTGGTTACTTGATTATTTTCGTTTGTGCAAGTTATGATATCACCCTTGATTTCATATACACCAACCTCGGTAAGTACTACCTCATTATCTGACCAGCCTGACACTATAGTAAATTCATATGTATCATCATCTTTAAATTGATAATTTAAAGTGTCCATATCAAGCAGTTTTAATGTTATTTCTTTGGTTTTATCGCTTTTATTTGGAAGCTCGCCTTCCCACCAAAAACCTATATAATTTTTATAAATATACCCGATTTCACATAAATAATACTCATCACCATTTATATGAGTAATAATTTTGTTCCCATCTATGATATATGTTCCGGTACCACTATCATTAATGTTCCAACCATTCTGCAAATTATTGGTTGTATAATTTGTACCATCAACAAAATTATAGTATATACCGTCTTCATAAACATAATTATACTTTCCATTTAAATATGTTTCTTTAGAACCACATGCACTCAATCCCAAACCTGTAAAAATTAAAACCAAAATCATTTTTGCATTATATTTCCTTAACATAATATTTCTAAACTCCTATTTCTGTTTAATTATGACGATTATAGCACAAAAAATATATCCCTACAATCGAATATTTAGCCGTTTACCATTATCAAAACAAAAAATGTACTCTTACCATTCGTCGTGATACTCCACATATCACAAAAATATTTAGTACGATATTCAAAAAATTTCCAACAGTTATCAGCAACTTAAATAAACTTGGACTGTCATTAAAAACATTAAATTCAATAGACATAGGAATTGTTGGAGTAAACACAGGAAATATAGAGTTTTATCAGTCCGCAATTAAAGGCTTATCTGCTGAACAGGCAACTTTTGCACTGGCAACCCGAGGCGCTACCGCTGCACAAATAGAAGAAATAATGACAACTGAAAGCGCAACATTAGCAAAGGATACCTATACGCAGGCTGATGTTCGGGCGGCTTTAGCTAAAAATGGCTTAACTACTGCTTCTACTATACTGACCGTGGAACAACAAAAAGAAATTATGAATTCCGGATTATTAACATCCGAAAAAATGGCGGAAATAGCCGCAACCATTGGTTTAAGCACAGCCGAGGACGGCTCACTGGTATCCAAAGAAGCATTAAACGCAGAAATGGTGAAGCAACAATTAGAGTCTATCGGTGTCATTGGTGCCGCTCAAGGCCAGATTTTAGCTATGCTTGGCCTTACAACCGCCGAAGGCGGTGCAGTTGCCGGTACCAATTTGTTAACTGCTGCCTTTGCAAAATTGTGGGCAATTATTTCTGCTCATCCAATTGGAGCCATTATAACTGCAATAGGCGCTATTGCAGTTGGTACCGCAGTGGCTGTAAATGCTACAAACAAGATCAGAGAAAAGGCACGTCAAGCCGCAATAGAATTAACAAACTCATACAGACAAGAACAAGCTACCTTAGACTCCCAGATTAACAAATATAAGGAATTAACTGACATCCTTGACAAAGGAAATCTTTCGGCGAATGAAACACGTTCTATTAAGGAGCAACTTTTAGAGATTCAAAAATCCCTGATAGAATCTTATGGTAATGAAGCATACAATATTGACCTTTTAAATGGTAAGTACAGGGAACAGCTTGGTTTATTAAGTCAACTATCAAAAAAAACAGCCTCGGATTATGTCACCGAAAATAGAGATGCGTTTAATGATGCCAAAAAAGCGCTTGCAAAAGTTAGAACTTACAATCTTGGACACGTAACAGATTGGACTAATGCCAATCCAATAACAGAAAAGCAGCAAGAACTGCTTGACTTTATTTCTTCCTATAGCACTTTACTGGATTTGATACCTACAGATCTTGGTGATTCTTTAAATTACACAAGTAGTGTATCCCTTTCCTTAAAAGCAAATGCAAATGATGCAAATGACTTGATGCATCAATTTGCAGAGGATCTGGATAAATTTGGGAAAGAAAATAATATTGATGTTTCCGGCATTTTATCAAACATCTCCACACAGCTAAGAAAAACCGAAACAGATGAGCTCAATGAGTACAGAGTAATTTATGATGAATTCATGAAAGCCGAGGTGATACGCAGTGATACTCTTCGCCCTCTGTACCAGCAATCCATACAAGCTGTGGAGGATTACAACGAGGCGCTGGCATCGGGCAAAGGTGTAGAAAAAGCTCGAGCAAACTTAGATTCTGTACAACAATCAGTCCAAAAAGCCACTGACGAACTGGAAGGCTCCCAAGAGATATTTGACAATATTTATGACAGTATCAATAAGAATGCTGAAACAGCTTACACCATAGATCAGGCATTGAAAAATAGCAATACTATAGCGAGCTATGCCGGACAATTACGCGGTCTGTATGATACAGATTTAAAAGCAATCAATTTCAAAGATACTGTGCAAAGTCCCGGAGAAGAAGCATTTGGAAAACTAATAGAACTCTTTGGATTATCAGAAGAAGAAACAGAAGTTCTCATAAATAAGTTAGCAGAGCTGGGGTTTGTACAAGGGAAAATTCAGGACTCTTCAACAAGCACTTCCGCCTCCTTCTCCGATATCTTCTCCTTTCAGGATGCCGAGGCTAACCTGACTTCCCTCGGTAAAGTATCCGAGTCTCTGGGAACCATACAAAACGCCTACCGAACTCTTTCCTCTGCCGTAGCGGAGTACAATGATAACGGCACTATCTCATTCGACACTCTGCAATCAGTCATCAGTTTGGGGGATGACTGGCTGGACTACCTGGTGGACGAGAAGGGCGCTCTGAAACTGGATCAGGAATCTTTAGAAGAATTGACCCGATCCCGCCTGGAACATATGCGGGTTCAGACATTAAACAATCTTATTGATCAGGTAAAACAGATAGAGGATAATGCCGATGCCAACAGGTACCTGATATCAACAAATTATGAAGCTTCCGCATCATTTGAAGAACTGGCGCGCACATCCGCATTGGCCGCACAGAACACACTTCTTACAAAAGTCGAATCCGGTGATTTATCACAAGCCTACTATGATGCCGTCATCGACAAAATGTACGGCGACATTAACAAAATCAATGCCCTGTTCGATAATACGTCAACTAATCTGTCCGGTGCTTCTTCTGCCGCCTCCAATACCCTTGTCTCCTTCACCGACCTCTTAGACAAAGAACTGGCCGTGCTGGACCGGAAAATGGAAGCCGGCTACGCAGACTTCAACGACTACATGCACAACAGGCTTGCTCTCATCGAAGACTACTACCAACAGGGCAGACTCTCCGCCGACGAATATTACTCCTATCTTGAACGGCATTATGACACACAGCTTTCCTATATGGACAAAACCGTCAACGCCGTGACGCGCAGAATCGACAAGGAGATCGACGGGCTCGAAAAGCAGAAAGATGCAATTGAGCAAACTTATCAGCAGCAGATAGACTCGCTGAATGAACAGAAAACGCTCCTGGAAGACGCCAACAAAGAAAGACAGCGTCAGATTGATCTGCAGAAAGCACAGTATGAGCTGGAACGTGCTAAAAATCAACGCACCACACTAATCTATTCCGAAGATAAGGGCATGCATTATGTGACGGATGAATCCGCTGTCAAAGACGCACAGCAGGAAGTGGAAAATGCGAAACTGGACATTGAGATAGCAGAAATAGACGCATCCATTTCCAGGCTGGAGGAAGCCCGCGACACGGAAACTGCAGCCATCGACGCCATGATTGAAAAGCTCGAAGAATATAAAGAGCAATGGACCGATATCTCCTCCGCCTATGAAGAAGAACAGGAAAACCTGATCGCAGCCCAGATTCTCGGTCAGGAATGGGAAAGCGAAATTCTGGACGGACGTCTGGACGTTTTGAACCAGTTCAAGGACAATTATATCGCCATTCAGCAGGCTATGGTGGACGCCGCCTATCAGGCTGCACAGGCCATGGCAAACGGCGAAAATGCAACGATTGATGACTCATCTAAGGACAACTACCATTGGGAAGTCGTAGATGAAGCCAATGCCTCCTCCAAAAGCAAGAAATTCTCTACACAGGCAGCCGCAGAGAATTATGCCAAAAAAATGAACAAGCAGAAGGCTGCTGCCCATCATATGACTCTGGAACAGTTTAACCATAGTGATATTCCCGGCTATTATGTGAGAAAATATCACACCGGACTGCTGCAGGGTCCGGTGAAGCAGCACAGCTTTGACGACGATTTTAAACTTATACGCAGGGCAGGTCTGGGTACAGAGGACGTCCCCGCGATCTTAAAGGCGGGAGAAGCGGTTGCAACACCTGAACAAATTCACAATCTCGCAGACAGCATCAGGCAGTCCGCACTGCCTAATTTCCTGATCCCGCTGTCGTCAGGCTATACCTTCTCACAGGCTGCGGATCGAATTTCCGCATTTCCCGCACAACAGACAATAACTCAGAATATCACCCTGAACTGTCCCAATGTCACAAATAATTCAGGTGTGGAATATATTCAGCGCGAATTGGGCCACTTAAGTCTTCGGGCATTACAGGAGTCCGTAAAACGCTAAAGCATTGCTGCCCTTTATAGAAAGGATACCACAAAATGGCTATAAACACAGATAAAAACACCGGCAAACACGCAGATATCGGCAAAGAGATTCTCAAATCCATTCAGATCATGGTCGAACAGAAATTAAGCGCCATCCCTGCGGATCAGACCTACGCCTCCGTCGTCAAAAAGGCCAATGCCGACAATACCTATGTCATTCTTGACCGCACAGGCATTGAACGGACCGTAAAGTGCTCCATACCCGGAATCCGTTTACAAGTCATGCAGCGGGTATGGATAAAGGAGCCCTGCGGGAACTTAAAACACATTCACATATGCGGAGTCTGCTGACGCGGCTCTGATGCCGCTTTTGCGGACACTGCTACACAAGACAACACAAGGACGGTGAGATTTAAATATGTCAAGACCGATTATAAAAAAGATACTGCCCTTCGATGCCGATAAGGAACAAGATATCTTTCTCGCCTGGACAGGCAGCCGCGCTCATGCCAACCGGATCATCATCCGGGACAATGAGACAAATGAAGTAACTTTTGACGATACCATTTCTACCTACGAGCTCAGACATACCATTCCGGCCGGGACATTGACAAACGGCAAAAACTGGACCATGGAGGCCGTCGTTTATGACAGCGAAAACATTGCTTCCGCCTCATCCGAAAAGATTCTGTTTTACACCTTTAAAACCCCTGACTTTGATTTTAAAGACTTACCGGAACACCAAGAAATCAACAGCGCATCCTTTACCGCCGCAATCTCCTACCATTCACAGGATTGGGAAAATATCAGTTCCTATATCTTTTACCTTTATGATTCCACCGGGAAACAACTGCTGAAAAGCAATGTGATGCATGATATCTTCAACATCGCTTACACCTACCGGGGGCTGGAAAACAACACAGCCTACGCGATCAGATGCACTGCCGTAACAGTACATGGAATGCTGTTGGACACAGGCCTCAGGAATATTCTGATAAAGTATGAAAATCCCAATACCTATGCGCGCATTTACACCACAGCCCTGCCCGAGCAGGGCTGTGTACAGGTGGCCTCTAATTTAATTGTAATTCAATACAATGGCCCGGAACATTTTTCCTATGAAAATGGCATGCTTGATCTAATCGGCAAAACACTCTACTATGACGAAGGATTTCTCATAGAAAATAATTTCACAGTGATTATCCGTGGAAAGAATCTTTGGCAGACAGCGGATATCCTGAAGATGAAAAACGATAACCCGGGACTTACCTTAAGCTCCCGCATCTATACGGATGAAACCCTGCGATTTAAGCTGCTTGTGCCCAATGGTGTGTGTCACTATTTGCTCTACTCCGATGAACAGATATTCGGAGCGGACGATATGGTGACCATTGTCCTCCGGCGCGAGTCAAACCTGTATCAGCTTAAGGTCTTTGTTGAGAAAGAGAGGTGACAAAGCACATGTTTATCTGCGGAAGTAACTTTATAGGAGGCGCATTGGCCTGTGCCATTACCCCCACCGCGTTGGACAATATTGATTATATTGCACTGCAAAACGGCCTGTACGACGATTTGTTTGTCAGCAAAAATACTGAGTTCGACCTAACAGGCACATGTCCGGAGGAATGGGATTTTGACACAGTCTTATACGCCCCTTTCAACAACAGTACCAATGCGGGCAATGTGGATTGGACTCTGGAGACAATCTCCCATCTGCTGCTCAAAAAGAGAAGCGACAAGAGCTTTTCCTGGCAGACGTTGGCGGTCAAAGAGATTCACTCCATCGACGATTTTGTAATCAATTATCCCGACTATTTTGCCGCCTCCGGGGCGCCGGGGGAATATGCTATCGTTCCGGTCTCAAACGGCGTGGAAGGCAATTATGCCACCTCTGAAATTACACTCAGTTTTGATAAGCTTTTCCTTATAGAAGGCGACACGGTGTGGAGTACTGTCATCACAGACGGATTCTGTGATACCACCCGCAATATCCCCTCTTCTACCATAGAATTATTAAATCACAAATACCCTGTCTTTGTGAGAAACACCATCGCCAACTATGATACCGGCATCTGCTCGGGCGCGTTCGTACCCATGGCAGATAAAGAAAGCTGCCGGCTGGCATATGGCAGACCGTACGACTATCAACGCACCAATTATCAGCGGAAATTCATGGACTTTTTGTCCGATGGTATTCCAAAGCTTCTGAAAATACCCGACGGACGCATGTGGCTGATACAGATTACCCCAAGTCCCACCGACACGGCCAATACCGCTTACAATAACCGTTATGTATCCTTTTCCTGGGTTGAAGTTGGAGATGTCAGCTCAGAGGAAGATCTGTATTACTTAGGACTCTCTGATGTATCGGAAGAATGGTGGAACACATCATGTCTTCCGTGATCACACAGGAGGATCTGACACTTGTTCTCCAACAGTCCGCAGCGCCACAGACGCCAAAGCTGCGAATTGAAGTGTTGGATTCAAAACAGAGAATTACGGGAATCATCTATGGCATCGCAAACGGCAGTCTGTCCATATCCGGCGAATCAGATGTCAGACGCACCGCCAGTCTGACTCTCCAGCCCACCTTGACCGAAAAAATCAGGCTGACTGAGAACAGTCTGCTGTGGCTGAACAAGGATATACGGATCTTTGTAAGCCTGTACCATCCAAAGACCGGGCAATACAGAGAATACCCCCTGGGAACCTATGTATATACCGACACTTCCGCTGCCTACGATGCCTCCTCCAACAGCCTTACCATAAACTGCGCAGACTTCATGAAGAAGCTGGACGGCACCAAAAACGGCCAACTGGGAGCACTGACCATCAGCTATCCCGCCTATCATGAAAATAAAGACACCGGCGAAGTGATTTCGCATCATATTATCAGGAACGCAGTCATCGAGACATTGGAAAAACTGGCAAATATCACGGACTACAGGATTGAAGACATCGGCGAACATTATGCCATGCCCGAATATAACGAAGACTGGGAAAAATACCGAACAGAGAATAAAACCTGGAACGCAATCCCCTACGATCTGGAATTCTCGGCAGGCTGCAGTGTTCTCTCTATATTGACAACCCTCCGGGACTTATACCCCAACTACGAAATGTTTTTTGACACGGAATCCAACGCCTTTATATGTCAGCAAAAACCCTCGTGCTATGAGGACGATCTGTTTCTGGATAACAGCTTCCTGCAGCGGGTGCTGATCTCTGAGAACACGACTGTAGACATGACCGCCGTGCGCAATATCTGTGAAGTCTGGGGGCGGGTGATAGAGGCCGACTTCTATGCGGAGGAATGTACCTATGACACAGAAAGCAATACCTATACCGCCGCCCTGTCAGGATATCAGGACAAATACTCCAATGGCGACGTCATCGCGCTGAAGATTCCGTCCGCCAATCAGCAGGCCCCCCTGCTTAACTTAAACAGCTTGGGCGACATCCCTGTCTGTGGCGACTCCCGTGAAGAAGCTCTCCCTGCCGAAACTTTAAAACCGGACAATGTGTATGCTTTTAAGATCCGGAAAAGATATGCGGACGGAGAATATGTCATCAAGGCCTGTCTGCTGGGCCAGTGGCAGGTACACGCGCTGAACGTGCTGACTAACGGCAGAAAAAGCGGGCAGTTTGTAACCGCATCCGACGGACAGACCTGCGAATTGTATTCCAAAGAATACTTTCAGAAATTCTATAATTGTGACCGCGTCGACATGACCATTATCGCTAACTCTCCCTTCACAGTGGAAAAAATCGGAGAGACACCCGAGATCAAGACCGGAAATGAGTATGAAAATATCCCCTCCGACGATCTGGCTGCAGACAGAGCCAAATGGGAAAACTGGAAAAACTCTCGCCTGACCGATAATATTACCATCACCACGATCCTGCTGCCTTTTCTGGACGTCAGCAAAAAGGTATCCTATAAACGAAGCGACTCCAATGCAGAGTATCAGTATATCATCTCCGCCGTATCCCACGATTTTTCCAGCTTTACCAGCACCATCACCATGTACCGCTTCTATCCCTCCTATGAGATGCTGTTGAAGGAAGCCGGAACGCACAAAGCTCTCTCGGATTACACCCACGGTACGCTGGGCAAATTCGCATCCGACGAACTCCTCACTGTCATAAGCGGTCAGGAACTGTAACAGATACAGCGATAAATATACGCCATACATTATCTATCAACGCATACATCTACTTGAACCGGCGCGTAGAAGAACCGGAAAATCAGTTCAGAAAAAATAAAAGTGAGGTGATGATCTTTATGTCAAAATACGAAAATGAATTCAGTAATTTCCCCTCTCAAAAAATTATTAAACACAATTTTAAAAATATAGATGACAGTATTGCAGACACGATTAACGAAATCAATGATCTGCGGGTACAGGGGAAGTATAATGAAGCTGCCGATATCATTCGGAATAACCAGAACATTTTATCCCATTATATCGTTGATGCCACTACTTTCCGAACCTGGGAAGAAGAAATATACAACACACAAACATTTGCAAAGCAAGTACAACAGTCCATCTATTTTGATGAATCCGAACCGGAATGTCTGGAGGGCGATGTATGGCTTGCAGACTGAGAGGAAAAATATGAATACAACTCAATACTATTCTTTGGAAAAGCCGCTCTCTACAGACAAATATTCCATATCAGTACAAAATTCTAATATGGATTTGATAGATTCTGCGTTGCATGGAATAGAATTAAAAAATGGAAGTCAGGACAAATCATTGTCCGAACATATCCAAAATAATAATAATCCACATCACATTACTAAAGAACAACTTGGCCTGGGAAATGTTGATAACAAATCTTCTGCTGCCATCCGATCTGAAATTACAAGAAATAATGTTGTTAATGCGCTTGGCTATACACCCTATACGCCAAACGAAGTAGATAACAAATTTTCTGCCTTAGAATCAGCTATTGACTGGAAGGAATCAGTTGAAACTTATGATGATATCGCAGTTACATACCCAGAGCCTGAAGACGGATGGACCATCAATGTCAAAGATACCGATTATACCTATCGCTATAACGGTACCGAATGGATCGTCATCTCCGCAAATGCAATTCCCAAGGCCACTGCCTCTGTAGATGGTTTGTTAAGCAAAGAAGATTATGTGAAAAACAATCAAGCTTATGCACACTCACAAACTGCTCATGCACCAGACGATGCAGAAAAAAATCTTATTGTGGGTATTCGGAATAATGGCACAGATTTGCCTGTATCTGAAGACAGAAAGGTTAATATTGCTATACCGACAAAACTATCCGATTTAGAAAATGATGTTGAATTTGACGACACATGGAAACCTAATACAGCATCCAGCGAAGGATATGTAGCTTCAGGACAAGGTCAGGCAAATAAAGTTTGGAAAACGGATGCCAATGGCAATCCCGCATGGCGGGATGAAAGTGGAGTCGGCAGCGTCTGTCAGTCTGTATTCCAACTCACAGCATCAACGCTTGCGGAATTGGCTCAAAAAGTAACCAGGTACCCTATCGGTTCCGTTTTTCGCTTTAAAGACACAAGAAATATATTAGGCCTGAATGCCGGTTGGATAACCTTTTCTTCCGAATATCAAAACGAGTATGACAACGAGCTTTATTCCTGTGAAATCACACTTACTATTACTGTTTCCAGTGATGTTTATAATGCTCCGGTTAAGATATTGATAATCGGAAATGTCAAGAATGGAGTCAGCATTGCCGCAACCAAGAGGCTGGCGTCCACGGATGAACTCGATGCCGTAAAAAAATCTGTCAGTGATGGAAAGTCGTTAGTTGCATCTGCCATCACTGCGAACGGTGTAACGACAGCTACAGATGCCACCTTCCAGACTATGGCAGATCATGTAAATAATATACGAAGCGACGGAACTGCGACAGCGCAGCAAATCCTCAAGGGCAGTACTGCATGGGTGGGAAAGAACAAGATTACAGGGACAATGTCAGATTACACAGGTGTTGTTTGCGAGATCAATGATGTTCGGAATACTCCTAATAATAATAGGCTTGAAGTCGCTGTGCCAAGGGGATATCATGGCTGCTCCTGGGCCGGCAATAGTTATGAATATCTTCCATATGCTAAGTTGGCATCTACAATTGGGCTTACTGCGGATAAAATCGTGCAGGGTAACACCATTTGCGGTGTGGCCGGAAATGGAGGCGGATATAGAAACTACTATAAAGAATGTAGTTTGAATGATGGTATATGGTCAGGTGTGGCGTTGAGTAATACAGCATGGACATATTTTGCTACCACGACTATTAAGACTTCCACATGGGTATATAATCATAATCTCAACTTGGATATCAATAAAATTGAGATACTTTGTTTTAGTATATCAGAAACAGAGTATGGGCTGCGGTTCAACAAGGGTAGCGACAGTTACGAATATATGCATGCATTTGGTGTTACAGGCAGTAAAAACGGCGGATTTAATTCCTTTGAATTAGACAAAGCAGATGCGGTAGTGCGTTTATACTATCAATGGCGGACATTGCCTTTTAGCAACAGTACAGCCAAGATATCAGAGATGGAGGTGAATTTGTCTGCGAATTCGATAGAAGTCATTTTTCGTGCTGTCTCCAGGGGAGTTCCGCTTATGGTACACTCGGCCAATCCGACCATTAAGTTTGGTATTGTATATCAGTAAGTCCGATTAAACTCTGACAAATCTTATCCAAATTGTAATCGGGCAATATGTGACCTGTAAAGCGAGGTGAAAAATAGATTATGATAAATACAATATCTCAATATCCAAATAAGATCGATTCAATGTCATTTTTTCAAGATAATGGTTTGGATAACGTAAATGTCGTTAATACATACAACAACCTGATAGCTCAAAAGAAATATGACGAAGCCAATAAATTTATCAATAGTCCGGAAAATATTCACGGTTACTTTGCCGACTATTTCAATGCAATAGAAAACCGCATTGAATCTTTGCAAGGATATTTACTGACAAAAGAAAAAAAAGAAGTGTTTATACATTCTGGTGCAGAACCTGCTCAGATAAATGAAAATATGATTTGGATTGAATAAGGGGTGAAAAAATATGGCAATACAAGAAACAATTAAAGCCGGTAAAAAACTCAGACGCTATGTTGATGGCGCATGGGAACGACTGTCCTTCTGGCATAAGGCCAGCGACTGTGAAATGGATAATGGTAACAATCTCGAAAAAGAGATACAGGATATAAAAAATTTAATCCAAAATACCAAAACTGATCTAAAAACGGAAATAAAAACCGAAAATGATGATATGAAAAAACATATACTAGTTTATAATGAAAATTCCGACTATTATCAGGGATATATTGACGGGCAGTGGCAAGATGTAGTTTATGCCGGATTAAATTTTGATGGATATCTTATTAAAGACGGAGCGATAAACGATAATTTTTGCAGCGGACTTATGTATAACTCATCTCTCCCGTTACAGGCAAAGAGTTATTGTGATACAGTAATCACAAAACCATATATTGACGGAATACACGCACGCAATACTGTTACTTCTTTTAGTCCTGGCGGCAGTCACATATACTATACTCAAGATGAATACAGCAACAGTAATTTTGGAATAACAACAACTGTATTGGATCATCTAGCTTGCTACACCTATGTCTATTCTGCTAGCTCTTTCGTGGGCAGAGCTGCCGGCTCACTATTTTCTGCTCTTCCTATTCGTCTGGATAATTATAACACCGTAACGATCGAATATAATATACGCGGTATATCCGAGGGTAAAAATACTCAAATATTGTCCTTCGGGTTTACAAAACAGCCACATGCTGATTTGTGGTTTGAATATTTAAATGCCGGATACGAAATTGTTTTTAATGAGGTTCAGAATGCATTGCCAATCTTACCATCAGAAGAAAGAGAAACCTTGCAGCTTGATATATCAGACCTAAAAGGATATGGTTATTTTACAATCAGTTTAATCAATCCTAATTCAATGACATCTATGCTGGCGTGTATATATAATATAAAGTTTGAATAATTTGTCAGATACCAATGCCCTACCTGCAAGCCTCCGCTGTGCAGTAAAAGCATTTAGCTTTCACATTAAGGGTACTTAACACAAAGAGATCGGTTTCATATTGTGATTGTTCCGTATAAAGTGAGATGGTATAATTAGATAACTCAGTATTTGAAGGGAGGGTTTGTGAGATGAAGTTAAATGCCATCCATCACGTTGCCATTATTGTATCTGATATTCAGGCAGCAAAAGACTTTTATGTCCATAAGCTCGGCTTTGAGGTGATCAGAGAAAACTATCGTGATCAGAGAAAGGACTGGAAACTGGATCTGAAAATCGGAGATGGTACAGAGGCGATTGAATTGGAAATCTTTGCAGAAACGAATCCGCCAAAACGTATCAGCCGCCCTGAGGCCTGCGGTCTTCGTCATCTGGCTTTTCATGTGGAAGATGTTGAAGCGGCCGCGGCAGAATTAAAAAAGTGCGGAATTGAATGTGAGCCGGTTCGATATGATGAATATACTCATAAGAAAATGACTTTTTTCTTTGATCCGGACGGACTCCCGTTAGAATTGCATGAATAAGTTTTAATTTAAAAAGGAAACCTCGATATCCTCAAGGTTTCCTTTTTCTCAATGCGGAAGATGGGACTTGAACCCACACGGCATTGCTGCCACAAGATCCTTAGTCTTGCTCGTCTGCCAGTTCCGACACTTCCGCATCACGCAAGTAATATAATAACACTACCCATCCCAAAAGTCAATCATTTTTTTACTATATCTGATTCTATATCCTATCGGATCCATCCCCAGCAGACAGCCAGGAACTCTCCCAGAAAGTACATGCCTCTCAGCCAGACAAAGACGCCCGCAGCTGTAAGCGCTGCCCTGCACCGTCTGTCGTCTCTTCTTTGCAAAACGGCGCCTGCCTGAGAGACTATCACACAGATCAACAGGCACATGGTGCCGAAGGACGCTCTGTCAGGATAATGGGGCGACAACACCATGGCTCCCCAAGACAGCAGCGCACCTGCAAGCAGCAGCATATCCTTTTCCTTCAGACGATTGCCAAGCACACAGACATTCACCAAAACCAATGCCGCCGTCACAAGGATAACCGGGAACAAATACTCCCAGGCGCCTTTGCACACACCGTACATTCTGAGAAAAATCTGCCACAGCACACCATATTGGCTGCTGGCAACCTCAGCACTGCGCACGCCGTTTCCCGGTGCCATAATCATCAGCACGCTGCCCGCCAGACAAAAAAGACTCCCGATCGGCATCCAGAGACGAATCGCCTGTTTTCTTCTTCTGCGCAGCAGCATGACCATCAGGGTGAGCACCCACACGGCAGGGCCCATATTCTCGTTGGTCCAGCCGCTTAAAAGCCCCAATACAGGAGCTAACAGCAGAGAGCCGGGTATCTCCCTCTTCTGCTCTGCCTCCGCCTGTCTCAGGTAAAGCCACAAAAATGCCAGGATCAGCACAGTGGTATAAAGATAATTGCATGCTCCGGTCTGCCAGTACATGCTCATCTTCCAGTTGGCATTCAATCCGTGCAGAAAACCTACCGTCAGCGTCACAAAAGAAAACCGTCTCTCCCATGTCACCGCATTGATCATCCAAGCCAGCAATACGATCATGGCCACGTTCAGCGCATCTGCCACCGGTTCTCTCAGATATAGCAGAATAAGCTGCGCAATGGTGTGAGCCACGGTACGCCCGCCCCAGTTGTTATAATGCCAGACCTGAGCCTGCAGAATATCCTGTAACGACGTCAGCGGTCTCTCGGCAAAGAGTACCGTGCTGTACCACTCGTCATCCATCATCACAGGAACCTCCCGCTGGGTCAGCCACATACAGGCAATTCCCACCAGAAACAGGATTAACCAGAAGAAACGATTCAGTCCCCGCCGCTGTGCAGGATTCAGTCTTATTCTATCCCTCTGTATTTGGTTCTGCTTTATCCGGTATTGTTTTATACGGCCCTGTTCCATATGCTTCCTTTCCAACCGGCTGATCCGCCGCCTCTGAAAGATATTAAAAACACAGGTGAGCGTATGCCCACCTGTGCCGATTGTTTCAGTAAAGCAATTAGCGCTGTACGCGTCCGGAAGCATCGCCGCCTGCCAGAGTCTCAACTTCTTTTCTGGAAACCAGATTGAAGTCGCCGGGGATAGTGTGCTTCAGAGCAGAAGCTGCCACGCCGTACTCGAGAGCAGACTTGAAGTCCTTGCCGTCCACGAGACCACAGATCACGCCGCCCGCGAAGGAGTCGCCGCCGCCCACACGGTCAACGATGGGATGAATGCTGTACTCCTTGGAGTGATAGAACTCCTTGGTGTCTCTGGAGTAGATACATGCAGACCAGCCATTGTCGGAAGCGGAACGGCTCACGCGCAGGGAGGAAATGCAGTACTCGAAATTGTAATCTGCAACCATCTGCTCAAAGATGGACTTGTAGCCTGCCAGCTCCAGATCGCCGCTGGTAACATCGGTGTTGCCGGGCTTGTAACCCAGTACCAGTTCAGCGTCCTCCTCGTTGCCGATGCAGACGTCAACATACTTCATCAGATTCTTCATAACCTTCTGAGCCTTCTCGGAAGACCAGAGTTTCTTGCGGAAGTTCAGATCCACGGAAACCTTCACATTGTGCTTCTTGGCAGCGATCAGAGCCTTCTCGGTCAGCTCTGCTGCGCTGTCGGACACAGCGGGAGTGATGCCTGTGAAATGGAACCAGTCAGCGCCCTCAAAAATCTTATCGAAATCGAAATCAGCCTCGGTTGCGGTGGAGATAGAGGAATGTGCTCTGTCATAAACCACCTTGGAGGGTCTCATGGAAGAACCGCTCTCCAGATAGTAGATACCAAGTCTCTCGCCGCACCTTGCGATATTCTTGGTCTCAACGCCATACTTTCTCAATGCAGCCACTGCGCACTCACCGATCTCATTGTCGGGAACAGCGGTAACGAACTCTGCATCATGTCCATAATTTGCCAGAGATACAGCCACATTCGCCTCACCGCCGCCGTAGCATACGTCGAACTCGTCTGCCTGAATGAATTTCTCGTTGTTGGGGGTGGACAGTCTGAGCATGATCTCACCCATGGTAATTACTTTTGCCATTGTTATCTGTTTCCTTTCCTGTTTTCATTTTTATATTATTGTGTATCACCTATACTCCGAAACCATCCGCTTCAGAGTATAGGTTCTATTCCGATCTACCTATTTCTGAACAAGATGCACTGCAAAACTGCCAATCTCTTCCTTCAGATAAATAGCCTTCAAACCGCCCTTGGCATCCTTCTTTGCAGTATTCTCATCAAATTCTACACCCAGAACGGTGCTGAGATAATTGACTGCTCTCTCGATGTAATTGGTGCGGATCGCAATGTGGCCGTTCTTGCCGAGATAAGGAGTCTTCATAACCTCCAGTGCGGTGCCTGCAAATACGGAGCTGCCGCCGACCTTGGCAGGCATGCCGAAGATAAATCCGAAACGGTTGGCTGCCTTCTCAGCCTCCTCGGCGTTCTCTGCATTCACACCCACATGGGCAAGCTCAAAGCCCAGCATCGTCTGAACTGCCTCACGGGTCAGCTGCTCAATCTTGTCCCACTCGCCCGCATTGATCAGATCGCCGGGAACCATCCAGGAACCGCCGCAGGCGATGATCTTGGGGAAATCGAGATAAGAGGTCAGGTTCTTTGCGTTCACGCCGCCGGTGGGCATAAACTTCATATTTACATAGGGAGCCGCCATAGCCTTGATCTTTGCAAGACCGCCGGACTGCTCTGCAGGGAAGAACTTTACAACATCCAGACCAAGCTCAATCGCCTGCTCGATATCGGAGGGGCTGGAAGTACCGGGAGTGATGGGCACACCCTTCTCGATACAATACTTTACGGTCTTGGGATTCAGGCCGGGGCTTACAATAAATTTAGAGCCTGCAGCCACAGCCGCATCCACCTGCTCCGCGTTCAGGACAGTCCCCGCACCCACACACATATTGGGAAAATTATCCGTCATAATCTTGATGGCCTCTGCCGCCGCACTTGTGCGGAAGGTAACCTCCGCACAGGGAAGTCCGCCTGCACACAGAGCCTTTGCCAAAGGAAGCGCATCCTTTGCATCATCAATTTTTACAACCGGAACAATACCGATCTTGCTGATTTGCTCTAATACTGCGTTCATATAATCCTCATTTCCGCCGCTTGGCCGCGGCTAATATTAATCATATTATTCTGATAAAACGAATCAGGCTCATCTGCCCAAAAAACCGTTACGCCAGCACTTCCTTCACCGCAGCCGCAATCTCGTCGCACTTGCAGTTGGCAAAGAAATACTCCTGAAACTTTGCGCCGGACAATGCGCCCTTAACCAGATCTCTGTCCAGCTTCTGAAGGATCGTCACCATATCGGTATGTGTCACTTCCTTCACCTTGTCCAGAATCTTTTTATTGCGCTGTTCGGGCTCCACTCTCTCGGGAGGATATCCGCCGCCGCCCGGTGCGCAGAACAATTTCTCGAAAGTATACTCGAGATTCAGCTCGCCGCCCCAGCCGAAATTCTCCGCAAAAGGAAGAGCCACACAGTTGCCGTCATTTACCTGTGAGAACAGATAGGCATCAAGCGGAGACTCGATATGTCCGCAGAGCACCTTGGGAAAGGAATTGCATGCAAGCATCGCGCCCTCGCCGGTACCGCAGCCGGTGATAACATAATCCGCTGCGCCGGAGTTGAGAAGCACTGCTGCCAGAATGCCGTTCTGCACATAGGTGAGGGAATTGGGATCCTCGGCACCGCACATGCCGTAGTTGAATACCTCATGACCCATGGGCTCCACTACCTTCTTGAGTGTGGCACAGATCATCTCATTTTTCCCTGCCTGACTGTTTTCATTGATCAATGCAATCTTCATATTCACAAACCTTTCTACTGATTGTTACTTTTCGTCCTTAGCTGGGCTGCTTTCCGATATAAGCAAGGATACCGCCGTCAACATAGAGGATATGGCCGTTCACCGCATCGGATGCGCTGGATGCCAAAAATACTGCGGGACCTGTGAGCTCTTCAGCGTCAAGCCATCTTCCGGCGGGAGTTCTCGCACAGATAAACTCGTCGAAGGGATGTCTGCTGCCGTCTGCCTGCTTCTCGCGAAGAGGTGCTGTCTGGGGGGTAGCAATGTAGCCGGGGCCGATGCCGTTGCACTGGATGTTGTACTGAGCGTACTCTGCGCAGATATTCTTGGTCAGCATCTTCAGGCCGCCCTTACCTGCAGCATATGCAGACACGGTCTCACGGCCAAGCTCAGACATCATGGAGCAGATGTTGATGATCTTTCCGCCGCCCTTCTTGATCATGGAAGGAATTACTGCCTTGGAAACAATGAAAGGAGCGTTCAGGTCAACGTCAACTACCTGTCTGAACTCAGCGGCGCTCATCTCGGTCATGGGGATACGCTTGATGATACCTGCATTGTTCACCAGGATATCGATCACACCAACCTCCTTCTCGATCTGTGCTACCATTGCATTTACGGCATCCTCATCGGTAACGTCGCACACATAACCATGTGCCTTGATGCCTTTCTCAGCATATGCGGCAAGACCCTTCTCCAGCTTGTCCTGCGCAAGATCGTTAAAGCAGATGGTTGCTCCTGCCTCTGCATAAGCACATGCAATTGCAAAACCAATACCGTAGGATGCACCGGTAACCAGTGCCACTTTGCCCTCCAGGCTGAAATTAGTGAAATTGCTCATGTTTTCTCTCCTTTTCTTTAAAAAATTTACCTGATTACATTAAATCTTTCATGGCCACGCCGTCCATGTCGTCGAAGTCCTGATTCTCGCCCACCATACCCCAGATAAAGGTGTAGGCTCTGGAGCCGCATCCCGAGTGGATGGACCAGCTGGGGGAGATCACTGCCTCCTCGTTTCTCATGACAATATGACGGGTCTCCTGAGGCTCGCCCATATAATGCATTACAAAAGCGTCCTCGGGCATCTCAAAGTACAGATAGACCTCCATGCGCCTGTCATGCGTATGACAGGGCATCGTGTTCCACACACTGCCGGGCTCAAGCTTGGTCATACCCATCTCGAGCTGACAGCTCTCCACCTGACCGGGGAGGATGTACTTACAGATGACTCTGTGGTTGGCGTCCTCCAGGGAGCCAAGTTCCACTTTATTCTCATCCTTCACAATCACCACACCCTCCTCGGGAGTCCCCTCCGGCTTGATGAGCACTGTGGGGCAGGTTCTGTGTGCAGGAGCAGAATTCAGATAAAATTTTGCGGGCTCTGCGGGATTGTCGCTCTCAAAGACAATGTCTCTGGAACCCATTCCGATATACATGCCCTCCTTAAAGCCGACTTTGTACGCCTTTCCGTCAACGGTGACCGTACCCGCTCCGCCGATATTGATGACGCCCAGCTCTCTTCTCTGACAGAAGTACTCAGCCCGAAGCTCGTCCCCTGCAGTCAGCTTAATGGGTGCTGCAGGCACTGCCGCACCTGTGATGATTCTGTCGATGTGGCTGTATACCAGCTTGATCTCGCCGGGTACGAAAAGATTCCGGATCAGAAACTCTTCTCTCAGACGTTCTGTGGTATAATGCTTCACATCTCTTGGTGATACTGCTGTTCTAAGTTCCACCTTACGCCTCTCTTTCCTTGGCAGAAACCGTCTGCATGCTCGCATCAGTACGCACTCCGCCAATTGTGATTTTCATGAAAGTATTTTAAGTATAACACAAACCCTTTAGCAATTCCACCATAAAACTTATAATTTCTTAAAAATTTTAGTAAATGCTACCAAAATAAAAGAGAAACACAAGCTGTCTGCGTTTCTCCTTCCTATCTACATTTCTCTCTTGTATTGATAAAAAAAGTCCTTCAAACCCGTGAGCGCTTTGGCCAGAATCGGAATCTCCTCCTCGTCCATGGTGCGCATCATGGAGTCGATCATCTGCATATGGTATTCCCGATGCTGTTCATAGGCCCTCAGGCCCTTATCCGTCAGCCTTACATTCACCACCCGGCGGTCCTCCTCACTGCGCTGCCTCTCCACATAACCCTTCAGCACCAGTCCGTTCATGGACGTGGTCAGAGAGCCTACCGTGATGCGAAGCTTTGCGGCCACTGCGGACATATTACCGCCCCCAGGACCCACCGCATCAATCACATGCATTTCATTGTTCGTGATATCGCTGTATTCGTCCGTGATGATCACGTCCTCCTCCAGACGCATGATCTCATTAAAGAGATGTACCAATACATCGTTAAATACTTCCCGGCTGTCCATCAACCCTCACCATCCTCAAAATTTACGGAATCTCTGATAACGCTGTGCCAGCAGCTCCTCCTCGTCGAGATTTCCATACTGTATCATAAATTCTTCAATTCCCTTCGCCAGCTGTGCCAGCACACCGTCCATGGTCTCCCGCGAAAATCCCTCCCGCTTCGGAAAGGTTCCCTCCTCCTGTACCACACGCTCCACGATCCCCATCCGGTACAGATCCCGGGCCGTCAGCTTCATCAGCGCGGCCGCCTCCCTGGCTCTGGAGCCATCCTTCCACAAGATAGATGCAAATCCCTCCGGGGACAGTATGGAATAAACCGCGTGTTCCAGCATCCAGACCTGATCCGCCACCGCGAAAGCCAGCGCTCCGCCGCTGCCGCCCTCTCCGATCACAATGGAGAGCACCGGCACTCTGACGCCGAACAGGTCACTGATATTGCGTGCGATGGCCTCGCCCTGTCCCTGTTCCTCGGCCTCCATGCCGCAGAAGGCTCCCGGCGTATCCACAAGAAAGATCACCGGCCGCTTGAATTTCTCTGCCTGTCTCACCAGTCTCATGGATTTGCGGTAACCGTCGGGAGAAACCATGCCGAAATTTCTGGCGATACAGCCCTTGGTTCCCTCGCCCTTCTCCTGGGCGATTACCGTAACAGGCACGCCGCCAAAAGTGGCGATTCCGCCAATGACGGCCGGATCGTCGCGCAGATACCGGTCCCCGTGAAACTCCACAAAATCGGGAAAGAGCCTTTCTATATAATCATGCCCCACAGGACGTCTCTTATCCCGCGCAAGCTGCACATGTTCCCACGCGTGTACGGAAACGGAAGAGTCTCCGTATATCATACCTTCCCGCCGGCTGTCCTGTCCAGTATTTTTTTGTGCCATGCTTAAGTTTCTGTCAAATATCTCCCCGCCGCTGCAATGCAGCTTCAGCAGCTTTGCCAGACACTCCCGCATCCTCTCCCGCTCCACGATGGCATCCAGAAAACCATGCTCGAGCAGAAACTCCGCACGCTGAAAATCCTTGGGGAGCTTCTGTCGGATCGTCTGCTCAATAACCCTTGGTCCGGCAAAGCCGATCAGCGCCCCCGGCTCCGCCAGAATGATATCGCCCAGCATGGCAAAACTGGCAGTCACTCCGCCCGTGGTGGGATCCGTCAGAACCGTGATATACAAAAGCCCCGCCTCACTGTGTTTTCTCACGGCGGCAGCAGTCTTTGCCATCTGCATCAGAGAGATGATCCCCTCCTGCATCCTGGCGCCGCCGGAGCAGGTAAACAGGATCACCGGCAGACGCTCTTCGGTGGCCCGCTCGATGGCTCTGGTGATCTTCTCACCCACACACTCTCCCATACTGGCCATGAGAAACCGGCCGTCCATGACTCCCAGTACCGCGGGAATCCCCCCGATCTGTGCCCGTCCGGTCACAACGGCCTCCCGCAGTCCGGTGCGCTCCCGCAGCTCCCGCACCTTCTCCCCATATCCTTTATAGCGCAGGGGATTGGAGCCCGCAAGCTCCGCATCCCACTCCTCAAAGCTTCCTTCGTCTGCGATCTGTGCCAGTCTGGCATAGGCGGGAACGCGAAAATAATTGCCGCAGCGGGGACAGATATAGGAACCCGCCACGACCTCCTCCACAAACACCGCCGCCTTGCAGGCGTTACACCTGCGCAAAAGCCCCTCCGGAACCTCCGGTACGCTCTCCGCGCGCTCCCCTAAGGGAATATATTTCGCTGTCTTCTTAAATAAATGATTACTCTTCAATCTTCACACCGCCGATCTCATGATCTTTTAGAAAATCCACATTAACCTTGCCCGCCTGATAGTCGGCGTCACTTAAGATCGCAAACTGATAATCCACATTGGTGTCCACACCGCCGATGATCACCTCGCCCATGGCGCTGAGCATCTTGGCAATGGCCCGGGGTCTGTCCTCTCCGTGTACGATCAGCTTCGCCAGCATGGAATCATAGTAGGGAGGAATCTGATAGCCGCTGTATATTCCCGTGTCCACACGGATTCCCTGCCCTCCGGGCAGATGAAGGGTGGAAATACGCCCCGGCGAGGGGCGGAAGTTTTTCTGAGGATTCTCGGCATTAATGCGGCACTCGATAGCATGCCCCTTAATCTGAACATCCTCCTGACGGATGCTCAAGGGCATTCCGGCCGCAATCCGAATCTGTTCCTTGATCAGATCTACGTCTGTCACCCACTCCGTAACCGGATGCTCCACCTGAATCCGGGTGTTCATCTCCATAAAATAGAATCTCCCGTCGCCCTCCAGCAAAAACTCGATAGTGCCCGCACTGACATAGTGAGCCGCCTTTGCCGCGCGCACTGCAGTCTCGCCCATCTTCTCCCGAAGCTCACGGGAGACTGCCGGCGACGGAGACTCCTCGATCATCTTCTGATGCTTTCTCTGAACCGAACAGTCACGTTCACCCAGATGGATCACATTGCCTTCATTGTCGGCCAGGATCTGAAATTCAATATGTCTGGGATGTTCCACAAAGTGTTCCAGATACATATTGTCGTCGCCGAAGGCCGCCTGTGCCTCCTTCTGAGCCGTGAGAAAAGCCTTCTCGAACTCCTCCTCCGAAAAAGCCGTCCGCATGCCCTTTCCTCCGCCGCCCAGCACTGCCTTCACAATGATGGGATAGCCGATGTCCGCAGCCAGAGCAAGCCCCTCCTCAACCTCCCTCACGGGATGATCCGTGCCGGGGATCACCGGAACCCCTGCGGCCACCATGGTGTTTCTGGCCGCCTGCTTATTGCCCAGATCAGCGATCACCTGAGAGGGCGGCCCCACAAAGGTCATACTGCATCGCTCGCAGAATTCCGCAAACCGGGCATTCTCCGACAGGAAACCGTACCCGGGATGAATGGCGTCCGCACCGGTGATCATGGCCGCGCTCATGATCCTCTCCATATTCAGATAGCTGTCCGCTGACGGCCCGGGTCCAATACACACCGCCTCATCCGCAAGCTCCGAGTGGAGGCTCCCCGCGTCGGCCTCCGAGTACACTGCAACCGTCTCAATTCCCAATTCCCTGCACGCTCTGATAATCCGCACCGCGATCTCGCCGCGATTGGCGATCAATAACTTCCGAATCATGCTCTGTCTTCACTCCTATAAACAGTTTGAAAGGAATCTTCAAACTTAACCTACGGCGAAGGTCAGCTCCGCCTTAACCACCAGCTTCTCACCCACAAACGCCTTCGCCTCGCCGACGCCCACAGGTCCCTTTATCCTGATGATCCTGGTCTCGAGACGAAGTCTGTCCCCGGGTACCACCTTTCCTTTGAAACGGCAGTTGTCCACACCGCCAAAATACGCGATCTTCCCCGCGTTTTCCGGCATGGACAAGATGGCCACGGCTCCGGCCTGTGCCAGCGCCTCCACAATCAAAACGCCAGGCATCACCGGCTCCTTCGGAAAATGTCCCGCAAAGAAATCCTCCCTGAAAGTCACACATTTATATCCGACGGCATACTCGCCCGGCACATAGTCCTCTATGCCGTCCAGCAATAAAAACGGATGTCTGTGCGGGATAATCTCTTCAATCTGTTTAACATTCAATGCGTTCATAAAACTCCTGTCTGCCGTCTCTACGGCCGTTTGGGTCATTCCAGACAAAACAGCGGCTGCCCGTACTCCACCGGCTCGCCGTCCTGTACCAGAATCTTTTTCACCACACCGTCAAAATCACTCTCGATCTCATTCATCAGCTTCATCGCCTCTACAATCGCCAGAACCTGACCTTTTTTCACCTGGTCGCCCACGCTGACATAGGGCTCTGCGTCCTCGGCCGGAGCGACATAAAAAGTGCCCACCAGGGGAGAAGTGACAATTTTCCCGCCGTCCTGAACTATATTCTGACCGGCTGCGCCCTCCCCGTCTGTCCCGAGTCCCGAATCCGCCGCAAACGGAATCTCCCCGGCCTGAACCACGACTGCGGAGCCATTCTCCCGGTGCATGGCTGCCAAAGAGGCAGAAACGGCAGCAGGCTGCCTGCCCTTCATGGACAGCTTCAGCCCCTCCTCCTCATAGGTGAAAGAACTCAGCCCCGAGGCAGCCACATGATCTATTAACCCGATGATCTGTTCGTATTCCATCTTCTCCATTTTTTCCATCCTCTCCCTTCTCTCTGCGTTTCCTGATCATTCCGCATACTTTTTCACAAGAATCGACGCGTTGTGTCCGCCGAATCCGAGAGAATTGCTCATGGCATAATTGATATCCTGAATCACCGGAGCGCCCAGAACATAGTCCAGATCCAGTTCATCCTCCGTCTCCTGTGTGCCCATGGTGCGATGAATAAAGCCGTCCTGAATACTCTTGACACAAACTATGAACTCCACACCGCCTGCCGCGCCCAGAAGATGGCCGATCATAGACTTGGTGGAATTGATCTTCAGAGCGTAGGCCGCATCCCCAAAAGCCGCTTTGATGGCTCTGGTCTCAAAGAGATCATTGTGGTGCGTGCCGGTGCCGTGAGCATTGATATAATCAACCTTCTCCGGCGCGATACCCGCCTCCGCCATGGCGTCCGTCATGGCTCTGGCCGCACCGCTTCCGTCCTCCGAGGGGGAAGTGATATGATAAGCGTCTCCGGTAGCTCCATATCCCACAACCTCGGCCAGAATACGGGCTCCTCTGCGCTGCGCATGCTCCAGCTCCTCCAGAACCACAATACCTGCGCCCTCTCCTATGACAAAGCCGCCTCTGTCCTTGTCAAAGGGGATGGAAGCACGCTCCGGATCCTCACTGGTAGTCAGCGCTGTCAATGCCATAAATCCGGCCACACCGATGGGGCAGACCGCCGCCTCCGTACCTCCCGCGATCATCACATCCGCATCATTGTACGCGATTGCACGGAATGCATCGCCTATGCAATGGGTTCCTGTGGCACAGGCTGTCACCACATTGGTGCATTTGCCCCGGGCTCCCGTGGCGATGGACACATTGCCCGCAGCCATATTGGAGATCATCTTGGGCACCAGTAGGGGATCCACTCTGGAGGGGCCCTTTTCATTCAGTTTCAGAACCGCAGTCTCCGTAGCCTGCAGACTGCCAACGCCGGAGCCGACGATCACACCCACACGGAAAGGATCCTCCTGTTCCATATCAATCCCCGCATCCTCCATGGCAGACAGAGCCGCCGCCACCGCATACTGGGAAAACAGTTCCATCCTTCTGGCCGATCTTGCATCCAGATATCTGCCCGGGTCAAAGTCCTTCACCTCCGCAGCAAGCTTCACCTTATAATCCGCAGTGTCAAACCGCGTGATTTTGTCTATACCGATCTGCTCCTGCTTCACAGCATTCCAAAAGGTTTCCACATCATTTCCAAGGGGAGTTACAGCCCCCATTCCCGTCACTACAACTCGTCTTTTCATGCTATCCTCCGCTAATCTCCTGTCACATACTCATGCCGCCGTCCACACCAAGCACCTGCCCGGTGATATAGGAAGCCTGCTCCGACACCAGAAACGCCACCGCGTCCGCCACATCCTCCGGTCTTCCGAAATGTCCCAGCGCAATGGCGGCGGAAGCGTCCGCCCGCACCTTCTCTGACAGCTTCTGCGTCATATCCGTGTCTATAAAACCGGGAGCAACAGCATTCACCGTAATGCCGCGGGAGCCCAGCTCCTTGGCTGCACTCTTGGTCAGCCCGATGACGCCCGCCTTGGAAGCGGCATAATTGGCCTGCCCCGCATTGCCGTGCAGCCCCACCACAGAGGAGATATTGACGATCCTGCCGCCTCTTTGCTTCAGCATCTGTCTCGCTGCCTGCCTGATACAGTGGAAAGTTCCTTTGAGATTGACGTCCAGCACCCTGGAGAAATCCGCTTCGGACATAGCCATAAGCAATCCGTCCCTTGTGATCCCCGCATTGTTTACCAGAATGTCCAGCCGTCCGTATCTTTCGATAATTTCCCTGAAAAAAGCCTCACAGGCTCCAAAATTGCTGACGTCACAGCCATAGCTCACCGCCTCCGCGCCCTCTGTCTCCTCCGCGATCTCCCGGCATACTGCCTTCGCCGCATCGGCGGAACCGCTGTAATTGACCACCACCAGAATTCCTTCCGCCGCAAGTCTGTGTGCGATTGCCCTGCCGATACCGCGGGAGGCGCCTGTGATGATCGCCACCCTTCTATCTGTTCCCGAATCCTTTTTCATACTACACCTCACATCCCTTTTACACTCAGCAGCCCAATTTCGACAGAACTTCATTCATGTCCGCAACCGTCTCGATATTATAAACCGTCACATCCCTGTTTATCTTTTTCATAAATCCTGTGAGGGTCCTCCCGGGGCCGATCTCCACAAAGGTGTCCGCACCCTCCGCAATCATGTGCTCCACACTCTGCTGCCATCTGACAGGAGAAGCGATCTGTCTGGCCAGAAGCTCTTTGATCGGGGCTGTATCCTTCACGGTCTCCGCTGTCACATTTGTGACATACGGAATGTTTAAAGCTTTCAGCTCTACATATTCCAGCTCTGCCGCCAGTCTGTTTCCCGCCTCCGAGAGCATCTCCGAGTGGAAAGGGCCGCTGACCGTCAGCTCAATCACCCGTTTCGCCCCGGCTCCCTTCAGCGCATCCATGGCGGCATCCAGTCCCTGACGCATGCCGGTGATCACGATCTGCCCCGGACAGTTATAATTCGCAATGCTCACCTGGGCGATGGGTTCAAGAATCCGTTCGATGACATCAGCCTCCATGCCCAGCACCGCAGCCATTCCTCCCTGCCCTGCAGGCACGGCCTCCTCCATGAGAAGTCCTCTCTTCCTCACTGTCACAATGGCATCCCGAAGGCTCATGGCCCCCGCTGTGACAATGGCACAGTATTCGCCCAGACTCAGACCCGCCGTGATGTCAGCATGCAGTCCGCGCTCCTCGATCACCCGCTCCATGGCCATGGAGGTAGTCACCATGGCAGCCTGCGTGTACTGTGTCTGGTTGAGTCTGTCATTTTCTTCAAAACAAAGCTCCTTGACATCCATGCCAAGCCATGCTCCGGCTTTCTCATAGATTTCTCTCGCAGACGGATATTCCTTGTAAAAATCCAGCCCCATTCCCGCCTTTTGAGCGCCCTGGCCCGGAAACACAAACGCGATCTTACCCATAATTCCTCCTGTTTTACCGCTCAGACGGCGTTAGAATCAACTTTGAAATCAACTGTTTTCTTTGCCAGTACCTCTCCCGCCTCGCTCATGAGTTTTTCCATGACCTCCCTGCAGGTGAGAATGTCTTTGATCATTCCGGCGCACTGACCCGCCATGACATTTCCATTCTCCACATCTCCGTCCACCACGGCGCGCCGAAGCCCGCCCACAGTCATAAGCTCCAACTTCTCGAAGTCCACGCCCTCCGCCTCGATGCGCAGATACTCTCTGGTCATCTGATTGCGCAGGCATCTCACGGGATGGCCGGTGCTGCGGCCTGTCACCTTGGTGTCGATATCCTTAGCCTTCAATATGTATTCTTTGTAGCGCTCATGCACTACAGCTTCCTCAGTGGCCACAAATCGGGTGCCGAGCTGACAGCCCGACGCTCCCAGCATAAACGCCGCCGCCACGCCGCGGCCGTCCGCGATCCCTCCGGCCGCTATGACAGGAATCCCCACGGCGTCTGCCACCTGAGGCACCAGAACCATTGTGGTGAGCTCTCCGATATGCCCGCCGGCCTCCGTGCCTTCAGCTACCACGGCGTCCACACCGCTGCGCTCCAGACGCTTTGCCAGCGCCACGGATGCCACCACGGGAATCACCTTGATTCCGGCACTCTTCCACTGCTCCATATACTTTTCGGGATTTCCGGCGCCGGTGGTAACCACGGAGACACCCTCCTCGGCCACGACTCTGGCCACTTCCTCCGCATAAGGGCTCATGAGCATGATATTGACGCCGAAGGGTTTGTCAGTCAGCTTCCTGGCGGCACGGATCTGCTCACGCACCCAGTCGGCAGGCGCGTTGGCCGCTCCGATAAGGCCCAGTCCCCCGGCCTCACTGACGGCTGCCGCCAGATGATGCTCGGCCACCCAAGCCATACCGCCCTGTATAATGGGATACTCAATCCCCAACAATTCGGTGATTTCTGTCTTCATGCGCTCTTCCTCTCTTCTATGCCTTCAGATATTTTTCCACATCCCCAAGTGTCTTGATATTCGGCAGCTCCTCGGAAGGGATCTCCACTCCTGTGGCCTCCTCAAGCGCCATTACCAGCTCAAACAAATCCAGTGAATCTGCGTTCAAATCCTCCTGAAAAGAAGTCTCTGCCGTCAGAGTCTCCTGGGCAACTCCCAATGAATCCGCTACAATTTCCTTAATCTTGTCTAACATGTTCTGCTCTCCTTTTCTGATTTTCTCAAACTATTACCAGACGATCAGACTCGCCCCGTAGGAAAGTCCTCCGCCAAAGCCGGCCAGTATGAGCTTCATGCCCCGACGAAGCTTTCCCGCCCGGTTTAACTCATCCAGCAAAATGGGAATGCTTGCGGATGAGGTATTGCCGTACTCGGCTATATTCAGGGGAAATCTTTCCGGATCTCCTCCCAGCCGCTTTGCCACTGCTGCGACGATGCGGGCATTGGCTTGATGCAGGACAAAGTAATCGATCTCCTCCAAAGCGACCGCCTCCTTCTCCAGAAGCTCAGCGATTACCCGGGGAACTCTGGACACCGCGAATTTAAACACTTCGCCGCCGTCCATGCGAAGAAAAGTCTCCGGTCCGCCGGTTTCCCCGAATTCTCTGCGGTTCCGGCTGGCGCAGGTGAGCACCGCTCCCCTATCTCCCTCGGAATGTGTCACCTGGGCATAGCGTCCCTTTGGCTGCGCCTGAAGGACCGCCGCTCCCGCCCCGTCTCCGAACAGGATACAGGTGGATCTGTCCTTCCAATCCGTAAGATTGGAGAGACATTCTGCCCCGACGATCAGAGCGGTGCGGTATATTCCCTGTGCCAGATAAGCCTGCGCCGTGTTCATGGCCAGCAGAAATCCCGTACAGGCGCCGTTCAAGTCAAAGCAGGTAGCCGCCCCCGCTCCCAGGGCCTCCTGAACCTGGCAGGCCGTGCAGGGCACCAGATTTTCCGGCGAGACCGTAGCCACTATGATCAAATCCAGCGCTTCAGCCCCCAGCCCTGCGTTCTCCAGCGCAGCCCTTGCGGCGCCTGCTGCCAGAGCTGCAGTGGACTCTCCGCTCTGCGCCACATGGCGTGTCACAATTCCCGTGCGTTCTCTGATCCACTCATCATTGGTATCTACCATTTCAGAGAGTTTATTGTTATCCCAGCTCTGTGCAGGTACACAGGAACCTGTGCCCAGTATTTTTCCGATCATAATGGCTCTCCACTCTCCATAAACTTTTCTTTTAAAATATTTTGATTTTAAAATCAATTACTTTGCTTTTCAAATTATATCATTATAAAAGTATTTGTCAACCATTTTTTTCATGCAGTCTGACTTTTTCTTTTTTTTCTTCCATTTTAGATATAGCTGTGATATAATAGCTTTGTTCAAATTTCCTGATACGGGGGTATAGCTCAGTTGGGAGAGCGCTTGCATGGCATGCAAGAGGTCGTGGGTTCGAATCCCATTATCTCCATTTTCATTATTTAAGAATGAGATAAAAGTACATATAAAAGGAGATTGTCATGAGATTAATTACACGTTCAGACTTCGATGGTCTTGCATGTGGCGCTCTTCTGAAGGAAGCCGGCATCATCGACCACTGGAAATTTGCACATCCCAAGGATCTGCAGGATGGTCTTGTGGAAGTTACAGAGGATGACTGTCTTGCTAATGTGCCCTATGTAGAGGGATGCGGACTTTGGTTTGACCATCACTCCAGCGAGCACGAGAGACTGCAGCTTGCCGGAAAGTATAAGGGTGAAAGCCGTATCACCCCCTCCTGTGCGCGTATTATTTATGAGTATTACGGAGGCAGGGAGCGTTTTCCCCAGTTTGACGAAATGATGGAGGCAGTTGACAAAGTGGACTCCGGCAATCTCACGATCGACGAGATTCAGCATCCCGAGGGATGGATTCTGGTCGGGTTTCTCATGGATCCGAGAACCGGCCTCGGCAGATGGCGTGATTTTACCATCTCTAACTATCAGCTCATGGAGCAGCTGATAGATGCCTGCCGCACCATGAGCACGGATGACATTCTGAATCTCCCCGACGTAAAGGAGCGCATCGCCGTTTACAACGAGCAGACCGAGAAATTCATGGCCATGGTCAAACAGTACACTCGCGTGGAAGGCAATGTGATCGTCTCCGACTTAAGAGGTGTGAATCCCATCTACTCCGGCAACCGTTTTCTGATCTACAGCATGTATCCGGAGCAGAATATCTCCGCTTGGATCGTGAGCGGACGGGGCGGGCAGGGCTGCTCTGCCGCAGTGGGCTACAGCATTTTAAACAAGACCTCCAACGTGGACGTAGGAAGTCTCATGCTCAAGTACAATGGCGGCGGCCACAGGAAAGTCGGCACCTGCCAGTTCTCAGATGAAAACATGGATTCGGAACTGCCCAAAATGCTGGAAGAACTTATGTCTCTGGCAAACAATTGAATAATTGATAAAGATAGTAATAAATAAAAGAGTTGTGCCGGTCGCCTAAAACAGACCGGCACAACTCTTTTTTCTTCTTAGCAGTCATCTCTATAAATTAACCTGTGATATTCGTCCCGAAATACTTAACAGATATCTCGCTCAGGACCCCTTCCTCCCTAAGCTCGGCAATGGCCTGATTCACCGCTTCCCGCAGGCTCCGGGAATCCTCTCCTCTGCGCAGAGGGATGCAGACATGAGATGCGTCCTCGGTGAGCGCCGCCACCTTCAGATCGGCGTCCGGGTGTACATTCATATAATCATAAAAGGTCACTTCGGCATTCAGCGTGGCGTCAATTCTACCCTGCAGCAAAAGCTCAATGGTCTGATTCAGATCATCTACTCCCGTGGCGGTGGCGCCATAGCTCTCCGCCAATTGCGCATAAGTACTGGAAATCGTGTTTGCCGTAGTCTTGCCGTCCAGATCCTCAAAGGATTGAATATCCGTGTTGCCGCCGTTTACAATGATGGCAGTCTTGATATAACCGTAGGGCTCGGAAAAATCATACTTTTCCGCTCTTTCCTCCGTGTATTCCACACCGTTCACCATGATGTCATAGCGCCCCGCGTCCAGTCCGGCCAGAAGGCCGTCCCACTCGCCCTCCACAAAGACCGCTTTCACACCAAGCTTCTCCGCAATTTTCTGTGCAACCTCCACATCAAAACCCACCAGTTCATCCTGTTCGTCATGATAGGTCCAGGGCGCCCAGGTTCCCTCCATGGCCACCGTGATCTCCCCTGACTCCTGTATGCGGGCAAGCTGGTCCTTCTCTCCGCCCTCTCCCAAAGAAGCATTGTTTCCGGGCGTTTTACCGCCGCAGCCGGAGAGCGCAAAGGCCCCCAGAACAGTCAACAAAACCGCATATTTCTTCCAATTCCGCTTTTTCATATCTTCTCCTCTTTCCTCCATAATGACAAATCACCGCATTGCACAACTGAACATCCGCAGAACCGGGCTCACGCCCCGCGCTCCTGCAGGGTACGCAGAAATTCTCTGCTCCTCTCTTCCCTGGGGGCGGTAAAAAATTCGCTGCTGGTTCCGGCCTCCAGCACCACGCCTCCGTCCATGAAAATCACCCGGCCGGACACCTGTCTCGCAAAAGCAATCTCATGCGTCACCACCAGCATGGTCATGCCCTCATCTGCCAGCCCACGCATCACCTGAAGCACCTCCCCCGTAAGTTCCGGGTCCAGCGCCGAGGTGGGTTCGTCAAAAAAGATAATCTCCGGACCGGCGGCAAGCGCTCTTGCAATTGCCACACGCTGCTGCTGCCCCCCGGAGAGCTGGTGCGGATAGTAGTCCTGCCTGTCGGAAAGTCCGACCTTGCTAAGCATCTGCCTTCCAATCTCCTCCGCCTCCTGCCGCTTCCGTTTCCCTGCGGCGATCAGACCTTCCGTCACATTCTGCAGCGCCGTCTTATTGCTGAACAGATTAAAACTCTGGAACACAAATCCTGTCTTCCTGCGGATTCGGGCGATATCCCGCCTAGATATCTTATCCATCGCAAAGCGCTCTCCGTCAAAACTATAACTCCCCGCATCCGCCGTCTCCAGAAAGTTCAGACAACGAAGCAGCGTAGTCTTGCCCGAACCGCTGGGCCCCAGAATCGCCACCACATCTCCCTTATTCACATCCAGATCAACATCCCGCAGCACCTCAAGACCACCGAAGGACTTCCGCAAACCTCTGACTTCCAACATGGTATCATCCTCCTTTATCGCGCTCAGACCCGCAGTCTCCTGCGTACGGACGTATGCTTCTGCATGGGCTGACGGCCATAAGTCCGCAGTCTCTTTTCTCCCGCCCGCTGAACTCCGGTCAATATCGTGCAAAACATCAGATAGATGAATCCCACTTCCAGATAAAGCAACAGCGGTTCATAGGTTCTCGCCACAATCCGCTGCGTGGACATAAACATCTCCGCCACGGTGATGTTTGCCGCCAGAGAAGTCTCCTTCAAAAGTCCGATCAGAGAATTCGACAGGGGCGGAAACGCGATGCGCAGCGCCTGGGGAAGCACGATTCTCCACATGATCTGCATCCATGACATCCCCACGCAATACCCGGCCTCTATCTGTCCCTTGGGCACGGATTCCAGCGCTGCGCGAATGGTCTCCGAGGCATAGGCGCCCTCGTTGATGGAAAACACGATCACCGCTGCCGGAAAGGGTTCCAGCAGCACTCCCAGACTCGGCAGTCCGTAAAACACCACAAAAAGCTGCACCAGAATCGGCGTTCCCCGGATCACCCACACATAAAAGCGGGCAATCTGTTTCAGCACCCGCACATTCGCAAACTGAATCAGGGCCACAAGCACCGCAATCATCAGCGCAAACACAAAAGAAAGCGCTGTCAGGGGAATGGTAAGCTTCAATCCCGGCAGCAGGATCTTCCAGAAAGAATCTATGAAAATTTCAACCCACCTTTGGTTCAGGAATTCTTCAAACATATCTGCCCTCTTCCTTTTATTGTATACTATAACACTATGAAATGCTCAGGGCAAGCCTTATTTTTTACCGTGCTTCTCCAGCAGACAGACGGCCTCCAAGGCCTCCGTGAATGGGAACATATCCACCCCCACCGCCCGCTTTACCTGATAACCGTGCTTTTTCAGATACTTGATATCACGGATCAGCGTCTCGGGATTGCAGGACACATAGACCACTCTCGACGGTCCCAGCCGGATCACCGAGCTCAAAAACGCCTCGTCGCTGCCCGCCCGGGGCGGATCCATCAACAGCACATCCACATTGCCCTGCTCAGCCAGATCCGTCAAAAACTTACCTGCATCATTCAGATAGAACCGGATATTTTCCACTCCGTTGCGCCTGGCGTTGATGCGCGCATCACGCACCGCATCAGCGTTCAATTCCACGCCGATCACGCTGCCCGCCCGATCTGCAGCAATGATTCCGATGGTTCCGGTGCCGCAATAGGCGTCCAGCACAGTCTCCCTGCCTGAAAGCCGGGCATACTCCAGCGCTTTGCCGTATAGCTTTTCTGTCTGCACCGGATTGACCTGATAGAAAGATTTAGGAGAAATGCGGAAGGTCTTCCCGCAGAGCACATCCTCTATATAACCCTTTCCATAGATCACCTGTTCCCGCTCCCCCAGCACCATACTGGTGCCGCGGTCATTGACATTGACGACAATCGTTGTGATCTCCGGGTGCTCTTTTCTCAGTGCCTTCACAAAATTGTTTTTTGACGGCAGAATCGGCGAAGCCAGAACCAGAACCACCATAATCTGTCCCGTGGCGTGTGCCGTTCGAATCAGCACATGACGGAACAGGCCATAGCCCGTATCCTCATTGTAGGGCCTTATCCTGAATGAGGGCAAAAGCTTTCTGATGGTGACAATGACAGCGTCAGCCTTTTCATTTTCTATATAGCAGCTGTCCACCGGTACGATGCGGTGGCTGGCGGCCTCATAGATGCCGGAGATGATATGATGTCTCCTGTCCTCCCCGAACACCGCATGCACCTTGTTGCGATAGTGAGCCGGCTGCTCCATGCCGATCACAGGCTCCGGCTTGCAATAGGGGGCCATCAGTCTGGCAAAGCGCTTCTCCTTCTCCTGCAATTGTTCCTGATAGGGTTTATCCACCCATCTGCATCCGCCGCATTTTCCGGACACAGAACAGATTTTATCTCTCATGCCTGTATATTCAAACCTCCGTCATTCTATACCATATTGTTTCAGTCTCTCCCTGCGCTCCCGATAGTCCGGCAGATAGCGCTCCACCTCCTGCCAGAACGCAGGAGAATGATTCATATGCCGCCTGTGCGCCAACTCATGTACCACCACATAATCGATCAGCTCCCCGGGGACAAACAACAGTCTGCAGTTAAAATTCAGATTCCCGTCACTGCTGCAGCTCCCCCATCGGGTCTTCTGGTTGCGCATGGAGATACGGCCGTAGGCCACTCCCATCAAACCGGCATAATAAGCCACCCGCTGCGTTACGAGCCGCCTGATCTGCCGTCTGCCCGCTTCGCCCGTCACCTCCGGAAGCCGTGTGAGCTGCCCCTGCGGCGCATTTACCAGCCGGCTCCGCTTCCTCAGGATCCACGTCGTATGCTTCTCGATAAAATACCGGACCACTTCGTCCGCCGTCCCCTCAGGCACCCGGGCATAAACGCTGCCGTCGCTCTTTACCTGCAGCCCCAGAGATTTTCTCCCCGTATAGATAATCTCCACGGGGACGGATGCGCCCGCCTCACAAATCATACACTCCTCAATCATACCGTTTGATTCCTTCTATGTATAGAAAGAACGCCAAAACACTATAAAACAATGTTTTGGCGTTTTCATATCATCGGAGTGGCGGGATTCGAACTCGCGACCTCCGCCTCCCTAAGACGGCGCTCTAACCAAGCTGAGCCACACCCCGAAGCACAAGCAGTATTATAACTCGTGTCTTTAAAAAAAGCAATAGGTTTTTTGAAAATTGTTGAAATTTTTGTTACGATTCAATTTTTATCGCACAATCTCCTCAAATCCCCTCTATCATGTCGATCAGGGCATCCACATTGTCCTCCGCCGTAGCCCAGCTGGTACAGAAACGGACCACGCTGTGTTCCGCATCCGCTCTGTGGTCGTAAGAAAACCCGAAATGCTCGCGCAATACTTCCAGATGTGCATCCGGCATGACCACAAATATCTGATTGGTGTGATTGGGTGCCACCAGCTCATAGCCCTTTTTCAGAAAGGCCTCCCGCAGTCTCTCCGCAAGAACCGTTGCATGAGAAGCGATCTCCAGATAGAGTCCATCCGTAAACAGTGCGTCAAACTGCACCCCCAGAAGCCTTCCCTTTGCCAGCATGCCGCCCTTTTGCTTGATCAGATAGCGGAAGTCTTTCTTCAACTCATCGCGGCTGATGACCACCGCCTCCCCAAACAGTGCGCCCACCTTGGTTCCGCCGATATAAAATACGTCCGTGTACCGGGCGATATCCGCAAGCGTCAGATCGTTGTCCGAGGCCGCAAGGCCATAGCCCAGTCGGGCGCCGTCCAGAAACAGATACAGATCATACTTCCGGCAGACTTCATAGAGCGCAGACAATTCGTCTTTGCTGTAGATGGTTCCCAATTCTGTGGGGCTGGATATGTATACCATTTTAGGCTGCACCATATGCTCGAAACTGCCATTGTCTCTGTGCTCTATACAGGCATTCTCCACCTGCGCCGCCGTAATCTTTCCGTCCTTTTCGGGCAGTTCCAGCACCTTGTGGCCGCAGGACTCCACCGCTCCCGTCTCATGGACATTGATATGTCCTGTGGCCGCACAGAGCACTCCCTGATGAGAACGAAGCGCCGCGTCGATCACCGTCATATTGGTCTGAGTGCCGCCCACCAGAAAATGAACAGCCAGGCTCTCGTCCCCGCAGGCTTTACGAATCTTGTCTGCAGCCTCCAGGCAATAGCCATCCTCGCCATAGCCCACCGTCTGCTCCGGATTGGTCTGCACCAGACGCTCCAGCACCTTAGGGTGCGCACCCTCATTGTAATCGCATTGAAACAGAATCATGACTATACTCCCTCCTTTTCAGCCAGAAAACGCAGCAGATACTCCCATACCCGCCTTGTGGAAGAAATGCTCAGTCTCTCTTCCGTTGTATGGATCGCCTGCATATCCGGACCGATGGACACACAGTCCAGATCATGGATCTTGCTGCCCAAAAGCCCGCACTCAAGCCCCGCGTGAATGGCCTCCACTCTGGGCTCCCTGCCATACATTTCCCGATAGACCCGAATCATTTTCTCACGCAGGGGCGAATCTGCACGATACTTCCAGCCGGGGTAAACTCCGCTCACCGAGACACTGCCTCCCGCCAGCTCCGTGACTGCGGCAAGCCTCCCGATCAGCGCGTCCCTGGCGCTCTCTATGCTGCTGCGCACGGAAAACTCTGCGGTAAGCCCTTCTTCCTCAAGCTTCAAAATACCAAGATTCAGCGAAGTCTCCACCAGTCCCGGCATATCTGCGCTCATGTTCTGTACGCCGTTTGGCAGAGCAGAGAGCATGGCTGCGGACTTGCGCGTATCCTCCACAGACAGCGCAGAGACTTCCTCCCCGCAGTCGTCAAACTCCCAGCGCATCACAAAGCCCGGATCCCTCGAGCCAAGCTCCGCCGCAATTTCTTTTTGAAGTTTTTCCAGCTGTGCCTGCCATTTTGGCTCTCTCAGACCTGCCGGTCCGGCCTGACCCGCAGAATCCCTCCGGCCTGACCCGCAGTCTCCGGTAAACAGCAGCTCCGCTTTGGTCTCTCTGGGGATCGCATTGTCGGCAAGACCGCCCTCCACACAGACGAGCCGCACCGGATACAACTCGCTCAGCGCACGAAGCACCCTTCCGAATATAATATTGGAATTGCCGCGCTCCTTTTGTATCTCCTCCCCGGAATGCCCTCCCAGCAGCCCGCCTATAAAAAGTCTGCACACCGTGCCCGTACCGGACTCCTTCTCCAAAGGCAGGCTGCAGTTTACTCTTGCGCCTCCCGCACAGCCCGTTAGAAAGACTCCTTCCTCCTCGGAATCGAGATTTACAAGCCGATTGCCCTGCAGCATGGACAGATCGATCTCTCTGGCGCCGTCCATCCCTACCTCTTCATCCACAGTGATGACCACCTCCAGCCTAGGATGCACAAGCTCCTCCGAGTCCAGCAGCGCCAGCGCATAGGCCACCGCAATGCCGTCGTCTCCACCCAGACTGGTGTGCTCCGCATAGACAAAGTCTCCGTCCACACCTGCCTGCAGCCCCTCCGTCTTCATATCCTTCGGACAGCCCGGCTCCTTCACTGCCACCATATCCATATGCCCCTGCAGAATCACCGCAGGCTCAGCCTCATAACCCGGGGCCGCCTCCTTGAATATGATCACATTCTTCAGCGCATCCTGAATGACCTCCAGATTTCTGTTTCGGGCAAACTCCACAAGATAATCGCTGATCTGCTCCACATTTCCCGAACCATGGGGAATCTTGGTGATCTCCTCAAAATAATAAAATACCTTCTGCGGTTCCAGATTTGACAAAACGCCCATACCATGCCTCCATAAAGCGATATTAACGCTACCCTTTCATTCTCAGATAAGCATAACCCGATACAGTTTTGACAATACCTCTTTTCTCAGACTTTGTCAACAAGGAAGGCGCCTGCGCTCAGCAGGTCTGCTCCAGATAATAAAACCCGTATCCCGGCAGCTTCACATCACCCGCCTGCATTTTTTGCTGTGTGAGCAGCTCCTCGTACTCCCCGATCATCTCTCCGGTTCCGGCGGTCTGGGCATCCTCGCTGAAATTGAACAACCCGATCATCTTTTCGCCGTCATAATATCTGCCGATGCAAAGTACCGCCGGGTTCCCGGTGTCAACGGTCCAGACGTCCGCATCCGATCTGAACACCTTCCTCGTTTTGCGAATCTGCTCCAGCTGTCTGAGCCCATCAAATATCCGCTCCTCCAACGTGCCCGGTTTTTCAATATTTTGCGCCAGTTCCCAGTTCATCGGACCTCTGTGGATATACCGGGAGTCGGCTGCCTTAAGGGGATCTTCCTTATAAGTGTAGTCATTGACCTGCCCGATCTCATCCCCGCTGTACAAAACCGGGATCCCGGACTGCATGAACATATAGGCATGGAGCATCACATCCAGTCGCACCGCCAGTTCCATGGCCGCTTCATCCTGTTCAAAACCGGCCTTCTCAATACCGCACATGGAGGCTGTCGTCCCGCAGAATCTGGCGTCCTTTGTGACGGGATCGGCATTGTAAAGCTCTCCCCGGCTGTTGCTCCTTCCTGCATAACCCTGAAAATAATCGTTCAGATATTGCTTGTGGGAACATTCACCGATACCCTCCGTCATCAGAGTGCCATAGTCGAGTCCCCAACCGATATCGTCATGACAGCGCAGATAGTTTAAAAACACATACTCCTTGGGCAGTGCGCTGACAATGTCCAACTGCCTTTTCAGAAGCCTCACGTCTCTGGTGGCCACCGTATGCCAGGTGGTCGCCATGGTAGTCACATTGTAAAGCATATGGCATTCGGGCTTTTCCACCGTTCCGAAATAAGGAGTCACCTTCTCCGGCTCCATGACTACCTCTCCCAGCAGAAGAACGCAGGGACAGACCACTTCGCTGATCATGCGCATCATACGCACAATGGTATGCACCTGCGGCAGATTCCGGCATGAGGTCCCCAGCTCCTTCCAGATGTACGGCACCGCGTCAATACGGATAATATCAATCCCCCTGTTGGCCAGATACAAAAAATTGTACATCATCTCGTTGAACACTCTGGGATTTTTGTAATTCAGATCCCACTGATAGGGGTAAAAGGATGTCAGCACATAATGTCCGGCATCCTCAAGCCAGGTAAAATTTCCCGGAGCCGTGGTGGGAAATACCTGTGGCACCGTCCTCTCATACTGAGCGGGTATCTCCCCATTATCAAAGAAAAAATAGCGGCTCATGTACTCCCCGTCACCCTGCCTGGCCCGTCTGGCCCATTCGTGCTCCTCGGAGGTATGGTTCATAACAAAATCCATGCAGACATTGATTCCCTTCTCATGGCATGCATCCGTCAGGCTCTCCAAATCCTCCATAGAACCCAGCTTATCCTGTACCGTCCTGAAGTCCGCCACCGCGTACCCGCCGTCGGAACGCCCTTCCACCGTGTCCAGAAAAGGCATCAGGTGGATATAGTTGACGCCGCATTTATCAATATAATCCAGCCGAGTCTCCACCCCCTTCATATTCCCCGCAAAATTGTCAATGTAGAACATCATGCCCAGCATGTGATTGTCCTTATACCAGTCCCTGTCAGACTCCCTCACTGCGTCCCGTCTCCGCAGTTGTGTCTTTCTCTCCCGGTAAAAACGCTCCATTTGCCCGCACAGCTCCGCAAACATGGGACCGTTGTCATACAACTCCATATAAAGCCAGCGCAGCTCATCGTGATGCTTTTCCAGCCGCTTTGCAAAATCCTCCTTTTTCTTACTCATGACCGCTCACCATCCTCTCGATCTCCTCTTTTCCCGGCATCACACGCAGGGCGCCTCTCCTGGTAGTCACGATGGAAGCCGCCCCATTGGCAAATTCCAGCATTTCCTCCAGATCCCGGACTTTCATATCGTCAAGTCCCACATCCAGCACCTTGTGGAGCACACAACCCATAAAAGTGTCCCCGGCCCCCGTGGTTTCTATGGTGCCCGGCAGGATAAACGCCGGCCTCTCCGCCACCATATCCTTATAGTATGCCCGGCTTCCCTCTTTCCCCATGGAAACCAGAATCAGAGGAATCGGGTATCTCTCCCTGATTTTTTCCACCCCTCTGTCATAATCGTCCTCTCCCGTAAACCATGTGATCTCATTGTCGGAAATCTTTAGAATATCGCATATTCCCAGACCGTATTCCACCTGCTCTCTGGCAAGCTCCATCGTGTCCCACAAAGGCTCTCTGATATTGGGATCAAAGGACAGGAGCGCCCCCTGCGCCCTGGCACACTCCGCCGCATACCGGGTGGCCTCCCGCACCCCCTCATGCGTCATGGACAGGGTGCCGAAGTGGAAAATCCGGGTCCGCCCCAGCATTTCCTCGCGGATATCAGACTTTTTTAACTGCATGTCCGCACCCGGATTCCTGTAAAAGGAAAAGTCCCTGTCCCCGTCCTTCTTTGTCTCCACGAAGGCGAGAGTGGTCCGGCACTCGGGATCCACACAGAGACCGGAAGTATCTATCCTCAGCTCCTCCAACACTTCCCGCAGTTTCCTCCCGAACAGATCATCCCCCACCTTTCCGATAAAGCCGGTTCTGTGTCCCAGCCCGGACAGCAGAGCCAGAACATTACAGGGAGCGCCGCCCGGGTTGGCCTCAAACAAAGTATTGCCCTGAGCGGAGAGCCCGTTGTCCGTCATATCGATCAACAATTCTCCCAATGCGATCACATCATATTCTTTCATTATCCCATTTCCTCTCTTTTATTCCGTCGTGTAACCGGTAAAGTAACCGGTTACTTTATAAATATATGGTATCATCCGGCATCCCATACGTCAACCGATAACTTCTTTTTTGTAAATAGTGCTGACTTTTAGATACCGGATTTATGCACATGCCATAAAACCGGTTACTTAACCGCTTACAGCTTGTCAGCCGCTATCTTTCCTGCTATAATGATTTCAATTCATTTCTATTCCATTTCACGGCATCCGAGAACCACAAAGAAAGGCTTTTCCATGGCAAAGAAAAAAAACGTAACTTTTGATGATATCGCCAAATACACAAATTTTTCTAAAACTACGATCTCCCGATACTTCAATAATCCCGACTCCCTGACACTGGAGAATCAGCGGATCATATCGGACGCTCTTGAGAAACTGAATTATAAGGAAAACAAGGTCGCCCGGATCCTTGCCAGCGGGAAAACCGAGTTCGTAGGCATCATCATACCCGATCTATACCATCACTTTTATTCGGAGATATTGGATCATATACTGTCTACCTATGAAACATTCGGCTATAAATTTCTGGTTTTTATCGGAAATGAAAATGAGGAGACTGAGAGGCGATACATCAGGGAACTGCTTGCCTACAAGATTGAGGGCCTGATCATATTGAGTCATACCATACCTTCCGAGGACTTGTCGAAATTACCCATCCCCATTGTAACCATTGAGCGGGAAGATGAATATGTGTGCAGCGTCAACACGGATAATTATATGGGCGGATATCTGGCTGCGAGTCTTCTGTCCAGACGCAAATGCGATATTCTGATCCACATCAATACCCCCACTTCCGAGAAAATACCCGCCTACGGACGGCTCCAGGCATTTCATGACTACTGCAGAGATCACGATCTGAAACATGAGATCATGATCCGGGAATTGGGAAACACCTATGAAACTGCCCAGCCGCCTCTTTCCGACATACTGGAGCATTTGGATACCGCCTGCCGCGGGATGAGAAAAGGAATTTTCCTGTCCAGCGACACGCACGCCAATGTGCTGCTGAATCTTCTGATGCGCAAATACGGCAGACTGCCGGAAGACTATCTGCTCATCGGCTTTGACAACTCCCCCATTTCCAGAGAAGCGGTCCTATCCATCAGCACCATGGGACAGCAGACGGACCAGCTTGCCTTTGAGGCGGTAAGCCTCCTTGTGGATCAGATGAACGAACAGAAAAAGCGCCAGCCCGCTCCTCTGGACAAACCGATCCACAAGGTCATACCGCCTGTGTTCTTCCGCAGAGAAACCACGGAGAAATAATTTATCAGATCCAAAAGGCGACCGCCTCGTAAGGAAGCAGCGCTCTCTCCGTATCCCCGTAGTTTTGAATCAAAATACTACCCTCTTTGCAGTTTTTCAGCTCACAAGGAATTGTCCGGTCCGTGAAATTACACAACACTCTGACGCATTTTTCTCCATAAATCCGCTCATAGGCAAATATATTCTCATCCTGAGGAATCAGATCACGATAGGCTCCATAGACCATGATCTCGTTTGCTTTCCTCAGACGGATCAGCTTTTGGTAAAAATGGAATACCGAGTCCGGATCTCTCCGCTCCTGCTCCGCATTGATCTGCAAGTAATTGGGATTGACGTCTATCCATGGCTTCCCCTGCGTGAAACCGGCATTGTCCCCGCCATTCCACTGCATGGGCGTCCTTGCATTATCACGGCTTCTGAGCTTGAGAAAACGCAGCATATCCTCCTTCGACACCAGGCCCGCCTCCGTAAGCTCCTGATAGGCATGGATACTCTCCACATCCCTGTAATCCTCCAGACGGTCAAAATACGGATTCGTCATACCCAGCTCTTCTCCCTGATAGATATAGGGCGTGCCCTTCATAAAATGCAGGCAGAGAGCCAGCATTTTGGCAGACGTCTTCCGGAACTCAGGTCTGTCGTCCCCAAACCGGGAAACGGAACGGGGCTGATCATGATTGCCCAGAAAAAGGCTGTTCCAGGCTTTGCCCTCCAACTCGGTCTGCCACTTGCCCATAACATCCTTAAAATCACACAGGCTCACCCGGGCGTCAGTCCACTTTCCATACCTGCCGTCTCCCAGACTGGTATGCTCGAACTGAAAGACCATATTCAGCTCTTCCCCGGACTCTCCCGCGTATCTTTTTGCCTCCTCTATGGTGACTCCCGCGGTCTCCCCCACCGTCATGATATCGTATTTAGACAGCACCTCCCGGTTCATCTCTTTTAAGAACTCATGGACTCTGGGACCATTCATGGTAAACTCCCCGCTGTCTCCATATAATCCGCCGCGAACCGGCGCGTCCGGAAAGCCCTGATCCTTGGAGATCATGCTGATCACATCCATGCGGAAACCGTCGATCCCCTTGTCACACCACCAGCGCATCATGTCGTAGACCGCATTCCGCACCTCTTGATTCTCCCAATTAAGATCCGGCTGCTTTTTGTGAAAAGAGTGGAGATAATACATATCTGTCTCCCTGTCATACTCCCATGCGGAGCCTCCAAAGACGGCGCCCCAGTTGTTGGGCGGACAGCCCTCTCTCCCCTCCTTCCATATATAATAGTCCCTGTAGGGATTCTCCTTTGTCTTCCTGCTCTCCACAAACCATGCATGCTCATCCGATGTGTGGTTCACCACCAGATCCATGATGATCCGAATGCCCATTTTGTGAGCCTTATCCAGCATCTCATCAAAATCATCCATACTGCCGAACTCTCTCTGGATCGCCCGATAGTCGGAAATATCATATCCGTTGTCCGCATTGGGCGACTGATACACGGGGGACAGCCAGATCACGTCGATCCCCAGCTCCTTAAGATAATCCAGCTTGTCGATAATCCCCCTGATATCTCCAATCCCGTCTCCGTTGCTGTCCATAAAACTTTTGGGGTAGATCTGATAAACTACCGCTTCCTTCCACCATGCGCGCTTCTCATTCTCCATATTGTTTCCCTCCTGTTTTATTGATTGTAAAATAACGGAAAATATGTCTTCTGTCAAGAAGAAAATGAAATCCTAATCCTCAATATCAATACTGTTTTTATGTTGAATATGTATGCCGATATGCCCGATGCCTAAAATAGATGCCGCTATTAACATATATACAACTTTTCCATAGATTCCCAACATAAAAAACGCAATAACCGGCAGAGTTGCACCGGCAAGGGGTATTCCTAAAAAGCTGCTGTAAAAGTCTGATAACTTGCGCTTGCTCCGAAAGTAGCGTACCCACCATACTTCATACAGTATCATTAACATGAAAGCCGCAATCAGCCATAAAGACCAAAGTGACCACTTATGTATATTAAAATCAGAAAACACCAAGGAACAGCAACAGGTCAATGCTTCACCCGATCTTTCAAAAAATAGCAGGATTTTATTTTCTTTATTACATGTATATCCCTGCGGCTTTCCATGCAGCCATATCATATTGGGAATAAACAGCATCAATAAAAAAAGCAAGCCTACATATGAAAAACCAAAATTTCCAAACATACTATTGTCCTCCGGCTGAAAGTTTTTTTGCTTCCTTACACCATTCCAGATACGTCCGATAAGTTTTTATCCCAAACTTTACTGTAAGCAGATAATATTTGTGTGCAGCGTCATCATTCCGACTTCTACTTAAGATTGTTTCCGCATGCAAAAGAACCGGCAATTCTTCTTCGATTCTTTTTTCTAAGCGGTATCCTGTTGCTCTCAATCATTTTTGATACCTCATTCTTTCTGTGCTGTGTTGATAGGTTTTGAAAATAAAAAGGCAGCTGGTTTACTATTAAAATAAATCGCTACCAAAAGGTAAACAATATTCAGTTTTCATATCATTTTTTTGTCTTGATTTTTTACAACAAACAGGAAGTTATAGCAAATAACCTATAACGATGAAAAGATAGCTATACAAGCATTTCCTGTTTAATCTTAAATACATTACACCGCTAAGAACAGAAAATATCATAGTAGAAATTCCGTTCCATATTTCAAGTCCTACTCCTCTTGATACGAAATGAAACGCTCCCCATGTCATAGCCAATATAATACCGCCAAAAGGAATTGGACTTTCTTTTTTCAACAAGGTTTCAATAGCTTTTTGCCCATATATTATGATTAGAATAACAAGCATTACTTCAAATATATAGTATAAATATTGTGTGAGGAATTGATATGTATTTTTATTTTGAGCTTCACCAATTATTTTTAGAGTATGCCAATCAATAAAAGTCAAAATTTTACAACCAATTAAGCAAGCAAATGTTATTAGCCAATTTTTCAAAGAGATTTTTTCCTCTTTATTTCTGCCAGATGGAAAATTGAAGCATTTCTGAGAAAAAAATAGTAGCATTGCAATAACAACTGCCCACATAAAAACCATTATGATATGGTGAATGCTTCTTTGGTTTGCTGTATAATTCCAGATATCTACATTTAGAAACACCGATTCGATTACAAATATTGAAAAAAATTCAAGCATAAATGCCCCGAATGAAAGCAAACTCAGCCATAAATAGTTTGTCCATTTTATATCTCTCTCCATTATCTTCACCTCATGAAATATCAATCTGTCAAAGGTTCAATGTTATTATCTTACCACAAACACATACATAATTCCATTAAATTTTGCTTCATCTCCCTTTGTCCTGTTATTAGCAATCATCATCTGCCTTGCACGTTCCCTCTGCTCGGTACTGATTACCCTCGGCTTACGGTAGCTGACAAAAGACTTTGGAAAGGAATAGGTCTTAGATACCTCGTCCTGCGCTGTCAGCTTGTATGCATCGGGGAAGTCGGCAACAAGCGTGTCGTTTCCGCATAACTGCCTTATCCCTTGATATGCTTTATCTCTGACACTTATATGGTACTAAAAGCACCGGATACATCTCTGCATCCGGCGCTTTGCCGTCTCGTCATTTCTTTCTTCTGTTTATAGTCTTACTGCAATGTGGAAGATGGGACACTTTCCTGCCCCTCATTGGGGAAAGGAATCTGGAACAGCCGCAGCATCTCTTTCTGGGACTCATACTCCCGCTCCGCAATGAATTCCATGAAATCCCCGTCATCCCTGTGTGCCCGCTCCAACGAGACAACATAATCCTCCCGCAGGATGGGCGGTATCACCGCAGGCAGATATCCGTCCTGAATCAGCGCCAAGTTCATCAAAAGCCTTGCCACCCTGCCGTTTCCGTCTTTGAACGGGTGGATGAACACAAGCCGCTTGTGGAGCTGGGCGGCAAATTCCACGGGATGGTACCTGTCCCCCTCCTTCCTCACCCACTCAAACAGCCCATCCATCTCCTTCTGTACCTTCTCCGGGATTGCCACGGGATACTGTGACCCGGTGATGAGCACACGAACATCCCGGTAGCGCCCGGCATACTCCGGCTCAATATTCTGATAAAACAGTCCATGCATCTTCAGCACCGTCTGCTCGTCAATGCGCCGTTCCTTGAACACGGAAAACATAAAATCATATGCTTTCGCATGATCCACCGCCTCGAACACATCCCGCAGCGGCTTCCCTCCCACCGTCAGGCCGTCCTCCAGAAGTACCTTTGTCTCACTCTCCGTCAGGGAGTTACCCTCCAGCGCGTTGGATGTCCATGTCAGCCCCACCCGGTAATAATCCTGTATTTGTGCCAGCATTTCGCCCTCCATCGGGCGCAGTGCGTTAATCTCTTTTTGGAAAATATTTATTTTTTTAAGTATCTCCACCTTGCCACCGTCCTTTCAAGCACACTGCTATCATACCATAAAATACTCAAAAAGGGTAGGATAAAACAGATGCTGTCCTATTTCCTTCAAACCGTTCCGTAGTCACATTCTGCTCATAATACACTGCAAGAATGCGCTTGATGTTCCCCCCGGTCCGCCCTCTTTACGAAAAATCCCTGCTCATTTAAGGACTTCTTAATGAGAGACAGACAGGGGAACACCTCCTGCACCTGTATCCGGTCAAGATGGGATTGGTCCTTTTGCAAAAACCTTCTCACCACAGAGTTTTCCTCTTTCTCCACACAGGAGCACAAAAACCTTTTGTTGTCCTCGAAGCTCTCCCAGTTGATTAAGCACAGTAGCTCGATTTCCGCTCTGCCATACCACCGAAAGGACAAGGCGCATAGGAACTCGAAAAGACGGTACAGCCCTTGTAATCGGGGCTATACCGCCTAATCTGAAATTACTTCCTTATCACCGCAACCCTTGATGTTTACGGACTTTTTAGCCGCCGCTTCTATGGCAGCTTTCGCTCCCCGAGCAGGGCTCGAACCTGCAACAACTCGGTTAACAGCCGAGTGCTCTACCGTTGTATGATATGCAACCGGAAAATGTTTTGCAGAATGTTAAGTCCACTGCCCTCCTGTCTTCTTCCGTTTTCGTACTCGTTATAATAGGATACATATAATGGCACCACATCTTTAATGTCAGAAATGGTCATTTGGCGGATTGTCATTATATAAATCCTTTCTTACTCTAGCTGAAATATGCTTTCTTATAGACTCCGTCCTTGATACTGTATGGTCACCACATAGACAGTTTTTTGTAACTCATCAATACGGAAAATGGCGATATAGTTATCAACCAGCAACTGTCTGTAACCCTTTCCGGCATATCTGCCCTCGTTACGCTCTTGGTGGGACTGTGGAAAGGTGTCCAAACTTAAAACCGCTTTCTTAATACGGTCAACTTGTCCTTTGGCATTTTCAGGAGCCAATTTCTCATTTGCAATATATTCGTATATGTGATCTAATTCACGGATAGCTCTAGGGTTAAACTTTACCTTGTATTTATCCAAAATGTTTTTTCTCCAATTCGGCAAAAACTATCTCTGCGTCAACTGTTTCTGCTCCGTTAACAATTTCCTGCTCGGAATCGAAAATAGCTTGGTCAATGCGGTTCATTCTTGCAAATTTATCATACAATTCACTACTCATTACAACCAGGTCACTATATCCGTTTTTGGTAATAAAAATAGGCTCCTGTTCCTTGTGTGCGATATTTGAAATCTCGGTTGTGTTACGTAAATCCTTAATAGGCATAATAAGTGGCATAATGCTTCACTCCTCTCTTTGACATAATTATAGCATAATTATGTCCACTCTGCAACAAAAAATTCAACGTGATGAAAATTTAGTATATATTATAAAGTGAAAAAAATGAGATAATTCCGACTAAAATAGCCATATCACGATTATTCATATGACAAAATGTTTGTAATATCGCTTGAGATATTTCCTAATGAAGTTTTTAAAAATTTAGGAACAAGGTCAATATGTTTCAGTCGTTCCAGAGGTATCCAATACAAATGTTCACTATTCTGATTTGTACTGATACCACTGACTATCCTTATGTCTGCTTCCCTCATTAAATAGAAAAACACAATTTCCCGATGATTAGCATTGTCAACACTGAAAAAACGCTCTTCAATAAAAACTAATCTATCAATTTCAAAATGATACACCGTTTCCTCATAACACTCCCTGATAACCGCGCTTTCCGAAGTTTCATTTTCCCGTATCCCTCCGCCGACAGTATAAAAACAATGATGGCAATCACTCTTTACAAGCAAAACATGAGTGTTTTTTTAATCAAAACTGCCGACCGCAGGGAAAATTTCATATCCGGGGTCTCATATCCGATGTCCATACATACATCTTGCTCCTTTAGCTTTTCCATTCTGTCAGTGGTATTTGCCCGATTTACTGTTGCATTAATAGCAAGCATATTCTATCTCACCTCTACAATCCCGATTTGTTTCTATTAACCGCACCAAAATCATATCATACAATTAACCAAATCACAATTATATATTGTGCCGCTTTGACTTTATAACAAACAGGGCGGCTCTCCCATCATCGGCTTTAACATACACCGCCTGCGTAAGCAGAAACTAATGCGGAACATAGATATGGCGGCAAAGCTGCAGCTGAAAGACATCCCCATCAGCACAAGTACACTCAGCAAGATTCAACAGGGGACTTGCAATCCTACCACCACACAATTGATTACCCTTCAGAAAATATCGGGGTGCAATTATAGCGACTTCTCATCCATGCCACCCGCCCTTTAATCTGCACACATTCCGACCCTTACCAATCACCCCTGAGGTTCCCCCATTTGGGGCTGCCTTGCCATCTGCGGAAGGGTTGGAGCTGTTTCCGCCACATCACCCCAAACAGGGCAGGAAAGGGATCAAATGGTCCGTATATCCACTTTATCCAAGCAAAAGTACAAATCGCCACACAAACACACAGCTCCATTAAATCATTTATCAAATGTCATACAGGTCACCGTTTCCGGGCCCTAATGATAATTGCATTGCTGATCAGCCTCGCTACCCCCGCCGAATAATATTTTCCTTCCCGGAAAATATCAGCTTCCTCCGGATCATAAGAAGATTCCTCTACTACCCGCTCAATGAGAAAGCCATGATTTGCAAGACAATTCAGATAGGTTGACAGTTTCCAGTTGTGCAGCCGCATACCGGCATTTTTCTTCTTAAAGTCTATCACCCTCTCATCCACATAAGAACGGCTGAGAACGTAACGGCCATCCAAAGAATCTAAACAATGCATCAATGGATTGTCCCATGAGAAGATGAATCGTCCGCCAGGTTTGAGGTATTCACCAATAAGCTTCATTGTCTTGTCCGGATCCGTAGTCCACCCCAGCCCATAAATGGAGAATATCAAATCAAAATAGCGGTGTGGAATACCTGGATCTAGTTCCATGGGTGAAACGAATAGTTTCCCGCTCCAATCAGAATCAGCCAACAGTTTTTCCGCTTTCGCAATGCGATCACCGGAAATATCCAATCCCCACAATTCTCCAGCCCCCTGCTCCTTCATCCATGACAAAGACTCCCCACATCCACAGCCGATTTCCAGCACTACCTTGCCACGTACATCCCCCAATAAATGCAGTTGATCCTCGGTGGGCGTGTAGGGCCCGTAATTTGGCAAAAAAGTTCCTCTCCAATCGCTCTTAGTAAGCTCAGTCCAACCATGATTATTGACCTCCAACTGCTCTGCGGCTTTCCTAGGAAGTTCCTGCGCATCCTGAACGCCTCCGAATAAGCTGTCGATGGAAACGCCAAAATAATCTGCTAATCCAGGCAGTAAAAACAAATCCGGGTTTGCCTTACCCGTTTCCCATTTACTCACCGCCTGTGCAGATACGCCCAGTGCTTCTGCCAATTCTCCCTGTCCGACCCCATGTTGATGACGCAGTTGTTGAATCACATTCCCAATATTTAAGCCCATGTATGTCACTCCTCATTTTTCTCTATGTTATGGAAGCTTCCTAAATCAATCATAACAAATGTTGACATTGCACACAAGCGATTGGTTTTCAGCACTATACAACCGGTGGTTGATTTGCCACGATGCGGTTTCGAAGTTTTTACACAACACATAACTGCTTCGGTTTCAACTGTTATCGCATATTTATGCTTTTCTAATTGCACAGTTTTTGCCACAAAAAAGCCCGCAAACACTGAGTTTGCGGGCTTAGCTCCCCGAGCAGGGCTCGAACCTGCAACAACTCGGTTAACAGCCGAGTGCTCTACCATTGAGCTATCGAGGAATACATTTTGATAATCTACAAAATAAAGTATAGTAATCCTGGTTCAAAAAGTCAATATATCAATTGAAAAATTTGGAAATTGCCTCCCAGAGTCCGTTTAAATAAGCGGCTCCCAGTGCCCGGTCATAAAGGCCATAGCCCGGTCTCCCGGTCTCTCCCCAAATCATACGTCCGTGATCAGGCCTGATATAACCGTTAAATCCATTGTCGTGCAGAGCCTTCATAATGGCATACATATCCAGGCTGCCGCAGGCGGACAAATGCGCCCTCTCCTCAAATCCGTTGGACAGCAGCGCCACATTTCTCATGTGGGCAAAATGAATACGCCCCATAGCGGCATACTTTGCGGCCATCCTCACCACATCATTTCTCGCGGAGCATCCCAGCGAACCCGTACAGAGAGTAATCCCATTGTTCGGCACATCCACGATCTTCAGAAAACGGTCAAGCTTCTCCTCACAGGTGATAATACGGGGCAGCCCGAAAATACTCCAGCAGGGGTCATCCTCGTGGATGGCCATGTTCACACCGCACTCCACCGCTACTGGAATGATTCTCTCCAGAAAATAAGTCAGATTCTCCCAGAGCTTTTCCTCGCTCATCTGCTGGTACTGTGCAGCCACCCGGCGCAGCTCCTCCCGGGAATAGCTGGCATCCCACCCCGGCAGAGTCAGGTCGCTGTCGCTGTCCAGAGGATTGACGCGGCTTGCCTCATCCTCATAATAGACCAGCGTAGTGGAACCGTCCGGCAGAACATGCTCCGTCTCCGTTCTGGTCCAGTCAAAAACCGGCATAAAATTATAGCAGATGCATCGGATGCCCGCTTCCGCCACACGCCTGATATTTTCACAATAATTAGCTATATAGCGGTCTCTGGAATCCAGTCCCAGTTTGATATCCTCATGGACGGGAATACTCTCGATGACTTCAAAGGAAAGCCCGGCCGCCTCCACCATGGCCTTAAGTCCCGCAATGCTCTCCCGGGGCCACACCTCTCCCGCCGGCACATCATAGACTGCCGTGACGATCGTCTGCATCCCAGGAATCTGAGTAATATACTGGAGAGGAATCGAATCCTCCCGGCCATACCATCGAAAAGAAAGCTTCATGCGTCATGCCTCCACATCAAAATAGAAAACCGGAACTAAAACTACGAACTTTATTATACCCGCAGATACTTCCAATATACCATCCTGAGAAAAATATTTTCACAAATTTATATATTTTTCTTTTTTTCATTGGAATCTGCATAAAAATACGTTATACTATTATATAAAATCGCAACGAAAATGGTGACTACATTGATAAAAAGATATTTTGTGAGAAACAGCTCCCTGAAGACGGGGATGAGAATAGATCAGGCAATCAAGGACCGGATGGATCGGACCTTGATTGCCCGCGGGACAATTTTGGACGAGTATCTGATCGAGTCCCTGAAAAAACTCGGCATCGCGGGCGTATATGTGTCCGAGGGCGAGGAAGACCCCGAGCCGGAAAAGCCTGAACCTCCTATTCCTCCGCAGATTCAGAAAACCATAAATCAGATGCGCAAAGAGGATCCCTCGAAGGTCAATCTGTCCGAGAGCGTGAAAAAGCGAGTCTCTGAAGGCATTCAATATTTATATAACAACCCCGAGTCTCAGGAATTTACCAACACAGCCAGCAGCATTACACAAAATCTCATGAAGGCCATCAATGAAAACGATGCCATCGCCGTGGATATCACTGCGCTCAAAACCTGTGACGAATACACTTTCAAGCATAGTGTGGACGTGGCCACCATGTCCATGATCATAGCCAAACAGAAAAACTTAAAGCAAGAGGATATCTATAATATCGGAGTCTCCGGACTGCTCCACGATATGGGCAAGTCCAAGATTCCGCTCTCAATCCTGAACAAGCCCGCAAAGCTCAATGACGATGAGTTTGCCATTATGAAAAAGCATCCTCTGCTGGGGTACGAAATACTGAAAGAAAAACAGGACATCCCCCAGACTGTCTCTTTCGCTGTGCTGCAGCATCACGAGAAGATAAACGGGCGAGGATATCCCATGGGGGTTACCGGCGACAAGATTACACCCTTTGCCAAGATCATGTCCGTGGTGGACGTGTATGACGCGCTGGTCACGGAACGTCCTTACAAAAAGGCATTTTCCCAGCGTACCGCGGTGGAGATGATCATGTCCATGACTGAGGAGCTGGACCTGGATTCCATGCGAAGCTTTCTTGCCAGCGTCATCCTCTATCCGGTTGACACTATTGTGTCCCTGAGTAATGGCGAGGACGCCAAAGTAGTGAAAAACAATTCCCACTCCATCCTCAGACCTACCGTTGTAGGACTGACCACGGGAAAAGTCTATAATCTGGCAGACGACTTTGCCTGTGCCAGCATAATTATTCTGTAAAATACGCACTTATGCAGAGCATCGCGGACAAGCCCGATGCTCTGATTCTATTTTGCTGACATCTGCAAAAAAAGAAGCTGACAACACGCCAGCTTCCATAAAATACAGAGCAGATGACGGGAATCGAACCCGCCTCCTCAGCTTGGGAAGCTGATGTTCTACCGATGAACTACATCTGCATGTATCTGATTATACTACACCCCTCACAATATTTCCAGTCTAAATTTAAAAAATTTATGGAGGATTCTCAGATACCCCTCTCCGGGAATCCTCTTATTACCTCAAGCGCCTCTGCACTGATCGGCGCGGGGGTCTCCCCGGGCCGGGCCAGATAGTAGCCCTGAAGCAGATCCACACCCAGTTCCAGAACCTTCTCCAGCTCCGCCGCCGTCTCCAGGCCCTCGGCAATGATCAGCATGTCTCTCTTATGTCCATAACTCACTATATTGCTGATGATCTGCTGCTTATTGATATCTTTGTCCACATCCCGCACAATGCTGATGTCTACCTTGACAAACTTTGGCTTGAGCTCCAGAAGATTGATCTCGCTGTTATAACCGCTTCCGTAATCGTCCAGTGCAAACATTCCCGAAAAGTTCTCCACACTGCTCTTTCTCCTGATCAGCTCCATATCCAGATGCTCGGATTCGGTGATCTCCACCACGATACGGCCCTGCAGATCATAATACCGCTCATGATACTGCTTTTCCTCCTCCAGGGTCATACACTCGTTCGCAATAGAGTTGATGAAGAGCAGCGCCTCCTCGGACACAGCCCCCTGTTCCAGCAGCCTCCGATAGCATTCTGTGGCCTGAAACAGTGTAATGCACTCAATGTCATGCATACGCCCCTCCTCCTTCGCAAGGCGCAGCACCGTCTCGGGAGAGCGGAGCGTGGGCAGGTTCACCCGCATCAGTGCCTCATATGCATATACCGTGCCTCCCCTGCCGTCAAATATCGGCTGGAAAAAGTAAGTTACATCCCGCGTCTCCAACATTTTATGAAGCTCCAGCCTGCACTGATTCTGAAGCAGATGCTGTCTGTAGACCTCCGCCTCAAACTCTCTGTATTCTCCCTTCTGAGAGCGTTTTACCTGATACATGGCAAAATCCGCATATTTCATCAGCTCTGAGAGATCTCTGCTGTCCTCGGGATACCAGGCGATACCGCCGGAGGCGCTTAAACCCATATTTTCTCCGTTTGGCAGGACAAACTCCACCTCATGGATGGCCCGGTAAAGCGCCGCAGCCTTTTCCCGGATCTCGTCCCGGCTCTCATATCCGTAAAAGAATACGATAAACTCATCCCCTGACATCCGCGCGCACAGTGTATGATCCGGCGTATTCTCCACAAAACATCTGCCCGCAGTCTGGATATACAGATCTCCAAAATTATGTCCGAATCTGTCGTTCGTGGACTTGAGATTGTCCAGATCTATCATCAAAAGCCCGGCATGTCTCAAAACCTCCGGCTTCAAAAAGAGCTTGTCGGCCTCCCGTTTAAAACCTCTCCTGGCATAAAGTCTGGTCAGACCGTCACTGTCCCTCTCCCGCTCGATCCTGAGCTTTTCCAGTGTGGATACCGTAACATCCTCAATCAGTCCCACCTTGCGTCCGTCCCTCTCCTGAGATTCGGAGCGCAGATAACGCAGGCTGCCGTCCGGCTGAGGCACACTGTATACAATACTTCCGTCCTCCGCTTCAAAATGCTCCAGCGATTCATGGAGCTTTTGCTGCAGTTCCAGAAACTCCGCCGGAGTCAGACTGCCGGCATTGATTCCGAAAACGCCCAGCAGCGGAAAATAATTGTCAGTCACATAGATATTGTCAGTCTCTTTTTGAAGCTCATAGCCCGCAAGCTCAACACTTGCCATATCCATGATGCTCAGCAGCCGGGTGGAGGACTCTACCACCTCGCGTCCGAGACGGGAGATTGAGTCCGCAAACCGATCAATCTCACGGATCCCCGTGGCAGACAATACCGGCAGACTGTTGTCCAGCTGCGCTCTGGCCACCTCCTCAGACAGCTTTTTGATCGGCCTGGAAAGCCTGTAACTGGCGGATAAAATTCCCGCCAGGCCGATGACGGAGGTCAGAATGACAGAAAAAAACAACAGCGCCTGCACCTGTCCGGAAAAAGCGAACAGACTGTTCTTCGAGCCGATTCCCACCAGATACCACTGATCCGAATCAAACGGCGCATTGTTGCTGTACAGCACAAGCCGTTTTGCCGCGCCGCAATACTCTCCGTCCTCATCTTCCACGCTGCAGCCGTCATCCAGAAGCACAAAATGTTTTGCCTCCGCCTCATGCACTCCCATAAAATCGCTGGAGACAACGACGGGCGTCAACAGGCCGTCTTCCCCGGAGACAGCCAGCAGATAAGAACCCTGCCCTCCCTCCAAAAGCTCCGTATCCGGCAGCAGGGACTGCACATAATCCGTCAGTAACTCAATGCCCAGCACACCGTAAACGGTTCCGTCCTCCAGAATGAGCGGAACGGAGTAGGAGACAGCCGTGCGGTCGTCGCCCGCCAGCGTATATACCCGGGTAGTCCAATAGCCATACTCTTTGTCTTTTAATCTGCGCCCGTCCGTACAGGCTGCTTGATAAGGCTTGTAAAAAAACTCCTGTTCCGCGCTGTCCTGTCTGGAAAAGTTAGGCTTCCACCCGGAATCCGTGGCGATATAGCCCGACCTGACCACATCCACAGGAGCGCGCTCCCACAGCAGATCCGCATGTTTCTCTGAGGGCACCGCCGTGGGATCAAGGTCTCTCAGATAAATTCCCGGCGCAGTCTCAGGCATATTTCCCTCCGCCGCACATGAAGCGGAAAATATCACAAAAATTCCGGATATTTTTTTATTGTACATAGTATCGATCAGATCGGGACAGATGTCCTTGAGCAGTTCCGTGCAGCCGGCGCTGCTTTCGTTCAAGTCTTCCAGCTTTAACTCCCCCGACTCCAGTCTGTTCTGCACCCGGGAGTCGATCTCATCCGAGAGCATTCCCAGACTCGACCAGTTGCCGATCATCTCGTTAATCAGATAACTCCCTCTGTTTTCTGTCTTCTGGGCAAGCATATCCGTGGCATTCCTGTCTAGCCTGTCGATAACGCCTCCTAATTCTATGGTGCTCATCATGAACAGCGTTTCGAAATAAAAGCACACTCAAAAGCGGTATCAGTATTTCACGGAAAATAGTCCTCTCCCTCTTCTTCACAGAAATCTAATCCTCCCTCTTGCTACCTGCTCTCAAATTCCTGCAGCCTCTCCAAAGTGGTCTCATACCATGCGTCAAAGCACGCATCTGTACAAAATTCGGCCGCAGCCTCATCCAGACTCTGTCCTGCCGCCAGCCGCTCCTCCACAATTCTGCGATCCTCAACGGCCTTGTCACTCATGGCATATTCCAGGACATTGCGCGCCTCCGTACCCGCCGCAAAAGCTTTTGTGGTATAAGGATGATTATTTTTGACCATATCCGCCGCCACCGACAGCGTCTTCTCCATATCCCGGCTGATCTGCGCGCCGCTGTCCAGAATGGCCGTCTTATCATTGGCTGTTTCGGTGACCGGCAGATATCCCGACTGAACGGAAAACAGTATATTCTGCTCATCCGCCGTGAACCATTTCAGGAATTCCACAGAGGCATATATCTGCGCCTCACTGCCCTCCGTCACCACCATGCCCGCGCCCTGCTGGACCGCATAAGCCTCTCCGCCTGCAAATTCAGGGCAGGGAAGCACATCCATCTCAATGGGATAGCTCTCCTTGTCATTGCGGTTTACCACATCCGGAAAAAAGGACACCCCCGAGGAAGAGCCCACATAAGCGATGATATTTCCCGTCTTGATATCATCGCTGCGAAACCGCCCGGTAGCGGCAAAATACCCTTTGACAAAGGGAATATAATAATTGTCCCAAAGCTTTCTGACTGTTTCTTTCTCAAAATGCAGTGTCATACTGCCGTCTGACACCTGAAACAGCTCCGTGCCCAACTGCATGCTGCCGATCAGCATGTAATTCGCCATGGCGTCCCTGCCAAACAGCGCTCTGCCGTCCGATTCCACATCGGGAGTCTTGGCATCCGTCCACTCGTAATAGGCCTCAGCAGTCCTCACAAGCCCCTCTATATCTGTCAAATCCGCGTAGTCTGCCCCGGTTCGGGCAGCAAACTCATCCCAATCCGTCTTATTGATCACCAGAACTTCCGTGGATTTGGCCATGGGAAATATCTTGATCTCCCCCTCCCCGCTGAAATCTCCTTCCTTTATATAACTATCTATGTATGCCGATATTTCCTCCTCGGTCAAATACCCCTTTAAATCCACAATGCCGCCCATCTGATCTGCCGTATACGCCGTATCCGCGTATGCCATAAAAATGTTCGGCACCTCGGCGGCTCCCACCTCGCCTCTCAGCGCAGCCAGCACATTGACCTCCAGATCATTTACGGATCCCTGGCTGCTGCTCTTGACGACAATTCCTTTTTCTTTGCCCACCGACTCGTTGAATTCCTTCACCAGACTGTCAAACGCGGTGAGCTGATCGCCGTTATAATAATTCCACACTTCAATTGTCACAGGATTCCGGGCGTCCAGGGGGGACCTGTTCTCTCCCCCTCCGCATCCCACCAATATCATACCCGCAGCCAGAATAAGGCTCCGCGTCAAAATTCTTTTTCGCATCATGATAATCTCTTCCCCTCTTTACGACCCAAAGGGCGGCTCTGCCTCCCGCGTCAGCCGTTTATCATCTATAATTCTAATAATTATACCAGATAGCCCCCATGAACACAAGGTGCTTTACTATACCGTCGAAAAATGCTAAAATATAAATGCTTATGTATTTTCAGGTATATTTTAAGCTATTTATAACGAAAGGTAGCTATCTATGAAACAATTAATGTTAGGAAACAAGGCTTTTGCCCGCGGCCTTTACGAAGCGGGCTGTTCTGTGGTCTCCAGCTATCCCGGCACCCCCAGCACAGAGGTGACGGAGGAGGCCGCAAGATACGACGAAATTTACTGTGAGTGGGCCCCCAACGAAAAGGTGGCTCTGGAAGTGGCTTTCGGCGCCTCTCTTGCCGGCAGACGCTCCTTCTGCGGCATGAAGCATGTGGGGCTGAACGTGGCGGCAGATCCGCTCTTTACGGCGTCCTACACAGGCGTGCGGGGCGGTCTTGTCATCTGTGTTGCGGACGACCCCGGCATGCACTCCTCCCAGAATGAGCAGGATTCCCGCCACTACGCTGCAGCCGCCAAGCTTCCCATGCTTGAGCCCGCAGATTCCGCAGAGGCCTGCCAATTCGTCAAGCTTGCCTACGAGCTGTCAGAGGAATTCGATACTCCTGTTATCGTCAGGATGTGTACCCGCGTGGCTCATTCCCAGAGTGTGGTAGATACCGCCGAACGTATCCTGCCCGATCCCATTCCATACGAGAAGGATACCGCCAAATATATCATGACGCCTGCTAACGCCATAAAGCGTCACCCTGTCGTGGAGGAACGCACGAGCAAACTCACTGCTTACGCGGACGACTGTCCTTTCAACCGCGTGGAGGAGGGCGACACAAAGCTCGGCATCATCACCTCCTCCACCAGCTACCAGTATGCAAAGGAGGTTTTTGGAGAAAACGCCTGCATCCTGAAACTGGGCATGGTCCATCCGCTGCCCGAAAAGCTGATTCTGGATTTTGCCGCCCGTGTGGACAGACTGGTCATCATCGAAGAGCTTGACCCCATCATAGAAAATCACTGCAGAAAGCTGGGACTGGAGGTCTCCGGCAAGGATATCCTCCCCATGGAAGGGGAATTTTCACAGAATCTGATCGCAGAGAAACTGGGCATGGAACTTCCCTCCCACCACACTCTGGAGGATGCGCTTCCGGGCCGTCCCCCTGTGATGTGTGCAGGCTGCCCTCACCGCGGACTCTTTTTCACCCTGGCACAGAACAAATGCACCGTGCTGGGCGACATCGGCTGTTATACGCTGGGAAGCGCTCCTCCCCTGAACGCCATTGACATGGTGCTCTGCATGGGAGCTTCCGTCAGCTCCGTCCACGGCTTCAACAAGGCCATGGAGGGCGGCTGTGAGGGCAAGACCGTTGCGGTGATCGGAGACTCCACCTTCATGCACTCCGGCATGACAGGGCTTGCCAACATTGCCTACAACCAGAGTAATTCCACCGTAATCATTCTCGACAATTCCATCACCGGTATGACGGGACACCAGCAGAATCCCACCACCGGCTATAATATAAAGGGAGACCCCGCCGGAAAAATCGATCTGGAGTCGCTGTGCCGCGCCATGGGCATCCGCCGCGTAGCGGTGACAGACCCCTACGATCTGGCGGAATGCGACAGAGTGCTCAAGGAGGAGCTGGCAGCGCCGGAACCCTCCGTCATCATCAGCCGCCGTCCCTGCGTGCTCTTAAAATATGTGGAGACCAAGCCTCCTCTTCGGGTGGACTGTGACAAATGCATAGGCTGCAGATCCTGCATGCGCTTGGGCTGTCCTGCGATCAGTATGAAAGACGGGAAAGCCGCCATCGATACCACCCTCTGCACGGGCTGCGGCGTCTGCAGTCAGCTGTGCAAATTTAATGCGCTGAAGGGAGACTCGGAATGAATACCAACACCACCAAAAATATTATGATCGTAGGCGTGGGCGGACAGGGCTCCCTGCTGGCCAGCAAGCTTCTGGGCCACCTGCTCCTGGAGGAGGGCTATGATGTGAAAGTCTCCGAGGTACACGGCATGAGCCAGCGCGGAGGAAGTGTGGTCACCTATGTGAGATTCGGCGACAAGGTCTACTCTCCCATCATAGACAAAGGACAGGCTGACTTTATCGTGTCCTTCGAGAAGCTGGAAGCTGCCCGCTATCTGGAATATCTCAAGCCGGACGGCCGCATCGTAGTGAACACGCAAAAGATCGATCCCATGCCTGTGGTCACAGGCGCGGCGTCCTACCCGAAGAATCTCATTGGCAGGATGGAAAGCCTGGGGGTCTCCGTGGACGCCATGGACTGTCTGTCTCTTGCAGAATCCGCAGGCAGCTCCAAAGCCGTGAACATCGTTCTCATGGGACGTCTGTCCAGATATTTTGATATTTCGGTTGAAAAGTGGCTGAGCGCCATCGGGGAATGTGTTCCCGCCAAATTCCTTGAACTGAACCGAAAGGCATTCCTTCTGGGCCGCGGAGAATAGAAAACTTAGAACAGCTATAATAATGCGCCTAATCACGCGCACCACGAAAGGAAATATCATCATGCCCGTAACGGATTTATTGGAAAGAAACCATAAGCTCTATGGAGACGAAGTGGCGCTGGTAGAATTAAATCCCACCATGACCGATCCCCGCCGCACCACCTGGAAGGAATATGATCTGGTGCAGCAGACAAACGCCATGCCATACCGCCGCGAGATCACCTGGAGCATCTTCGATGAAAAGGCCAACAGAGTCGCAAACATGCTGCTCTCCCGCGGTATTCAGAAGGGAGACCGCGTGGCCATCCTGATGTTCAACTGTCTGGAATGGCTGCCTCTCTACTTCGGCATTCTCAAGACCGGAGCCATCGCCGTACCCTTCAATTTCCGCTTTGCGGCGGATGAGATCCAATACTGCGCCGATCTGGCGGAGGTACATATCCTGTTCTTCGGCCCTGAATTCATCGGCAGAATCGAATCTATCGAGGAAAATCTGAGCAAGGGGAGGCTGCTCATCTATGTGGGAGACGGCTGTCCCACCTTTGCCGAGAGCTACCGGGAGCTGGTGGCAGACTGCTCCAGCCAGCCCCCTCTCATCCGTCTTGAGGACGATGACGATGCCGCTATCTATTTCTCCTCGGGAACCACCGGTTTTCCCAAGGCCATCCTCCACAATCACGAGAGTCTGATGCAGGCCGCTCAGATGGAGCAAAAGCACCATCTCACCGGACGGGATGATGTTTTCCTGTGCATTCCACCCCTGTACCATACCGGCGCCAAGTTCCACTGGATGGGCAGCCTGTGTGCAGGCAGCAGAGCGGTTTTGTTAAAGGGCGCCACCCCTGAGATCATTCTGGATGCAGTGTCAAAAGAGCACTGTACAATCGTCTGGCTCCTTGTACCCTGGGCTCAGGATATACTGGAAGCGCTGGACCGGGGCGACCTGAAGATGGAAGATTACGATCTGGAGCAGTGGCGCCTGATGCACATCGGTGCGCAGCCTGTTCCTCCCTCTCTGATCAAACACTGGAAAGAATACTTCCCCCATCATCTATACGACACGAACTACGGTCTGTCCGAATCCACCGGCCCGGGCTGTGTACATCTCGGCATTGAAAATATTCACAAGGTGGGCGCCATCGGTGTTCCCGGCTACCGTTGGGAGTGCAGAATTGTGGATGAGAACGGCGATACTGTGCCGCAGGGAGATGTGGGCGAGCTCTGTGTCCGGGGTCCCGGCGTTATGACCTGCTACTACAATGACCCCCAGGCTACTGCCGATACGCTCAAGAACGGCTGGCTCTTCACCGGCGACATGGCCATGCAGGATCAGGACGGATTTTACTTTCTGGTGGACCGCAAAAAAGACGTCATAGTCAGCGGGGGTGAAAATATTTACCCTGTACAGATTGAGCATTTTCTCAGCGCCTTTGACAAGATCAAGGACGTGGCCGTCATCGGTCTTCCCGATAAACGCCTGGGCGAGATCACCGGCGCCATCATCTCCGTCAAGGAGGGTATGACCTGCACAGAGGAAGAGATCGAAGCATTCTGCATGGAGCTTCCCCGCTACAAACGCCCCAAGAAGATTATTTTTGCCGACGTACCCAGAAATGCCACGGGCAAGATTGAAAAGCCTGCGCTGAGAAAGCTTTACGGAGCTGACCAGCTGGTGGCACAGCAGATAGAAGTAAAATAGTTTTCGGTTCTATATGAATATCGGCGCAAGACACAGCAGCCGCCAAAAAAGGACTGCCGCAAAATGATCTCATTCCTGCGGTAGTCCTTTTTCTCTTCTATAATCTCTATCTGATTCAGTAAGTCCTGCGCTTAAGCAATCTTGCTCTTAGCCAGCTCTGCAAGGGTCTTGAAGCCCTCCGCATCGTTCACTGCCATCTCTGCCAGCATCTTTCTGTTCATATCCACACCGGCCTGCTTCAGACCATACATAAACTTGCTGTAGGAAAGTCCGTTCATTCTGGCTGCCGCATTGATACGCGCGATCCAGAGCTGTCTGAACTGGCGCTTTCTCTCTTTTCTGCCGGCATAAGAGCTTGCCAGCGCCCTCATCACGGACTGCTTGGCGATTCTATACTGTTTGCTTCTGGCACCTCTGTAACCCTTTGCAAGCTTCAGTACACGATTATGTTTCTTCTTGGCATTCAAGCCGCCTTTAATTCTTGCCATCTCTCATTCTCCTCCTTGCCCGACTTATAAATACGGTAAAATCTTCTTCATATTCTTAACATTGGTTGCATCCGTGATAGCAGGCTTTCTCAGATTGCGCTTTCTCTTGGTGCTCTTCTTGGTCAAGATATGGCTCTTGTAAGCTTTAGCTCTCTTCAATTTACCAGTACCGGTTACTTTAAAACGCTTAGCAGCTGATCTGCTTGTCTTCATTTTGGGCATAGCTATTTCCTCCTAAAATATTCATTGATGTGCGGCAGACACCAATCCCCCGCCGCTTTTATTTGATGCACACGGGACACACTGCCTCCCGGCGCCTGCATCACTGCCTGATCCCAGTCCTATGACTTCTTCTGTGCCAGAAACATGGTCATGCTTCGTCCCTCTACCTTGGGAGCTTTCTCCACGACAGCTATATCTGCCAGATTCTGGGCAAAGTCGTCCAGAATATGTCTGCTGTTGTTCATGTGCGCCATCTCACGGCCCCTGAAGCGCAGTGTAATCTTCACCCTGTCACCTTTGGTCAAAAACTTTCTGGCCGCGTTGGTCTTGGTATTCAGATCATTTGTGTCGATGTTGGGAGAAAGACGAATCTCCTTGACCTCGATGATCTTCTGCTTCTTCCTGGCTTCCTTTTCCCTGCGAAGCTGCTCGTATTTAAACTTGCCATAGTCTACGATTCTGCACACAGGCGGCTGTGCCGTGGGCGCAATCTTCACCAGATCAAGCTCCGCCTCCTCCGCCAGTCTCATAGCTTCCCTCACAGACATAATACCAAGCTGCTCACCGTTCTCCCCGACTACACGCACCTCTTTGTCACGAATTTGTTCGTTAATCATTAAATCGCTAATGGTCGTATACCTCCATGCATAAGAAAATAGAATGTTATAAAAATAAAAAAGCAGACAGCATAACTATCCACTCAATCGCTCACATAGCATCTCCTCCGCATATCCGCACAAATATGACGGTTAAGATACCATATAAAAATCTGAACACTTACAAGCCCGATTGCCGTAAGGTGAGAGCGGATACTCTGCTTGATTTATTGCGCTGCAGACCAAAAACCTCCTGCGCACTATAGTAGGATAGCATCTGTCCCGGCTTTTGTCAATAGGTAAATCTAAAATATGTAAAGCGGAGGAACCTCATCCGCCGATAAGAACATCTGCCGACAAAATCCACCCGCCTTCTGCACCCTCCTAGCGCTCTGTAAAAGTAGCGCAGCTGGTCTCCCTGCAATTACATGCCCCGCAGCCCTTGATATCCACATGGTCTGCGACACATTTATAATTGCTGTTGTGAATGCACTTTACCGCCTCACAGTCAATGCTGATGGTCCGGCAGGGATGCTCTAAGGAACTGGTGAAGGCATCATGTCCTTCTCTGCGCTCCGAAAAGCTCTCGCAGCAGGTATCGTCACAATTGCAGGCATGCTTGCCGCCAACCATGATATCGCCCTTGCTGCAAAGGCATTCCTTGTTGTAGATACAGTTTTCTACACCACATTTCAACTCTGCCATGATAAGCCTCCTTCTGTGCAGCCCCATATGCACACATAAGCTGCACAGAAGTCAGTTTATCCAATTACTGTTTTATTTATTCTGATGTCAGATTATTGCACAAATTGTCATTCTTCAGACTACTTTGTCTCCTCCGCAGCTTCCGTTTTGCGGATTTCCTTCGTGCGGATCTCCTCACATATCTGTGCGATGAACTCCTTCAGAGGCTTCACACCCTCGTCGCCTGCAAAGCGGCTTCTCACGGACACCACACCGTCCTCCGCCTCCTTTTGTCCCACCACCAGCATATAAGGCACCTTGGCCAGACGGGCCTCACGGATCTTGAATCCGATCTTCTCCGAGCGGGTATCGGTAGTCACGAGAACACCATTCTTTTTCAGTTCCCGTTCCACCTCAGACGCATAGTCCGCAAACTTCTCCGAGATGGGAAGGATGCGCACCTGCTCGGGACACAGCCAGGTGGGAAACTTCCCTTCATATTTTTCGATGAGCCAGGCCAGCGTTCTCTCATAACATCCCATAGAAGTTCTGTGGATGATATAGGGACGCACTTTATCACCGTTCTGGTCAATATAATACATATCGTACTGCTCGGCCAGCAGGGCGTCCCATTGAATGGTGATCATGGTATCCTCCTTGCCGTACACATTGCGGGTGTTGATATCAACCTTGGGGCCGTAGAATGCCGCCTCACCCACATCCTCTGTAAACTCGATATCCAACTCGTTCAATATTTGGCGGATACTGGACTCTGTCTGCTCCCAGACCTCAGGCTCACCGATATACTTCTCACGGTTGTCGGGATCCCACTTGGAGAGATGATAGGTCACATCCTCCTCAACGCCCAGAGTCTGCAGACAGTATTTTGCCAGCGCCAGACAGTTCTTGAATTCTTCCACCATCTGGTCGGGACGGACGATCAGATGTCCCTCTGAGATCGTGAACTGACGCACACGGGTCAGCCCGTGCATCTCCCCGGAATCCTCGTTTCTGAACAAAGTGGAGGTCTCGCTGTAACGGCAGGGCAGGTCGCGATAGGAATGCTGCGTCGCCTTATACACAAAATACTGGAAGGGACAGGTCATGGGCCTAAGCGCCATCACTTCCTTATCCTTCTTGGGATCGCCCAGCACAAACATTCCGTCCAGATAATGATCCCAGTGACCGGAAAGCTTATAGAGATCACTCTTTGCCATGAGAGGTGTCTTGGTGCGCGTATAACCCCATTCATTGTCCTCGAGATCCTCGATCCACCGCTGCATGGTCTGGATGATCTTGGCTCCCTTGGGCATCAGCAGAGGCAGTCCCTGCCCGATAACGTCCACGGTGGTGAACAGCTCCATCTCGCGTCCCAGCTTATTATGATCACGGCTCTTGATATTTTCCAGATAGGCCAGATACTCCTCCAGCTCTTCTTTCTTATTAAAAGCTGTGCCGTAGATACGCTGCAACATGGCATTGTCGGAATTTCCTCTCCAATACGCACCGGAGGAGGAGGTCAGCTTGAATGCCTTGATCCCTTTGACGCTCATCAGATGCGGGCCCGCGCACAAATCCACGAAACCGCCCTGATCATAAAAGGAAATCTCTGCATCTTCGGGCAGATCGCGGATCAGCTCTACCTTATAAGGCTCATTTTTTTCCTCCATATATTTGATGGCTTCCTCTCTGGGAAGCGTAAACCGCTCCAGTTTCGCCCCAGCCTTGATGATCTTTTTCATCTCCGCCTCGATGGCGTCCAGATCTTCTCTGGAGAAAGGCGCATGGTCAAAATCATAATAAAAACCATTCTCGATACTCGGCCCGATAGTCACCTTGGCATCGGGAAACAGGTTTTTTACAGCCTCTGCCATCACATGAGAAGCCGTGTGACGGATCACCGCCAACCCTTCCTTATCGTTTGCCGTACAGATGGACAGACTGCAGTCGCTGTCCAACACGGTCCTAAGATCTGTCACTTTGCCGTCCACCATACCGCAGCAGGCGGCTCTGGCCAGGCCTTCGCTGATATCCAGCGCAATGTCGTAAACACTTTTTGCCTCATTGTACTCCTTCACGGAGCCATCCTTCAATGTGATCTTCATTTTATCTCCTCCTCTACTATGATTGCCGGACCACAGTAAAAAATCCCCTGCAATCCGTCTTGGACTGCAAGGGACGTAAGATACGATACGCGGTTCCACCCTCGTTGCAGATGCCCGGTCATAAAAACCGTGGACACTCTGCCTCTCATTTACTCGTAACGGGAGCATCCGGGCCGGTTTGCGGCCGCTCAGAGGTGGTCTTCAAATGTCTCCCCGCCAGACCGCTTTCAGCTCCCGCTCTAACCTTCGCGGGGCAGTCCTCTCTGAGGCGTCTCCTCATTCTACTGTCCTCGTCAACGCTTTATTCTATGATTCCTAATCATATACCAAACAAAATAAATTGTAAAGCACTTTATTTATTTTTCCAGATAGTTTCAATTAATTTTTCATGAGCTTTACACGGGCTCCGTTTTCTCCATCTCTCTGGCGATATAGTCCTCCACCTCGCCTCTGGGTAACTGCAGGGATATGGCAAGCTCCCCAAAGAGATTGTCCTCCGCAAGACGATAGTATTTGGCATCCAGCGCGGTGACCTTACGGCCTGCCGCAAGACGTTTTTGCTTGCGCTGATATATGGTCTTGATAATGCGGATCCACTCCGTACAATCATTGGTCCGCATACATCCCCGGTACTCCTGTTCCAGAAGCTTGTCATTGGAAATCGTGATCAGCGGAATCTCACGGATTCCCCGGATCAGCCTGTCCGCTTCCTCTCTGCTGAGCACTCTCCTGAGAGAGCCCTCCGCCGCATCCACCGGCACATAAACCGTACTGCCTGCCATATACACAGGCTTCAAAATATAATATTCACGCTCTTTGTCCACACCGGAGATATTAAGCGGAGTGATATCCTCTACAATACAGACGCCTTTATTGCCGCTCACTACATACTCGCCTTTTTTGAACACAAAAATCTTCCTTTCTCAAACAAATCTCCAACAGCCATCAGTTACCGTTCCGTGGAAGGATTACCCACATTATTGTTATAACCTTATTTTAACAGATTAATCACAAAAATGTCAGTTTATTTTGTCCGGATATGAATTTTTTGTGAAAATTGCTCATTAAATACCGGTATGCTTTTGTGCAAAGCGCTATTCCTTTGCCGCAAAATAGGCGTCTATCCCGTCTGCCATCCCCGCCGCGAGCTTCTGTTGGTATTCCTCCGCTGCCATCAGCGCATCCTCCGTCTCATTTGTCATAAAGCCCATCTCCACAATGGTAACGGGAACCTGGCACCAGTTGATCCCGGACATGGTATCCGTTTCCACCACGCGGCGTTTCACGGCTCCCGTGGCATTCACCACCCCGTCGAGGACCTGCACGGAAAGCGCCTTGCTGTCGTCATACAAATCGGCGTTATAGGGATTTTCCGCCGTCTGACACAGCGTTTCCACACCGCTTACACTGCTGTTATCCGAACCGTTGGCATGGATGCGTATAAATACGTCCGCCGCCGCATCGTTAGCAATTTGTGCCCGTTCCGCATTGCTTATGTTTACGTCATGGGAGGTGCGCACCATCATCACCTCATAGCCGCGGCTCAAAAGCTCCTCACACAGCTTCCCGGAGACGGCGAGCGTCAGCTCATATTCATAGAGCCCGCTGACACAGCCCTTCGTACCTCCCGCCACCTTGGCCTTCGTCTCAGCGGCACCGGGTCCTATGGGTTCCTTCTCACTGTTCCCCTTTTCCTGATGCCCGGCGTCAATGACCACCAGCCGCCCCGATACGCTTTCTTCCCGGCTCTGCGGAACGCCTTCCGAAGCCTGCTCTCCCGGCACAAACTGATCCTGAGGCGATGTCTGTTCCTGTGTCGTCGGCTGATCCTGAGGCGATGTCTGTTCCTGTGTCGTCGGCTGATCCTGAGGCAATGTCTGCTCCTGGGCAGACTGCTCCTCCGGCAAAATCTCGATGACAGCTTCCCCGGCTTCCGTTCCTTCATCTGCATTTGCGCCGGTGTCCTCCTTTCCGCAGCCGGCCATAAACACTGCCAAAGCCACGGATGTCCACAGTATCCGCATGATTCTCTTCTTCATATGATCCGCTTACTCCTTCCTGTGCCCGGCCCCGGACAGAGGCCTCATCCCGCTTCGCGATAATTGTCTGAATTTTTTTCCGAATAACTCTTTTTTATCCGTACGGATTCTATTATAATAGATGATGTAAAAAATGCCAACACAAGGCAGAAAACAGGAGGTAATTTTATGGGACTTTATGCAATTACAGGCGGTTCCAGCGGAATCGGCGCAAAAACAGTAGAGATTTTAAAAGCGCAGGGACATCAGGTCATCAATATCGATTTGAGAAACTGTGATATCACTGCCAATCTTGCCACACCTGAGGGCCGCGACGAAGCCATCAATAAGCTCCACGAGATGTGTCCCGACGGACTGGACGGAATGATCTGCAACGCCGGCGTATCGGGAACCTGCGGCAATCTGGCGCTCATCATCTCTCTCAATTATTTCGGCACTATCCGTCTGGCAAAGGGCGTATTCGACCTCCTGGAAAAAAAGCACGGCAGCTGCATCGTCACCTCCTCCAACACCATCTCTCAGGGTGCCGGAAGACTTGATATCGCAGATATTTTGAATAATGTGGGGGACGAGCAGCGGGTGATCAATCTGGTATCCCAACTGGACGCTACGAACCTGAGCGTTCAGCAGAGTATTTATGTGGCCACCAAGTATGCTCTGGCAAGATATGTGCGCCGTGTTTCCTCCTCCTGGGCGGCCAGAGGCGTACGCATCAACGCCGTAGCTCCCGGCAATGTAAAAACCGCTATGACGGCCAATATGGGGGAAGCGGCCAACCACGCCTTAAACGCCCTGCCCATCCCTACCAAATACGGCACGGAAAGCCTGATGGAGCCCGAGGAGATCGGTGAAGTGATGGCTTTTCTGGTATCCCCCAACGCCCGGGGCATCAACGGCAATGTCGTATTTGTGGACGGCGGTACCGACGCATTATTAAATTCCGAGAAAGTATACTAGGAGGGTTGTGATATGAGATCAATTGAAAAATATGTTCAGGCCATGGAAAATAAAGATTTTGCCGGACTGGCGGAATTATTTGCAAAAGACGGAACCATTAACGACTACTGCTCCAACGGGACGGCCCAGTCCGAATATCATGTCTATGGCAGAGAGGCCATTCATATGTTCTTCCGCAATCGCTTTACCTTCGGAAAATGCTCCATATCCGAGGCTCAGGTGGTGAATGACACTCAGGCTGAGTTTGTTGCAAACTACGGCGGCTACCTTGTGATGGCCATCGCCACCGTGCGCAGAGAAGACGAAAACGGACTGATCGAAAGACTGACCGTCCGCCCCAAATAACACTCCCTATAAACTTTCCGGTATTCTCTGCAGGAGAGCGTCCGGGCGGCGCTCTCCTCTTTTTATCCCAATAGTTCCGACTCTAATATCCGTATCGTTTTCTGTTACCCAGTAGAAATACACCGGACACTGCCAGCGTCAGGCCCTCAGCCACCACGATCGCCATCCAGATACCTTCTATGTCAAAAAATACGGGCAGAATAAAGATTGCAGCCACCTGAATCACCAGCGTCCTCAAAAAGGAGATCATCGCAGACACCAGTCCGTTGTTCAGTCCCGTAAAAAATGCCGAGGCAAAAATATTGAACCCGCAGATCAAAAAGGAAAGAGCATAATATTGCATTCCCGTCTGCGTCATGTTGCAAAGCTGCGGGTCATATCCCACATACAGCTTGGCAAAAGGCAGTGCCAGCAATTCCGCCGCCAACGTCATGACGATCCCAACCACCGCCGTCAGCGTCAGACTCTTCCGGAGAATATTTTTCAGCTCCTCCTTGTTGCCCGCGCCGAAATGATAACCGACCACGGGATTGATTCCCACGGAATAGCCGAAAAACACTGCCATAAATATAAAGGACACATACATGATCACACCGTAGGCGGCCACGCCGTTCTTCCCCGCAAGCTTCAGCAGCTGCAGATTATAGAGCATCCCCACCAGGGATGCGGACAGATTCGTCATCATCTCCGACGAACCGTTGAGACAGGCCTTGGCAAATGCGCTCCAATCCATCTTCGTCCTCACAAAACGCAGGAGACTCTTATTATCCCGCAAAAAATAAACTGTGGGTACCATAGCGCCGGCCATCTGACTCAGCGCCGTCGCCCAGGCCGCACCCGCCACTCCAAGGCGAAGTACATACACGAAAACATAATCCAGGATCATATTCAGCACACCTGAAAAAACGGATATGAAGAGTCCCAATCCTGCCTTCTCCGCCGTCACCAGAAAGCTCTGATAGCTGTTTTGAAGCATAAAAAAAGTAACGGCACAGATGATGATCCTGCCGTAGAGAACACCATCGCTCAAAATCGATTCTGTCGCACCCAGAAACTGCGCAATCCAGGGCATAAAAATAAAACCTGCTACAGAAATAACAAGTCCTGCCGCCACGACAACCATGATGAGCATGGTAAAAATCTCCTGGCCTCTCCTGCGGTTGCCCTCACCGAACACGAAAGCCACCAGTGCGCTTCCCCCGGTTCCGATCATAAACCCGAAAGCACCCAGCGCCATCAGCACCGGCATGATCAGATTTACCGCAGCAAAGGCATCCTTTCCCGCAAAATTGGACACAAAAAATCCGTCCACAATACTGTATACGGAAGTGACCAGCATCATCAATATGCAGGGCATCACAAACCGAATGAGCTTTCCATAGGTGAAATGATCACTTAAATTAATTTCTCTCTTTTTCATATAAATTCTCCAGTCTTGCAAAGTCAGCGTATCACCTATTATACCATGTTACCGTCAAAATACAAGCCAGACTAAACAGATTTACAGCCCTGTCCTTATGATTTCATTCCACCTTTTCGAGAACATATAAAAACCGATCATCATAATCATGCCAAAACAAAAACTAATCGGGAAACACAGCATGATATAAGTTCCGTCCCAAAAACGGTTGATCATATAAGCGCTTGGAATACGTACCGCCCAGAGCATCAGTATATTTACAATCGTTGTGTAACGAATCAGTCCTACGCCGTTTACTACACAGATAATACCGTTAAATATAGCGTAGAACCATTGTGATAAGAGGAGTACTACAACATATCTGCTGGCGTACATAAGCACTGCTTCATCTCTTGTAAAAATCCGTAATATGGGCATCCGAAAAGAGATCATACACAATCCAAAAGTCAGTGTAACGATGCCGGAAATCACCGGAATCCGAATATATCCCTGCCGAAGCCTGTCAAAATTTTTAGCACCGAAATTTTGTCCCGAAAAAGTGGTTGCCGCAGAAGACAATGCGGTAATTGCTATATTGGTCAGGCCTGTCACTCTGCCCGCAACCGAATTACCTGCCATAAAAACGGATCCCTGCGCGTTTACAAAAGTCTGTATCGCCACATGTCCAAGAGAATACAGGGAATTGTTCAGCCCGATGGGAAGACCGATCATAACAATCTGCTTCAATTCACTCAAGTCAACTCTCTTGGGCAAATAGGATAAGCCCAGATCAGGGAATTTTTTTCTGATATACACGATGCTGATGATCCAGGACAAATACATTGCAAGACTCGTAGAAAATGCCGCGCCGCCTGCATCCATTCCCAATCCGGCGACAAACCAAAGATCCAGCACAATATTGGTGATGCAAGATACCGCCAAAAACCACAACGACGCCTTACTGTCCCCCATCCCCCGAAGAATTCCCGCATTCATATTATAACCAATATTTCCGAGCGCACCAAAGAATACGATTCTCGTATACGCCACCGCTGCATCCCATGTATCAGCAGGAGCTCCCATCCACCTTAAGATCAATGGCGCTGCAAAATATCCGATTATGCAGAGCGGGACCCCGCATACAAATACAAAGAATGTAGCCGTATCCACTGCCCGCCGCATCTTGTCCTCATCCTTGGCTCCCACATATTGAGAGATCAATATGGATACTCCTGTGCCAATTCCGAGAAAAACGCACAAAAGTACTTCCACCGGCTGGGAGCTGGTTCCCACTGCCGCCAGAGAAGTCTCACCGCAATAATTACCGATAACCAACGTATCTACTGTGGTATATAAATATTGCAATATATTTCCCAGCACAATAGGGATGGCGAAGAAAAATACGTTCTTCATAATCGGGCCAGTTGTCATGTCTATTTTTTTCTGTTTCATGTTAGAATGTACTTTCTTTTGAATTATGTTTCCGTTATTATTACTGTACTATAATTACTGTACAATAAAAAAAAAGTGATTTCCACATAATTCTTGACATATTCCAACGAAACCATGGTTTTCTTATTGTTGATTTCATCTGCACAAAACGAATAAAAATCTTGCTCGTGACGCAGCGTAATGAGCTATACTATTCTCAGGAGGTATTCTGAACGTGGAAAAATATAGAGCTATCCCACAGGGATATATGACTGTAGGCCAGGTTGCAAAAAAGATGGACGTGACAGTCCGAGCTTTACAGCACTACGATAAAGAAGGGCTGCTCTCACCGTCAGCCGTGAGCGATGGAGGACGCAGGCTTTATACAGACAAAGATATTATTAAGCTGCACCAAATACTGTCCTTGAAGCATTTGGGGTTTTCTTTGGACGACATCAGAGACAGGCTGATTCCGCTGGATGCCCCGGCTGATGTGGCGCAAATCCTCTCAGAGCAAGCTGCTATTATACGGGAAAAGATAGCAGGTTTAACAGAATCGCTGTCAGCAATTGAGACGTTGAAAACAGAAGTGCTGGAGATGCAGTCGGTAGACTTCAATATTCGCAGCCGGTTTGACAAGGAAAGTGGTATAGCATTCCTGCAAAGATTTTTTCATCTCCAGGATGAGGCAATTCGACTGCAAGAAGATGGCGTATCAGCGGAAAGTCAGAGACACACACTTTGTTGGACTGATTACCCTGATTGCTGTATCGCTTAGTATTGCCAGCGTGATCGGATTGGCCGTAAAGAATACAGCCCTCTGGCCTTTGTTCGTTATCTTCATTGCAGCTGCGCTGCTATGCGTCATATTATTGAAAAAATCGAGACAGGATAATGAAAATGAAGTAATCTTTTAGGAAACCTTTTTCAGTCAAACAAGATCTCCTCCACCGTCACAAAGGTATACCCCTCCTCCAGCAGCTCATCCACCGTCTGCAATGCCGCAGTGACAGAAGTATCATAATAGTCATGCATTAATATAATGTCATTTTCCTCCACTTTGTTCACGATCTTCTCGGTGATCCGGGAGGCATTGCGGGAACTCCAGTCCAGGGGATCCACCGTCCAGAGCACCGGAAACATATTCAATTCCTTCTCGAAGGATTTGTCCCAGCTTCCATAGGGCGGGCGCACAAACTCAGTCTCCTCCCCGGTGATCTCCTTGAGCACTTCATTTGTGGCAATCAGCTCCTCCTTGAATCTCTCCCGGTTATTCCTGGTCAGCTGCATATGACTGTAGGTATGATTGCCGATCAGATGTCCCTCCTCCTGCATTCGTTTAATGACATCGGGATGAAGCTTGGCATGTTCTCCCGTGACGAAAAAGGTAACTACCACGCCCCGCTCCTTCAATCCGTCCAGAAGCTGCTCTGTATAATACGGATGCGGCCCGTCGTCAAAGGTCAGCGCAATCTTTCTCTGTTCATCCGTCACGCCCTCCGCCAAAGCGTCCGTCGGCTCCACAAGCTTGTTTATACGAACCAAAAAAAGCGATAACCCCACCAGAATATCCAGAACCAGAAGGATTATCGCTGCTCTTTTTCCCATAGTACCGCACCGCAGATTATTCTTATCAATGATAATATATGCCGGCACCCATACCAAATAGACCCGTTTTAAAAAACGGAACACTAATCACAAGGTCTCTAGTTATCATCGCTGTATTCTTTTACCAGTTTCTCAAAATCCGCCCGGACTTCGGCAAATGCCTTTAACAGTTTGGGAGAAAAGACTCCGCTTTGTCCGTTGACGATCATATGATACGCTTTATACGGATCATATGCGGATTTGTAAACCCGCTTTGAGGTAAGCGCGTCATATACGTCCACCAAAGATACGATCTGTGCGGCGATGCTGATATCCTCACCCTTCAGTCCGTCAGGATATCCGTTTCCGTCAAACTTCTCATGATGATGTCTGGCAATATCCAGCGCGTAGCTGTTAAACTCCTCATCATCAATGTGAATCACCCGGCTTATGATCTCCGCTCCCCTGGTTGTATGAGACTTTATCACTTCATATTCGTCGGCAGTCAATTTGCCGGCCTTCAAAATAATATTGTCCGGAATCACAATTTTGCCAATATCATGCAAAGATGCTGCCCAACAGATGGTCTCCAGTTTTTCCGGTGTAAGCTCATATTCCGGATACAGATTCATCACGCTTGTACCCAGGCACAGGGTGAACTCGCGGATTCTCTTGATATGCTGCTCGGATTCCAGATTCCGGAATTCTACGATATTGCTCAGAGATTCGATCAGCACTTCGTTCATACGCTTGAGTCTGTCCGACTGCTGCTCCAGCAGACCGTTTTGCTTCTTCAGCACTTCCATCTGGTTTTTGACAACAAACTCCAGCTGCATCTTGTGAAGAAAGAATCCCACCGCATTGTTGACCACCTGCTTTACCACCTCTGTGCGATAGGGCTTGTGAATATAGCTGACGATACCGTATTCATAACCCTTCCTTTCCAATTCAGGGGAATTTTCCCCCGTAACCATAATAAAAGGGATCTTGGTCAAAAGCTTTTTTTCATTTAAGCGTTCCAAAACCTGGAACCCATCCATAACAGGCATCAGATAATCCAGAAGAACCACAGCGATAGAACCGATATTCTTTCCTAAAACTTCTATTCCCTCCCTGCCGTCGGCAGCCTCCAGTATCTTATATTTGTCCCGAAATATCTCCGCCAGCATTGTGCGGCTGGCCTCATCGTCCTCAATGATCAATATTGTATCACGTCTCATGCTTTGTCCCAACCCTTTATACTCTATAATTTTACCATCACTACATTTTTATTGCGCAGTTTAAAAATAATTCTGTTTACATCCGACGGCAGCATATACTTTATGTTGTTTATCACAACAACGCTGCCCTCTCTGGCATTCCCCCTGACGCAGACCGGAGCTCTCATATCCTGGTCGGTCATGCCCGCCAATCTGGATATCTTTGTGTCGAGCTCTGCCAGTTCGTTATCCTTTGCAACGATTGCCACATTGAGTTTCTTGAGAGCCTCCTCCGTCTGCTCCAGATTACCCGAATGGTTCTTCAATACCTTGTTCCACCCCTCCTCCAGGACAGTCAATTCGCTGAGTATGTGATCCCTCATCTGAGCAAATTTTGCCTGTTCTCCCTCGTAGATCTCATTTTTTCCTACTTCCAGGACCGTTCTGATATGTGAGCTGTTGCCGAGATTGAAGGTATCCACTCCTCTTACCGCACAGATTCTGCCCCCCAGAAGCACTCCCTTGCTCCCGGACACAATTACTCTGCCCATAGTATTGATATTGCTGTTCATGATATAATTTGCTTTCACATTGCCGCCCGCATTGATAGTAGCAGCCTCAAAGAAGCTCCCCGAGACCTCCCCGTCCGCTTCAATAAAACAATCGTGTTTGGAACAGCTACCCTTTTTGATCATGATATTGCCGCCGGCGCTCAGCTTTGCAGCCTCCACATTATGCTCGACAATAATATCTCCCGTGGCCTTGATATATCCGCCCGAATAGACACTGCCAACCACATACACGGAGCCGTCCACCTCCAGCCTGCCGGTAACGGCCGTCACATCCTCGCGGACGATAATCATATTGGAGATAATGATACGACCGTTTAAATACTCAAATTTCCCGTTCATTCTGGAGATATAAGTCACCCCGTCCTCTGCGATAAGGAAACCTTCTCCCTTCATACGGTTTTTTTCCAGTCCGTTATTGGCATGTATCACTTCCCCGAATATGTTTTTTCCGTCCTGCCCTTTCTCGGCGGGATGGTAGAGGGCTATTTTTTCTCCTTCCTCCACCATCTCAAAGGCTTCTATATTCACATAGTCCACTCCGCCGTCCGGAAGCGGTGCCGGTATGCGCGGCAGATCCAGCCTGACAAAAAACTCAAACCATCCGTCTTTTCCCTTTTTGGCGGGAGTCCCCTGTGCGATCAGTACCTTCTCATTCATTCTCCGCATTTTTATCATATCGGAGATTGCTTCATCATCAACTCCGAAGATGATTCCTCTGGCGGCCAGATCATTATGGATATCTTCCTCCGTGACGAAATTACCGGGCACCCAGGGGAGATAGGCATATGCCTTATTACCATTGTCCTCCACGGAAATGACAAATTCCTTTTTTCTCAGTGAATCGATATTTAACTCTGCCCTGTCCGTGATCTTTGTCTTGGTGGTCTTGCCGCGCAAAAGCTCCTGCCGCATTCCCTTCATGTCGGTGCTGGAGTAGATCAGTTTGGCATAGCCGGATACGTCCAGTCCGGCCTCCAGTCCCAGGCGGATCTCTTCCATCTGCCAATGATTGAACAGGCAGTTCGCATAGGCTGATACCTTCAGTCTCTTCTCCAGACCCAAACGGATCTCCCTCATCTGCATCCAGTTATAACTGTCGCGGGCATAGACAGATACGTCCACTTCCTCGTAAAGACCCATCCTGATCTCGTGAATCTGCTGTGCGTACATGTCGCCCGTCAGCCACCGGTCGATAGGAATCCCTTCCTCCAGCGCAATACGAATCTCCTCCAGCTCATCGTTCTCAAATCCTCTGTCCAGATACGGGGAAAGATCTATGGAGGAGTACAGAGAAAGCCTGATCTGTTTCATTGTCTCATAGCTGTAGGATGCATCCGCATATGCCGAGACATCTACTTTATCCTTCAGTCCCATGCGTATCTGCTCCATCTGCATCCAGTTAAACTCCGGTCTGGAATAAATAGAGACAGTCAGTCCTTCCTCCATCCCGAGACGGATCTCCTGAAGCTGTTCCTCCGAATACTCCATATTTTCCGTCATCAGGAAATGTGGTCCCATTTCCTCCACTTTCTTCAATTGTTGATTAGGATCCTGCGGATCCATATTGCTTATGTCCGTCACATTTGTTCCCTCACCATTGATATTTGTTAAATCTTAAACAGCGCGATCTCCGACTTGAGCTCACCCATATTCTCACCCAGCACATCCGCCGTGCGGTTCAGATTCTCCACATTCTCCAGCAGCTTGTCAGCCACCTCGTTCACCGCTTCAGCATTGTCTGCGGTCTCCTCTATGATATCCGTTATATTCTTTACGGCCCTCATGGTATCTTCCCGCTCTCTGTCGGCATTCTCGATACCAGCCACGATCTCTCTGAGTCCTGCTACCAACTCTCCCATACGCTGCTGCATATTGCGGAACACCTTCACAACCTCCGCGACAGCCTCGGTCTGAAGCGCCACCATGGACTGCGCGTCATTGGCGCTCTGCACGCTCTTGATCGTCTGGGCGCTGATATGCTCCACATTATTGCGGATCTCACCGGCTGCCTTTGCGGAATCGTCCGCCAGATTGCGGATCTCCTCCGCCACCACGGCAAAGCCTCTGCCCGCCTCTCCGGCCCGCGCCGCCTCGATGGAGGCGTTTAAGGAGAGGAGATTGGTCTGTGTAGAGATATCCGTGATCGTCGCCACAAAGGTGTTGATAATCTCCGATTCATCCTGCAGAGACGCTATGCTCTCCCCCACCTTTGCCGTGATCACCGTGGTCTCCTCCGCCCGGTCTCCCAGCGCATGGACGATGTCCATACCTCGATTGATCATCTCCTCCGTCTCATTTACAAGCTGTTCCACCCGCTCCACAATGCGTCCCACACCCTGAATCTCGTCGGACAGCACAGTAGTCTTATCCACGCACTCCTGTGCATGGCGGGACTGTCTGGCCATACCCTGATTGATCTCCTGGATCGCCTCGGTGATGTCCCGGGAATAATCGCTGATAACGCCGGACACCTGCTCCACCTCCTGAGAAGATGCCTCCAGCTGTCCTGTGGCGCCCCGCACCTTGTTGACAAGATTCTTGGTGTTTGCGATCATATTGGTGGCGGAACCGGCAAGCTCACGGAATTCATCCCGTCCGCTGGCCTTTACCAGAACCGTCAGATCTCCCTTGGCCACCTCTCCCAGCTTCCGTGCGATATGTTTCATATTCTTCTGAATACCCATGACGATCAGCACACCCACCACCAGCACTGCCAGACCTGCCAGTACAATTATAAAGATCGTCAGGCGCTTGATCTCCTCGGCCTGCCCGGTGATCACTTCTCTCGGCACCAGCGCGCAGAGCGTGACTCCCGTCTCCTGGCTCCTGCTGTACATAAACAGATACTTGGAGCCGTTATATTTGATATCCTGATAGCCGTTTTGCTCAGCCCCCGCCGCGGGCATAAAATCCTGGCCCGACAGCGTCACGCCGTCCGCCGCAGTACCCGTTGCATTCTCTTCCTGATTCACGCAGATCACTTCTCTGCCGCCATCCGTCACAAAACCTACGATACTGCCCTCGCCCAAATCAAGTTCCTCCAGAAACTCCCGGATGGCACTCTGCTTCACATCGATCACAATACAGCTATTGTTGCCCTGATTCATGATCTGATATACCAGAATATAGTCGTCCTGCCTGATCTCAAGATGTTTGTCCAACGCGGCATGTCTGTCTGTCCAGCGGCTGAGGTTCTGTGCACCTCCGGACGCCTCCTCCAGATAGTCCTCCAGAATACCATCCTCGGCAGACATCTGAGTGGACAGCATATTGATTCCTTTCGGAGTCACGATATGTATCTGGCTGATAAAGGGATTGGAGACCTGAGCCGAGAGCATGCTGCTCCTCAGCGTATTCGAAACGGCCGCCTGCTCCTCACCATTGTTTTTCATCAGTCCCATACTATACTTATTCAGATTGGCATCCAGAAGATACTTCATGCTCTCCGACTCAATGAAGCTGCAGCTCATCTCCACATATTCCACACCCATGTTCAACGTCTGGATCGTGGACTCCCGGAAATTCTCCTCCATACCGTCCTCCGCCTTGGTATAGGCTGTCAGGCCTATGACGATCATAAAGAGGATTGGCACCAGAAAACAGACCGCGATCTTGTTGCGGATTCCAAAAAGCCCGCCGGATGCTTTCCTGTCTCTTCCCTTTTTAGTCTGCGTGTCATTCTTCTGCGTGTTGTCCATATGGCATCTCCTCTCTGACTTTATCTTTATTCAGCAATCGTAAAAACGCTCACTGCCTCTGTCTAAAACATCCCCCGAAAATATCCGTAAAATCCCGATCGGCATTAAACCTGTAGCATCATTCCCTTACCTTATCAAATCTTATTCTAAATACATATTCCGGATATATAAGTCCTGAAAATCCGGATGCTCTGCCAGATTTAATACCTCCGTCCCCGAAACGCCCAAAATCCGCGGCAATTCCTTCCTATATTTCTGCGTGTCCCCAAAAGCATCCTGTGCCCAGAGCAGACGCCCCAGACGCAGTGCTCCCGCCAGCGCGGTGTTGCCGCCGGCAGCGGTTTTTGGCACAAGCGCGGGGGGCAACAGTCCGATCACGGCCGCATCCTGCGGCCTTAGGTAATAGCCGAAACCGCCCGCCAAAACCACTCTGTCAACCGCCTGCCAGTCCTCTTCCAGCCCGTACTCCCGCATCAGAATCCTGATACCGGCGCCAATGGCCCCCTTGGCAAGCTGAATGGCGCGGATAGACTCCTGTGTCACGCGCACGCTCTCAATTAAAATCCCATCCTCAAAATATTCGTCCGAAAGCAGCCCCGTTTCATCCAGAATGTGCTCCTGTCTGAGTCTTGCCAGCAGATGAATCATATCCGCCCCCCAGACGCCGCGGTTTACGCCGCCCTCAAAGGCAGGCCCCGCCGCCGTAGAGCAGGCGATTCTCCGGTTCCGGTTCCCCAGCACCATCTCCCCGTTGGTTCCCAGGTCGATGAGCAGTGTCAGCTCTTCTCTCTCTGCCATCTCGCAGGCATACATTCCCGCCGCAATATCTCCGCCCACAAAAGCGGAAAGTCCGGGAAAAGTCACACAGTCAACACCACCGATCTGCGTCTCCGCCGCCTCCAGATGCCCGGCTGTAAAGGGAGCGCTTCCCAGCCCGGCAGGGTCGAAGCCCAAAAGCAGATAAATCATGACCGTATTCCCGGCCAGCACCATGCGCATGGTCTCCCCCGGTCCAAGATGCATTCGAAAAGCCTCCAGACCAATCTCAAGCTTCTCCGTCACCTCACGGCGCATCAGCTCCGCCGCGGACATATCCTCAGCCGCTCTGATCCGTGAGAGCACATCCGCACCGAACCGAACCTGGGGATTCACACAGGCGAAATCCGTCTCCACACCGCCGTCCCAATCGTAGAGCTGCATGGCGATCGTGGTGGTTCCTACATCTGCCGTCACCAGCCGCACATGACCCGCGCGGGGAATCGGCAGCTTTTCGTCCCACAGCCTCTGTGCCGACACTACCGAGTACCTTCCCGCACATCTGCCGCAGCCCGTACAGACCTGACATTTCGTCCCCCTGAAGGGAAGCTCAGACAAACTGGTTTCTCTCTGCATCATAATGGTAATCAAGCGCCGCCAGCTTCTCTGCAAGCGCCTGCCTGTCTGCGCCCAGGTCCTCACACAGCGCATCCAGACTGTCATAAAAATCCCGCAGCTTCAGATTTACAAAGCTGAGCAGGATCACCGGATCCTCAGGCAGCATCTGTCTCTCCTTTTCCCCTGTTTTTACGGAATAATTCCATATGGTAGATCCATCGCTATTGTTATGTATATTGTAACGGATTTTTATATAAAAAGCCACCCCTAACCTTATAGTTCTTTAAAATTTTCAAGCCGGGAGCTTTACAGCTCCCGGCCCGTTATGCATGATTATCAATCCGTCCATATCAGGAAATCCGGCTACTCCGTCCTGGCCGTCAGCTTCTCTCCTTCCACATCGATAACGATGACCGATCCGCTCTTCACCTGATCCGCCAGGATCAGCCTGGCCGCCAGTGTCTCCACATGTTTCTGTATATATCTCTTCAGCGGTCTGGCGCCATACACAGGGTCGTAGGCCTGCTCCACCACAAAATGCTCCGCCTCCGCCGTCAGTTCCAACGCCACAGCTCTGTCCTCCAGCCTGCGGTTGAGATCGGCCACAATCAGCTTGATGATACCGCCGATGTTCTCTTTGGTCAGGGGTTTGAACAATATGGTCTCATCCAGCCGGTTCAGAAATTCCGGTCTGAAATGAGCCCGCAGCTCCTGCATTACGGCAGTCTCCGCCTCGGGCCGGATGCTTCCGTCCTCTCCGATCCCCTCCAGCAGATACTGTGCTCCGATATTGGAGGTCATGATCAGGATCGTATTCTTGAAATCCACTGTCCGCCCCTGAGAATCTGTGATACGGCCGTCGTCCAACACCTGTAAGAGCACATTGAACACATCCGGATGCGCCTTTTCGATCTCGTCGAAGAGCACCACACTGTAAGGCTTTCTGCGCACGGCCTCGGTGAGCTGGCCGCCCTCCTCATAGCCCACAAATCCGGGAGGCGCTCCGATCAGTCTGGACACGGAATACTTCTCCATATACTCGCTCATGTCTATGCGGACCATATTGTTCTCATCATCAAACAAAGATGCTGCCAGAGATTTGGCAAGCTCTGTCTTACCCACTCCGGTAGGCCCCAGAAACAGGAAGGAACCAATCGGTTTTGCCGGGTCCTTGATACCGGCCTTGGAGCGGATTATGGCCTCCGTCACCTTGGTGACACCCTCGTCCTGCCCCATCACGCGTCTGTGCAGCTCCTCGTCCAGATGCAGAGTCTTATTGCGCTCGCTCTCCGTGAGTTTGGCCACGGGAATCCCCGTCCAGCGTGATATGATCCGGGCAATTTCCTCATCGGACACTTTCTCCCGCACCAGCGTAAGCTCCCCGCTGCTCACGCGCTCTTCCTCCTGCTCCAGCTGTTTCTTAAGCTCCGGCAGTCTCCCGTAGGAAAGCTCCGCAGCTTTCTCCAGATTGCCCTCTCTCTGGGCGATCTGGATTTCGCCGTTGACGCGGTCTATCTCCTCCCGCAGCCTGCTGAGCTTATCCACCGAGGCCTTCTCGTTATCCCACTGAGCTTTTCTGGCGGCAAAATCCTCTCTGCACTCCGCAAGCTCCTTCTGAAGCTGCGTCAGCCGTTCCTTGCTCAGTTTATCATCCTCCTTCTTCAGGGCGGCCTCCTCGATCTCCATCTGCATGCATCTGCGCTGCAGCTCGTCCAGCTCCGTGGGCATACTGTCCAGCTCTGTCTTGATCAAGGCACAGGCCTCATCCACGAGGTCAATCGCCTTGTCCGGCAGGAATCTGTCGGAAATATAGCGGTGGGACAGCACAGCCGCACTCACCAGCGCGTTATCCATGATCTTGACGCCGTGATAGACCTCATAGCGCTCCTTCAGGCCCCGTAGAATAGAGATGGTATCCTCCACCGTGGGCTCATCCACCAGCACCGGCTGAAAACGCCGCTCCAGGGCAGGATCTTTCTCGATATACTGGCGGTATTCGTCCAAAGTAGTGGCTCCGATACAGTGAAGCTCCCCTCTGGCCAGCATGGGCTTTAGCATATTACCCGCATCCAGCGCGCCATCCGTCTTGCCGGCTCCCACAATGGTGTGCAGCTCGTCGATAAAGAGCAGAATCTGACCATCGCTGGCCTTCACATCCTCCAGAACTGCTTTCAGTCTCTCCTCAAACTCGCCCCGGTATTTGGCTCCCGCCACCAGAGCGCCCATGTCCAGCGCAAAGATCTTTTTATCCTTCAGGCCCTGGGGTACATCTCCCCGCACAATACGCTGTGCCAGCCCCTCCACCACGGCAGTCTTGCCCACGCCGGGCTCGCCGATCAGCACCGGATTGTTCTTGGTCTTGCGGGAGAGTATCCGAATGACATTGCGTATTTCACTGTCCCGTCCGATCACGGGATCGAGTTTTTGATTTCTGGCCTTCTCCACCAGGTCTGTGCCGTATTTCTCCAGTGTGTCATAGGTGGCCTCAGGGTTGTCGCTGGTGACCCGCTGATTGCCCCGCACAGTGGAAAGCGCCTGCAGAAACCGCTCTCTGGTGATCCCGTACTCCTTCCAAATCTGCGCAATCTCTTTATTGGGCTCACGCAGCATGGCCAGAAACAGATGCTCCACAGACACATACTCGTCTCCTAACTGCTTCGCCTCGTTCTCCGCGCTGATCAGCGCCCTGTTCAGGTACTGACCGATATACACCTGCCCACCCTGCACCTTCACCCGGCGTTTTAACGCCTGCTCCGCCCGGTTCACAAAATGATCCCTGTCTATTTCCATCTTTTCCACAAGTTTTAAGATCAGACTGTCTTCTATGGTCAGAAGACTGTAGAGCAAATGCTCCTGTTCAATCTCCTGATTGCCGTATTCATAGGCCAGCTTCTCACACAGATCAACAGCCTGCACGGACTTTTGAGTAAACTTCTGAATATTCACGGCTTCCGCCCCCTTCTCCCATTAACTTACATCAATACTGTTACATTTGTAATATAACAGACACATTAGCACTCGTCAAGGCCAAGCGCTAATATGTCTGTTAAAAATCTATAAATACTTTATTAAGTTTAATCGATCCTGCAATTAGATAAAAACAGATATCCCTCGTCTGTCTCCTGCAGCGTCACCGCCCACCGGCCTTCCTCATACTCCTTTGTGTACTCCAAGATCAGTTTGCCGTCCGACTCTCTGGTACCGGACGTGACCGTACACGGATCATAATTGGTATCCCCGTGGATTAAATAATAACTGTCGTACTCCGCCAGATAACAAAAATTCTCCAGTCCCGTCTTTTTCGTCTCCTCCAGTCCAAGCCCCAGTCTTTTCCGTAAAACGGTATCCATTTCACCGGCAGTGATCTTTATGATATCCAGATAAGGAGCCTGACTGTCAAACTCAGTCAGAAGCGCCAGCTCCTCCTCCGATACCTCAGCCGCTGCGTCATTCACTCCGTTATAAAATAATTCAAACAGATTGATCTCCTCCGGTACCGCATACTCACTGCCAAGCATCCTATTGTTCAAACTGTCGGCACTAAAAAACTCTGTGTTGAAGCCTGCAATTTCCTCATCGGAGATGGTTTTGGAAGCGGTTGCACAGCCGGAACAGATCAGGATGCAAAATACCGCAGCAATAGCAAAAACCCGAACGCCTGACGCTTCTCTAATATTCCTCGTCGTTAATCTCATTATACAAAACCCCCTCTCTAATCCGCAAAATTCAGATTCTCAAACACTTCATAATAATCCAGTCCCAACTCCTCAATCTGCAATCCGTTTACCTGAAACCATCCGCCGGTTCCATCCTTGGCCTCCGCGTAAATCCATGTGAAAGCAGCGTCCGTTTTCAGAAAGCGCAGCGTCTGCGGCTTTATGACATGGCTCTCCGCATTCCTGTCGGGGGTACTGTGTACGGGAAGCTCTCTCAGCAGGGTAATATCGTTCAATACAGTGAAATCATAAGTATCCTGTGAGACCTGCTCTATTACCCTCTGCCCCTTTTCATTGGTTTCGAGCCTCCACTGGGCCTTCACCCAATCGGTCTGGAGCACATCACGTCTGTCAGTCCCGTGTATCATGCCATTCTCTATCGTACACCGCCTGATGTCATCACAGAAGAACCCTGCATCCCGCAATTCTCCCTGTTCATACCGATACAGGAAAGTCATGGGATCACTGCTCGATCCGTCCCCGTACAGCGCCAGAATAATCTCCTTCCCGTCCAGACTCACTGCCCAGATACCATTATTGACACACTCGTACCAGTTGGAGACAGCACTGTCTCCGACCCGCAGCACAAAGACATCATATGGCCACTGAACATATTCGCCCTCGGGACTGGCGGACAGGCTCACCCGTTCTGCTCTGCCGTCCCCGTCCAGATCGGCATAGGCATAAGTTTCAGAGAGCGTGCGGTTAGACAATTCCACCAGCTGTCCCGGATGATTCAGCAGATAATCCCGCACATCCGATCCATAGGCATTTATCTCCTGTTCGTCAAGCTCCGCCAGCGCTTTGCCCTTCCATGTATTGCCGCTGCTCAGAGCCGTATTCCCCGTATTGATCTGTGCCAGATAACAGATCTGCCCCTCCTCGCCGTACAGCCGCAGGAACCCGTCATATACGCCGATCCAGCGCAGAGGCCACACCTTGCGCATCTCTTCCGTGATGGGATAAGTCTCCTTATCATACTCTCCCGTTTCCATATCCAGTATGCAGATCACATCCTCCCAATAATCCGGATCTCCGTCCTGATAAGAGGCGCTGGCAGGGAAATACAGTTTTCCGTCATCCGCGGCTCCCCAGACCAGACCGTTCGGCACATAATGCGGGTATACACAGCGAAGGCCGCTTCTGTCCAGCCGGTAAATACCATATGAGCTGGTCTGCACATAATATTCCTCTCCGTTGTCTTCCTGCAGGCTTACCTGCCTTGTCTGATACACAGTCCTCGCCATGCCGGGAACCGCCGGAGCCCATATCCCCGTACTGCTCTCGATGAGCTCCATCGGGATCTCCACCTGGGAACCGTCGGCTGCAAAGGTGTAGGTGACGGCAGCTCTGCTGCCTTCGCCGGGCAGATTCAGCTCCTGCAGCCACGGAATCTCGAAGAAACCTTCAACGGTCAGAGGCACGTTCTCATATTCCGCTTTCCCCGCTCCGGCTCCCAGATGCAGCAATTGTACCGCCGCACTGACAGGATCCGTATAAAGCTTATAATGCTCGTCATCCCCCGCGATCAGATGCTGCAGTATCCCTTTATAGGTATCTACGGCATATCCCGTTTTCTCATATCCGAAATCATAAGCCCCGGCCGCCCCGTATAACTGCTCAAAAGCCGCTCTGTCCTCTATGAGACCGTCACTGTCTCTCTCCTGTCCGCCGCTTTCGGGCACTGTCTGCGTCTGTTCTGTCAGCTCGTTCTGCCCGTCCTCTTGCGTCACTTTCTGCTCACCGGTCCGCGTGGTAAACAATGCGACACCTGCCCCGGCCAGAATCACGATTCCCAGCAGAACACTCCATCGTCTGGCATTTTTATAGGAAAGCACATTCTTTACGCGCTGCTTGACACTGTTCTCCCCAAAGGTCAAAGGCGTCACCGCCAGGCTCCCCCTGCCCTCCGCAAAATTCAGGAGCGACTGGGAATACCGGCGCTTGATATCCGTCCCCATCAGTCTGATCACCTGCTCGTCACAGGACATCTCCATATCGCGTTCCAGAAAATAAAAAGCCAGCCATACAAAAGGATTAAACCAATAGAGAGCAGTCAGCACAAAGGCAAGATTTTTTACCAGATAGTCCTTTCTGCGGATATGAACTCTCTCATGGCAGATGATATAATCGCACTCTCCATCCGCAAGATTCTCCGGCATATAGATTCTGGGTCGGAACAATCCCAGCGTAAAGGGAGCGCTGATACCCGCACTGACATAAATATTATCCCGATATTGTCTGGCATTCCCAAGGAGTTTTCGAACCCGCATCAGAGCCAGCCCATTGTAGCCTAAGATCAGGATAACCCCAAAAGCCCATACTGCGGGCAGAACCATAAACATCCTCTGAAGGCCCGGACTCGTAAACCCTGAGTCTGCACCCAACCTGTCCCGTCCGGGAGCTGCCGCCTTCCCCTTCACTCCGGCAGGCTGCAGGCCGGCGACATGCTGATCTGCGGCATCTTTGCCTGCATCCGCCGCTCCCGCCATGGCGACGCCGGTCTGCACCGGGGTCGGATTTGACTGTATACCCGCCATATCCGCAGGTTCTGACACATCTCCCCCCTGCAGAGCCTGCTCCACCCATGCCGCGCTCTGCTCCCCGGAGGGCATTATGCTGAAAGGAGTCTCCAGCGCCACAGGGCAAAGGAGTCTGGCAAACACCAGAAGCCACAGGAGATAGGAATACACCTTTGGCAGCTTTCTGACAGCCAGCCGCAAGAGCAGCACAAACAGTACTGCCGCTATTATCTGAAACTGTAATACAACTAACCGGATACCCATATTTCATCACCTCTCATAATCGTCGATCAGCTTTTGTATTTCTTCGATCTGTTTCCTGCTCAATTTTTTCCTGCTCATAAATGCGGCCACAAACTGAGGCAGCGACCCTTCAAAAGTATCCTCCACCACCTGCTCACTGCATCTGGCCATATACTCCTCCTTCTTGATCCGGGAGCTGACCATCGCATCCTCGTTCTTCAGAATCCCCTTCTGACAGAGCCGCCGAAGCACTGTGTAGGTAGTGGATTTTTTCCAGTTTAATTCCTTTTCACACAAGCTGACCAGCTCGCCGGAAGCAATCGGCTCTCTCTGCCAGATCAGTTCCGCAAAGCGGCTCTCTATCTCTGCAAGCCTAAAATCTCCCATTATCCTTCCCCCTTTGTCCAAAATAGAATATACGAAGCGCCGTTGGTTTACTTTATGTAGACCTCCTGAGTATAGTTTACACTCAGTAAACCATTTTGTCAACAAACTTTGCCTGATTAAATCAAAAAACGGGAAACGGCCTCATATTGTCCCGACCGTTTCCCGTCTTTCCCGGATCACTCTTACGCGATACCTGTCACTTCATATCCGGCTTCCAAAACGGCAGCCTTGAGCGTCTCATCCGCCACCTCCGCTGCAAGCTCCACCGAAGCCGTCTTTTCCTCCAGACTCATGGTCACTGCCGCGACGCCCTCGACAGCCTCCAGCGCCTTCTGTACCCTTCCGGTGCAGTGACCGCACATCATACCCTCCACTGTGATTACTTTCTTCATTCTGCTCTCTCCTTTTTCTTCTTTAATTATCTGCTTTGGCAAATTTGCCTCATCCGGCATATCCGTCTCCCCGTCCCCTTTTGCCTCCTCCGTCCTGCGCTTCTCAAAATCGCTCCGAAAACCTCTCAGCCGCAGAGCGTTGCACACCACAAAGATGCTGCTCATGCTCATGGCCGCTGCGCCGAACATGGGATTCAGCCGCAGCCCGAAGGCCGGATACAAAAGGCCTGCCGCCAGAGGAATCCCGATACAATTATAGAAAAACGCCCAAAACAGATTCTGTTTAATATTGCGGATCACCCTGCGTCCCAGCCGCATGGCGGTCACCGCATCCCGCAGATCGTTTTTCATCAGAATAATATCTGCGCTCTCGATAGCTACGTCCGTGCCCGCGCCGATGGCCATACCCACATCCGCGGATACCAGCGCCGGGGCATCGTTGATGCCGTCCCCGATCATGGCCACCCTGCAGCCGGACTCCTCAAGCTCCCGGATTTTTTTCTCCTTATCCTGAGGAAGCACCTCCGCAATCACCTCGTTAAGCCCCATCCGCCTGCACACCGCCTCCGCGGTCCTCCTGTTGTCCCCGGTGAGCATCACTACCCGTATGCCCATCTTATGCCATGCGCGAATAGCCTCCCTGGAGCTTGCCTTAATCTCATCCGCCACCGTGATGATACCCAGTACGCGGTTCTCATCCGCCACCAGCAGCGGAGTCTCCCCCTCGTCTGCAAGCGCCCCCACAGCCTCCTCGAGCTGTGCTTCGGAAGGTCCCGTTCCTCCGGCTCCCGCACAGGCTCTGCTCAAAATACCCTGCTCTCTGAGATAAGGAAGATTTCCCACAAACAACAGGGTTCCGGCCCTGACAGCCTCACTGCCTCCCGCCAGGATATCCGCATCCGCCACTCCCTGAATGCCTCTTCCGAACACCGCTTTAAAATCCTTCACCGAAACGGCGGGACAGTCATTCTTCTCCGCCTCCTTCAGGATGGCCTCCGCCAGCGGATGCTCACTCTTTCTCTCCAGGGCTGCCGCTGCCGCCAGCAAAGTCTCCAACGACATCCCCTTCACATATCCGAACAGGCTCATAACCTTCAGCCTGCCCTCAGTGACAGTCCCCGTCTTATCCAGCACCACAGTGTCCACATCTCTCACCCGCTGCAGCGCCTCACCCGATTTGATCAAAATACCGTTGCCCGCACCCACTCCGGTGCCCACCATAATAGCCACAGGCGTGGCAAGCCCCAGCGCGCAGGGGCAGGAGATCACCAGCACGGCAATTGCCGTGGAAATGGCAAATTCCGCATCCGCCCCCGCAAGCAGCCACCCTGTCAGAGTGACAAGCGCGATACCCATGACCACAGGCACGAAAACACCCGCCACCCTATCCGCAAGCTGTGCGATGGGCGCCTTGCTGCCGGAAGCCTCCTCCACCAGCCGCACGATCTGAGAGAGCGTCGTGTCCTCCCCCACACGGTCAGCCCTGCACTTCAAAAATCCTGCCTTGTTCAAAGTGGCGGATACCACCCTGTCCCCTGCTCGTTTCTCCACAGGCACGCTCTCTCCCGTGATGGCGGCCTCGTCAATACTGGAATTCCCCTCAAGGACCGTCCCGTCTACGGGCACCAGACTGCCGGGCTTCACCAGAAAAACATCTCCGATGCGCAGAGCCTCTGTCGGAACCGTCTCCTCGCCGCCATCCTCCCGAAGCCGCACTGCCGTCTTGGGAGACAGATCCATCAGCTTGGTGATAGCCTCGCCGGTCCTGCCCTTGGAGCGGCTTTCCAGGTACTTTCCCACGGTGATCAGGGTCAGTATCATGCCCGCCGACTCAAAATACAGATCATGTGCATAATGCTCCACCAGCGCCATGTCCCCGTATCCCAGTCCATAGGCAATGCGATACATGGCAAACAATCCGTAACCCACTGCCGCAAAAGCCCCCACTGCGATCAGACTGTCCATATTGGGGGACAGATGCGCCAGAGTCTTAAAGCCCACAGCAAAAAACTTGCGATTCATATAGAGAATGGGCAGCAGCAAAAGAAATTGCGTCAACGCAAAAATCATTGCATTCTCATTGCCGTGAAACGTGTTCATCATAAAGTCCGGCACAGGAATTCGCAGCAGATTATGATACATATGATACATAGCCACATACATCAGCGGCAGCAAAAATCCGACGGATATGCCAAGCCGCCATTTCATGGCTCTGCTCTCTTCCTTCGCCCTGCGCATCAGCGCATCCCTGCCGCCGTCTGCATTCCCGGAAACATTCCCTGCAGCAGCCCCTGCGCTGCTGCTGCGTCCGGCCTGCATCCGCAAGGCTCCATACCCCGCCGCCTCCACAGCCTTTATAATATCCTGCTCTTTCAGCGTCTGATCATCATATGTGATGTCCATTGTCTCCGTCAAAAGATTTACGGAGGCTTTCTCCACGCCGTTCAATTTACAGGCAGCCTTCTCCACATGGGCGGAGCAGGCCGAACAGGTCATGCCTGTGATATGATATCTCTCCTGCATATCCGTTTACTCCTTATTGATCATCTCAGTTTCTTGATCAGCTCCAGCGTCTCAGCGATCACTTCCTTGTCTCCCTCCCTGATCTTCTCCTGCACACAGGTCTCCATATGTTCCTTCAGAACCATATGCCCGAAAGCCTGCAATGCGCTTTCCACCGCAGCGATCTGTACCAGAATGTCTCCGCAGTAACGATTCTCGTCCAGCATCCTGCCGATACCGGAGAGCTGCCCCTGCATACGGTTCAGACGGTTCTTGAGCGCTTTCAGATCCTCCGGCCGTCTGGGCGTCGATTTCTGCTGGCAGCCGCAAACGCACTCCTTTTCTTCTGTCCCGATATCTTTACTCTCTCCCATATTGTTCACATTATCCTTTCCGCCGGCAAAACACACCCGCTCTTCCGAATATACCCCACCCGGGTATCTATGTATAGAATATACCTCCCAGGGGTATCTGTCAATCCTTTTTTGCATAGAAAACCTTGCGGCCATGTGCTAAAATAGTAATACCGTTTCCCAACCGGCGGTTGAATATCCCCGACTCAACTGTCGGTTCGTGTAAAAAACATGCGGACAGGCGTATGGTTGAATGGAAAGGAGAAATCGGATGAATCAGATAGAAATAGGTAAATTTATTGCCAAATGCCGCAGAGAGAAAAAACTCACGCAGGCACAATTGGCAGAAAAGCTCAACATTACGGACCGGGCAGTATCCAAATGGGAGACAGGAAAGAGCATGCCCGATTCCTCCATCATGTTAGAGCTTTGTGAAATACTGGGTATCACTGTAAACGAATTGCTCTGCGGGGAGGTTGTCGCTATGGAACACTACGAAAAAAAAGCAGATGAAAATCTGCTGGCTCTGAAAAAGAAAACCGAGAACAGCAGGCTGGCAAACAGGGTCGTCTTCATTCTCTTTTCCGCCGCGCTCTTCATCGCGGTCATGGTATGCCTGATCTGCAACCTTGCAATATCCGGCACATTGACATGGTCGTTAATTCCCGTCAGCTCCATTGCTTTTGCATGGGCCATAACATTTCCGGGCATCATCTCGGGGAGAAAAGGAATCCTCCTGAGTTTATCCGCATTGAGTATTCTTATTGTTCCCTATCTGCTGCTGTTGAGCAGATTGACAAAGGTCAGAGAAGTATTCACCATCGGTTCGGCGATAGCTGTAATTTCAATCGTATTCCTGTGGATCACGGCCGCCGTCTTTATCCGCATAGGAAAGACAAATAAGCCTGCCGCATTGGGAATAACCTTTCTGACGGCCATCCCTCTTGTGTTTCTTATCAATCTGACGCTTTCCAAAATGATAGCGGAGCCCATTTTCGATGTGTGGGATCTGCTGACCGTCTTTTTATTATTCCTGTCGGCATCCGCTGCGTTTATCTATGACCGCCTCAGGAAAACAAAGCATTCGCAGCAACACTAAAAAGAGGTGCCGGGAACAACTTCCCGGCACCTCTTCCGATTCATTTTTATGATTCATTCTTCTCAAACACAAAATAGTCTGCCGCCACACTGCCTCCGGTCTGTCCGCTCTCGTTTATGGCAAACAATCCCGCCTTGACGCCCACCCAGCGCCCCGGTGCGGCTTCGACAGTCTCACCCAGCGGTCTCAGATGTTCTTCATCCGGCCCGGCCTCAAAGGACACCGTTTTTTCCTCTCTCACACGCATGCGCAGATAAATCGTATCGCCCGAAATCCCAAGCTCCTCCGGCATTTCCAGATCCGTGCGCACCTCATCGTCTCTGGTCCAGTTTCCGGTGCGCTGCTGCAGACGATAACTGCCGTTATCCCGCACTACCACGAGCCCGGTATAGTGTCCGCACTGAGATACCATTCCAGCCACATCGCCGTCAGCCATATGCTCCAGATGGAGACAGGTCGTAATACGGAAATCAGGAGCAGGCCATTTCTGGATCAACAGATTGGGAATATCGCACAATTGACGTTTCCCGTCCGCAGCCTGAGCGTTGAGAATGAGCTGTCCGTTTTGCAGGGCATACCACTCTTCCTTATAATTGGCGTTCCACTGCCACTGAAGCCCCAGCTTCTCCCCTTGGAAAAAGTCGCTGTCCTCCGGTGCATCAACGGGATATACGCCGCCCACATCAGGCTTTTTATAGCGAAGCACCGGCTCCCCGCAGCCGTCCACATCATTTACGCCGATCACCGGCCAGTCGTCCTCCCAGCGCATGGGCTGAAGATGGACGATACGCCCCGCGTTTCCCACATCCTGAAAATGCAAAAACCAGTGCTCTCCGCCAAGTGTATCCACCCATGCTCCCTGGTGAGGGCCGTTTACCGGAGAATTTCCCTGATGCAGCACAATTTTCTCCTCGTAAGGACCATAGATATTCTTCGAGCGGAGCACCGCCTGCCATCCCGGCTTCACGCCGCCTGCGGGGGCAAAAATGTAATAATAACCGTTTCTCTTGTAGAGCTTGGGCCCCTCGATGGTGGGCTGTGTAGCATGCCCGTCATAGATAAACTGTCCGTCATCCAGGACCCCGGAGCAGTCCGGTTCCATAGGGGACAGATACAAAAAACTCTTAAATCCAATCCGGCTTCTGGCAAATGCCGTCACCATATAGGCCTTTCCGTCGTCGTCCCAGAACGGACAGGGATCGATCCATCCCGTCACCTCTCTGACAAAGGCAGGCTCGCTCCATTTTCCCCACGGATCCCCGGTCTTGCACATCATGATACCCTCGTCAGGAAACGGGATAAACGCATAGTAAACACCCTCATGAAAGCGGATGGAAGGCGCCCATGTGCCGCAGCCGTGTACCGGCTCCTCATAACGCGCAAACGGAAGCTTATCGATGATATAATTGATCACCTTCCAATTCACCAAATCTTTGGAGTGCAGCAGGGGCACTGCGGGAGTATTACAGAAGCTGGAAGCAATCATAAAATAATCCTCTCCCACCCGGATCGCATCCGGATCGGAATAATCCGTGTAGAGAATCGGATTTATGTATGTTCCGTCCCCCTGGTCCGCAACCCACATTTTCTGAATCTTTGCCTTGTCCATAACGTCCTCCTTTGCTCATGCTTAAGATAAATTGATTATAACATTTCCATTCTGCCGGTTCGTGCCACATCTCCTCACAATTATGCCATTTCTTGCATATTGCCCTTGTTTTTCCCCAATAACCGGCGTAAAATGAACATGACATTTCTTGCACAAAACCGTTTAAGGAGACTGCCATGAGCTTTTTTTATCAAAGCAGCGCGGAGCGCCTGCGCCTGTATACTTCCGTCAACAACTCCTTCTCTTCACACCTTCACCGACAGGTGGAAATGATCCTGGTGCTGGAGGGCGGTCTACTTGTCACCGGCAGTCATGGCCGCTGCTTTTTGACTCCCGGTCAGGGCATCCTGATCTTTCCCAACCGCCTGCACAGTCTCTACACCGATCCGAATCAGGGCAGCCAAATCCTGCTGTGCATTTTTGAATCCGACTTTTGTCCTCATTATCGAAATTATTTTCAAAACTATCTTCCGGCAGACGGCCGTTTTGATCTGAAGCTGCTCTCCCGTCACAGTCAGGAAGCGGCGTCCTCCCTGCTCTCTCTCTCCCGGTGCTATGAGCGCGGAGAGGCGATCCCCCCCTATCTGTGCAATCTGGCTGAGGGATATCTGTCGCTGCTTCTGGCGGATCTCTTCACTTCGCCCTCAGCCCCGGTCATGCTCGAAGAAGCAAAAGGAGGGACAAATCTGGAACTGGAACAACGTGTCCTTCTGTATCTGGACAGGCATTTCACAGAAGAGCTCTCCCTGGAGCTTCTGGCCAGGGAATTCGGCGTCAGCCGTTTTCACCTCTCCAGACTCTTCTCGGAAAAGTTTCAGACCACCTTTCCCCGTTATGTAAACTCCAGACGACTGGAGTTTGCCCAGAAGCTCTTGGCCGAGTCGGACGATTCCGTCACAAACATTGCATTAGACGCAGGCTTTGGAAGCTCCCGCAGCTTTTTTCGCGAATTTAAGGAAGCTTTTCATATGACTCCGAGTGCTTACCGCAGGCAACATATAAGACGGGCTCACCGACCTTGATGCGCCCCTGGCCCGTCACAGTCATACCTCCCAGCTCTTCCTCATTCTCCACGCTGAGAACGATCTCCGGATCGGCGCCCTCTCTGCCGATACCTGCAGGGTCATATTCGAGCAAAAGCGTCCCTTTTCTCACATACTCATGCTCCATGACACGGCAATGATAACAGTCGCTGCACATCTCGTCCACATGACTTCCCGCCTGCAGCAAAATGTCTGCGCCGAACTCCGTCTGCAGAAGCATGGCGCTGCCCATCGGATAGAGATGTCTGATCTTCCCGGATGTGGGCGCATATACCTTGCCTTGATCCGGCAGAATCCGGACCTTGCATCTCCCGTTTTCCTCAAACACGCTGACCTGTCCCGCCACCGGACTGCCGATCTCACGTCCCAGCGAAACCGTCTTACTCTGCCTGCGGCTCTCCGTTCTTCCCTCCGGTCTCACGCCCGTGTTCACAACGCTTCCCCTGCTCTCCTCCACATCGGCCTCCGCCGCCTCCACAAGCTGCCACTGAACGCTTCTCCCCGCCCAGAACCCGGCCATAGCAGCCAAAACTGCAATAGCTCCTAATACAAACATATCCATATGCTCACCCCTTGTCCGCCATAGCGTTTATTAAAATTACTTTTTGCAGATAGGCATAAAAATATACTTGACACAGACGCAAAACTGATGCTATACTGTCAACGTATTCTAAATGAAAGTCATTGAACTCACATATTTTTGTAAGTCATTGTTACTTTTATTTCTATAAGGATAAGAATGGTTTGCAAAAATATGTGATTTTATTGTCCTACGTTTTAGAATCACTATTACTGAAATGGGCAATGTCCCCAAAAGAAGGAGGTACCACATGAACAACGGTACAGTAAAATGGTTTAACGCTCAGAAAGGTTACGGTTTCATCACCAACGATGCAACCGGCGAGGAGGTTTTCGTACACTTCTCCGCAATCAATGCAGAGGGCTTTAAGTCCCTTGAGGAAGGTCAGAAGGTTTCCTTCGATACCGAGAGCGATCCTCAGAACAGCAGCAAGGTTCGCGCTACCAACGTAACGGTTGTAGCTTAATCACCACTGCCAACAAACATAAAGAACCGTTCCCGCCGGGAGCGGTTCTTTTTTTCATCAGAATCTTTTCGTTTCCCGGAACCTTCCCGCCGGATTAGCGCATATAATATCATAGGAAAAATAGCAGGGAGTCACTTTATGAATCTGTTCACCTTGTCCCTGATCGCCATAGGACTGGCCATGGATGCCTTTGCCGTCTCAATCTGCAAGGGGCTGGCCATGAAGGAGGCCGGTCTGAAGAAATCCTGCGCCGTCGGCCTCTGGTTCGGAGCCTTTCAGGCTCTGATGCCGGCTCTTGGTTATCTGCTCGGAAGCCGGTTTGAAAAAAATATTATTGCCATCGACCACTGGATCGCTTTTCTATTATTGAGTACCATCGGCATCTCTATGATAAAAGAAGCGCTCTCCCGAAACGAGGAGAGCGCAAACGACTCATTAGATATAAAAACGATGTTTCTGCTCGCAGTAGCAACCAGCATCGACGCTCTGGCAGTGGGCGTAACCTTCGCTTTCCTGCAGGTACGGATTCTCCCTGCCGTATGCCTTATCGGTGTCATCACCTTCGCACTCTCCGCCGCAGGCGTCAAGGCAGGCAACATCTTCGGCTCCAAATACAAAGCAAGAGCGGAATTCATCGGAGGCATCATTCTCATCAGCATGGGCATCAAGATCCTGTTAGAACATCTGGGCATTCTGTAAATCTACCGCGTCCATCCGGCTACAGCTTAAACTGCTGTACTCCCTGCTCCAATGCCTCGGCAATGGTCCTGAGCCTTACCGCATCCTCAGCGATGGTCTCCATCGTATTCATGGCCATCACGGTAGAGGCGCTGGTCTCCTGTGTTGCAGCTGCGTTCTCCTCAGATACCGCGGACAGATTCTGAATAACATCCACCACATTTTCCTTGGCCTGATCAATCTGCTTAATATTACCGGCAATATCGTCGATCCGCTCGATCAGCCGGTTGATATTGGAGATAACGCTGTGAACGATATCCGCCGTGCGCTGCATCTCCGCCTCCTGCCTGTCTACGATCGTCTTCACGGCATCCGTCTTCTCCACCGTCTCCTCGGAGCGGATCTCCAGCTCCTGGATAATGGCATTGATATCCGTAGCGGATTCTGTGGTCTGCTCCGCCAGCTTCTTAATATTCTCCGCAACCACTGCGAAACCTTTGCCTGCCTCTCCCGCTCTGGCCGCCTCGATGGAAGCGTTCAGAGAGAGCAGATTGGTCTCGCTTGCAAGCTCCGTAATCAGCTCAACCACCTCGGAAATTCTCTTGGCAGACAAATTGGCTTCCTGCGTCTTGGAATAGACGTCATTGATATTGTCCACCATAACCTTCTGTCCGTCCACCAACTCATTCAGAATCTTATTGGCATCCTGCCCCTGTTTTCTTACATTGTCCGCATCCTGAGCCAGCACCGTGGTGCTCCCGTAAGCCGCTTCGATCATATTTCCGATGTCGATCACATTCTCCGTGGCGCGCTGTGTCTCCTCAGCCTGCATGGTAGCTCCTGTAGCCATCTCGGATACCGCTTTCTCTATCTCATGCACACTGGCAATGGTATCTCCCGCAGAGGAGCTCAGCTTCTCCGCCTCTTCAAAGAGATCTCCGCCCTGCTTCTGCAGTCCGCTCAACACCTCAGCCTGACTGCCCCGCAGCGCCACCACCGCGCGCAGGATGTCGCCGATCTCATCTTTACGCTTTATGTATTTCTTTTCCTTCTCCGCATCCAGAGAGGTAAAATCCAGATCAGCCAGCCTGCCCACGGAATTAACTGCAAACTGCAAAGAGGAAAGCATTACGGTGATGATGATCAGAACTGCGGCAACGGCAGTAATTCCAAAGCCTAAATTGAACCCGTTGGCCGTGAGAACTATCTGAGAAAAAGGAGCCATCAGTTCCGCTTCATTCACTGTGACCACCAGAATAAAATTTCTGGCCTCATCGATAAAATATCCCGCATATTTCCTGTCGTTGTTATAACCGTATTCGATCACGTCAGGCTCATGAGTGATCCCCGCCTGCAGATCCTCCGCCAGGCCGTTCACCACAACATTCTCTACCTTGCTGCCAATCTTATCTTTTTCGGGATGATACAGCATAATTCCCTCTGCATCCGTAATGTAAGCATAGGAAGTTTCCATACCGGTGACATTGGCATCCGCCAGCTTGTCCTCCAGAACATCCGCACGCAATGTGTTCTCCAGCCCCTCGACCTCCACCAGCGTCTCGATCTCTCTCCCGTATGCGATTGTCAGATCATACACATACTTATGTACGATGTCGCTGTAATTTTCCTTGGCCGACTTTATGAGAAACACGGTCAGAATCACTGACAGCATCGCGCAGATCACTGCCGTCATAACCACAATCTTAAATTTCAGTGAATGAAAAAATTTACTCTTCATCTTATCACCGTCTTCCCTTCCCCCAAAATTGACAATACCTGATATCAGTCACCCAGTCTGCGCATCTCCGTGTATGCCAGAAGCAGAGGTCCCACACCCTTTGCGTCATCCTCGACGATGGGCTCAGACATATAATATTCAAAAGTACCGTCTCTGCGGGTATTGCTCTCCGGCCCCAAGCCCGCAACCAGACAGATTCCTCCCAGACTCAGGTGCCCGTCTTTCTCTTTCAGGTATTTGTCACAGATTCCCTTGAAAGCCTTCAGGCCATACTCTCTGTAGCTTTCAGGTAAAAATCCCAGACGCACACCCTTCAGCAGAGAATATGCCATGATAGCGCTGCCGCTGGTCTCCAGATAGTTGGGTTCCTCTCCTCCGCGGGCGGGCAGCTGATACCACATACCGCTCTCATCCTGGAATTTCAGCATGGAATCGATCAGATCCACAAATACCTGCTTCAGATTATCATACTCAGCCTTCCACTCCTCGCCGGGCTCACACTTATTCAGCGTGTCCAGAAGAGCCATGGAATACCATCCCAGCGCTCTCAGCCAGAAATTCTGGGAGAGGCCGGTCTCCTTGTCACACCAGAATGCCGTTTTGGAAGCGTCATACCCGTGATAATACAGGCCTGTCTCCTTGTTCCGGACATATTTTACCACATTGGCAAACTGACTGAAAATGTCCTTGTAATTCTCCTTATTGTTAAACTTGGTCTCGTACTCCATATAGAAGGGCTGTCCCATATACATACCGTCAAGCCACACCTGATTGGGATAAATCTTTTTATGCCAGAAGTTCCCTTCCTCTGTGCGGGGCTGGTTCTGTACCTGACTGTAGATCAGGTCGATAGCCTTTCTGTATTTCTCTTTACCGTTTATCTCATAAAGGGAAAACAGCGTCTTTCCTGCATTGACATTGTCGATATTGTACTCCTCCACGGAATAACCGTTGATGGAACCATCCTCCTGCACTCTGTGATTGATATATGCATCCGCAAATTCATAATACTTTTTCTCGCCAGTGGCATTGTAAATTTCAAGAAGGGCCAGGATCATGCATCCGTCGATATAATTCCAGCCGGAAGCCTTTCCTTCTCTTGCTTTCTCAATGTTCCATGCCGGAACATCCAGCGTACTTTTTTCAATCAACTCGTCAATATACTTCTCAAAAATAGGCATTTGCATTTGGACATCCTCCGTTACTATGTAAAATTGTATGCTTGCTATCTATTTTACACAATTTTGCACAATTAGTCAACGAAAGAATCCCCTTCTTTCATAAATTATGTCAAATTTTTATCAGATTGCGGAGTACGCCGCGACTCCCAAGAGCACACAGGCAAGATACAGCAAAAGCAGATGCAATGGATAAAATCCATAGAAAAAGTATTTGCAGGAATATCCCTTTCGCCCCCTGTACAGCGCCAGAGCCAGAAACGCCAAAAGCGCCGCAAGCTCTCCCAATAACAGCACAAATGCCGCATAGCCCATGACGAGAGCCATTGTCCGCCTCCTGCGGAAAAAGTACAGGACCAGAATACAGGCCACACCGCGCCAGCCATAATCCGTCTGCAGAAGAGCTGCGAGTCCCATGCCCGCCACTGCCGTTCCCACCGTCAGGATCACGCCCGCGCCAGTCAACTGCTCTCTGCCGTTCTCACCGCAGTGACGCTTCCCGATCTCTTCAATGACGATCAATGTCGCCAGCCCTATGGTCAATGTAAAAAATACATTCTGATAACCGAATTCCAACACCCTGCTGCTGAAGGCCAGATCAAACGGAATCTCACTGATCAGCGCGAAAATTGCCAGTCTCGCGGCATACCGCCATCGGTTTCGCGTATGCTCCAGTCCCTCCACCAGCATAAAGCAATAAATTGGAAACGCAATGCGTCCGATCTGACGCATTGCGTTATATACAATATAGAGTTCCTGACCGGCTCCGGCCTGCAGCATGCGCACCAGCACCGTTGCGGCAATGTGATCCGTCAGCATCGTGACAACGGCCAGAAGTTTCAGCGTGCTGCCGCTGACACCCTGCCATTTTCTCTCGTTCACAACTTCCATGTCTATGTTTCTTATGCTCCTTTCCTCTATCCTACTTTATAGCCGGTTCCCCAGACTACCTTCAGATAATAGGGCTCCTTGGGATTCTGCTCGATCTTTTCCCGGATATGGCGAATATGCACCGCAATTGTATTATCTGCACCTATGGCCTGCATATGCCAGATAGACTCATAAATCTGGCTGATGGAGAGCACCCTGCCGCGCTCCTGCACCAGAAGCTTTAAGATCTTATACTCGATGGGCGTCAGCTTCACCTCTCTGCCGTCCACGGTAACGCTGCGATACAGATCGTTCACCACAAGACCGTCCACCCTGTAAATGCGGTCTATGTTACTGCACATATTTACCAGCTGATTATAACGGCGCAGCTGACACTTTACACGGGCCAGAAGCTCCAGCGGATTGCATCCCGCCACCACATAATCGTCCGCTCCTGCATTCAGCGCCATTATTTTGGCCGTCTCCGCGCTCTGAGCCGAAACCACGATTATGGGAATACTGCTTTTCTTTCTGATATGTGCCAGCACCTCAATTCCATTGCACCAGCCCTTTCCGTCCAGTTCCACATCGATCAGCACCAGATGCATCCGGCCTTCCTCCAGGAGGCTCAAAAGCTCCTCCAGGCTGCCTGCCACCTGCATATGAATGCTCTCCCCTGCAAACAACGCCCCCATCTTTTCCGAAATACCGGTATTATCATTATACACTACAAGGTTTCTCTCCATAACTTTTCACCTCATCACATCTCAAAACCATTGTCAACCATCTAATCTGCAAAATATGCGCTCAGGTCAAGCGTATTCAATGTCCTCTCAATTGTCTCCTCGTCATATCCCTGGAAATCCATGCAGAGTTCTCTGCCGTTTGCAGAGATCACCGCATGAGTGGATATGACTTCCGATCCCTCCATAGAATCAAACACCACATAGGACATTCCCTGACCGTTCATGATCTCGCGCTCGTTGGCGCTCTCACCCATGTAGGAGGTAGCCGAGGCAAATCCGACGAGTCCCCTGGTATCCCACTGGTGCATCATAAAGCTCCGGCCATCGCCGCCAAAAAGCATTGCCGTCACCGATTCTCCGTCGCCCACCGCATAAATCTGCCAGCTTACATCCTCCTCACCCAGCAGCTGCGGCTCCGGCAGAACCATGGTGATCTGCTCCGCCCGGCGGAAATCTTCAACAGAGCTATACTCTCTCTGCTCCTCTATGGTCTCCACGAAATACCCTTCATCTTCCGCCGCGCCCTCCTCCGGAGAGTACGCGGCCATACGCGGCTCTGTGCCGTCCGCACCTTCGTTTCCTCCAATGCCTGCCTCCGCGCCAATGTCTTCAGCCACACTGGTGAGAGAATAGCCCTGCTGTTCTACGCGGATCCGGCTTCTATGATAATTCACCGCCGTCGCCGTGCTCACACTGCACAAGAGCAGAATTGCTGCGGCCGCAACACCTTTCATCCAGAAATTTTCTGCCCGGCGCACCCTCCTGGGCGGGCCGTTTAACAGTTCCTCTGCAGTCAGCCTGCGTCTTTCCAGACTGTCCACGGCATCCCTGTACGAATCCTGAAATTTACGCAAAATCAAATTCCTCCTTTAAGGACTCCCGCAAAAGCTCACGCCCTCTGGTGAGCTGAGAGGTGACTGTGGACTCCTTTCTCCCCAGCAGTCTCCCCATCTCCCGCACCGACATTCCCTCGTAATAAAACAAGTGGATCACATCGCGGTATTTTACGGGAAGTGCCATCACTGCCGAGAGCACCTGCTCTCCGCTCTCCCGCCTGAGCACCGCTTCCTCCGGGACAGCCGGATACCCGCTCACAGCCTCCGGCGCCTTGCGGGAACTTTCCTCAGTCCCCTGCCCGGAAGGGTTCTCCAGCTGTTCCTCCAACGGCTGCGCCGAGCGGTGCCTTACCCATGCGCTGCGCCGGCATTTCCTGCAGCAGTTCACCGTGACCTTGATCAGCCATGCCTTCTCGTGCTCCTCATCCGCAAAATCCCTGCCGGATCTCAGATGAAGAAGATACCGGTAAAAGGTATCCTGCACCACATCCTCCGCGTCCTGCCTGTTCTCCAGTCTCAGATAGGCAATACCGAACAGCATCGCTTCGTACCTGTCAATCTTTTCATCAATTTTCAAATGCAATTCGTCTTTTTCAAATCCAGCCATATCTCTTTTCGTCTTGCAAGGCGAGATTGCAATTCATGAAAAAGGAAAAAATCATGAAATTTACAACCCTTCAATCTGTAACATCCCTTAGTCTAGCAGAATACTGCATATTTTTTGCAAATAAATTCTTAAAATTCTATAAACTGTCGAAAACCCGCATAATAGCGCAAAAATCCCCTCAAAATATAAGACTGTTTTGAGGGGAAAAAGTTTCAATAATATAGAATAATATTTTTTAATATAGTACTTTCAGAAAAAAACCTCCGCCAGGGTAAGCCCCTTTGCAGGCACCAGCGGCCCCGCCTGCTCCCTGTCACAGGCCGCAAGAAGCTCCGTCATGCTCTCGGGTGTCCTCTTGCCCATGCCCACTTCCAGAAGCGTTCCCATTAGGATCCGGATCATATGATGCAGAAAACCGTTTCCCCGGAAGGAAAAGCAGAGCAATCCACCCTCCCCGGTTATGGCGATCTCATCTATGCGGCGCACCGTGGACTTTTTGCCCTTCTTTGCCGAGGTGAAGCTCTTGAAATCATGCTCTCCCAAAAGAAGCGCCGCCGCCCGCTCCATGGCTCCCACGTCCAAAGCCTCCGGCACCTCCAGCGCATAGCGCCTTCGGAATACATCCGGGACATCACTGTTTATAACATGATACACATAATGCTTGCCCCGCGCATTCAGTCTGCTGTGAAAGCGGGCAGACACCTCCGAGACCTCCACCACCGCGATATCCTCCGGCAGATAACGATTGATATAGCTGCGCATCTCCTCCGGAGACATGGTACAGTCCGTATGAAAATTAGCCACCTGTCCCAAAGCGTGTACTCCCGCATCCGTCCTGCCGCTTCCCTGCAGCCCGACGGCTTCTTTGCACATTCTCGACAACAGAGTCTCAAGCTTACCCTGTATGGTGTTATCCGTGGAACTCTGTCTCTGCCAGCCCTGATATCTGGTTCCTTCATACTGAAGCAGAAGTCTGATATTACGCATGAGGCTCCTTTCCGCTCCGGCCTTCCCGGCTTTCCAGTCCTTTCAGATCCTCCTTCTCCAGTTTCCGGAAATGATTCAGTCCATTCACGAGTATGAGGATACTGTTCCGCGTGGTGTCAAAAGCGCCCTCCTCATACATTGTATAGACGATGAGTCCCAGGGGAACCGCCACAATCATGCCCACAACACCGCCCAGCCGATACCCGATATAGAGCAGAAACAGGGTCGGTATTGGCGCAACACCGATAGAATCCCCCACGATCTTGGGCTGGATCAGCTGACGCGCCAGCTGCCCCACACCCCAGATGATCAAAAGTCCCACCGCCATTTTATAATCCGTGCTGAGAATCTTTAAGACCGCCCAGGGCACGAGCACCGTACCCGTGCCGAAAAACGGAATAAAATCCAAAAACGCGATCAAAAATGCGATCAGCAGCACATAATCCACCTGCAGCAGCGCCAGACCGATCACGAGCAGCAGATACATCCACAGCTCGATTTTGAGCTGTGCCTTGAGATAGCCGCCCACCGCTTTGACCAGGCTGCGCTTGACAATCAGGTACTGATCCTGTATTGACTTCGGGCAGACCCGGCCAAACCAGGCCGTGATATTATTCCGCTCTGCAACAAACAGATAAGAAGACAAAAGCGCCATGATGACTCCAATCAGAATGGAGGGAAGCTGCTTGGCAAAATTTCCCACCGCCGCGATAGTAGGCATGCTGATACTCCCCACAATATCGCCGAAAAAAGCGGTGATATCATCGCCGAGACCGGCAAGCCTCTGCTGGACATCCTGGGGAAGCTTATTGTATATCACTGCAAAATTCTGCGAGATCTCCTGAAAGTCTTCCTCTGCGTTCTCCCACATCTCCGGCAGGGCATTGATCAGTCCCACCGCCTCCTTGGCCAGCTTCCCGCCCACCAGATAGAGCGAGAAAACCACCAGACCGATGACAAGCACGATCACCACCGCACTGCCCGCCTTCCGTCGGATCTTCAGCCGCGCCTCAAAGAAATGCACCAGCGGACTGGCGATGCATGCCACGATCCAGCCTGCCACAAAGGGAGCAAAAAACACCAGCAGCCTGGGTGCAAGAAAGATCACTGCCAAAAAAATCACAAGAGAGACAGCTAAATTGGTCAACGCTTTCAGGTACTTTATCATAGACCGGCCTCCACAATATCATCTAAAATTTCGTATATCTCCTCCCTGCCCTGCTTCGTGACGGCAGAGAAGGGAATCATGATCGTGTCCGAATCCGCCTTCAAAGTAGTGCGGATCAGCTTAAGCTGCTTCTGAATCTGACTCCTGTTGATCTTATCCAGCTTGGTGGCAATGATAACGGGCTGATAGCCGTGGCTTCTGATCCAGTCATACATGATGACATCGTTGGAACCCGGCTCATGGCGGATGTCGATGAGCAGAAACACGCATTTAAGCTGTTTGGATCTGTGCAGGTAATCCTCTATCATCTTTCCCCACTGCGCTTTCACCTTTTCATTGGCCCTGGCGTAGCCGTATCCCGGCAGATCCACCAGATAGAGCGCACTGTTGATATTGTAGTAGTTGATGGTCTGTGTCTTGCCCGGCTGAGCACTGGTACGCGCCAGTGACTTCCGGTTCATCACAGCATTGATCAGAGAAGATTTCCCCACATTGCTTTTGCCCGCGAACGCCACCTCAGGGTGGACATTCTCGGGCAACTTACTGGTGACGCCGCACACAGTCTCCAGATTTACATTCTTGATAATCACGCCGGTTTCCTGCGGATGGTGAGAGGATTTCCCCCGTCCACAGCCTCCTTGGTGATAACGCACGCCTCAATGCCCTCATCGGAAGGTATCTCATACATGATATCCATCATGATGCTTTCCATAATGGAGCGCAGACCTCTGGCTCCGGTCTTTCTCTCAAAGGCCTGATCCGCAATGGCCTCGATGGCATCCTGCTCAAAGTTCAGCTCCACCTCATCCATATCAAAGAGCTTCTGATACTGCTTGATCAACGCGTTCTTAGGCTCCTTCAGGATGCGCACCAGGGCGTCTCTGTCCAGTCCCTCCAGAGATACGCAGATGGGAACACGCCCAACAAACTCAGGAATCAGTCCGAATTTCACAAGATCCTGCGCCGTTACCTCCTGAAGCAGCGCGCTGCTCTCCTTCTGGGTCTTGGTGGTCAGCTCCGTGTTGAAGCCGATGGATTTCCTGTCCAGTCTGGTCTCGATGATCTTTTCCAGACCGTCAAAGGCTCCGCCGCAGATAAAAAGGATATTGGAGGTGTCTACCTGGATCAGCTCCTGATGGGGGTGCTTCCGTCCTCCCTGAGGCGGTACGCTGGCCACGGTACCCTCGATGATCTTGAGCAGCGCCTGCTGTACACCCTCGCCGGATACATCCCTGGTGATGGAGACATTCTCGCCCTTCTTGGTAATCTTGTCAATCTCGTCGATATAAATAATTCCGTATTGAGCTCTGTCCACGTCGTAGTCCGCCGCCTGTATCAGCTTCAGCAGGATATTCTCCACATCCTCCCCCACATAACCGGCCTCGGTCAGTGTGGTTGCGTCCGCGATGGCAAAGGGCACATTGATGATCTTCGCCAGCGTCTGGGCCAGATAAGTCTTGCCCGAACCCGTGGGGCCCACCATGATGATATTACTCTTCTGCAGCTCTATATCGTCCAGATCCTTGGGCGCTGTCACGCGCTTATAATGATTGTATACCGCCACGGCCAGAGCCTTCTTGGCAGCCTCCTGTCCGATGACATATTCGTCCAGAAAAGTCTTGATCTCTCTGGGCTTCAGCACATTGATTTCCGTGCGCTGCGCCTCTTCTACTTCCTCGTCCTCCAGCTCCTCCTCCAGAATATCCGTGCAGATATCCACGCACTCGTCGCAGATATACACTCCTGCAGGCCCCGCAATCAGCTTGCGCACCTGCCCCTGGGTCTTGTTGCAAAAGGAACACCTGATACTGTTATCAGCATTCTTTCCAGCCATAATCTACTCCTGCCCTCTTGATTCTCGTCCGGTTTTTCACGGCTCCATCCAATTATTACCCAATATTCACTCAGTTATTTGAACATTAAATATCTCTGTGTGATCACTTCTCATCCTGAGCCGCGTGGAAGGTAAGGACCTTATCGATCAGCCCGTATTCGCAGGCCTCCTCCGCGCTCTTCCAGTTGTCGCGCTCAGTATCCGCACAGATCGTCTCGTAATCCCTGCCTGTGTTCTCCGCCAGCATACGGTTCAGCTTTTCCTTAGTCCGCAGAATATGCTTAGCCGCAATCTCGATCTCCGTAGCCTGCCCCTGCGTGCCGCCCAGGGGCTGATGGATCATCACCTCGGCATTGGGAAGCGCATAACGCTTGCCCTTGGCGCCGCCGGCCAAACGGAAGGCTCCCATGCTGGCAGCCATGCCGATACACACTGTGGAGACATCGCATTTGATATATTTCATGGTATCATAAATCGCCATGCCGGCAGTCACACTGCCGCCGGGGCTGTTGATATACAGATGGATATCCTTCTCCGGATCCTCCGCCTCGAGAAACAAGAGCTGTGCCACAACAAGGCTTGCTGTCGTCTCGTTGACTTCCTCCCCGAGAATGATGATCCTGTCCTTCAAAAGTCTGGAATAAATATCATAAGACCGCTCTCCCTTGCTGGTCTGCTCGACAACGTAAGGTACTAAACTCATGTGTCTTCCTCCTGTCCGTTCTGATTCTGCCTGATCAGATCGTTTATTTTTCAAATCCTCTATTTCCAAATTTACTTCCATCTTTACCATCTTATCCCACCATATACATTTTTTCAATGGAATACGATTGAATTTAATAAAAAGTTAATGTCCGTTTTATAATACGATAATATGCGAAAAGTTGTACCTGAGCTGCTCAGGTACAACTGTCGCTGTCTGCTGTATCCGCCATATGTGGCATTGTAAAAGACCGGTTACTCCTCTGCGGCTTCCTTCTTCGCTTTGGCCTTGGAAGCCTTCTCCTCTTTGGCATGTTCCACGACAAATTCCACTGCCTTCTTGATACGGATATCCTCGCGCACCTGCTTTGCCCCGCTTTCGCCGAGAAGCTCTTTCACCTTGTCGGGCTCCATCTGATAAACCTCGCCCATAGTCTTTAACTCCTCCTGGAATTCCTCCTCGGAGACCTCCATCTTCTCTGCGGCGGCAACTGCCTCCAGCACCAGACGGGACTGGATTCTCTTCAGCGCCTGCGGACGCACCTGCTCCAACAGCCTTGCGGGCGTCATACCGGTAAACTGCATATACTGCTCCATAGACAGACCCTGAGACTGGATTCTCTGAGCAAACTCTTCCACCATCTGTCTCTGCTGCGTGTCGAGCATGGCATCGGGAATCTCCATTTTGGCGTCCTCGATGACAGCGTCCACGGCAGCCTCCTCCTTAGCGTCCTTGGCTGCGACAGCCTTCTTATCCGCCAGCTTCTTTTTTACATCCTCACGGTATTCTGCCATCGTGTCAAACTCAGACACCTCGGCTGCAAACTCATCATCGAGCTCGGGCAGCAGCTTTTCCTTGATCTCTTTAACGGTACATTTAAACACCGCAGGCTTGCCGGCAAGCTCCTTCGCCTGATAATCTTCGGGGAAGGTCACATTTACATCCACCTGCTCATTCAGCCCGGCGCCGATCAGCGCCTCCTCAAAGCCGGGGATAAACTGTCCGGAGCCGATGGTCAGAGGATAATTCTCACCCTTTCCGCCCTCGAAAGCCACGCCGTCCACAAATCCCTCGAAGTCAATAACCGTCATATCTCCGTCCTTTACGGCTCTGTCTTCCACATTGACAGTGCGGGCATTGGTCTCTCTCTCTCTTGCGATCTCCTTATCCACTTCCTCCTCAGTCACGGCAAGATCTGCTGCCGGAACCTTCACGCCCTTATATTTGCCCAGAGTCACCTCAGGCTTCAAAGCTACCTCCGCGGTAAAGATAAAGGGCTTTCCGGCCTCGATCTGCACCACATCCACCTTGGGCGCGGACACGATATCCTCGGTGCACTCGTCCAATGCTTTCTCATATGCCACGGGAATCAGCTCATTGGCCGCATCCTCATAAAATATTTCCCTGCCGTACATCTGCTCGATCATCTTGCGGGGCGCTTTGCCCTTGCGGAAACCGGGTACGCTGATCCTGTTTCTGTTCTGACGATACGCGCTGTCGATGGCCTTGTCCAGCTCTTGTGCAGACACCTCAATGGTGAGCTTTGCCATGCCCTTCTCCAACTTTTCCACCTGTAAACTCATGTGTATTTCCTCCTTCATATCTGTGCCGGTTCTATCTCAAATCTGTCAGGGTCAGTACAAGCCGCCCCCCAGACATCGGACATAGTCACAGTCATTTTAGGATTATAACAAATTTCCGCCCTGTTTGCAAGCACAGTCCGAGAAAAAACAAAAGGCAGAAAATAAAAGGCATCCGACGATATTTGATTTCGCCAAATGCCTCTCATATAACCCGTTTACAGCCTTGTTACCACAAATATATCGTAGATCGCTTTGATCGCCGTCTCAAAATCCTCGTCGGACACGCCGATGATGATATTCTGCTCGGAGGATCCCTGATCGATCATTTTGACATTGATGTGATTGTGCGCCAGCGCCGCAAAGATTCTGCCCGCCGTGCCGCGCATGGACTTCATGCCGCGTCCTACCACGGCGATCAGCGCAATATCGGACTCAATCTCGATCGTATCGGGATGAGCCAGCCTGTGAATGCCTGCCACCACCTGTTGTTCCTTGTGCATGAATTCATCCTGATGGACAAACACCGTCATCGTGTCGATGCCTGAGGGCACATGCTCGAAAGAGATGCCGTTGTCCTCGAATGCCTGCAGCACCTTTCTGCCAAAGCCGATCTCCGCATTCATCATGTCTTTCTCAATATTGATGGAGCAAAAACCCTTCTTGCCCGCAATGCCGGTGATGACATATTTGGATTTCTGGCAGGTGCTCCCCACGATCCACGTCCCCGCGTCCTCCGGTTCGTTGGTATTGCGGATATTGATAGGAATGCTCTCCTGGCGGACAGGGAAAATGGCATCCTCGTGCAGAACACTGGCTCCCATATAGGAAAGCTCTCTCAGCTCTCTGTAGGTGATGACATCAATACGCGCCGGATTGTCTATGATTCTCGGATCAGCCGTCATAAAGCCCGATACATCCGTCCAGTTTTCATACACATCCGCCTTCACGGCCTTCGCCACGATAGAACCTGTGATGTCGGAACCTCCTCTGGAGAATGTCTTCACCCTGCCGTCCGGCTGCGCTCCGTAAAATCCGGGCACTACGGCCTTTTTGCACTCTGCAAGTCTCGCAGAGAGAACCTCGTTGGTCTTTGCCGCGTCAAAATCGCCCTTTTCGTCAAAAAAGATGACCGTGGCCGCATCGATAAACTCGTAGCCCAGATAATTCGCCATAATGATTCCGTTTAAATATTCGCCTCTGGACGCCGCATAATTGGAGCCGGACTTGTCTTTAAAATTTTTCTCTATAATACGAAACTCTTCGTCCAGATTCAACTCCAGCTTCAGTCCCTGAATGATCTCTTCGTAACGGGCCCTGATCTCCTGAAGCTCCCCGGAAAACTTCCTGCCGCTCTCCGCCAGGGCATAACAGCCATACAGCATATCCGTCACCTTTGTATCGTCCGAAAAACGCTTTCCCGGAGCGGAGGGAACCACATACCGTCTCTCCTTGTCCGCACGAATAATCTTTCCCACCTTCTGAAACTGCTCTGCGCTGGCCAGAGAGCTTCCGCCAAATTTCACTACCTTAGACATAACTCTTACTCCTCAAATCTCTTTCCTGTTTTTAATATAAGCGGATACGGCTTTCCACGTCACTGCCCAGAGACTCACACTTTGCAGCAAAGTCTCTCTCCTTTATAGGCTTGGTGAACAGGGCAAAGTCTGACGTGCGCCCGGGTACGCTGAGTGTCTCGCAGCCCTCAAATGCAGCCTCTGCCGCAGCCCGGGCGGATGCTTTCACTCTGACGAAATAACGGCTCTCCTGATCGGATAGATCGGCGATTCCCGCATCCTTCTCCTCCCAGAAGCACATAATGATCTTGCCCAGATGTCTGGCGCAGTCCACAACATCGGACACCACTGCGCTGGCGGTGGGAAGCTTGCCCGCGCCGCGCCCGTAATACATGGAATCCCCCAGCATATTGCCGGTGACAAGCACTGCGTTGAATACATCGTTTACCATGGCAAGCGGGTTCTCCTTATCCAGCATAAAGGGAGCGACCATGGCCATCACCTGGGCTTCTCCCAGCGCCGTGCTCTTTGCCAGAAGCTTAATCGTCTTACCCGCAGCTCTGGCATAGACAAAATCATCCGCACTTACCCGGGTGATACCCTCCGTATATATCTTCTCGGAATCTACATTCATCCCCATCATCAGAGAGGACAGGATCGCGATCTTACGGCAGGCGTCATGCCCCTCCACATCCGCCTCAGGATTGCGCTCCGCATAACCCTTCTCCTGCGCCTCCTTCAGCACGTCGGCAAAGTCCGCACCCTCCTGTTCCATCTTGGTCAGAATATAGTTGGTGGTACCGTTTAGAATTCCGGTAATGGCCTCGATGCGCTCTGCCGTCAGGGAATAGTTCAAGGGGCGGATAATCGGAATGCCTCCTCCCACACTGGCTTCAAACAGATAATTACAGTTGTTTGCATGGGCAATCTGCAGAAGCTCGGGGCCGTGTTTTGCCACCAGCTCCTTGTTGGAGGTACAGACACTTTTTCCGCGCTCCAGCGCCGCCTTGGTAAACTGGTACGCGGCGCCCACGCCGCCCATGGTCTCGCAAATGATGGCAACCTCGTCGTCATTTACAATCTGTTCAAAATCGTGTACCACTTTATCCGCATAAGGATCCCCGGGGAAATCCCGCAGATCGAGAATATACTTCACATTCAGTTCCTGCCCGGATTTCTTGTTCACCATATCCTTATTTTTCCCGATGACTTCCACAACACCGCTTCCGACGGTGCCATAACCTAATACCGCTACATTGACCATGCCTGTTTTCTCCCTTATCGTTCTTTATTGTATTTCCTTTTCCCCGCCGCTTTACTCCCGGGCCAAAATCTTGACATGATGGACACCCTTTTGATCCTCCATCCGTTCTATCATCCTCGAGACATCCCCCGTGGTCTTAAGCACCTGGACGCTCAGGCTCAGAGAAGCGATTCCGTTGATCGGAATACTCTGATGGATCGTCAGGATATTTGCCTGGTACTCCGCAATAATTTTCAACACGTCAGACAAAATCCCAGGCTCATCCTCCATCTGAAAAGTCAGTGTCAGAACTGTCCCCTGGGAATTGTCATGGAACTGGAAAATATCGTCCTTGTACTTATAAAAGGAGCTTCGGCTGATACCTACCGCATCCACCGCCTCCTGAACGGTCAAAACCCGCTCCGACTCCAGAAGACGTTTTGCCTCGACTACCTTCAACAACACCTCGGGAATCGCCTTTCGGCGCACCACGAAATACTTGGCTGTCTCTCCCATAGTATTCCTTTCTGTGTTCGCAGAGCGGACACTTGTTTGCTGACGAAAGATATTCTAACATATACGCTCGGAAAATACAAGAAAAAAATACACTGCCGCGCCGCAGCATGTCCGGCAGTGCTTCCTTTATAACTACTGTTGCTGTTGACGCTCCCGCAGATCGTCCAGTGTCACAATATTGCTGAAACGGTTTAATTCATCCAGCATATGCTTGATAATGGCCTCTCTGGAAGCTTCGGTAGGACTGTACTGTCTGCTCAGCACTTTGCCGCTGTGAGTGACTCCCGATACTTCCACCATCTCATCATGAAGCAGCTTTCTCAACACGGCGGTCACTGTACTCTGGGTGAGACCGTGGCCCTCGTTTACGATCTCCGTGACTATCATAGGCTCCTGCTTTCTCCACAAAATGTTTAAAACGTCCAAATCTCTTTCATTCATCATCTCTTTTTCCTCCTATACTATAATGACCTTGAAATTATTTTTTGTTCTTACCCTTTTATCTTACTGTCATTATTCCATACTTCATCTGTAAATATGCCAAACTTTTTCATAAGAGGAGAACTCTGTCTCACGCTTTTCGTCCTATTACTCAAGAGCGCCTTGATACGTTCCATAACATAACACTTTCATGCAACAGGAGGTATACCATGATATTTTTCAAACAATCTCAGAAAGCAATCGCTGCAATCATGATCTTCTCTGCGCTGGCCGGGAATTTGACGGGCTGCGGCAGCCGGGGATACGGGGACGGATCCTTTGAGGTACCCTCACTGCCGGTTACCTCAAAACTGCTGTCAGCAGTCCCTTCTTCCGGTGAGGATATTCCCGCTTCACATGCGATACCGCCCGACATAGAGTCTCCTGAGGATTTTTATGCCTGTATGATCTCCACACTCCTCACCGGAAATAAAGAAGAAAACCGTGTCTGCTCCCCTGTCAATATTTATATGGCTCTGGCCATGCTCACCGAACTCACCGAGGGCGGGAGCCGGACACAGCTCATGTCTATTCTGGGTGAGCCGGACACGGCTTCGCTGCGCAGCTATGTAGAGGAGCTCTGGGACGGCAACAACCGGGACGATCGGTTTTCCACGCTAAAACCCGCCGCCTCCCTGTGGGCAGACCAAAATCTCGCACTCAGAAAGGACATGGTAAAGATTCTGTCCCAGTCTTATCATGCCTCTGTTTATCAGGGCAAAATGGGCTCCGACAACCTGGATCAAAAATATCGGAAATGGCTTGGCGAACAGACCGGCGGTCTTCTGGAGCAGCAGATATCCAGTCAAAAGTTTTCTGACGAAACCGTTCTGGCTCTGGCTTCCACGCTCTACTTCAAAGGCCGCTGGCAGGATGAGTTCTCCAAAAACGCTACCACCGAGGATATTTTTCACGCCGAAGCGGAAGATATCACCTGCGAATTTATGAACCGCCATGCGGTCATGAAGTATTATCGCGGAGACTCTTTTGCCGCAATATCGCTGCCCTTTGGCGACGGCTGCGATATGTGGCTGCTGCTGCCGGACGAAACCTCCTCCGCCGGGGAGCTCCTGCAGCACGAACCCTGCCTGACCGGGCTGGTGATGCATCCCTCCGAATGGGAAGATACCAGTCTGATCACAGTCAATCTGTCCATTCCCAAGTTTGACGTCTCATGGGATACGGATCTGTCCGGCAGTCTGAAGCAACTGGGAGTATCGGATGTATTCGACCCGGATATGGCCGATTTCTCAGCTATACTCAAGACCCCGGCCCCCGCCTGGCTCTCCCGGGTCAGCCACGCCGCAAGAGTCAGGATCGACGAGGAGGGATGTGAAGCCGCCGCATATACTTCCATGATGCTCTGCGGAGCCGCAATGCCTCCGGAGGAACAGGCAGACTTTATCGCCGACCGCCCGTTCGTCTTTGTCATCACAGGCGCTGAGAACGTCCCTCTGTTCGCAGGACTGGTCAATCATCCCTGAATCTCAAAAGGCAGCCTAGATGTAACGCTCTTTGCATCAAAGCTGCCTTTTATAAACTTACATCAAAGGATATTTATCTGTCAGCGTCTGCACGATGGCTCTCGCCTCGGACACCTTCTCCTCGCCGCCTTTAACCACCATTGCGATGGCCTCCGCGATCCGATCCATATCCTCGGTATTCATTCCCCTTGAGGTCACCGCCGGAGTGCCGAGACGCACGCCGCTGGTCACAAACGGAGACTGCGGATCATTGGGAATCGTGTTCTTGTTGCAGGTGATATGCGCAGCGTCAAGAAGCTTCTCCACAGCCTTTCCGGTGAGGCCGAAATTGGTCAGATCCACCAGCATCAGATGATTGTCCGTGCCGCCGGACACAATCTTGATCCCCCGGTTCATAAGGCCGCTGCACAGAGCCTGCGCATTGTCGATGATTCCCTTCTGATATGCCTTGAACTCATCGCTCAACGCCTCCTTGAAGCAAACTGCCTTGGCTGCGATCACATGCATCAGCGGGCCTCCCTGAATGCCGGGGAAAATAGCCTTATTGAAATTGAATCTGTCAGCCGCCGCCTGGTTGCACAGAATCAGACCGCCGCGGGGCCCCCGCAGAGTCTTGTGTGTGGTAGTAGTCACCACATCGGCATAGGGAATGGGACTGGGATGCAGACCCGCAGCCACCAGACCTGCGATATGTGCCATATCCACCATAAGTACCGCTCCGACCTCATCCGCTACCTCCCGGAACTTTTTGAAGTCAATCGTTCTCGCATAGGCGGACGCTCCCGCGATGATCATCTTCGGTTTTGCCTCCAGTGCAATCCCGCGCAGTCTGTCATAATCGATAAAGCCCTCATCGTTCACGCCGTACGGTACAATATGAAAATACTTGCCGGACATATTCACCGGGCTCCCGTGTGTCAGATGTCCGCCGTGGTCCAGATTCATGCCCATGATAGTATCACCGGGCTGACATACTGCAAACTGCACCGCCATATTGGCCTGTGCGCCCGAATGGGGCTGCACATTGGCATAATCACAGCCAAAAAGCTCTTTGGCTCTGTCGATAGCCAGATTCTCCACCACATCCACACAGTCGCAGCCGCCGTAATAGCGTTTTCCGGGATACCCTTCCGCATACTTGTTGGTGAGCGGGCTTCCCATGGCAGCCATCACCGCGCTGCTCACCCAGTTCTCGGAAGCAATCAGCTCGATATGACTGTTCTGTCTGGACTGCTCATCCACAATGGCCTGCGCAATCTCAGGGTCAACAAGCTTTACATCGTCCAATGAATACATTTTTTGTCCTCCTGTCAGGTATAAAATCTTAACATACTTTTAAGTTTAATTGTTCCGCGTCTTACGCTAGTTACTAATTATAACATACAATCCACAGAAAGCAAACGTAAATAGTGGAAATATTTGCAAAAAAACATCTACTGTTCTATAATGAGATACATATTATAAAATTTATCAGATCAAGAGAGGTATTCCCATGACAACAAGCGAAAAAGCTCTACAACTGCATGAGCAGTGGAACGGAAAATTAGAGACTACGGCCAAAGCGCCCGTCAATTCCAGAGAGGACCTGTCACTCTGCTATACCCCCGGTGTGGCCGAGCCCTGCAAGGTCATTGCACAGGACAGGGAAGCCGCCTACAAATATACCATGAAAGCCAATACGGTGGCCGTCATATCCGACGGAAGCGCCGTCCTTGGACTCGGTAATATCGGGCCCCACGCGGCCATGCCCGTCATGGAGGGCAAAGCAGTCCTGTTCAAGGAATTCGGCGGCGTCAACGCCGTTCCCATCTGTCTGGACACGCAGGACACCGAGGAGATCATCAAGGCTGTGACCTGGCTCGCCCCGGGCTTCGGCGGCATTAATCTGGAGGATATCAGCGCTCCCCGCTGCTTTGAGATCGAGGAACGCCTGAAAGAGATTCTGGACATCCCCGTATTTCATGACGATCAGCACGGCACCGCCATCGTGGTACTGGCAGGCATCATCAACGCGCTGAAGGTAGTCGGCAAAAAGAAGGAGGACTGCCGGGTAGTGGTAAACGGCGCCGGCAGCGCGGGCGTGGCTATCACCAAGCTGCTCCTCACCTATGGTTTCCCCAATGTTCTCATGTGTGACAAAGTCGGTATTGTCTCCAAAGATACCGAGGGATTGAACTGGATGCAGAAAAAAATGACAGAAGTCACGAATCTGAACAATGAGACCGGCTCTCTGGCCGATGCCATAAGAGGCGCGGATATTTTTGTGGGCGTATCAGCTCCCGGCATCGTGAGTCCCGAGATGGTAGCCTCCATGAACCGGGACGCCATTCTCTTTGCGATGGCCAATCCCGTGCCTGAGATCATGCCGGATATCGCCAAGGCCGCCGGCGCCAGAGTTGTGGGAACCGGGCGCAGCGATTTTCCCAATCAGGTAAACAATGTTGTGGCATTCCCCGGCATCTTCAAAGGCGCGCTGGAGGGCCGCGCCACACAGATTACCGAGGAGATGAAGCTGGCTGCGGCAGATGCCATCGCCGGACTCGTATCCGAAGAGGAGCTGAACGAGGACAACATCATGCCTGAAGCCTTTGATCCCAGAGTGGCCGAGCTGGTAGCCCAGGCCGTAAAATCCCATATCACAAAATAAGGATTGACTATGCGGCAGCTTGAATGGCACGGGAAGCCCTATTATTCTCTGGACTCCTGGTGCAAGAACACACTCTCTCACAAATGCTATAAAATAGCCCTGAACGCCCATATGACCTGCCCCAACCGGGACGGGACGCTGGGCACCCGGGGCTGCATCTTCTGCAGTGCGGGAGGCAGCGGCGATTTTGCCGTGGACATCACAGGAAAAAGCATAGACGCGCAGCTGTCGGAAGGTCTTGTCAGGCTGCAGGATAAATTTTCACCGGACATGTTTTCGCCGGACAAAAGCGCCTGTCTCATCGCTTATTTTCAGGCTTACACCAACACCTACGCACCCGTGTCCTATCTCCGGCAGATTTACGAGGAGGCGCTGGCATGTCCGTGGGTCTGCGGCATTTCCGTCGCCACTAGGCCTGACTGTCTCCCCTGTGAAGTCATACGGCTCCTGACGGAATTAAAACAGCGCTTCCCCGATAAATTCATATGGATAGAGCTCGGCCTGCAGACCATGCACGCACAGACCGCCGACTTCATACGGCGGGGTTATTCCCTGCCCTGTTTCGAGGAAGCCTGTGACCGGCTGTCCCAAGCGGGCATCCCTGTGATCGTGCATCTGATCCTGGGGCTCCCCGGAGAAACCCGAAAGATGATGCTGCAGAGCGTACGGTACCTAAACAGACTGCTCCCCTTCGGAGTAAAGCTTCAGCTCCTGCACATCCTAAAGGACACAGACTTAGGCGCGCTGTATCTGCAGCAGCAGTCCGGCCATACGGCCCCACAAGACACTCTTGTCCTGCACCCGTTGGAACGTGACGAATATCTGAGTCTTTTGACAGATTGTATCCGCTGTCTCTCCCCGGAAATTGTCATTCACCGTCTCACCGGAGACGGCCCCCGGAAGAATCTGCTGGCGCCGCTTTGGAGCCTCGACAAACGGGGCGTATTAAACGCGCTGCACAGACAGATGCGCATACTTGACGCCTGTCAGGGAGACCGGTACCGGATTTAAATAGTATAGCAAAATAAAGTCTGATTAAAAAGGAGACGCCATGCTTCAGGATCCTCTCACACTCTACAAATTGATCGTACTTTACATGTTGAACCGGGTCACATTTCCCCTGACCAAATCGCAGATCTGCGACTTTATTCTGGAACGGGAGTATACAAACTTCCTGACGCTGCAGCAGGCTGTCGGCGAGCTGACGGACGCCGGGATGGTTTCTCCCAGAATTATCGGAAACCGCACTCACCTGGCCATCACTCAGGAGGGCATCCAAACCCTGCATTATTTCGGCAGCCGCATTGGCGAATCCATCAAAAAGGACATCGACAGCTACTTTCAGGAACATGAAATGGCCCTGCGCAACGATGTGTCCGTGCAGAGCCATTACTATAAATCCACATCCGGGGAATATGAGGCGCAGCTGGTGGCAAAGGAGCATGATATCACCCTGATCAATCTCACGCTCTCCGTTCCCACAGAGGAGATCGCAGCCTCCATCTGCGACAACTGGCAGACCAAGAGCGAATCCGTCTACCAGTATCTGACCCGGGAACTGTTCTGATTCCGGCTTATTCCGATCCGGCCTATTCCGAATCAGCCTATTCCTACCGGCTTTTTGTCCCGGTCTTCTAATCCTGCCGTTCCTTCGCCTCCCGGCGGATACGGCTCATATGTTCCTGAATCTTCACCTCATATCCGTTGCCCGACGGCTTATAAAACTCTCTGCCGTTTAGCTCATAGGGCAGATACTGCTGTTCCACATAATGATTCGGATAATCGTGAGCATATTTATAACCGATACCATGTCCCAATTTTGCAGCCCCCTTATAATGTGCATCCTGCAGATGAGGCGGAACCGGCAGCCCGCCGCTTCGTCCCACCTCCTGCATGGCCTGTGAGATCGCCTCCACCGCGGCGTTCGACTTGGGTGCGCAGGCCACATAGGCCGCTGCCTGTGCCAGAATGATCTGCGCCTCCGGCATGCCCACACGCTCCACAGCCAGAGAGGCATTGACGGCCACCATCAGCGCCTGCGGGTCCGCATTTCCCACATCCTCCGCCGCACAGATCATGATGCGCCTTGCGACAAAGGTCACGCTCTCCCCGGCATAGAGCATCCGCGCCAGATAATACACCGCCGCATCCGGGTCAGAGCCGCGCATACTCTTGATGAACGCGGAGATCGTGTCATAATGATTATCGCCGTTTTTGTCATATCCCACAGCGCGCTTCTGGATACACTCCTGCGCCACGTCAAGCGTTATGTGAATCCTTCCGTCCGCCCCCCGTTCCGTGGTCATAACGCCCAATTCCACGGCATTCAATGCCTGTCTGGCGTCGCCGCCGGAAATATCCGCCAGAAAGTCCAGAGCCGCATCATCGATAATGGCCTCATAGCTTCCCATGCCCCGCTCCGCATCGTACACGGCCTTTTTCAGGAGCTCCCGCACCGCCTCCCGGGGAATCGGCTTCAGCTCAAAGATAATGGATCTTGAGATTAAAGCCCCGTTCACTTCAAAATAAGGATTCTCTGTGGTAGCCCCGATCAGAATCACCGTACCGTCCTCCACAAAGGGCAGCAGGTAATCCTGCTGACTCTTGTTGAAGCGATGAATCTCATCGATAAACAGGATCGTTCGCTTACCGTACATTCCCTGCATATCCCTGGCCTTTTCCACCACCGCCTCCATATCCTTCTTGCCGGCCACCGTTGCGTTAATCTGTGTAAACTCCGCGCTTGTGGTATTGGCGATCACCTTGGCCAGAGTGGTCTTGCCTGTTCCGGGAGGTCCGTAAAAAATGACGGAGCTGATCTTATCTGCCTTGATGGCCCGGTACAACAGCTTATCCTCACCGATAATATGCTCCTGCCCCACTACTTCCTCCAGCGTGCGGGGCCTCATTCTGGCCGCCAGCGGGGATTCCTTTTCCATTTTATCCTGTCTCATATATTCAAACAAATCCATCTTCCGTCTCTCCAACTTCTGATTCTTCTGTCAAAATTTTCCAAAGTCATCCTGACTTGCCGCTTCACTGCATCCGATTCTGCAGTCTGATCTGCTCACTGCAAATCAGCGGATATCTGAAGAGCAGGCTCCCGTCCAGCTTCTCCCTGTGCATGTCCACCGCCGTGATCTGGTGATTCCCATAAGTGGTGTAATAATAGATTCCCTTGTCCGCATTACAGCAGGAGGTATAGATCGTAATCTCATATTTTCCGTTTTCCAGCACACAACAGCCCCGCTGCTGATCCACGGAACCAAGTATATGGAAAAACTGGCTGACACTCTCCTCCTCGGATTCTCCGGAGACAGAATTCATCTTTGTGAAAGCTGCACGGACAAAGCGTGAAGTCGAGGACAAATCCCCCGGCAGTCCGAGAGCACCCATTCCCCGGCTGTAAGCATGCAGATCCAGTCTGTCAGAAAAATGATTCTCCGGTTCTCTTGCAGACAGCTTCATATACTGATTCAGTTGAAACATCTGTAGATCAAAGGGAGGATTGTTGGTCAGAACTCCCACAGGATTCTCATAGATCCGCAGGCCCTCTCTCACCGACTCCAGCGTAACGGTCCCCGCTTTGTCCGCAATGATCCAGTGAAGCTGGGCCGTGGGCAGTTTATCGTTGAAAGCCGTTCCCACCAGATTCATCCGATCCAGCAGCTTTCCCGCCTCTCTCACCGTGGCACACTGCCCCAAGATCCACGGAATCAATTCAAAAACCGCCACATTGTCTCTGTCAGCCGCCGTTTCCTTATAATAAGCATTTCCAACAAAATTCAGGCCGGCCATGGCAAGCCCCTTCTCGTTGACCGCATCATAATACAGCGGATAATCCTCCACCACATGAGCCATGCCGATAATCGCATAATGGCGCTCCATACTGCCCATATAGCGAAAATGAAACGGTCGATTGCGCGGAGTCACCGTGATCTCCTCCCCGAAAGAGAACTCATAATCCAATGTCCTCCCAAAATAGAAATCCTTTGTCTGATAAACTGCCGCCGTACACATACAGGTCCCTCCAATTTCTGTGCTATGAATATAGAAGTCGTTGCCGCAAAAGGCAAAATACTTCCGTGATATATCATTGCCTGGAATTGGAATTTCTTTCATTGTCATCTTTTTTTCTCAATAAAGCTTCAACGCTTTTCAAGCATAACACAGATCACTCTCAGTGACAAGAAAACCTGAAAAAACAAGAAAAAGTTACCAACACTTTTTTCTCATAAAAAATTCTTTGCCGCTCATACTAAGACCAAGATAAGCGATGAGTTATCATGGCCTATCTTGAAAATAGAGAAGAAAAAAAAATCAAAAAAACAAAAATGTATTTGGAGGTGAAACACAAATGGCAAACAGAAGCAATAGAGTAGAAGTGCCTGAAGCAAAGGCAGCTATGGATCGTTTCAAGACTGAGGTTGCATCTGAGTTGGGCGTAAACCTGAAGGAGGGTTACAATGGTGACCTTACTTCCAAGGAGGCCGGTTCTATCGGCGGTGAGATGGTTCGTCGTATGATCAAGAAGCAGGAAGAGAGCATGAAATAAAAGGCTCCCCGCTAAGTACGAAGCAGGCAGATCTGCAAATGCAGATCTGCCTGTTTTGCTCTGCTCCAAAACGGCCCATGCACTCTTCTCCCCCCGTGGCATAGCATATGACAAAGAAGCCAAAATTTTGCATCCGGCGCCAATGATCAAAGGACTGAGTCATATGACCGAACAATGCAGATTTACCGATCCTGTCAAAGCGTATCTGATTCGATTTTACGCGATTCTTGACGAGATGCTCGAGGGAATGGAATGCGTACAGCTTTCTGACAGCATCTCCCACAATTTCATAGTACAAATGATCCCCCACCATCAGGCTGCCATTGAAATGTCCAATAATGTTCTCCGCTACACGGACTGTGCTCCCCTGCGGAACATCGCCCAGAACATTATCTCCGAACAGACCCGGAGTATTCAGGATATGCTGGATATAAAATGCCGCTGCAGCACACCGGCCAATTCCAGAATCGACCGTTGCCTGTATCAGCGGCACTTTCAGCAAATTGTACACACCATGTTCACGGAAATGGATATGGCCTGCTCCGACAACAACATCAGTAATAATTTCCTGCGGGAGATGATTCCGCACCACATGGGAGCCGTCCGTATGTCAGAAAACGCGCTGCGCTACTGCATCTGTCCCCAGCTTCAGCCCATGCTGACCGACATGATCAACTCCCAGCGCAAAGAAATACAGGAGATGGAAGCGCTCCTGCAAACCTCCGTCTGTCAGGAATAAAATCCGCTTTACTCTCCGAACACAGCTCTGTAGTCAGCCTGAAACTTGGCGATACCCGCGTCGGTCAGAGGATGCTTGATCATCTGCTCGATAACCGAGTAAGGCACTGTCGCGATATCTGCTCCCGCAAGCGCGCAGTCCGTCACATGGATTGGATTGCGCACGCTGGCTGCAATGATCTGCGTATCCAGATCTGCCACTGCAAAAATCTCGGAGATCTCACGGATCAGATCCACGCCCCGCTGGCTGATATCATCCAGACGACCCAGGAAGGGAGACACATAGGTTGCACCCGCGCGGGCTGCCAGCAGTGCCTGATTCGCCGAAAAAACAAGGGTCACATTGGTCTTGATTCCCTCTGCGGTGAGCGCCTTACAGGCCTTGAGCCCTTCCGCCGTCATGGGAATCTTTACCACCATATTGGGATGGATCGCAGCGATCTCACGTCCTTCCGCGATCATGCCCTCAGCATCCACGGTGGTAGCCTTTACCTCGCCGCTGATCGGGCCGTCCACGATGGAGGCAATCTCCGCGATAACCTCCTGAAACACTCTCCCCTCCTTGGCAATCAGGGAAGGGTTTGTGGTCACACCACAGATCACACCCATGTCATTTGCCTTTTTGATATCCTCCACCTTTGCAGTGTCAATAAAAAAACGCATCTCTCTTCTCCTCCGATCTTATTTTTTTATTGTACTAATTTATTCGTACCGATTTTATCACTCCTGCCCGGCACGCTCCACCCGGATCGCACATACTTTATATTCCGGAATTCTGGCATATTTGTCCAGCGCAGCATTGGTGAGTACGTTTGCATTTCCGTCAGGGAAGTGGAACGGCATCCAGGTCTCGCCGGGAGATACCTTCTCTCCCACCCTGGCGGTGGAGATAATGCTTCCGCGCCGGGAGGAAACCTTCACCTTCCCGCCGTTTTCGATACCCAGACGCGCCGCATCCTCGGTGTTGATCTCGATAAAGGAGTGCCCCTCCTTTTCCATCAGCCCGGGAGTCTTGCCCGTCATGGCTCTGGTATTGTAATGGTACAGTATACGTCCCGTCATCATGATAAACGGATATTCCTCATCCGGCAGCTCTGCGCTGGGAGTATACTCCGCAGGATAAAACCATCCCAGTCCTCTGGAGAATCTGCCCACATGAAGGATCGGTGTGCCGGGGTGATTCTTGTCCGGGCAGGGCCATTGCAGCGCTCCCTGTTTATCGAGTCTCCGGTGGCTGATACCGCCGAAAATCGGAGTGACGGACGCAATCTCATCCATGATCTCCTCAGAGGTAAGCTGAGGCTGCTGATACCCCATACGGTTCATCAGATCAATAAAGATATCCGTGTCAAGGCGCATCTCTCCCTCAAGCTGCACAGCCTTGCGCACTCTCTGCACTCTTCTCTCGGTATTGCTGAAGGTACCCTCCTTCTCCGCATAGCTGGTGCCGGGCAGGATCACATCCGCATACTGCGCCGTCTCTGTCATAAACAGATCGGACAGGACAAAAAAGTCCAGACTCTCCAAAGCCTTTCTGATATGGTTCTGATCCGCATCGGTGACTACCGGATCTTCGCCAAAGATAAACAGCCCCCGAATCTCCTTTCGGATGGCGGCGCCGAATACATCCGTGGCATGCATACCGGGCTTGTTGGAAAGCTTCACGCCCCAGGCCCGCTCGAACTTGGCCACCACCTCGGGATTGGTCACCTTCTGGTAGCCCGGGAAATCTCCGGGCATCGCACCCATATCACAGGCTCCCTGCACATTGTTCTGTCCCCGGAGCGGGTTGACGCCGCAGCCGCTCTTTCCGATTTTTCCTACCAGCATAGCCATATTGGACATGGACATTACACCCTCAGTGCCGGTGGAATGCTCCGTGACGCCCAGACAGTAGATAATGGGCGCTTTCTCGGCCTTGGCATACATGAGGGCCGCCTCCCTCAGATGATCCGGATCGATATGACAGATCTCCGCCACCTTCTCGGGCGTATATTCCTTTACGATCTCCTTGAGCTCCTCAAATCCCTCTGTTCTGGTCCTGATAAACTCCTCGTCGGCCAGACCCTCGTTTATTATGACATTCATCATGCCGTTTGCAAAAGCAACATTGGTGCCGGGCTTTAATTTCAAATGAATATCCGCGCTCTTGGACAGACCGATATCTCTGGGATCCACCACAATCAGTCTGGTGCCTCTCTCAACGGCCTGACGGATCTGCATACCGATGACGGGATGGGCCTCCTCGGGATTGGAACCCACCAGCATGATGACATCCACATCCTCTGTGATATCGGCGATGGGATTGGTCATTGCGCCGGAGCCGAGAGTCATGGCCAGTCCTGCCACCGTGGCGGAATGACATACTCTTGCACAATTGTCCACATTGTTGGTGCCGAACGCGCAGCGCACCATCTTCTGCAGCATATAGCAGTCCTCATTGGGCGAGCGGGAGCAGGCAAAACCTGCCAGCGAATCGGAGCCGTACTGCTTCTTGATCTCCGTAAACTTCGAAGCGATCAGATCCAGCGCCTCGTCCCATGTGGCGCGCTCAAATTCCCCGGTCTCGTGATTCTTGATCAGCGGATATTTTAACCGCTCCGGCGAATGCACGAAATTGAAGGAACCGAATCTTCCCTTTACACATAACAGGTTCTTGTTGGAAGGACCGTTTGCGGGCTCCACGTCCACGATCTCGTTGTCCTTCACCACCAGATAGTACTGACAGCCCGTCGCACAGTGAGGACAGGTGGTAAGCACCTTGTTCACCTTGCCCACCTGATATTTCTTGCGGTTCTTTGCAATCAGTGCTCCCGTGGGACAGACTCTGGCGCAGTTGCCGCAGGACTCGCAGTCCGTAACCTTCCAGTCAGGCCCAAAAGGCGCGTCGATCAGCGTTCTGGTACCGATCTTCTCGTTGTGGAGCGTACCGTTTCCCACCACCTTGTTACAGGTGCTGACACATCTCTGACAATTGATGCACAGCTCGGGGTAATAGGTCAGGAAGGGATTCTCTTTCTTTGCCGCCAGACGGGGAGCAACTCCCTCATAGCAGGACTGGGTGATCTCATACTCGTTGGCCAGATCCTGCAGACGGCAGTCTCCGGACTTTCCGCAGGAGAAGCATCTCACGTCGTGATTGGCCAGCATCAGGTTCAGCACCTGCTTTCTGCTCTTTACCACCTTCTCCGATCCGGTGGATATCACCATACCCTCTTTTACTTTTGTATTACAGGAGGTTACAAGATTGTCCCTGCCCTCCACCTCAACCACGCACATCTTGCAGGCGCCGATCTCGTTGACGTCCTTCAGATAACACAGTGTGGGAATCTTGATATCCGCAGTCTGCGCCGCCTCCAGAATAGTGAGGGACTCATCAACGGAAAGCGAAATACCGTCTATTATAATGTTTACCATGGCAATCCTCCTTCCACTACTCCACAGCCAAAGTGGTCGCATCTCAAGCACTTTCCGCATTCCTGCATGGCCTCGTCATAGGACAGGCCGTTTTCAATCGGCTCAAAATTCGTCTTTCTCTCCCGGGCCGAACGGTCGGTCAGGTGTACCCGGCCGTAGTGATTTCTGTCATTCTCCCGTGGCTCGGGTATGTCGATATCATCCAGATATTTGTGATGATATCCCAGATACTCGTCTATATTGAGCGCCGCGATCTTTCCTGCGGCAATGGCCTTGATCACAGTGGCCGGTCCGAACACACAGTCGCCGCCCGCAAAAATCTTGTCATAACCCTTCACGCGGGTGGTAGCCTCCGTCTCGAAGGTCTTCCTGCGGGGATTCACACTGTATTTCTCAAAAGGCTCCGACACAATGTCCTGACCGATGGCCATGAGCACGATCTCGCAGGGAACCTCTATCTCCTCCTTGTTGGCCTTGACAGCCGAGGGCTTGCCCTGCTTGTCATACAGATGAATCATCTGAGGCTGTGCCACAAAGGCACACACATTCCCCTCCGCGTCAGCCTTGATGCCCACGGGCGCGTTCAGAGTCAGAAGCTCCACACCTTCCTCAATGGCGCCCTGAATCTCGGAGGGCAGCGCAGTCATGTCGATCTGTCTTCTGCGGTAGATGACAGTGACCTCCTTCGCATGGCAGCGGATAGCGGAACGCGCACAGTCCATGGCCACATTGCCTCCGCCCACGACTACGACCCGCTTGCCGGTGTAGTCGGGAATATTGCCTCTCCCGATCTCTCCCAGCATGTCTACCGCGGAGTACACACCGTTGCTTGTGACGCCCTCCACCTTCACGGATTTTCCAACCTGAGCGCCGATGGCGATATAGACTGCATGATACTCCTCCAGCAGCGCTTCCATGGCGACGTCCCTGCCCACGGCAGTGTTCAGCCGCACCTCAATATTTCCTGTGGAAAGCACCGCGTTGATATCCTCATCCAGACGGTCCTTGGGCAGCCTGTAGTTGGGAATGCCGTAGCGGAGCATGCCGCCCAGCGCCTCCCGCTCCTCAAACACCACCACACGGTGTCCCATCAGGGACAGAAAATATGCGGCGGTCAGACCGGAGGGACCTCCGCCCACCACTGCTACCTTTTTGCCGGTGGCCACATTGCACTCAGGCACCTGCACCTGATCCGCGGCAATCTGATCCACCGCAAACTTTTTAAGCCCTCTGATATTCACCGGGCTGTCTATCAAATCTCTTCTGCACTTCTCCTCACAGGGATGCTCACAGATAAACGCACATGCCGTGGGAAAAGGGTTGTCATGCCTGATCAGGTTGATGGCGTCCGCATAGCGGTGCTCACCGATCAGCGCGATATACCCGGGGATGTCCACATTCGCGGGACAATAAGAGATACACGGCACCTTCTGTCCGATCTCCTTCTGGCATCTGTGATCACGAATATGACTCATATATTCGTCGTGGAACAGCTCTACGCTCTGCAGCACGATATTGGCCGCCTCGTAGCCGATGGCACAGTCCGCGGAATCCTGGATCATCTTTGCAAGCTCGACCATATTGTCAAAAGTCTCCATGTCAGCCTCGCCTTCCAGGATGCGGCGCATCATATGCTCCACCTGCTCCAGTCCGTCCCGGCAGGGAACGCACTTACCACAAGTCTGGCTCCTTGAGCTCTGAAGGAATGCCAGCTGAACCGCAATGGGGCATACCCCCGGCGGATTCGCCTTCACGCGCTTCACGAACTTGTCAAGAAACTTTGTGGTTTTTTCGTTCATTTCGTTTTTTTGCAATACTCTCTCTTTATACATGAAACCCTCCCTATCAACAGAAAATCCGAAAAAACTACTTTTCACAGCAGCTCACAGGCTCTGCTTCTGTCACATTTTATCATACTATAAGTGCAGATCAAAAACAATAAAAATCTCGCAAACATCTTCTTATAATTTTATAACCTGCTCCTTCCTGTCCTGCTGATAATTTATGCCGCAAAGCTTGTCCTTTTTACTTTAATGTGATAAATTATACTTATCACATACGGAATTATCGTTCGTCACGGCGGTTTGATTTTTGCCGCATTGGTCGCGCCGCAGGGCGCAGATTGGAAAAAATATGATAATGAAAACCAGAGGACTGAGTATCAAAGCAAAGTTAATGATCGTCACGAATGTGCTGGTGATTTGTATCATCTGTCTTTTGAGCGGCAGCTTCCTGAGACAGATGAAAGCCGACATGGTCTATATGGGCGTGGAGCAGGCCCGGATCGCGGCCAGGATGGCAGTGCTTCAAATCGACGGTGACACGCTCAGACAGTTAAAAAGCGGCGATGAGGATACCGCCGCCTACCGGGAACTGCTGAACCAACTGCGCGATATCAGACAAAAATGCGGGATGGCCTATCTTTACACCCTAAATACAGACGGCCAGGCGATATATTACGGAGTGGATTCCGATGAGACGGACGGCCAGAATGCCATCGGCGCCGGGTTCGGGACTTCCTATTCCGAACTGGCTCCGGTATTCGGCGGCCAGGAATATGTTCAGGATTATATCGATGACACGGCGGACGGAAAGCTGATCACCGCCTATGTACCCATCAGAGATTCCGACAGTCAGATCATCGCCATACTGGGAAGCGACTTTGACGCATCGGAAATCGTCAAAAAAATGAACGAGACACGCGCAGGCGTTCTGCTTCTTAGCCTGATCAGTATTCTGGTCTCATTATTCCTTCTGAATCTTGTCATCGGCAGCGTGACAAAGAGTATTAAAACCGTCAACAAAAAGCTGCGCGAGCTGGTTTGCAATGAAGGCGATCTCACCCGGACATTGACGGTGAGAACCGGCGACGAAATGGAAATCATGGCCGGGAATGTCAATGAATTATTGGCGTACATCCACAAGATCATGGTCAACATTTCAAAGGATTCCGGCGTACTGAACAAATCCACGGAGGTGATCGTCAACAATCTCACCAGCGCCGGGGAAAATATTCTGGATATATCGGCCAGTATGGAGGAAATGAGCGCTGCAATGGAGGAATCCACCGCCTCGCTCAACCAGATCCACAACTCTGTAGTAGACGTATATGACCGCATCAACAATATTTCGGAGAAAGCCGGGGAAGGAAACCGTTCCACGGAAAAGATCGCAAAAAAAGCGCAAAAGATCCACAGAGACGCCGCAGCCGACCGGGAGAACGCCCGCGCCAGAGCAAAAGAAATGGCCGAATCGGTAAATACAAGAATCGAAAAGGCCAAATCCGTCGAAGAGATCAATCTTCTCACAGAAAACATTATCAATATTACAGACCAGACCAATCTCCTGTCGCTCAATGCCAGCATAGAGGCGGCAAGAGCCGGTGAAACAGGCAGAGGTTTTGCCGTTGTGGCAAACGAGATCGGAAAGCTGGCCTCCGACTCGGCCGCCACCGCAGAAAAGATCAAACAGGTCAGCAGCGATGTTATCACTTCCGTGGAAGAGCTTGCAGCCGAGGCGGAAAAAATGATCGAATTCATGGAAAATACTGCCATGGACGGGTATCACAAGCTTTTGACAATGAGCGACGATTACAGCAGTGATGCCGATGAGATTCACGAGGTGATGGAGCGGTTCGCCGACGATTCGGAAAGTCTCAAGCAGACCATAGACTATATAAAAGAAACCATGTCAAACATCAGCGTCGCCGTCGAGGAAAGCACGAAGGGTATCGTCACTGTAGCCGAAATGTCCGAGGGACTCTCCGACGGGGTCAGAGATATCGGCGGCAAAGCAGATGTCAATAAACAGATCGTCGGCCGGCTTGACGCAGAGATAAACAAATTTAAGCTATAACGCTAAAGGCTGCTTTTCGCCGCTTTTAAAACAGCCGGAAGAATGCATATTGCCAGCACGCCCCCTGCTCCCGCAGTAACCAGTTGCGGCAGGGAAAACATCGCGGAGACGACAGCCGCCTGTTTCTCCTGCAGCTTCAGTAAAAAGGGCACCGCAATCTGCACGACGCCGATATAGAGAACCAGAAATTTGGCGACAGCGGCCAAAACGGCCGCCAACAGATAGTTTACCCGCCGGATTCCGGTCTCGCGGCCGCCCAGGACATGCCATATCAGCACCAGCGTCAAATTGCCCAGGGCAATGAAAGGGATGAGCGGCCAGAGCGGTCCGATACCGAAAAACCTGGCAAAGACAGGCGACAGGACAGCCACAGCCGAACCGCCGGCCAGGCCGCCGGACATGACTGCCAGAACCAGCAGCAGATTGACACCGGTTCCCGTAATCAAGGTATTACTCCAAAACGACGTGGCATACTGCCACACGATCAGAACCGCGATAAAAACAGCCGTCCTTGTGATCCACAGAGTTCTTTTATTCATTTTGCTTCAGGCCTCCATCCGCATAAATCTCAAAACTGTCCGGCCATGCTCTGCAAATCAGAACAAGACCGTATCTCTGTGCCATCTCCACCGCCTCCAAGGTGGGGACAGCCTTCGACACCAGCACCGGAATTCTCGATGCCACAGCCTTTCTCACCATATCCGTAGGCACCCGGCCTGTGGTAAAAAGCATACAGCGCTCCGGCGCAATCCCCATCCGCGACGCGTAACCGATCGCTTTGTCCATAGCGTTATGTCTGCCGATATCCTCCGTCTGATAGAGCACGCTTCCCTCTCTGCCCAGCATACAGGCATGGATGCCGCCGGTGCGCTTATGCAGTCTGAAGTCCTCCGCAAAGGCATCCGTCAGTCCAAAAATCCACTCCGGTTTCCAGACGCCCGGCTCAAGCGGTTCATATTCCGTCTGCCTGATCGATCCATACTGTGACCGAATCCGTTTATCCGCCGGCTCAAGCAGCACCAGATTATCCGTACAGCAGGTAGGCTCCTCCGTCTGAGCGGCGCAAAACTTTATATTCTCTTTCAAAAACACTCTGGCACGATTGCCGCTCTCGCAGAGATAGAGTCCCTCGATGCCCTCCGCTCCCGCGATCATCTGCTCCGTGATCAGACGGCCCACCACCAGATTTTCCAGATCCTCCCCAGTGCAGACCAGACGCGCTATGGTCCGTTCATTGACCACGATCTCCAGCCTGTGCTCCCGCAAGATCTCGCGCTCTGCAGTCTCCTCCGCCGCGGCGCCGTTTCGTACCAGCCTTGCCGCAAGCTTTACCGTTGTTTTTCCATCGTCTGTCCCATTGCCCAAATCTTTGTCTCCCTCCTCTCTGTGCCCGGCTCTGCGGGCGCTCCTGCTGCCCGGCTGATATCCGCAGTCACTGTCTGGCGCATTCTCCGGCATCTCCCCGCATGATCTCAAGCCCATGCTCCAGCGTAGGAAGGATATATTCCAGACTCTCCCGCACCGCCTTGGGGCTTCCCGGCAGATTGATGATCAGCGTCCGACCCCGCATCACGCTGACAGCTCTGCTCAGCATGGCTCTGGGCGTGATCTGCAGGCTATAGGCGCGGATGGCCTCGGCGATACCCGGCACATTCTTGTCCGCTGCACGCAGAGTGGCCTCAGGCGTGTTGTCCCGGGGGGAAAGTCCTGTGCCCCCGGTAGTGAAGACCACATCCACCCCTTCCTCGTCCGCAAGACGCACCAGCTCCTGATACAGCGCCTCCTCCTCATCGGGAAGCATCCTCTGGCTCCGGACATGATAGCCTGCGGGCTCGATCAGCTCCCGGATGGCCGGGCCCGCGGCATCCTCCCGTTCCCCGCTGCTGCCCTTATCGCTGGCAGTGACAATGCCCGCTGTAAATCGATAGGGCTTCGTCCCCGGACAAAGCTCGTCTCCCACACGGATCACGCCGCCCCGAAGCACTCTGGCAAACACGCCCTCCCTGGGCATGATACAGTCTCCAACCTGATGAAAAATCTCGCACTCGGAGTGACATTTTTTGCCGATCTGGGTAATTTCCAGCACTACATCATTGCAGGTAAAGACAGTTCCAACCGGGAATGTCTTAAAATCAAAGCCCTCCACCAGTAGATTCTCTCCGAAAGCCCCGTCCTCCACCTGCGCTCCTCTGGCCCGAAAGCGCTCAACCTCATCGAAGGACAAAAGGCTCACCTGCCTGTGCCATTTCCCTGCATGCGCATCCCCCTTCAGGCCAAAATTCTCCACAAAATCTGCGGAACCTACATTCCGCTTGGCTGTTCCCTTTTTCTCACTGATGCACACCGCAACTACTCTTCCCATATTATCCTCCAATCTGTACCATCTTGCGGCTGTCAGAATCCTCCGCAGGACAATCCGTTTTCATCTGTTCAAAATCATGATGCATCGGCTTTTGCTCCACCGCCTCGAGGATTGCCGCCCGAATTTCCTCATCCGCTGCTCCGTTTCGCAAAAGCGGTTTCAGCTCCACTCCGGCATTGTATTGCAGACAGAGCTTCAGTCGTCCCTCCGCCGTGAGACGGATGCGGTTGCATTCTCCGCAGAATTTGTGGGACATGGGACTGATGAATCCGATCTTTCCGATAAAATCCTCAAACTCATAATATTGCGCCGGACCATTGCCTCTCTTTTTGCCGTCTTTAAGCGGCCGGGCCGGGCCGTATGCAGACACAAGCTCCTCCAGCACCTCCTCTGACGGCATCCCGTGAAACTGTCTGCCGCAGCCCACAGGCATCAGTTCAATGAATCGCACATCCACGGGCAGACGTTTGGCGAGCGCGGCCACCTCCGCGAGCTCCCCTGCATTCCACTCCCTGCAGGGCACACAGTTTATCTTTGTGCGGACACCGGATGCGGCGCACTTCTCAATGGCCGCCAGTACCTTCCCACAGGCATCCGCGCCGGTGATCTCCCGGAACGTCCGGGGATCAACGGTGTCCAGACTGATATTTGCCGATGTCAGCCCGGCCTCCATAAGCCCGGGAAGTTGTTCCTCCAAAAGTACGCCGTTGGTAGTGACGGCGATCTCCCGTATGTTTTCCAGCTCATGGACTGCCTCCATAAGGCGCACCAGATTCTTTCGCACCAGGGGCTCTCCGCCTGTAAAGCGGACGCTCCGAATGCCAAGCCCTGCCATGATTCCCGTTATCCGGGCCAGCTCCTCCAGCGAGAGCACCTCCCCGTGAGGGATCCGCTCCACGCCCCCGGGAGGCATACAATATTTGCATCTCAAATTACATTTATCCGTCACCGATATCCGCAGATAATCGATGCGTCTTCCAAAACGATCCTGCATTTATCTCTCCATCAACATGATTCTCTGTTCGGGAATACGCAGACACAAAGGCCTGCCCCGATAAACGGTACGTTCCCTGATCTCATTCCACTCTTCCCTGGAAAATTCGGCGGTAAGAATGGAGTAATCTCCTGTCTGCTCCCCGCATTGGTTCCGAAAAAGGATCACCACGGAGAACGCATCCTCAATCTCCCGAATGATATCACAAACCAAAGTATTATATTTGTCCTGCTCCGACAGCTCACGCACGGCCTCAAAATAATGTGCCCGCACCGCCGCATACCGGAACTTTTGCTCCATCTGTCCGCCCGTATCGGCCGTCCGTAAATAGAATCCCCAATCCAGCGCATATAAACCATCCTCCCGATACTCCAGCCTGCTCACATTTTTACATCCGGTGAGCAGTGCGGCAGCCATTGTGCGGGGCGCCTCAAAAAGCTCCCGCTTGGACCTTATATCCGCCACCTCTCCGTTTTCCATCACCGCAATGCGGTCCGTCAGCCGATAGACCTCGTTCCTGTCATGAGAGACAAACAGCGCCCTTCTGCCATATTCGTCCAGGACTTCCATCAGCTCCCGCTCCAGCCTGGATTTCAAATAATTGTCCAGCGCCGAAAACGGTTCGTCCAGCAGCAGATAATCCGGTTTTGCCGCCAGCATCCTGGCCAGCGCCGCCCGCTGTTTCTGTCCGCCGGAGAGCTGTGCCGGATATAGCTGTTCCTTTCCCTCCAGATAAAAACGCGCCGCCAGCTCTCTGGCCGCCTCTTTATCCCCCGTTCCGCACAGGATATTCTCAAACACAGTCATATTGGGAAACAAGGCATAGTCCTGAAAAAGATAGCCGATCCTTCGCTTTCTCACAGGCAGATTAATCCTCTTGCCGGAATCAAAAAGCGTCCTGCCGTCCAGCCTGATCACTCCCCTGTCCGGCCGCTCAATCCCGGCAATGCATTTTAAGGTCAGACTCTTGCCGCAGCCGGAGGCTCCCAGAATGGCAAAGACCTCGTCCGCGGTCTCAAAACAAACCTTTAAACGAAAGGAACCGAGCCTCTTCTCTATATCCACAAACAGGGACATTGTCACACACCTCCCCTGCCTTTACGTTCCACAATATAATTCATGAAGAACATGGACACAAAGGAGATCAACATGATCACAGCCACCCAGCGGAAGGCAAGCTCTCTGTCGCCGCTCTGCATGGCAGTGTAAACCGCCACGGACATCGTCTGTGTCCTGCCGGGAATATTGCCCGCGATCATAATAGTGGCTCCAAACTCCCCCAAGGCTCTGGCAAACGCCAGTATAACCGCAGCCATGACACCGGGACGGGCCACCGGAAGCAAAATCCGGAAAAAAATCCGGATCTCAGACATACCCAAGGTCCGCGCCGCATGAATCAGATCTGCGTCCACCTGCTCAAACGCCCCCCTGGCCGTGCGATACATGATGGGGAAAGCCACTGCCGCCGCCGCGATCACCGCACCCTGCCAGGTAAAGATCACCGCAGCACCGCAGCGCTCCAGCAGTTTTCCCAACGCACTGTTCCTGCCAAATAAAAGCAGCAGGAAAAAACCCACCACCGTGGGCGGCAGCACCATCGGAAGGGAAAAAAGGCCGTCCACCGCTCCCTTCCATCTGCCCAGAGACAACACCAGCCTGGCCGCTGCCAGCCCCAAAAAGAAGGTAAATACGGTGGCGGTTGCCGCCACCTTCACCGAAATCCACAAAGGCGTATAATCCATTTCTCCTCTCATTCCGCCGCGCAAGCACCGCGGCCCAATCTACCTTTCGCTATTTACTCCGGTAAACCCATAGCTCTCAAACAGCGCCAGAATCTCCTCCGTCTGCAGATACTCCACAAACGCTGCCGCCTCCTTTGCATGGATGCTTTCCTTCACTACACCCACAGGATAAACGACCCGCTGACAGGAACCCACGGGCGCCTCCGCAACGATTCTTACCCCCTCTGTGCTGTAAGCATCCGTGGCATACACCACACCGCAGTCCACATTTCCGGTCTCCACCCAGGAGAGCACGGTGCGCACATCGGAACCGTAATTTGCCTTCGCCTTCACCGCATCCCACTGCCCCAGCGAGGTAAATACCTCCTCAGCGTACTGCCCCACCGGCACGCTCTCCGGCTCCCCAAGGCCAATTATTCTCACCTTATCCGTGACAATCTCCTCAAAAGAGCTTAAATCCATATCGCTGTCCGCAGGTACCACCAGCACGATCCTATTCTCCAGAAGCTCCGCGACGGAATCGGAATCCATCAATCCTTTTTCATCCAAAGCCTCCATCTGCTTCATCGCCGCAGACAAAAACACATCCGCAGGCACCCCCTCCTCGATCTGGGTCTGTAAAGCGCCGGAACTTCCGAAAGAAAATTGCAGCCTGACATTCTCATGCTCCGCCTCATACCGCTCCCCGATCTCATCACAGACATCCGTCAGAGATGCCGCTGCCAAAACAGTCAGCTCCACAGCCTCCTGCGAACCTCCCCCAGTCCTGCCGCAGCCGCAAAAAACAAGCACAACCGCCAGCACCACTATCCGCAATACCCTGCCGCTTCCCGCTTTCCCGATACTTCTTCTTTTCCTGATATTTCTTTCATTCCATAAGAACAAATTAACCACAACGATATCCCTCGTATCTTTCCCGATAACCCTTCGGCCCAAGACATTGTGAATGCTGCATTCAGCCGGCAGACAGGCAGCATGAGACTGGGAGGATTCTGCAGACATTGGCGGAGATTGGTGCATTTTCTTAGAGTGCGGTCAGAAAATCAGGGTGAAATGCGCATGGATGCGCATTTCAGGCTATACGGCGCACGGATGCGCCTTATAGCCGACCCGGAGATCGCAAGACTCTATATCCGCACGATTAGAAAATGCCCGACCTCCGCCTCCGGCGCAAAATCCTCCCAGTCTCACGCTGCCGGCACCGACCGATCAGCAGTCACAATCTCTTAGACAGACTTATCGCCTCTCAATGCCGGATTGACAAAATGTCCACTCTTACCGCCCAGCTTCTCCACCAGACGAATCTCTGAAATCTCCATACTCTTGTCCATAGCCTTACACATGTCATAAACAGTGAGCAGCGCCACGCTGACTCCCGTGAGCGCCTCCATCTCCACCCCGGTCCTGCCCGTGAGCTTTGCGGTACAGCGGCACCGGATCTGCAGGCTCTCCTCCTCCGGCATAAAATCAATGGAGACCTTGGTGAGCATAAGCGGATGGCACATGGGAATCAGCTCCGCCGTGCGCTTTGTGGCCATGATCCCCGCGATCCGGGCCGTTCCGAGCACATCGCCCTTGGCAGCAGTCTGATTTTTCACGGCGTCAAACACCTCCGCGCTGACCCTGATACAGCCCTCCGCCACTGCCACGCGCTCCGTTTGCGCCTTACCTGTCACATCCACCATAATGGCGTTGCCCTGTCTGTCAAAATGTGTAAACTCTCCCATATCTCCTCACATTCCGCCGCGCCGCGGCAATTTTGCGTTTATTTCCCGAAGCCGCAGGCGGGGAAATGACATTCCGGGCAGTTTAAGCACAGCCCGCCTTCGCCATAGACCCGGATATCCTCTGCGGTAAGCCGCTCCCCTGCAAGCACCCGGGGCAGGATCAGATCGAACACGGTCCGCTTCGCATACATTACACAGCCCGGCAGTCCCAGGATCGGAACCGTTTTGTTCCCGTTTTGATAATAGGCCAGCAGGAACATCGCCCCGGGAAGCACCGGAGCCCCATAGGACACGATATCCGCCCCGAAAGCTTTCACTGCCCCGGGAGTCCTGTCGTCAGGGTCTACGCTCATTCCCCCGGTGCACAGCACCATATCCGCCCCCTGGTCCACAAAACCGCCAATGGCCTCCACGATATCCTCCTGCCTGTCATCCACGATGCGCTGACCCAGTATCTCCGTGTCATACTCCGAGAGCTTGGCCCGGACAGCCGGTCCGAAAGCATCCTCAATCCGGCCTTTAAACACCTCGCTGCCGGTGGTGACGATCCCCACCCTCACATGGGAAAAAGGCAGGATCTCAAGCAGCGGCTTCTCTCCGGCAGCCTCTCTGGCCTGATTCAACTTCTCCTCCCCGATGACCAGCGGAATGATGCGGACAGCAGCAAGCTTGTCTCCCTTTCGCACAGGAAAATTGCCGTGAATCGTTGCGATCATCAGCTCGCCAAGCCCGTTCACCGCATTCAGTCTGTTGGTATTCACCCGAAACAGCCCGTCCCGCTCTGCGCACAGCTCGATTTTACCCTCCTTGGGCTCTGATGCGCACATCCCGTCATTGATACAGATGTCCCGGAGAATCGCGGCAGCCTCGTCCTCATGGAGGATTCCCTCCTGTTTCTCCCACACATAGAGATGCTCCTTGCCCACGGACAAAAGCACCGGGATATCCTCCGGAGCGACGATATGCCCCTTTCTGAACACCGCATCCTTCACCACACCGGGTATGATCTGCGTGATATCATGGCAGAGCACCTGCCCTACGGCATCCTTCGTCTCTATCAGTTTCATTATGCGTTTCCTCTCTATCGCCTTTCAAAATACTTTTTTACGCACAAAAAAATCCCATGAATATCATCCATGCCAAACACCGGACATTTCACATCTTCCTGGGATACCACATCGGTCGCTATACAGATCAGAGAGTCCGGATCACAGACGGGAGCGGCGGATACCGCGCGCCGCACCACCTCGATCTTCGGGTAGGGCGATGCCTTCAGCCCCTCGAGAATCACCACATCCGCGTCCCCGCAAAATGCGATCAGCTCCTCCACCCGGGCCCGCCCCCTGCGGTTTATCGAATATTGCGTGTCGGAATAGATGACACTGCACTCCGCCCCCGCCAGACGATACCGATAGGTGTCCGTCCCCTCATGATCCATGACATACTCGTGTCCGTCATGCTTGATCACAGCAACCGAGCGGCCCTCCGCAATAAATTCATTGATGAGCTTTATGATCAGTCCCGTCTTGCCGCTGTCCTTCACCCCGCTGACGCAGAATACCTGCGGAAACTGCAGACGGGCATACTCCTCCCTTGTGTTGATGTTCCTCACGATCCGCCTGTCAAAGCATGAGGTCTCGAGACGGATATACTTGGTCCGCACCGCCCGCAGCACATTTAGGAGTCTGTAACGGCCGCTCCGTATCTGCTCCTCGACGGCGCCCAGCATCCTCTTGGAATAAATGGCACAGAGCGGATGTATATGGTCTTCATCCACCAGACAATAACAGTCATAATCAGAGGAGATAAACTCCGCCATATACTCCACCAGTTCCCGCCTGATAAAGGGCATGTCCGCCGCACAGATAAAGACATACTCCTCCCGGGCATGAGACAGCACCTGATAGATTCCCTCGATGGGACCGATGTCCTGATGTACGTCATAGACCACCTCAAAACCGGTATCCTCATAGAGGCCCCTGCGGGCAGCGGAAATAAGCACCTGCGAAAAGCCGCCAAGCTCCTCGCAGATACGGTCGATAAACCGTTTGGACTCCAGTTGTAACAGGGCCTTATCCTGCCCCATCCGGGTACTCCTGCCCCCGGCCAGAACACCAACGCTCAGATTCACGGACATCGTCTCCTCACTCTCCTATCACAATGCTGCACCCGGATCATAGCTCCGTTATATCAAGGAGGGATTGACTTGCATCCCTTTTATATAGCGGATCCGTACAATGTCACCCGGCGCTACCGCCCTTCCGAGTTCCAGATCTATAAAACAATTACACTCGGTCATATTACGGATCACAGACGACGAATGGACTGCCGAGGGCAGATACACATTGCCGTCCTCCGCTCTTGCCCTGAGAAAACGCCTCATCCGGTTGACCTTATCATAAGGACTCCGCAGCACTGCCGTGGTCCTTACCGTGTCGAAGCTCTCATGCCCCATCATCTTCGCCGCAAGGGGCCAGAAATAAATTTCAAAATTTACCAGCGCCGCATAGGGATTGCCGGAAAGGCTCAAGATAACCTTACCGTCCTTCACGCTGGCCGTGGTGGGCGTCCCCGGCTGAATACAGGCCCTCCGGAACAGAATCTCCGCTCCCAGCTCCTGCAGCACTGCCGGGACGATATCCTTCTCTCCCACGGAGACCGCTCCCGTGGTGATAACGATATCCGCCGCCTTTAGAGCCTCCTGAAGCTTTTCTGCAAGCAGCGCCTCCTGATCCGTGCAGAGCTGTACGAAGCTCACCTCAAGACCTTCCCTGCGGATCGCCGTCTCCAATATATAAGAAATATTGTTGTATATTTTGCCCTTACCCAAAGGCTCTCCCACCCGCACAAGCTCCGACCCGGTGCAGAGAATTGCCGCGCGCACCGGGCGATAAACCAAAACCTTTGCCCTGCCGGTCTCAGCCAACAGTCCGATGTGGACAGGACTCAGTCTTGTCCCCCGCTCTGCCGTCACATCGCCCCGGCGGATATCCTCCCCGGCCCTGCAGTAATTTTGAAAGGCTTTAACCGGGGCGAAGACCTTTACCGTCTCCTCCCCGTAATCCGTGTCCTCCTGGCGCACCACCGCGTCATATCCCTCGGGCACAAACGCGCCGGTCATGACACGGACAGCCGTCCCCGGCTCATAGGGGATTTCCTCATAATCTCCCGCAAGCAGCCTCCCCTTCACGCTCAGTTCGACAAAAGAATTCCCTTCCGCCGAATGTGTTCCGGTTATACTTTCCAGATCCGCCGCACGGACCGCATAACCGTCCATGGCAGATCTTTGAAAGGGCGGCACATCGATATCAGAGCAGACTGTCTCAGCCAGCACCCTGCCGCAGGCCCCGGCAAGCGATACCTCCTGCACTTCCTGAAGCCTCACTCTCTCCCGCAGCATCTCCAGACAGTCTTCTATCTCCAAAAGCTTCTCCATGATCTCTATTCTTTCTCCCCACTGTCGTCATATGCAAAATAGTCAAAATCAGCGGGCTTCCTGCTGCCGCAGCCTCCGTTGTTGGCATAGATTCCCACCAAAGTACCGGTGTGACGCTTGGGATCGTCAGGCACGCCTTCGTCACACAGATAAATACAGTTCTCCAGCACGCCCACAGGCTCCCATTTGACGCCGTCCAGACTATAATAAAAGCTTCTGGTGAGCTTTTCCACCACCACGCGCAGCCATACGGGAGCCTCGGGAAGATTCTCCACCTCCGCCATGATCTCCTCCCCATGATTGCGGTTGATGACAAGCTGCAGTCTGCGCCCGCCCTCGTAACAAACCGCGCATCTGGCGTAAGTGGCCGTGCTGTAATAACAGGTCAGTCCCGCCTGCTCGCCGTCCTTATCGGGATAAAACTCCACCTTGGTCTCCGCCCGGTAGGAAAGCTCCTGCTCTCTGCGAAGCAGCGTGTTCTTGGAGCGTATTTCATTTAGCTGACCGTCTCTGGTCCAGATGCGGAAATATCCCGGGCGCTCCGTCAGAGACCAGGAACCATTGTCAGGGTTTCTGACAAACTCCCACTCAAGATTCAACTGTTCTGCGTCAAAATCATCAAACAGATTCCGCTCAAAAATACATTCCGGCAGATCCGGTGCGGTCTGCACCAGACTGGGACCCTTTCCCTCATTGACGGTAAACCAGCCGTCTTGTGTCCACTGCACCGGATCCAGCGCAGACTCCCGTCCCACAGTCGTATACTTACCGCCGTTTGGTCTGCCGCAGAGATAATAGCACCACCAGTTTCCCTTCTGATCCTGCACCAGCTTGCCGTGTCCCGCCCGCTGGATGGGTGCATCAGGATCCGTCTGACGCATTACGGGATTACAGGGAGAATTCTCATAATCTCCAAACAGAGCGTCACTCCGGGCCACATTGATCCCATGACCGTAGCCGGTGCCGCCCTCTGCCACCATGGCATAATAATATCCATCCTTACGGAATACATGCGGCCCCTCCGAACAGCGCTCCCCCGTACCGTCCCATGCGGTTTTCATAGGTCCTGTCACAGCCAGACCGTCCGCAGACAAAGGCACTGTCTGCACTGCCCTTGCAATCAGCATATATTTGCTTCCGTCCTCATCCACAAAGAGAGAGGGATCGATATTGTCCACCTCCAGACAGACCGGCTTACTGTAAGGCCCCTCCGGCCTGTCAGACACCATCACAAGCTGGCGGCGCATCACATTATTGTCCCGCTTTCCGTCCGCATTCAGGCGCAATGTGGCATATATATAAAATCTGCCGTCCACATATTCAATATCCGGCGCCCAGATGCCGTGAGAGTCCCTGATATCGCTCAGATCAAGCCACTCCGGATTGGTAATGGCATGGCCGATGATATGCCAATGCACCATATCTCTGGAATGGGAGATCGGTATAGCCGGAAAATACTGGAAACTGGAGTTTACCATGTAATAGTCATCCCCCACCCGGATCACGGAAGGATCCGGGAAAAAACCTCTTTGAATCGGATTGGAATAAGTACGCTCTGCAGCCATATAAAATCTCCCTTCTTATAAATATTAATTTTGGTCATTCTGTATCGTTATCACATCTAATCCCACAGATTGGGTGTGTCAGAGGATTTCGTGTACTGATATGCGCTTCCGTCAGGCAGATACTCCCATGTGGAATCGGTAAACGTAACCGTCGCCGTCTGATCCTCAACCGTGATCACTCCGCCGATGGGATTGCCGGCGGCATCCGTCGCCGTAAAGCGCATCCCCTCCTCTGTCAGCTCTCCGACACCCTCTATGGATGTCAAACGGAAAATCCCTATCTGCACGATGTATTGTCCGTTCTCACCCTCAGCAATCTCCAGATTGGGATCCATCACATCGGAATCCAGATATTCGCCGATGTAGAGCGCAGCATCCTGTTCCGTATTGATTTCTATCTGCCCGGGCAAACTCCCGGCGCATCCGCAAAGCATTATAATTCCCACACATAATAGAGCTGACATTTTATACTTCATCACATTTCCTCCGTCGACAAATCTGATTTCCTTACCTGTCTATGTGTACCAGAATATACCCGTCCTGTCTGATGATGGAACCTTCCGCAGGATACCCCGGCATCCCGTCTCCGGTCTCTCTGGCCTGCGCCAGCGTTTCCGGATCCGTCACCGTCCGGAAGGGATGTCCATGCATTTTCAGAAAATTGATCATCTCCCGGTTCGTCCCGTCAAATGCGTCAAAGGCCCACTGAATCATGGGAAAATTGGCCTCCCCCACAAAGCTGTAACCCCAGACTGAGAAATATTTTTCCTTCAGATGCGGGTCTATTCTGTCCGTGACCGCCGCAATATATCGATACTGCCAGGAGCCGTAAGGCACATAATAGTCCCCGGCCAATTCATGAGGCGTATTGTAATGGCCCGTAAAGACCACCGGTATATCGTTCCCGTAATCCCGTTCTATATCCCAGGCGATCCGGCTCAGCAGCTCTCTTGTGGTCTCATACTTGCGATAATCCGTATAAAAGCTCCGATTCATAAATTCCGCCTGGTTCCACACCAGAATTGCAGCACCCAGGATCGCGCATATCCGCAGCGGCCTCTGAAAACGCTTACATTTTGTCAGGCTTGCGCACAAAAGCCACACACCTGCCGCCGCATAAAAAGGCAGATACTGGCAGGAACGGTAATGAGAGAGACGCATCTCCGCCAGAGTCAGCAGAAAAGGCGCTGCAAGCATCCCAAACCAAAGCACCACAAACCAGAGGTTCCACCTCCTGAATGCAAGAACCACTGCGGCAGCACCGAAGATAAACACTGCAAGCTCATAGACTGTCACCGGCAGATACACCACCGCATTCAAATGATAGACCACCCAGAAACGCTTGAGCAGCATCACCAGATTGTCCCATCCGTCCTGACTGAACAGAACCAGCATTTCTGACAGCCCCCGTTGTTCCTGCTTCACCCGGGCAAGCACGCCGCCGAGATCAAAAATATTTGTGGTCAGCGCGATCATCGCGCCGCGAAGCAGCACACATCCCACCGTCAAAGCCGCTCCGATGCCTAAATACTTACACAATGAGGAGAGGTTCAGCCTCTTTGCATCCTCCATGCCCCACAAAAACAATATTATCAGAATACCTAAAATATAAAGAATCAAAAATGATTCATAGCAGCCCACCGCCGCCCACACCGACAGGAGACTCCCTGCAAACGCATATACCTGTGCTTTCCCTTTAGCCTGCAGACCACTGTGAAAACACAAGAGAGCCAGCGCCGTCAGCACATATCCCAATCCCGCACCGTCATGCCAGTAGTACACAAACACCTCGCTGATAATGGGATTTGATACAAAGACACAGGCAAAGACCGTGTATGTCCAGTTCCGGACCCGCTCCCCTGATATCCGGCGCAAAAGCACACTGAACAAAACAGACGCAATCATCAGAAACAATACGCCTGCAAGTTCCGTCATAAAAGGGGCAAATTCCGACACACGAAACAGCTTGTTGAGCCAGAAAACCGTCCAGCGCCCCATAACCACCTCAAGCCCCTCCTCCAGATACAGAGACACTGCAGTATCGTCGATACCGATACTGGGCTGCACGATGGAATAGCCATAGCTGCAGACAGCGGTCAGCGCAAGGGCCAGGATATAGATTTTTTGTCGCAGAAAATATTGAAAATCATCTTTAAGCTTCGTCATGAATACTCCCCTGCCGCCTGATTTCCCTGTTTCCGGGATTCTATTCTCCGAGCATTTTCAGCTTTAACTCGTCATACTCTTCTCTGGTGATCCGTTTATCGCCATAGGTATAGACCGTAGCCGGACCGTCCGGCAGATCCGGCGTCTCCCAATACTCTTTCAAAAGACTGCGCTCCTCCAGCACATGCCCGGCGCCGTCATACAGCGTAAAATAATAGAAATTCCTCCCGGCATGCGTTATATCCGCATGTACGATCCATGTCTGATCATCAAATTCCGTATAACTGATCTGAGAAGCCGTTCCTCCCCCCTCATCCAGAACATAGACCTGTCCGTCCCGGGCGTCAAGATATTTTCCGCCATAGGGTCCCTTCAGGATCAGCTCATTTTCTCCGTCATTGTCCAGATCAACTCTGTCTCCGACGGAATAACAGGTAAAGTCTTCCGGATCGCTGGGCAGATCCGTGATATAAAACGGACTGTCCGCCCGGACATAGTATGCCATGACCTCACCGTCGATAAACGAATCCAGAAGCTCGTCCGCACTTATTTCGATTTTGTCCGCCGTCGTGCCAAAATCCTGCTTTTTGTCAGTGTTGGTCTCCCGCTTCTGCGCATTGCCGCACCCCGGTAAAAGCAGCGTGGCGGCGCATACGCATAATATAAGCGATACTCTTTTGCTTTTCATCCCTATGTCCCCGTTTCAGCTTAGCTGCTAAGATACAGCTTCACTTAAGAATTGTATCATAAAGAACAGATTTCAGCAAGAATAGGCGATTAAAACACAAGATAGAAAAAGCCGCGCTGCTGTGCTAAAATGATAAAAGGAAATTCTCTGTTCCATCCGTAATTTTTCTGTCACACGGACAAAGAAACCTTGTCTAATGAAACAGGAGGTAAAAATAGATGAATCAAAAAACAAATCAGGAAGTACAAGCTTTAATCGATCAGGCTACCGCGGGAGACAAAAAAGCTCTTGAAACGCTTATCGCAGGTGTGCAGGACATTGTATTTAATTTATCCCTGCGGATGCTTGGAACATTTGCGGACGCGGAGGATGCCACACAGGATATTCTGCTGAAAATGATCACACATCTCTCTTCTTTCAGAGGTGAGAGCTCATTTACGACATGGGTATTCAGCATTGCCGTCAATCATCTGAAAAATTACAAAAAGCATATGTTCGCCCGCTTTCCGTTAAGTTTTGAGTATTATGGAGACGACATAGAAAACGGGAAAATACAGGATGTGCCGGATTTAACGCAGAGTGTGGAAAAGGATATCCTGGCAGAAGAACTGAAGATGTCCTGTACCAATGTGATGCTGCAATGCCTTGATGTGGAAAGCAGATGCATTTTCATACTGGGTACCATGTTTAAGGTTGACAGCCGCATTGCGGGTGATCTGTTGGACATGACCCCGGAAGCGTATCGCCAGCGACTCTCCCGAATACGCAAAAAAATGGCAGGCTTTCTCGGACAGTATTGCGGTGAATACGGCAGCGGCAAATGCAAGTGCCTTGACAGGGTGAATTATGCTATACAGAACCATAGGATAAACCCGACGCAGTTAGATTATACGACAGCCACGGAGGTTCCCATTCAGACCATAATGGATGTGAAAAATGCCATGGAAGATATCGATGAGCTGTCACAGGACTTTTCGTTCTGTAAACCCTACCGTTCTCCCGAACGCACAAAATATCTGATACAGGAGTTTTTAGATTCCACACAGTTTTCCATTATCCAGAAATCATAAAGGAGATGACAGATTATGAACACACAGTTAATGATTGATTATTTATCCGCATTGAGTATGAATAATGATCGGGAATGGTATCATGCGCACAAAGACGATTACAAAAAGGCAAATGCAGAATTTGAAAAACTCCTGCAGACATTGTTGCTGGAGATTGGAAAATATGACAGCAGTATTTTGCATAACGATCCGAAAAGCCTTACGTTTAAGCTGGTAAGAGATACCCGCTTCAGCCATGATAAATCGCCTTATAACCCTGCGTTCCGCGCCCATATTTCCTCCGCAGGCAAGCTGCCTGTCCCTGTGGGATATTATCTAATGATAAAGCCCGGCGATCAGTCCTTTTTAGGGGGCGGCCTTTTTGCAGATATGTTCAAGGATGCCACAGCGATGATACGGGATTATATTGCGCAGAACGGCGCAGAATGGGAACGGATCATACATGAGCCGACGTTTGAAAAGTATTTCACTGTCCGGGGAACAGCCTTAAAAAATGTACCTGCAGGATATGAAAAAGAACACCCACAAGCGGAATATCTTAAATTCAAGAGCTGGTATCTGGAATACCCGCTGAAAGACGAGGAATTGAAAGATGCGGAAAAATTCGTCGCAAAGGCAGCAGAGCTTTTCCAAATCATGAAACCCTTTAACGACTATTTAAACAAAGCACTCGCGGGTTTTCAGATGCCGTCCAGATAGCAATACTTGACTTGCGCCGTTTCATTTGTAATAATAAATTAAAAACGGAGGCAAAGCTCATCGATGAAAAGATTATCGCGAATGACTGTGCTCATTATCACGCTGCTTGTGATATCGCTTACCGCCTGCGGCTCTCGGTTTAATGGCAGCAGGCGGGGAAACAGCAGGGAGCTTACCATGGATTACAAAATATTTAACATGACTTATTCTCAGGATTTTACGGTTGATCCCGGAGAGACCATCAAGGCAGTCATTACAGTCAAACGCGGCAGTCTCGCAATCAAGATCCAAAAAGATAACGAAGAGCCCGTCTATCAAAATGACAACTTCTCCAAATCCGGGGAATTCGATGTTGAGATTCAGGAAGGCGGCATCTACACAGTCACCCTTACAGGCAGAAACACAAAGGGACGCGTCAGCTTCACAGTGGAAAACGGCCGTGAGTAACAGCCGCTTTCCGTCCTCTCCGGGCGTCCCTTATACAAAACAAGTCCCATCCTCTCCTCCTGTGTGTCTGCTATCTATTTCTCCAGTTCTTTCTTATAAATCTTATGTGTGTATACGAGAGTGGCTGCTGAGGCTGTCAGTATATAAACAAGCAGCATAACGACTGCAATGCCTGACGGGGTGAATATCGTTGTAATGATCGTCATCAGCCCTGCTGTGATCATGGCAGCACCGCCGAAACGATTGCTTTTCATCCAGGTTGTATCGTTATGCAGACTCCAGCTTACCCGAACTCCCACCACCCGGTTCTTTTTGGTCTTGGGCATAAAATTTCCCAACACGATCAATATGACTCCACTCAATATACAGGCAGCCTTTCCGATATCGATAGAGGCATAAGCAGCGCCGGTATTGGCCTCAACATAAGAACCGTACAGAATAAGGCTCTGCATCACAGTGAACATGGCTGCCATCGAAACGCCGGTAATTTTCATTACTTTCACATTTGATAAGGCCTCGGCATGTTCTTTATCAGCAGAAGCGCTCTCCGCTCTCTTCTCAAAATGCAGAATAAACAAATGCCAGAATAATGACATAAGCAGAATGAGCACCGGAAATATAAAATTCTCGTATTTTGATCCCCATCTGTCGATTTTACCTGCTATGTCATAGTGCATGGGAACGGAATCCGGCATAAACTGCACTACTGCAGCAGTGATGATGAATGAAAACAAGGAAATGGCCCACATAGCTTTTTTCATTTTCTGTTACCTCCAAATTGTTGGATCCATAAAATCAACTCGTCAAACACCGATGTATTGATTTCATAGTATACAAAGTTCTTATTTTTATATTCCATGACAAGATCAGCGCTTTTCAATAATTTCAGATGATAAGAGAGCGCCGCCGGCGTGACCCCCAGCCTCTCTGCAATTTCCCCTGCACTCATCCTGCCGTCCTTCAGCATCACCAGTATGTCCCTGCGCTGACTCTCTGACAGTACTTTGAAAATATTTGTATCACTCATTTTCCCGACACCTATTTAAAAATTATTTTAAATATATTCTACATCATACGGCGCCATACGTCAATACCTATTTCAAACAAATTTTAAATAGGCACGACTGATATTGAACCAGCCATGCCTATTTCTATTTTGTCTATCTGCTTTTTAACGCAACAACTCCTTGCATCTGCGCGGGGCTTACATCATACCGCCCATTCCGCCGCCTGCGGGCATGGGGGGCATATCCTCCTTAATATTTGCCACAACGCTCTCGGTGGTGAGCAGGGTGCTTGCCACGCTGGTGGCATTCTGCAGCGCGCTTCTGGTCACCTTCGCGGGATCCAGAATGCCTGCAGTCACCATGTCAACATACTCCTCCTACAGAGCATCGAAATCGACGCCGGTCTCGGACTCGCGAACCTTATTGATGATCACGCTGCCCTCGAGGCCTGCGTTTGCAGCGATGTGGAACAGAGGAGACTCCAATGCTTTCAGCACAATGTTTGCACCGGTCTTCTCATCGCCCTCGAGCTTCTCAGCCAGCTTTGCAACCTCCTTGGATGCGTGGATATATGCGGAACCGCCGCCGCAGATAATACCTTCCTCCACAGCCGCTCTGGTAGCTGCCAGCGCGTCTTCCATGCGGAGTTTTGCCTCCTTCATCTCGGTCTCTGTGGCAGCGCCCACACGGATCACCGCAACGCCGCCTGCCAGCTTGGCAAGTCTCTCCTGAAGCTTTTCTTTATCAAACTCGGAGGTAGTCTCCTCAATCTGATTCTTGATCTGGTTGATGCGTGCGGAGATGGCCTCCTTCTCGCCGTTTCCGTCAACAATGACGGTATTCTCTTTCTGCACCTTGACGGATTTTGCGCGGCCCAGCATATCCATAGTGGCGTCCTTCAGCTCATATCCCAGCTCTGAGCTGATCACGGTACCTCCGGTGAGGATCGCGATATCCTCCAGCATAGCCTTTCTTCTGTCTCCGTATCCGGGAGCCTTCACTGCAACCACATTGAAGGTTCCGCGCAGCTTGTTTACAATCAGTGTGGTGAGCGCCTCGCCCTCCACATCCTCAGCGATGATAAGCAGCTTATTACCGGACTGTACGATCTGCTCCAGAATGGGCAGAATCTCCTGAATATTGGAAATCTTCTTGTCAGTGATCAGGATCAGCGGATTCTCCAGAGTCGCCTCCATCTTATCCATGTCGGTAGCCATATACGCAGAGATATAACCTCTGTCAAACTGCATACCTTCTACCAGATCCAGTTCGGTCTGCATGGTCTTGGACTCCTCGATGGTGATTACGCCGTCCCCGCTGACCTTCTCCATAGCATCAGCCACCAGCTGGCCCACTTCCTCGTCGCCTGCGGAAATTGCAGCCACTCTTGCGATATGCTCTTTGCCGTTTACCTTCTGGCTCATTTTGGAGATAGACTCCACTGCACAGTCGGTGGCTTTCTTCATGCCTTTTCTCAAAATAATGGGATTGGCGCCTGCTGCCAGGTTCTTCATGCCTGCGTTGATCATTGCCTGTGCCAGCACCGTAGCGGTGGTGGTTCCGTCGCCGGCCACGTCATTTGTCTTGGTGGCAACCTCCTTCACAAGCTGAGCGCCCATATTCTCAAAAGCGTCCTCCAGCTCAATTTCCTTGGCAATCGTAACGCCGTCATTGGTGATCAGCGGTGCACCGAAGGACTTATCCAACACCACATTTCTCCCCTTGGGTCCCAAGGTTACTCTCACGGTATCTGCCAGCTGATTTACGCCGGACTCTAATGCTGCACGGGCTTCCGCACCGTATTTGATCTCTTTTGCCATTGTCTTGGCCTCCTTTTACAAAAATAATATGTTACTGAATATTGTGCTTTTGATTCTTTTACTGAATGACAGCCAAAATATCATTCTGTTTCACAATGATGTATTCTTCTTCATCCATCTTAACTTCCGTGCCGGAGTACTTGGAGAAAATCACCTGATCGCCGACCTTGACCTCCATCTTTACCTCCTTGCCGTCCACGGTTCCGCCGGGACCCACTGCAATGACTTCAGCCTGCTGGGGCTTCTCCTTATTCTGGCCGGGAAGCACGATTCCGGACTTGGTAGTCTCCTCTGCCACTAACTGCTTCAATACAACTCTGTCGCCCAAAGGTACTAATTTCATAATACTGCCTCCTTATATTAACTTGGTTTATCTTGACTTACTCTTGTTAGCACTCATTTGGTTTGAGTGCTAATCGTTAAAACATATATTAGTTTTATATGCGGGGCTTTGCAAATGGATGCAGAGGAATTCAAATCTCTCATTCTCGAATTATCTCTCGTTTCCTCTCGATTCCTTTTGTTTTCTCTTTTAAATCGCAAAAATACGATTTTATATTTAGTTTATAATTAGAGGAACAGCCGTCTCGTGCAGGAATCCGCAAAAAGGCTGCCCGGCTAAATCAAAACCGGACAGCCATTGCTCTGTCTCTGCTTTTAATCAAAGACTGATCGAAGGTTTCTCTGCAGCAATCCCCCTCTTAGCACTTAATCTCCAGATATCCGAGAAGCTTGCTCATATCATACTCCTCCAGCACACCCAGATTGGAATCATAATACTTACCGTCATAGTGTACCAGATAATGGCAGAAACGCCCCATCTTTTCCATCATGATACAGCACTTGGGCAGCACCGCATCGCGTCCCTCAGTGTAGTTGATGATGTCCGTGTGGTCGATGCCATAATAATTCAGCGCAGAAATCACGCGCCCCATGGTGGCCTGCCACTCTCTGCAGTCCATAACAGTGATCACCTCTGCAATGGTAACGCCGGCCAGCATCGCAACACATGCCTGTCCACACAGGCCGTCCTCGGGCTGAATGATCACATTCATGCTGTCGATCTTACGCACGGGATTGTCAAAGCTGTAGGGGCTGTTCTGATCCATGCGGATCAGGGAACCGTTCACATGCAGCAGAATCTTATGAGACACTCCCGGCTCTACACTCACACCCTCGGCATCAGGAATATGAATCTCATAATTTCCCTTCTCCCGGGGCAGAAGCTCACAATCAATAATCTTGTTATCCAGAACCACATCTGCCTTGATCACCTCACGCTGCTTACAAACCTCCCAGATATTAAAGGGAATCTGAATCATATATCCCTTGTCCTTTTTTTCGATTGCGGACTCAAAAAAATATCTCATGCTTCCTCCATTTCTGTCCGTCTGCCCTCGTGTCAGAACGGCTGATTTCTATATTACCTATTGCATTGATTGTATCAAATATTCTCTCGCTTGCAAACAGTTTTCTCACAAGTTTTTCAAGTTTTTTCTCCTGTATTCCTTCGGGGTGCACCCCAGCCTGTCACGGAAACATTTTCCAAAATAGCTGGGCTGGTCAAATCCTGTCAGCACGGCGATCTCACCCACCTGCCGATCCGTGTGAAGCAGCAGATCCACCGCCTTGGAAAGCCTGTAGTCCATCAGATATTTATAGGGCGTGATATTCAGGCTCTGCCGAAAGCACCGAAGACACTCCGACTTACTCACATCCGCACTGGCCGCAAGCTCCTCCAGCGAGACCTCCTCTCTGTAATGCTGTGCAATATAATACAGAAATTTCTCCATCCGCAGCGTGCGTATCTGCAGCGCCGACTTGCGTTTCGGGGCGGAACGCCCCGCCTTTGCCGCACCGGGAATCACTATATTTTTCTGCATCTCCAGCCAAAGAGCGGAAAGCCGGACCAGAATTTCATATGGATACCACAGCGTTTTGTCCGCCTCCAGATCAGAGAGCTCACGCAGATACGAAAGCACCCGCTCATGCCATCCCTCGCCCTCCCGGAACACATAGAGCGGCAGCTCCTCTCTGCCCACCAGCAAGTCCGTCAAAACCTTCGCCGGCCCGCCCGGATAGAATTCCAGAAAGCAGGACGGAAACAAAAAACTGTCGCAGCGGCAGGCCCCGGCCGCAGTCAGCAGATGTGCCACGTCACGATTGATAAAGACACCCTCACCCGCCTGCAGGATCACCGTCTGATCCAGTGTACGGATTTCGGCGCTTCCTTCCCACACATAGACCAGGCGCAGATTTTCATGCCAGCGCATGACCGAAAAATCCCTGTCCCCGGATTCGTGCGGCTCACGGATAATCCGTTCCACCCAATAGGGAAAATCCGCCGCGTGTAAAATTGCCGAACTGCCCGCTGCTCTCTGCATCCGCCCACTCCATCTGTCTGGATATATCTTTTTATTTTTGCGCTGCTTTTTGCTCTGTTTTACGCAAATTTTGCAATATCATTATATTACTTAAAATCTGTCCCGTCAATATCCGTCGTCTGCAGACAACGATTTGTCTATCCTGTTACGGATATCCTGCATTTGATAATCCAAGGCCTCTATGGAATCGGCACAATTCTTTAACTGCCGCACGATCTCCTCCGTATTATCCACATTCTTCTTATATTTCAGCTTGTGCTCCAGACTTGCCCAGAAATCCATTGCAATGGTGCGAAACTGCACCTCCACCTTCATATATTTTTTCTCCTGAAGCAAAAAAATCGGCACATTCAGGATCAGATGCAGACTCCTGTAACCGTTGGATTTAGGATGCTTGATATAATCCTTTCTGCTGAGCAGAATTACGGCTCCCTGCCGGACAAAAAGCTCCGCCAGACGGTAGATATCATCCGGAAAAGAACATATTACGCGAAGCCCCGCCACATCCGACAGGTTTTCCCTGATACTCTCCACGGTGACAGGATAACCCTTTCTGCGCAGCTTTTCATAAATGCTCTCAGGTGATTTCAGGCGGCTCTTAATGGACTCCACAGGATTCCTGTTGTACTCCTGTGACAGTTCCGCATTCAGCACATGAAACCTGGTCTCAACCTCCATGATCGCAGCCTGATATTCCATCATCAATCTGTTAAAGGACTTTTCTTCACTGAGCTTTTCCGCCTGCATTCGGATGATCTGCCTCTGCTGCTCCAATGTCACCGCCTGCTCTTCCACCTTCTGCTCCAGCCGGTTCTTATAGTCAAAAAGCTCTATTGTGTTTTTGATACGGTTTTTAATGATAGAGCTCTCAAACGGCTTGTGTATAAAGTCCAACACTCCCAGTGCAAAGCATCGCCCTTCCACCTCCGCCCCATGCTCGCTGCTGATGATGAGCACCGGAACCTTCTGCATCCAGCCCCTCTCTCTCAGTGCCTCAATGACAGCAAAACCATCCATTTTGGGCATCTGAAGATCCAACAGGACCGCCGCCGTCTCCCTGAGCCGCCCCTGCAGCTTGTGCAGCGCCTCCTCGCCGTCCTCTGCCGTCTCAACCGCATACTCATCCTCCAACATATTCCGCAGCAGTTCACGGTTGATCTCCGCGTCGTCCACTACCAGTATCCTTTGCATATCATCCCCCATATCTTCAGTTCTTCCCCTCTCCGATAAAACAGATAACCCATATCTATTATATTCCTAAAACGCTCATCCATCAATCCATAATTAACTTTTGGAGGATATCCTTAAGAAATGCATAAAACTGCCGATAAAACAGATAGAAGCATCTGATTTAGAAAGATCTGCCAAACAGAGATTCAGGGGGTATGTGACCGTATGAAAACAGATATGACCGTCGATATGAAACAACTCATCAATTCCATGGAACAAAGCATCAAACTGAGGAACCGGGCCAGAGCTGAAAAGCGAGCCGAGGAGGCAGCACAGGAAAAACGGGAATTTGAGGAAAAACTGATGCGCGCCGCAGCCGGCAAATTGGAGCTCGACGGCATGTCCGCCAAGGTCAAAGGCGCTCAGGACGCTGTCCAAAGAGATCAGCTCATAGGACTGATGGGCGGTTTTTAAACAAACTATAGACACGATTACAAAAATATGTTACAATAAATTCCAGCTAACAGAAATGAGAAATTGATCAAGCATTTTAATACCCGATAGATGTGCAGGCGCATATACTATAGAGACAGGGAGGAATCGTTATGCTGGCGGTAGAAGGTATGTTGGAAGCTTTATCCAGGGAAGACAACACCGAAAATTATAAAAATTGTAATAACGACGAAGATTTTGGCGCGGTTCTGGAGGTCTGCGGCAATGGAATACATATGCGTAAGCTCATGTATTCCGACGGAATAGAGCGAACCTTTTCATTTGATGATTAATGACGATCAAGGAGACGAAAGACACAAATGAACCAGCCGTCACACACATACAAGCTGTTATATTATGACATTATCGAAGAGTTGTTGTTTCACATATGCAGCAACAATACAAATTATTGCGTACAATGCAAAATAGGGGGCGACGAACCCCCTATTGCAATTTGGAAAAAGTTTGAGACCTACAAGGCAAAAGCTCTGGAAAATATGGCCGGTTCCAGACTGGACAGGCATAAACTGGCATCCTGCATCTGCGGAGCGATCATCGAGACAAAACCTTTGACCGGATTTAACGGAGCCAGGATATTAAAGAACGCAAACGAAATCTTTGCACTTTACGTCGGCTTATCCGTTCTGAAATATTATATGACCAATGATCTGACCGGACCTCTGAAAGATACCGACCCCGAGCTTCAGATCAAAGCAAACAATTATCTGCGGGAGACCTTCAGTATGAAGCTGCCCTCCATGGCCGAAAATATTTGTGATACGCAGGGTTATGAGAAAAACTTATCCTATGCCCTTTACCGGACACATGAGAACTGCCCTGTCTCCGGCAGAGAATGTTTTCACTATGATATCTGGGCCTACGCCAAGATTTTCTATCATCTGGAGATGTATAACCGGGAGCCGCTGCAGAAACTGTATCGGGAATACATGCACTCACTTTGAGAACATCACCTTCTCGCTGTTAAACAGCCTTGTAAGCACCCACGACAACACTCCTGCACAGAGCAGATTCATGACAATCGTCACACCGACCTGCGCCGCAGTGCAGGAAAATGAGAAAATCCCGTGTATACAAAGCACACTGTTATAGACAGGTATCAAAAAACAGCCCGGATTTCTCTCCCCGTCTCCGCCAAACATCGGCGCCAGGCTGATCACCATCACGAGAATCATCAGCGGCGATACCACCGTGGAAGCCTCCTTGATGCTTTTGGCAAAAGCAGAAATGACGGAGATCGCAGACACCATCACCAGTACTGTCGTCAGAATCAATCCCAGAAGCATCAAATAATCCGATATCCCGTACACTCCGGTATTCACTCCATTCTGCTGCCCTCCAAGCATTTGGGGCAGAGCCGACATTGTGCCAAGAAAACTGGAGAGTCCCGCCAGAAGCGCGATACAGCTCAGACTGATAACCTTGCCCAGAGCAAGCGCACTTCTCTTCATGGGAGTCACCAGCAATGTGGCGATGGTTCCCCGCTCCTTCTCTCCGGCGATTGCCTCCGGTGCTACGGCAACACAGCCGCTGAACATGAAACTCATCAACAGCACGGGAAGGAGCATCGCAAAAATCTGTCCCGCCACATCCTTTTCCGTCGCGAGATCATATCCTTCCTCCCCCGCATTCACATCGAAGCGATTGGCCATGGAAGACTCGTAGCCGTCCAGAATATCCACAAGAAGGCTGCGCAGCTTCACAGACTCGGATTCTGTGGAATTATAATAAATTTCCACATTGGGCGCGGTCTCCCCGCTGTGCACGTCATACTCTTCAACTCTGTCTGTAAAGCTTTCCGGAAACACGATCAGCACATCAGCCTCCTTGTCCCGGATCTGCGCTTTCGCATCTTCTGTCTCCGGTCCGGAAACTTCCGTCCAGCGGGCGGATATCGGGTCAAAAAGCAAAGCAAGCTCCTCCGGCATGTCCTGCACATACGCCCTCGCCACATACTTGTCATCGGTCATAAACTCCCGCGCCATTCCCGCTCCCATAAAAGAATAGATCAGATAAATCAATAGTCCCGGCATCAGTATCGTAGTAAAAACCATTCTCCTGTCGCCAAAGAATCGGGCAAATTCCTTTTTCATAATGGTAAGCATATTCTTCTTCATGCGATGCCGCCCACCCTTTCTTCATAAATCTCAAAGAATCTGTCCTCAAGACTCTTTCCCGCCGTAACTGCCTCCAGGGAATCGCAGACCGCCATATGCCCGTCCAGAATGATTCCCACTCTGTCGCATATCCTTTCGATGAGACTGAAAATATGAGTGGACACAATGATAGTCTTACCCTGTGTTTTCAAGTCCAACAGAAAATCAGTTACCACCTTGGCAGTCAACACATCCAGCCCATTGGTGGGCTCGTCAAAAATAATGATATCAGGATCATGCACCAGCGACACCGCCAAAGATACCTTCTGCTTCATACCGGTAGAGAGATTCCCCACCTTAACCTCCGCAAACTGATCGATACCGAATCGCTCGAACAGTTCCTTCCTGCGATCCGCCTTTTCCTTTGCACCGACGCCGTGCAGATCCGCAAAAAAATCAAACAGATAGTTGGGCGTAAAGAACTCCTCCAGCTTCAGCTCACTGGTCAAAAAGCCGATCCTTTGACGAACCTCCCCGGGTTCGGTGATCACACTTGCCCCGTCTATAACGGCGTCGCCCTCATCCGGTCTGATCAGAGTAGCCAGAATTCTCAGCGTCGTGGTCTTCCCCGCGCCATTAGGCCCCAGAAGACCAAACACTTCCCCCCGGTAAGCCGTGAAGGATAAATCGTTTAACGCCACCTTCTTCCTGTCTCCGCTCTTCTCCAGCTTCTGCTGTTTGGCCGACAGCCTGAAGGTCTTCTTCAAGCCGCACACTCTCAATATTTCATCCATACCGTTACCTCTCAAAGCACACATCCCAAAACCGGATATCTGCAATATTCTAAAAACGGAGAATCCGTAGGGGCACACCCCTCCGAATCCTCCGCCGCCATTATATCAAATCCTATCCCAAATTTACCAGGCGGATACTACAGCCGATCTTTTCTTTATCCGCCTCCGCCTTTTCCACCCGTGTGGCCTCCACTGTGATGCTCAGGCGCTGTCCCTTACTGACAGCGGTAAACCGAATCGTATCGCCCGTCTGTACTCTGCCCCCGGGAGCCTGTATCAGGAGTCCTATGGAGCTCATATTGAGCAGCAGGATATCAAACCCTCCGGGAAGCTTTCCCTCTCCCGGCCGGCTGATAAAGTCCACCTCGCCGCAGATATTTACCTGATATCGCACTGCCTGTCTTTCGTCCCGGCCTCTCCCTTCAGTGAGCAGAATCAACGTCCTGCCTACCATTCGTCTGGCAATGATACCATGGCTCTCATAGAGGCCATTGGCACTGAAAATCAAAGCGCTGATCTCGGCGCCTTCCCTCAGGGCAATCTGATCGGTGTCAAGTGTGATCTCATTGGTATCAGCATCATATACAGCGATCACCGTATCGGCGGCCGTCTCTCCCGTGCCGCTGTCCCGGATCACAATTCTATGATTCCTCAAATCTTCACTCAGGCGCATCTCTATCCTCACCACCCACAGAAGCGTCTACAAATTTTGTCTCCCCAGATCATATTCCGATAGAAGTTTTGCCAACAGTCGGAAATAGGGAAGATGCGTTCGGTTCCAAGTCATACTGTTCTTGACAAACTCGAGACTCAAAGTGGCATCCGTCCCGTTTTTGTCCTTGAATCTCACATGAATGAAAGAAATGATCCCCTGCTTTTTCAGCTTCTCATACAGCGTGGGACTTGAACTCTCAAAACGTCTCACATTATCTACCACCACCACGCCTGTGGCATCGTAGAGCTTTGACAGCGCGGGAACCGCCAGATAATCCTTTGTGGCATCCACCACCTCTCTGGACAATCTGTTTGCGCCGGCCATGCTCACCAGCCGGCTGGGATGTCCCGCATACAGGATCACTCTTTGGATATTCAAGTTCAGTGCCACATCATCCAGCAGCTCATCCAGCGGATATGCCTGTCCTGTATAAACTCTGTCCTGCATGGCGCATACCAGCTCGGCCGGAGACATATTGCCGCGGCTGTTGAGTGTGTTCACGGACATCTTATTATTCTTGATATCCTCCAGGGTTCCGTGCTTGTCGCGATTGTAGATAATATATCTGTTCCGGCCCTTCTCCTTCGCTCTGTACAGGGCAAAATCGGCCAGAAAAAACAGATCCTCATAATTGTCGGCGTCCTTGGGATAAGCGGCGCATCCGATAGAGAGTGTGATGGATATATCCTCTCCGCTCTGCGTCTTCACAAAGCTGGACGCAACGCCGTTTTTGATGCTCCTGAGACGTTCACGCATAGTTTCCATATCATAGGCATTGTAAAAGATGACCAGAAATTCATCTCCGCCAAATCTTCCTACCAGACCGTCCTCACGAACCTCATTCTGTATGATGGCTGCCGTTCTTTTCAACACCTCATCGCCCATCATATGGCCGTACACATCGTTGACTTTCTTGAAATAGTCAATATCGATAATGGCAATAGTCACATTGCCCGTCTTTTTTACATCCACCGTATTGATGGCAAGATTGGATATCTCCGCCTTGGTCAGCACCCCTGTGAGATAGTCTCTCTCCATGGCGCGCCGGGTCTCTACGGAATCCGCCGAGCTCTCATTCCAGAAATGGACATAGCCGATGGAATATCTGTGCTGATCCTCCTCGTAAAAGGACATGCCTTTGAGCAGTGTAAACTCCGTCTCCCGAATATTCAAAATATCCCCGGGAATATTGATGGTGAAATAATCCTTTCCGCTGTGCAACGCCGCCAGCAGCGCCTCGAGCCCCTTACTGTTCTTATCATCCATACGTTTGCGCAGCTTATGCTCAAACTCTGCAAAAGACATGGACAGCACATTCTGCTCAAAATGATCCACCGCATAAACCCGTACACTGTCCTCTGCCACGTCATACTCAAAAAAGTAATCGCCATACAGGCTCAGAATATTATTTTTCTTATTCACCTGATAGCGTGTCTGTCTCTCCCACTCCTGCATCTCATCCAGAGGAATCAGCTTAATATCCACCAGAGCCTTATCCTCTGCCGAAAAAACCGCCATAAAATTCTTTGGCTCACCATCCTCCGTAAACATTGTCAAGAGTACATTTCTGCTGGTCCCAATATACTCTGAAAGACGCTCTGCGTCTGTCGGAACCATCAGTTTATCAAACCCGCTGTATAGTCTCTTTCCTACGAATGCGTAAAATGCCGTGTTGGCAGAGATAACATCGTATGTATTTCTGTTGATTTTCACTTCGTAGACATTTTTGCTTTCCATAGAAACCTACTCCACTCTCTCAGATTTGAGTTCCTAATTCGGAAGACAAATTTAGAACCCCTTCTTAACAAAAGGCTACATACATTTTAATTTTACTATAACTCAAAAATATTTGCAATGAAAACATTTTATTGACATAGTGTGTTTTTGTCAGTGTGTGCAGTCACAAATCAATTCATACTTAGTATTCTTCCGCAATATCCAATTCTTCCTGTTCCGCCTGAATCGACATCGCATAACCAGGCGTATGGCGCAGATACATAAGCCAGTAGCCGCATCCCACGATCCCTGCTCCGCCCACAATATTCCCCAATGTCACAGGGAGGAGATTGCGCAGCAAAAAGCTTCCCCAGGTCAGTCCCTCCGCCGCAATACCATATTCCGCCGCAGTGAGAATGCCCGCCACGCCAAAATAGATGTCCGCAATACTGTGTTCAAATCCGCATAGCACAAAAAGCATTACCGGCCAAAAGCTCATAAGCAGCTTGCCGCTGACCTTTTTGGCCGCAAATGCCGCCCAGACAGCAATACACACCAATACATTGCAGAGAATACCGCGGATAAAAGCCTCCGGGAAGGTCTGCGTCACTCTCGACACAGCCGCCCCTATCACTTTATCCGCCAAAACTCCCTCAAACAGATCCGGCGTGTGCCCATACACGACCAGAACCGCCACCAGCGCAGCGCCGAGGAAATTCCCCACAAACACCATAAACCAGTTTTTCAGCATTTCAAAAAGCCTGATCTTTTTCTCCAGCAGAGCGATAATGACCAGGTTATTACCCGTAAACAGTTCACTTCCCGCCACCAGCACCATGGCCATGCCCGCCGGAAAGACACAGGCGCCCAACAGCTTCGCTACGGAAGGGTTTGCCACCGTGGCCGAAGCCGTGGTGGATGCGATCCCCGCAAAACCGATAAACATGCCTGCAAATACGCCCAATATTACCATCTTAAAGGCCGAAAGACGCACCTTATGTATGCCGATCTCCACAAAGTTTCTGGCAATCTCAAGGGGTGAATGCATGAAAGTCCTCCTTTCGCTCCTCATACTGCTCATAAAAATCCCTCTCCCCGTCGTAGGGTGTCAGGAAAAAGTTCTGTAGTAACAGCATATTCAGTTTCTTTATAAAAATGTCATCCTCCGTCTCCCTCAGACGCTCCTCCACATCGTTCAGCAGATAATGCCAGTCTGTGACAAAAGCCCGGTAGCGCTTTTGCATCGGCGTATCAATCCACCGGCTCACTCTGATTTTGGAACGGACAGCCCCGCACTCCTTCGTCTGCAGAAAATAGCGGAACGCGCCGTTCTCATAAAATCGTCCCAGCGGAAATATCCGGCAGATTCCGGGGCGCAGAGAATGAACCGAGCATCTGCCCTGCTCATCCAGAAATGCGCAGGCTTCCCCCGCCCCGCTCATCCTGAGATTCGGCAGGATATAGCCGTCCACCACACTGAGCTCAATCTCCCGGTCCAAAAAGTCCGCAAAAGGCCGTCCGAGCCCTGTGGTCAGGCGGTACACATCGTATGGATCTAACAGGATGGATTTACCCATACCCCGGCAGCAGTCACTGCAGCCCTCACACCCGCGGCAATCCGCCCTCACAAGATCATTGTCGTCGAATAATCTGCCGTCAGATATCTCCTCCAGACTCACGTTCCGCCTCATGCGGTCTTCCTCCCCGGTTTCCAGCAAAAAGAGCTATATACCCTTCCTGATACACAGCTCTTTAACGCACTTTTTATCTTGCTGCCATCTCTGCCTTGAGCTTCTCTGTCAGAGTGGGAAGGATCTTGTTGAGATCTCCCACGATTCCATAGTCAGCTACATCAAAAATGGGCGCAGTCTCATCTTTGTTGATCGCAATGATAATATCGGATTCTTCCATACCTGCAAGATGCTGAATAGCACCGGAAATACCAATGGCAAAATACACATTGGGACGAACGGTCTTGCCGGTCTGCCCCACCTGCAGGTCCTTGGATTTCCAGCCTGCATCCACCACGGCACGGGAACAGCTCACAGTGCCGCCGATGGTTTCTGCCAGATCATCCAGAAGCTTGAAGTTCTCGGGGCTGCCCACACCGCGGCCTCCGCTCACCAGTATCTTGGCATCCATGATATCCACGGTATCGCTTACTGCTTTTACGATCTCCAGAATCTCCACATACTTATTGTCGGGGGTAAATCCGGGATTAAACTCTTCAACATTCGCCTTGGCGCCGGCCTGCTTTGCACGCTTCTGCATCACGCCGGGGCGCACTGTGGCCATCTGGGGCCGAAACTCAGGACAGGCAATGGTAGCGATGGTGTTGCCGCCGAAGGCGGGACGGGTCATGAGCAGCTGATTGTGCTTCTGCTCTCTGCCGGGAATGGGATTGATGGGGAAATCACCGATCTCGAGCTGTGTGCAGTCTGCAGTCAGGCCGGTGTGAACTCTCGCAGAAACGCGGGGGCCCAGATCACGGCCGATAGCCGTGGCGCCCACCAGAAAAATCTCCGGCTTATATTTCTCGATGACGGATGCCAATGCATGTGCATAGGGCTCTGTCCTGTATTCCTTCAGTTCCGGGTCATCCACCACAATCACTCTGTCAGCGCCATACTCGGCCAATTCGTCGGCCAGCCCCTTTACGCCGCTTCCGATCAGTACAGCAGTCACATCCGTCCCCAGAGTCTCAGCCAGGTCTTTTCCCTTGCCGATCAGCTCAAAGGCAATGCTGTTGATACAATTGTCCACCTGCTGTGCAAAGACATATACGCCCTTATATTCTTCTAAATTCATTGTATTTTCCTCCATCTGCTTAGATAACGTGCCTGTCTTTTAATTTGCCGACAATGTAGTCAACTGCCTCAGAAGGATCCAGAGCAACCTTCTCGCCCGCGCCCTTCCGCACTTTATCGGAAGCCTTTGCGATCTGAGTAGGAGAACCCTTGAGACCCAGATTGGAATCCTCAACGTCCTTCAGATCCGCTCTGCCCCACACGGTGATCTGCGCCTCACAGGCATCAAAGATACCGCCGGGCGTCATGTAACGGGGCTCGTTCAGCTCTGCCAACGCGGTCACAAGACAAGGCATCTTGGCCTTCAGCACATGATATCTGTCGTCAAACTGACGCTCTACAACCACGCTGTCACCCTCCACCTTCAGATTCTGGGCATAGGAGATCACAGGGATATTCAGATGCTCGGAAATCTGGGGGCCAACCTGTGCGGTATCGCCGTCGATAGCCTGACGTCCCGTAATGATCAGATCATACTCCATATTGCGCAGCGCGCCTGCCAGAGTCTGTGAAGTAGCCCATGTATCGGCTCCGCCCAGCACTCTGTCGGTCACCAGAACACCCTTGTCTGCACCCATCGCCAAAGCCTCTCTGAGTACATCCTCAGCCTTGGGAAGCCCCATGGTGAGCACGGTGACTTCAGCGCCGTACTGATCCTTTAATCTCAGCGCAGCCTCCAGTCCGGCCTTGTCGTCGGGGTTCATTATTGTCATCATGGCAGCTCTGTCCAGAGTACCGTCGGGATTGAATTTTACGCCGCCCTTGGTATCGGGAACCTGCTTAATACAAACAACGATTTTCATTGTATATTCACTCCTTTATATTTGTCGGATTTTCAGGTTATTTAAGCAGCGCTGCGGAGATAACCATTCTCTGTACCTCGGAAGTGCCCTCATAAATCTCGGTGATCTTGGCGTCACGCATCATGCGCTCCACATCATACTCCCTCGTGTAGCCGTAGCCGCCGTGGAGCTGAACAGCCTTGGTGGTGACTTCCATAGCCATCTCTGCCGCATAGAGCTTTGCCATAGCTGCCTCCACTCCATAGGAGGTCTTGTGGTCCCTGGTGTACTGATCCTTGGTGCAGGCTGCCTTGTATACAAGGAACTGTGCGGCCTGCGCCTTGGTCGCCATATCTGCCAGCTGGAACTGCGTGTTCTGGAACGCGCTGAGGCTCCTGCCAAACTGTTTTCTCTCCTTGGTGTACTCGATGGTCCGCTCCAGTGCACCCTCGCCGATACCCAGAGCCTGTGCGGCGATACCGATACGTCCGCCGTCCAATGTATGCATTGCAATGTTGAATCCTTTGCCCTGCTGTCCCAGCATATTCTCCTTGGGGATACGGCAGTCCGTAAAGATCAGCTCATATGTGGAGGAACCTCTGATTCCCATCTTTTTCTCCTTGGTTCCGAAAGTGAAACCGGGAGTGCCCTTCTCTACGATAAATGCGGAAATCTCCTTGAAGGGTCTGCCCTTCTTCTCAGTGATGGCAGTCACGGCAAAAATCACATAGATATCTGCCTCCTTACCGTTGGTGATGAATATCTTGGAGCCGTTCACAACCCACTCATCCCCATCCAGCACTGCCTTGGTCTGCTGCCCCTGAGCGTCGGTTCCGGCACCGGGCTCGGTCAGGCCGAAAGCGCCGATCTTGCGGCCGGCAGCCAGGTCAGGGAGATATTTCTGCTTCTGTTCCTCAGTACCATAGGTGAGGATAGGATCACAGCAAAGGGAGGTATGCGCGGACACGATAACTGCAGTGGTGCCGCACACCTTGGCCAGCTCCTCCACACACATTGCATAGGTAAGGACGTCACAGCCCTGCCCGCCATACTCCTTGGGTACAGGGATTCCCATAAATCCGGCCTTTGCCATCTTCTCAACCGTTGCGCGGGGGAATTCTTCAGTCTCATCAACCTCCTGCGCCAAGGGCTTTACTTCTTTCTCGGCAAACTCTCTAAAGAGAGTACGCGCCATTTCATGCTTCTTGCTCAAAGTAAAATCCATGATTTTTCTCCTTAACTTTATGTTTCTGCTCTATTTTCTGTTCATCCCGTCACTTGCTGTAATCGTAAAAGCCCTTGCCGGTCTTGCGGCCCAGCTTTCCTGCGCGCACCATCTTGCGAAGCAGCGGATGAGGACGGTACTTGGGATCGCCGGTCTCGTTCTGCAGCACCTCCATGATCGCCAGCACGATGTCCAGGCCCACCAGATCTCCCAGAGCCAGGGGGCCCATGGGATGCGACGCACCCAGCTTCATAGCCTCATCAATATCTGCCACGCTGGCAATGCCGTCCGCGTAGATGCCGACAGCCTCATTGATCATGGGGATGAGGATGCGGTTCACCACAAAGCCGGGGGCCTCCTTCACCTCCACGGGAGTCTTGCCGATCTCGGCGGAGATCGCCTTGATCTTCTCCACCAGCTCCGCAGGAGTATTTTCACCCGCAATTACCTCAACCAGCTTCATTCTGTCAGCAGGATTAAAGAAATGCATGCCGATCATAGGACGGTCAAGCCCTGCCCCGATCTCCGTGATGGAGAGAGAGGAGGTGTTGGTGGCAAAAATGCACTCGGGCTTCACAATCGCCTGCAGCTCTTTGAAAGTATCCTTCTTAAGCTGCATATTTTCGGGAGCAACCTCGATGACCAGATCGCAGTCCGTGCAGATATCCTTTAAACCTGTGGAAATCTTTGCCGCAATGGCATCCGCCTTCTCCTGAGTAATCTTTTCCTTGCCCACCAGGAAGTTCAGGTTCTTCAGAATCTTGGCCTTGCCGCCATCCGCAAACTCCTGCTTGATATCGCAGAGACATACCTCATAGCCCTCTGTCATGGCAAAAGCCTGTGCAATACCGGAACCCATGGTTCCCGCGCCGATAATACCTACTTTCATCTTGCATCCTCCTTCTGTTTCATAATATATGTTTGCAAAATTTAATTACTTGACTCCGGTCAGCAATTCTTAAAAGGCTCCTTCACCTTCTCCTTGTTCTTGTCAAGGAAAAATGCCATACCGTACTTTTGATCCTCTGTCTCAAAACAGTCTCCAAAAAGCTTCTCCTCAATGATGACAGCGGCATCCATGTTCACGTCCAGCCCCTCATTGATGGCTTTCTTGCAGTTGCGAACGGCAATCGGAGCATTCTTTGCGATGCCTGCGGCCATCTTCTCCGCCGCGGGAAGCAGCTCTTCCTTTGCATAAACCGCATTGACCAGACCGATTCTGAACGCCTCGTCAGCCTTGATATTGCGTGCCGTGTAAATCATCTGCTTTGCCATGCCCACGCCCACGATGCGCGCAAGCCTCTGCGTCCCGCCAAATCCCGGCGTGATGCCCAGGCCCACCTCGGGCTGTCCGAACACGGCATTGTCGGAACAGATGCGGATATCACAGCTCATGGCCAGCTCGCAGCCGCCGCCCAGAGCAAACCCGCCCACCGCTGCGATCACGGGGATGGGGAAAGTCTCCAGTCTGCGGAATACATCATTGCCCTTCTTGCCGAAAGCCTCCCCTTCCGCTTTGGTCAGAGTGCTCATCTCGCCGATATCCGCCCCGGCCACAAAGGATTTCTCCCCGGCTCCGGTGAGGATCAGACAGCGCACCGCTCCCAGGTCAACGCCGTCCAGCGCGGCATTCAACTCATCCAGCACCTGGGAATTCAAGGCGTTCAGCGCTTTCTCGCGATTGACGGTGATAATCGCGTAATCGTTCTTTTGTTCATATAAAATATAATCCATATTAACTCCCATCTGCCCGCTGTGGCAGGCGCCAGTTTTAACTCAGCCTATCTTTCTATTCTCTGTTCCGGCTTCCTGTCTCAGTCCTCGATCTTCACGACTGTGGAACATCCCATGCCGCCGCCGATGCACAGCGTAGCCAGCCCGGTCTTCGCGCCCTTCGCCTGCATCTCATGCAGCAGAGTCACCAGGATGCGGCAGCCCGAAGCGCCCACAGGGTGTCCCAGCGCGATAGCTCCGCCGTTGGGATTGAGCTGCTTATCCACATCGATGCCCAGATCCTTGCCCACTGCAACGGACTGTGCCGCAAAGGCCTCATTTGCCTCAATGATGTCAAAGTCCTCAATCTTCATACCCGTCTTTGCCATCACCTTCTTTGTTGCGGCAACGGGGCCGATGCCCATAACCTCGGGACGGACGCCTGCCAGTGCTCCCGCAACAAATGTAGCCATAGGCTTCACGCCCAGCTCCTTCGCCTTCTCCTCGCTCATCACCACGATGGCAGCAGCGCCGTCGTTGATGCCGGACGCATTGCCCGCAGTCACGAAACCGCCCGGGTTGATAGGACGCAGCTTTGCCAGACCCTCAATGGTAGATCCTGCTCTGGGGCCTTCGTCCGTATCAAATACGATAGTCTCTTTCTTTTTCTTAACTTCAACGGGAACAATCTCCGCCTTGAACGCGCCGCTCTTCTGCGCAGCCTCAGCTTTCTGCTGGCTCTTCAGCGCAAACTCATCTAGCTCTTCGCGGGTGAGTCCCCACTCCTCGCAGATATTGTCCGCGGTCTTGATCATATGATAATCGTTGAAAGCGTCCCAGAGAGCGTCCTTGATCATGGTGTCCACCAAGGTACCGTTGTTCATTCTATAGCCGTAACGGGCCTGGGGAACCGCATAGGGAGCCATGGACATATTCTCCATACCGCCTGCCACAACGATATCCGCATCTCCTGCCATGATCATCTGCGCAGCCTGGTTCACACAGTTTAAGCCGGAACCACACACTACGTTCATGGTCACAGCGGGTACCTCGATGGGAAGGCCTGCCTTGATGGAAGCCTGTCGGGCTACATTCTGTCCAAGCCCCGCCTGAATCACGCAGCCCATGTAGACCTGGTCCACCTGCTCGGGAGCAACCCCCGCTCTGTTCAGAGCCTCCTTGATCACGATTGCGCCCAGCTCCGCAGCGGGGGTCGTGCTCAAAGTTCCGCCCATCGTTCCGATCGCCGTGCGGCATGCTCCTGCCAATACCACTTTTTTCGCCATTTTCCTTCTCCTCCATAATTTGTTATTTGGTAATTCTCTTTGCTTTGCCGATTGTTATTTTTTTATCATAGCCACTGATTGTAAGTGTATCATACTTATAGACGATTTGCAATGCATTTTGTAAAATACGATAGAGTAAACTTACTGTCAGTTGGAGAATCGCAGAGAGTTCCTGCCACAGATTTATCCAGACTTGTTTTCCTTAAGTTTACTTCTTTCCCGTGCCTGCTGTCAAATGTTACTTAGTCTCTC
>CATKXY010000002.1 GCA_949840915.1 uncultured Lachnospiraceae bacterium | reverse complement strand
TTCCATTCCGGAAAAGCGTGAATTGTGGCGGTCAATCGTCAAGGAAATCCGTGTTGACCATGAGAAAAATATCCACATTATTTTTTTGTGATTGTTGTACTACTAACTTTACCCCTCCGGTAGGTTCATCCGCCAGAATAATGGCCGGCTTGGATGCCAGCGCACGGGCTATGGCGACTCTCTGCTGCTGCCCGCCGGAAAGCTGATTGGGCAGATTATACAGCTTGCTCCCGAGCCCCAGCGTCCTGATGATCTCGTCCAGATATGCTTTGTCCGCCTGATTTCCATCCAATCCGAGGGGAAGCGTGACATTCTCATAGACATTCAATACCGGAACCAGATTATAACTCTGGAATATAAATCCGATCCTGCGCCGCCTGAAGATGGTCAGCGCGTCGTCCTTCATATCATAAATGTCGATCCCGGAAACCGTAACCTTTCCCTCCGTGGGCCGGTCCAATCCGCCCATCATGTGCAGCAGTGTGCTTTTTCCGCTGCCCGATGTGCCAACGACCGCCACAAACTCCCCATCCTCCACAGAAAAGCTCACGCCGTCCAAAGCCTTCACCATCGTTTCGCCGCTTCCGTAATACTTTTTCAGATTACTGATCTGCAATATTGACATTTCTTTACCTCCTGCCCGTTTTTTATGATGATAGCAGAAGTTTCTTTCCCAAATCTTTCTCAATCCTTACAGTTTTGACAGATTTCCCGCCGTCTGCTTTTATGCGGGGAGAAATAAGGAAAATACGCTGCCCTCGCCAGGCTTTGAGTGCACCTTGATATAGCCGCCCTCCCGGCGCAGTATCTCCCGGGCCAGATACAAACCGACGCCCACTCCCTCCTGGGATGCTGATTCTGCAGAACGATAAAAGCGCGTAAAAATCTTCGCGCTCTCCTCTTCCGGTATCCCTCTCCCGTTATCCTCCACCAGTATACTCACAAACATCTCATATGACTTGATCCTGACACATACCCTGCCCCCTTCAGGCGTGTATTTGACGGCATTGTCCACCACATTGGACAATGCCTCCAAAGTCCACTTAAGGTCAAACACGGCCGTGCACTCAGAATCCGACTCTATCACAAGCTCCACACCCTTACGCATCGCAGCCTGCTCATAGTCCAGTCCCTCCAGCAGTTCCGCCACACTCTCCCTCCGTGGATTCAGCGTCAGAATCCCGTTTTCCAGCCGGGACAGCTTCACCAGCGTCTGAATCAGAAAATCCAGCTTTTGCGCCTGCTTCTCCAGTTGATCCACCAGCTCTCCCCTGCGTCCGCCCTCCGGCTCCCCCGCAGCTTCCTCCATTTCTTTTAAAAGCTGCGTATAGAGCAGGATATTGGCGGTAGGAGTCTTGGTCTGGTGGCTGATATCTCCGATCAGCTCTTTTATGGAATTCCTCTCCCGCTCCAGCTGCAACGCCGTATTTCTGCCCACACTGAGATATTGATACAGTCGGGACTCAAGCCGCGAGAGCCTTGACTCGGAGAAATCCTCCTCAAGCCTGTCCCCCACAGCCGCATCCACCATGCGCTCCAGCCTGTTTAACACACTCTCGGTGCGAGCATATAAAAAGCACAGCGCCGCTGCAAGAAGCACAATGATAACCATCATCCAAACTAACATGTCTGTCTCTCCCACACATAGCCGATTCCATACACCGTTCTGACCGGGATACCCGGAAGCTTCTGTCTCAACCGCCTCACCGTCACAGAAAGCGCATTTTCCTCCACAAATTCCGTCCCGTCCGGCCATACCCATTCCAAAAGCCTCTCCCTGGTCAAAGTGACGCCCTGATTATACACCAGAAGTTTCAGCAGCCTCTGTTCCGTCCGGCTCAGACTCACCGCTTCCCCTGCCGCCTAAAAACACATCCTGTCAAAATCAAATAAAAATCCGCCCTGTTCAAAAACACCGCTCTCAGCCGAGTCATCGGATTCCCTGTGCCGCCTTAATACCGCGTCAATCCTTGCTCTCAGCACCGCCAGTGAAAAAGGCTTTGTGATATAATCGTCCGCTCCCGCATCCAGCCCCGCCACAATGTCAAACTCCATGTCATTGGCTGTCAGAAAGATAATGGACACCCCGCTCCCTACACCCTTTGCCCGCCGGATCTCCCTGCAGAAATCCAGTCCGCTGCCATCGGGAAGCCCCACATCCAAAAGAATCAGGCTCACGGCTTGATCCAACAAACCGCGAGCCTCCCCGATATCGTATGCCTGCGCAATCTCCGTCTCCGCATTGCGCAGAGACAGAGCAATGCCATTATTTAAAACTCTGTCATCCTCCACAATTAAAATCTTCATAACAGCCTCACTTCGTTATCTGCAACTTACGGCACTCATATTATTCCGATTTCGCATTTACTGAAATAGTATCAGATTCCTCTTTTCTTGTCTATTGAAAATTAAAAATAGACAATATTTAACTATTGACACAACTGCGTTTTTTGTTTACTATCTTATCATTGGTTTATGAAATAATGTGGAAATTTGTCCGTTTTTTTAATTTTGTGACAATATTGATAGGAGAGACATAGATGCTTCTGCGTTTTGCCTTGTGTGATGACGATCCTGAAGAACGGGAGACGCTTGCGGCGCTCCTGCGGGAATACCTGAATACACGACCCGAACTGACGGGTGTGATCAATGTCTTTAGCTCAGGTAAAAAGCTTTTGGACTGCCTGAAAGAACAGACTGTATTTGATGTGTATTTACTTGACATTATCATGCCCGAATTAAACGGTATCGAACTCGGAATACGGCTTCGCGGGCAGGACAACCGCTGCGAGATCATATATTTGACCAATTCTGACGAGTATGCCGTGGATTCCTACCGGGTCCGGGCCTTTTATTATCTGCTCAAACCGGTCAACCGGGATGAACTTTTTGCTGTCCTTGATCGCACTGTGGACAAAATCTCCGGCTCCGTAAGCCGAAAGACGCTTGAGACGTTTCCGCTCAAGACAAAGGACGGATTTCATCTGCTTCCCTTTGACCAATTGCTCTATGCCGAACTTCGCAGCCGCACAATTACCTACTATCTGAGTGACCACAGCACTCTGACCGGTCTGACTCTTCGCGGTTCATTCGCTTCCGAGATAGCTCCTCTGCTCCAGAATTCCTGTTTCTGCCTGTGCGGTGCCAGCTTCTGCCTGAATCTGAGTCAGATCAAAGCGGTAGAAAAAACAAATGTGATGTTTCAAAATGGCAGCTCTCTGGTTATTCCCAGATCAGGCTATACACCGCTGAAAACTGCATGGATGAAATACTGGTTAGGAGGAGAAAATTGATATGACGATTCTTAGAGACATCTCAGTAGTCTGGTCACTGCTTCACATTCTGATACTGTTTATCTTTCTGTTTGAATCTCGCTTCGACAAACGCAAAACGCTGGTTCTGACTTGTATTTTCATGATACCTCTGATCGTGCTCAACTTGGTGGGACTGATTCTGTTTGGAGCCGGAACAATGGGAAAGATATTTCCGCTGACCTGTACGCTTCCAAGCCTGATTTTCTTTCTAATCGTGGCCAGATACCGGGACGGAAGATTACTTTTTACATTCTGCCTGACAGATACCATTTCTCTGGAAATAATCGTCCTGACTAATATAGCGGACTATTTTCTCCCCGGCCGGCATTATATTGTCATGTTCCTCCTGCGCCTTCTGCTATTTCCTGGGCTGGAACTTTTCACCTACCGTTATCTGCGAAAACCCTATCACAAACTGCAGCAGACGATTCAGAAGGGCTGGGGAGCATTCGCGCTGATCTCCGCACTTTTCTATGTGCTGCTTTGGCTGATGAGTAACTTTCCCGTCATCGTGACCGCCCGGCCGGAGTACATCCCGGCCTTATTGCTGATGCTTTTACTGATGCCCCTTATGTATCTGAATATTTTTCAGGTGCTGTACCGCCAGCAGCAGATTTATCAATTGGAATCAGAACAAAATCTACTGCGCATACAGGCGTCTTCCATCACACAGCGCATGACTCAGACCACCGAATCAGAGGAGCAGCTCCGCATCATGCGTCACGACCTGCGCCATCAGCTGCGCACCATATCAGCTCTCATTAAAGAAGGACAATATGCTGATGCTCTCCGACTGTCAAAAGACTCCGACTCCCGTCTGGAGGAGAGCCGGATCAGACATTGGTGCAGTCATCCGATCCTGGATGCCGTATTTGCCAGTTATCTCCAACAGGCAGAAAAGGAGGGTATCCGTATACATGCAGATATCACCCTCCCTGAACAGCTTCCCGCTGAAGCCGCTGAATTATCCACAGTCTTCGCAAATGCACTGGAAAACGCTATCAACGCCTGCCGGAACCTGACAGCCGAACAGCGCTTTATCGTCTGTAAATGCATTGGCAGCCCGGCTCTTATGTTCAAGCTGGAGAATTCCTTCAGCGGCAGAGTGGATTTTAATGAAGCAGGACTCCCTATATGCACGGACACAGGCCATGGTCTTGGTACCCGGTCTATTGCTGCTTTCTGTGAAAAATACAGCGCTGTATATAATTATCATGCTGAAAACGGCATCTTCACCTTTTACATGACTATGTAACTGCCCTGTTTCGCAAAGGCTTATACAGCCACATGACTGTCCGCCAACTGCTCAAAGCTTCTTCTGACCATCCGGAAACATTTCAGAAGCTTTGGCGAAAAAACGCCGCATTCTCCCGTGGTAATCATCCGGAACGCCTGCTCCTTTCCATAGGCATCCTTGTATACCCTTTTGCTTACCAGCGCGTCATATACATCTGCCACAGACACGATCTGTGCAGCGATCGGAATGTCATCTCCCACCAATCCGTCAGGGTATCCCTTTCCGTCATACCGCTCATGATGATACCGACAGATTTCATAACTCAGCTTCGCATATTCCTCATCCCAGATATCCTTAATATTCTCCACAAGCTCACTGCCTCTGACGGAATGCGATTTCATATATTCGTATTCCTCCGGGGTCAGCTTTCCCGGCTTTAAAAGAATGGAATCCGGTATGGCAATCTTGCCCACATCATGCAGCGCGCTTGCCGCAGATATCATATCCACCTGTTTCCCGGTCAGACCATACTCCGGATAAGCCTCCATCAACATATGAGCCAAAATGGTGCTGAACCCCTTGATTCTCTTAATATGCTGCCCGCTCTCCAGATTCCGGCTCTCCACCACAGTACCCAGAACGTCAATAATCTCCATATTGTTCTTTCTGAGTTTCTCTGCCTGCTGGCGCAAAAGCTCATTCTGCCAGGTCAGCAGGGCTGTCTGCTGCTGCACCTTCTCTTCCAGTCTGTTTTTATACCGGAACAGATCCACTACATTTTTTACTCTGGCTTTTACGATCTGTTTGTGATAAGGTTTTCTGATAAAATCAGATACTCCATATCGGAAACATCTCTCCTGCGATTCTATCTGATCCTCGCTGCTGATGACAAGCACCGGAATTCTATCCTGCCATTTCCGCTCGCGCATTTCGGACAGCACGCTGTATCCGTCCAACTCCGGCATCACCAGATCCAGCAGCACCACCGTAATCTCTTCATTGTACTCCTCAAGTATCTGCAATGCCTTCTTTCCATTCTCAGCCTGCAGAACCTCATACTCATCCTGCAGGATTTCAAGCAACATTTGACGATTCATTCTAACATCATCCACAATCAAAGCTTTACTCTGCATTCTGATCCCCTCCAATGAGTTGACAACATGAAATATTCAGTTATACCTTGTTTCCCATATGCTCCCGCAATGCGTAGAACAGAGTCTGCACATCGATCGGTTTTGCAATATGACCGTTCATACCGCATTTTAACGCCTTGGCCACATCCTCCGCAAATGCATCCGCCGTCATTGCAATAATAGGAATCTCCGAATCGTCTCTGTCCAGCGCGCGGATCCTGGTAGCCGCCTCATAGCCGTCCATCTCCGGCATCCGTATATCCATCAAAATAATATCATAATGTCCTTCCTCAGAGGCGCTGAATTTCTCTACACACAGCTTGCCGTTTTCCACCCAGTCCACAGAGAGGCCGCTCTTGGTGAGTATTTCCATAGCGATCTCCGCGTTCAGATCATTGTCCTCCGCAAGAAGAATTCTCTCTCCATTCCAGTTACTCTTTACCGTCTCCTGTGTCCTTGCCGCCTGCTCATCTTTTATGACATGCTGCCTAATTCCGAAGAACAATGTAGACTTGAAGAGCGGTTTGGGAATAAATCCGCGGATCCCCGCACTCTTGGCATCCTCTGCACAATCTGCCCAGTCATATGCAGACATCAGCAAGAGGGGCAGATCCTTTTTCACATGCTTTGTAATCTCTCTGGCCGTCTCCACACCATTCATCTCCGGCATCTGCCAATCCAGCAAGACCACATCATAACAGTCAGGATTTTCTTTGACTCTCTCTACCGCCTCTCTGCCGCTGGTGACATAATCCGCATCCACATGAATCTCCGTCAGCGCGTACTGGGTGCTCTTACACAGCTCCTCGTCATCATCCACCACCAGCGCCCGCAGATTCTCCAGCGTCATATGCTCCTCATCCACATCGCCTTTCTTGAGATCCAGCGTGACATGAAATTCACTGCCACGATTGGGCTGGCTGCTCACTTCGATGCTGCCTCCCAGAGTCTCCACAATTCGCTTGGCAATTGCCAAACCCAGACCTGTTCCCTCCGCTTTCTTGACACGGGTTCTGTCCTCCCGCGTAAAAGCATCAAAAATGGTATTTTTGAACTCCTCCGTCATACCTATCCCGGTGTCTTTGACCCTGATATGGCTTCTGACATACTCCTCTCCCAGAGAGGAAGGCTCCTGTGTCAGAACGAGGGAAATACTCCCTCCCTCAGGAGTGTACTTTACCGCATTGGAGAGCAGATTAATGATAATCTGATTTAAACGAAGATTATCACAGTAAATCTCCTCGGAGATAATATTTTGAATATAAATATCAAACTTCTGATGCTTGCTCTTGATCTGGGGCTGAATCATCATTACAAGATTTTCCATGCTCTTGCGCAGGGACATCTGCGTGATGGAAAGCGTCATCTTACCGCTCTCAATCTTGGACATATCCAGCACATCATTGATCAGACTGAGCAGATGACTGCTGGCCTGCGAAATCTTCTTAAGGCATTCCTCCGTCTTATTCCGATTGTCCAGATTTGCACTGGCAATATTGGTCATGCCGATAATGGCATTCATAGGCGTTCGAATATCATGACTCATGTTGGACAGGAATTCGCTCTTTGCCTTGCTCGCCGCAACAGCCTCCTTCTCCAGCTCCTCCAGTACTTTGATCTGCCGGCTGGATATCCTGATATACATGCTGAATACAATCCCGTATACTACACAAAGAAGCAGTGCGCACATCCACACAACATGGTTTCTCTGGGTATTGTTTTCCCCGAGGATATTCTCCAGCTGCGTATAGGGGATGATCGTTATGAGATACCACTCTGAATAGGACATTTGGGCGGCATATAACAAATAGCGCTCTCCGTTCATTTTAAATACCAGTTCATAGGAGTCTCCCCGTTCCATGGCCGCGCTTAACTGCTGTACATAATCCTCCACGCTCATATCTCTGTAAGCCTCATATTCTTCCTGAATCCTGTCAAAATAAGACTCACGGAAGGCACCCTCATTACGAACGACAAAATGCCCGTCTCTTCTGATGATATAAGAGAAGACCATCGTACTGTCGCTTGACAGAGCCAGTCTTTCATTGACTTCCTCCGGCAGCACTCCACAAATAACACCTGAATATGCCATGCCGTCCAGAACAAACTCCCGGGCAATCACCATACCGATCATTCTATCCTCCCGGATATTATGCATCAGCGTCACCGTATCATGATGTTTCACCAGTACATGATTTAAAATGCTCTCATCGTAGATCGTATAATCTCCGTCACCGACAAGTACCTCCGTTTTCCCATCCGCATTATACAGCGCAATATATTGATAACCGCTTCCTTGAAGCGTCTCCTTCAAATACTCCTTCTGTCTGTTCTCCGGCCTTTTTTCTGCTTCCTTCACTGCATCCTTTTGAAGATTAAAATTATTCTCAAAATAAGTATTTGCATGCAGTACCATCTGTTTGGACAGACCCGCCGTATAGACAAATCCCACCCTCTCCATCGCATCCTCATTCAGGGACTTTATCTGCGTATTCATATACATGAATATCATCGCGGAACAGATGATAAGAATTATCAGGCCAACCTGAACAAACCGTAAAGCGCCGTTCTGTTTTGCCCCACTTTTTTCCATTTCATTTTCTCCTTTGCCGGTAATAAAATTATCTCTGCGATTTTTATACAATTATACACTACGCCCATAAAAAAGTACAGTCCCAAACAGCTTTGTAACTTTTTTTCGCTTCATTTTTTTCTGACTTTTTCGTAGTAAATCCCATTCATTTTTCAAAATGCGCAAAAAACAAGAGGCATCCCCAGCCTTTGACAGCTTTGGATTGCCTCCGCGTTTTTATGTATTCTAATTGAACTGACTAATTAATAAGGAAAACTATCCTCAGTATAAATCGGAATCGCTTTGTCATAATAGTCCAACGAATCAACCGTCATTAAAAATTCGCCGCAATAATACAGATTATAAGAACCGTCTCCCAGATCTATAAAATAACTGTTATCTGCCATTGGGACAAAGCCACTCTCTTCCGCTTGTATAGCCTCTACCGAAAAACCTAAACAATCAACATTGTACGGTTCCCAAATATATACATATGAAAATAAATAGACAGAAATTGCTGCGGCAGCCACCAAAATATTTGTTGCAGTGCGAGACTCAGGTTTCTTCTCACTCATTAGTTTTACACGTTTGTGCAGATCACTGGTTTCTTTAGTCAGCACGCCTACAGAATATTCTTTGTATCCAGCATATCTTTCAAGCGCATCAGTACCTGTGCGTATCAGACATTCCATATACTCCGCTGTCGGTCTGCCATCCTCTACAGTAACAGTATCATCCACATGCATTTCCAGAATAATATCCATCTGTTTATTCAGCAGTATACAGAAAGGATCCCACCAATAAATCAGGGTGACAAGCCTTACAAGGGCCTTTAATAGAATATCATGATGAAAATGATGAACAACTTCATGCTTTAAAATATAGTATAAATCTGTCTCGGATACTTTAATCTGATCAGGAAGCAGTATGCGCGGAGAAAAAACACCAAAAAGGATCGGTGCCTTTAATCCTGGCATCTCAATCACTCTGAAACAGTTGCTTTTCTTTTGCTCTGTGCAGATAGACTCCAGCAATTCCCTATAGAGTTTCTTATCTGTGAGCTCCTTGCCATACAATACAATCTGATGGCTGGTTCTCCAATAGTCAAAAATGAAACGACCTATACCTACTATGACACCCATGCCCCATACAATCAAAAACAGGTTCCAGAGCGAAGCCTCCCACTCTCCAATCATAAAAAACGGATATCGGCAAACTGTTATCACCAATGAAAGATATTGGGGCAGACGTTTCGTAACTGTAAACGAAAATTCAACCGGAAGTAAAAAGCGCAACACTGCAAAGAGTGCAAAAACCGCTAACATCTTATATCCTATACGAATCAGCCATTTCATCTTCCTAAGGCACAATGCCAATAATATCAATAGTATATTTGTCGCAATAACGGTCATTATAACCGTAGATAGGGAGGCACGCATTTTAATTCACCTCGTTTATTTTTTCTGATTGTATTCTTTCTCGTATTCCTTAAGAATCTGTTTCATTTCCTCGATATCCTTCTTCATCTCCTGAGCCGGGCGCTCCGTCTGCATCAGAGCTGCAAAAAGACTGCCCTTGGAAATAATATCCTGGAAACAGTTGTAACTGGTGGCGAAATCCTGCATAATCACATCTCTGGATGCCTCTGTAGGGCGATAGGTGCGGCTCAAAACCTTGCCACTGTGTGTGACCCCCACCACCTCCACCAGCTTTGAATGCAGAAGTTTTCTCAACACGGCAGTAACCGTACTCTGAGTCAATCCATCTCCTGCGTTTACGATATCGGTAGCCATCATAGGCTGTTCGGACTTCCAAAGGATGTTAAGCACATCCAGCTCTCTAGGGTTCATCATAGCACTAATCCTTTCTCAATTTGATAGGCTCATTATATGCTATTCTTCGCCATAAGTCAACAAAAACAGGCTTTTATCCATCGAGGTCAAAAGCCCTCTTTCTCTAATTAGAACCGGATTTTGCAAACAGATTATAAATCCCTGACATAAATCCAATCAGTTTCCCATCTGGCCGTTGAAGCATTCCATAATCTCTTCCAGAGCTTCCCATCCTCCTCTTTGAATCTCCACTCCTTGATATCAGCATGAGGACTGATGGCCGTCTCACTGGTAGCCGCCTGAGCAGACAGTGTTACCGCAGGTGTAGCGCACAGACACAGACTGCAACATGCGATGCCCGCAGCTAACGCAATACCTCTTAAAAACTTGTTGTTCATGATCAATTCCCTCCTTTGTGTAGATTGTAATAATGAACTATTTAGATTATATTGAAACAACCGGCATTTGTCAATACGATTCCTAAAATTTGTGAATATAAATTCTACAAATCGTAAAAAGCCAGAAAAAATCACATTCAGGACAGCCTTATCTTTTGTATTAAAGTACTTTATTCCTGCCCTGAACGTGATTCCTTACAAATGCAGTGTATCATGTGATTTTGTAATTCGTCAATGGAAATGTCGTAAAATTATTTGGCCTTAATCTATTATAACCCTCTGGAGGTGTATTGCTGCTGTGCTTTTCATGATTTTTGATTGGTATGCCCTGTCTTATTGTGGTAAATGGAGAGAGTAGGTGGGGGATTTTTCCGTAATGAGGACTAGCAAATGAGAAAAGCAGGATTTTTATTATAACGGATAAGTTTTTGAGGATATGTCTGCTCCGTACCTTAAAGGTGATAGGATATCAATTGAGCGAGCCATTTTTGTGATGAGGAGTATCTTATCCGTGATCCGGCTAATAGTACCGTCCCAGAGATCTATGTCATAGATATCCTTCCTATGGGATTCTATATCACTCATGGACAGAATATTCCTCAAAATACATAGGAAATTTTCAAGCACTGTATCAATGCTTATCAGTACCAATCATGCTTTTCATTTCGGTCAAGGGCATTGATTAAGTCCATTTCTTCTTCTGTCAGCTCAAAATCAAATATTTCCGTATTTTCTTTGATATGGTCGGGATTGCTTGAACCCGGTATAACAACCACGCCCTTTTGCAAATTCCAACGTAGGATAACCTGTGCTGATGATTTCCCGTGTGACGCGGCAATTCCAGAAATAACTTCGTTCCCTAAAAGCTCTGCCGTATGTCCTCTGCCGCCTAGAGGATACCACCCTTGTACTACGATACCAAGACTTTGAATATAGGGGATTACATCATTTTCTTGGTAATAGGGGTGTATTTCATTCTGTATCAGTGCAGGCGTGATTGTAACCTGCGGTAAAAATTCTTCCAATTCCTCAATATACCAGTTGGATAAACCTATGGAACGGATTTTTCCCTCTGATACCGCCGTTTCCATAGCGTGATAAGCGTCTACGTCATTACTGCCGGGATGATGGAGAAGCATAAGGTCAACGTATTCCATATCCAGTTTTTCTAATGCTTCATCAATGGCAGCTTCGGCATTTGCAAACTGATCGGGATATAATTTTGTAATCACGAATATTTCTTCCCTCGGAATACCCGAATTTCTAACCGCTTCCCCGACACTTTCCTCATTATGGTACATATAGGCGGTATCAATCAGACGGACGCCGTTTTCTAATGCTGTCTGAACAGAGTTTACACATTCCTCATTCAAAAGACTGTAAGTGCCTATTCCGTAAATGGGCATTTCATATCCGCTGTTCAATGTTACTGTTTTTGTATCAAAGTTAAAAGAAATATCACTTGCGGAAGTCTGAGCTGTGTCTGTTATATTCTCTGTCTGAAATGAGATCGTTGCCGTACCTGTTCCAAGAGCTTCCTTTAGCCCTGCCGTGTCAGAGATTTTTCCTAAAGTCGTGTATTGATAAGTTGTTTCACAATTCTCATAAAACAAGACAAGGCACTTACTGTCATAAATCAGTAAATCACCCGCATGGATTTCTTTCAGTTCTTCGTCTGCTGTGTCGAAAACGTCAGAAAAGTAAAAATACTTCTCGTTATTATGTAAATCCTCCATGTCTAACTGCATGGGAAGCATTTCCATAAACTGCCTCGCGGCTTCATTATCATTTAGTTCTGCTTCAAATTCCTGCCCGTTGATGATAACCTGTATTGTCGTCATTTCACTTGTTACCTCGATATTATTGTTGTCACTGTCTGTTGGTAAAGGGGATTCTTCCTGTTCTGTTTTGCTTTCTGGCGTATCAATCTCAGTAACGGGTAGATCGCTCCGGTTTGCATTGCCGCACGCAGAAAGTCCCGGTAAAGATAATAACATCAAAAGAAAAACTGCAAATTTCCGCATAAATTCACCTCCAAATCAGATTTCTAAAATGTTCATAAATGTTCCTCCTTTTTTGGGGAAACAGGATGCCTGCAGTCTGTTAGCGGTAAGACTTTTCAAATATTCCGGCGCAGTCCTCGTCAGTCATTTCACAAGGGTTTGCTTCAAACAGTCCGCCCTGCATGGAACGTGCGCCCTTTGCAAGCGTCATAGCTTCATCGGGTTCAAAGCCGAAGTCGCTCATTTTTAAATCAGCTACGCCGCAATCCTCCTGTAACCTGACAAGTGCGGTAATAAAATCTTCCGGTTTGTCAGCGCTTACAATTCCCATAGCCTTTGCCATTTTGATAAACTGTTCATCGCAGGCATGACGCTCAATAAAGAATTCCGCAAAAGCTTTAGAAATCATAATCAGCCCTGCACCATGCGGGAGATTGTGATGATATGCGCTCATGGAATGTTCCATGCTGTGCTGTGCGATCGTTGAAGTAAGCTGCATGGTAACGCCTGCAATCGTGCTTCCGTAAGCGATATGCTCCCTCGCTTCAAGGTCTTTTCCGTCCTTTACCGCACGGGGCAGGTATTTTGTGATATTTTCAATGGCAGACAGGGCGATTGCTTCACTCAAAATATTAACGCCCTTTGACATCATTACTTCTGTGTTATGGAATAAAGCGTCAAAGCCCTAGTATGCCGTGTATTTTGGAGGAACGGTTGTCATAAGCTCAGGGTCAACAACTGCCAGTACCGGGGTAAGCTCAGGGTGTCCGAAACCGATTTTTTCTTTTGTTTCCAAATTAGAGATAACACCGAACCCGTTCATTTCAGAACCCGTTCCGGAAGTAGTCGCAACCGCAACAATGGGAAGCCCTTTCTTTTCAAGGGGCTTGCATTTTCCGGTGCCACCAAATACATAGTCCCAAAGGTCGCCCTCATTGGCTGCCATTGCCGCAATCGCAGCCGAAGCGTCGATAACAGCCCCGCCGCCAAGCGCAACGATAAAATCACATTGGTTCTCCCTCGCAAAAGAAGCCCCCTCCATGATTACGTCCTTAATCGGATTTTCCATAATCTTGTCAAACAGGACTGTTTCAACGCCAGCTTTTTCAAGCTGTTCCAAAGTGCGGTCAAGGTAGCCGTTTTCCCTTGTGGACTTGCCGTCGGAAATCAGTACCAGTGCTTTCTTTCCGGGCATTGGCAGGCTTCCCAGCTCGTTTAACGAACCTCTGCCGAAAATGAGATTTGTTGGATTGTTGAAATGAAAATTCATGTTCATAATACATTTACCTTTCTTTGTTTTTGTTTAATCTGAAACTTATATTGACAACCTCTCCAGATAGGTGTAGCGTTATTATAGAAGCTAAAGTTAGGTTTAGGTCAAGAAGTATTTTTCATAAATTTCAAATAAGGAGAAAATCTTATGTATTATTCGATTGGAGAGGTTGCTAATGCTACCGGGATTGCTATATCCACTCTGCGCTATTATGACCGTGAGGGTATGTTCCCGAATATGGAACGGAGCAACGGAGGTATCCGTGTTTTCTCTGATACGGAAATCAACACCCTTAAAGTGATTGAATGTCTGAAATCTTCGGGAATGTCTATTAAGTCAATCAAAGAATTTTTAGTCTGGTGCGGGGAGGGCGATACCTCTTTAGGGAAACGCCGGGAAATGTTTCATGCCCGGTTAGCAGAAGTGGAGAAGCAGATAGAAACATTGCAGGAAACAAAGAACCGGTTGAAATATAAATGCTGGTATTATGATACGGCAATTGCCGCCGGAAGTGAAGAAGTTGTAAAAAATCTACCTGTTGATGAAATCCCGGAAGATGTGAGGAACTATAAGATATAACCGTATTATACAGTCGTACCACTTGTAATAGAATCGAATATTTCTTTTACAGATGAATAAAATTCTATTGCGTATTGCCGCCTTGCGTAAGAAGGCAAAGATAACACAGCAGGAACTTGCAGACAGCATAGGGGTATCATTTCAAACTATCAGTAAATGGGAAACCGGAATATCTTTTGAGGACACAAAAAAGTTATTGGAACGATTTTTAGGATTGCTGCTACTTCCGTATCTTCCCGAGGGAAGCACCTATACAGGAATTGATTTTGCAGAAGACTTGTGAAAATGTTTTTAACTATTCAGCTATCTGTCAGGGACAGCTTATATAACTGGCTGAAAAACAGCATAGAAAAAAGCGTGCTCTTTTCTGAAGCACGCTCTCATAGGAGCTCCGCGGTACACAGATATTTTATTTTGTAGCGAGTGCTGTATCTTTAGGAACTATAGTTTGCCGCTCTACACGCAAAGCACCTGTTTATCTTTCCAGATGCTTGCGTATTGTTTGATAAAATCCCTCACCATAACAGGAGTATTAGAAAACTGTACCGGATATGCCAGAACAATAAACTCATGTTGCGACAATTGTTCCGCAGCCTCTTCTTGTTCAATAGAGATTGCCTGTGCAGCTTCGTCTAATAAATGTAGCCGAACCATCATAAATCATCATTTATGACTTCCTGCTTTGCGCCCGTCCATCACTGAATGTTTGTCTCATTTAAAAAATCTAAAATGAAGCTTTCAAAATTTTATTATTTTCCCTGTTATCTTGAATGCCATTACAAATATCCTGAAATACTATATACTAGATTTTAGCTGTTGTTAACTACACTATAGATTGCAAAGGGGTTTACTCATGGAGTTTGGAAATATTATCTCTGCACTTCGCGCTGAGAGGGGTATCTACCAAAAGGAGCTTGCCGACTATCTGAATGTTTCTATCGGCACGGTTTCCAACTATGAGCAAGGCATCCATAGTCCCGATCTGGACACGCTCTGCAGGCTGGCAGATTATTATGAGGTCTCTATTGATTATCTGCTGGGCCGCACGGATATCCGTTCTCCCATTGAAACCTGGAATCGTCCTTTAACAGAAAACTATACGATTGCTGATTTGTTGAACACTACTCTGCGGTTAGACCGCGCAAGCGCACGTTCTCTGGTAGAATATCTTGATCTGCTCAGGCTCAAGCAGACACACCGCGAGACCTTTGAAGGCTAATCCCTCTGAAAAATATCTCTGGTATAAACCTTGTCTCTCACATCATCCAGGCAGGCGTCGTAGCGGTTCGCTATAATTGCATTGCAGCTGGTCTTAAATTTCGCAACATCATTCATCACCCGACTTCCGAAAAATGTGCTGCCATCCTCCAGAGATGGCTCATATACTACCACTGTGGCACCTTTCGCCTTAACTCTTTTCATGATTCCCTGAATGCTGCTCTGACGGAAGTTATCGGAATTGGATTTCATGGTGAGGCGATACACGCCGATCACCACATTTTTTTCCTTGTCTTCATCCCATTCCCGGCCGCCCTGATAATCATAATAGCCCGCCATCTGCAGTACTCTGTCGGCGATGAAGTCCTTTCTGGTCCGGTTTGACTCAACGATGGCTTCGATCAGGTTCTCCGGCACATCCTGATAGTTTGCCAAAAGCTGTTTGGTATCCTTAGGCAGGCAGTAACCTCCGTAGCCGAAGGAAGGGTTGTTGTAAAAAGAACCGATGCGGGGATCCAGACACACACCGTCGATGATTGCCTGCGTGTCCAGCCCTTTGATCTCGGCATAGGTATCAAGCTCATTGAAATAGCTCACACGCAGAGCCAGATAGGTGTTGGCAAACAGCTTCACCGCCTCCGCCTCCGTAAAGCCCATAAACAAGGTGTCAATGTTCTCCTTGACCGCTCCCTCCTGCAAAAGCGCCGCAAAGGTATGAGCCGCCTTCACAAGTCTCTCATTTTCCAGATCGGTTCCCACGATGATCCGGCTGGGATAGAGATTGTCATAGAGTGCTCTGGATTCCCGGAGAAACTCCGGGCTGAACAAAATATTATCCGTGTGATATTTCTCCCGCACGATCTTCGTGTAGCCCACAGGAATGGTGGACTTGATCACCATGATCGCCTCGGGATTGCACTGCAGCACCAGCTCGATGACGGCTTCCACCGCAGAGGTATCGAAAAAGTTTTTCTTGCTGTCATAATTGGTAGGCGCGGCAATGACTACAATATCCGCATCCCTGTAGGCCGGCTGCGCGTCCAGCGTGGCCGTCAGACGCAGCGGCCGTTCCGCCAGAAATTCCTCCAGCTCCTTATCCCGGATGGGAGACTTGCGCTGATTGACAAGCTCCACCTTCTCGGGAACGATATCCACCGCTGTCACCTCATGATGCTGAGACAGCAATGTGGCGATGGAAAGTCCCACATAACCGGTTCCGGCCACTGCGATCTTGATATCCTCAAATTTTCTCATAGTGTCTCCCTCTTTCTTGAAATTGTCTCTCCGTCTTTTATGGTTTCCAACACCTTGATATTTCTAATCTCCATGGGGTCTGTCTCCAGAGGCGAACGGTCCAGTATCACCAGATCGGCGCGTTTACCGTTCACAATGCTTCCCTTTTGATCTTCCTCAAAATACTGATATGCCCCGTTTATCGTCACCGCCTTCAGCGCCTCATAGACAGAGACCGCCTGGTCCGCCCCGATCCGGTTTCCGCCCCGGCTGATCCTGTTCACAGCGCACCAGACCGAGTGAAGCATATCAGGCCGGGTAACAGGCGGATCCTGATGAAAGTTTACCGTCACTCCCCGGTCTATCGCATCTTTTGCAGGACTGATATGATTTCCCCGCTGCGGGCCGAAATTTTTCACATGAATATCGCCCCAATACCAGACATGTCCGATAAAGATGGATGCGATCATATGGAGCCTTGCCATTCTGTCGAGCTGATCGTTGCGGACGGTCTGGCAGTGTATCATAACAGGTCTGAGCTTTGTTCCGGCTGCAGGCGCATTCTCGTACGTCCGGATAAACTGTTCGGCTGCAGCGTCCCCGTTGCAATGCGCCAGTAGCTGCCTGTTCTCCGCCACTGCCTGCGACACATACGCCTGTACCTCCTCTTCCTTCATCCACGGATATCCGCAATAATCCGGATCCTCCCCCAGATAGGGCTCCGACATCCACGCCGATCTTCCCTGGGGAGAGCCGTCCAGCACCAGCTTATAGCCGCCGATCTTAAACCCGTTCACATAATTTCTGTAAGTCTCGCCGTATTTCTGCATCAGCTCTTTGCCGCCTGCGGGCATCATAGGATATGCCACCACATCCAGCTTCAGAGCCCCGGAAGCACTCATATGCATCAGTGCATTGATATCGCTCTCCGTGGAAGCTCCGTCCTGCACAGTGGTAATGCCATGATCGATATAAACCTCCTGCATTTTCCAAAGCATCTTTTCGTAATCTGCCTGCACTCTGGGCAGAATAGCCTTCTGCAGCAGGTTCATACCCGCTTCCTCCACATACCCGCTGGGCTCTCCGCCGTCCAGTCTCCCGATCACTCCGCCCTGCGGATCCGGTGTGGCCTTGTCGATTCCCGCCAGGCTCAGCGCCGTCGAATTGGCGCAGGCCAGGTGCGCGGATATATGCAGAATAAAAACGGGGATCGTGTCGGTTACAAGATCCAGCACCCTTTTGTCCGGCTGGGCGTCCTCCTTCAGGAAATTGTGGTCATATCCGAATCCCAGTACCACATCATTGTCCGTGAGCCGATTCTCCGCAATATAAGTTTTCAAAACATGGATGATATCGTCAAAGGATTCGCAGCCGGACAGATCGGCCCATGACGCCATCTGTCCGTTCATCACAAAATGCCCGTGCGGATCGATAAAAGAAGGCATAAGGCACTTACCCTTCAGATCGCACTTGACCGCATCGTCCGCCGCAAGCTCCATCGTCTCCTTCAGACTGCCCGCAAAGGCGATCAGTCCGTCTCTCACCAAGACCGCCTCAGGTGCTTCCGCAAGCTCCTCCTGCGCGTTCTCTCTGGCCATCGTGATAATTCTGCCGTTATAAAATATCCGCTCCATACCGCTCCTCCCGTCCTGTATTTATTTCCAGCTGAAAGTCTTTTTCCCCCATACGCCGAGAAGCTTCAGAGCCGCCAGATATACCAGCACACAGACTCCCAGTCCCAGCATGGCGGGCATCATGCCCAGGCTGCCCGACGCCACCGCCAAAATTATGATATATACCGGCGTACTGGCCAGCATCACCAGATTGCATGCCCCAAGCTCCACACCTGTGGCGGTACGGAAATCAGGATCCACAATACGGATCAGTGCAATTCCGCTGGGAACCGTCCCGGTACAGGTTCCAAACAGTCCCAGAGTGCGCTCAAAATCATTAGACCCTCCGAACCGCTGGCCAAAGTAAAAGCAGACCACCGCCGTGATCACTGTGATCACCACAGATATTAACAGGATCAAGGGCAGCCAGTCTTTGATCATCTTGAGCGAGACTGCCATAAAGGCGCAGACCACCAGATAATCGGCCGACCATCCCGTTATCTTGCTCTGCAGCGTATTTTCCTGCAGGAAATCCAGATGCAGCTTCTTCATGAGCCATTTGACCAGATAAGCGGCGTACATACCGTTCATGAACATCATACTGCTCATGGACGTCCCCAGAAATCCCGGGATAACGGACAGGACTCTGGCAATTCCCACCGCCAGGACATAACATACCCCGATCAGCGCAAAATGAAATGCCAGCGTCTCTATGTTGCTGTTGCAGGTGGTGTCTTTGACCATGTATTCTTTCTGCTCGCTCTTTGCCAGATAACCTTTCAAAAGAGAGTCGTCTATCTTTCCGCAGTTTTTGGCGATACCTTTACGGATGCCCAGCTTGGCCGCAGGAATTCCGATACAGAACGCCACGATGAACCCGATAGCCGAAAAGGCGATGGCCACCGTGGAGGCGTTGGTCCATCCAAACTGCTCAAAGATCGCACCATAGGCCGCAGATTGACCGGGCCCCTGACAAAAGGCAAACTGTATCAGCATTCCGTATATCGAATCCATTCCCGTTCCGTCTCCCAGCACACTCAGGACCGCCGTAGCCGCCATGGGCGTCAGAGCATAGAGCAGACACCACACAAGCCCCAGGCCCAGCGCCCCCTTCAGCACGCCTTTGGCATTGCCGTTCTCCCCGGACGCGCTGGTAAGACTGATGGAGATAAAAGATACCGTGAAAAGATCGTTCACGATCCTCGTAAACATATCCGAATCCGTGCCGAGCTCAATGCCCAGGCCCGCCGCCGCATTCATGAGCAGGATGCCCAGCATCCCTCCGATCACACTGGCAGGCACAAGCATTTTCCGAAACACGGGAATTTTCGCCCTCAAAACCATTCCCACACACAACATCACACTGGCCAAGCCAAATGCCATCATAAAACTCATAATCATTCTCCCTCTTTTGCAAAATAGAAATCATAATACCAACGTGCAAATCTGCGGATGCCCTCCCGAAGCGGCGTGGAAGGTTTGAATCCAAAGTCTCTCTCCAGATCGGAGACATCCGCATAGGTCACGGCCACATCTCCCGGCTGCATGGGCACCAGCTTCCTGTGCGCCTCAAAATCATAATCCCCGGGCAGCACTTTGGCCCGGATCAGCTCCTCCTGCAGGATACCGACAAAATCAAGAAGATTTTCCGGTCTGCTGTTGCCCATATTATACAAGGCATACGGTGCAAGCGGAAGTCCGTCCTCACCGTCCCGGCGTCTCGGCGGGCGCTGCATCACCAGCCGTATGCCCTCCACGATATCGTCAATATAAGTAAAATCCCGTCTGCAGTTGCCGTAATTAAAGATTTCTATCGTCTCTCCCCGAAGCAGCTTATTCGTGAATCCAAAGTAAGCCATGTCGGGTCTTCCCGCCGGCCCGTACACCGTGAAAAAGCGCAGGCCCGTGGAAGGAATATTATACAGCTTGGCGTAAGCGTGAGCCATCAGCTCGTCGGAGCGCTTTGTGGCCGCGTAGAGGGACACCGGATTATCCACTTTATCCGCAGTGGAATACGGGACCTTGCTGTTCGCACCGTAAATGGAAGAAGAGGAGGCATAGAGCAGATGCTCGACTCCTTTTGCCCCTCCGTCATAGGAATGGCGGCAGGCCTCCAGAAGATTGTAAAATCCCACGATATTGGTCTCAATATAAGCATCGGGATTTTCAATGGAATACCGCACTCCCGCCTGCGCCGCCAGATTGACCACCACAGAGGGCCGGTAAGTCTCAAAAATCTCCGTCACCAGCGCTCTGTCCGCTATGGAACCGCGGATAAAGGTCCATCGGCTCTCCGAACCGGCCTCATCCTCATGGAGCCGGGCCGCCGCCTCAATCTGTCCGAGACGAAATTCCTTCAGCGACACATCATAATAATCATTCAGGCTGTCGATCCCCACCACACGGATGGAAGAATATCTGCGCAGCAGCGCAGGCGCCAGATTGCCCCCGATAAATCCCGCCGCTCCGGTGATCAGGACAGTTTTATTTTCCAGTTCTATATCATCCAGCTCAAATAGATTTCCCACATTACCTCCGCCCGCTTTTCAAAAGCTGTATCTTCTTGATCAGATACCGGCATTCCTCTGTCCTGTGATAGACCAGAATAAAAGCCGCCGGTATCAGTATACCACAAATCAGGCTATGCACAATCACCGAATACCATCCATGCCCCATAAAAATATGAGTGCACAGCCACATCGCTGCCCCGCAGGCTGCCGCCAGAACCGCCATATACCCGAAATTACGCAGATAATATCTCGAAACGGGTCTGTATCCTGCGAAACAATATTTATGGATCACCGTAGGATCCACCGTAAAATTCGCAAAGATCAGCGACAGAATGGTACCCAGCACCACTCCGTTTATCCCCCACAGCGAGACTCCTATGACGGAGGCCGCCAGATTGATGACGATACCGATGAGAGGTCTGTACCACATCTGCTGGAAAACCCCGGAGACATTTCTGATCTGATTCAGATTGATCTTGATCCCCACAAACAGCAGCTCAATCCCGATCAGGAGAGGCAGCGGCTGCGGTATCACATAATCCGCTCCCAGCCAGCACCCGATCAGCTCATTGGACACAATGGCGATGCCTCCTCCGGCCGTCCCGTACAGGATCATAGTGATGAAATTAGTGGTCTCAAAAAAGAAATATTTCCGCTCTACGTCCTCCATTGCAAACAGATTGCCCATGCTTGCCTTCACAGCCTCATACATCCTGGTGAGAATACTTTTCAGGGAGGTGTAAAGCAGCAGATAAGAGGAGTATTCCCCCACCATGGCAAGTCCGCGAAAGCTGCTCAGCACCAGATTGTCCGTGGCTTTCACAATGACATTGTCCACCTTGAACACAAAGAGGGCTGAACAATCCTTAAATAGCTCTTTGATCTCCTGCCGCGGCAGAGCGTCCGTCTCTCCCGCAAAATAATTCGGATATCTGGCGGCGGCGATCCGGGCGGAAATAAGATTCCGCACAATATTGAAGCCGATCAGCGCCATGATATAGACGATATAATTGTGCCAGATCAAAAGGATGGCAATCTGGACGAGGCTCATGACGATATCTACCAGCCCGCTCACCACATTTAAAATATAACTCTTCTGATCCGCCTTAATAATAGCGCTTCTGTAGGCAAAAAACAGATAACTCGACACACTCTGCAGCAGATAGATCACATAGATCAGGACCGCGTTGATCCCCAGCTCTCCCAGCCTGTCATAATCTTTGATCAGCACGGGGAGCACCGGTATGAGCAGTAACCCCAGCCCCAGAATCACCCCGCTGACCACCCGGTAGACCTGTTTGAAAAACCTCAGATACATCCTGATAGTGCGCTCGTCCCGCTCCACCAGCGGTCTGTAAAGCTTAAAGCCGATTGCGGCGTCAAATCCGAATTCCGTCAGAGAAAGCATGGATAAAATATCCGCAAACAGTCCGTTGATACCCAGATAGGATTTCCCCAGCGTGTAGACGAATACCGTTCTGACCGCAAACCGCAGCACCAGATTTAAAAGCTGCTGTCCGAATGTGGTAGCCAGATTCAATGAAGAATTTTTTGTCCTTGAAGTAGCAGCCATGTTTTTCTCCTCTAACGCCCCGGGGCGCGGAGCTTTTCCCTGAAGATCAGCGCCAGATATTTTCCGTTTTGCAGGATTCTCCACGGACATTTTGCAGCCGCCTTCGTCCAGATACCAAGCGCCTTACCCAGCTCTCCGCCTTTGGCGTACATACAGGCCAGCTTCATGTTTCTGATACAGAAAGCATACGGATGCTTTGACAGATACTCCCGGTTTTTTTCATTCAATCTCTCCATACCGGCAATTTTCTTCGCCACATTGGTGGTGATCCGCTCCCCGCTGTGCTTGTGATAATATACCAGCGGAGCTTCCACATAATCGATCCGGTATCCGGCTGCCAGTCTCAGCCACACATCCGCGTCCTGAGCGGACTGCATGGACACGTCGAAACCGCCGATCTCCCTGAGACATTCGGTTCTCATCAAGGGAAAGGAGGTGGAACCGATATAATTCTCCAGTATAAGCGTATCAAAGATAGAACCTCTGTGATACTGTCTCTTTTTCAGGATGGTCTCCTCCATGCCCTCCACCCGCACAAAGGAACCGCAATAGATCAACGCTGTATCGGGTCCTGCCTCCCCGGCCTTCCTCACCTGAAGCTCCAGCTTTTGGGGCAGCCACTCGTCGTCGTCGTCCAGATAGGCGATATACTCCCCTCCGGCGGCGGCCAGCCCGGTATTTCTCGCAGCGCAGGCGCCCCTGTTCACCTCATGGGCGATATAACGGACGCGGCGGTTCTCCCCGCCCGTCTCTTCCACCATCCGTCTGACGTCGTCCCTGAACGCATACTCCCGGGGACTGTCGTCCACCACGATCAGCTCCCAGTCGGAATAGGTCTGACGCAATACGCTCTCCACCGCTCTGCGCAGGATTTCCGGCTTCCGCCCGCAAGTTGTTATTACAACACTGACCATCTCATACCTCGTTTTCATGCCGGGGCAGTTCCAGCTGTTCCCCCAGCCAAAGCCCTATCTCCCCGGGCGGATATTTCCCAAAGCCTCCTCTGTGATAAAGCGTCAGTTCACCAAAATACACCCGGGAACCCACGGAATAAAAATCCGCTCTCACATGGGGCAGATCTCTCGAAAGCTTCTTTGCCAGTTCCAGCATCAGCTCCAGATTCCCGGGTCTTGGAATCTCGCGCTCTCCTCTCGAATCCAGAGCGGATACCTCCATATGCTCCCATTCGGGAGTATAGAGACTGTGCTGACGTTCGTGCAGGATTGTCTCACCATAATTCACCAAGATCAGCGCCGGCCTGCCCGAAAAGGCAAAAATCTTATAATCCTTCAGCTCCCGGCCGGGCTCCTCCAGATACTGCTCCGCGATTATCCGGGGCTGCACCTGACTGTACGGCCATTCCCGCGCATAGCGTTCAGGCTTTCGCTTCAGCCCGCGCTTCAGGATATGCTCCGCCCGTCCCCTGTCGAGACAGGCCTTGTCCCGGCATATATAAATACTGCCCGAATCATGTGTACATTTCAGCACAAACTGCCCGGGCAGCTTCTCAAAATCAATCTCCTCAAAGCTTTCATAAACTCCCAGTGTGGGGATAATATATTCTTCTCCGATGAGCGAAGCCACATACTCCTTCGCCCGGTATTTATCAACCATCCGGGGGTATAGCGGATTGCGGTCATACAGTTTTAACCACTGCAGCTTTTCATTGTAGGTGCGGGGATGTTCCAGATCCAGCTTATATCCCATCTCCGCCCGAAAGCGCAGCTTCAGAAACGCCTCGTCGCTCAGCCAGTCAAAGAAACCCTTCTGCGCCAGGGGCGCTACCATTTTTCCGGGTGTTTTCAGGAGCTTTAAGGCTGTTTTTACAGATGACATACCGTCCTCCCAACTCACATACTGCCCTGCCGGGGATTATCTGCCCCCGGCAATGGTATTTTGGATAAATTCCAGAATTCTGTTTCCCCGCTCCCGTATGGTGAGGGTATTCGCCTTCTCCAAAGCGCCTTGTGACAGGCGTTTAAGCAATTCTCTGTCCCGGTACAGGGTATCGATGGCGGACGCGATCTCCGGCACGGACATCTCGTCGATGCGGAGAGAACAACTCTCATCCAGAATATCATCGTTAAAGCGTTTTGCAGAGGAAATCACCGGGAGACCACACGCCAGCGCCTCCACAATGGCATTGCAGCAGCCCTCATTATTCGTCGGCAACACAAAGACATCCGCCGCATTCAGATAATCGTTGATCTCCTCATGGGCCAGCGTTCCGCAGAACAAAATATCTCCGCAGGCGGGAACCTCCCTGCCCCTGCCGATAAATACGGATGCGATCTTGTCTTTTTCATCGGGATATTTCTCATGCAGGATATTCAGGGCTTCTGACAGTCTGAGCGTCCCCTTGCGCTGGTCAAAAGATCCGGTGAAGGCGACGATAAATGCATCCTGAGGAAACTGAAGCTTCTCTCTCGCCAAAGCCTTGTCCTTCTGATAAAAGCTGGTGGGATGATACCCGTTGGGAGCCACAATATAGGGCAGATCCTTCTGAAGCCCCGTGGCCTGAGATTCCTCCAGCGTCTTGGAGGAGACATAGACCACCCCCGATATACGCTCCAGCGCCTCTGCCACTTCCCGTTTGTCAAAATATCTGTCGAGTCGTATCTTGCCGCCCTCTCCGCAGTTTAAAAAGACCGGCCGGCCCTCCGCGATCCGGGACGCCACCACACCCATGATCCAGAAATGACCGTAAAAGGCGTCCACAGACTTGTCCAGAGAGCGGTATACTTTCCGGATGACCTTGGTCATATACTTCACACGGCTTCTGGCCAGATGACCGGACACACTGATATAATATGGCTGGTAAATATCTACACGGCTGCCCTGTGCAGTCTCATAATGCCATCTCTTCGGCCTGAGTCCGGCCCGCCCTGCCAGCACTCTGGTGACAGACTGAGGAGCTATCACGGAACATTGCACTCCCATGTCCGCAATGGCATCTACATATCCCTTCACAAAGGTATAGACCGCCTCCTTCCCTCTGGGAAAGGAGTTTGCTATAAAACATATATGCATAATTATCGTTTCCTCTGATTTTTGGTCTTACCGGACAGTATAACACAGGGCTAAGACTGCGTCAACCGCTTCAAATCCAGCAATTCTCCCAGCCTAAGCTGTCCCTCACGGTTCAGATGCTGTATATTACAGTTGTCCGGCGTAAGGGTGATCTCACCGAAATAGACCTTTCCGTCCACATCATAAAAGTCCATTCTGGCAAACGGGAAGGACTGAGACAGAACCGCCGCGGCCCGAAGCATTGTCTCAAGACCCCGGGGGGGCTCCATGTCGGCATCCTCTTCGGAGACGCCCCGGGCATAGTCGAGATAGTTCCAGTCCGTATCATAGAATACTCTCTTCAGATCTCTCCCGCGTCCGGTACAGAGCATGATACAATGAGGTTTTCCATCATAACAGTAAACCTTATAATCTGTCATCCGGGCATCCCTTCCGTCGTCCAGAAGTTCTTCCGCATAGATAAGAGGCCGCACTGTCCTGTATTGATACTCACAATGTGTCCTGGCATAATTCATGTGCAGCATAGTCTCCAGACGTTTCAGCACAGGCGGCCAGTCCACGCTTCCCTTGTCGCGGACGATCTCATAGCATTTGCTCCCCGACGCGTGATTGCATTTCAGGACAAAGCGGTCAGGAAGTTCCTCCAGCGGAATTTCTGACGCGTGGGACCAGACTCCATACACTTCGGGCAGAAGCTCTTCCAGACCCTTTTCGGCCACAAAATCCCTCACGGCAACCTTGTCCACATAGAGCGCGTGTTCTTCGCCGATAAAATGTACCAGCAGCCAGTTTAACTTTTCATCCAGAGTCCGCGGATTCCCAAAGTCCATCTGATAGCCGTGCTGTTTGGCAAACCAGATGGACCGGGCGGTCTTTCTGGGCATATGATACAAGATCGCCGCCACTGCCTGTCTGAGTTTCTCGTTATTTGATTTCATCCATTTTTTCCTCCCCGGTTTCCTCGGATGGTCCGATGCTGTCCGGCCGTCTGCCGTCCGGTGCAATTGCGCTGTAGAGTGCCCGGTATTGACCGCAGATATCCGTCCAGTCAAACCGGTCCGCAAGCCGCAGGCAATTCTGCGCAAGTTCCCCATACCGCTTTGCAGCGTCGGCAATCCGGTCCGCGATCTGTTGGGGATCGCCGGCATCCACCGCATATCCCGCCTCTCCCTCCTCAAACTGTCCGTCAAACCCCTGGGCTCTGGTGTAGATCACCGGAAGCCCCTGGCTCATGGCCTCCGCATATACCAGTCCGAAGGTCTCCGTGAGAGAAGGCATCACAAACAGATCGTTCTGCCTGTAATATTCCAAGAGCTTTTCCCTGGGCTGCTGAGGGATATACTCCGTGTCGGGATAGGCCATGATCTTTTCGAACAGTTTCTGATCCAGCACTTTGCCCACAATCTGATATCGCACGGACCATCCCTGCTGCCTGAGAAGCTGCAGGGCCTCCTGCGTGGCCAGATGGTTTTTGCGGTGATTGATCACTCCGGCACAGATCACCCGCAGCCTTTTATCCGACAGGAGCCCGGAAGGAAGCTCCTGCACATCCCGCAGCTTGTCCGTATTCCGGTTCTGCAGCCAGAAATCGTCTATCCCGTTGGGGACGACCCGGCTCTTGGTGCGGATCGCTCCGCGCAGTCTGTCCGGGACATAGGTCTCCAGGACCTGTTTTCTGTAGCCCTCCGAGAGAAAGAACACCGCGGATGCATCCCGCAGGATACGCACCGCTCTCCCGCGGAGATAAAACGCCTTTTTTAGAAAAACATTCACGTCCGTGTCCCGCACGGCCACCACATAGGGTATCCCGTATCTGCGTCCTATCCTGCGGGCACAATTGCCGTCCGTAAACAGCGTATAGGCATGCAGCAAGTCATAGCCGGAGCAGTCCAGCCTGCTCTGTATGTCCCGGAAAATCCTCCGCTGCTTGTAGTCAAAGAAAAACCGATGCCACTTCCGGAAACATTTGGAGACAATCACTTCACATCCCCGGGTCGTGACATCCTCGTTTTCCTTCTCGCACACGGGTGTGTAGACGGTGCTCTCTATGCCGAAGAGATTCAGATGCTCTATCATACTGCGATGCAGTTTCGTCCCGATATAATTACAATTGATATGCAATACTCTCATATTCTCACCCAGCCGTCGGGAATGATATCGATGGGTCTGTCATCCTTGAACCAGTCCCTGGGAGCCACGATGATCTTGTCCCGATTCTCCATCAGCCACGCCCCCCAGAAATTAAAGGTGCTGTTGGTGACAATGGCGTTTCGGCAGGAGCGCATGACAAACAGCTCCTCGAAATCGTCTGTGATATCCTGTTTCTCACGGTATATGACAGAATCCGGCTCCAGACCCAGCACATCGCAGCTCAGATGTTCCCGGACCCAGGGCATATCATTGGAAAAAAACACAAAGGCGGGATGCTCCAGCCTCTCCCTCATATAGGCCACCGCTTTCTTATAATATTCCACATCCGTTCTGCCATAGTGATTGGCGAGCTTCTCATTATCGAAATAATCTCCGCGCCGCACGCCCACAAAGACACTGTTCATACCGCTGAAGCGATTCATATACCCCAGAGTCTGCTCCGACAGATCGTCACATACAAATTCCTGCCGAAGCTTGTGCGCAACGGGCTCCAGATATCTCCAGGACTGCCAGTATCCGTCGTAATATTGATAATCCAAAAGAGCCGTCACATCCCGGTACGCCCGGTTGTTTTCAAAAAAATACTTCCTGTTCAGCTTCGCGTCCAGACCCACCTTAAGCCGGTACATTCTGCTCAGAGGATTGCCCTCATGTCTGAACAGGCACACTCTGCGAAGCTCCTCATCCGTGGCGGCCTGAAATCGGGTGTGCATCCTGCCGAGTCTCGACAGCCGGATATCGTCCACTCCGGCGTCTCCGTAATAGTTCAGATCCAGCCTGACATCCTCACAGTGGTACTTTTCCTGCAGCAGCCTGTGAAACGCGTACTGGAACATCTGATTCCCCAGACCACCTTTGACCTTAACAATCTTCATCGGTTCTACCTCGTGCTCTCAGCCTGATCCCAGGTGGCCTTCGACCGTCCTGTCAGACAATTAAATACTCCCACCCACTGGGCTCCTATGGTCATTGTATAGTACCCCATCATCTTTAACGGTTTATTTGCGGCTCCGGTCTTCAGCGCAATCAGAGACAAGAGATAGAATACCGTCTGCCCCGCAAAGGCCAGCCTGAAAAAGCAGGAATTAAACGCCAGAAGAAGCGAACAGACATACACCAGGGCGTGGGCGGACCAGAGCAGTCTCCTGCAGGTTCTGTGTCCGAAATAAAAGAAAGAGAACCATCCGTGCCGGAAAATATTCATGCAGGGCACAGCCTCCGCGATGCCGGGGAGAATATTGCGGTTCATACGCACCTTACGTCTGAACTCATCCTCCAGAACCTCCCCCGCCTTCTCATAGGCAACGGCGTCGGGATTATAGAGCGCCCGAAGCCCCTGCAGCCCGTACCGGCGGGGCATGTGCGCGTCATGGCATTTCATGGGATCCAGGTCGAAATACAGCGCGTTCCTGCAGGCATAAATGGCGCCGTTTCCCGCGGTGATGGTCTTGATATTGCTCTCCGCCTCACGCTGGGCCAGATCCGATTCCCAGTACACGGACTCCGCGGCAGCCGTGTCATTGTCCGTGTTGCGATAGGCCAGTCTTCCGGTGACATAGGCGATATCCGGGGCGGTAAAGCACGCAGCAAGCTCCGTTATGGCATTGCGCTCAAACATGGCGTTGGCGTCCGTCATCACCAGAATCTCTCCCCGGACAAGCTTCTGCGCCTCGTTCTGGGCATTGGTCTTGCCCTTATGCTCTTTTGCTCTGTGCAGGCGCATCCGCAGCCCGGGATGGTCTGCGATAAATTGCTCCACGATCTCCTCGGTGGCGTCCGTAGAGAAATCCGATGTCACAATATAGTCGATTCTGTCCGCGGGATAATCGTTGTCCACGACATTTTCCAGCTTTGCCCCGATCACTTTCTCCTCGTTATGAGCAACAATCATCACAGTGACCGTGAGCTGAATGCCGTAATCTTTCTGAAGCTTACGATCTTTCAATACGCGGGCCAGCAGTTTTAAGCACAATTGATAGCCGCCCATGGCCCATACTATGATAAAGGCAGATATCCAGAATAATATAATCAGTATCATCTTGTTCCTCTTGTCTTCCGCGGCATACCGGGGCTTTCCTCAGTGATCCAGTCTCCGGATCAGCACATCGCTATATTTCATCATACAGATACCTTCCTCATAATCTCCGATCCGGGGTGTATTGGCCGCTCCCCGCAGATTGTTTACAATCAGTTTCATGTGGTCGCAGCCGCACTCATACGCATGGGGATAACCGCCCCCGAATCTTGGATTCACCTCTGAGATATAGTACTTCCCGTCCACCTCAAAAAGATCAATGTCGATCTGTCCCCTGTACCCTGCCTCGGACACAAATCTCCGAATCAGTGCAAAAAGCTCTTCATCCCGAAAGGATACCGACTTGTCCGTCTCCCCGGCCCGCATGACCAGCTTCTTTTTGGTAAAAACAGACACGATCTCTCCACTGTGCATATCAATATACACATCCGCGCCGATCTCCTGTCCACGCAGATATTCCTGCAGCATCAGACGATCCGCATGGGCAAAGAGAAGCTCCACTGTCTCCCGGTCCTCCGCTTTACTGATCGCGATGGAGGCACTGCCCCGCACCGGCTTCACAAACACGGGATAAGACAACTCTCCCGCAGCCACCGCCTCATAAAACATATTCCGGTCCGTATAGCTTGCAGCCGTCCTGTATCCATGCTCTGTGAGCCAGGCATACATCTGCATCTTGTCCAGACTCATCTCGCAGAGCTCATAGGAGGAACCAATCACCGTCACGCCCAGCTTTTTAAAATCCGCCTCATGCTCCGCAAGCAGTGACAGCTCCGGGTCGATCAGGCTCAGCACCGCCGCGATCCGTTCCTTCCGGCAGATATCGAATATTACGTCGATATACCCTTGCTCAGTCATTCTGGGCACCTGATAAAATACATCCGCCTCATACACGGCAGGAGCCGTCCTGCTCATGTCCGTGGCGACGACTCTGCCTGTCCTGCTGCCCCTCTCGTCTGTCAAGGCCCGCTTGAAATACTGGATCACTTTATTTCTTGTGCCTGCGCTGAGCACAAGAATATTGATCTGCCTGTCTGTTTCCACACCGTTTCCCATATCATTGTCTCCCTATCCTGTCCGTATGTATCTGTCAGGATACCCTGGCGTCCCGTTTCGTCTGCGCCGCAAGATATCTGTCCGTCAGAATCTCCATCCCCCAATTGATCAGATAGGAGGGTGCTCCGGGATTGCCGGACCGTCTGCCGCGGACGGCGATCCTCTTTTTGATTCCGGCCTTTCGGAACAGATAGTTCATATAGTCGGGAGCCGCTTTCCAATAGTACCGGATCAGTCTCCCTGTCTGTCCCCGCCGCCTGTGAGATTTGTAATACGTCACAAAGCTGTCATACGAGGTCTTGCTCATCCTTCCCTTGAGCCGTTTTAACGTGTCATAGTGATAATTAAAACCGGCTCCCTTCTTCTTTTGACCGAACAGTTCCCGTTTTACACCGGCCTCCTCCGTCATACGCCGGGGGATCGGACGATCATATCCGCCCCCTATGGACCAGGCCGCCATCTCCTGCGAATTGCTCAGCGCATGAATGGAGGTCCATACGGCGGCCTTATACAGAGGCATGGGAACCAGAACAAAACCGATCCGCAAACGGGCCTCGCACATGGAGATCCCCGCGTACATCTCTCCCTCAAATACAAATCTGTCATTGGGAGCGGGCCAGTTCCTGTTCCATAGCTTGTCTCCCCGTTCCCCGTAAAAGACCAGATTATCCCGAAACTCCTCCTCAAAGGCGCTGAAGATAATGCTTGTTCCAAGCTCCCCCGAGCAGACATGCTCCGCCTCCACAAAGTCTTCCCGACTCAGATAGGCGTCGGCGTCTCTCTTGATGATATTTTTGTATCCGAGCTGTTTTGCAACCTTGTCTCCGCAATCCTCCGCATACTTCCCGGGCCTGTCAAAGGTCAGGGCCGTCTCGCAGCCGATCTTTTTTGCCATGGCGGAGCAGGCCGCGGCGTCATAGCCGGAGGAGACCGTCGTCACCAGCCCGTACCGGTGCCTGCGGGCCGCATCCCTCGCATTATCCCGAAGCTTTCTCAAGTCTGCAAGCAGAGCCGCCGTATAATCCTCATAGCTGCTCACAGGGTGGGGACGCTGTTTCTCCTTTGCCGTCACATCCCCCCGGGGAGAAATAAAAAGATTGCAGTAGTAATAACAGACAAGCGTCATCCTGTCCGCCAGCGGAATCTCCCGTCTATAGGCGTCCAGCCCGTCCAGAATAGAGCTGAAATCTCTTTCATATCCGGTATACTGCCGATCCAGCTCACACGCCGAAAGGGCCAGCACAAAAGGCACACTGTTGGACACATAAAGCCTGCCCGCTTTCCGGATCAGAACCAGCTTTTCCAAAACATGATCGGGGGTGGCAAAGCAATAGCGCTCTCCGCCCTCCCTGATGATCTTGCCTCCGCTTCCGCACAGAAAACCTGCCCGCTCAAAATCCATATCGGCATAGTTTCCGTTCCACGCGCCTTCCACAAAAGCGTCTCTCACACATGCCACGCCCCCGCCGCAGTATACATCCGCACACTTTCCGCGCTCCAGAACGGCGCACCAAGCCAGTCTCGATATATTTTCATCCACATGAAACCGAAATCTGCATTCCATTCAGATACCTCCCGCCGTCTCAGCGAACATCCGTCTCCTCTGAGAGATCGTCAAAAAACAAAGGAGTTCCGCCCGTGTGAATAAAAAGCACCGTCTTGCCCTTGATCTCCCGCTCATTCAGCCAACTCTGCATTCCGGTCCAGGCTTTGGCCGTGTAGGTGGAGTCCATGGGGATTCCGTGAACGGTCAGCATATGCCTGACGGTATTTTTGATGTTTTTATCCTGCTGCCCGTAACCGTCTCCGGTGTAGCCATCCTCGAATACGGTGGCTGCCCGTATCTGCTCCTCCGGGTACGACAGCTGCGCTTTCTCCTGTGATCCCGCTTTCTCCGCCAGATATTCCGTTATGCTGTCCAACACCACCTGTCTGCCTCCGGGGTTTTTGCGGGCAATGCTGATGCCCACGATCTGTCTGTCATCCCCGGCAAGAAGCTGTCCGCATACGAGTCCGGCCTGGGTCGTCCCGGTTCCCGAGGCAAAGAAAATATAGTCAAAAAACACTCCCGTCCGGCGTTCATATTCCCGTATCTCCCGATAGCAGTCCACATAAGCCTGCGTTCCCAGACTGCCGTGTCCGCCCCCCGCGATAAAGTATGGCTTTCTGCCCTTCTTCCGCAGACTGCTCAGTTTCTCTTCGATGGTATCATGAACCTGCGCCACGGGTACCACGGTAATCTCCGCGCCGAAAAGCTCCATCATCCTGCTGTTATATGTGGGCTTTGACGCCTCCTCGGGACTGATGATACAGCAGGGCAGCTTTCTGGCGGCCGCCATATTGGACACGATCCGGCAGTGATTGGAGCTGCTGCTGCCATATGTCACCACCGCGTCGTAATCCCCCGCGTCTATCTCTCTGAAAAAATAGAATGCCTTTCTGGCCTTGTTGCCTCCAAACGAAAAGGGAAGCATATCCTCCCGCTTGATATAGATCCGATTGACTCCGTCCTCCAGAAAAAGGATCGGCGTGGTGATACTCTCCAGATCTCTGCGCTGCAGAAAGTCCGCCCGCAGCAGCTCATAGCTGTACCGGTCAACCATACGGCCTCTGTTGACCGCAGATTTCGGAGCAATGCCCGCTCTCCGGAATCCGCAATGTTCAAACAGTCTCTGTGCAGCCAGATTCTCCACCTCAGTATAGAGATACACTCTGCTCAGCCCCCGCTCGCAAAAAGCGTATTCCAGCAGGAGTATGCTGGCCTGTCTCGCGACGCCTCTGCCTTTGGCCCGCTCCTCCCCCAGCGTAATATAATACTCTGCCTGACCGTCCTCGACGGACAGAAGTCCTATGACGCCCACAGGCTCTCCCGCCCATTCGATCACCGCGTCATATCTGTCCTCGCGGTTTTGGTTGTTCCGAAACCAGACCAGCGTCTTCTCTTCTTCCAACGGCAGTTCATAGTGCAGATACCGGTTATTGGCCTCGTCGTTGATCCAGCGCACCTTAAACGGGATATCGCGCTCCTCGAATTTTCGTATGGCAACCGACGCTGCAGCCGCTTTTTCATTCATTTGCATTGCTTTAAACCCTCCTGCTGCTCCGCCGCGGAAACCGCCGGCGGTCAGACTTTCGTCTCCTGTCCTCTGCGGGCCACATCCAGTCTTCCCGCAGGTATCTGCTTACCCACCAGAACGTCCGAGCGCCGGAGTACCTTCGCAATTGTCATAAAGATCACCCTGCAGTCCAGCCGGAAGCTGCAGTTGCGGACATAGTACAGATCGTATTGAAAACGCTCCTCCCATCCCGTTGCATTCCTGCCGTGTACCTGCGCCCAGCCGGAGAGTCCCGGTCTCACATCGTGACGGTGCATCTCCTCCTCCGTATAATAGGGGAGATATTCCACCAGCAGAGGTCTTGGGCCCACAATGCTCATATCCCCTTTTAAAATGTTAAAGACCTCCGGCAGCTCGTCCATACTGGTGGAACGCAGAATGCGCCCAAACCGCGGAAGACGCTCGTCGTCCGGCAAAAGCCTGCCCTGAGCATCCCGCTTGTCCGTCATGGAACGGAATTTGTAAAGCCGGAAAATCCGGCCGTCCTTCCCCGGCCTGTCCTGGGTAAAGAGCACCGGAGAACCGAGTTTTACCCGCACCAGAACCGCCACGATCAGAAACACCCACCAGAAGCACAGGATCGCCAGCACACAGCAGAGGATATCCAGACCTCTTTTTATATACTTTTCATAAATTCGCCTTCGTGTCATATTCCCGCCGATTCCTTGTCATCTGCCTGTCGTTTTCTGTCATATCCCTGTCATTTTCGAAAGCAGCTCTTCACCATCTCGATTATGATATCCTGCTGCTCCTCGGTCATCTTGTTGTCGCTGGGCAGGCACAGTCCTCTGTCAAAGAGATCCATGCCCACGTCCAGAGGTCTGCCGTCCGCTCCCTGTACGCCGCCGTCGATGTAGGCGTTTGTCACGGCTCTGCCGTCGCCCTCCCTTGTGACAAAAGCGTTCATGCGATAGATGGGCTGCATATGCATGGGCTTCCAGATGGGACGCCCCTCGGCATTGTACTGCTCCAAAGTCTCCAATATCTGCGTGGGACAGGACTTTCCGGGCTCGCTGATATAGAGGGCTTCTCTCTCCGAGCGCACCTGTCTGCACATAGCCTCACGGTGGATCAGCATACAGGATAACCAGAAATTGGGCTCGCTGTTCTCCGTGTCATAAGGGTTCATGGTCACAGGCAGATCCCGGAACCCTTCCTGATATCTCATATAGATCGCTTTTTTCCGGTCGATATGCTCCTCCAGATGCGGAAACTGCCCCCGCACCACTCCCGCAATCACATTGCTCATACGATAATTATAGCCAAGCTCCTCATGCTGATACCAGGGCGCGCTCTCCCGGGCCTGTGTAGACCATTTCCGCACCTTTTCCGCAGCGTTTCCGTCGTCTGTGAGAAGCATCCCTCCCGCAGAGCCGGTGATGATCTTGTTCCCGTTAAAGGATATGGCATTGATGTCCCCCAGCCGCCCTGTCTGCACCCCTTTGTAGGAAGCACCCAGAGATTCCGCCGCGTCCTCGATGATCACCGCATGATGCCTGTCGCAGACCGCCCGGATCTCCTCCATCCTGCAGGGCGTCCCGTAGAGATGGGCCAGCACCACCACACGCACACCGGGATAAATCTCAAAAGCCCGCTCCAGCGCCGCGGGGTCCATGTTCCAGGTATCATATTCCGTGTCGATAAAAACCGGTTCCCCGCCCTCATATACCACGGGATTCACCGTGGCATCAAAAGTCATGTCGGAACAGAATACCTTTTCCCCGGGCTTCACTCCCGCAAGCTTTACCGCCATATGCAGCGCCGCGGTGCCCGAAGACAGGGCCACCGCATAGCCGCAGCCGATCTTTTCACAGGCAAGCCTCTCCACCTCATTGATATTAGCCCCCACGGTGGACATCCAGTTCGTCTCATAGGCCTGCGTCATATATTCCAGCTCCTCGCCGTGCATCGTGGGACTGGAAAGCCATATTTTGTTGTCAAACGCCTTGAATTCTCCCATATTTCAACCTCTGTCGATTTTCTTTATACTGCTGAGTTATCACTTGTCCTCACTCAAAATGATAGGTAGGTACAATCTCCTGAATGTCCCGCCTGATGTCGGCGGTCTCGGACTCCGCGTCCTCCTTCAGTTTCTCTAACTGTCTCTCGAACACCTCCGCATCAAACTCTATCGGTCTGCCGATAAAGATGCGCTTGTTTGCGGTCTGCTTCAGCCCTTCCTCATCCATGAGCAGTTCTTCGTACATTTTTTCCCCGGGACGCAGACCCGTAAAACGAATCTCGATATCCTCGCCCACCCGATAGCCGGAGAGCTTGATAAGGTTCTGGGCCAGATCCAGTATCTTCATGGGCTCGCCCATATCCAGCACAAAGATCTCGCCTCCTTTGGCGTAAGCGCCCGCCTGCAGCACCAGCGACACCGCTTCCGGTATGGTCATAAAATAGCGGATGATATCCGGGTGGGTCACCGTCACCGGTCCGCCCTCCGCAATCTGCTTTTTAAAGAGGGGAATCACACTCCCATTGCTGCCCAGCACATTTCCAAAGCGCACCGCGACAAAATTGGTCCGGGACTTCTGATTCATCATCTGTATCACCATCTCACAGATGCGTTTGGTGGCTCCCATGACATTGGTGGGATTCACCGCCTTGTCCGTTGAGATCAGCACAAATTTCTCCGCTCCGTATCTGTCCGCAGCCTGGGCCGTTTTTAAAGTACCCATCACATTGTTCTTCACCGCCTCGTTGGGACTTTCCTCCATGAGGGGTACATGCTTGTGAGCCGCCGCGTGATACACGATATCCGGTCGGTACTGCTCAAAGACCGCCTGTATACGCCTGGTGTTGCGCACCGAGGCAATGAGCACCACCATATCCATCTCGGGATATCTGCGCAGAAGCTCCTGCTGTATCTCATAGATGCTGTTCTCGTAAATATCCAGCATGACCAGTTGTCTGGGCTGATGTGCGGCAATCTGTCTGCACAGCTCGCTTCCGATAGAACCGCCTCCGCCGGTCACCAGCACCGTCTTGCCGTGAACATAGTCAAGCACCTCCGCGGTATTGATCTGAATCGGTTCTCTGCCCAGCAGATCCTCAATCTCCACTTCCTTTAATTCCGAGACGGACACATCCCCGTTGATGAGCTGATACACGCCGGGCAGCGCACGGAGCTTGCAGCCGGTCTCCTTGCAGATGTCAAGAATCTCCTTGCGCACATTATTGTTTGCGGAGGGAATGGCAAAAATGATCTCGTCGATTCCATACTGTCCGGCCGCCGTCACGATGCTCTCCCGGCCTCCCACAATGGGAACTCCCCGCATAAACTTGCCGTGACACCCCGGCTGGTCGTCTATAATGCATTTTACCTGCAGATTCAGATAACGGCTGACCTCGATCTCTTTCAAGATGGCATTGGCTGCGGCTCCCGCACCAATCAGCATTACCGCCGTCCTGATGTTCCTGTCCGTGCTCTCACGGTACTTCGACCGGAACATCCGCAGAATACGATAGCTGAAACGAATACAGCATACCGACCCGAACAACAGGATCCAATAAAGAAAATAATAGCTCCGGGGCATATACCACCCCGTGACACTGCAGAAAATCAAATGGACCAATGCCGCTATGGTGGTGGCAAACACAATATTGATCAGCTCCGTGGCACTGGCATAGCGCCACACACTCCGGTAAAGCCTGAAAAGCACAAACAGGATCAGAGTCATACAGATATTATAGACCAGGGTATATTCATAATGCTTTAAAAAAACAGGCTGAATGGCGCGGAAGCTGAATTCAAAGCGAATGTAGAGCGCGGCGAAGGAGGAGACCATGATCGCCATGATATCCATGAGCACCAGCGCAGCCCTGCGGCTGAAGGGAGCTTTTAAAATTTTAGAACTTTCTTTCTTTTCCTTCATATTAATTATCCTTATTATGTCTTAACCCAGGGTCCTACACATTATCTTCACAGATAGTCCGTCTCCAGACCACAAAGAGCAGAGTCACTGCCAGACTTCCGGGCCCCCAGCAATATTCCAGCAGCCCAAACACAGCGGGTACCAGCAGAAACATCAGGCATCCCGCAGGAACCTCAAACGGCCGCCCTGCAAAGCTTTTCACAAATCTCACAGCAGACCATACCACCAGCACCGTAAATAATAGCATCACGGGAACGCCGAAATCCACTCCATACTGGAGATAGATATTATGGGCATGTCCGATGCGCTGATTGGGGAAAATCTGAAAACCCTGCTCGGAGTCCGGATGCCCCCGGAAATTCAAGAGATGTATATAATAGCGGTAGATGGCCTTCCGCACCAGCAGCGCATTGCCCCTGTCCGCCCGGTCCAGCGCAAAACCGGCCGCCAGCGCCTCGTCGTAGAGCTGCTGCTGCAGCGGCGAGACTTCGGGCTGATTCGTCTTATCCTCCGAGGTCTGACTATCATTCTCAAGTGCGAGATTTTCACCCTCAACCTCAAGATGCGGCGTACTCCCCGGCGCGGCCTTCTCAAAAAGGGAATCCAAAATCACGGCCACACGGCTGTTGGCCACTCTCATCAACCTGTCCAGATCTACAAACTTCTCCGAATCCCATTTGTCCCAGGAATGTACCTTGTCCTCGTTCCACTCGCCGAAAAACCACACCGGATGGTGAAACACAGGAGGGAGATAGCGCACGGCGCCAAATACCAGCGGAAAAGCAAGCACAGTGCAAAGCACCACAATGAGCCCGTTTTTGCACAATGACACAAACATGTTTCTGCGGGGAAGCACCCGCCACAGACAGAGCAGACCCACAAACACCAGCACTGCCGCTGCAAGCCAGCCGGTACGGCTGATCGTCATAAACAGGAATCCGAGAACCACTCCCGTGCCCAGCCAGTAGTACAGACGCACGAGACGGCTGCCGTCCCTGCGGTACACCTGCACCAGCCTGGTGAGAGCCGCTGCCAGCACCGTCAGATAAAACAGTGCGTTGATATTGCAGTTGCTGTAAACGCCCACATAGCGCACCGCGTCGTAAGGCCGGAACACAAAGCACCAGCCCTGCAGCACGAAAAATCCCAGAATAATGCCATCGAGCATCCCCTGAAACAAGTCTTCCCTCTCCGCCGCCGTATAATCTGTCAGATAAAAGCAGCCGAACATTACCAGATAAGCAGAGGGCCAGAGATACTCGCTGCGGGACACGATCATCAATATCATCATTGCCAGCCAGGCAAAGGCAAAGGGCTTAAAAACCCGCGGTCTTTTCCGCTCCAACACGATATCCGAAAAAGTGCGGATCAAAATAACCCCAAAGAGAAATGCATCCAGCACAAGGACTGCCCTGTCGTTTGCAAACCAGACCAGTGACTGTCCCTTCCACAGAAATACAATTCCCCCTATAACGCAAACAAGACTCCATACCAGGTAGGGAATCTTTCGTTTTCTAAAATCGTTCAGATGATAATGGGAGAGAATCAAAACTGCCATGACCGCTCCTGTCAGATCCCGGAAGGTTTCACCCCACCCGTCCAGACCGCTGGTGGTCCTGATCCGCTGATCAATGAGACAAAAGAAAAAGAAGCAGATCATATATAGAATTCTTTTTTTGCTCACTGGAAGCTTGACCGGCATATCCATCTCCTTAAAATCCGAATATATTCTGTTGTATTATAGCATTTCTGCCAATAAATAGCAAATTAAATAAGCTTTTGTCCGCCTTTTGTCCGCTAACCGGAGTTAATATGCGGCCTTAAAACATTGTGATTGGGGAATGCCCGGGTCCGTGCGGGCGGTAGCGGGAGGAGTCTGCGGCCGGGTCCGGTTGGGTGTTTTCTAACAGTGCGGCTATGGAATCCGCCGGTATCCGGGCCGGCACTAAGATGCATCCGTGCATCGTAGTGCCTGAAATGCGCATCCATGCGCATTTCACCCTGGCTGCAGGCCCGCACTATAAGAAAACGCGCCAACCTTTACCAAAGTCCGCAGACTCCTCCCGCTACCGCCCGCACGGACATCGGCTAAATCCCTCAATTACAGTATCTTAAAGAACATATAGGCTCCGATTTACAATATGATCATAAAATACGGATGGGCAATCCGCAATGTGCGGTTTGGGTCTATGGCAATGAGACTGCCGCTTCAAGCGGTATCGAGGCAGGGAGAGACAGGGAGCAATCTGCAGGCATTGGCGGAGATTGGTGCGTTTTCTTATAGTGCGGGCCTGCAGTCAGGGAGAAATGCGCATTTCTCCCGCTGCCGACACCGGTTGATCGGCAGCTGCATTGCCACAGGCTGAATCGTTACTTACAGAATTCCTATATAAGCGGATTTTATTCATCGCCGTTTTTATCGGATCAATTCCCCCTCCAGGATCACATGCTTTGTCTCCAGATTCTTCTTTTGAAGCAGCAGCACATTAGCCAGTTTCCCGGGCGTGATGCTGCCGACGCGGTCATACACCCCGATGCATTTGGCCGGATTTACAGCCGCGCATTTCACTGCAAAATTCAATGGGATCCCCATGTCCAGCACCGCTCTGCGCATACAGTCCGTCAGGTTTGTCACGGAGCCCGCGATTGTGCCGTCCTGCAGATGCGCCTGCTTCCCCGTGACGTTTACAAGCTGTCCTCCCAGACTGTAACTGCCGTCTCCAAGCCCTGTCGCCCTCATACTGTCGCTGATAAAAATGATGCGGTCGTCGCCGAATATTTTAAAGGTGGTCCTGACTGCCGCGGGATGCACATGCACTCCGTCGCAGATCAACTCCACCCTCACGGACTCCCGGTCCGCGGCCGCGCCGATCAGCCCCGGCTCTCTGTGCGTATAGCCGTTCATGGCATTATATAGATGCGTCACCTGGGAAGCGCCCATGCCGAACGCTCTCATGGCAGTCTCATAATCCGCCTCCGTATGCGCCAGAGAGATCACCGTATCCTTGTGCCGTTTTCCGATGAATTCCATCGCTTTGTCCAGCTCCGGGGCAATATCCAGCAGCCGGATCAAATTGCCGGAGGCTTTCTGCAGCCTGTCATACAGCCCGATGTCGGGAGTACGCAGATTCGCCTCATTCTGCGCGCCTTTCTTGCCATGTGACAAAAAGGGGCCCTCCAATCGTATGCCGTACAATCTTGCCCGGCCGCCGGACTCCGGCTCCGAAGCATACGCCTTTGCCGACCTGCAGACCTCCGACAGCTCCTCCTCCCCCAGAGTCATGGCGGCGGGCACTATCCCTGTCACTCCGACGAAGGCCTCATATTCCGCAATGCGCTTCAGCGCCTCCCCGGAGCCGTCGCTGAAGTCATGGCCCGCACAGCCGTGAAAATGGATGTCCGTCAGCCCCGGCACCGCATAGCAGCCGTTTCCGTCTATCACCATGTCATCCGCCTCAGCGTCTCCCGAGGCGGTAAACCATTTCCCCCGTATAAACAGATCCCCCTGCACAAATGTTCCGGCCTCCGTAAACACGCTGGCATTTTTGATGACCATGACCTCTCCTCCTTCCGATCTCTTATGACACCCGCCCGCCATGTCCCACGAGGGAAAGCGCCGCCTCATCGGCGATCACGGTCACATTCCGGTGAAGCTGCAGTACGGAAGCAGGAAGCATGATCGTGACCGGCCCGCAGACAGCGTTTCTTAAAACTTCCGCTTTGTCCTCACCGCTCACTGCCATCACAATCTCTGCTGCCTGCATTATGGTTCCGATCCCCATAGTGCAGGCTTGCCTGGGTACTTCATCCATGGAGGCAAAAAACCTCCGGTTTGCCCTCACTGTGGATTCTGTCAGATCCACGCAATGCGTCCGTGTCTCAAAATCCGTTCCCGGTTCATTAAATCCAATGTGTCCGTTATGCCCCAGTCCCAAAAGCTGCAGATCCACACCGCCCACAGACGCAATTATGCCGTCATATTCCCTGCAGGCCCTGCCGCTGTCCGGCTCCATGCCGTCCGGCACAAACGTCCGCTCCTGCCGGAGATTCACTCTGGAAAAAAGCTTTTCCTTCATATAGTGATAATAGCTATGCACATTCTCACTGTCAAGACCCCTGTATTCGTCCAGATTTACCGTTGTCACCCGCGCAAAATCCAATTCCCCCGCCCGATACCATTCTGTCAGTTTCTCATAAATACCTTCGGGCGTAGATCCGGTGGCCAGACCCAGCACACAATCCGGTTTCCTGCGTATCTGCTCCGCAATCATGCACGCCGCCTTTTCACTCATATCCTGATAATCCTTTGCCCTGACAATCCTCATACTTTGTCCGCCTGTCTGCGCATAAATGTCTCCATGTCTATCACGCTGCCGCTTATTCTGGACTCTTCCGCCGCGAAGGCTATCATATGGCTCTCACAGGAAATACCGATCTCTGTCACCCGGTCCCCGGTCTCCTCCCCCCGCAGCACACGCACAAAATCTCTCACCAGTCCCTCATCTCCGCCGCCGTGTCCGATCTGTCCAAACTGCCCGTTCCTCGTGCCGATCTCCTCAGTATGCCCGGTCAGAAAGTCTGTCACCCAAATCTTTTCCTGTTTCAGACTGCCCCGCAGATATCCCTTTGTACCCATAATCGTCATTTCTCTCTCAATCGCCGGCGTAAAGGCCGCCATGGTAAACGCCACCGTGACCTCACCCTCAAATTCCAGATTTACCACCATGTGATCCACAACATTGTTGTCGCATTGAAATACGCACCTTCCATAGGGGCCTGTCCTGACCGCCTCCAAAAGCTTCTCCTGTGTGGGATTCGGATCGCCCGTGGCCGCGGCCCGAAACCAATAGGACGTGTCGGGACTGCAATATACCTTAACGGCGTTATAGGGACATTCCGCGGCGTGAGGACAGCCATCCGTACACCGCGGCGGAGCTCCCTCCGGCATATGCGTCCTGTTAAAATACTTCAGGGATCCGAAAGAAGACAATCTTGTACATTTCTTCCCGATGATCCATCGCAGCAAATCCATATCATGGCAGGACTTTGCCAAAATCATGGGAGAACTGGTTTCGCTATTATTCCAGTTGCCTCTGACATAGCTGTGGGCCTGATGAAAATCTCCCACCGCCTCAATATGATTGATGTGTACGATCTCCCCGATCAAGCCGCTGTCCACAATCTCTTTCACCTTCCTGTAATGATTGGCATAGCGCAGTACATGACAGACCAAAACCTTTACTCCGGCCTCACGGGCCGCCCGTTCTATCAGAGAACACTCGCGGGCAGTAGGGGCTATGGGTTTCTCCAGCAAAATATCGTATCCGGCTTCGATGGCTTTCATTGCCGGTTCAAAATGCATCCGGTCCTGGGTGCAGATAAATACCGCATCCGCAAATCTGGGTCTCTCAAGACATGCCTGCCAGCTGGCAAAACAGTTCTCCGGGGGAATATTGTGCCGTATACGCATATGCTCCCGCCGTATTTCGCTTGGATCTGCTACGCCGGTTATCTGCAGTTTGTCCGGGTTTTTCAACGCATAGGGCGCATAGGCGTCCGTACCTCTCCTCCCCGCGCCAAGAACAAGAACTCTGATAGGTTCCATAGTCATACCTCCTGCCCGCATCATCGGGTTTCTGATATCTAACAGGTTACAATGTCAGTGTAACTCAAGTTTTTAAAGTTTTCATTCATAATATTGCTTTTTTATTTGAAATATCTTAGGAATTATGACATAGTATAAAATGAGATTTCAGATATGGAGGAGACTTCCGATGCCGGACAGACTGCCTGAGGGAAAACGAATCACCATCAAATACAATACACGCCCTTCCGATTATCGGATGCGGTCCATGCAAATGGCCACGGACCATTATAATATCGGCTACATTATTTCCGGAGACAGGCGCACCATCACGCCGACCCAGAGCTATGATTATCACTCCGGAGACGTGGCTATGGCGCCGCCCTTTTTATACCATTACACAATCCCCCAGAGCACTCTGCCCTATGAAAGTTATATAATCAAGTTTTCTCCGGATTTTATCGAGCCCTTTTTGCGGCAGGTCGGAAACTATATGATCGATGAGCTCTATGAACAAAAGGTCTGTCATTTCAACCGGCAGTCACAGGAAAAAATCCGGCAGATGTTCCGAGAAATGTTAGACGAATATCAGAAAGATACAGAGTATAAGGAATTCATTCTTCAGGGAATGCTGTCCCGTCTTTTTACAACGGTCTGGGAAGAACGTCTGGCAGGCGGAGCCGTCTATTTTCGCGCTCCTCTGTCGGAAAAAATCATCAAATCCTTATCTATCATCGAGCAAAACTATGACCGCAGACTGACGCTGGAGGACCTGGCCCGGGAGGCGGGTCTCTCCGTCTCCTATTTTTCCAGACTGTTCTCCGAACAATTGGGAATGTCTTTTACGGACTATCTGAGCGATGTGCGGATCCGACATGTACAGTCACTGCTGGCGCAGACGGATAAGACGATCATGGAGATCGCCCTGGAAACCGGATTCTGTCACGGAGACTATCTGGCGACGCAGTTCAAGGCCAAAACCGGTATGACGCCGTCTCAATTCAGGCGGGGCTCCAGGTAAGGACAGCTTACTACGTACCCTCATTCCTTTCCCTGCGCAGACATCGTTCCCCGAGGCCCATGATCGCAAATATGGTGACTACACTCATGGACTGCTGAAAGCTCCACAGATTGTTGGCAAAATACGCAAGCACACAGAGCCCGCACGCGGCGGCATAGGCATTGTGTTTTCTGGCGCTCAAAAACCGTTTCAGGACGCTGAACAGGATCCCCGCAAAGGCAAGTCCTCCCCAGAGCCCCACATTCACCAGAAGCGTCAAAAGTTCACAGTGGGCATTGGTCAGCCTGCGTCCCGCAAAGGCCTCCTGCGCAGTCTGCAGAAGCGCAGGACTGGCGTCCTCATAGAGAAAATCCGACATGCAGTCCGGCCCTACCCCCACTGTTTTGTGCAGCAGATCCTGTTCCCCAAAACAACGCAGTCCGATGCTCCAGGTCGCTCCTCTGTAGCTTCCCCACTCCTTGTCAAAAGTAAAAAGTGCTTTGTCCGACAAAGCTCCCAGACTTCCCGGCCGCAAAGTATTTACAGTGATCATCAGCACAAATGCCAGCACCGAGACCGCTACGGCCACGCAGAGTATTCCGGCGGCAATGCGCATTGCCGCGGCGACGCGCGTCACCGTCAGACTGCCCTTATCTCCCTGACTCGACAGCCACAATCCCAGCGCCGCCACACCCAGCAAAGCCGCCGGCAGCGGACTGTAGGTCAGCAGATCCCCCAGACGGGTAGTATAATTGATCCGCCCGGGAAACAAAATCCGCAGCCCCGCGAGCGCCAGCCCGGAACCTGCAAACAGCATGAGGATCAGCCAAAATCGCCTGATCCCCTGGATATCCCGATCTCTTGCGGACAGCGCAAACATGACAAGCAATACCACGGCCAGCGCAAACAACCCGCTGTCACTTCCGTTGGTAATCAGAGCGGCAAAGCCTACCGCTGCATATGCGGACAGAAGCACTGTGTAAAGCGGCTTTGTCCCCCTGTCAAGCCACAAAAGCCCCACGCCCGCAAAGAAAACCGCCACCATATATCCGCAATACCAGTTGATATTGCCGATGGTGGAAATGTAGAGCGGCAGACCGGAATTTACCATGGGCAGCGGCCAGATATCAAAACGGTTCAGACAGCCCAGCACAAAAACAGCCGCTGACACCGGCAGGCACAGCCCAAGCATCCGTTTTTCCCACATCTGGAACCGGGACAGCAGAAAATAAACCGCCACAAGTCCAAGCTGGGGAATCATCCCCATAAACCACCCCCGGGTACCCCAGCGCGCAGTCTGTCTATAGTCCGAACAGAGATAAGAAACCACGACAGCCACAAAATAAAGCACACAGAAAACATCCGTAGACACAAACCGGCTTCGTATACCGGCTATCCGGCTCCTGACAGTTCCTTTTTTGCCGTGAAGCAGAGATTCCGTCAGAACGCAGGCCGTCCACACTGCAAATACGGGCAGGATCAGCTTTCCCATCCGCACGATACCGGTACGGAAAAAATAAGATTTATCTGTGCCGATATGGGCATAGCCCTCCTGAAAATAGAAGGGCATGACCGCTAAAATCAAAATTGCGCAGAGACTGACAAGCACCGAAAGTATGGTCCGACAAAAAGTTTCAAAGGATTTCATAGTTTTTTCCGTCCGTGTTTTTATCCTGATTCAGATTGATCCGCTTTTATCCCGCGTCCTCAAGAATTCCTCTCAGATAAGCATCCTCCGGGGAGTCTTTTTCATAGACGCCATCCTCCAAAATCCGCTGAGCCAGAGCCGTCATGCTCCGGGACATGATCGGGCCGTACACCACGCTTTCCACACCGTTTTTCTCCAGCACTGCATAAGCTCTGAAAGCATAAACCGTGTTGTACTGTGCATTCGGAAGTCCCACCAGCACCGAGGTAAAACGCTGTCTTCCCTCCACGGTCTCATAGACCATATCCAGCTTCTGGCCCTTTGCATCCGTACCGTAGGACATTCCTGTGAGAACGCCCTTGCCGCCCTTTACCAGCGGACTGCCAACCGGATCCGCCTTGTCTGACACCAATGTGCCGTACTCTTTCAGCTGATAGCCATCCACTCCGGTCTGTGTCAACATGTTCTTCACATCCGCCGCAATGCCCGACTTTATACGGATACCCGGATCACCCGAGACACGGATGGAGAATCCGTGATAAGACAGCAGATCCTGAAGTTTGGGCTGCGCCGCAGCCGTGTAGGCGCCGTTCTGATAAGTCAGAGTCCACACATACATTCCTGTGGGTATGCCCGCAGCGTCATATTTGTAGACCACGGCGCTCTTTGCCTTGCCGTCTTTGAGCTTTACGACCTGAGTGCCGTTATCATTCTGCGGCGTATACGGTATACCGTCAATCCAGACCGTGTTGTCATATCCGGCCGGAATCTGCAGTCTCACCTCGGTGGACGTAGCCGAAGGATAAGGACATGCCGTCCCCGGCATATTTTTATATACAGGAATTTTAAACACAAAACTGTTGTTCAAAGAATCCGCAGAGGCATACAACCGCTTGATACTGGAACCTTCGCTGGTGGGCGCGGAGATATTCTGCATATACTGATGGGTGTAGAGCGGGTTGCTGGCCTTGGGGTTTACATTATATTTCTGCAGATACAATGTGTCCTGTCCCTTTTTGATATAATTGGCCGAAATGACATCCGCACCGCCCAGAATGGAGAAATAGGCATTGTTCCAGCCCTTGGACTTCGCATATTTCAGCCCGTTTACAATAACCTGCGTCGTGCTCGTACCCGAGGCGCCCACATTAAAATAATTATAATATCCCTCGTATCCGGGATAGGTTCCCGAGATCAGACCGGAGGTTCCCTGTCCCTGCTCCTGATAAACTCTGGCTGCCAGATGAAAAGGACTGACTTCGCGGCCCTCCTCCGCTCCCACCGCCCAGAAAATATGGGCGAAGGTCATGACCGTACCCGGTGCTTTGCCGGGACTTCTCATAAAAGTATTCTGCAGGAAACGCTCTACCGCCGCCTCGGTGTGATAAGTCTCATTATAAGTCAAAAGCTCAAACTGAAAGACTCTGTCTTCCGTGAGACCGTTTCTGGGATCCATATAATATTCCAGGATTCCTCTTGTGGCATAAAACCAGTTTCCATCGTCATACGCCCCATCCTTGGTGTGATCCGGAAAGCTCTTATGAACCAGGCTTTTGCCGCCCTTTAGCTCCTCCGTGATGACGGTACTCCAGTCAAGCCCTGTGTTCATAGGCACAAAAATCCACTGGGGATGCTTGTTTTTCAGGGCCGTGAGCGCCGCCTGATAACTCTCGGGAAACTGTGCGATATCCGCAGCCACACCTCTCTCGTCCGTGCCATAGAGACTGCTTTGCCCTGCGTTAGAAATACCTGTACGGCGGCAAAAAGCGCTCTCCCACTCCAGAAAACGCTCATCGGAACAGGCCAGCATCCGCCGCTCCACATAACCGCTTCCGGCGCCCTTCCCGGAGCCCTTCTCATAATGCACGAAGGTCCAGAGCGTCTCTTCCTCTTCATTGTAAATTACGTCTTTGATATAGACGGTCTGACCGCTGGGAATCGTGTCTGTGACAGAACTCTCCTGCGAGGCTTCCCGACGCACGTCATATTCCTCACACAGATAGAGCAGAGCCATGATGTCCCGCTCTGCGGCCAAAGCAGAAATCTCCCGCGTCTCTCCCTCAAAGGCAGGAGCCGCCGCCCGCACCGTGCCGCTTGTCTCCCACACAAGCCCTGCCAGAAGCAAGACCGAGAGCAGCCCTGCGATCATTCGTCCGTTTTTATTTATAATAAAATTTTTTAATTCAAAGAATTTTCTCATAGGCACCTCACTTCACTTTGCTCTTTGTGAAGATTATATCATACAACTATTCTCTCTCAGGTGGTACTATTTGTCAAAGCCTTTTATTCTTCTGTGCAGTTTTCTCACACCTTTAGGCGCTATGACAAAAAGCGTCATATACAGCTTGTTTTTGATGGTGAGAAAGGGATTGATCAGTCCCGCGAAAAACTCCCGGCGCAGAGTCCGTACCACCTGTCTGTAAAACGCATTATCGCCTGTCATCTGACTGACGGGGATGTGCAGCAGATATTCCAGCCGCTGAAAGATACCGAAACGCCGTGCAATCACTGTCAGCTCCTTATCTTCCCGGTCCACCAGATTCATCACCAGGTCCGCATTTTCCACACTGTCTGCGAATACGCGGGAGAACTGTTCCCTGTCCGCCTTGCGGGAATTGCTGCCCATACGGTAAAATACATGGTAAGCCTGCTCCGGCAGCGAGACGATGTCTCCGATTTCCGGCAAAAGTTCTATTAAAAAATGAAAATCTTCGTTCAATGCGCCGGCCGGAAAGCGCCTTGTCTCCAGAATGCTCCGGTGAAAGAGCTTCGTGCAGAAAGAACAGTCTCCTCTGTGCATAAGCAGTTCTTTCAAAAAATCTCTGCTCCCGATCCGCTCCGGCCCGGCCGGGGGTACACAGATATCCGGCAGACGGCCGCCCTGCTCATCCCGCTCGTCACGCCCGGTCTGCGCCACGCGCACTTTATATGTCGTAATCGCACGATACAGATTCCCGTACATACCGGGGTCAATATAGTCGTCACTGTCCACAAAACCGATATATTCCCCGGACGCATGGTCAAGACCCAAATTGCGCGCGGAGGAAGAGCCGCCGTTTTGCTGATGGAAGACGCGGATGCGGGCGTCCTTCTCTGCCAGCTCATCACAGAGTGCACCTGTGCCGTCAGTGGAACCGTCATCCACCAATAGGATCTCCAGCTTGCGATAGGTCTGTCCGCAGATGGATTCTACACAGCGCGGCAGATATTCCATTATGTTATACACCGGCACGATCACCGTAATCAAAGGGCCTTCCATACCATTTTCCTCTCACTGACGATCTCCGCGGGAGAACACGGTCCCTCCCCGGCTATCGCACGGTCCTCGCAAAACTGCAGAAGCCGCTCGGCAGCATTCTCTGCATTCCAAATGTTCTCAATGTCGGCGACAGCCGCCCTGCCCAGACGTTCGCAGAGAGTCCTGTCACAAAGAAGCCGTTCCACATAAGCATAAAGCTGCTCCGGTTTCCCGGTCTCATAGAGAAAACCGTTTTCGCCCTGGCGGATCAGGTAGGGGGCCGCGCCCATCATATAAGAAGCCACCACCGCACAGCCGCTGTTCATCGCCTCATTGATCACTGCACCCCAGCCCTCCTTACGGTCACTGGTAGCTATATAGACGGCAGACTCCTCCATGAGTCCGCGCACCTCGTCCGGTCCCCGGTAACCCAGCAGCGTCACACAGTCCGATAGCCCATATTCCGCCAGAAGCTCTTCCACAAGCGGCCGCATCTCTCCGTCGCCCACAAGATTCATACGAAAGGATAAACCTTTCTCTTTTAAATAACGAGCGCACTTTAATGCTGTCTCCGGATGTTTCCAGTCCAGAAAACGGGCCGCCCACAATATAACATCCGTTTTCTTTTTATTCATCAATTCTTCCGGATCATAATGTCTTGTCTCAGGAAAATATCCCCACTTGAGCATTTTGCCCGGATACGCCCTGACGATGTGAAAATCCGATGGTACATAAGCGCCTGCACAGAGCAGATACACCGGTTTCTTCCGATATCTGGTATGGTCATGATACTTCTTCAACAGACCTCTGGGAGATACCGCCTTCCATTGTCCTTCCTTATATAGGCGCTCGCTGTACCGGATCACAGGACTGCCGCATCTAAGCCGCTCCTGAATATAGCTTTCATCGTCCACGCCGCCAAAGAGAACCATTGGCGCTTCCAGAATAAGCCGCCTGCAAGTCTCAGGTTCCTCATAATAGCATTTTACATACGGAAGCTTGGTCTGAGCCTGCCATCCCATGCGTACCCGTTCTTCCTCCATGGGCTCTGTCTGAATAAATACAAAAGCTCCCTCCAGACGCTTATCCATGGCATTACAAAACGGTATCTGATGATGATTGATATAATTTGACACAAAGACAAAGCGGGGACTGTGTCTGTTTTGCTCAATCTGTCCCGGAACTTGTTTTTGTAATTTTTCTGAATGTTCCTTCCCGGCTATTATTTCTGCATAAATTTCCGTCATTCTATGATAATTTTCCTCTTTATTATGGGTAATAGATGCATGATTTCTTGCATTTTCGGAATAACCCCTCATTTCACCGGCGTTTGATAAAATCTGTATTATGGCTTTTGCAAGATTGTCAGCACTGCTTTTAAGCTCATTTTCCGCGTTAGCCTCCACAGCGGCAATTTCATTTCTACTGTTATTTATTGAATTGTCAGAATTTTTGAATCCGTCGTACAAGATCCCGTCTTTTCCATGATCGAAAATGCTGCTGATCCCTCCCACGTCAGCACTGACGCAAGGAACTCCCAGAATCATGGCCTCCCCCAGAGAATTGGGAGAATTCTCGATCGTTGAGCAGCAGACAAACAGATTGCTCTTTAAATAACGCTCCTTCATCTGTTCGGCATTCAGTCTGCCCAAAAAGCACAGCCGATCCTGAAGTCCGTATTTGCGGATCAGTTCCCGAAGATATCTCCCATAGGCTGATATTTTGAGACGCTTTTTAAGGCTTCCCTCCCCTGTGATACTGTTTCCGGCTATATAGACCTTCACGTCCGGAAAAACCTTCGCAACGGCGGGCAGCGCGAGCAGCATATAATGCAGTCCCTTAATGGGATAATCTCCCTGGCTCAAAAAGACCGAATGCCTCTCACATTTCTCAAGACTCCACTGTCCTGTATAAAAGTTGGAACGCAAAGTTTCATTCATTTTAAAATAACATGCGTGCTTATTCCATTTCAAAGTATAATGCCGGTCCCAATCCGTGCGTCCTGTCACATTTCCCGCCAGACGGATCGCTTCATATTCCATTTCGCCCCGCAGCACAAACTTTTGCTGCTGGCGGCGCAGACTATCCTTTTTTATCAAATCCCGCAGGGTGACGGCATCAACAACACGGCGGGGCAGACTGGCAAAATAGGCGTCCGCATAGACCTTACACAGACCCTGAATGCCGATCAGTATTCTATCCCTCCGGGGAAAACTTCTGCACATGGCCAGCGTATGAGGATATTCCGTACCAAAGCAATGTACCACATCCGGTCCGAAATCCCGGGTAATCGCATTCATCTGAGGCTCCAGCTTTTCATCATACACATGAGGGTTCGCCGTGTCCTCCGCAAAGGCATACCACATAAGGCCACTTCCCTCTGCCCTTGCGGTTCCCTTATATACACAACACTCGTTATTATTTATGATATCCACACCTGCCATATCCCGGGGAATCCCGGCCGCAGGAAAGGCCACAGCCAGCTCAATACCGTTTTTCTCCCGGCGCTCCAGCACGGCCCCGGCAAGGCCTGAGAGCCATCCTTCCTTATTACTGGCCTCCATATGAAGTTGTTGTGCGATCATGGGAAGCATGATATTGCACAGCCACAGGATCCTCATGTATATACCCCCTCGCGCACTTTGGCACGAATCATAGTCATTCAGTTAAAAATCCAGTTTAAATAAGGCAGAAGCCTGATATCCGTAGAATACATCCCCCGCAGCAAAAATAGAAAATACACGCAAAAGGCCAGAATGACGCCTCCGCGGCATAATTTTCCAAACCATCCTTCCGGCATCTCCCGCAGCAGCGCAGGTATCAATAACACCTGGGATATAATCATGTAATACCCCACCCGTGACACTTCCGGGATAAAGGAGCCGCAGGGATAAACCACCAGTCCGGCCACATTTAAGAAGAGATAAAACCGTTTATCCTGATTGCTCTCGCCTTCCGTGAGGCTTCTTCTGTAACAGACAGCACACAATGCCAGTGTACCCGCACATTTTCCGATATTGACCCAGGAGACATTCCCGGTGTCAAAAGCTGAGTTGCGATAATACGGATAAAAAGTAAACGCAAGCTCCCTGTAAAAGTCCTGGCAGAAGATCAGACTGACGAGCAACAGCCCCCCCGCTGCGTAATGCCACTTTTTCAGCTTGGCCCTAGCCAGAAGATGCGCTGCCAGATACACCGGTATCACCAGGAGAATGGACTTGTGAAAAATACTGCCGAACAAAACCCACAGAATAAATTTCCCGTATTCCCCCCGCAGAACATATATCATGGAATAAAAGGCAATTGCCAGCGCCAAATAATAACGCACGGTATTTAAACTGTTAAAGTAATATCCTCCCGTCATGAGCAAAAAAAGAGAGAACGCATAGTCTACTGTCTGCCCGTGCAGCGCCCGGACAAAAAACCAGACCGTCAAAACGGAAAACAATGCAAAGATAGGAAGATAGTTGTCATACCCGAAAAGCTGCTGCATCCATTTCACGATCAGATTAAACCCGAATTCCGAGGACACATGCCGCGCCTGCGCGATCAGACGGAAGTTAAAGCGGTACACCCAGTAATCATTGCCCACTGCAATGCGGCAGGCGGACACCCCGGTCAGCAGGCAGAATATGGCAAACTCTGCCGTCAGGCTCCGGGCATACGCCCTGCTGCCCACAGGCACGCAGCGAAAGCTTCGAACATAGCATGCCAGAAAAACGGTAACCGCGGTCAGTCCCACATAGACCAGTGCGCTACTTTCCATCCGCCCCCTCCTTCCTGAGACGCTTTCCCGTGAGAATACCTTTCCGCATCTTCGAATAAGCCTGTCCCAGACTCAGCTCTCCGCAGAGCAGCGCCCTGTGAGCCAACAGAAACCGCAGGGCAAAGGGCAGCGCCATCACACCGTATAGATAATGGTACAGGACTCCCCTGTCATAAAAAAATTTCTCATTATACCCCGAAAACCAGGTGGATTCTCCGGCCGTCTCATGCCCGATGGTGACGGGAGCCGTATACACCCTGTAGCCCTTATCCATGAATTCTTTCAAAAACAGACTGTCCTCCCCGTTGCTGAATCTGGCCCCTCCGCCAAAAAGCAGAGAAAAACGCACACCCGACTCCAGAAGACACGCTCTTTTCACCGCAAAGCTCACCGCACCATAACGCCCGCAATTATACCAATGCACCCTCTTGCGCTCCTCAATATGATAGGTGCGCCGGGACTCCTCCACCTCAATGTTAAACAGAATCATATCCGCAAGAGGATTGCGGACAAACTCCTCCCGGACAGCCTCCGCATAACCCTCCTCATACACGATATCCTCATCAGCAAAAAGGCAGATGTCACCATCCGCCCTCTCGATAGCCGCGTTGCGGCTTCTGCCGATCCCGCGCTGCGGAAAAGAGTAAAAACGCACCCGGTGTCCCCGACAGTCCATCTCCTCATGATCCAGCCGATCGCACTGATTGATAATCACCGCATCGGAATCCAGCCTCATCTGCTCTGCCAGCGCTGCCATATCCTGATTCATAACGGAAGCCAAAACTTCTACTCTCATGTCACAATTCTCCATCCTGCACGGATTCACGTCCGCCCGTTAAATAGTAGCAGCGCAGAAGCGTTTCATCCGCGTTCCACAGAAGCGCAGCCGTCACAGTAACATCCTGCACAGACAAAAATTCCAACACATACTCCAGTCGCCTGCCCGCATGGAGTCCCGCCTCCACTACCAGCAGCACACCGTCCGCTTCCCTCAGGATCTTTGCAGTCTCCGGACACAGAATCGGAGCGGGAACAGGCAGCCATTCCGTCCCGGCAACTCCCTGAGAAGCTTTCTGACCGCACACTTCACGCTTTTCTTTATGCCGTATTTCATCTTCCCCGTCCTGTACCGTATTCTGCAGGATTTCCTGCAGGCATTTTGTCACATCCCGGGGATTTATTCCCTGATCCACTGTACAAACTGCAGCTTTTCTTTTATTTTGGAATAAATAACTGATGTTCTGTCTTAATTCAATACTGTTTACGGTTCCTAAACATTTTAAACCATAGCGCTTGCGCAGGGTAGCCGGAAGCCAGATACTGTCCGCCCCGATCTCCCCAAGCAGCACAAAGACAACTGCAAAAAAACAGGACAGCACTGCGCTTAATACGATCGCACGCAGCGGCCGGACATCCGGTTTCACCAGTTTCGGACCGCTCACATCGATGACCTTGACGGAAGCCACCTCGGGAATACCCGCAGCAAATTCCTCCGTCAGGACCTTCTGTACCACCTGGCACAAGGTCTCCGTCTTCTCCCGCACCGGAGTGCTCACAGTAAAGGAAGGCACATGAATATCCGACGCTACCGCCGCCGACAGGGCTCCCGCCACTCCTCCCGGGCATTCCGTCCACAGATCCGCCGTCACATCCATGTAGATAAAAGGCTCGGATTCCTCCACCATGCGCCCAAATTCCTCCGAGTCCAGATAGGTATTCCAAGTCATCTCGTTGATATAATAATCCCCCGACTGCACCGGCGGATTCGTGTACTCCAGCTTACAGATTATAACACTCTCATAATTCGGCAGCGAACCCAGCAGCACATTTTTGATATAGTATCCCCCGCCAAACACAAGTGTTCCTATCAGCACAGTCAACAAGATCCGGCCGAGATTTCGCACCAGACGAAGCACCGTCAGCCGTAAGTCAAAGGGCTCGGATGCATAGCAGCCTTCCCACATAGTCTCACTCCTTCTCTCCGGGTTTAATTCTCATCCGTATCTCCGTCTCTCTCTTCATCCGGCTCACGCTCCGGCGAATGCCCCCGCTCCTTCTTAAAAGCAGTCACCTGCTCACTCTCCACGCCCTCCGTGCTGTCGGGCCAGAATAACACCTTCAGCGTCAGCAGCATCAGCTTCAGGTCAAGCCAGACGGAATAATTTTCTATATAGATCAGGTCAAGCTTTAATTTATCATAGGGAGAAGTGTTGTATTTGCCGTACACCTGGGCAAATCCTGCCAGACCGGCCTTCACCTTCATGCGATAAACAAACTCCGGCATCACTTCCACATACTCCCGGATAATCTCCGGTCGTTCAGGTCTCGGGCCGATAAAAGACATATCTCCCAGAAAAATATTCACCAACTGAGGCAGCTCGTCGATCCTGCAGGTACGGATAAACTTCCCGATAGGCGTAATACGGCTATCGTGCTTCTGCGCCAGTCTTGCCACACCGTCACGCTCCGCATCCGTCCGCATACTGCGAAATTTCATGATCCTGAACTCCCTCTGATTCCTGGTACAGCGCACCTGCTTATACAATACCGGACCTCCGTCATAAATCTTGATCGCCAAAGCGGTGATCAGCATAATGGGAGACGTGAGAATCAGCAATATTAAAGAACATATGATATCAATACTGCGCTTGATAAAACGCTGTTCCATACTGAGACTGTATTCTCTGGTCAGAAGCAGCGGAGAATCAAAAATATGCAGCTCCTCTGCCCCAGCTAAGATAACATCTGTAATCTTTGGCATGATATAAATTCGTATGGATCGCGCATAACAGAATTTTAAGATAGAATTGCGCTCCGCAGTAGACACATCCCACACAACTACCGCATTGCACTCTCCCTTCTCATAGCTGCTGACAATCTCCTGACAGATCTGATCCTGTCCCTCGCGAATGCAGAGCGTCTTCTCTATGCTGTACTTGTCCTTTCGGCTCTCGAACTTATTATAGATATCCTCAATGGGTCTCTCGCCGTGAATGAGCAGCAGCTTTCTCGGAGGAAAAATACTCCGGTAGATCCTGTTGGCTATATTAGTATATATAACAACTGTTATCGTCTGTTCTGCCAGCATCATGGCAAACACCTTCAGCACAAAAGGCTGATGCGCCATAATCGACAATTCCACATAGATAAACATCAACGCCAGAACCGTAGCAAACAATTGAGAGAAGATCAGCTCGGAGTTCCTCAGATACCCCAGACGCATCCCCCCATACATGGTAGTCAGGCAAAGCAGGATCAATCCGTAAAAGGCAATCTCCACAATATGACCCTTGTAACCGAAGTTCCGCAGGGACTCCACCACACTGTACTGAAAATGCACCAGCCAGTGATAGGCGAAAATACCGGTCTCCAGGGCCAGACATAATGCAGACAAAGCCAGATTGATCAGACGCTTGAAAGACTCCATCCGTCTCAGTTTGTATTCATTGGTAAGTGTACTCAAATCATTTCCTCCGGCAGCCCGTAGAGCCGCTCCATCCATATCCCGATACCATACTTATCATAATACCATATTTTTCCCGTCGGGTACATAAAAAACCCGATTCTTAAGATAATTTAAAATTTATGCCTGTCCGCAGGCACATTTTACTCAGATTCTGTCCTATACCCGGCGCAGCACAGCCCGCGCAGCCCAAAAACAGAAATTCCAGGCGCTGGCCAATACTCCCAGCCCCTCCACTCTGCGATAAAGATTCCAGATGCGGCGCATGGCCTCCAGCTTGTTAGAAGAAAGACTCTTGCCCGGGCGCCTGTACTTTACCAGGTTTTCATCCAGTCCATAGGCAACATAGCCTCTGCGCAGCACCTTCCACCACAGAGCCGTATCCTCGCTTTTCACCTCCGGCATCAGCAGCAGCTCCCTGGGAATCAGCATCGTGTCAAACATGACCGTTGTAGTAAAAATAGTGGTATTCTTCAACGCCTGCCGGTAGGTAAGCCTCTCGGGCACATGCACGATCCGTCCCATTCCCCTGCCGTTCTCGTCTGCAAACTCATAGCCCGTAAAGGCAAAAGCCGCTCGCCTCCTCAGCATAAAAGCAAGTTCGCGCTCCAACTTGACAGGCTCCCACAGATCGTCGGCGTCCAGATAAGCGATATAACGGCCCGCTGCCTCCGAAAGTCCCCTGTTGCGCGCTCTGGCAGCCCCTTCGTTCACGCCGGAAACAATCAGACGAATCCGCTTATCCCCGGTTTCTGCCACATACACTTCCAGAAGCTGCGCCGTGCCGTCAGTGCTGCCGTCCTCCACCAGCAACAGCTCCCAGTCTTCATACGTCTGGCGGCGCACACACTTTATCGTCTCCAAAATATACTTTTTTACATTATAGACAGGTACGATAATGCTGACCAGTCCGTCCCGTCCTGTGACCTGCTTCATATGATTACCTCATTTTCAACAAAAAATATGTCTCAAGTCTTATTATCTCCACATCTTCTCCGAACAATAACGCCTGTAATTCAGAACTTTCCGGATTTCCCGCCGTTTCATCCAGTCCCGGTACATCCATTGGCAGAAGAATCGCATCCGCTCCCAGGGCAAATGCGCGTCTCACACATTCCCTCCCCTCCGCAGAGGAGTCCTCAGTTCCGAATCCTTCCGCCCCATAATCTCTCAGATGCTCTATCCACAGATATAATGTCTCCTCCTCCGCGGAATACACATCATAACTGTAAGCGTGTAAAGCGGCGTCCCACATGTCTCTCCCGTAGAGCAGACTGATACCTCCGTCCTGCGTCCTGGCATACTCCAGAATCTCCCTTGGAGCCCACAGACAAAACTCCTCCCCGCAGACCGCCCTTGTCTCTGTCAGCACAGCCTCCGCCTGCAAACGCTCCCGGCGCTGTGCCGCCGCGTCCACCGGGTTCTCTCCCAGACCTCCGCATAAGATCAGCACCCCCACGCACACAAGCGTCAGCACTGCGTTATACAATAAAGCGCTCCAGCCGCCCTTTTTCCACTGATCCGTCAAAAACACCGAGCCTCCCAGTGCGGTCAGCGCAGTCATGGGAACGATGCTCCAAATCCACGGATAATCATAAAAGGAAGTCTGATAGTGCATTAAAAGCGCCGCCGTCACAGGACAGATGCATAGCGCCGCCGCCATGCCGCCATAGCGCGCCAGCCGGCAGGCAGGCCCCGTCCGCCCGTTTCTCATGATCAGATATACAATGGCCGCCATCGTCGGCGCTGCCAGCTTACCGCCATCCGTGAAGCTCTGCCACCCGACCCAGGCATTTCGTATAGATTCCCACATACTCATTCCTCCCCGGCCCCGGGAAATTTTCTGACACGGCCTTTTCGCCACAGCCGCACAAGAGCCATTCCGAGAACAACCGCAAGACAGACTCCGCAACCATATAGAGTCCACACCACACAGGCCTCAGCCAGAATACAAAGCCCGGCCAGCTTCCATTTATGACGCAGTGCGGCGCCAAACGCATAGGGCAGAAAGACAATGCCCCGCAGCGTCACTCCCCGAAATCCGCAGTACAGCAGCCCAAATCCATCCATTCCGTACAGATAATCTCCCACACAGAAAACAATGGCCACAAACACCATAAATAGCAATCTCTTCTGCCCGTCCTTTTTTTCAGCAAAAAATATCCTTGCCAACAGCCAGAAAGCCAGATAACTCATAAGCAGCGTAAACAGCGGTATCAGCCGCCACACAAGCTCTGCGGCCTCCAGTCCGAAGACACGGCAAAGCATACCATAGAATGAAGGCAGGCCGATAATACGGATCCGCAGCGGCACACCTTGGGCGTAAGCGCGCCCGGTCAGAGGATTGACTGAATAAATAGCATCTGTTTTCAAAAAGGTCTGAACCGTCTCTACCGTCATATCCCCTGTGCGGCAAACACTGTCGCCCGAAGTCAAGGTAACAATCTGATAGATTACCGACAGAGCAAACACCAAAAAAAGCCCCGCCAAAAACGGCGTGACCTCCGTCCCCTTTCGGCCGGACCGAAAGCTTACTTTTCCCGCAGATCTCAGCCAAATCCCAATTGCTGCCGAAAATATCGAGAGCGCCGCCAGTCCCGCCAAAAACATAACAACCGCATCTGAAAAAGAACGCCCCAAAAAGACTGCAGCCAAATGCGCAGCCTCCGCCGCTCCAAGCACCCCGATAAATCCTGAAATCAGCCTGTCCGCCATATGGAGCTTTCTGGACTCCCTGCCATACAGAACACCCAGTATGCCGGTCCCCGTCAGCATGGAAATTAAAATAATACCCGAAAAAAACAAAAACGCTCTCATCCCCGGCGCCTCTCCTGCACAAACAGAATCTATCCTATTTCATCTGTTTTAGCATAGCATTTTATCCAAAAAATAGCAATCAAAACCACAAAACAGCCACGGCTGCACCCTGTTGCAGCCGTGGCCGAAGCATTCACATAACGCAAGAGCATAATCTAAAAACCGGTAGAGTCTACATTGCTTTAAAATCCAGACGCACCTTATCTGCAATCCGGGCTATGTATTCACTGTTGGTAGGCCTGCTTTTTCCCGAAAGCACCGAATATCCGAACATCTTCTTAAAAGTCTCTGCATTGCCCCTGTTCCACGATACCTCAATGGCATTGCGGATCGCCCTCTCCACTTTTTGATCCGTGGTCTTAAACCGCTTTGCAATAGCGGGGTAGAGCAGCTTCGTAACACTGCTCACCACTTCCATATCCCTGCCGGAAAGCAAAATCGCATCCCGCAGATAGTGATAACCTTTCAAATGTGCCGGCACTCCAATGTCCAGCATAATGGCAGTAATATACTTCTCCAATTCATAATCATTTACTCCTGCAATGTCCATAATGAATTCCCCTTTCATATGTCGAGTCTTGCTCCTTTTTGTGAGTGCCTGCTACTATTTTATCATAGTTGTCGATTGATAAAAAAGTACTTTCGTCCGCATTTTTAGACAGAAAAGCCCGCAAAAAGTGCCGAACAGTGTACTTTCTCCAAATTACAACTCTTCTCGCACCAAATAAATCGGACGACGCTTGACCTCCATATAAGTTTTGGCCAGATACTGCCCCAGAATGCCTGTACAGAAAAACTGGATGCCGCTGGTCAAAAGAATGATACATACAAGAGACGGCCAGCCCGAAACCGGGTCGCCGAAAATGATCTTGCGCACGATCGTAAAAATGATCATTGTAAAAGCTACCATACACAACAACACACCCATCAGAGAGGAAATCAAGAGCGGCGCTGTGGAAAAAGCCACGATCCCGTCGAAGGAATACATCAAAAGCTTCCAGAAGTTCCATTTGGTCTCTCCTCTGGCACGCTCCACATTCTCATACTCCAGCCACTTGGTACGAAATCCCACCCAGCCGAAAATCCCCTTCGTAAAACGGTTATACTCCTGCATAGACAGGATCGCATCCACCATCTGCCTGGTCATCAGGCGGTAATCTCTTGCGCCGTCCATCATTTCCGTCTGGGATATCCTCTTCATCAGACCATAGAACCGTCTGGCAAAAAAACTACGCACGGGAGGCTCACCCTTGCGGCTTACGCGCCTGGTGGCCACAGAGTCATATCCCTCCTCCAGCCCTGCGAACATCTCCGGCAGAAGACAGGGGGGATCCTGCAGATCGACGTCCATCATCACCACATAATCACCCCGGGACTTTTCCAGCCCCGCAAACATGGCGGCCTCCTTGCCGAAATTTCGGGAAAAAGACACCAGATGCACCCGCGCATCCGCCTCCCGAAGCATTTTGATCTCCCTTACAGTGCCGTCCCGCGAACCGTCATCAATATACAGAAGTTCAAGCTCTATTCCTTTTTCCGCAAAAAAGGGATCATTTTTGACCAGCTCCTGATAGAACAGAGCCACGCTCTCCTCCTCATTATAACACGGAACAATCACACTCAACAGACTCATGCATTCCTCTTTCCGCCGCAGTACGGCACGAATTTTCCTCTCACGGTTTACAATATTTTTCCAAATACTTACTTTAAGTATACTATCCATTTTTTTAATTCGCAAGTCACTGTGAAAAAAAGCCCCGGGAATATTGCTCCCGGGACTTGATTTGATGCCTCCAGATCCATCATTCGTCTAAATCTTTTTTTCGATCAGAATGCTGCTCTTGATAGGCGAATCTTTGGTTGCGCTGTCTAATAAGGTATACACCCTCAGATAAATACTTTCTCCCGCCTCCAGGAATATTGTTGTCGGGTCATAGATAAAAGTATAAGTGGAACCCTTGATATCTCTCGTATATACCAGTTTTACCGAATATTTGACATCCTCCGTGTACTGAAATGTATAATCTCCCGCCTCGGCTGCCGTGAAGGAATACCACTGAGTCTCATTGCAGGTAAGCTCCACCTGCTTTTCTCCCAGTCCCAGATTCTCTCTCATATCCCTCCTTGACACATGGAACGTCAGTGTAACCGGGTTCTCCGCCGTGGCATCGGCAGAGGACAGACAGATATAGAATACTCCCGGCTTCACATATGTCTCATTGAACAGAAAATTATTATCGGAATTATGATAGATGTCGCTATATCCGTTCTTAATATTACTGTACCACTCTGCTCTCACAACTCCGGTAGAATCTGTGGCAAATGCGGAATAATAGGTTTCCTTATCCACGGTGATGGCAAACCATTTCTTCTCGCCTGCGCCCAGTGTGACCTGTATACCGTCGCCACCCACCACAGCCGTCTGAGGCTCGCGCTTGGTTATTTTTAATACATACTCCTTACTGCTGCTGCCGTTGATATAGATTTCTTTGATCTCATCCTTTGACAAGCCAAAATTGCCCAGAGACCTCTCGTTTTCGCCGTCGATCAGGGTGACTGTGTAATAATTATCCTCCGGCGCCCTAAAGAGAACCGTCTTTCCTCCCCGCACTGACGTATCGCCCGCAGATACCTCCTGATAAGGAGTAAATCTCACGGAGAGAGATACGGTCTTACGGCTGGCTGTGTTCGGAATGCGGATATACCGCTTGGTATTCTTCTCCAGAATCTGATTGCCGGGCGTTGCAATATAATTGCCCTCTCCATCATACACCCAATAGCTGCTGCTCGAAGAGAAATTGATTTTTCCGTACGCAGGTGCCGTAAACACAAACCACTGCTCCTCACCCTTGTTAAGTGTGACATTGATGGCATTGTCTGCAGTGATAGTCAGTATATCTCTGCCATTTACATCCACGCCGCCGCCAATGGTCGCCTTTCCGTTATAGGGCTCATTCTCCCCGAAGTAACCGTTTGCCTCACCCGTGGCATTGATTCTGACCCTCCATCTCGCGATAACCTTTTTGGTAATCTTAGAGGTCACCTCTATCGTGGTCTCGCCCTGTTTTACCGCCTTTAACTGCGCAGTGTAGGTACCCGCATTTGCTTTGACGGAAGCCACCTTCGTGTCGGTACTCTTCCATGTCAAAGTATCCGTCAGTCTCTGTTTAGCGGCCTCATTCTGAGGATAGAAATTTAAAGTATAGGTATTGCCCGTCTTTAAAACGACATTGTCGGACAGGTATACATTGCTTCCATTGTCCGTATTTACCCCGATAACGCAGCCCTGGTTGTAGTCATATGCCTCCAGAGCATAATAGCTTGCGGGAATGTTGGTAGTCTTTACCTTTAATTTGGCCTCCTTGGAAGCTATCCCGCTGCAGACCGCCGTCACGGACACGGTGTAATTGGATAAACGGGTAATTTCCTCATTATCAAAATCCAGCTCATACACATACTTCTTTGACTTAGTATCATACCTTACGGAGTCATAATTCTGGTACAGATCATGAAAGACCACGCTTCCCCTTGCATCTCTCAGCTCCACCCTGAAGTCATAAGCGTATCTCGGATAATTGAAGGTTACCTTAAAGTGATCGTCATACACGGCGCTGGCCTTCAGATTCTTTACGGGCTCCACTGCCGAAGCAGTAAGCTTCACCGTCACCGGGCTGCCGCCGTTTGCCGCAACCACGGAATCCGTCACCTGGAATTCCAGCTTGGCGCCTGGCTTGAGAGCCGTGATATAATAATCTCTGCCGCCTTCATAGCTTTCGTCCTCCTGAATCAGGAAACTCTCACCGGACATCTGAGTCGTATTGAGATCGGCATAGCGCCATCCATAATCCACAATCTTGATCTTCTTCTCCTGATACTGCAAAATACCGGAGAGAGAGATGGTCTGTCCCGGCATCATCTTTACTGCCTTGGCCGTCACTGCAGTAGGCGAGGCATCGATAAACAGCTTCACTACATCGTTGATTCCGGTGTTCATGTCAGCGGCAATGATATATACATAGCCCTTGCCCTTGAAGGTGATCTTGCCGCTCTTATCTACAGATGCAATAACCGCCTTATGATAATAATATCCGTCTGCACAATAGAAGTAGGAAGCTCTGGCGCTTACACTCAAATCCATATATTGAGAGACCGTCAGCCGGTTTGCATAATCCTCCGTGACATAATATGCCATCTTCGGAAGCGTATAATTCTTCTTCATATCCGATGACAGAGGAACGGCTCTCCAGATATAATCCGCATCATCGGAATAACTCTGACTGTACTTCTCGAAAAACTTTGCATCAACGGACAGCTTTGCGGACTTTCCTGCGATGGGCGCCCTGTAAACACCCACCCCTTCATCATAGTCATATTCCTGATAGACCGCCGTCTGTCCCTTGAGGTTCTCGTCAAAATAAATACTCAGCTCTGTGGCCTGAGACTTGATCGTCTTGAAGGTTTTCACTGCGCCGGCATGGGAGGCAGCCACCTGACTACCGTCATCCAGCATACGCAGTCCGGCCACGTTACGCACATACACCGTATATTCCGAAGCCTTACCCGTAGTGGGTGTCAGATTGTTCAGCGTATAGTCTGTCACACCCTTTTTATCCGTAATCTCGGAAGTAACAAACAGCGTATAGACAAAACCGCCAAAATCGCCGTTTTTCACCTCTGCAATGGCGTCCTCAAACTGCTGTACGGTCTTCTTGCCTTCCAGCACATAAATCTCTCTTCTGTAACCATTGACAGGCTTCGTATACTGTACGACAGCCGTTGTATCCTTGGGGAGTACCTTGGAAATCTTAGGCGCAGCTACATCGGATACCTTAATATTGACTTTGGCGCGCTTTGCCCCCTCAATAGGTGTCTTCACACCGTTGACCAGCCTGCAGGGATAAACCTCCACAGTCACAGCCTTCTTGGAAGCGGACAGAGCCGTCACAAAACCGTTATCCTCATTCACCTTCAGCACGCTCTCGTCAGAACTGGAATATCCCAGGAGAATGGTATCTCCCATCTGCGCCTTCGTGAGCTTCACATCCAGCTGCTGGGTCTCGCCCACCGCCATCTTGGTGCTGACGCCATTGAACGCGATGGACTTGGGCGCCACTGCCGTCCTCAGATCAGCTTCCAGAATGCACCCGCTCATATCCACCCTGAACTTCTCCACATAGTCACGGGCCCACACAATCTCAAATTCGGCCGCTCCTTTCGCGGAGGCGTCAAATGCCACAATGATATAAGGCCTGTATGCCACACCGCCCAGAACGTCGTCTCTCTGCTGTTCCCATCCCGCATTCAGAACACGCCCCCCGGCCTGCTCAATACAATTTTCATATACAATATCCAGGTCTTCCCAGGATTGACTGCCCCTCGATACCTCTCTGAAATCGCCGGGCGCATAAATCTTGAACAGGAAGAAATTACCTTCCGTCACACCGTTGACAGCCGGCCCCTGACCGGGATAAACATAAGGTATGCCCTCATCCGGAGTTATGGTATGGCTGTATATGCCCTCGGACTTCTGTACCTGATCCTTCACTGCCACACGGTAGTCGTTATAGGTTCCGGAATCGGCATCGGTCACCGCGGTCGCCATTCGCACCGGTGTAAAGACCGCCTGCACGGACTCTGCCGTATAGTCGTCGCTGTAGCTGATCCACTCATCAAAATAGGGATCCAGGCGCGTATAAGATTGAATGCTGCCGCCCAGAACATGATAGCGTTCCGTGCTCTTCAAAATACCGTTAAAACTGTCGGTTTCAGCCGTACGCTCATGCACATTCCAGGATACTACCTCAATCAGTTTGGCCTCCTTATCACATTCAGCCTGACCTGCAATCTCATAATTTTCCACAATGGCACCGATTGCCGGAGTACTTCCATACAGTCTCATGCCCGCAGGAATTTCCTCCCTGAGTCCGGGTGTGACAATCAACAACCTCTTCTCGATGACATACGGAATATTCACTATGTAGGAAGCCGCCCTATAGGTATCATCTGTCTCCAGCATGATATATATTGTATAACTGCCCGCATGAACTGCGTGCTCCGCATCGGATACCAGATCCAGATCGTTGTTATAAAACAGATACTTCAGCTTATCCTTTACCTGTTCTGTCACATCCTTATTATCCGCCACGGAAGTGACCTTCACCAACTGCTGAAGCGCCGTCACACTGTCAAAGGGCATCCCGTCATAAGTCTTGACATTCCCTGTGATCTTACTCTCGTCAATACTGATCTGCAGCTCCAGCGCCTGAGTGTCTTTGCAGATGACAGCGATACTTTCATTTGAATAATATTCATCGTCTACAACGCGATTATGGACATCCAGTTTTTTGCCCATATTGTAATTGCTGTTGGTATAGGGACTGTCAAAGCAGAGTCTGTACTCTGTCCCCTTCTCAAACACCTCGTACAAATCGCAGCGTTCCCATGTACCTGCAGCCTCTCCCTCAGTAATCTTCTTCTCCACATAGAAGAACTCATCCTTGGTCCAGCTGCCGTAACGCCCATATGCCCTCTCCAGCAGGGTCGTCACATAAGAATTCTGAAGAGGAGCCTCCCCCTTTGTCACAATACCCTTCTTAGTCTGCGCATCCTCCGTCAGTGCAGCAGAAAATATCTGGAGATCTACATAGGTTTCTTTGTTCTCCGCATCGTCATTCTGGATGCCGGAGATCAGGTCACCCACGGTATTCTCTCCATCTGCATAGATGGACGGAGTACCGCTCAGCACTGCGACTACATCCTGAGGCCTGATCACAAAGTAGCGATAGACCGGCTCTGCGCGGAACGCCTTCCCGGGGTCTTCGAGACTGATCTGCAATCTGTAGACATTTCCCGAATAAGGGGAAGAAGTTGTGTCTACAGCATTAAAGGAAACATCTCTCCAGTCTTCCACGAACCATCTGCCCTGCTCATCCAGATCCCAGGAATCTGCCCTCTGCCATGTGTAGACCAGCATGGATGCCGCATCCGCAGGCACCTTTCCGCCCTCTGATGCCGCCGTCACAACAGCCTTCTTATAATCGCCCTTGGTCTGATACAGACTTTCCCCGTCATAAAGCTTTACCACAGGCCCGGCAAAATCTTCACCGTCTCCGGTTCCTTCCTGCTCCGCCCCCTGAGGCGCAGGAATTTTGCTGGCATCGATCACTACCAAAGTGGAATCAAGCACCTGAACGCTCTGCGCATACTTTTCAATGGCAGCAGTCGTGATATCCACACAGTAATTCCCTTGGGCGCTGTTGATATCCACCATAGAGCTCCGGGTGGCACTGCCGTCATTATAATTGATATAGTATGCTTTCTTGCCCGTAAACACGATTCGATAAGAAACTTTGTCGTCCGTCTTTTCCAGCAGCTCGTTATCCTGCACGGAACTCCAGACAAGCTTTCCGTCAGCATCCTTCTCGCCTCTCTCCATGGCAAATACAGGCTCATAAGGCTGTGTCCCGCTCATATTCTGGGTATAGGCCGTTCCCCAGAAATACTCATTGACAGCCTCCGGCTCTGTACTCACCGTGCCATTCTGAACGCGATACACTTTATAGGCAGCCTCCTTCAGAACTTCCGCCGCGGTCATATCCGTATAAACCTCATCCGTCAGAGGCTGGGGAACCACCACAATATCGGCCATACGGATATCCACACGCACATAAGCCTCAGAATCCGCATAGCTCCCGGTCTCATCCGTATAGAAAAGCTTATAGTAATACACGCCCGCATTCACCGGCGCAAAATCCTTATCCGGGTATTCCTTCTTTTCAGCGTCACACCATACAGTTCCGATTCCGGCGTCTGCAAGCTCTTGCTGCGCACCGTCTGCTCCCGTATAGACCACCTTGGCGGTATACTCCGGCTTGTCAGCGCTAAAGGCAAATCCGCTGCCGTCATAGACCTTGCCGATGGTCCCTCCCGCTGCGGCATAGGTCACGATGATCTGAGTGTCCACGGAATCCCCGAACACAATATTGAAGCTGTCTTTTTCCACCACATAGTTTGCCGCATCCTTCAGAGTCACATTTGCGACAAGCAGATAATCCTTATCTTTCAGAAGCTTTGCGGAATCCGCCGCAAGCTCCGCGGAATCCTCATCCGCGTGGGCATACTGCACCTTCCAGACTATGGACTGAATATAATCCGCCATTGCCGCCGACGCACCATGCACATGGATTCCGATATTCTCATTTTCCTTTTTGACCTCTCCCACCGTGGATCCGGGTATGACATTCCGCTCCACATCCAGAGAAATCACTGCCGGCTTCACCTCCAGACCCAGAATCAAAGGCTCCGCAGCAGTATACTTTCCTTCCGCGGCCGCCAGAGAGACTTCCAGACAATATAATCCGGCGTCATGGGGTTCAGTCCCCTCAGCCATATCCGCAAAGGCACTGCCTGTATACTTTTTCCAGGCATATTTGATCTGATCCTTCAGCGAGACGTCCTCGCTACCGCCTACCCAAACCGATATTGCATCGTCAACGGCTTCTTGCACCGCAGCCGCATAGGCGGGATTTTCCTTCACATACTCTGCCTCAACGATGCCGGTGGTATAATCATATGTATAGCCGGTCAGTCCTTCTGCAAAGGCATTCATATCCACCTGGAATATCGCCTGCGGCAGTGCCGCTTTGGACTCCGATACTTCCGCTGCGTCGAGCCCGTCTGCAGCCTCTGCATCAAGACCGTCCGTGGCTTCAGCCTCCACGCTTTCTTCGGCCCCGGCCGTTTCCGTGGGCGTCTCGTCGTGATCCGCATCTTCAGCAGGCTGTTCGGCCTCCGACACGATTTCCGACACCGTGCTCTCCGCCGCTAAAACGCTGCCCGGTATTGTCTCAAATACCATGGCAATGCTCAACAGTGCCGGCATTACGCGTCTGAGCAATTGTTGTCTAATCATTTCACCCTCTCCTCCCTTAATTTTAATCATAATTTCTGCATAACTACTCATTTATACTATATTCCAAATTATATGATATAACAAGATATTTTTGAATGACGAATCGGACAACGGCGGCATGGACTTTTTGTACGAAATAGGATATACTATTTACGGTATACTGTTCAAATTAACATACAAAGTATAGTTAAGATTTACAAATTCACTTTTACGGGGTACTTTTATGGATTTCTTACGCGATTTTTCCGGCAATATCATTTTTATCTCCGCTGCGTCCGGATGGTTTGTGGCCCAGGTGCTCAAGACAATCATCCACATGTGCTTTACGAAACAGTTTGTGGCGGAACGGCTGGTGGGCAGCGGAGGCATGCCAAGTTCTCACTCCGCAACCGTCTGCGCCCTTGCCACGGCGGCGGCATTTGAGTATGGAGCAGGAAGCTTTGAATTTACCATCTCTCTGATCCTGGCTATCATTGTCATGTATGACGCCATGGGCGTGCGCCGGGAGACCGGTATTCAGGCCAAGCTTTTGAATGATATTCTGGAAACCTTTGCACAGATGGGACGGAGCGAGCTCTCCGCCTACGAGAAATTAAAAGAATTTGTGGGACATACCCCTCTTCAGGTATTGGCAGGCGCTATTCTGGGTATTCTGATTTCAGTGGGAATCCATGCCCTCGTCTGATTCTCATATCTGAAAATGAAAGGAAGCAATATGAAACATAAACTATTAAGTGTAATTCTGACCGCCGGAATTCTGTTGTGCGGCTGCGGCGGCAAAAACGATCATCCGGGACCGGTCCTGCCGGAGGACAAGACGCTCAGCGGGAGCGATCTCCCCAGCACAAACAATTCCTACACTTCCGACATACAGATCGTGGTAGAGGACGATACGCAGCCGCCCAGAGAGGGCATGGTGCGCAGCCGTCTCACCAATGAATGGGTAGATGAGGATACTGCACAGACCCGTCCCATCGCGGTCATGGTTCCAAATGAAAGCGCAGCCATTCCCCACTACAACCTCTCCAAAGCCTCCATTCTCTACGAGGCCAATGTGGAGAGCCGCATCACCCGTCTCATGGCAGTCTACGAGGACTGGGAGGATCTGGTACGCATCGGCAATATCCGGAGTGCCCGCACCTACTATGCCTACTGGGCCTTTGAGTGGGATGCCTTTTTTGTGCATTTCGGCGGACCCTTTTATATCAACGACCTGATGGCGGAAGAAGACACGGAAAATATCGACGGGCTCTCCCAGGACAGCAGTGCGTTCTACCGTTCCAAGGATCGGCAGAACCCTCATAATGTCTATACGGACGGCGAAAAACTCCGGGAACGTATCGAAAAGCATCATTACAGCCTGTCATACAGAGGGATGACAGACGAAACCCATTTTCAGTTCGCTCCCAAGGCCGAGCCCAACGCACTGACCCAATACGATGACAACGCTCCCAACGCCACTTATATCGACATGTCAGGCTGCTATCCGCTGACCCGCTGCTACTTTGAGTTTAATGAGGAGGACGGCCTATACTACCGTTTCCAGCATCTCTCCGGGGCCTCAGACGAGCCTCACGCCGACGCTAACGGCGAACAGCTGTCCTTCAAGAATGTGATAGTACAGTATACAAAGCAGGAAGCTCTGGACGAAAACGGTTATCTGGTGCTCCAATGCCACGACTCCACCCGGGACGGATGGTTCTTTACCAATGGCAAGGGCATCCATGTAAACTGGGAAAAGGACAGTGATTACGGCCCCACCAGATACTACGACGACAACGGGGACGAGATCACTCTCAACACGGGCAAAACTATGATCTGCATCGTGAATGAGAATGACTCGTTTACCTTCCGTTGATCTATTTCTCACCAAGTCCCAGTCTGTTCACAGCGGAGAATATCGCACGCACGGATGCGCGTGTGATATTGGAGCTGACACCCACGCCATAGGTCACATGTCCCGTGTCTGCGTCCAGCAGATGGATATATGCCGCCGCCTGAGAATTGGAACCGCTCTGCAATGCGTGTTCTTCATAATCCAGCACCTTGACACGGATGTCCAGCTCCTCCGCCAGACCTCTCTTTACCGCATCAATAGGGCCGTTGCCCACCGCCTCAAAGAATTTCTCCTGCCCGTGATCGGTGTAAATCACAGATACCCGGGTGTCAAACTGCGACTTCACGGAACCGCTCAAATCATCCACACGCAGCTTCTTGAAATGAATAGGCTCCTTTTTGTCCAGATATTCCTCCCGGAAGCTCTCCATGATTTTCTCCGGAGACACCTCGCCCTGTTTCTCTGAGATCACTTGGATCACATTTGCAAACTCCTTGTGCATGGCCTTGGGAAGCTTAAATCCAAAATAGGTGTCCATGATAAACGCCACGCCGCCCTTCCCGGACTGAGAATTAATGCGCACGATGGGCTCGTAATCTCTGCCGATATCGGCGGGGTCAATGGGCAGATAGGGAACCTGCCAGATTTCACTCTGCCGCTCCTTCATGGCCTGGACGCCCTTGTTGATGGCATCCTGATGAGAGCCGGAGAAAGCCGTGAACACCAGCTTGCCCGCATAGGGATGTCTGGGGTGGATCGGAAGCTTACAGCAGCGCTCATAAATCTCTATGATATCATTCACTCTCTCAATATTCAGATTGGGATTGATCCCCTGAGAGAACATATTATAGGCAATATTCAGTATATCCACATTTCCTGTGCGCTCTCCGTTTCCAAACAGCGTCCCCTCAATGCGGTCCGCACCCGCAAGCAGTGAAAGCTCGGCTGTGGCCACGCCTGTACCTCTGTCATTGTGCGGATGCACACTGATGATCAGACTTTCCCGATTGTCCAGATGTTTGATCATCCACTCGATGCGGTCCGCAAATACATTGGGCGTCGTCATCTCCACTGTGGAAGGCAGATTGATGATCATGGGATTCTCAGGGGTAGGGCCCCACTCTCTGATCACCGCATTGCATATCTCTGCAGCATACTCCGGCTCTGTGCCGGTAAAGCTCTCCGGAGAATATTCCAGAATGATCCTGCCGGGGAATTCAGCGGCACGCTCTTTCACCATTCTGGTTCCCTCCAGCGCAATCTGCGTGATCTCGGGCATATCCTTGTGGAATACAACATCTCTCTGCAGCGTGGAAGTGGAATTGTATATGTGTACGATGGCCTGCTTACAGCCCTCTATAGACTCAAAGGTACGGTCAATAAGTTCTTCCCTGCACTGAGTCAGCACCTGCACCACAACATCGTCCGGAATCAGCTTTCTGTCTACCAGCTGACGCAGAAAATCAAACTCTATCTGGCTGGCAGCGGGAAAGCCGATCTCAACCTCCTTAAATCCCAGCTTCAGCAGGAATAAGAACATTTCAATCTTTTCATCCACCACCATGGGGTCGATCAGCGCCTGATTCCCGTCTCTGAGATCCACACTGCACCATACGGGCGCTTTGGTAATCTCCCGATTCGGCCATTCTCTCTCCGGATAGTCCATCACCGGATTTTTCCGGTATCTCTGATAATTTAACATATTTCTACCTCTTTTCGTGAATTATTTTCAATGGTACGGGAAAACCTTCCCCGCACGCCGCACAGGCTGCCTGTCACAGCATAGATTTATCGCCTCTGCGCATAAAAAACAGCCCATCCAAAGGATGAGCTGTCATTCATTCTCCCAGGCCGCTCTCTACAGCCGCCACCAAAGTCCGCAAGGCTTCCGCCTCGTCTTCCCCTTCACATACAAATTCGATCTCATCACCGCATTTGACACATGCACCCAACACGCTGAGCACACTCTTTGCATTGGCTGTACTGTCACGAAATGTAAATGTAATTAATGATTTAAACTGCATTGCCTCCTTGCATAGGATACCTGCCGGTCTCAGATGCAAGCCAGTAGGGTTTTTGATGACTACTTTCTGACTTACCATATTGCCTATCCTCCCATCTCGTATCACACGAGCCCCCACATGCCCGCCTTCTCTGTGATATGCTGTCAATGTATATGTTAAATATAGCATGATTAAAATAGATACACAAGTCATTTTTGCCGAAAACACATTACGACGGCATGACCTGTTAAAACATAATATCCTGAATCAGTCCGGCCAGCCGCTCTGCTTCCTCCTGAATCACCTTCTGATCTTTGCCCTCGATCATGACGCGCACCAGCGGCTCCGTGCCTGACGGACGAATCAGCACTCTGCCCTCCCCGGCAAATTTTTCCTCCAGCTCTGCGATAGCATTGGCGATCTCGGGATATTCCATATATTTGTCCTTCTTGTGATTAGCCACCTTCGCATTGACCAGAGCCTGGGGCAGCACCTCCATGACAGCGGAAAGCTCCGAGAGAGGCTTACCTGTGTCCACCATCACCTGCAGAAGGTGAAGCGCGCTCAAAAGCCCGTCTCCCGTCGTGTTCTCGTCCAGAAAAATGATATGTCCCGACTGTTCGCCGCCCAGGTTTGCCTTGATCTCCTTCATGCGCTCCAGCACATAGCGGTCGCCCACCTTAGTCTTTTCCATTTTGATGCCATATTGCTCCGCCATCAGGAAAAATCCCAGATTGCTCATGACAGTGGCGACAATGGTATCCTTTGCAAGCCTGCCCTGCTGCTTCATGTAATTGCCTATGATGGCCATAATCTGGTCGCCGTCCACCATCTTGCCGTTCTCATCTACAGCCAGCAGCCTGTCGGCGTCCCCGTCAAAAGCAAGCCCTACATCCGCTCTCTCATAAACCACCCTGGCCTGCAGCTCTTCCATATGGGTGGAGCCGCAATTGGCGTTGATATTTGTGCCGTCGGGATTATTGTGGATAGCCACCACATTGCCGCCCAATTCCTTCAAAGTCTCCACCGAGGTATAGAACGCCGCCCCCTCCGCACAGTCCACTACGATCTTCAGCCCTTTCAGATCCACATTGACGGAATTCATCGCGTGGTTGATGTACTCTTCCTTTGCGTCAGTGCGATATTTAATCTTACCCACGCCGGGACCGATGGGAAACTTCATTCCGGGCATATTGTCACGGATCATGGCTTCTATCTCATCCTCCAGCGCGTCGGGCAGCTTATACCCGTCGCCGTCAAAGAATTTAATGCCGTTGAATTCCACGGGATTGTGGGATGCGGAAATGACCACTCCCGCATCCACCTTGTACTTCTGTGTCAGGTAAGCCACCGCCGGGGTGGGAATCACTCCGACATAAATGCAGTTGGCCCCAACGGAACAGGCTCCCGCCATTAAGGCGTTGGCCAGCATGTCGCCCGATATTCTGGTGTCACATCCCACCATAAGAGTAGGCTTATGATTTTTCTCCTTGGTTAGCACATAGGCTCCCGCCTGCCCGAGCTGCATGGCAAGCAGAGGCGTCAGCTCCTCGTTTGCAATACCTCTTACGCCGTCCGTTCCAAATAATCTAGCCATAATCAACCTCTATTCCTCAATCTCTTTTATTGTCACCCTCACGGTGGGTGTATTGCTTACGGTAATCTGCTCATCCAACAGGAAGGTCACAGGAATCGTATAGCTGCCTGCCTTGACTCTCTCCATACCTTCCTTCTCCATCCAGGCGGCCAGATTCACCACACCGAACACATTATCATACCGCAGCGGCTCAATCTGCGCGCTCAGTCCCTGCAGCTCCAGCGTCAGCAAATCCTCCGCCGACTCAACAATCTCCGCCTCAAATCCTTCCGGCACATTGGATACCGTGATATCTCTCATGGGAATCTGTAAGGTTTTATCCGCAACAGGCTCAATATAGATCACCACCATAAATCTTCCGTTAAAGCTGTTGTCCGCCAGCTTTACATTCTCCGGCAGATACTCTCTCACATTGAGCGTGCGGATCACATCACTGCTCTCTCCCGTAATGTCCAGCTCTTCCTCGGGGACAACGATCTCGTTGATCTGGGACAAAACATATGCGCTTCCGGCGATCTGTACGGTTGCAGGCTCACATGCGATTTCTCCGGTAACCATATAACCTCTGGCCGGTGTTCCCATAGTCTCGATTCTAATGGGTACCTCCTTCTTGGCCAGCACTTCCACAGACATCCTCACATAGCCTACATTCTTTACCAGATTCGTGCGTTCTACCGGATTGCCCTCCGCATCAAAAAGATGTATATCCACATTGGCAGTAAGATTGGTGGTGGCCTCCGTCACATCAATCTCCGCTCCGGCATATTTGACCTGATCCACCGCCGATTTCGGTCCGGAGACCTCTATGCGGTTCTGGTCCGGAGTCAGGGAAGACACCACATAGCCCTCCGCCACAGAGCCCACCGTATTACTGATCAGCGTCACATATTTGCTGGCCTTCTCCTCCACGTTCAGCCGGACCATGTCATGACTTCCCCTGATGGAAGCCACATTGGCATTGGGAGCCGTAAAGGTAATGGGAATTGTGTTGATGTCCGTGAGCTTACTCACATCCGCCTCCGCGGTGATATCACCGGAACGAAGCTGAGTAAACACGCTCTTGGGCGCATACACCATCACACGGACTTTATCTGTGTTATCCAGAATCTCATATACCTTATTCTCCCGTTCCAGCAGCTCTGTGTTAATCAGCTTTACCTGCACGACACCCATGTCCCGCTCATCCTTCGGATCTCCGATCTGAACCACCAAAAACCACAAAAGGAAAGCCAGTATCAGAGATATGATCTTCAGGCCCCAATTATTCAGCAATCTTTTTCGCATTCTTCGACCTGCTCCTTCCCTTGCGCCTGCGCTTTGGCTTGTTCTCCTCGCTGTCCAGATTCAAAACCTGATGCAGACAGGCTTTGAGAGCCTCTGCATCCAGACTGCGCCGGAGATCGCCCTCGTATGCCACACTGATCTTACCCGTCTCCTCAGAGACAATGATAGTCAGGGAATCCGTCACCTCCGAGATCCCCACACCCGCGCGATGTCTCGTACCCAGCTCCTTGCTCAGAGCCAGATTATCCGACAGGGGAAGATAACAGGTGGCGGACACGATCCGATTGCCCCGTATGATGACGGCTCCGTCATGGAGCGGCGTGTTATGTTCAAAAATATTAATCAATAGCTGATTGGTCACCAGTCCGTCCACATCGATGCCCGTGCGCTCATAATCCTTCAGCGAAACTTTCTGCTCAATAACGATCAGTGCGCCTGTGCGCACCTTTCCCATCTCCACACAGGCTCTGACAATCTCATTGATGGTCTTTTCAGAGAATGCCTTATCCTCTTTCCTGCCGGAGTCAAAGGGAATTACCGAGGCCAGTATATTTTTCTTGCCCAGCTCCTCCAGCGCTCTGCGCAGCTCCGGCTGCAGGATCACTACCAGCGCCGTGATGGCAAAGCCCAGAACATTCTGCGCCATCCATAAAATCGTATTCATGCGGAAAAGAGAGGCCAACAGCAAAAAGATAAATATCACAATAAGGCCCTTCAGGAGTGTCCATGCCCTGGTGGCCTTCATCCATACTAAAACATAATACACCAAAAGGGCGATTATCAGAATTTCCAATACATCGCCCAGGTCCATTGTCGTCCCATATATGCTGAAATTTCTCAGATATTCTACTATCCTGTCAAACCGCTCCATCCTTTAAAACAGCTCCTCATAATCATCCTGCGACCGATCCTGCTGATTGCCGATAGTCACGCTGCGCCCGCCTCCTGCAGAACCGCCATAGCGCCCGGAGGATTTCCTCTGAGTGCGCTCCGTAGTCACGCTTCTGCCGGACCCCGCAGGCGTTCTTCTGGGAGTATTAATATGCTTCACCGTCTTGGTAGGTGCCGCTACCGTCATCTTGGGAACCGCTTTCACATAATAGTAATATTCATCGTCCTCAAACTGCACCTTCTCCGTCCGGCTGTAATCCACACAGAAACGAAAGAATTCAATCACCTTGGCCACCGCCAGAGCCAGCAGATTTCCGAAAATGGCTCCCACCACGGAGATATTGGTCTCATAGATAAGATCCCCAACAAGCATGATCACCAGATTCAGGATCACGCCCGCCGTCATGGCAATCGTCCAGGAATAATCCACAGACATCCTGCGGATCAGATACACTGCTATCACCGTGATCACAAACGCCGCAACCATCACCAGCATGGCCTTATTGCCCACCAGCGCATCGATCACCAGACGCACCTTTGCCAGAGCATCCGCCGCGTTCATGGTATTGATGGTGGGAGCATTGGCAGTCACCGCAAGCAGCAGATGATATACCACCACACCGCATGCTACAGAAACAGCGGATGCAGGCGTTCCCAAAAGCCCCATGGCTACCGGCATAATATAAGGCATCTTCATAAAACACAAAAGCGGCGTCAGCACCACCACCAGGGAATCCCTGGGGCTGAAGCGGAAAAATACCAGAAACATCAGCATATATATGATCACACCCACCAGGGCGATCTCCATAGAGAGCGCATACATATGCAGCAGGCTGAACAGTGCACCGAACAATATAATGCAGACCGTGGGAAGAAAAGAGCACATCAGAGCCGCAACCAGCACAATGGCCATATTATCCACTTTCGTCATGTAACCCATTTTGCTATTTACCACGGTTAATGTGATAAAAGCCAGCAAAAATTTTACCACTGGCAGAATAAAAGCTTCGTTTTTGCTGTAAATATATTTCAGTTTATCCCGTAACTCCAGTAAAGCAGTCATTCTTTCCTCCATTTAATCCTCTTCGTACAGAGAATTCAGCTTCTTAAGATTCTGATAATACAGCTTCAGACTCTTCCGCGCTTTCGCATAGCGATGCGCACAGATCACATAGGATGCCGCGCCGTAGGCACCCACCGTGATTCCGTAGTACATAAGAATCCTTTTTGCGAATTCCACCAGATCCATCTGATAGATGTCCTGCATGAACACCTCAAAGTCATAAAATACAAACAGGGCAAAAATCAGACCGAAAGCGATGGTGGCGCAAAGAATGGATTTCAGCACCTGCACGGCAATATAATCACTGCGGAAATAATTGCCGATCTTCATATTTTCTCTGCCCTCATGCTCCTCATAGGAAGCCATCTTGGTCATCAGAATTACTCTCTCCTCATTTAACATTCTGTCCTCCGTGAAAAATCCGCGCAAAAATACAGCCGCACTATTATTTCAGGAATCTCATCTTCGGATTTTCCTTATCCTTCTTGTATAGTGTAGGCTCTGTAGGCTTATTGCTTTTTATAATGCTCTGCAGATTATTGGTCATGGCATTCCTGCATTTGTCACAGAATCGGCCTGAACGGATGGGCGTACCGCAGCTCTCACAGGTCAAAAACGGTGCAGAACCCTCTGTCAGCTCCAGACGTTCCTCCCGCAGCCACTGGCGTATCTGCTGCACCTCCACCTCACAGGCTTCCGCCACCTCATGCATCGTGCTGCCCCGATGCTCCTCAATATATTGCTTTACTTCCTGGAACTTTGCCTCCAGCGCGTCTCTGCACGAAGGGCAGATTGTCGGACCGGACAGATAGTTGAAAAGCCGTTTACACTTTTTGCATGTTCTTACATCCATATGATAACCTCCGTTTCACTATACACCCGCGCCACAGGCTAGGGTAACGAAATAGATGCGCTCCACACCACAAGCCGCCAGCGTTCTCGCCGCCTCATCCACAGTGCTTCCCGTCGTATAGATGTCATCCACTATAATAACTGTTTTTAATTTTACATCATTTTCCTCAATATTAAAAGCCTTTTTCAAATTATTTTGCCTTTCTTTCGGATTTTGACATTTCAAAGGCCTCGTATTTTTCACTCTCACCAGACAATTCTCCTCCACAGGTATATCCAGATAATGTCCCAGCGACCGGGCAAGCAGCGCCGCCTGATTATAGCCCCGTCTGCGTTTCCGCCATTTGTGCAGAGGTATGGGAATCAGGGCATCCGGCCTGGTCTCCCGGATGAAACCGCCCAGATAAAAGGCCATCTCCTCCCCCAGAAAATCCGCATACTCCTGTCTTCCGCCATACTTCAGCCGATAGAGTGTACCCGCCGCGCTCTCATATTCATAGAGTGCCCGTCCTCTGATAAAAACATGATCCTTTTCCCTGCAATCGTGGCACAATTCGCCCTCATCCCGAAGCTTTTTTCCGCATTTCATGCAATACGGAGGCATGAGCAGCCGCTGTCTTCCGGCGCATTTCCCACATAACTTCTCCCCAAAGGATGCCACGATCCCGTCACAGAAAGGACATCTGAGGGGAAACAGCAGGCGCACCGCACTCCGGGCTGCCCTCCGTAAAATTTTCAGACATTTCTTCAAACGGCCTCCTCTCCCGCCACCTCACGAATCCGCTCCGCAAGTCCCGTATACCGGCTGTTCTCGCTAACATTATCGATCATACCGCGCACCGTATCGCTGCTTCCCAGAATCGTCACACAGCTTTTGGCTCTGGTGATCGCGGTATACAGAAGATTCCTGTTAAACAAAAGCTTTGGCCCGGCCAAAAGAGGCAGAATCACTGCCGGGTATTCACTCCCCTGAGACTTGTGGATCGTTATGGCATAGGACAGCTCCAGCTCCTCCAGAAGGGCAAAGGGATAGGTCACCCGCCTCTGCTCGTCATATTCTACCACAAACTCTGACGCAGTCTCATTGATCTCCAATATCCGGCCCATATCGCCGTTGAACACACCCATGCCCTTATCCACCGGAATGCCGTAGCTGCTCACAACCTCCCACTCCAGCTGATAATTGTTTTTGATCTGCATGACCTTATCTCCCTCGCGGTAGATCACATTTCCCACCGCATGCTCACGCCTGCCCGCATCGGGCGGATTCAAATATCTCTGAAGAATACCGTTTAAGGTCTCGCAGCCCAGACTGCCCTTCCGCATGGGCGTCAGCACCTGAATATCCATAGGCGAAGCCTGAACATAGCGCGGGAGCATATCCTGTATTAATTGTATCATATGTTTATATATGACATTTACGTCATTTCTTTCCAGCAAAAAGAAATCCCTGGATTTGTTATTTAAGGAAATCTGCATACCCTTGTTGATTCTATGGGCATTGACGATAATGTCGCTTTCTTCCGCCTGACGGAAGATGTTTTTCAGCACCACCATGGGATACCTTTCGCTCTCCATGATATCCCGCAGCACCTGTCCCGGCCCCACACTGGGCAGCTGGTTGGCGTCCCCCACAAGAATCAGCCTGGTTCCCGGCATCACTGCTTTGAGCAGCGCCTGAAAAAGCTGGATATCCACCATGGACATCTCGTCGATAATGATAACATCCGCCTCCAGAGGCGACTGCTCGTTCCGCTCAAAACGCACCCGCTTTCCGTCCTCATCGGAAAGCGCGCTGTTGAGTTCCAAAAGGCGATGAATGGTGCGCGCTTCAAAACCTGTCGCCTCCGTCATTCGCTTTGCAGCCCGCCCGGTAGGCGCCGCCAGAAAAATATCCAGCCCCTCAGCCTCAAAATAGCGAAGCATCATATTGATGGTGGTAGTTTTGCCCGTACCCGGTCCTCCCGACAGAATAAACAGACCGTTCTGAATACTGCTCATCACCGCCTTAAGCTGAAGCTCGTCCAATTCCATCTCCAGCCGGTCCATCATTTCCTCCAGCGCTTTGCGCAACGCCGCCTCCTGCGAAGGCAGAGCCTCCGCCTCCCTCATGGGAATATTCAGGCGCTGCAGCATGGCGGCACAGTTCAGCTCCATATAATAATAATGCGCTGCAAATACTCTGTCTCCTTTTATGACAAGCTTCTTGTCCATGGCAAGGTTCACTGTCTGGGCCTCAATCGCATCCTCTCCCACACCTAACAGTATATGCGCCCTGTTCAGCAGAAAATGCATAGGAAGATAACAATGACCTTCCCCTGCCGCCTGCAGCAATGTATAGAGTATGCCGCTGCGTATCCGATAATCGGAATCCGTGTGGATACCGATTTTTGCCGCAATCTCATCTGCGGTCTTAAATCCCACGCCGCTTATATCCTCCGCCAGACGATAAGGGTTTTCCCGCATAATTCCATAGAGCTCGCCCTTATAAGTATTATATATCTTTATGGCCAATGCATTCGTGATACCAAACTGCTGCAGATAGACCAGCGCTTCCCGCAGATCCTTTTTCTCTTCCATCTGCACGGCAATCTCCTGTGCCTTGCGCGTATTGATCCCCTTGACCTCGGCCAGACGTTCCGGTTCCTCCTCTATGATACGGAACGTGTCGTCCCCGAATTGTTTCACGATACGGGACGCCAGCGCCGCTCCCACACCTTTGATTGCTCCGCTTCCCAGATATCGCTCCATGCTGGCGCTGTCCCGGGGAGCGATGGCCTGATAACCATCGATCTTAAACTGCCTCCCATAGACAGGATGCTCTACATATTCCCCCTGAGCGGAGATCGTCTCCCCCTGGGAAAGACCTTTACAAGCCCCCACGCAGGTGATCTCCTCCCCCTCCGCCATGAGACTCATAACGGTATATCCGTTTTCACTATTCTGGAAAATGATATGCTCCACATATCCGTTGATTGTTTCCATATAATCTTGACCTTTTGCGTATTGTTCCGATTCGGAAGAAGAGAGAAAGAAGGATAGCAGACAGCCTTATTCAAGACTGTCTGCATCTAAACCGTAATTGCGTTTCATTTGCTCATAGAGCATCTGCGCGATTCCCAAGCTATTCTGTTCTGTAGAGTCCGCCGCAACCTTCTGCACCATTTCATCCTGGAAAAAGTCGAGCATTGTCGAGTTGGAGGAATCTCCGTCACTTTTGGGAATGGTCTTCATCATCCCCTTAAATACCTGCTCAAGAAAATATGCTTCAAACTGCTTGCAGGCATCCATCAGTTCCTCGTCTGTAGCCTTGGAATAATCCGTTTTCAACTGACCTTCCAGCTTGGAGGCATTGGAATTGGATGCAGATGCGTATATATCCTTGTAAGTAGAACCAAGATTACCGATATCCATATATTATCGTCCCTTCTGCTTTGCTTTCACAGTTATCATCTTTTCAAACAATAATACCTTCTCAGGTCATCCCTATCTTCTCAGATTATTGGCCTGCTGAAGCATCTCGTCGGAAGCGACGATCGCCTTGGAATTGAACTCGTAAGCACGCTGTGCCACGATCATATTCACCATCTCGTCAACCGCCTGTGTGCCGGAACCCTCCAGATAACCCTGAATGACCTTGGTCTTCTCCACCATATTGTTGGTGGCCTCGTTTATAGGCTGGCCGCTGGCTGCTGTCTGGGCATACCGGCTGCCGCTGAGCTTCTCGAGACCGTTGGGATTGTTGAACTGGAACACGCCGATCTGCACACCGATAGGCTGGGGATTACCCGACTCGTCGGGATAACAGAGATTTCCGTCGGCAGTGACCGTAACTCTGCTGAGCACATAATCCTCATCCAGAACGATCGGTCTGCCGCTGGTGTCGAGAACGGGCAATCCGTCCGTATTCGCCAGCATATTTCCGTTGGTTCCCAGCGTAAAGAGGAAATTACCGTTTCTCGTGTAGTATGTATTGCCGTCCTCGCCTCTCAGAGCAAAGAATCCTCTGCCATCCAGAGCAAACGCTGTATCGCTGTCGGACGCCAGCATGGGTCCTGTCTTGAAAATCGTAGTGATAGCGGAATTGCGCACACCCAAACCCACCTGCGCGCTTCCGGGCTTGGTCTCGCCGTTGGCGGAAGTAGTCTTCGTCTGAATATTCTGATAGAGCAGGCTCTTAAACTCATTGACCTGTGCCTTGTAACCATTGGTGTTGACATTGGACAAATTGTGAGCGATCGTGTCAAGATTTGTCTGCTGGGCGATCATACCGGTTGCCGCTGTCCATAAACTTCTTACCATTGTTAATTCCTCGCCTTTCTATTTATGATAATCTGTCAAATCAGGATAATCTACCAAGCTGCGTTACCGCAATCTCCAGGGAATCGTCATAAGTCTGTATAATCTTCTGATTGGCCTCGTATGCTCTGGTGATGGAAATTAAATTCACCATCTCGGAAACTGCCTGCACATTGGCCATCTCCAGATACCCGGAGTTGACAGTGGCAGTGACGCCGTTGGTTCGGGGTCTCGCTCCCTCCAGCGGGCGGAAATAAGTCTCCCCGTATTTCTCCAGATAATCATAATCCTCAAAATCCGCCACCTGAATCTGGGCGACCGCTCTGCCGTTCTGGGAGATAGTGCCGTCAGACGAGATTGAGGAATCCGTCAGCGTATTTAACTGAATCCGCCTGTTATTGACATCCAGCACATAGTCGCCGTCCTGGTTCACCAGATACCCTTCCCGAGTCAAAGTAAACTGACCCGCACGGGTATACATGACGGTGCGCTGCTGATTCGCGTTATTGTTATTCGCCGTACTATTGGTATTGCTGTTCTGATTGTCCTTATATGCAAATTCAATGACAAAAAACCCCTCGCCATCCAGCGCCAGATCGTAGATATTACCTGTCTCCCGGAAGGATCCCCCGGTAAAGTCCGTATAATTTTCTCCTATCTTTACGCCGGGATTTCTGATTCCGGTGCGCTGTACATTGGAAAGCCCCACGGAAGCATCTTTGATCTTAACCGTTAGCACGTCGTCAAAGGCCTGACTGGTGGTTCCCTCCTTCTTGTAACCCACAGTGGAAACATTCGCCAGATTATTGGTCAGGACGTCCATTCTGTTCTGTTCGTTGACCATGCCTGTCCAGGCCGTGTACAAACCTCTTAACACCTTCTGTCTCCTCCTTGCTGTCTTCCATTCTTATCTGTTTACTGCTCTCTGTATCCCGCCAAAAACTCTACATACTGACCCGTGCCGATAGCAACTGCAGTCATAGGATCCTCCGCCGTCATTGTGTTGATACCTGTCTTGGCCGAAATCAGATCCTCCAGTCCCCTCAGCAGACTGCCTCCGCCTGTGAGAACAATACCTCTGTCCGCGATATCCGCGGCGAGCTCGGGGGGAGTCTTCTCCAATACACTGTGTATCGTCTCCACGATCTGAGCGGTGGTCTCTCTCAAGGCCTCCTCGGTCTCCTCGGAGGAAACCTTTACCGTCTTGGGCAGACCGGTCACCAGATTACGCCCGCGCACATCCATATAATCCACTTCAGGGCGTCTGTATGCAGAACCTATTTTAATCTTGATATCTTCGGCAGTTCTCTCACCAATCAAAAGATTATGTTTCTTGCGCATATAGCGGACGATCGCCTCGTCGAAATCATCACCCGCGATCTTGATGGAAGCGCTGACTACAGTGCCTCCCAGAGAGATAACGGCAATATCGGAGGTTCCGCCGCCGATATCCACGATCATGTTGCCGCAGGGTTTGGAAATATCAATCCCCGCGCCGATGGCTGCAGCGATGGGCTCCTCAATAATAGACACCTCTCTGGCTCCCGCCTGATAGGTAGCATCCTCCACCGCTTTCTTTTCCACCTCGGTGACGCCGCTGGGCACACATACTGCAATGCGGGGCTTGCGGAAGGTCCGCTTGCCCAGTGCCTTCTGGATAAAATACTTCATCATCTTCTCGGTGACGGTATAATCGGAAATAACACCCTGACGCAGAGGACGAACCGCCACAATATTGCCGGGCGTTCTTCCCAGCATCAGACGGGCATCCTCCCCGATCGCTTTAATCTTATTGGTATCTCTATCAAAAGCCACAACAGAGGGCTCCTTCAGGACTACTCCTTTTCCTCTGATGTAGACGAGTATGCTGGCTGTACCCAAATCAATTCCTATATCTGTACACTGCATGTATTCTTACCCCTTTCCGGTATCAATCTGCCTCTTTGATGCTACTGACTATCTATTATAACCGAAATTTTACCAAATTCATAGGGGTTTATGAAATTTTAAAAAATTTGAATAAAAAAGAGGCGAGGATGCAAATTCAGAATGGCTAGCACATCCTTTCATCCGCATCCTTGCATCTCCCTATCTGTTATCTTATATCGTCGGGAACCGACAAATACTTTAGGGCAAAATATAAAAAAATTAATTTTTTTCTTTCCTTAATCTTCCAGATACTTATCCATGGCCTGAACCGTGTTCACCAGATTTGCCATCAGCTGCTCCGCATTGCCTGCTTTCTCTCTGGTCTCCACACTCTTCTCCAGCGTCTGCTGCGTGCTGGCGGCAACCTCCTGGCTCACGGCGGATATCTGAGCGATACTGTCCACAATGGTATTGTTGGACTCCATAATCTCCTCAATCTTCCCGTTCATCTGCTGCACGTTTCTGTTCAGTCCTTCCATGCTGCTGCCGATTTTCCGGAAATGACTGTGTGTACTCTCGATCAGCTCATGCTCCACAGCGGAAGCCTCCAATACATTGTCCACGGTTCCGATGGCCTCATCCGCATTATTCTGCAGCTCGGTCACGATCTCCCCGATCTTTTCAGTAAGTACACGGGTCTCCTCCGCCAGCTTGCGGATCTCCTCCGCAACCACGGAGAAGCCCTTCCCTGCCTCCCCGGCTCTGGCGCTCTCAATGGAAGCATTCAGTGCCAGCAGATCCGTCTGATCCGAAATGGAGAATATCTGGGACACAATATCCTGCACTTCGCTGACATTCTGAATAAAGTGCTGCACAGCCGCCTCCACCTGCCGGTTGGCCTCCTCCGACCTCTTGGAGTTCTCCTCCAGGTTCCGGACGCTCTCCCGGCCGCTCTGCACCGCCTGGGCCGACTGCCCCGAGAGATTCAACATCTCGTCGGACATCCGCTTGGTCTCCTCAATCATGCTCTGGATATTACTTGTCATAACGGTCTGCCGCTCTATATTCCTGGCATTATTATTGTTCCCCTCTGCGATCTCACCCATTGCTTCGGCAGTCATATCCACGTCTCTGCCCAGCTCCTGGATGTAATTGGAGGCCTCTCTGGAATTCTCCCTTACCGCGGAGGCAACCTGCAGTATATCCTGCAAAAGCGATGTATTCCTCTCCTGCTCGGCCTTGACGCCTGCAATTTTCAAGGTGTTGTTCCGATTGGATATTCTGGTGGTATTGCAGATGACGAACATATACATCAGAATACAGGCACCCTGTATCAAAAGCGTAGTGCTGTTTAACGGCGCGCCGGAATGATGATGCCTCATTACCAGTGCAATATAAATCAAATCTCCCAAATTGATGACGGAAAACGCGATGGCGCCCCGCACAATCATGGCATAGTCAAAATACAGAATAAACAACACAGTGATCGGGAATGCAATGCAAAAGACCATATCGTTTTTTGCGCCCCACACACATAGCGCATACACGATAATATATCCCGTCAGAGAAACATTCTTAAATGCCTTGCTGTCCTTCTTTCTGAAATAGACCGCATAGTCTGCGATCAAAGAACCCAGAACCGCCGCGATCACGGCAAGCAGAAACAAAAGTTCGATATTACCCTTGCGATAATCTCCAATATAGCCTGCGAACATGATCATATCGATAATCGTGACGATCACCAGCGCAAAGGTATTGACTGCTCTGTCCATGTTGTAGCTCTGATCATTTGCTCCTGTTTTCATCCGTAATTTTCCTCCCACCCTTAAGATTTACGGACCTGCTTATCTTTTTCCAGCATTCTGCGGACATAGACTCCTGTATAAGAGCGCTCGTTCTCCCCGATCTCCTCCGGAGTTCCCTCAGCTATCACCGTTCCGCCTCGATCGCCGCCCTCAGGCCCTATATCAATAATATAATCTACGGTTTTGATCACGTCAAGATTATGTTCGATGACAACTACGGTATTGCCTCCGTCTGCAAGTCTGTGAAGGATTTCCACAAGCTTGTGTACATCTGCAAAATGAAGTCCCGTGGTAGGCTCGTCCAGAATATAGATGGTCTTGCCCGTGCTGCGCTTAGAGAGCTCCGTGGCCAGCTTGATCCGCTGTGCCTCGCCGCCGGAAAGAGTGGTGGACGGCTGCCCCAGCTTTACATAAGAGAGTCCCACATCATAGAGCGTTTCAATCTTACGGCGTATGGAAGGCAGATTCTCAAAAAAAGGTACCGCCTCTTCCACCGTCATATCCAGCACGTCATATATGCTTTTCCCTTTATATTTCACCTCCAGCGTCTCCCTGTTATAGCGCTTGCCGCCGCAGACCTCACAAGGTACATACACGTCGGGAAGAAAATGCATCTCGATCTTAATGATACCGTCTCCGCCGCAGGCCTCGCATCTTCCGCCCTTTACATTGAAGCTGAAGCGCCCCTTGCTGTAGCCCCTCGCCTTGGCATCCGCCGTGGAGGCAAACAGATCGCGAATCTGGTCGAATACGCCCGTGTAGGTGGCAGGATTGGAACGGGGCGTGCGCCCGATGGGCGACTGGTCGATGGCGATCACCTTGTCCAGCTGCTCGAGTCCGACGATCTCCCTATGCTTTCCCGGAATGCATCTGGCCCTGTTCAGATCCCTGGCCAGACGTTTATACAGAATCTCATTCACCAGAGAGCTCTTACCGGATCCGGATACTCCAGTCACGCAGGTCATTACTCCCAGAGGGAATTCCACATTGATGTTCTTCAGATTATTCTCCTGTGCACCCAACACCTTCAGCCATCCTGCAGGCTTTCTCCTGTCGGCAGGTACCGGAATCCTCAACGCTCCGCTCAGATACTGCCCGGTGACGGAATCCGGCACCCTCATGATCTCTTCAGCCGTCCCGCAGGCCACCACCTCACCGCCGTGGGAACCGGCCCCGGGGCCGATGTCCACCACATAATCCGCCGCCAGCATGGTATCCTCGTCATGCTCCACCACGATCAGGGTGTTTCCCAGATCACGCAGGTTCTTCAGAGTGTTTAACAGCTTGTCATTATCTCTCTGATGCAGGCCGATGCTGGGTTCATCCAATATATAACACACACCTACCAGTCCGGAACCGATCTGCGTTGCCAGGCGGATCCGCTGCGCCTCACCGCCGGAGAGACTGGCCGTCCCCCGGGTCAGAGTCAGATACTCCAGTCCCACATCCATCAAGAACTGCACTCTGGCCCGTATCTCCTTCAGTATCTGCGCACCGATGAGCTGCTGCTGCCCCGATAGCTGCATCTCTCCCAGAAAGGCGTGGAGATCACAGATCGGCATGGAAGTGAGCTCGTAAATATTCCTGTCGCCCACCGTCACTGCCAGCGACTCCTTTTTCAGACGCATCCCCTTACATTCCCGGCAGGGCGTGATACGCATAAAGGATTCGTATTCCTGTTTCATCGTCTCGGAAAAGGTCTCCTTGTATCTGCGTTCCACATTGTGGATCAGACCCTCAAAAGCCACCGGGTAGACTCCCCGGCCCCTCTGTCCCACATAATGCACCTCCACCTCTTTGCCGCCCGTACCGTGGATCAGCACATTCTGAACCTTCTCAGAATAATCCTGAAAAGGGGTCTCCAGATCAAAATGATATTCCCTGCAGAGCGCCTGCAGCACGGCGTTCGTAAAGCTGGACTTTTCCGCGCAGGATTGCCATCCCGTCACCGCGATGGCTCCCTCTCTGATGCTCAGGCGCTTGTCCGGTATCATCAGATCAATGTCAAACTCCATCTTGTAACCCAGACCCAGACATTCCGGACACGCGCCGAAAGGATTGTTGAAGGAAAAACTCCGGGGCTCCACCTCGCTGACACTGATGCCGCAGTCCGGGCAGGAAAAGCTCTGACTGAAGGTCAGACTCTCCCCGTCTATCACATCCACAATCAAAAGCCCTTCTGCCAGTCCCAGCGCATTCTCCACCGAATCCGTCAGACGGCGCTCAATCCCTTCCTTAACCACCAGCCTGTCTATAACGATCTCTATATTATGCTTGATATTTTTCTCTAATTTGATCTCCTCTGTGAGTTCGTAGAGATTGCCGTCAATACGCACTCGCACATGGCCGCTGCGCCTGGCTCGTTCCAGCACCTTCTCATGAGTGCCTTTTCTCCCGCGCACCACCGGAGCAAGCAGCTGAATTCGAGTGCCTTCTCCCAGCGTCATAACCTGATCCACCATCTGATCAACACTCTGCTTTGCGATCTCCCTGCCGCACTTGGGACAGTGGGGAATACCGATCCGCGCGTAGAGCAGACGGAAATAGTCATAGATTTCCGTCACCGTCCCCACTGTGGAGCGGGGATTCCTGTTAGTGGATTTCTGGTCTATGGAGATCGCAGGGGACAGACCTTCAATCTTTTCCACATTGGGCTTCTCCATCTGCCCCAGAAACTGCCTTGCATAGGAAGACAGTGACTCCATATAACGCCGCTGCCCCTCCGCATAGATCGTGTCAAATGCCAGTGAAGATTTTCCTGAACCCGACATTCCTGTCAGAACTACCAGCTCATTCCGTGGGATATCCACATCAATATTTTTCAGATTGTGCTCGCTTGCACCCCGTACCCTGATATACTCCCGAGGCCGCATCTTCTTTGCTTCTTCCACTGTTCTCTCCTCTTTTCCGCACTTTATCCTTCAAAACTTTATAACCCGTCTCCGAATCAGTCAATACCTGAAATTAAGAAAATTGCTGTTATACTCATGAATATATTCATAATATTGCTCCGACTGTGTACCCAGCTTCAGGCTGTTGTTGATCAAATCTGCATCACAGAAATACACAACCGCCGCCAGAAGCGCTATGGCAAGCGCCGTCTTCTTTGTGATCTCGAAACGGCGGCCGGCCGCAAGCAGCTTCTGATATCCCGCCGCCGCGTAGGGAACGGCCATGAGATAAAAAGGAGCCACATATCTGCCCTTGGCCTCCCACACGGCAAAAAACACAAAAGCTCCTATGAGCAGCATCACAAAAAACAACTCTCTGACGTCGGCATGCTTCGCCGCCGCCAGATACATCAGTATACCAAATAAAACCACACTCTCATAAAGGTCCAGGAAAAACGTCAGCAGAATATTCAGCTTGCCCCCATCGTTGATAACAGACTTTACCAGGGGACTCAGCTCCTCTGCGGTCAGGCGTGCATTCTGCATATGAAAGCCCTCAAACGTAGGATTGTTCCACTCTGACGCAAGCTTCCTGTGGATAAATGACCATCCTATCCCGGGATTATCCGTATAATACCGCAGCGTTTCCGTTAAGGACCTCTTTGCTGCACGGGCCGTCTCCGCCTTGTCATAGCCGCACTCGGCAAATATCGCTTCATTGTAAGTGTTGTACCAACCCGGTGCATCTTCGCTGTCCTGGAGCCCCATGGCAATATGCGCATACATACTGTTTCCTGTACCGGACAGATTCATACCGGTATGCGCCCGCACGATCAGATCCGGCAGCTGTATTCCCAGAATCACCGCCAGGACAAAAGCAGCGGCGGCTCCCGCCTTTTTCAGCGTCAGCTTTCCCTCTCCCATAGGCTGCATCAGCATCAGCAAAACCAGTCCCACCAAAACCAGGGCGTCGTTTTGCTTAAAAACAATCGACAATACCATGGCGGCCGCACTGCCGCACAGATATCCCGCCCTCCCTGTGTCAAGCCAGACCACCACGAGAAAGATCGCCAGGGACGCAAACCCCAGTCCGATCACATTCCCGTAAAACATCACGCAATAGAACCCATATGGGAAAAACGCAAGCAGCAGCGCTGCCTGCACTGTCACAACACGCCTGTCCGGAAACACTCTTCTCAAGGTCCGCCATAGAAAATAGATCGTAAGTTCATAAAACAGTACATTTAATAATCTGAATATCCAGCAGGCGGTATGCGTATCAAAGCATTTCAGCAGCCCGGCCACAAACAGAATCATCCCGTTTTGATGTCTCCACATATAGGCGTAGCCTCCCGGCTTCCAGCCTCTGTAATCTCCTGCCAGATACTGCTGCGCGCACTGAAAGATCTTTTCCTCATCGCCCCAGTACCAGAACTGCGTCTGACTGAGCCACCATATCCAAAACAAAGCGCTAAACAGCAGTCCTGCCGACACAAGTATCGTCTCGTACCGCTCCAGAGCACTGCCGCAAAAACGATAAAGCAGCCAAAAGACCAGGACGGCGGCTCCGATTCCTAAAACCGCATAAAGCGCATGGCTTCTGACGTAAAAAGTTCTCTCCGTCACGCTCTGAATCGTGCAGATCGTAAATAAACCCTGCAGAAACAGATAAGCGGCTACGAGAAAGCCCAGGCTGCGGACGAGGCCGGCAAACCATTTACTTACTCTTTCCACGGGACGTCCCCTCCAGCTCATTCAGATTCTTCTTCAACTCAAGCATCTTGTCGCGCAGCTCTGCCGCAGCCTCGAAGTTCAGATCCGCCGCAGCCTTCTGCATCTTTTTCTGCACATCCGCAATCAGCTTCTCCAGCTCCTGTCTGCTCATGGACTCAGGATCTTTCTCAAATCGCAGCTCCTCCTTGGCGATGACTTTGGAGATACTGATAAGGTCGCGCACTGCCTTTCTGATGGTCTGAGGTGTGATCCCGTGCTCCTCGTTATACTGCATTTGAATCTTCCGTCTGCGCTCCGTCTCATCCAGGGCTGTGCGCATGGAATCCGTGATGGTATCCGCATACATGATCACATGTCCGTCCGCATTGCGGGCCGCCCGCCCGATGGTCTGGATCAGAGAGGTCGCGCTTCTGAGGAAGCCCTCCTTGTCCGCATCCAGAATCGCCACCAGCGAGATCTCCGGAATATCCAGACCCTCCCTGAGCAGATTGATACCCACCAGCACGTCGAACACATCCAGCCTCATATCTCGTATGATCTCCGCCCGCTCCAGTGTGTCGATGTCCGAGTGCAGATACTTCACCCGAATCCCCACCTCGCTCATATAATCGGTCAGATCCTCCGCCATCCGCTTGGTGAGCGTGGTGACAAGTACCTTGTTGTGCCGCTCCACTTCCCTGTTCACCGCACCGATCAAATCGTCGATCTGCCCCTCCACAGGCCGCACATCCACCTCCGGATCCAGAAGACCTGTGGGACGGATAATCTGCTCCGTGCGCAGCAGCTCGTGCTGCTCCTCATAGTCCGAGGGTGTGGCCGACACAAACAGCATCTGGTCAATATGGGCCTCAAACTCCTGAAAATTCAGCGGACGGTTGTCCAGCGCCGAGGGCAGACGGAAGCCATAGTCCACCAGTGTGGTCTTGCGGGAACGGTCCCCTGCAAACATTCCCCGTATCTGGGGAATCGTCATATGAGACTCATCGATGATAATCAGATAATCGTCCCGGAAAAAGTCCATGAGCGTCATCGGCGGCTCCCCGGGAGCAGCGCCGCTCAAATGTCTGGAATAATTCTCAATACCGGAGCAAAATCCCGTCTCCCGAAGCATCTCAATGTCAAAATTTGTGCGCTCCGCAATGCGCTGGGCCTCAATAAGCTTGTCCTCCCCCTTAAAATAGCGCACCCGCTCCTCCATCTCTTTCTCGATATTGTCACAGGCCGTCTTGATCTTCTCCGGCGCTACAACATAATGAGAAGCCGGAAAGATCGCCACATGATTTAAAGTGGCGTGAACCCTTCCCGTAAGCGGCTCCACCTGGGCAATCCGCTCGATTTCATCCCCGAAAAACTCAATGCGGATCAGATAGTCGCCGCCCTCCGCCGGATACACTTCCAGCACGTCTCCGCGCACCCGGAAGGTTCCCCGCTGCATATCTATGTCATTTCTGGTGTACTGGATATCCACCAGCTCCCTCAACACCTTATCCCGGTCTTTCTCCATCCCCGGCCGCAGAGATACCACCATATCCTGATACTCATCGGGACTGCCCAGACCATAAATACAGGACACGCTGGCCACCACCACCACATCCCTGCGCTCTGTCAGGGATACCGTGGCGGACAGCCGCAGCTTGTCTATCTCATCATTGATGGCCGAGTCCTTGGCTATATAAGTGTCGGAGGAAGGCACATAGGCTTCCGGCTGATAATAGTCATAATAGGAGACAAAATACTCCACTGCGTTATTCGGGAAAAACTCTTTAAATTCCCCATAAAGCTGGCCGGCCAGCGTCTTGTTGTGGGCAATGACAAGCGTTGGTTTATTTAATTGCTGGATGACGTTTGCCATCGTAAAGGTTTTACCGGAACCTGTGACGCCGAGAAGCGTCTGAAACTGATTGCCCTCCCGAAAACCTTTGACCAGCTCTCCGATCGCCTGCGGCTGGTCGCCGGTAGGCTGATATTCAGAATGTAATACAAAATGATCCATACTAATCTCTCCACATTACTTATATTTCTGCCTGTCTATCTGATAGTATACCAAAATTAATAAAAAAAGTACAGCAGAAATGAACATTTGTTCTGTGAAAGAAATCAGCTCGGGGCTGCCGATCTCAAGAATTTTCATTCATGAAAGCGGCAGCCCCGATTCGACAAGTCAAAATTTATCACAGCATGCTCTTCAATACTTCCTTTGCCTTCTCCAACTGGTTATCATAGGGATTCTTCTCATCATAGTAAGCTTCCCCGTCGAACGTACACTCCACATCCGGCTCAATACCGGTGCCGTGAATATTGCGTCCCTTGGGAGTAAAATAGCTGCTGATGGTAAGCTTGATAGCAGATCCGTCATTCATGGCAATCACCTGCTGCACAATACCCTTGCCAAATGTGGTAGTTCCCACCAATGTACCCAGACTGTAATCCTGGATTGCTCCGGCCAGAATCTCCGAGGCGCTGGCCGAATTACCGTCTATCAGCACCACCAGCGGCACCTGAAGCTCTCGCTTCCCGTCGCAGGAATACTCCGACCGCTTTCCGGCCTTATCCTCCGTATACACGATCAGGCCCTCAGGCAGCATCATTCTGGCAATCTCAACCACTGCGCTGAGACTCCCTCCGGGATTTGCCCGCAGATCCAGTATCATGCCCTTCATATCCGAGCCCTTGGCCATGGCCAGCGCCTCCGCGAACTGATCCACTGTCACATCGTCAAACTCCGTGATCTCAATATAGGCCATTCCGTCCTCAAGCATCTCGAAATTGACCGTGGGACTCTCCACCTTTTTCCGCGGAATCGTCACTTCCAGATAATCCGACACATTTTCGCGGATCAGCGTCAATGTCACATTTGTGCCCTCCGGTCCTTTGATCAGCGACACGGCCTCCGTCAGGCTCAATCCGTAAGTCAACTCGTCATCCACCATATAGATCAAATCATTGGGGCGCAGATCTGCCTCCTCGGCAGGCGTCCCCTCAATCACGGCTTTGATCATGGGCAGCGATGTCTCCTTGTCCAGACCTACATGGGCGCCGATCCCGTAATAAATCCCCTCCGACTGATCCATGAGCTCCTTCAATTCTTCGGTGGTATAGTACTCGGAATACGGATCGTTCAAAGCTTTCAGCATCCCTCTGTAAATACCCTGCTCCAATTCTTCATCTGTCATCTCTGCCAGATAAAAGCGGCTGTGGATCAGCTTCTCCAGATCCTCTATCTTTTCCACCACCCGGGTGTTCACCAGTGAGTCCTCCTCCAGACTCACATTATGTTTGAAAATTACACTGGTAATGATCAGCGACACCAGCAGGCCGACTACAAGACCAAGGGCAAAAAGCCCCCAGCCCTTTCTTTCTCTTTCATTTTCCATGGTTTTTTAATTCCTCTGTCTTTATTGAAGCATATTGCGCATCACTTCGATATATACTCCCAAGGTGATACATAAGAGCCATTCTTTCGCACACTGAAATGCAGATGATTACCTGTGGAACGTCCCGTGCTTCCCACTGCGGCAATGGTCTCCCCCCGCACCACCAGATCCCCTTTCTTCACATAGAGAGCGGAAGCATGCATGTATATGGTATACAGCTCGCTGCCATGATCTATCATAATATAATTTCCCATCGTAGCACTGTAGGTGGCAGCCACCACTTTGCCGTCATAGGCGGCGTAGATCGCCGTACCCTTGGGCGACGCCAGATCCACACCATTGTGAAACTGCTGCACTCCCAGAGTCGGGTGGATACGCATACCATACTCATCCGAAACCCGGGTGTAAGATGCCAGGGGGAATTTAAACTGACCCCCGTCATAGGTAATGACCTCGCCGTTTGCCGCCAGAATATTCCTTTTCTCCTCTAAAATTGCCTGCTCCAGAGCAGCAATCTCCTCATCCTGCTCCTGGATCATCTGCTCGTATTCCCTGATCGCCTGCTCTTTATTGCTGATATCTGTCTCGTAGGCAAGGATGTCTCTGTTCTTCTGGTCAATCAGATCCTCCAGATTTGCCTGTTCCAGCTCCACATTCTCTCTGGTCTGATCCAGGATTTCCTTCTCCAGCTCAAGCTGCTCCTTACACAGCTCCACAAGCTGACGGTTTGTCTTATACTCCTCGTACATCTGTCTGTCATATGCAGCCACCTTCTCCATCGCGTCCGCACGGCTCAAAAAACCGCTGAAGCTGCCCGATCCCAAAAGCGTCTCCACAATCTGTGTATTGCCCTGCTCATACATCATCCGGATACGGCTGATCATAGCCTTGTGCTGCGCCTCTTCCGTCTCCAGCGCATCGTCCAGCTCCGCCTGTGTCTCCACAATATCCTGCTCCTTGGAAGTGATCTGAAGGTTCAGTTCCACAATATTCTGCTCTATTTCCTCAAGCTTTCCGTCCAGCTCCGCGACATAATTCTTCAGATTGGATTTCTGTGTCTCCAGATCCTTTTTAATTTTCTGCAGATCCGTTAGATTGCCCTGCAGCGCATCCTTCTCCTTCTCCATCCGGTCAATCTGCTCTTCCTTGTCCCGGATGCTGTCCGAAGTGATAGCCTGCGCGGGCAAATGCCCCACCCCCGCCAAAAGCGCTACTGTCATAACTCCTGCAATCAATATTTTACTCTTCGCGGGAAATCTCAAATCCTTTTCCTCCCAATGTACGAATGCCTTACTGATGAATATGAACTATACCTGCAAATGCTTTCTCACAGTGGTGACGCTTCCAAGAAATCCGATCCCCACGCCGACAGCAAGCGACACAGGTGTCAGTATGTGAAATACCTCCCCGGCGGGCAGAAAGTCCAAAAAACTGCTCAGCATTGCAAATCTTCCGGCCACATAATTCAGCACATAATTGTAAAGACTGTAAATCACACCCAGCGGAATAGCCGCACCGATAAGACCGATGATCATGCCCTCCAGCACAAAGGGAGCGCGCACAAAGAAATCTTTGGCCCCGATGTATTTCATGATATTGATCTCTTCCTTGCGGACGGAAATTCCCACCGCCACGGTGTTGCTGATCAGGAAGATACTCACTGCCAGCAATACGATGATGATGCCCACAGATACATATGCTATCAACAGATTGACGCCGCTGAGCGTATCGGCAGTGATGGCGGAATACTTGATCTTGCGCACCTCCGGCATAGACTCCAGCCAGCTTACCAGCGTATCCTGCATGGACACATCGCTCAAAAATACCTGATAACTGTTCTCACCGTCCAAAGGATTCTGGGGAAATCCCTCTCTGTAATCCTCACCGAAATAGGATTTTCCAAAAGTCTCCCACGCCTCCTCGTCGGAGACAAACACCACATCGGAAACCTCCACACGGGCGGCGATCATCTGACCGATAGCCTCAATACGTTCGGGACTGGGAACCTGTCCCTCCTGGTGAACTTCACAGCCATCCGGCAGAACATTTCCCTCATAATGGAAAAACACCGTGACAGAGACCCCCTGCTCCGCCGTCCTCACCACATGCTGGAAATTGGTCATGATGGCATAAAACAGACCGAACAAAAACAGACAGGCGGAAATTGTTGCTATGGATGCCAGAGAAAACAGCTTGTTGCGGAAAATATTTGCAAATCCCTGCCTGATGGTATAAAACAATGTACTAATCTTCATCGATATAACCGCCTTCCTCCTCGTCGCTGACAATCACGCCCTTTCTCAGGGTGATCACCCTCTTGCGCATGGCATTGACGATCTCACTGTTGTGTGTCACCACCAATACCGTGGTGCCGGAAGCGTTTATCTCCTCCAGTAGTTTCATAATTTCCCAGGAATTATTGGGATCCAGATTTCCGGTAGGCTCATCCGCCAGCAGAATGGACGGATTGTTTACCAGAGCTCTCGCCAATGCAACCCGCTGCTGCTCTCCGCCGGAGAGCTGACGGGGCTTAGACTTATACTTGCCCGCCAATCCCACAGTCGCCAGAATGGCCGGCACATTCCTGCGGATCTCGTTCACGGGTGTCTCCACGATCCTCTGTGCAAAAGCCACGTTCTCATAAATATTTCTGTCCTTGAGCAGACGGAAGTCCTGAAATACCACACCCAGATTTCGCCGAAACTGCGGAATCTGCCGATGGGTCAGTCTGCCCAGATCATATCCCATAACATAAACACTGCCGCTGGAAGATGTAAGCTCCCGCAGCAGAAGTTTGATCAGCGTAGATTTGCCCGAACCGCTGTCCCCCACGATAAACACGAATTCTCCCGGACTGATGCTGAGACTCACGTTATTCAGCGCCGGGGCGCCGGTGGAATAGCTCTTACTCACATTATCCAGACAAATGATACCGTTTTCCTGTATAAATTCCTCTCTTTTCTGCCTTCGTAAATCCTTTTTGGTCATTCCCTTCCTCCGATTGTATAGTCTCCTTCCAATCCCGCAGCTCTATTATTACATGGACTTCTTCTATCCGCAACCTAATAGACGCGATCAGTATTCAAAGGTTTCCATATATTTCATATATTTTACGACCATCAGCGCGATCTTGAAGGTGATGGCATCCTCAAATACCCGCAGATCAAGTCCTGTACTCTTCTGAAGCTTATCCAGCCTGTACACCAGCGTGTTTCGGTGGATAAAGAGCTGTCTTGAAGTCTCGGACACATTCAGACTGTTCTCGAAAAACTTATAAATGGTAGACAAAGTCTCCTCATCGAAATCGTCGGGACTTTTGCCGCCGAAAATCTCGCGGATAAACATCTTGCACAGAGGAATCGGCAGCTGATAAATCAGGCGGCCAATGCCCAGCTCACTGTAGGCAACCAGATCCCTGTCATCAAAGAAAATCTTTCCCACATCCAGCGCCATTCTGGCTTCCTTATAGGAACGGCTTACCTCCTTAATCTCATGGACGATCGTACCGTAAGCAATGCGTACACCCTGAATGTTCTCCCTCTGCAGATAGCCGATCAGGGTCCGGGCCGATCGCTCGATCTCCTTGCCGGCATCCGAATCGGGCAGCTCCTTTACTATAATAACATCCTTTTCATCTACTGCGGTAATGAAATCTTTACCATTATTGGCAAAACACGCTCTGGTCAGCTCCAGCACATTGCTGTCCTTCCCCGCGGCGGACTCCACGATCAGCACCACGCGCGCGGCATCCGTCTGTATGTGCAGCTTCTTGGAACGGCTGTAAATATCCACCAGAAGCAGATTGTCCAGCAAGAGATTCTTGATAAAATTATCCTTGTCAAAACGCTCCTTGTAAGCCACCAACAGATTTTGAATCTGAAAGGCGACCATCTTGCCGATCATATAGATATCCTCGCCAACGCCCCCCGCCACAAGAATATACTCCAGCTGCTGCTCATCAAAAATCTTAAAATACTGATAGCCCTGTATCTCCTGAGAATCCGCCGGAGACACCGCAAACTCCACTGCAGCACTGCAGCAGTGACTCATGTCCGTGGTGCTGGCGATCTCCTTGCCATCCGTATCCATGACGCAGAGATCCACTCTGGAAATCCCCTTAAGACCATCAATTGTATTCTGCAAAATCTGATTTGAAATCATATACCCTGCTCCTTTGACTAGAAAACCTTCTAACACAAATGTACAAAATAAATGCCAAAAAAGCAATAGTTTTTCGGAGAAAATTCACAAAAATCACAAAAAAAGAGCTGCCTGACAGTATTTTACCCTCAAACAACCCCTCATTTATATTCCTCGCAGGAAAAACTTCTCAGACCTTCATGTCAAAATTTGCCCCTACTCCCGGATTCACACTCAGCTCCATAGCCGCCGCATCCATCATCTGTACAAGACCCTGTCCCAGCGCCTCATTGGTATCCATAGCCTTGCTGAGCACAGCCGTGCTTACCTGAGACATAACCTTGTTGGACGATAAACTCATAGATAAACCTGCAATATCCATACGGACACCTCCTCTCATCATTTCGACACAGATATTATAACACAGCCTATTAATTATTTCCAGTGCTATACCTGATTATTTTATCTTTTATTTCGACGGCCCCCGTCTTCAAAAGATGACCCACCGCACGCTTAAACTCATTCTTGCTCATTCCGGTTTCTCTGCGTATGACTTCCGGATCAGCCTTCTCCGTAAAAGGCAGCACACCGTCGTAGCTGTCCAATAGTCTGAGCAGCTTCTCGCCATCCCGCTCCAGCTGCAGGTAAGCCTTCTCCCGGATACTCAGAGTCAGTCTGCCGTCCTCCAGCACTTCCGTCACCCGTGCCTCGACATCCTCCCCCGGCAATACCTCCCCGTAAAGCTCACGTTTTGGTATCAGCGCCGAATACTGATTATCTACCGCCACAAAGGCTCCAAAATTGTCACTGATCTCATACACGCGCCCTCTCACCCGGTCGTCCTTCTTGTAAGGACTGTCCGAGCGCAGATTCTCATACACATTGGTGGTAGCGCAGATCCTGCCGCTCTTATCGATATATAGAGAGACCAGAACCTTATCACCCGGCGCCACCCGGCGCTTCTGCTGCCTGTAGGGCAGAAACAGATCCTTCTCCAGCCCCCAGTCCAGGAAAGCCCCTATCTTGCCGACCTGAACCACGGACAGCTCTGCCACCTGGCCCATGACAAGCTTCGGAGCGTTGGTTGTGGCGATCATGCGGTCCTTGGAATCCCGGTATACAAATACCTCCACACGATCCCCGATCTCACTTCCCTCCGGTGTCTGTTTCGCCGGAAGCAGGATCCTCTCTTCCTTCTCCTGCGCGGAAGGCGCAAGATAAATGCCGAAATCCACTTTTTTTACAATAACCAGTTCCTGCCACTCGCCTAATTTTATCATTCGGCTACTCCTCTTCCCATCCGCTTTCCTGCCGTCCGAACCTCCTCCCGATTCCTGCATAGAGATAGGCCATGATATCGGGAGATAAGTTGCATATGGTATTCAGTCCGCAAACTGTCGAATTATCAGGATCATCCACATACTCCGCCGGTTCGTCTCCGACAAAAAAGCGCCAGCCGCTGTCAGGATAACCGGGACTGGGTTCATCGTGATACATATAGTCGATGCGTTCTTCGTCAAGCGCTCTTTTGGTGACGATACAGCCCGGATTTCTATCCAGAAGGGTTGCCCATTCTCTCTCTTTCGGAACATACCACCTGTTTCTGTTCCACGCTCCGCCTTCTCCCAGCAGATGTTCTATAATATTTTTGTTGATCTCATAAAATCCGCTGATGTCAGGCTCGCTTCTGCCCATATCATACAGCGCTCCGCACAGACAGCTTACGGCAAATTCCCCGTAAGAACGGTAAAAGACCTGCGCCTGGCGCACCCACTCATCCGTCAGCTCCCAGAACTCCTGATCCGAAATGATTCCGCAGGCTGCAGCATTTCTGCAAAGGCCGATTCTCTCATTGATATCCCAGGCATAAAAACCCTTTTCATTCACCAGCGGATAAAACCTTCCCGCAAGCTCTTTGCAGTGCTCAAAGCCCTTCCTGCCATTGGCATTCAACTCATTGATATCAAACATGGGCGCATTCTTCCAGAATGTCATAAACTGCTCATATTGGCCGCTGCCCGAATACAGCCTGTAACACTGCTGTTCCAGACTTTCTCTGTCCCTGACTCCGAACAGTCTGCTCAGATGCTCCCGCGCCTGTCCGATATCCTCCTTGCTGCCGCAATGATATAAACACTCATATCCCATATGCTCCTGAATCCCGGGTACTCTCCGGCATGTAGAAACACCGCTGAGCAGCAGGGTAAACTCCTCTCTGCTCACTTCTCTGGCGTCAGCATTTACCGGGCGGGATTCATATTGTGACTTAAGTACTTCAATCTCTTTGACAATCCGTTCCATGACATACCTCCTACCCCAATCCAAGCTCCAAATACCCCTTGCTTCAGATCACATGAATTCCACGATCACATAGGGCTTACCGCCCCCGTCCCGCAGCGCAGCCACCAGACGCTGCTCCTCTTCAGCCACATAAGGATAAAGCTCATCGTCCAGATGTGCCTGCATCTTATACTCCGCGCGCATCTGACGGATAACAAAGTTCTCCGGCAGAAACTCCATGGTCATATCCACAAACCGGCCGTTATTCACATGATTGTTGGTATCCAGATGATGCTTCTTTACCGTGATCACATCTCTGCGGCTGCCGCCTTCGGGTACTGCAATCTTACGGGGGGCATAGTCCATATCCAGTTTCTCGGAGAGCACATAAGCATTAAGCATTTCCTCAGGAGGAGCGGTCGGCTTCCATGTCCGGGTATCCAGCAGACTCCACAGAGAGTTCGCCTTGGCCAGACATTCCCCGTCCTCCGTCATCATCACAAAATTACGGGACCCCAGAAAGCTCCTGAACTCATAAGGCGCGGTGCCGATCTTCACCCGCTCGTTTAATTTAGGATAGCGCTCTACCACGATCTGCCATGAGCTGAGCACCCACACCAGACGCCTCTGTGTCAGATAATCCACACCCATACCCAAATCCTCGGAATGAAATGTGGAGCAATCCTGAAAATAATCCAACAGCGACACCAATGTCAATTGCCCTTTGCTGTCCGTCTCGCTATACCGGATCCTTGACTCAAAAAAATACATCTCACTCACCCCGCTTAAACCATAGCCTGAGCAAACATATCCAGGACAGACAATACATATGGCAGGGCGATCAACACGATCCATACCACACAGAACACGATCATTCCCGAATTCAGAAACAGCATCTGAAATCCCTTGCCTCTGGGAATCTGCATCTGTTGAGCTTCAAGCCTGAAGCGTTTAAAAAATACGATCAGCAGGATCACACCCGTGACAACCACGGCAAACAACAGCATGGCATACAGCGCAAAGAGCAGCCAGCCGACAGGATTATCCATGATGAGCTCCATCATGAGCTCCGTGTCTGAAGGATCAGCATGCAGCAGCGCGTCATAATTCATCATTCTGAACAGCAGACCCGAGACCATACTGCCCATAAAATTAATAATGGCATGCATTGCAATCGTAATCTTCAAATTCCCGGTCTTTACATAAAGGAAAGCAAAAAACGCGCCCAGCACCATCGCATAAGCAAATTGGTTCAAATTACCGTGGAACAGACCAAACATCAATGCCGACGCCGCGATGGCGACGCCCTGCCCATACCGGACCGTCCTGTCCACAATCACTTTGCGGAACACATACTCCTCTACAATGGGAGCAACCACCACCATCAATATAAAATTCAGTAACATATTACCGCCGGTGACATATTCTATCAGATTATTCTCGACAGAGCTCCTTGTAAACACTCCTATCAGAGTGGTCACCAGCATCCCCACCAGATTGCTGATATAGACCAGCGAATAGCACATGATCAGCGCCAGTATAAACTGCCACCACTTCATCTTGTGGCGCGGAATATCAGTCCTTGGCATCCGGCGGGTCAGCAGAACGATCAACGGCATACCGCAGACATACATGGTAAGCCCCGACAATAACAGACTCGCGGTCATACTCATCAGCCACTCCGGCCTGTAAGCCTGAATCCCCAAAACCAAAACATATTGAAGAACATACACCGTCAATGTCCCCGCAATATAACACCAGCCCAATCTGGAAAAGACCCTTTGGGATTGTTTCCAATCGTCCATATGCTTCCTCCTTGTCTAATCTGTCCGAATAAACATTCTGTCTCTTTTACAATGTACCTGAATATACTCATACAAGCAATTTAACTTTAACAAATCTCAAATAGGAATTCAATAGTTTTACAACAATCATACTTCCACGCAAGAAAAAACCTCCGGAAGCTTCCCTCCAGAGGTTACTTAGCAGGGCTACAAGGATTCGAACCTTGAAATGACGGAGTCAGAGTCCGTTGCCTTACCGTTTGGCGATAGCCCTTTATCTGCGCTGTATCCGCGCTACTTGATGTATTATACACGAAGTATTTCCATTTTGCAATACCTAAATTCACAATTTTTTAAATCCGTTTCAGCAATCAGACCTGAACCATTGCAATCGCTGCGTTCGGAAAATATCACAGGGCCGCGCCATAACAGCGCAGCCCCGCCTACATGATATATACAAACTTACGAAAAAGGGAAATACCGTTATTAAACCTCAAAAATCAGCTCGCCATAAGTAGGAATGGGCCATACGTTTCTGTCCACCATGGTCTCCAGCTCATCCACCGGCGCTCTCAGGGCTGCCATGGCAGTGAATACTTCATCCTTAAAGAAGAATGCTTTCTCCTTCTCCTCAGAGATTGCCGACGCTTTGGCCGTCTTTTCCTCCAGAACCGTCAACGCGCGTTTGCTCTCAGCCAGTTTAACCGAAATCTCATCCAGCACTTCCGCCTGCACGGACGCATCCGCACCGGCCTCCTTCACCGCGATAACCGTGTCTGCCAGCGTCCTGGTATATCTTATCACAGCCGGCAAAATCTGTTTCTTCGCCATCTCGATCATGGTCAGCGCCTCGATATTGATGGTCTTGGAATAGGTTTCATAAAGAATCTCCTCGCGGGACTCCAGCTCCGCTTTGGTAAAAATACCGAACTTTTCAAAAAGCTTAATAGCCTTCTCAGTCGTCAATGCAGAGGAAGCCTCCACCATGGACCTGATATTGGGAAGGCCCCGTCTTGCAGCCTCCGCCACCCACTCTTCGGAATATCCGTTTCCATTGAATACGATTCTTCTGTGCTTCGTCATGTATTCCTTGATCAGATCATGTACCGCCATCTCAAAATCCTCGGCTTTTTCCAGAAGGTCGGCCGCCTCACAGAAAGCCTCCGCAACGATGGCATTCAACGTGATGTTGGGGTCTGCTATGGAATCCGAGCTGCCCACCATACGAAACTCAAACTTGTTCCCCGTGAAAGCAAAGGGTGAAGTTCTGTTTCTGTCCGTGGCATCCTTATCCAGATCTGTCAGCGTGGACACACCGGTCTGCAGCTTACCGCCCTGTATGGAGTGATCCGCCTCTCCGGTCTCCACCAGCTGCTTTACCACATCCTCCAGCTGTTCGCCCAGGAACATGGAAATGATCGCAGGCGGAGCCTCGTTAGCCCCCAGTCTGTGATCGTTGCCCACATCCGACGCACTCTGGCGCAGCAGATCCGCATGGGTATCAACAGCCTTCATGATGCAGGCCAGTACCAGCAAAAACTGGATGTTCTCGTTGGGTGTATCGCCGGGGTCCAACATATTGACACCATTGTCAGTTCCCAGGGACCAGTTATTATGTTTGCCGGAACCGTTCACACCGGCAAAAGGCTTCTCGTGAAGCAGACAGGTCATCCCGTGTCTTCCGGCTACCTTCTTCATGGTCTCCATCACCAGCTGATTGTGATCCACGGCGATATTTGCAGTCTCATAAATGGGAGCCAGCTCATGCTGAGCGGGAGCAACCTCATTATGCTGTGTCTTGGCCGTGACACCCAGCCTCCACAGCTCTATGTTCAGATCCTTCATATAAGAACCTATCCTCTCGCGGATCGTTCCGAAATAGTGATCCTCCAGCTCCTGTCCCTTGGGAGCCGGAGCGCCAAACAGCGTCCTCCCTGCGAAGATCAGGTCATCTCTCTTTAAATACTTCTCCCTGTCCACCAGAAAGTATTCCTGCTCTGGTCCAACACTGGCCATAACCTTAGTCGCTCCCGTGTTGCCAAACAGTCTCACAATCCGCAGCGCCTGCTCGCTGACAGCCTCCATGGAGCGCAGCAGCGGCGTCTTTTTATCCAGCGCTTCTCCCTTGTAAGAACAGAACGCGGTGGGAATGCAGAGAATGACGCCCGTCGCATCCTCCTTCAAAAAGGCAGGTGACGTGATATCCCATACCGTATAGCCTCTTGCCTCAAATGTGGCGCGCAATCCTCCCGAGGGGAATGAAGAAGCATCGGGCTCACCCTTGATCAGCTCTTTCCCCGAGAATTCCAAAAGCATCCTGCCCTCCGCATCGGGATGGGTCACAAACGCATCGTGCTTCTCGGCGGTAATCCCCGTCAGAGGCTGAAACCAGTGAGTGTAGTGAGTAGCGCCGTTTTCCACCGCCCAGTCCTTCATTGCCTTGGCCACCACGTCCGCAGTCGCCAGTGACAGCTCGCCGCCCTGATCCATGACTCTCTTTAATTCCTTGAAAACATTTCTGGGCAGTCTCTCCTTCATCTTGCCCAGCGTGAATACCTTGCCGGCAAAAATCTCTTCTACGTTCAACACTTCACTCATCTTCCCTACTTCCTTTCTCTTGCATTTTTCCCGCACAGACATCAATCCTAAAAAAAACGTCCCAAAGTAAACTGGTTACTATTGGAACATCTTCGTTCATACCGTCTATATGGAAAACAAGGCGCGCCCCGTTTTCTATAAGATACTCTAATTTACCTGAAAATGCAATACCCTTTTTGTAAAATTTATTTTTACCCCTTAATTGACAACACCGGGTTGGCTGTTTATAATGTAATTGCAATATCATTTATTTAATATTATATTAAATTTCAGGAGGGGATAATATGAAAAAGCATCCAAACTATTTCAAACGTAACATTGCTATAATGACAACCTCTATTCTATTGTCAGGAATATGTAGTTTTCCGGTAACGGCACAGGAAACTATCGTCACTATGGAAGACACTGAATTTAGAGACAAGAAAGCAGCAGGTATAGAAGTATATGAATTAATCGATGAAAACGGAAATATGGTAGGTTATTTCGAACCTTATTCAGATTCAAATCCTGCACCCTCCTCCACCATAATGCCTCGATACACATCCCTTATTGATATCACCGTTGCGGCAGGAGACACTGTTGTCGGCTCAAATCAATATGCTTTACAAGCCGGAGACGAAATACAGCTTGACATATCACAAGATATTGAAGGAAAAAGTTATTTGAGATTTAAAAACAGAGATACTAACTCTTACATCAGATTCTTGAAAACGCAGACAACGAACGGATGGCAGGGTACACTTCATTTGACAGGTATTGAAAGTGCCTCCTACTCTTTTGGTATAGAAAATGCTTCGTCAAAAGAAATTACCTATTCCGGTACATATAGTTTATAAAAATGAGGTAACAAATTATGAAAAAGAAATTTCTTGTACTGATCGGTGCCGGCATATGTTTGATTATAGCCGTCATTCTTGTGATTGCTCAACCCGGTATCAATCAAAACAATCCCCAGGGCGAAGTCTTACACAGGGAAGAATTTACAAGTGAAAAGGAACAATCTTCACAAAATCCTTCTGATGTAGATAATGATTCCGCATTTATACAAAATTAGAATACTTAAAAGACCGGGAGTATGCAAAACTTCCGGTCTTTTTGTCGTCTTTATATCCTCGGTTTATCCACCCGAAAAATATCATACTGCTCCACATCCGCCAAAGCACCCGTGGGTGTCCCGGCCCCGGCATCCTCGTCCTCCTGCAGTTTCTCAAAGCGCACATACAGTCTCTGCCTTGCATGGGGAGCGCTCTCAACCGGATTCATCTCCTCATCATACAGAGCGGCCACCCGGACGGATATATTTCTCCCGTCGGGCTTCATGATCTCAAGTCCGTCGCCCACCGAGAATTTGTTGCGCTGTTCCATCTGTACCAGCGTCCCGTCGTCTCCGGCTACCGCCTCCGCCATACCCAGATAAGTATATTCGTTGATATAAGTGCTGCTGTCATAGATCTGAGCCTCAGCACCTGGCTTTCCAAAATAGAATCCTGTGGTAAACTGCCTGTGGGTACACTTGGCGATCTCCGCCCGGTACCGGTCCAGATTGGCCTGATATTTTTCGGGACTCTCCAGATAGTCGTCAATGGCCAGACGATAGGTGCGGGCTACGGTAGCCACATAGAGCGCCGTCTTCATACGGCCCTCGATCTTGAGACTGTCGATTCCGGCCTCCACCAGCTCCGGTATATGGTCGATCATACACAAATCTCTGGAATTAAAAATAAAGCTTCCCCGCTCATTCTCATAAACCGGAAAATACTCTCCGGGCCTGGACTCCTCCATCACCGCATACTGCCACCTGCATGGATGGGTACACGCGCCCTGATTGGCGTCCCGTCCTGTAAAGAAATTGCTCAGCAGGCATCTCCCGGAATACGAAATACACATCGCTCCATGGACAAAGCTCTCAATCTCCATCTCTTCGGGAATCCGTCTGCGGATCGCCCTGATCTCCTCCAGCGACAGCTCCCTGGCCGACACCACCCGTTTTGCTCCCAGCTTCCACCAGAACAGATAAGTCTGATAATTTGTATTATTTGCCTGTGTGGAAATATGTATCTCCACCTCCGGCCAGACCTCCTTTGCGACAGCAAACATACCCGGGTCGGAAATGATCAGCGCATCCGGCCGCTGGGGCTCCATGTCCCGAAGCTGTGCAAAATATGTTCCGGCTCCCTCCAGATCATCATTATGGGCCAGAATATTGGCAGTCACATAGACCTTTGTCCCGTGCTCATGAGCAAAGACGATTCCTTCTGCCATCTCTTCCATGGTAAAGTTCTTTGCCTTGGCGCGCAGACCAAAGGCTTCGCCCCCGATATAAACCGCATCCGCCCCGAATATGACCGCAGTCCTAAGAACCTCCAGACTGCTGGCCGGTATCAGAAGCTCCGGTTTCCTACGCCCTGTTTCCGTTATCATTTATGACAACCTCTCTCCAATGAATTTTTCACTTTTTAACGCTGAGCGTCACGCCGTCTCCCACAGGCAGAATCGTCGTCTGCAGCCCGGGATGATGGCTCAGTTCAAACAGATAATCCCGCATGCGGGAGTGAATGGTGCGATTGCGCCTTGTCACCGCAAAACGGGACTCTATAATATCTCCGTCCTGCAGCACATTGTCTGAGACAAGCAGCCCTCCGGGAGCAAGCAGCCGCAGAATATCGGGCAGAAAATGAATATACTGCCCCTTGGCAGCATCCAGAAAAATCATATCGTAGCATTCCTGCAATGCCGGCAAAAGCTCTGCGGCATCCCCCTCCAGCAGCGTGATGGCTTCCGCCCTGCCCGCCCGGGCAAAATTCTCCCTGGCCTGGAGTATACGCTTTTCATATTTCTCTATCGTTGTGATCCTGCAGCCCGCCGGCCCGTACTCACTCATCAGGAGTGCGGAAAAGCCTATGGCTGTCCCCACCTCCAGAATACGTTCCGGTCTGGCAGACGCCAGCAAAAATTTTAACAGCTGTTGTGTAGACTTGCGTATAATGGGCACCTGTGTCTGCAAAGCATATCTTTCCAACTCATCCAAAAAGGGCGTATTGCCCTCTGCCATGGAATCGATAAAAACCGACATTCTCTCGTTTATGATCATCAGTCCGTCTCCCCGGCAGACTGTTCCGCAGGCGCCATAACCTCCATGATCTCTTCCGCCGTCATTGCAGTGCTCACCTCGTAGGTACCGGGTTTTACGTCCTCCCTGTACTCAGAGAACAGATACTGAAGTGCAAAAAGCTTGCTGTCTCTTGTCAGCCCCTTCTTCAGCATCAGCTCACCGACCTCCAGCGCCGACATATCCTCTTTGATGGTCACACTCACCGTTCTGCCCTCGCCCACAGACATGGCAGGCTCCGTAAAAATGCGGTATCCATAATCGTAGCAGACCGCCGCCCCCCTGTAGATAATAAACGCTGCAGCCACTGCCACAACCACCTTGAGGATGGCGCCGAACACCACTGTCATCAAACGTCCAGTCTTCATTTTCTATCCTTTCTCTCCGAATACGCTTCCAATACATTCCCGAGGCAAAAAAGCTTACTCAAAGTCCATGGCTTCTGTGAGCCGCAGATTGATGTCCTGCAGCAGTCTGCAGAAGGCCAGCTCAGCAGCCAGGAAATCCGCAACCAGAGGAATATCCCGAAAACCGGCATATTCCCGCTCAAATCTGTCTATCTGTTCAAAGGTGGTCGCCTCGTTGGTCTGCAGTTGCAGATTGCGCGCCCGATACTCGTCCACCTGCTTTTTCAGTTCCGGATCTTCCTTTATCCGGGCACACTGCTCCTTGTAAGCGCGATAAATATCGGATGCCAGAATATCGTCTGTAAGCTGCTTCAGAGATCTGTCAATATTATTCATTTGTATACCCATCCGCGCGCTGCGGCGCGCACTCTTATCAATAGTTGAATACGCATTTTTATTCAACCATATACCCCCGACAGCTCAGACTTCCATGATGATAGGCAGGATCATAGGTCTTCTCTTGGTCTTCTTCCAGACGTATTCGCCCAGCACATCCTTTGTGACTGACTTGAGCTTGCCCCAGTCGGTGACTCCCTTTTCCAGACAATTCTGAAGCGCATCGTCAACCGTCATTCTGGCCTCCTCGATCAGCTCGTCGGATTCTCTCACATAGACGAAGCCCCTGGACACGATATCCGGACCGGCCACCAGCTCGCCGCTGCCCTTCTCCAGACTCATGACCACGATCATAATGCCGTCCTCCGCCAGATGCTGACGGTCCCTGAGCACCACATTGCCCACGTCTCCGACTCCCAGTCCGTCTACCAGAATACTTCCCACGGGCACCTTGCCGTTCACTTTGGCATGTTCCTCGCTCATCTCCAGCACGTCGCCGGAGGAGAGAATGAAAATATTGTCCTTGTCGATGCCAAGACTCTCCGCAATCTTGGCCTGTGCCTTCAAATGTTTATACTCACCGTGTACGGGAACGGCGTACTTTGGATGAGTCAGGGTATAGATCAGCTTGATCTCCTCCTGACAGGCATGTCCCGACACATGCGTGTCCTGAAAGATCACATCCGCGCCCTTACGCTGCAGCTCATTGATAATCTTGGTAACAGCCTTCTCATTGCCCGGTATGGGATTGGAAGAGAAAATGACTGTGTCCTTTGCGCCTATGGTGATCTTGCGGTGCATATTGTTGGCCATGCGGGAGAGAGCAGCCATGCTCTCGCCCTGACTTCCCGTGGTAATGATCACCTGCTGCTCGTCAGGATAGTTTTTCATCTGATCAATGTCCACCAGCGTGTTGTCAGGGATACTGATACAGCCCAGATTCTTCGCCGTCTCTATGATATTTACCATGCTGCGGCCTTCCACGCTCACTTTTCGGCCGAATTTATACGCCGTGTTGATGATCTGCTGCACCCGGTCCACATTGGACGCAAAGGTAGCCACAAAGATACGGGTGTTCTTGTGCTCGTTAAACAGTGTGTCAAAGGCTTTCCCCACCGTCTTCTCCGAGGGGGTGAAGCCCGGACGCTCCGCATTGGTGGAATCGCACATCAACGCCAGCACGCCCTTTTTGCCCAGCTCTGCAAAACGCTGCAGATCGATGGCGTCCCCGAATACCGGGGTGTAGTCCACCTTAAAGTCTCCCGTGTGAACCACGATTCCCGCCGGGGAATAAATCGCAAGTGCAGCCGCATCCACGATACTGTGATTGGTCTTGATAAACTCCACGCGGAACTGTCCCAGATTGATGGACTGTCCGAATTTTACCACCTTGCGCTTGGTGGTCTTCATCATATTATGCTCAGTCAGTTTATTCTCAATAATCCCCATTGTCAGACGAGTGGCATAGATCGGCACATTGACCTCGCGCAGCACATAGGGCAGCGCACCGATATGGTCCTCATGTCCGTGTGTGATGACGAATCCCTTCACCTTGTCGATATGGTTTTTGAGATAAGTCACATCGGGTATGACCAGATCGATTCCCAGCATATCGTCCGCCGGAAAGGAAAGGCCGCAATCTACCACAATAATACTGTCCTCGTACTCGAAGGCAGTAATATTCATGCCGATTTGCTCCAGACCGCCCAAAGGAATGACTTTTAACCCCGGAGCTCCATTATTCTCTTTTTTCTTTCTCACAAAAATTCCTCCATAACTATAAAATTTATAAATTTAATCACTGCATTATTTTTCATCCTGCACAAATTCCACGTCCTCCAGCATATCCGCAAACACACCGGAAACGGCATTCAATTCCTTTTCGTCCGACACTATGGCAAAGACGCTCTCCTCCTCGCCGTCCGAGGACAGATCCTTCAGAATAAGAGCCTCTCCGTCCCCCTCTTCGAAATCAGTCACCAGAATATAGTTGACGCCTCCGATCCGCGTCTGCTCCAGCACATAAAATTCTACGGATTCCTCACCGTCCACATGGAACGTAATCTTCTCCAGCTTACCCATTTCCTTCTCCATCTCCGTTCCTTCAGGCAGAACTCTTCATCTTGCCGCCTGCCTACGCCTTTTCAAATCTGCGCCTGTCCAGATATCCCTGCAGTATAAAGACAGCCGCCAGCATGTCCACATACTCTTTGCGGTTCTCTCTGCGGATACCCGCCTCCATCATGGTTCTGTCCGCCGAGACAGTTGTCAGTCTCTCGTCCCACAAAAATACAGGCAGTCCAGTCCTGCGCTCCAGCTTCTCCTTAAACTCTTCCGTGAGCTCTGCGCGCACACCCTCTGTACCGTTCATGTGCTTGGGCATTCCCAGCACCAGCTCTTCCACCTCGTACTCCTCAATCAACGCTTCAATTCTGGCCAGGGTCTGGCGCAGCTTATTCTCCTCTTTACGGCGGATGATCTCCACACCCTGAGCCGTCAAAAGCAGGGCATCGCTCACTGCGACCCCCACTGTCTTTGAACCGAAATCCAAACCCATGATCCGCATGGATATCTCCTCCTAATTCCAGTGATTGTTCCTGATGTACTCCGCAAGAAGCTCCTCCACCAATTCATCGCGCTCCACCTTCATGATCAGACTTCTGGCGCTCTTGTGACTGGTAATGTAAGTGGGGTCTCCGCTCATAATGTAGCCCACGATCTGATTCACCGGATTGTAACCCTTCTCAGTCAAAGCCTCGTACACGGTTGCCAGCACTACCTTGACACCTGTCTCAGGCTCCGTCTCTACCTTAAAATATTGTGTGTTTCCTAAATCCTGCATAATTCCATCCTTTATACTTCCGAAAATTCCTGATGCACTCTTATCTTACCGCATCTTGCGGCAAAATTCAATCATTATTCGCCTATCCTGTCGTTCTTTGAGGCTAAACTCTGTTCCCCAGCAATATGTCCTCCGTCAGAAAACGCTCCGCCAAAACCCGCGTCACCGTATTGGAGAGATCATCCTCACCCGAGGGAATCGCCAGCTTCACATAATCTCCGGTATGTCCCAGCCAGTAAGATTTACCCGCTATCTCCCGCCTGTCCTCCCAGAGAATCTCAGCCTGTCTTCCTATGTAATCCCTGCGGAAAGCCTCTGACTGTTTTGCCTCCAGCGCAAAGAGTTCATCGCTGCGCAGAGCTTTCACCCGCTCCGTGAGCTGTCCCGGCATCCTGTCAGCACGGGTACCTGCCCGCCGCGAATACTTAAAAATATGCATCTCGAAGAATCCCACCCGCTCCAGAAACGCCTTGGTACAAGCAAACTCCTCCTCCGTCTCACCGGGGAAACCCACGATTACATCCGTCGTGATGGCAGGGTGCGAAAAGGCCTGCCGCAGATATTGTACTCCCTGCAAGTATTGCCCTGTGGTATACTGTCTATTCATTCGTTTTAAAGTCTCGTCGCAGCCGCTCTGCAGGGAGAGATGGAAATGAGGACATAAACGCGGAAGCGCACCCAGTCTCCCCGCCGTCTCCTCCGTAATAATCCTTGGCTCCAGTGATCCCAGGCGGATGCGGGCCAGTCCCTCAACCTGATCATGGATATGCTCCACCAGATCAATGAGTCTGCTTTCTCCGCGATAATAAGCGCCGTCCTCAAAGTCAATCCCGTAAGAGCTGATATGAATGCCCGTAAGTACGATCTCCTTATAGCCTTTCGCCGCCAGCCCCCGTATCTCCGCCAGTATATCCTCCTCCCTGCGGCTGCGCACCCGGCCTCTCGCATAGGGAATGACGCAGTAGGAGCAAAACTGATTGCAGCCGTCCTGTATTTTGATATAGGCCCGGGTATGCTCCGCGGTCCGGTTTAAGGTCATCTCCTCATAGACGCAGGGCTTGTCCAGATCAAGGATCGTGGTATTTCCCAGCGTCTTATCTGCCTGCTCTGCAGTGTTCCCCGCTCTGTTCCCGAGAAATTCCTCCAGGATCTGCGCGATATCCTTTTTGCGATTATTGCCCACTGCCAGATCGATGCTATCGTCCAGCACGGCGCCCTCCCTGTCTGTCTGGACATAGCAGCCCACGGCCACCACCACGGCCTGCGGATTCTTCTGTTTCGCGCGGTGCAGCATCTGCCTGCTCTTGCGGTCTGCTATATTTGTCACTGTACAAGTATTGATGATATAAATATCGGCAATTTGATCGAATGGTACAATCCGGTAACCCTTTTCCTGTAAAATCTGCTGCATTGCATCCAGTTCATAGGAGTTTACCTTGCATCCAAGGTTGTGGAATGCTACACTTTTCATACGAAATCCCCGCTTTTTTTGTAGTGTTTTAGCCTTGACTTTTACCTGCCCAGCCATTAATATGTAGCGTGAAGGTATGCTGCACGTCAAATGTAAAGGAGGTAATTATCATGAAAACAGTTCAGATTTCATTAAATTCCATTGATAAGGTAAAATCTTTCGTAAACGATATCACCAGATTCGATTACGACTTTGATTTAGTATCCGGCAGATATGTGATCGATGCAAAATCAATTATGGGTATTTTCAGTCTGGATCTCTCCAAGCCCATCGATCTGAACATCCATGCCGAAGACGGCATCGAGGATATCATGGAAGCGCTTAAGCCTTATCTGGTATGATCGACAGACCTATGATTACTTATCGTCAGCGCAAAGCACGAATATGAGTATTAACGGAAACGTCTCAAGGAACGCAATCCCTTGAGACGTTTTTTAATTGATTATCTATTCCGCAATAATCAGTTCCGCTGTCTCCAGAGCGGTCTTGACAAGCTCCTGTATCTTCTCCTCCAGATTCTGCTCATGTCTGCGGATAATATTGACATTCGGCTTGGTCACCGGATGCTTTGCCACAAAGATGGTACAACAGTCCTCATAGGGAAGGATAGAGGTCTCAAAGGTATCTATCTTCTCTGCCACCTCCACGATCTCCTGTTTGTCAAAGCCGATAAGAGGCCGGTAGACGGGAAGCTCACACACCTCATTGGTGGCGATCAGAGAGCTCATGGTCTGAGACGCCACCTGACCGATGCTCTCTCCTGTGATCAGGCCCAGACAATCATTTTCCTTCGCAATATGTTCGGCAATGCGCATCATATATCGGCGCATGATAATGGTCAGCTCCTCATGCGGGCATTTTTCATGGATATAGAGCTGTATATCCGTAAAGTTGACCACATGCAGATAGATTGGTCCGGTATAGCGGGACACGATCCTCGCCAGATCCACCACCTTCTGCTTTGCCCTGTCGCTGGTGTAGGGCGGAGCATGAAAATAGACCGCATCTATTTTCACACCGCGCTTTGCTATCATGTAACCGGCCACCGGAGAGTCAATGCCGCCGGATAGCAGCAGCATTGCCTTTCCGCCCGTACCCACAGGCATACCTCCGGGGCCCGGAATAATTTCCGAATAAATATAAATCTTTTCCCGCACCTCGATATTCAACAGGATATCCGGGTTATGGACATCCACCTTCATCTCCGGGTAAGTCTTTAAAATCATCTCACCCATATCCATATTGATGGTCATGGAATCCTTGGGGTAATTCTTGCGCGCACGGCGCGCATTTACCTTAAATGTTTTATTGCGGTCGGGATAGACATCCGCGATATAATCCACAACCGTATCGCACAGCTTCTCAAATCCTTCGTCCTCCACATAGACCACAGGACAGATTCCTGAGATGCCGAAGACACGTTTCAAATGCTCTACCACCTCGTCAAAATCAAATTCTGTCTGTGCATCCACATAGATACGTCCCTGTGTTTTAGAAATCATAAAACGCCCGTCGCATTTTTTCAGCGCATGCTTGATCTGATGAATCAGTGCATCCTCAAACAGATACCGGTTCCTTCCCTTGATACCGATCTCCGCATATTTTATCAAAAAAGCTGTAAACATTGCATCCTCCTATCATGGCGCCGTCCGGCGGACGTCCCTCTTCTCCTGTCTTCTATGCCCTGCGGGCATATCTGCGCAGTACAGGAATTTTATCATATAATACCTGTAATGTATAGTCCAATTCATCCATCGTAGTAAAAACGGAAAAACTGAAACGGATGGTGGATTCCAAAACCGGTTTCTCCACGCCGATAGCCTTCAGCGTAACCGAGGGCTGGGGTTTACGGGCGGAGCATGCGCTGCCTGCGGACACATAAATACCTTCGTCCTCGAGTGTGTGCAGAAGTACCTCGCTCCTCACACCCACAAAGGATGCGCTGACCACATGGGGCGCGGTTCCCTCGCCATAGCCTCCGTCCGGCAAAAGTCCGTTGATCTTTACGCCCTCCAGATGTCTCAGGCCTTCGATAAAGTATCTCTTACAGCGATACAACTGATTTACATCTTCCTCCAGATGGCTGTAAAGAATCTCTGCCGCCCTGGCCATACCCACAACTCCCGGCACATTCTCCGTACCGGAACGAAGGTTCATCTGCTGTCCTCCGCCAAAGTTAATGGGCTGAATCTTCACCTTATCACCCACATACAAAAGTCCCACGCCTTTGGGCCCGTGAATCTTATGCCCGCTGGCCGAAAGCAGGTCGATATGCATTCGCTTGGGATAGATACGCGCTTTTCCGAAGCCCTGTACTGCATCCACATGAAACAGTGTGTTGGGGTTGATCCGTTTGATCAGTGTTCCCGCCTCCGCAATAGGCTGCAGCGAGCCGACCTCGTTGTTGGTGTGCATGATAGACACCAGCGTAGTGTCCGGACCCATGGCCCGACGCAGCTCTTCCATCCGGATGCGCCCTGCGGAATCGACCGGCAGATACGTCACCTGAAATCCCAGGCTTTCCAGATATCTCATGGTCTGCAAAACAGCAGGATGTTCTATCTGCGTGGTGATCAGATGTTTTCCGCTCCGCTGATTTGCAAGAGCACAGCCGATCAATGCCAGATTGTCAGACTCCGTACCCCCTGAAGTAAAAAAGAGTTCCTTCTCGTTCACCTTCAGAATATTTGCCAGAGTCTCCTTCGCATACCGCACATGGTTCTCTGCCTGCACGCCCTTTCTGTGCAGACTGGAAGGATTCCCGTAATCTTCGCACATCAACTTTTTTATCAACTCCGCCACATCCTGAAACACCCGTGTGGTGGCGGAATTGTCCAAATACACTTCCATTGATGATTCTCCTTCATCTATAATCTCACCTTTGTTATTCATATCATATGCAGGAAATGCCCGTTTTGCTTATTGCTCCGTGAGATACCCGATCCAGGACAGCACTGTCATGCCCGCTGTCTCTGTCCGCAGGATACGCCTGCCAAGCGTGATGGGACAAAGTCCCTTCTCTCTCGCCAGTGTGATCTCACTCTCCTCAAAGCCTCCCTCCGGCCCGATGAACACTGCTACCCGCTGCCCGGGCCGTATGCCCGATAACAGTTTTCTGGTGTACTCCATGCCCCGCTCCAGCTCATATGGGATCAGCCTTACCTCCATCTCCCCGGCCTGTTCCAATGCCTGCGCAAAGCTGACCACCTGCCGTACCTGCGGTATCACACCTCGTTTGCTCTGCTTGGCGGCCGCCTCTGCAATTCCCTGCCAGCGCGTCACTTTAGAGGCCGCCTTCTTCCGGTCAAGCTTCACCACACAGCGCCTTGTGGCAACCGGGACGATCTCATATACTCCCAGCTCCACCGCCTTCTGCACAATGAGCTCCATCTTGTCGCCCTTGGGAAGTCCTTGAAACAAGGTCACTCTCACAGGAAGCTCCACGCTCTCCTCCTTCACAAAACGCAGCTCACATTGTATGCTGTCCTCCCCGAGCTCGGTAATACCGCAGCGATATTCACAGCCGTCCCGTCCGTTGCTCACAGAGATTTCCTCGCCGGCTTTCATCCGCAGTACATTTTTTATATGGTTCACATCAGCTCCCAAAATTATGACACTTTTGTCGTCCTCGCGGATCTGCTCCGGCTCCACAAAAAAATGATACATTCTGCCTCCCGTATCCGGAATCCGTCAAAAACACTTAATTTTGTGCCGTGACAGATACCCACTCTCCCTGATAAGTGATCTCTAAAACCGTAAGTCCCGCCGCCTTCACCGCATCCACCACAGTCTGCTCCTTGTCGTCGATGATACCGGAAGTGATATAAATGCCGCCGGGTTTGAGCTGTCCTGTGATCACAGGCGTCAGGGGAACCAGCACATCCGCCAGAATATTAGCCACGACAATATCATAACAGGCATAACCCACCCGGTCCTGCACGGCCTTGTCCGTGATGATATTGCCGATCATCATCTCAAACTGCTCCGGCGCAATTCCGTTGACGGCACAGTTTTCCGCCACCGCTTCTACCGCGCAGGGGTCGAGATCTGTTCCCACGGCATGCTTTGCCCCGAACATCAAAGACAAAATCGCAAGGATCCCGCTGCCCGTTCCCACATCCAAAAGCTCCGTCTCGGGTGTGATGTATTTGCGCAGCTGACGGATACATAGCTGAGTAGTCTCATGCATACCCGTACCAAAAGCAGTTCCCGGATCGATGTGCAGCACCATGCGCTCCGAATCCTCCGGTCTGATATCTTCCCATGAGGGAATGACAAGAATATCATCTATATAAAACTGGTGAAAATACTGCTTCCAGTTGTTGATCCAATCGATATCCTCCGTCTCATCCACCGTGACGCTTCCCTCGCCGATGTCACAGAACATCCTCAGATCTTCCAGCTCACTCTCAATCCGGGAGAGCAGCGTCTGCACATCCACCGTTTCCCCCTGTACCGTCAACAGGCCGTCCTCCTGCTTCTCCACGAAGAAATTCAGCCAGGCCAGACCGTCGTCCCCGGGCCCTTCAGGCAAAATATCCACAAACATCTGCTCCTTCTCCAGGGCTGTCAGCGGAATTTTATCCTCGATCTGAGCACCCTCGAGACCAATATCATAAAGCGTACTGATAACGATATCCTCCGCCTCAGTCACTGTCTTCAGACGAAACCTTACCCACTTCATCCAACTCGCCTCCCGATTTATACATGATAGATATTTTATACTAAGATAAATATTTTTTTAAGACAGATATAAAGACATCCATATCAAGCGGCTTGGCAATATGAGCATTCATACCGTTCTTCAGAGCCGCCTCCTTATCCTCCTCCAGAGCGTTTGCCGTCATTGCGATGATAGGCAGGTCTTTGACATCCTTTCTAGGCATATTCCTGATGGTTCTGGTAGCCTCATAGCCGTTCATGATCGGCATCTGTACATCCATCAAAACAGCGTCATAATAATTCTCTTCTGCACGCTCCACCATCGCCACCGCGTCCGTTCCATCCGGCGCAGACTCAACCTGAAATCCCGCCTCTGTCAGTATCACTTCCGCAATCTCCCGGTTCAGCTCAATATCTTCCACAAGCAGGATGCGCTTTCCGCTGAAATCCGCCAGAGTCCAGGAGGCCACTCCCTCCTCCTTATCCACCAGATTGTTGGCTGCCAGCAGCGCTGACTTCAGATCAGACATAAAGAGCGGTTTTGCGCAGAAAGCAGTGACGCCCGCTTCCCTCGCCTCCTCCTCAATATCAGTCCAGTCATACGCAGTCAGGATAATAATGGGCGCATCGTCGCCCGCCACACTGCGTATTCTTCTGGCTGTCTCCACACCGCTGAGCTCCGGCATCTGCCAGTCGATGATATAAGTGTGATAGGCGTCCCCCTCCTCATATGCTATCTTGGCGCGATAAGCAGCCTCTCTGCCGGAAGTCGTCCACTCGGAACGCATACCGATCTGCTTGAGCATCTTGCTCACGCTGTCGCAGACATTGAAATCATCATCCACGACCAATGCCCGCAGACCGTCCAGCTCCCTGAGCTGTTCCGCGTTCTTTTCCACATCCTGAAGCTTCAGGGTCAGCTCCACCGTAAAGATACTTCCCTTGCCGAGCTCACTCTCGACAGTGATCTTACCGTTCATCATCTCCACAATATTCTTTGTGATCGCCATGCCGAGCCCCGTCCCCTGAATGCCGGACTGCGTAACGGTCACCTCACGCTCAAACGGTTCAAAGATATGCTCCACAAATTCCTTGGACATACCGGTGCCGTTATCCTTCACAATAAAAACATAATCGCCGTATCCGTGCCGGAAAGTCGTTTTCTGCATGATGCGGAACGAAATCGTTCCCCCTGCAGGCGTGTATTTCACGGCGTTGCTCAGCAGATTGATAAACACCTGATTTATTTTCAGAGCATCCGCTATCACATCCTCATTGGCCACCTCAAAGGTATCAATGAACAGCTCCAACTGTTTCGCCTTCACCTGAGGCTGAATGATATTGACCAGATTGTGCATCATCTCGGAAATATTGCAGTCCTGCTCCTTGATCTGCACCTTTCCGCTCTCGATCCTGCTCATATCCAGAATATCGTTTATCAGGCTCAGCAGATGATTGCTGGAGGAAAGCACCTTCTGGAGACAATCTCTCACCTGATCCTTATTGTCTATATGGCTGACCGCAATCGTCGCAAACCCGATGATGGCATTCATGGGCGTGCGGATATCATGCGACATATTGGACAGAAATGTCGTTTTGGCCCTGTTGGCATGCTGTGCCTGCATCAGAGCGTCCTGCAGAGCCTGCGTCTGTTCCCGCTGTTTCTGGACCTGACTCGTGACATCCTTCGACACCACCATCACCATAATATCGCCTGTTTCATCATCCCGGGTCATAATGAAGGACTGTCGTACACACATCTGCTCTGAGCCGAAGGCGCGTCCCCAATAATCCAACGCCACTTCCTTCTCGCCCTTATCAAAGCACATCTTTAAATGCCCGGTATTGACTGTGGCACAATATTCCTCCATGGACTCTGCCGACACAAACTGCTTCCACTGATCAAAGCATTTGGAAGCCTTGCAGGGCGCTTCCAGCCCGGCTCTTTCCAGAAGAGATATCTGTCTGTCGCCCACCATGCGGACGATGTCATGCTCAATTATGTCCTGAGTCAGATTAAACTCAAACGTGCAGAACGCATTGGAGGTGACGGCTATGCGATACTGCCTTTCCTTGCGGTTCGCAACAGACATCTCGGCCTGAATGCGCAGCTCGTTCTCCTTCAGCTCCGTAATATTCTGACGGATAAATAAAACTCTGACCGTCCGGCCTTCCTTTCTCTCCAGACAGATGATATTCAAATGCTCCCACTCCGGCTGGCCGTTTTGCAGCACACGACATTCCAGACGCAGATCGTCATGCTCTGAGAGCGATTCAATTACGGAATTCTTGTCTATATTTTTTGCAAACTCCTCCCGTTCACTCTCCTCCGCCAGAATGGAACACATGTAATCCGACAGCTCCTGATACCTGCCGTTTACTGCCAGACCACTGTCCTCCGGCGTCGCCCCGGCCAGAAACTGATAAGTATCCTTCTCGAAATCCACCATCACGAAACGGGAAAACAAAATATTCACACCGTCGATAATATATCCCATCTCCCGGTTCTCACGCTCCAGCTCCTTCTTCTCCCGGCGGGCCCGCACCAGTAGCCAGATGACATAGAGAATAAACAGTCCGATCAGCATAGCCTCCAGACAGATTCCCACAAAGTTCTCATCCTTTATCATTCTCTGGGTAACATTTTTGGGAAAGGTCTGTACCAGAACATACGGATTCTGCGGCAGATACATTACGCAGATATTATCCGTCCCGCTGCCGGAAGCACAGACGAAAGCTCCCTCCCCGCCATTGTCAAACACATTCCTGACCTTGGCAGCCGTATCCGTGTCGATCACACCGGACCTCGCGAGCGCTTCCGGCAGATCCTTCACATAGGTGCTGTGATCAGAGCTGGCGATCACTCTGCCCTCCGGCGTACACAAAAACACCACCGCTTTCTCTCCAAAATAAGTAGTGGTGAGCATGTCATGCAGATATTCCTCCGCCAGATACGCTCCCCGCAGCACACCAATAATCTCTCCGTCATAAGAAACAGGTGAGTAAAAAGACGTCATGGTCTCATCAAAAAAATGAGGATCAAATATCACAGACAGATCGCTCTTGCCCTCAATGCCCTTCACATAAAAATCCCGGTCCGTCACATCGGCAGTGCGCCCGTCGGAAGCATAATCCATACCCTCCGCATCCGTGAACAGCAGCGCGTCAAAAAGTGCGTTTTGCTCCATCTCTTTGAGCATCTGCGCCGTCACTTCGGGTTCTGTCAGACTCTCTCCCACAAAATAGGCATATGTTTTGATCTGATCCAGCGCGTTGTTCAGTTCCTTATCTATCTGCTCAGTCATCAGCCGGGCTGAATCCGATGCGTACTCTTTATTCCGCCTCTCCATCCGGCTGCTGTTTTGTGATGTGTACCAGCAAAATATCAGCACAATGGCCGTTAAAAGAAATAAGACCGACACAATTTCCTGTATTGATTTCTTTCTTCTCATAATGTCTTCCTCCTGCTGTAGATCCTTTTCCATAAAAGAGTATTCTTTACGGCCTTCCAGGCAGCCAGTCTGCCATTGTTATTTTATCACGATTATTTCTGCATCACAAGATATTACTTGTAATCATCGGGCAGACAATAAAGGCGGGGCCGGGCAAAAACAGCCGGCTGTATTCCGTTACAGCCGGCTGCTCTGGGTATATCTGGTCAAAAACTGCCTGGTGCGTTCCTCCTTCGGATTGTCTATGACATCCCCGGGAGCACCTTGTTCCACGATCACGCCCTCGTCCATAAATATGATCTGATCCGCCACATCTCTGGCAAAGGCCATCTCATGTGTCACGATGATCATAGTCGTCCTCTGATCCGCCAGACTGCGGATCACCTTCAGAACCTCCCCCGTGAGCTCCGGGTCCAGGGCCGAGGTCGGCTCGTCAAAGCACAGGATATCCGGCTTCAGCGCCAAGGCTCTGGCGATGGCCACGCGCTGCTGCTGTCCTCCGGAGAGCTGATGGGGATAATGCTCCGTTCTCTCCGACAGTCCCATCTGTGCCAGAAGCTCCCGTCCATGTCTGTCGATCTCGTCCAGAATCTCCTTTCTGCGCTGTTTAAAGTCAGGCTGCTCCCCGGCCAGAAGCCGTTCGGCCAGCGTGACATTTTCCAATGCGGTATACTGAGGAAAAAGGTTAAAGGACTGAAACACCATCCCGAAATGGAGACGCTTTCTCCGCAGGTTTTTCTCCCGCTCCGCCGCCTCGGCAGACGCGTCAAAAAGCAGTCTGCCCCGCACGCTGATACTGCCGCTGTCGGGTGTCTCCAGAAAATTCAGACACCGAAGCAGCGTGGTCTTGCCGGAGCCGGATGAACCGATGATAGCCAGTGCGCTTCCCTCTTCCAGCGAAAAGCTCACATCCTCCAGCACCCTTGTGCTGCCGAAATGCTTCCCGATATTTTTTACTTCCAAAATTGCCATGTGCCGCCCCCCTACCTGAAATAATCAAGTCTGCGCTCGATATAGTTAAACAGCAAAGTCAGGATTCCCACAAACAGCAGGTAGAACACACCCGTGTAAAACAGGGGCCAGGTAATGCCGTCCGATTTCATAAAGGAATAACCTGCGAAGGTCAGCTCATATGCCGCAATGATACGCGCCAGGGAAGTATCCTTCACAAGAGTGATAATCTCATTTGACATGGGCGGAACCACACGCTTTACCATCTGCAGCAAAGTTACCCGAAAGAAAATCTGGCTGCGGGTCATGCCCAGCACCTGCCCCGCTTCTCTCTGTCCCGCCGGCACGCTTTCAATGCCTCCGCGGAAAATCACTGAAAAATAGCAGGCATAATTGAACGAAAAAGCAACTATTGTGGCAGTCAGTCTGCCGGCCTCTCCGCCGCTCCAGATATTATGTCCGAGCCACAGCCCCGGACCGTAAAAAATAATGATCAGCTGCAGCATCAGGGGCGTTCCGCGGACTATCCACACAACAAGCTGCATCAAAAGCCGCAGAGGTTTCCACCTGCTCCTGGATGCAAATGCAAACAATAACCCCAGCGGCAGTGACAGCACCAGCGTCCATAAAAATATCTGAATGGTAGTCCCCAGACCGTTCAGCAATGATTGGGTAACAGTCCAAAACATAATCGTTCTCCTATTTTGCAGGCACTACTACCACCTGTGCGTTGTTGCAGTATGCATTTGTACATTCCATGGCTGCTTTCACATCCTCAGTCAGCGTCATGCCGTTCCAGACAACATCAAGACTTTTAGAGTTCAACTCCATGATCTTGTTGTCCCAGTCAATTACCACAAACTGTGCCTCCACGCCAAGCTTCTCCGCAACCTTGCGCGCCATATCGGCGTCAAAGCCAATCCACTGCCCCGACTCGTCCTGGTAATCCATGGGCGCAAACTCTGTGATTCCCACGATCAGAGTCCCCTTACCCTGAATATAGGCCACATCGCTCTCTGCGGCCGCGCTGTACTCACATGCCGCCTGTTCCACCAGAGACTCCTGCACACCATATTTCTCAGCAGTCTCCTGCAGGGAACCGTCCGCATAGCTCTCCGCCAGCACAGCGTTTATGTAGGAGGCAAGATCAGAACCCTTTCTGCAGCCCACGCCATACTCCTCCGTGGTCAGCTTGTCAGTATAGGTCAGATCGGGATAGCTGGTACCCTCTCCGATCATGGCGCCCGCCATCAAAAGGTCAATGATCGCTGCGTCCGAGGTACCGGAGGCAACCTCCATCAGCGCATCGGCCTGGGAAGCCACGGAATTGTACTGGAAATTCTTCTCCCGGGCAGTCTCCTCGCCCGCAGAACCGGCCTCAACCGCATACACCATGGCCTTGCCGTCGGTTTTTGCGCTGCCGCAGCCGCTCAGCGCCAGCCCCATCATCATTGTCATACTCAAAAGCATTGCAAGTTTCTTTTTCATAACAGTAATTCTCCTCCAAATCATCCACATGTTTTATTACAACCGTATTATTGATACCTTTCGCATTCTACCATAGCAGCGCGATAAAGTAAAGAGGCCGCGCAATTTTGCGAAAACCGGCTTTACAGAAAGTTTTCGCGCTTTACACCCCAAAGACAATATGATAATATGTCCTCAAGAACAATCGGGGGCGCAATATGCTTTTTAATCGTATCAGGACACTCAGTATACATACCAAAAACTCTTTCCGGCTTATTGTCCTCCTCTTAAGCCTGCTCTGTGCAGTCTGCGTCTGGCACATCGCAACACCCTGTGAATCCCTGCAAATGGACAAATATTACTACTTTGAATCGGGAGTTCCCACCTCCGATACGGTTGTTTTCGATCAAATCGCCCTCAGACCGGGCGTGTATGAGATCAGATTACAATATGAGACTGACACGGATCTGGCCGGATTGTGCAGTCTGCGGGACGGCTCTGTGTTTACGGGCGGCCTGCTCACCAACGGCGAGCATCTCTACAACGCCCTGGATCAGACCTCCTACAAAGCCTGGCTCTACGAGGGTACAAAGGAGCTGGAGGTCACAGTCTCCTACGGAGGAGAGGGGAGTCTGGTGGTGACGGGCCTGACTGTGGTCGAGACAAATCTGCTCTGGACAAGGCTTCTGGCAGTTTGCTTATTCTGGGGCCTGACAGCTCTGTCAGTATTAACCTTATACTATTATCAAAAAGAATTTCCCATCGCAGAAAACCGGAAAAAGGTGTTTTTTTTCTGTACGCTTATCGGGTTTCTGGCCTCCGTCCCCTATTTGCACGAGGGGCTTATCGGCGGCGCGGATCTCACTTACCATCTGCAGCGGATCGAGGGCGTGAAGGATGGCCTGCTGAGCGGTCAGTTCCCCGTCCGTCTCGAGCCTGAATGGGTATATGGCCATGGTTATGCCAACGGAATTTTCTACTGTAATGCCCTGCTGTATGTTCCGGCGCTGCTGAGAATAATCGGATTTACCGTGGCGGAGAGCTACGGTATCTATTGTATTGCATTAAACTTTGCAACCGCCTGGATCTCCTGGTTCTGCTTCAGCCGCATTTTCGGGGACGACACCCTGGGGCTTTTGTGCAGCGGCCTCTACACCCTTTCCATTTTCCGCATTTACAAGCTGGTCATCACAGGAGCCGTCGGAGAAGGCAGCGCCTACACCTTTTTCCCGCTGATTGCCTACGGACTTTATCTGGTATTTGCCACAGATCCTCACTCCATACGCTTCAAAAAAGCATGGCTGCCTCTGGCTGCCGGATATGCCGGCCTGATACAGACTCATGTGCTGACCTGTGAGATCACGGCGTTTCTGACCATTTTGATCTGTCTGGCATTTGTGAAAAAAGTCTTTTGCCTTCCTGTCTTTTTACAGCTCTTAAAGGGAGCTCTGACTGCTCTGGGTCTGAGTCTGTGGTATCTGATTCCCTTTCTCGACTATTATCTGACCCAGGATGTACATATCAAGCATATATCGGCCCGCACCATTCAGGACAGAGGACTTCTGCTGCCGCAGCTGGCCTTTCAGTTCTGGCGCTCCGGCCTCAACACCCCCCAGGGGGACAATGGCATGCAGTATTCGCATCCGGTGGGGGTAGGCCTGATTCCCATACTCGGACTTTTGATTTTTGCCGTCATGGCCTTCTGCGGCACATGGCACACAATCAAAAACAATCGGAAAAAAACGGCATGCACCGCCGCCGTCTTCGGCGCTCTGCTGCTCCTCATGAGCCTGAATCGTTTTCCCTGGGATAAGATCCAGAGTATTCATTCCGTGGCAGCCTCTCTGGTGAGCAGTCTGCAGTTCCCCAATCGCTTTCTGGGATGGGGCACCGCATGTCTCGTGATCGTGTGCGGGTTTCTCCTGTGGTATTGGAAGAGCAGCCGCAGCGTTCTCTACCCCATGAGCATTCTCGTCCTTGTCACAGGCATCGCCACCTCCTATCTCTTCCTGATGGATTCCGTGGACAGAGAGCAGGAATATTTTGACCTCTATAATGAAGAAAGCATGGGCTTCGGCTATATTTCCGGCGCGGAGTATTTAATAGAAGGAACCGACCAGACCCGGCTCACCTTTGCAGACCCGGAGGGGGAGGAGGCCGTGACGATTCTCTCTTATCAGAAAAAAGGCCTTCACGCTGAACTGGAGTGCGCAAATGCCGCGGACCGCGTGTCTTACATAGACCTTCCTATTCTGCTCTATAAAGGCTATCGCGCCACCGACAAGGCAACCGATACCCCCCTCACCATTGACGACAGTGAGAACCACACGCTCCGCCTGTGGCTGCCCTCCGGTTACGAGGGTACCGTATCCATAGATTTCGTCCCTCCTCTTTACTGGAGACTGGGCGAGTTCATCAGCCTGCTCACCATCTTGGGACTGCCGGTGGCAGCCGTCATACAGCGCAGGAGGTATACACATGCATAAACAATTATCACGAAGCAGGATCCTTTTGTATTCGGCAGAGCTTCTTGTGATTCTGCTGTTACTGCCCGGCTGTTTTCAAAAGCCCGTTCAGACGGCAGTCTTCGGCAATACGGAATTTACCCGGCAGGCAGGCTCATCTGCCTCATCCGATACAAAACGATATGTGAGCGCCGGTATGGAACTGCGTCCCGGTGTATATCAGATCATGATTGAGAGTTCTCTGCAGGACGGGCAGCTATGCAAGGCCGTCCTGGCATGTGAGGACAAGCCCTTCCGCTCCCTGCGCGGCAACGGCATTCAGCTTTGGGCAGGCAGAGAGCACGCTGCCTTTCGATATTATGTCTGTGACCGTCTGCAAGACGTCGTCGTCAGACTCAATTTTGACGGCGGAGATATCTCGGCGGTCCGGGAAGTACAGATCTACCGGACAGGAGCGGGAAACCGGATTCTGCTGACACTGTTCCTGATCTGTGCAGGCGTTTTCAACGGGCTGCTGCGTTTCCGCAGGCGCATCCGGGAAGGCCGGGTCACCGTAAAGCGGCAGATCGCTTTCTTCAGTCTCGCAGGCGTTACGGCATTAGCCTTCTTCCCCTTCTTGACAGACTATATGATTCTGGGAACGGACAGCGCCGGCTATCTCCTGCGCATCCAAGATCTGACCGGCGAAGGCATATCAGTCAGACAATGTCTCACCGAGGGACTGCTGCCCTTATATCTCCCCGCGCTTTTTGGCAGAATCGGTTTTTCCGCAATGGCTTCCTATAAGCTGGCCGTGCTTTTTTCCATAAGCCTTGCCGTATGGGGAACCTATTACGCTCTGTATCACTGTGTACAGACTGACGGGAACACAAGGGAATATGCCGCCCTGCTGGGCGCCGCGGTCTACGCGCTCCTTCCCTGGTCCCTCCGTCTGCTGTATCAGGAGGGCGCCTGGGGACGATATCTGATATTTGCGGCGCTTCCACTGCTATGTATCTCTCTCCGGGAACTGCTGCCGGGCAGAAATCCCGCAGGACACAGACTGCGCGGACTTGGCGTAGGCATCCTGTGTATTGCACTTATTTTTCAGGGCTGTCTTCTGGACAGGAGCCTGTCCTGTGCCGTCAGCCAAAACATTTTTTCCCGGTGGCTGCCGCTGCTCCTCTGCCTGACTGCGTCGGCGGCGGTTTGCATCCTCTACAGCCGGACCCGGAAGCATCAAAGCGCTTTGTTATTCACGGCATTGCTTGTACTGCTGATTGCTGCCGTCTACTGTGTAAATAAAATTGTATTTTATTCGGATGTATATTATCTGTATTCCACGGAACCACTGCTGAGCGGAATATAAAAACAAGACAGAATGGGTGTAGTTATTATGAATACGATTGACGCATTACTCGCAATCAACGGCATAGAATGGCTGATTGATGCCGGAACTCTGGCATTTGTCTGCCTGATGTCCGGACGTCTGTATGAACGGCAGCAGACCGCCCGGATCTTCGTAGTGCTGCTCTACATGCTGTGTCCCTACCGTATTTACTGTGTCCACACAGTAAAAGACTCTGCGCTCGCTGTAGTCTTTATGCTGATTCCGCTGTATCTGTGGTCCGTGACAGCCCTGATCCGCACAAGACATAAGCACAGAATTCAATTTCTGTATCTGCTGCCCGCCACCCTTTCTCTCATGGGCATCGGTTTGACGGATATTCTGCAGCTTCTGATTATCTGCGGAATCACATGTTGCGCCTTTCTCTATACCCGGGGCCGCAGACCTGTCATACTGCTGCCGCCAGTTTTGGGATGCATCCTCTGCCTGCCCCGATTCCTGCTTCTGAAGTCCTATCTGTCCGGTGAAGGTTTCGAGACACTGAAGCTGTCGCTTGAGAGCATTGCCCCGAGGGGCTACAGCATAGGCGGCCTGTTTTCCACCTATGAATTCCGCAATGACTCACCGGGACTGGGACTGGCACTTTTTTTGTGTATCCTTGCCGGATTGTGGTTGCTTTTTGTCAGGAATCGGTTTATAAAAGAACCAGGGGCTTTTATTGAGACGGAAAAAGCATTTTTGCCCTTCTGGGGAATCATGGGCGGTCTGCTCACACTTCCCGCATTGCGCTGCTTTCCCTGGGATTACATACGCCGCATCGGCCCATGGATGGTAAGGCTGGCTGCAATGCTGGAGACTCCCGCAATTTTTTTCGGCTATGCACAGATCTGCTTTTGTATCCTGGGAGCCGGAATTCTGGAAATTTTTCACGATCAGGAAGATCGGACCGCAGATATCAGCCTACGGTTTCTCGTATGTCTGTCTGCCATCGGCAGCGGTATCTACCGGTGTTTCCTGTTGTAATCGCTCCGGGAAAGGAATAAATACATGTTCGCGAGACATCGAAAAAAGTGGATCGCCGCCCTGCTGTCTCTCATTTTGACAATATTGCAGATCGGCGGCTGGCAGCTCAGCATGAAATACGGAACCTCCATTCATCACTCTGATTTTTTTCAGCGTATCGGTATATTGAATCTGTACCAGTGTGCAGGGCTTGGCATTGTGGAATTTATACTTCTGGGACTTCTGCTCTATCGGGTATTTGATACGCTGGAAAAAAGAGCAGCCGCATCGAAAACCTTTGCTCCCGGCGGGATCAGGCACCTGTGGCTTTATGTGAGCCTTGCATTATACAGTGTTTATGTGCTGTGCCTCTTGGGCTGCTATCCGGGCTTTTACTGCTATGACATCGGCGTTCAGCTTCCCCAGATCATGTACCCGGAGGTGCCCTTTGACGCACATCATCCCCTGCTGCATACCATCGTGGGCGGAGGTCTCATTACGATCGGACACAACTTATATCCGGCTGATCTGACCTTCGGCGTATTTTTATATAATCTGGTTCAGATGGGTATCTGTGCTCTCTGCTTCGGGCATGCGGTTCGCTTCGTATACCGTCTGACCGGAAACCGTGTTTTGACTCTTCTTACCTTTTTGTTTTACGCCCTCTGTCCGCCCGTGGTTCTCTTTGCCATGGCTACTACGAAAGATGTGGTATGTTACGCTGTGCTGCTGACGGCATGTGTGAAGCAATACGAGCTGTACCGGAGTCTGACAGACGGCGGCAAAGCCGCCCCGGCACAATGGGCAGTCATCTGCATACTCCTGTGCCTCTCCTGTCTGCTGCGCAAAAATATTGTTTATGCCCTGGTGGTATTCGCAGTTTTTTCCGCATTGTTTTTGCGGAGATACTGGCGCAGCCTCATGCTCCTCTATCTGGCTGCCATACTGGCATACTCGGGTATTAACAAAGGTATGATCACACTCTTGGGGGCTCGGGAGAGCAGCGCTGCCGAGGCACTGAGCGTACCGTTTCAGCAGCTGGCCAGACTGTATGACGAGAAGGGTGAAGCCGCCTTTCCCGGTGAAGATCTGGATCTGCTCTACAATGCCATTGATCCCCGGATGCTGGACAGCTATGACCCCCTGATTGCCGACCCCATCAAGACGGCTTTCTGGTATCATCTGGACACCATCATGGAAAATAAGGGAGCCTACTTATCCCTGTGGATCAGAAAAGGGCTGGAATATCCCGGCGTCTACATCGCCTCATTTGCCGCGAATACTTATCAGGCTTGGTATCCCTGGACGGAGCTAATGGACTCCTACCGCTATCGCTATTTCGACATCTCGGATTGGATGGTTGAATACTGCAGACCGCTTTGTCCTCCTTTGTCTGACTTTTACTGGGGGATCATGAAGGGAAGTTATCGCAGCTATCCCGTAGTGCGCCTGCTCTTTTCCACCGGGACCATGTTTATGGCGATGCTGATAGCTCTCTTTTACGCAGTCTGGCGTAAAAACCGCCCGGCAATGCTCACACTGCTGCTGGAATTGCTGGTATGCGCAACCTGCCTGTGCGGACCGGTGGCCGACTTGCGATACTATCTGATTTTATTTTATATGTTCCCTGTGGCTCTGGGATTTTTACTGCAACCCGACAATCATTACAACCAAAGATAGGAGTACCCCCTATGCTGACATTCAAACAAATGCACAAACGCCTGCTGCCTCTGCTTATGGGAAGCCTGTTTTTATCACTGGCTCTGGCCGGCTGCGGCAAAACCGGTAAACTGGACGAGGGCGACTGTAAATGCACCGTCTCCTTTGTGGACATTCCAAAAGAATTGTCCATGCTGGAGGAAAATGTACAGAAAAACTTTTCTATCAGCCTTACCCTGAAAAACATTATCAACGAGAAACTGTATCACATCACTTTGAACCATGACAATAGCTTTCAACAGGAAATATCCTTAAACCCCGGAGTCTATGAAGTATATAAGCCATATGCCAGCCAGTCCGGCAACACGGGCATCACGATGGCAGCGGATGTGGAAAGCGTGGAGCTGACCGCCGACAAGCCTTCTGAAATCCATGTATTTGTAGAAAATACGGACGAATTTACAAAGCATTGGATGTCCGTGCAGCCCATGCCGGAGATGATCCTGGCGGAAAAATTTGACGGACAGATACAGATCAACAGAAAGATCGTGGATCTGAGGGCAGACAACGCCTCGGACCTGATCGCCCAGTTGAATATCACTTTTGAAAGCCAGCCAAATCAGGTGCCTGCCTATGGAAAAATAGAGGTTTCAGACGGACAGATGGGCGTAAGACTGACACTCCAGAACCAGTCGGACGCGCCTGCGGACTGGCATTCCTGCAAACTTATAGGCATCTATGTATTCAAGAATAATGTGGTATTTCCCAAAGGCGTCACCCTCGGCATGTCGCCTGACACCGTATGCCACAACAGCGACGGACTCTACGGCGAGCCGGACGCTTTTACCAGAAGCCTTTTGTACGGCTGGGGCTTTGACAACACCCACGCTATTTATAAGGATGCCGCAACCGGAGATAAGATCACGGTAAACCTGGGCTCCGACAATTCATCCATTCAAAGCATACGCTATGAACTGGCTCAGTTTGAATAGGAGGAGGAACCGATGGAAAAAACAATTAAAATACTGAAAATCAATATACTCTCTCTGATTGCGCTGCCGCTGCTTTTGATTGCCACTGCCAGTAAGCTGATCGCCAAAGCGCTGGAAAAGGTAGCCGTGATCTTAGGCATGCTGGCAATTACCGTATTTTTAATCTTAGGCTTTGAATTTGTGAAAAATCCCTCGGGCGGTATGGAAGCCATTGCCATGCTGGTCATTATTTTCCTGATCGGCTTTGTCTTCGTCATGATCTTTCTATTTATCATGACCCTGGCGACCACATTCATAACGGTAATCTGGACAGCCGTAATCAGCTTCTTTGGAATTATTTACGATCTCACCTACACAGGATTTCTGAAACTATATGTCACCTGTGAGAGCGATTATCAATACATAAATTTAAGCGGCAGCAAAGCGGCAAACGCTGCCCTCTGCCTGTTTTTCACGATCTTACACATAATCAACAAGCTGATTGTCACTGTGATCTCCTTTGCTCTGCCCGCCTCCTTTATCCTAAGCGGACTGTTGATCATCGGTAGTCTGGTCAGCTTACATCTGGAGGTAAAGGATACCTTCGGTATCGGACTGCTGCCATATATGGGCAAATTTGACACCTTTTCCCTTGTCTATGGCATTGTGATGTACATTGCGATCATGGCCACCTTTATTGTGGTACTGCTCTCGCTGGGCATCGAATGGCACGAATGGGCACAGGAGCTGAAGATGACCGGAGACGAGCTGGATGAGAACATCCGCAGCCTTCAGGAGAACGACTGGCACATGGCCCGGGATTCGGAGGCCGCCACGGAGACAGGAGACGCTTATATACAGAATCTGGAGGAACATATTGAAAGTCTGGAGCCCTTGGGAGACATGGTGGAGGCCGTGCTGTCCGCCAAGGACAACGCACTGCTGCGCAGCACCTGGGGCAATTATTTCCGCAACCTCTCCGACATTGTAGAGGAATGCTCCAAATACAAAAACGGCATCCCACTGGACAAATTCAAGAAACTGATCCCCCGCATACAGCAATTGGAGAAGCAGCGTGAAGAAGTAAAGAGCATGGCCGAAAAGCTTCAGGCAGCAACCGTGGATCCCCTCCAATCCTCCGTCTTTTTCTGCGGCTGCAACAATACCGAGAAACTGGAAAAACGGTATAAATCCCTGTGCAAAGCCTACCATCCCGACTCAGAGGGCGGCGATACCGAAACTTTCCAGAAAATGCAGGAGGAATACAGCGCTTTGAAGGAAGTGCTGGAAAAACAGGCCGGGCAATAAATTTCTATTCAGTAAAAGGGCTATGGCGCATCCGTTCATTCTTACCGGCGGGCGCCATAGCCCTTTCACAAATTTATGCCTTATTCCGTACTATCGTCTCCGAAAATAGCCAGCAAAGCCTCTTGTGCCATTAGTCGCTTTTTTTCATTTTCCCGATAATCCTCTGTCCCGTCTCGTTCCTGTTCATAGGCCAGATCAAAGATTTCCTGAGCTTCCTTCAGTGCCGCACGGGCCTTTTCATAAAGATTACGAAGGTTGTTCGCCTGAGCCTGCGCCTTTTTTACATCATCCATGTATCTGTGAAAGCCCTGATCCGTCTTCTCAAAAAGTAAAATTCCCAGATCGTCTCCTTCGTTGATATATTTGTCATAATTTTCGTCTGTGGGAATCCCTTTGTCGATAACGGGATCTGTGGGTTCCACATAAGTCAGCTTACTGCCGTTCCAGGCAGTCACGGACACCAGCTTATTATCCGTGGAGGTGATCATTCTGTCACAGCTTCCCGTGTAGGCATATCGGGCATCTTTGTGCGTCAGCAGCATATCTTCCTTGCCGACATTAGGCACATCCATTCTGGCGCGCACATTCGCCACTGTGGCTGCCGCGCCGCCGGCCGAGATCGCTTCTTTGATACCGGCGGAAATACCTCCGTTCAATCCGCGCACAGCAATTTTTTGAGCCGCCAGAATTGCATTGTCCGCCGCAAGGGAATCCGCTTCTTCGATAGTCCTCGCCGAGGCCTCGGCCGTGACGCTTCCCCGCATCACATAAGACACTTCCGGTTTGGAGCTCTTCCGATCAATATCCTGCGGATTTAACAGTTCACTCCCCTCCGGCAGCTGTGACATGATGACAGAGAGATCATTGTTCTGGCCTCTGCCCAGAAATCCCTGTTTTAAGCTCACTGTGGTGGTCAGTCTCTTGGTATAGGAAACCGATACCTCACCGCCGGTCATCTGAAATGTTTTGATGGTATTCATCCATCCCACATTTTCTGTCACATCCGATTTTAAATTTTTACAGGATATATCAATTACATGAAATCCTTTTTCGTCCAGATATTCACTGATGGGTTTTGCAAACTGCCTGCGCAGATTTTCCTCATCGCTGTCTGCGGCATTGTATCCTTCCACACCCTTGCCAAGCTTTCGGACTACGCCTGCCAGATCAATACTGGTGGTATAAACGGGAACAAAATTAAATTCGGCAACCGTGGTTCCCTCCATGACCGTATCTACCTTCAGATTGATCTCGCCCTCCTGCACCTCTTTTTCCGCAGCCGCCCTGGCGGCCTCTGCGCTGTCATAAACCGGCTCGGGACAGGCAAACTTTCTGGTCTCCACAGTAATGGTCGTCACATCGTTGGTAAGGGCGCATACAAGTTGTCCCGTCTTATTAAAAGAATACTTTCGCTCCTCATTACTGCCCAGAAGGATCCTGCTGTTGCCCTCATCCTCGATGATCACGGTGGTGTCGCCTTCATAGACTTCCCCGCCGGCGTCTCTGGCTTTCTGAAAATATTCGTCCCCTACCTTTACAACTTCGCCGCCGGCAATCCGCTCTTCCAGCTCTTCCATGGAAACCGACTCCCGCTCCGTGACGCCGTCCGCACCGTAAAGCACATATTTCTCAGGTTTTCCGGGTTCCAGGACCACATTCTCAAAAGTCTTTTCAAACAGGATCAGATTCTTCCCGTCCTCGTCAGTCTTGTAATTATATCCCACGCTTCTCTTCCTGCCGGAGGGCATGGTGAAAACCGCCTCGATATAATCTCTGTCTGAATCCTCAAAGCGCGTGAAATCCGGTTTCAGCTCCACTGTACAGCCATCCTTCAAAATATGGGGCAGATAATAACTCTCCAGAATCAGTCTGCACTTTTGGTCAAGCTGCTCATTGTCAAGAGAATCCAGCTCCTCCATCTGCGCAAGCTTCAGCATTCCCTTCTGACGCTTTGTGAAAGCTGTGGCATGACCCGCTTTCATCCGCTCGTATGCCGTGTTCTCTGCCTCCCGTGCCTCTTCCAGCGCCTGACGCGCCAAAGCTTCATCCAAATGTCCTTTTGTCTCCTCAACCATCTTTCTTCCCGCTCTCCGTAGGTATTATTTGATACGATAAGTCAGATCAAAGCTGCGCGTCGAGCTGATCACGCAGATCGTCCGCAGGCATAGCTCCCATGAAGGTGGCCACAGGCTCTCCGCCCTTAAAAACGATAAAGGTAGGAATGCTCGACACACGGTACTTCTGGGTCAGGGGCATATTTTCATCCGTATTGCATTTTCCCACTTTAAGCCTGCCTTCGTACTCATCCGCCATCTGCTCTACAATAGGCGCCATCATCTTGCAGGGGCCGCACCAGTCGGCATAGAAATCTACCAATACAGGCAGATCGGAATTTAAAACCTCTTCCTCAAAATTTGCTGTAGTAAACTTGTACTCCATTTTTGTCCTCCTTATTCTTATAGACCGGATTATCTGCAAATGATATATTTGCAGATCGGATTACCCATAGCGGAAAATTTCTCTTCGTACTCCGTCATCACATTGCCTTCCATCAAACGCTGATCATGATGCAGATCATAGCTAAGCTCCCGGGCATGCCATCCGGCCGGTGTCAGCTCCTCCACTGCAAAATCAAACAGCTCGCGATTGTCCGTTTTGAATTCAAGCTGTCCGTCCGGCCGGAGGATCAGATCATAACGGGCCAGAAATTCCCGTGAGGGGAGTCTTCTCTTTGCATGCCTGTCCTTAGGCCATGGATCAGAAAAATTCAGATAAATGCGATCCACTTCCCCCGGTGCAAACACTTTTGCAATATCCTCGGCATCCATTCGGATGAACTTGAGATTCGGCAGCTCGTCCTCCTCCATTTTCTGAATGGCGCGCAACAGCACACTGGAATACTTTTCGATTCCGATATAATTTATCCTGGGGTGATCCTTAGCCATAGTATGGATAAATCGCCCTTTTCCCATTCCTATCTCGATGTGAATGGGCTGATCGTTTCCGAATATTTTATGCCATGTCCCGGGACAGTCGAAAAGCTCCGCCTCCGGCACCACAAAAGCGCTTTCGGCGATCATCTCCCTGGAACCGGTGATATTCCGCAGTCTCATATTTCAGGTTTCCTCCGAAACTCTTCTTAAAAATTACCTATTTAAGCTTACTTTATCTGTTGAAACTTGTCAATCGACAAGTTATGTTGTATGATAAAAATAATACCTTTTTCATAAACTGAACATACTATACTCGATAAAATAGAACGACAGGACGGTTTTTATGGATAAAAAAATCCTTTCATTTATACGGATCCGCGCCGCGGCTGCTCTCTGTGCGGTCTGTCTTTCTGTGTCCTGTATGGGTCTTACGGCATCTGCCGCTCCCGCCCCCACTGTCAGGGAACAGAATATAGCAGCCAATCAGGCTATTCCCATAGAATCTAACGAGATTGCAAACTGGCCCGCCGGGCCAATCGTCAGCGCCGAATCGGCTATTCTCATGGAATTGGAGACCGGCGTCATCCTCTATGAAAAAAATATTCACGCCAGGGAATATCCCGCCAGCACAACTAAAATCCTTACCTCTCTGATCGCCTCAGAGGAATGCTCTCTGGATGAGACCGTATCCTTTTCCCACGAAGCAGTCTACAGCATTCCTGTGGGCAGCAATCATGTGGCTATGAATGAAGGTGATACGCTCACCATGGAGCAATGTCTTCAGGCCATCCTCATCCGCTCCGCCAACGAGGTTTCCTATGCGGTAGCCGAGCACATCGGGGGAAGCTGGGACGGATTCGCGGAGATGATGAACAGCCGGGCGTCGGAGCTGGGCTGTGTGGATTCCCATTTTGTGAATCCCAACGGTCTGCCTGACAAAGATCACTACACCAGCGCTTTTGATCTGGCTATGATCGGACGGGCCTTTTTTTCCAACGAAATGCTTTGCCAGATCACGCAGATGCCTTTGCTTTATCTCACCAAGAAAAACGGCAATCTGGTGGACGCTAACCAGATGGAGCTTCTGTCCGGTAAAAAGTACGCCTATGATTATCTGGTGGGCTGCAAGACCGGTTACACTGACGATGCCCGCAGTTGTCTTGTGTCCTGCGCGGAGAAGGACGGCATGAAACTGATCTGTGTGGTGCTGAAGGATGAATCCCCCAATCATTATGAGGATACTCTGGCTTTGTTCAACTATGGCTTCGGCAATTTTGAGAAGGCTAATATCTCCCGTTCCGAAGTCAAATATAATATTGAGGGTTCCGGATTTTACAGTGACAATGACATTTTCGGGAATTCTAAACCGATTTTGACCCTGAACCAGAATGACTGCGTCATTTTGCCGAAAACGGTAAATTTTCAGGATCTGGACTCTGAAATTTCTTATTCCACGGAGAATACCAATCAGGTGGCTGTCATTCATTACAGTTATCACGGCGTTCCCATCGGCTCCGCCTCCGTAGATCTGGCCACCGGCGGACAGGGTACCTATTCCTTTGATCCCGTGGCAGCACCGGAGGAAACGGAAGAGACTTCCCATCTGCCGGCTGTCATCTTTATCAACGTGCTGAAAGTGCTGATGTGGGTTGTGGGAATTGCAGCCGTCGCCGCGCTGGTTCTATTTCTCTATAAATCCTGTAAAAGCTATGCGGCCAGGCATCCCAACAGCCGGCGCAACTGGAAGAAGGACAGACGCAGACAGCACAGCTATTTCCATAATCACGGCAATGCACTGCTCTCCAGGAGGCGGGAGGATATCCGGCAGGCCAAGCGCCGCCAGAAAAAATCCCGGCGTCTGTTTCGGGCTTCCAGATCCAGAGCATCAAAAACGGACAGGAATCTGACTTTCTAGTCTGATTCCTGTCCATGCTTTATATGCCTCTCTTTGGCACGGAGTCTGCGGTTCTTCAGCTCGTCTGCCGCCTCCTGGCTGATCAGCTTTGTGGTTTTCACCACATACACACCGCCTTCGTCCGTCTTTCTGATCCTGATCTTGCCTTTCAGATATCCATGCTTTTCACAGTAGGCCAGGCAGTAATAATGCCTGCCGTTAGCCGTAAACCATTTGATCTTCTTGCGCAGATTTCTGTGACAGAGATAACATTTACTGGAGCTCACCTCTCTGTCTGCAAACGCTGCCGTCTTGTCTGCAAACACACGGGAAATAAATTTGGCGTAAGTGTCGAACTGTACCTTAACCTCATCAGCCCGGCATTTTGGTACATTAAATACATCATAAGATTCATTGTGCAAAAGCTCCGGCATCTCCTGAACCATATGCGCAAAAACCCTGGCCGTGTAGTAGGCATCACTGAAGGCCCGGTGGAAAGGGATATCCTTCTCCATCTGCAGAAAGTCTACCGCAGATTCCAGCGCTCTGCGGGATTTCCTGTCCTCGTAGGCAATGCTGAACAGCTTCTGGACATCAAGATAGCGAATGGGTTTATCTGACAATGGCGTCATATCGTAAAACTTCATATTGCGCTGAAGCTCCGTCAAATCAGCGCTCCCCCAGGTACAGAACAGATACTCCTCCGTTCCGCACCAGTCCAGAAATTTGCCGGCAGCCTCCGCAAAAGGCATACCCCGCTCAAGCTCCTGAATCTGCATGTGGATCAGCTTACTTGTGAAATGATGCATCTCATGATAAACTGCAGGTTTGACAAGCTGGCTGAACTCTCCTATCATGACACATTCGTCATTTAGTTTTATCGCCCCGATTTCGATGATTTCAAAAGGAAGGGTCTCTGCCTCCGCCTCCGTACCTGTACTGCTCTGGTTCCACTCCAAATCTAATACAATATACTTCAAACCTACTCCTCTCCTGCAAGAAACCGATCCAGCACCTCCTCATGAAAACAGTGTCCTCCCTCCCGGATATCGTGGATAGGATAGGGACCTTCACCGTAGAGTCTGTAAGCTTTTTGCACAATTTCCACCTGTTCAAACACATTGTCAAGTCCCCGGGGACCATTCAGATGATCGTCCCTGCAGGACTGAATTGCCACCGGTCTGGGAGCGATCAGGGAAGCGATGTCTCCCATATCGAAATGCTCCCACAAATGAGGCACATAGTTGCAGTTACAATTTCCGTTCAAGATCATAAGAGCGTCCTTGTAACCATAGAGATACCCGCTGATAACACATCTCGTTATTCTCTCATCCAATGCTGCGAGCCACAGTACCTGCATGCCGCCGCCCGAAAAACCCACTGCGCCGAGATCGTCTGTTTTCCACTCTCCCCGCTCATAGACATAATCAATCAGTCTCATGGCATCCCATGTACACATACCTGCCACCGTCTCTCCCATAGGTTCCGCCATATGAGCCAGATTAAAACAACTGCTGTTTAAAAAGTCTGCTTCGCTTCCGGGAGTCCGCTTTTTCTCATCCCGGCGTTCCCCAAATCCGCGGCAGTCGGGACACAAAGCGACATAACCGCGCCGCGCAAGCTGCATACCATAATCATAGTTAAAAAATTTAATTTTATCCATAACCGCCGGAATTTCATAACAGCCCGCCACAGAATATTTTCCTGCGCCCTGATGTCCGGGCAATGCCAGGAAACAGGACTGTTTCCCGGAATTCACCTTGGGAGGGATCAGGATATACATGGGCATCCATGTATCGGGCTCCACCTGGATCAATACCTTTTCCCGCACAATACCGCCATCCAGCGTGACACATTCCTCCAGCCGCGGCTCTAACGGACAGTTCTCCATATATTTCAATCCCAAAAGCTCCTTCAGTGTCTCCCGGGATTCTTTCTTCCAGCGCTCAAACTCCTCCGCAGTACTGCCGGCAAAAGCATCCTGACGCGCATACTTGTCAAATTTTCTAAGCATTCCCGGTAAAGAACCGTAAAACTGGGGAATCTCAATAATTCTGTCTGTACTATTTTTATTCTCCATATCCGGTCTCCTCACAAATGTTCTATCCAGTTCTTGGCCAATTGTATCCATGTGGCACATGCCTCCTGCACATGCCTGCCGTCAGAGGTCTCTGTCAGACGGGTAGCCAGCGCCAATCCATGTCCTCCCTTGGGATAAAGATGATACTCCACGGGAATGTGCGCCCTGCGCATAGCGCCGACTAACAGCAGCGAATTTTCCATAGGCACCGAGCCGTCCTCATAGGTTCCCCAGATAAAAGCTTCCGGAGTCTTTGCGCTGACCCGATGCTCCAGAGACAACTGCGCGCTCAGCTCAGACTCCCTCTCCCCCAGCAGATTCTGAAAGGATCCTCTGTGGGCATACTCTCCCGAAGTGATGACCGGATAACACAAAAGCATGGCTCTCGGCTGAAGCAGACCGTGCTCATCCGCTCCAAGACCCAGACTCCGCGCAAGAAAATCCTCGTCCCAAAACATTCCCAGGCAGGCCGCCAGATGACCGCCCGCCGAACATCCCTGCACGATAATCCTATCTGCATCCACACGCCACTCATCCGCATTCCTGCGGATTAACAGCATGGAGGACGCCAGCTCCAGAAGCGATGTGGGATATCTTGCGGGAGCGCAGGAATAACGCAGAACCGCGGCGTGATATCCCATAGCCAGAAACGCCAGAGCAATGGGTTCAGACTCTCTGTCCGAGGTATAACCGTAACCGCCGCCGGGACAGATCAGCACAAGCGGTCTCCTGTCAATGGCCATGCTGTCCGAAGCATCCTGAATATAAGTGATCAGTCGGGCATCGGGCAAGGACCCTTCCACCTGTATGGGATAAACCTTGTGAATCATCAAATCGTCCTCCTTTGAAATTCCGTACTTTAATATGCTCTGCCCCAGTAAACCATCTTTTTGGCAGGTTTGCCGCAGCAGACGCACTCCTCGGCTACCTCTTCCTGCTCAAAAGGCATGCATCGGCTGGTCACGGCCAGCTCCTCCTTGATCTGCTCCTCACACTCTCTGCATCCGCACCACATAGCCTTTACAAATCCCGACTTTTCGTTAAAGAGCTGTCGGAACTCTTCCATATTATGCGCCACATAGGTATGGGCATCCCGATGAGCTCTGGCGCGCTCGAGCATTTCGGTCTGCATGATCTCCAGAACCTCTCCGATCCTATCTTCCAGTTCCTCCAGAGCGACCTCCGTCTTTTCTCTGGTGTCACGACGGCAGATAATGCATTTGCCCGCCTCGATATCCTTGGGTCCGATCTCCACACGCACAGGATAACCGCGCATCTCCGCCTCCGCAAATTTGTACCCGGGAGTCTTATCCGTGTCGTCCACCTTCACACGGAAACGAGGCTTCAGGCGATCCCGAAGCTCGTATGCCTTATCCAGCACACCCTCTTTCTTCTGCTGAATGGGTACGATGCATACCTGTACAGGCGCCACTCTGGGCGGCAGCACCAATCCCTCATTGTCCCCATGCACCATGATGATCCCGCCGATCAGACGAGTGCTCATACCCCATGAGGTCTGATGCACATACTGCAGCGTATTGTCCTTTCCCGTATATTGAATGTCGAAAGCTCTCGCAAAGCCGTCCCCGAAATTATGGCTGGTACCGGACTGCAAAGCCTTGCCGTCATGCATCAGCGCTTCGATGGCATAAGTAGCCAGCGCCCCTGCAAATTTCTCCTTCTCGGTCTTCTGGCCTTTGATCACAGGAATAGCCAACACCTGCTCACAGAAATCCGCATACACATTCAGCATCTGAATGGTCCTTTCCTCCGCGTCCTCCGCCGTAGCATGGGCAGTATGCCCTTCCTGCCAGAGAAATTCTCTGGAACGAAGAAACGGCCTGGTCTCCTTCTCCCAGCGAACCACCGAACACCACTGATTATATACCTTGGGCAGATCCCGGTAAGAATGAATATCATTTTTGTAAAAATCACAGAACAAAGTCTCTGAGGTAGGACGCACACAGAGCCTTTCCTGCAAAGGCTGCAATCCGCCATGGGTCACCCAGGCTACCTCGGGTGCAAAACCCTCCACATGATCCTTCTCTTTCTGGAGCAGGGACTCCGGGATAAACATGGGAAGATATACATTCTCCACTCCCGTCTCTTTAAATTTTTCGTCCAACTGCTTCTGGATCAGCTCCCAGATCGCATAGCCCGCAGGTTTGAGCACCATACAGCCTTTTACGGATGTATAATCGATCAGTTCCGCCTTTTTCACCACATCCGTATACCACTGGGCAAAATCCTCCTCCATGGATGTGATCGCTTCCACCATCTTCTTGTTGTCTGACATGTTCTACCTACCTCCTCATACTGCAGACCGCCGCAGCGGCACTGCGCTCATCATAACATAAAATATACAAAAACGCCGGGCCTTCGCTCCCGACCAGGGACCGAAAACTCGGCGGTACCACCCTTATTGATGCGTCTGCACCCAACTCTTATCCCGATAACGCCGGTATGCGCCGCGCTTTCACCGTTTCCGCAAGTCTGCTCTGACAAGCCGCACGAAACAATCTCACGCAGGACTCCGAGGGAGGTTCCGAACCTTCCGCATAAGGACTTCACACCCGCCGCCCTCTCTCTGTAATGCTTTCAATCCGTACTGTTCCTCATCAACGTCGATATTTATGATGATTGTAGTGCATAGATGCCGTTTTGTCAAGCGTTACTGAAGCTTGAAACTGCCGATATTTTCCGCAAGCTTGTCGGAGGTTGCGCGGAGTCCCCCGGCGGCATCCTCCACATCGTGAAATTTCTCGTAGACTTCCGCGATGGCGGCATTGGTTTCCTCCATTCCCGCCAGATTGTTCTGAGCGATCCCGGCCAGCCCCCGGATCACCTGCACAATCTCCTTACGGGCCCCCTCGAGTTCTCCGGCCTGTTTCTCGATAGTACGGATACTGCGAATGGAGTCGTCGATCTCCTGCATCACATGCTCCACTGTACCCTCAGTGCTGCCGATGTGCTGCTTCTGTCTCAGGATAACTTCCTGCATTCGCTCCATAGCGCTCACAACCCGGCCAAAGTTTTCGACCAGGGTCTCCACCGTCACATCGATCCTGCCGCTGGCATTGTTGGACTGTTCCGCAAGCTTCTGGATCTCCATGGCAACCACCGCGAAGCCTCGTCCTGACTCTCCCGCCCTTGCGGCCTCAATACTGGCATTCAGCGCCAGCAGATTAGTCTGCTCCGCAATCTCAGAGATAAAGCCGGAAGCCTCCTTGATACTGCCCGCAGACTCGTTGGTCTGTCTGGTCAGCTCTGCGATGGCATCCACTACTCTTCCGACCTCTTCGCTGATATCCTTCAGCTCCCGGATACTCTCGCCTGCTTCATCGCCGGAGTTCCGCATGCTGTCCGCATGGTTGCTCAGCTCATGAGCCTCCTTCTCCGTCTCGAGGATCAGCTCTCCCATCCGATTGACATTTTCTGAGGCCCGCTGTGCATCTCTGGCCTGCGCTCCAGCGCTCTCCGTAATCTCCTCCACTGCTCTCTGCACATTTCCCACATGCTCGAAAGTCTCGCCCGCAATCCGGTTCAGCCCATCCGAGGAGCTTACCAGAAGCTCCGTGCTCTCTCCGATACCGCCGATAATACTCTTAAGCGTGGACTGCAGATTTACAATAGAACGGTTTAGATCGCCAATTTCGTCCTTCCGGCGATACAATGCCTCGTCAAGAGGTATATTAAGCTTTCCGTCGGAGACAGCCTGTACATTGGCAATGCTGCGTCTGAGTCCGCCGGACATGGACGCGCTGACCAGAACTGCCGCCGCTATGCACAAAAGCATGACCGCAACCACCACAGCGATCAGTATCACCATGATCTGCAGAATGTCTGCAAGAGCCTCTGACTTCTTCACACCCGCAAATATCATACCGATGGGCGCCGCGCTGTCATCGCTCTGATAAACCGGCAGATAATAGCCGTAATAGAGCGTTCCGTCCATGGACACATTGTCGCTGAAATAAGCGTTTCCTCCGATCAGCACCTCCTGCACGATCTTATCACCCGCGGGGGATCCCAGAATACGATTCCCCCCGGCATCCGTCGCGGATGTCATAATACGCTCCGCGCCGTAAAAGAACGTCACCTCCATGCCCGAGCGCTCCTTGATGGTATCCACCATATGCTGAGACTGAGAAATATTATAATTGCCCTTCCAGATATCCCCGTTTGTCGTCTGCAGATAGGAGCCGCTGTTCTGATCGTAGGCTGCCAGCGTAGCTACCGCCGTTCCTCTCAGGGAATTTTCCACCTGTCCGATCAGGGATCTGCGCACAAAGGTAGACGTAATCAAAATGACTATCGCACCCAGCAAAAATACCGGCATCAGAGCACTGAACATCAGTTTCTTTCTCATAGTCATCTGCGAAACCTCCTAATCTACCAAAACCACATTTTCGTAATACCAGTTGATCCCGCCGGTTATGGTTGCGTCATCCAACGTACCGCCCGCAACGCCTACAGTCTCCCCTGTGTTTGTCTTCATCTCGCCGTCAAATATAGTTAGCTTTCCGCTCAAAATATCCGCTGTGGCCTCCTCCACTCTGTCCGCAGTCCCTTCCGCCGCAAAGGCTGCCGTATCCGTCATACTCACAACACCCTCCGCCATACCGCCATAGTAATTGGAGCCGTCCCATGTACCGTTGATAACGCTGTTTACCGCCGCCGTATAATAAGCGCTCCAATTCCAGATCACACTGCACAGACACGAATCCGGCGTCTCTTTGCTCATGTCGGAATTATAACCGATACCATAAACGCCGTACTCCTGTGCCAGGGTCTGAGGATAAGGCGTGTCACAATGCTGAGCCATCACATCGCATCCCATATCCAAGAGCTTTCTTGAGGCGGCCTCCTCCTTGTCCGGCGCATACCAGCTGTCTGTCACCGCCACATAAACCTTCGCATCGGGATTCACCGCAGCAACACCCAGAGCAAAAGCGTCAATCCCTCCCGTCACCTCAGAATTGGAGGCATCCTGTGCCGCCACATATCCGATTTTATCGGAAGAGGTATTCATACCCGCTACAATACCGCTGAGGTATCTGGGCTGATAGATGCGTCCAAAATAATTGTTAAAATTTCTGCCGTTGGAGAGATAGCCCGTCCCATGGGAAAAATAGATCTCCGGGTATTTCTCCGCCATATCGGCAGTCGTCTGCATATAACCCCAGCTGGTCGTAAAGATCACATTACACCCGTCTGCCGCCAGCTTTTCGATAGAGGCTTTTGTGCCCTCGTTGTCCCCGTCGCTCACGATATCCCGGACAATCTGAGCATCCGTCAGTCCCAGATTATTCTGCATGCCGATAATGCCCAAATCATGTGTGTAGGAATAACCGCTCCCCTCGCCCGGGTCAGTGATGTAGAGAACACCCACCTTGATGTCCTCCTTGGCAATGCCGTGATTACCTTCCGTTTTGTTATCTCCGGCAAGGCCGGCGCTGCCTGTGTCGTCCGTATTGTCCGAATCTCCCGCTGTAGTGTCGGTCCTCCCGTCTGCAGCCTCCGCCGCCTTGTCAAACCCTTTGTTCGTGGCATAATCATCCGGCGCTTTGCTGCCGCATCCTGCAATCAGGCAGAGCCCCAGCGTCATCGCAGCAAGTACACGCACTCTGTTTCGCATCCCCGTCTCCTCCTCTATCCGCGAAGCTTTTGCAGCGCTTTCTCCGCAATCAGGCATTCTCCGTGCTCCTGCACAGAGAGAAGCGCCGTCTCCTCTGCACTGTAGAGGCCGCCGAACTCCAAGCCCTGAATACATGCCCGGGAGTATCTCCGGTAAGATGCGCTGCCCTTTTCCAGATACAGATAATATCTGCCGTCCATTTCATACAGCGCGCTCTTCACCCTGAGATTTGCCGGCAGCGCTCCGGCATAATTCATACACTGAGGAATACTTTCAAAGGCAAAAACCGCTTTTTCCGGTTTGACTGCAGCGGGTGTCTCCGCCTGCTTTGATTCCTCCGCCTGCACGGTATCTTCCGCAATACCCAGCTGCTCCTTCGTCCTCTGCAGCGTCTGCTTCATATCCTTGAGATATTCCAGGATCTGCCGCGCATCAGGAATGGCGGCAGTATCGCTCTCCGAAAAGGTCAGAAGAAGCCCCTGGTCCGGCAGCATCATGATCTGCATGTCAAAGGCAAACCGGGGCGGTTTGTAACCCACCTGTTGGGCAGCCTGTTCAATAATATCATGAACTACCTGCTTTGCCTTCTCACTCCGCAATATGAAATCCTTATAATCAATCTCATACTCTTCCATCTCCTCATTGGAGAGAAAACATTTGACGGTTTTGTCATCCACTCGTTCTATCTTCATATACACTCTCCCTGCCCACCTGAATTTGTATGTAGTTACGCCTTTTGACCGGCAGCCTCCAACAGTTCCAATGCAAGCGCCCTGCCTCCCAGATCCGATTGATCCTGTTCCACACATTCCTGTAAAGTGCGAATACCCACCTGAGTATTCTTCACAAAGCCGTTCTGCAGCTTATCGGCATAGAGATATCCCTCTCCTACAAACGCCTTTGCGGCGCTGCATCCGTTCTTTGCCGCACGCTGTGCATAGCGCAGACATGCCTTGCAGTCCTGTGCCACATTGCCCCAGCCGTATCGGTAATAAGACGCCACATAGTACTGCGCCTCTCGGTGTTCTCCATCGGCCGCCTTCAGATACCAGGAAAAGGCTTTCTCTTTATCCTCCTCGCCCAAAATACCGTGAAAATAGTATTCGCCCACCTGAAACTGCCCGGCGGGTGAACCCTGTCCGGCACTGAGAAGATACAGTTCAAACGCTTTTGCCCTGTCCGCTTCCACGCATCCCTGCCCGGTATAATACAGATCGGCCAGCCTGTCGATACATTTCAGGCTTCCGGCGTCCACACCCCGCTGCAGCCATTCCTGCATCTTGAACAGTTTTCCGCATGCCTGATACCCGTCGCCGACCCGGGCACAGAAATCGCCCCGCAGCTCACAGTCTGCCGGAAGCGCTTCCACATAAGCGACAGCCCGCTCCGCGTCCGGATCTGTCACAGGCGTCTCATACAGCACGGCTCCGCTCAAAAACGCCTCATACGCTTTCTCAAAGGCAGGCAGACAGCCCCATTTCGCGGCACGCAGCACCCATTTAAGTCCCTCATGACCACTGTTGACCCGCAGATGTATGCGGAAATCAGGATTATCCTTCTCGGGATAATCACAAGTAAAATAATATGCATTGTTGACGCATCGCTCCACACCGTTCCCCAGATAGAAAGCGCCCAGCGCGTACTGCGCTATAACATTTCCCGCAAAGGCCGTCTCCTTTGCCTTTCTCACGGAGATTTGGGGACTGTGCAGCAGTACATCCCGCACATCCAGCGCCAGACCGTTTTCCGCCGCCCCCAGCACACAGAGCTCGCTCCCCGCCGCAATGCCCTTCTTCACATAGTCAAGATAACGGCTGCGGTATTTCTGCAGAGAGACGTCTCCCCATGTATAGTAGCACAGCATCATATAAAAGGCATCCGGCTCGCCTCTGTCGCACGCTGTCTGGATCAGTGCCGCAGCCTCTTCGTACCGTTTGGCGTCCGGCTGGAAAAACAGCAGTTCAATACCCTTCTCCAGCTCATCCGAATAAAATCTGGTCCTTTCCATCAGAAAAGTCTCCTTTGTGTTCATCGCTATATATTATTCTAACACAGGGAAAAAATGTTGTACAGATTTGATCCCGTCACAATTTTTTCCTGAAACAATTTCCGCTTTACTTGCTCTATCTGTTTAAGCTATGGTAAAATATGATATAACTCATTTGGAGGACCCGATCATCATGAACGCAAATCTCGACGGCAATATGCGCCGGAAAGCAATAGTAGAATTTTTGGAAAATAAAACCGCCCCCGTAAACGGCACAGAACTGGCAAGATATTTCGGAGTCAGCCGCCAGGTCATCGTCCAGGACATTGCTCTGCTGCGGGCCGAGAACCGCAATATTCTCTCCACCAACAAGGGCTATGTACTGTTTTACCCTCAGGAGGAACGGACGGGCTCTACGGCAGTCATCATGGTGCGGCACAGCTCTGGACAGACTTTGGAAGAAATGCGCTCCATCGTAGACTATGGAGGCTCCATGCTGGACGTCTCCATCGATCACGATCTCTATGGTCAGATTCGGGTGGACCTGGTCATCAACGATATGCGGGACGCAGAAGAGTTCTGCAATAAAATGAAGGAAAGCGCCTCCCGCCCTCTGAAGGAATTGACGGAAGGCTGCCACTATCACACGATCAAAGCTCCGTCCGAAAAAGCGCTGGAGCTCATCAAAAAAGAATTAAAAGAAAAAGGAATGCTGCTGGAAAAAGAAACTTAACCAACGGAAGAAGCATAGGAGGAATCATCATGGCATCCAATCCCGAATTTGTCCAGTACGTCGCCGACCAATTGGCGGGCGCAGGAGATATCACTTACCGCAAAATGTTCGGAGAATACGGCTTTTACTGCGACGGCAAAATATTTGCCGTCGTCTGCGATAATCAGCTTTATATCAAGATCACGGAGGCCGGAAAACAGTTGGCGCCTAATCTGGATACCGCATCACCCTACCATGGTGCCAAACCTCATTTTTTAATCGAAAATATTGATGATCAGGAGTTTCTCACCAAATTTGTGACATCAACCTGCAAGGAGCTGCCTGCGCCGAAACCGAAAAAAGCAAAACAGACAGCCAAAACCAAAAAACAAGACGAATAGAGGAGATACCCGACATGGCATTTGACTACAAAAAAGCTTTCAAAGAATTCTATCTGCCGCCGAAAAAGCCGGGAATCGTCGATATTCCCGAGATGCGGTATGCGGCGGTCCGCGGAGCAGGCGACCCCAACGAACCAAACGGCGAATACGCCCGGGCCCTGAGCCTTTTATACGGGATCGCTTTCACCATCAAAATGAGCTATAAGGGCAGTCACAAGATAGACGGATACTTTGAATATGTGGTTCCTCCCCTCGAAGGCCTGTGGTGGCAGCAGGGCATTGACGGAATTGACTATGGACACAAAGAAAATTTTCAGTGGATCTCCATGATCCGTCTGCCCGAGTTCGTGACCCGGGATGTATTTGAGTGGGCTGTAAAAGAAGCCTCGGAAAAGAAAAAATCGGATTTTTCCAAGGTTGAATTCATGACCTGTCATGAGGGCCTGTGCGTTCAGTGCATGCATATAGGCAGCTATGACAGCGAACCGGCAACCATACAGAAAATGAATGCCTTTCTGTCTGAAAACGGATACGCTCCGGACTTTTCTGAAACGCGCTGCCACCATGAAATTTATCTGAGCGACCCGCGCAAAACGGCGGAAGAGAGACTGCGGACAGTCATCCGTCATCCGGTGAAAAGCTTGTAATGATCCTTAACCGCAAATGCAGAAAACCATCGGTTCTAAACGCTCAAAAGGCGCGGACAGCTCAAGCTCTTCCGCGCCTTTTGTCTATATGATTCTGTCCAATGTCTCCAGCAGCTTGGGAATGTCAATGGGTTTTGCAATGTGACCGTTCATCCCGCACTTTAATGCCTCCTGCTTATCTTCCTCAAAGGCATTTGCCGTCATGGCAATGATCGGAATGGAAGACAGCTTCTTATCCTCCAGACTGCGGATCGCTTTGGTCGCCTCATAGCCGTTCATCACCGGCATCTGAACATCCATGAGTATCACCTCATAATATCCCGGCTCAGAATTTTTCACCATATCCACGGCAATCTGTCCGTTAGCCGCAACCTCTGTGGTAAAGCCCGCATCGCCTAAAATAGCCGTGGCGATCTCTTGATTCAAATCAATATCTTCGGCCAGCAAAATGCGTCCGCTGCGAGCCTTCTCTGTCCGGCCGCTCTGATTTGTTTCATTCTCCTCGTCAGATTTTATGACTGACCGCAGGCAATTCCTCAGTTCCGAGAAAAACAGAGGTTTACTGCAGAACGCCGTCACACCGGCTTCCTTTGCCTCCTCCTCAATATCGGACCAGTCATATGCCGTCAGTACGACAATCGGAACATTCTGCCCCGTCTCTTTGCGGATCCTGCGCGCTACCTCAACGCCGTTCAAGTCCGGAAGCATCCAATCCACAATATAGACTGCATAATCATCACTGCGCATCACCGCCTGGTGAGTGCGCAGCACGGCTTCTTTTCCGGACATAGTCCACTCGGCGCGCATTCCCAGCTGTCCCAGCATATAGGACACACTGTCACAGGTATTGAAATCATCATCCACCACCAATACTCTGGAGTTTTTCAGCTCCGGGATCTCCTGCAGCTCCTTCGCCTCCGCATGCAGACGGAAGGTAAAGGAAACCGTAAATTCTGTTCCGACACCCGGCTCACTCTTTACCGAAATCGTTCCGTTCATCATATCTACGATATTTTTGGTGATCGCCATTCCCAGACCGGTTCCCTGAATCCCGCTGGTCGTGGCAGTCTGCTCTCTCTCAAAAGGTTCAAAGATATGCTCCAGAAACTCCTTGCTCATACCGATTCCGGTATCCCTGACAGCAAACTCATATGACGCATATCCGTTCGGCGCCCCTGTCATTTCCGTGATCCGCATGCCGACAACACCGCCTGCAGGCGTGTATTTTACGGAATTGCTGAGCAGGTTCAGAAGCACCTGATTCAACCGGAGTTTATCACAGTAAATATTTTCGTCCAGAACATCAATCGTATCAATATGCAGTTCGAGCTGCTTCTTATGTATGTCCGCCTGCAGGATATTGCGCAGACCATGCAGGATATCCGGCAGACTGCAGGGCTTCTCATCCAGATGAATCTTGCCGCTCTCGATATGGCTCATATCCAGAATATCATTGATCAGACTCAGCAGATGATTACCGGACGTCATGATCTTTTTGAGGTATTCCTCAACCTGCTCCCTGCGGTCAATATGCGTAATGGCCAGATTCGTAAATCCCACGATGGCATTCATGGGGGTGCGGATATCATGAGACATATTGGACAGGAACACACTCTTGGCTTTGCTTGCCCTGTTTGCCTGCGAGAGCGCTGCCTCCAGCAGATTCTTCTGCTCCATTTCCTTGCGGGTCTCCTCGTCCACATTGCGGAATCCCAGAACCACGCCGTAATTTTCGTCCCATGTCCCGGCGCGCACAGCTTTCATCTGAAAATAAGTAATCTCACCCTGATAGGCGATGCGGTAATTTATATAATACTGGTTTTTCTGCTCCAGTTCTTTCTTTAAGAACTTTAAGGAGCAGGCCTGACGCAGAGGCTCTTTGTCATCCTCATGCACATACTTTTGTATGTACTCCTTCATACTCTCCTCCAGTGATATCTCCTGGCGGAAGAGTACATCCGATTTTTGTCCGTTACCGCTGTCGTTGCGGAGCGGATAGCCCAGACCCGTGTCCAGATCGAAAAAGCATATCCGGTTATAATCAATAGCCAGCGCCTGAAGCAGTTCCATCTGACGCCTCTCGTTTTTCTTTTCCTGCAGCTTCTGGGCAGTACAATCAAGCAGAAAGCGCTGATATACCAGCTCTCCGTCCTCCTGCAGAAGCTTGATATTACCTATGACATGCAGTATCTCTCCGTCTTTATGCTGCACACGGTACTCCACACTGACGCTGTCGCCCTCCTTGTTCAGCATCTTCATGGTATTCTCAAGCTTTTCCCGGTCCTCTTGCATGACAGAGCCTGCAACCAGATTAAACCCGTCTGTCATCAGCTCTTCTTCCGATTCATAGCCCAGAATCTTCAACGCCGCCGGATTGGCGCTGATCAAGCGCTCCCCATCCACTGAATGACGCATCACACCGCAGTCTATGGTACTGAAGATTGTTTCCAGCGCCTGGTTTTTCCTGACAATCTCCTGTTCGTAAGCTCTCTCCTGCGTCACATCGATGGCCACGCCCACTGTACCCATGACATTGTGATCCAGATTATACAGCGGAGACTTATAGGTCATGAGCGTTCTCATGCCTTCTCCCGTCTTAATGATCTCCTCGGATACAAAGGTCTGCTGCTTACTCATAACCTCCTGCTCTGATTTGATACAGGCGGGATCGTCCTGCTCCACATCCCATATGTACGCATGACCGCGCCCCTGCACCTGTTCTTTTGTCTTGTTGACCGTAGCGCAGAAGCTGTTATTTACTTTTTCGTGAATACCGTTTTTATCCTTATACCAGACAAGATTTGGAATATTGTCAATGGTAGCCTCCAGGAAATGATTGGTCTCCCAGAAGTCCTTGCTCATTTTATAAGTCTGCTGCCACCTGAGAAAATAGAACCGCATCTGAGCGTCCGACACAGGCGTGATCCAAATGTCCTGAATTTTTGCAAGGACTTCCTCCGCCAAATGCGCAGTCTGCTCCTGATCGGCCAGCAATATAAGCTGAGCTTCTTCCCTCTTATCCGATGTCAGAATCTGCACAGCCTCCTTTATGTCTTCCTTTCGCACATCCGCCAGAATCACATCCGCTTCCGACGCCAATGATTTTTCCGGTCTGTCGCTCTCGGAAAAATCATGCGTAAAATGATCAAGCGGAGACATCCCCTTAATAACTTCGAACTCCTTGCACTGACAGCCCACCAGATAAAAATGAGTATGGCAATGGTACATACCTTTATCCCCCTAATCTTGCAACTGTTTGCGTGATAATTGTATTCTAACAAGCCAGTGGGATTGTGTCAATATTTTGAATTATTTTGCGGTCCATACTTCTATTCTGCGCTCAAAGCACTTGTTTTCTTGCGCATCTTCCCTGTTGAATTTCTACCGGTAACAGGTCACAGACATACTGCTTCCGCCCGCCTCGGCCGAAAGCAGCAGCGGAAAGTGCTTAGCCGGAATATCCTGAAATACGAACTCAGGTCCGTCGCTCAGAAATCCGAATACGACACCATTGACAAAGAGCGCAACTCTCTGCTGATTGCTGTAAACATTGATTCGATATAAGCCGTCAGACTGTCTCTGCAGACTCCCGGCATGGATATACACAAAGGGACAACTGCTCCAGCGGGCTCTTTGGAGATAATAGGAGGCAGAGGGGCGCCCGTTTGACAGAAAAAGAGTTTTTCCGAAAATCCGATCCGCAAAAATGCCGTCGCCTGAACTACCGTCGTCTGTTTCCAGCAGCAGTCCCGACCTGTCGCAGCAATTTTGCAGCATCAGAAATTCCCGGTCCGCTCTCGCGATACCTCCCACAAACAGCATGTTTGCGCCCATTCTGGCCAATTGGACCAATCTGCTGTCAATCCGCTGAGCCAAAAGCGCTTCCTCTTTGTCTCCCAAATCACACACGTTTTCGCAGAATACCGGTTTGGGCGTGAATGGGCGGCCGTTTAGCAGACTGACACCTTCTGACACTTGTGTCAATTCCCGCACGGGAAAGGGCATACAAACCAGCGGTTCCCTGCCCGCGCCGTATATTTCCAGACGGTATAAATAGGGATCATTTCCCGTCTCCCACAGATGAGGATGCTGTAGCTGCAGGATGCAGGGGTCTTCTTCCCCGGCAGGATGAAGTGCGTAAAAAACCATTTCTTCCTTGGCATCCCACAGACAGATTCGATATCCGTCCGCATTTTTGTCAGACAAATCCGACAGGAACAACTCCACAGTCGCCCTGCCGTTTTTAATTTCCGTCTCGGTTCTGAATTGAAATTCCTCTAAATAATAGCTCTGTGCCCGCATCCCATTTCCACTCCCCGGCTTATCAGTGCCGCTCCCGCAGGATGGCCGCATTTTCCTCCACTACCCGTTTGGTCAGAGGATAGAACTTCTGCATGATAAAAAATACGATCAGATAACAGATGCCCGGCACCAGAGTAGCCACCGTATAAATGCGTTCGGTCACCTCCGCAGTCTGCGAGGCTGCCTCGGACGCATAACCGATGGCAGTCAGGGTAAAGCCGCCCACACCGCCCGCCAGCGCCTGTCCCAGCTTTCTGGCAAAAGAATAGATGGCGTATACGGTTCCGTCCTCCCGCTTTCCGGTCTGTACCTCCTGATGGTCGATGATATCTGTAATATAAGCCCAGATGATCATATTAAACAGTCCCACACCCAATGTCGCCAGAAAGTACAAGACCATATATACGGCAATATGACGGACGCGCAGAAAAAAAGTGATCAGGTACACAATACCCGCCAGCAGCATACCTGCAGCACCTGCCTCCTTTTTACCGAACCTTACCGCAATCCTGGACACAAAGGGCGCAAGAGCAAGCATACCGCCTATACTGACAAAGTTCAACGCGGAAATAGCCTTTGCTTTTCGGAAATAATCCAGAAACAGATAATTATTCATGGCCTGTCCGATCAGAGTTGCAAGCAGCAGTACCAGTGCGGCTCCCACCAGTGCAAACAAAGGCCTGTTGCGCAGCAGACTTTTAAACAGTTCTCCTGCAGATTCCCGCTGACCCTTTTCCTTCGCTTCAAAATGCACGCGTTCCACACACAGTTTATAACAGAGAAGATAACAGATGATGGCACAGACGCCGCAGACCGCCGCCATAGTGGTGAGACGCAGGGGATACACGATCTGATTGCCCGCTTCATCCTCCCCGAACACCAACAGGGGTCCCAATGTGCCTATAACCAGTCCTGCCAGACTGGCGCCCACGCTTCGAAAGGTGGACAAAGAAGCCCGATCCCCCGCCTCCGGACTGATGACCGAAGCCATGGAGCCATAGGGAATATTGATGGCAGTATAACAAAAGCTGCCCCAGAAAAGATAGGTAATTACCACATAAATCATTTTTGCCGCATACGGCCAGTCTTTTACAAAAAAACCGTACATCAGCGTACTGGCAATGGCCACGGGTACACACATGCGCCGGATCCACGGGCGGAAACGTCCATCACTGGCGGGCTTCATATTGTCAACAATACGTCCCATAGTCACATCCGTGAAAGCGTCCACCACCCGGGCTGCCAGAAACAGCATCCCCACCACGGCTCCGCTGATACCCAGCACCTTCGTATAAAATACCATCAGATAGGTGCTAGCAAAAATAAAACTGAAATCGTTTCCAAAATCGCCGAACATATAGCCGATTTTGTCTTTCATACCAAAGGGACGTATATCCGTGCCGCCCTTTACATTCTGTTCCATGCCCGCCTCTTTTCCGTGCTTATGCACCTGGATTTATACATAAGCTTTCCAAAAGAAGCGGTTTTTATGCAAATTTAAAGCTGCGCGGTTAACAGTACATAGCGGTAGGTATTCTCAGCCAGACCCGAAAAAGGACTCTCCATACCCTCGTCTTTGGGTACTACGGCTCCCGTTAAGCTGCCCTGCCGTTCATTGATTTCTTTCTGAATGCTGGTAGAAAGCATGAAATTCGCCTTAGAATGCTTTTTAAGCGATCCCATGTAAAGCAAAATATACTCCTTTGGCTTTCTGCGTTTAAGCAAGATACGGAAGCTCTCCGGAAGCGTATGCCTGCCGGTCTTCAGGTTTCCGTAATTTGGAATCGCCGCACAAAAGCCCACCAGACGGCCTTCCCGATACGCCAGCTTCACAAGTTTCAGGTCCAGCATGGACTTCCAGCCCGAAAACAGCGCAAGAAACTGCTTTTCCGTAATGTCCTTATAGATGGGAATATCTCTGCATATCTCCGTCATCAGATGATAAATATCTTTCAGACTGCTCTTATACTCCCTCTTGGCGGGACTGCGCAGCTCGTACCCCTCCGATAACTGTTTCTCCAGACGTTCACTGTATTTATCGTTCACGGCTGCCACCGAATAGATATCAGAGATATATTCTTCCATAACAGAGAATCCTTCGGCCTGCAGCAGCCTGAAATAATATTCTTTATTATAAGGCTCCGCGGTGTGGGGATTGCCGAAATGATCGATTTTCAGACGATAATTCATCCAAAAGGATACATCCACCGGGCCGATCAGACTGGTTCTGCTGCGCTGTTTTGCCAGCTTCCCCACAGCCCCCACCAGACGGTGACAGACCTCCTGGTTCTCAATACATTCAAAAAAGCCGAAAAAGCCGTGATCGTCGCCGTCATAAAAACTCGCCATACAGCGGCCCACTGTCTTCTCCCTGTTGAACACCAGGATGCCCCACACTTCCGCCGTCCTGCTCAGGCAATGCCTGCCCCGCAGCAGAGCCGCCTCCGCCTGTTTGTCCCGCATACGCTCTCTTTTTATATATAACTGATCCGGGAAATCCACAAACTTTTTGATATAGGCTTCTTCCCCCTGAAAAATGACAACCCTCAAATTCATGCTTATCCCTTTCTGCCCGTCGCAGGCGGCCCGAAATACTGCACTAATAACTGTATTATAAGCTTTTTGCAAGGTCTTGTAAACAGTTCCCCGCGGACTGCTCTCTTGCCTCCTCCACATACAACTGCGCATTGCGAAGATTTCCTGCAAGCTCCTCCTCGGTGACACTGCGTCTGATCTTGGCGGGACTCCCCAGAATCAGTGAATTGTCCGGCACCTGCATGTCCTGCGTCACCAGCGCCCCGGCCCCCACGATACAGTTTTTGCCGATATGCGCGCCGTTCATAATGATGGCCCCCATGCCCACCAGAGAATTGTCCCCGATGGTGCAGCCGTGAATGATGGCGCCATGTCCTACCGTGACATTTTCCCCTATGAACACAGGATGTCCGCTGTCCAGATGCACCACCGCATTGTCTTGAATATTGCTGCCTCTGCCGATGACCACAGATCCTCTGTCGCCGCGCACGGTGGCATTGTACCAGATACCCACATCCGCGCCCAGAGTCACATCGCCCAGCACCACTGCTCCGGGCGCTATATAAGCTGTCTCATGAACCTGTCCTTCTGCCATACTTGCTGTGATTCCTCTTTCTATTTCATGTTATAATTCAAATTCATTGTATGATCTTATTTAATCTGATCCCGTTTTCCAATGGCAAGGCGCTTGAGTCCGGGAACAAACATGACCGCCGGCAAATACAGCAGTCCGCCCAGCATACCTCCGGTAAAATTCAGAATAATATCATCAATGTCAACGGAGCGGCCGATAAAAAGCTGGCAAAATTCGATGAAAAAGGGCAGCGCCAGACACATCAGCATCACTTTGAAAAAAGACTGATATCGTCTCCAGAGTAATGGCAGACCAAATCCCCAGGGTACAAACATCACAATGTTGCCCGCTATGTTTACCCAGATCGCATCGGCGCTGCCCCCGTATTTCAGATAATTTCTGATGGTGCGGAAGGGAGTCAGATTAACGCCCAGCCTCTGTTTCCAGCGGATCCATGCATGTGCAGGATTTGCGGCTCTCCACGGCTCCAGTCCGTTCTGGAAGGTAAGGTTCAAAAGCCCGAACATAAACAATAAGAAGACAGCCAGCACAAACTCCCTGACCGGATTTTTTTCTGACCCGCGCGTCCATACCCAGAACACTCTTCCTACGCAGTAGAGCGGCAGAAACCATATCATAATATGCAGTAAATCCCATATATACAAAGACATTTTGCCACCATTCCCATCCTGGGCCGACGTTCCCGGTCATTCCCTCCATTGCAGCCTGTGAAGCTCTCCCTCCCGCTGCATACTTTCAAACCCGTTCTGACGCAGGGCCTCATAAAGTATGACTGCCACGGAATTGGACAGATTCAGAGAGCGGATCTGCGAGAGCATGGGAATGCGGATACAAGTTTCCCGGTGCTCTACCAGAAGCTCCTCGGGAATCCCGGCACTCTCCCTGCCGAACATTAAAAAATCGTCCGGCCCGAATGCCGCTTCCGTGTATGCGCGCTTCGCCTTTGTGGTAGCCATCCACAGTCTGGCTCCCGGATGTCTCTCGTATTCCTGCAGAAATTCCGCATAATTCATATAGCGGTTCACGGAAAGCTTTTCCCAGTAGTCCATGCCCGCCCGCCGGATCTCCTTTTCATTCAGACGAAACCCCAGCGGCTCAATCAAATGCAGACTTGTGCCAGTCGCGACACAAGTCCGCCCGATATTTCCGGTATTTGCCGGAATCTCCGGCTGATGTAACACGATATGCATAAATTCTTAACCCTTTTGAGCCCTCAGCTTATTTACAAAGCGCTCCAGTCTGCCGATAGCCACCTTCAGATTTTCCAGAGAATACGCGTAAGAAATTCTCACAAAGCCCTCTCCGCTGTTGCCGAATGCAGTTCCGGGAACCACGGCCACCCGCTCCTCTTCCAGGAATCGCTGTGCAAACTCCTCGCTGGTCATACCGAATTCTCCGATATAAGGAAATACATAAAATGCTCCATAGGGCTCAAAGCACTCAAGGCCCATCTCCCGAAACGCATTCATGAGATAGCGTCTGCGCTGATTGTAAGCCACGCGCATCTCCTCGATATCCGGATCACCGTTTTTTAACGCCTCCACTGCGGCATACTGACTGGTGGTGGGAGCGCACATGATGGCGAACTGATGGATCTTGGTCATCTGCCCGATGATATCGGCAGGCCCGCAGGCATAGCCCAGTCTCCAGCCCGTCATCGCATAGGCCTTGGAAAATCCGTTGATCAGGACAGTCCTCTCCTGCATACCGGGAAGACTGGCAATAGAAACATGCTTTTCCTTATAAGATAACTCAGCATAGATCTCATCCGACATGACAAATATGTCATGTTTCAAGATAACCTCGGCAATGGCTTCCAGATCCTCCCGCTCCATGATGGCTCCGGTGGGATTGTTAGGAAAGGGCAGAATCAATACCTTGGTCTTGTCTGTGATGGCGTCCTCCAGCTCCTGCGCTGTGAGCCGGAATTCGTTTTCCGCCTTGAGATCGATGATCACGGGCTTTGCTCCCGCGAGAATGGCACACGGCTCATAGGACACATAACTGGGCTGAGGAATCAGAACCTCCTCACCGGGATTGATCATTGCGCGAAGCCCCATGTCGATGGCCTCGGAACCGCCCACAGTGATCAGCACCTCCTTGGCCCAATCATACTCAATATGATTCTTGCGCTTCATGTAAGCACAAATCTCCTGGCGCAGCTCCTTCAGACCCGCGTTGGAAGTATAGAAGGTGCGTCCCCTCTCCAAGGAATAGATACCCTCGTCCCGGATATGCCAAGGAGTGTCAAAGTCAGGCTCGCCCACACCCAGCGAGATAGCGTCCTTCATCTCGCTGACGATATCAAAAAATTTTCTGATGCCCGAAGGCTTAATCTCTACTACTTTATCTGCTAAAGGATTTCTCATGGCGTAATCATCTCTCTTTCATCTTCCGGCTTCTGAAGGAAAATCGTGCCGTGGTCTTTGTATTTTTTCAAGATAAAATGCGTTGCTGTGGAAAGCACCTGCTCCAGCGGCGCCAGCTTATCCGAAACAAAGGAAGAAACCTCCCGCAGAGTCTTCCCCTCCAGAATCACCATCAGGTCAAATCCTCCGGATATCAGATAGACGCTGCGCACCTCGGGATATCTGTAGATGCGCTCCGCAACATTGTCAAATCCCTGTCCTCTCTGTGGCGTCACACGCACCTCAATCAACGCGGTCACTTTGTCCAGAGAAGTCTTCTCCCAATTGACCAGAGTATGGTAACCACAGATTACACCCTCATCCTCCAGAGCCTGCAGCTCATTCACCACATCAATCTCCTGCACACCCAGGATCACCGCCAGTTCCTTCAGATCAATACGGCTGTTCTTTTCGATAACTGCCAATAATTCTTCTCTCATGTCAATCCTCCATATCACCCGTCCCGGGTGTTTCACAATTAATTTCCTGGTAGATACTGTCCGCATGAGGACGATCCAGATAGCGTACCTCGTCCTCATTGAGAATCAGTCTGTCCTTGCTGTCCGTCACCTTTCCTATCATCGCCGCGGGTATTTCTGCCTCTTCCAAAGCCCGCACCAATCCGGGCCCGTCTGCGCATGTCATCAGCAGGCATCCTCCCGACAAAAGCTCATACGGATTGATATTGCAGTGATTGCACACCTCCACCGTCTCCTGCCTGACGGGCAGCTTCTTTAAATCTATGGTCAGTCCAACGCCTGCGCCTTCCGCCAGCTCCCAGAGAGCGGCCATGATTCCTCCCTCAGAGACATTCTGCAGGACGCACACGCTGGACTGCACCGCAACTGCAGCCTCCGGTATCGTGGACAGATATCGGTCGAATCCGGCCGCTGTCTCCGGCAGCCATGCGGGATAGCGCCTGCGGAGACTCCCGCCGCAGCGCTTTGCCAGAATCGCCGTACCTTCCAGTCCGATCCATTTGCTCAACACAATATCCTGCCCCGGGCGGGCCGCCTTGACCGTATGATATGCCGCCCCGGCCGAGTCATTCTGTACCCCGGAAGCCCTCATTCCATAGGCTGTCACTGTCACAAACGGCTCCTTTACCGCAGCGGTAACCATGCCCTGAGCACGGGCGATCTCCATACCCAGACCCGCACAGGCTGTCTCCGCCCCGGACATAATATGCCGGAGTGTTTCCTCCTCCGCGTTTAGCGGAAGCAGAATACTAAACGCCGCCGCCACAGGCTCCCCGCCCCGGGAAACCAGAATGTTGGCACAGCTCTGAACCAGATAATCCACAGGGAACACGCCCTCCTGCACACAGGATAACATGACTGAGGCCTGTTCGTCCGGATTTACCTGCGCAGACATCCGGTTCCGAAACGAAAAAATGGCGCAGTCCTCCCCCAGACCTGCGCCGACGATCACCTCGTCCCGTCTTGTCTTTATCTGCCGCAGTATGGAACGCTTCATAGCGTTTTCCGTCACTCTGCCAACTTTCATAAATATACCTACTCCTCATCCTCCACCACCGGCGGAGGTGCGGTGAGAATCCCAATCACATTTTTCACATGGTCGATGCTGCTGGTCCCGATCGCCGCCATAATTTCATTGTATGCATTCGCGTCTCCGGTAGAGGTTCCCACCGTTGCGCTCCTGGGCGACATTTTATAACTGCTGCTGTTTATCTGCTCCCGGCTCACTTCTGCGCCGTCCTCCGTGACAATCTTCCAGAGACGGGCCTTGTAGCCGGTGTGCGCACTCTCCGTAACGATATAGCCGATAGGCTTGGTGTTGTCTGCATAGATGGCATCCGTAGTGGGATTGATAACCTCCAGCACCTCACTCTCATATTTTACCTCACGGCCCTCCGGTCTGGTTTCTTTTCCGTAAATATTAAAAGTTATTCTTTTATTCTGTGTATAACCCTCAATATAAACAGGATAATCCAGATTATTTTTAAACCGGAAATCCTTACCCGCGCTCTCCGCAATGGCCGCATCCGCAGAAGGACTCACATAGGCGACGATCATGGAGTGATTATGGCGTTCCGTCACTTCGAGTTCTGCCTTCAGCACCGCGTTATACAGAGTGGTGGACACCTGACAGATGCCTCCGCCCAGACTGTCTACAACCTTACCGTTCAAATAAGAGCCGGCCATATAATAGCCGTTTTTCTCTGTGAAAGGAGCCACCGCTTCATAGGTGGAAAACTCCTCGCCGGGATACAGCGTCGTCCCGTTAATCAGATTACATCCGTTCTCCACATTGGCGGATCGGGAAGGACCGGAAGTACTGTAAGAGGTGGTAAAGCTTGCCAGCAGATCCGTCACCTCCGCCAGCTCCTCCGCATTTCCCCTGGGCTGTGACGCCACAACGTCCAGCGCGATCTCACAGGGCTTTTGATCCCAGTCTCCTGTCAGATAATCATAAATTTTGTCGATGGAGCGCTCCACATCCAGAGCCGAGCCGATCTGGCCCTCCACTACCTCAAACTGCCCGTCCTCTGTCCGGGTCAGGGATACATTCACCGCCTTTTGATCGTACTTCACACACTTACCGGCCAGTACAGAGTCAATGGCCTCCACATCAAATTCCAAATCTATCGAAAAGACATAATTTTCATGCTCCAGATCCTTAAGCTGCTTGTAGCGCTCGATGACATTGCCCGTTCTGCCCAGTCCGAACGCCTGCTGGGGCAGATCGGTATTCGCCCAGGACACACCCAGATCACCTGCCGTGACAGTCACTTTGTGACCGCCCGCCGCCTCCAGGGTGACCTCTGTGGACTGTAATCCCTCAACATAAAATTCCACCGCAGCCTTGGCTTCCGTAACCGTCTTGCCGGACAGATCGATCTCTCCCGCATAGATTCCCGGCTTAATAGTCTCCTTGCCGGCGGCCTCCGCTTTCGCTCCAAAGCTCAAAACCAGAACCATGAAGCCCAAAATAAGACTTCCTTTTTTCCACATAACTTTCATTCAATCCTCCCGTCATGCCGCCAAAGCGGCACTGACAATCAGCTCTGCAAAAAAATTTGAATTAATAAAAAAAATATGATAAAGTGGGAATTATCATAGCGAGTACCAGAAGAACAATAATAATACCGGCCACACGCTGTTTTGTCTTCTTGTTGTTCATATTAAACATTGCGATTCCTCATTCCTTATTACCTTTAATTCTGAAAGGATATTATATATGAAATTTTATATTTTGGCAAGTTTAATCATATTTTGTATGGTGATCAACCATAATGTGCGCAAGTCCCGCAGATTAGAGGCCGATGAAGAGAAGCGTTTCTGGGACAGAGAACACCGGGCCAATCAGACCCGCCACAAACCTCTCGACGGGCTGGACTATATCAAAATTCCGCTGGAAAGCCTGCCCATGCATCTATTGGAGGATAACGAAAAAGTCGCGGAATGTCTTCGCGTAATCAACGAACTGTCTCAAACGACGGTGGTGAATCTCACAGGCTTTTCCAACACCGACCTGAAGCTGGAATACGGCACAGCCAACATAACGGCCCTGACGCAGTATGATCAGAATTATACACTGCTGGCAAGCACACTTCAGCAGTGGGCTGATCTGCTCTATCAGGCAGAACAGACTGAGCCCGCCCGCACAATTCTGGAATTTGCCGTAAGTACCCGGACGGACGTCAGCCGGACCTACGACCTGCTCGCTGATATTTATATCAGGAACGGACAGCAGGACAAAATTCCTGCTCTTATGAGTACTGCGGAAGGGCTTAACTCTCTGAACAGGGAAGTGATTCTCCGTCATCTGAGGGAACGAGCTGACGGCTTCGGATCTGATCGATAAATCTGCTCACCTCGCTTCTGGTAAGTCTTTCCACATCCGCATTCAAAACTATTCTATGCTGCCTGAGCAGAGAATATAACTGTTCTTTTTGCGCTTTTGTGGCCGGAGTGTCCCTCTTTGCCTGATAATGCAGGGGTGCGGGGATAAATAAACCGGTCTCGTCTTTCCCGTAAAACGACTCTGCCAGCCTCTGATAGAGAATATGGGTGGCCTCGGCATCCTCCAATGCTCTGTGGGCACGGTGAGGAATACCATAATACCCGCAGAGGTAATCCAGACTCCTGTGCTCGAGATCCGCCAGGTATCTGCGGGCGATCCGCAGGGTATCAAGAGCATATTTCTCAAACGAAATCCTCTGATCCACAGCCGCCTTTTTCAAAAAAGAAAAATCAAACAGCACACTATGTCCAAGCAGGGGCAGCTCTCCGATAAAATGCAATACCTCCGGCAGCACATCCTCTATATAAGGGGCGTCTATCAGATCTTCATCCCGTATCCCCGTGAGCCGGACAATCCGTTCCTCCAGCTGACGGCCCGGATTCACAAACGTGGACAGCCTGTCAATAATCTTTCCCTTTTCAACCTTCAGCGCACCAATCTCAATCATTTTATCCCGACGGGGATTTAATCCTGTTGTCTCCAAATCAATACTGATATAAGTATCTGTCATTCTGCAAACCTCTCACATACTGATCTGTGCGATTCAATCACCCGTATCCCGGCCTCTCTGGTCAGCGGACTGCGGCTCTCATAATCAAACAGCACATACCGCACGGACCTATCCGAATCATCGGTTATTTCCGCCGGATTCCACACCGCATACCGAAACGGCTCCAGATGTGTCATCCTGCTCAACTGCTTCCAGTCATAACCCTCGTAAGCCGGCAAAAATTTATGTTCCTGCGCCTCTATCCGGTAAAATTCTCTGATAAACCGCTTTGTCTCCGGCCGCTCCCGCAAATCATCCGCAAACTCCGGGCGGCTCTTGAGATTCTCCCGCAGATACAGATCGAAAGTAAGCAGTTCCCTGTATACGTCCTCATTGGCGCTGTCCCGGCATCCGGCAAACTCTAACAGTACCTGATAGTGATAGGCTCTGGCCGGACTCTCCGCAAAAAATCCCTTCTCCTCATAAAAATCGGCCAACGCCTCATACATGGCAAAAGGATGCTCAAAAGCCCGCTGTAAAAAGGACAGCGTATGGGTGAACTGATTGCTGTTGTAATACCGTTCCACCATCTCCTCCACCCGCTTCAGCCGCAGCACCTCTCCATAGCTGAGCCAATTTGTATAAAGCACCTCATAGGGGGGCTCATCCAGATAGGCAATGCCGAACCGTTCCGCTGCCTGCGCCATGGGAGCCCCCTTCAGCACCTTCAAAAAACCGAGTTGAAGCTGCTGAGGCTTCATGGCATGGACCCGGTTAAAGGACTGCCCAAAGCTTGCATAATCCTCATAGGGAAGTCCCGCGATCAGATCCAGATGCAGATGGATATTGCATCCCCGTTGAACGGCAGCCACAGCATACTCCAACCGTTCCATATCCGCTGTCCGGCAGACGGCATTCAGCGTCTTGGGATTCACGGACTGCACACCGATCTCCAACTGAATCTGTCCCGGGCGCAGACTGTTTAAAAGAGCGATCTCTTCCTCCCGAAGAATATCCGCCGAAATTTCAAAATGAAAATTTGTGATACCATTGTCATGTTTATGGATATACTGCCAGACCGCCATGGCGTGACCGTGGTCACAGTTGAAGGTGCGATCCACAAATTTCACCTGTCTCACCCGTTTGTCCAGAAAAAACTGCAGCTCCCGCTCAACAGTCTCAATATTCCGCAGCCTCACCCTCTTGTCAATAGCGGACAGACAATAGCTGCAGCGATAAGGACAGCCTCTGCTGCTCTCATAATAGATGATCCGGTTGGCAAAAGGCGAAAGACCGTCAGATCCATCCGTCTTTCCGGAGGCATAAAGAAACGGCAGCGCGTTTATATCCATAAGCTCCCGCGCCGGCGTATAACCCGAGGGCAGACACAATCCGGGGATTTGATTCAGCGTCGTCTCTGTGTCCGTTCCGGCATCCGCATACCACTGCAGCAGCTCCTTGAACGCAGCCTCACCCTCGCCTGCCATGATACCTCTCACTTGAGGAAAGCTTTTCAGTATCCCGGGAGCGTCAAAGCTCACTTCCGGACCGCCCAGCCAGATATCCGTGTCCGGCAGAAGCTTGGGCAGCTCCCGGATCAGTTCCCGGATTCGGTTCCAATTCCAGATATAACAGGAGAAACCCACAGCATTTGGCTTCCGATGATAGATATCCGCCAAAATTTCCTGCATTTCCTGGTTAATCGTATACTCCGCCAGATCGATATGCGGCTGCAGCTCCTCTCCTGCATAAGCCCGAAGACTATAAACTGCCGGATTGGAATGAATATATTTGGCATTGACTGCCGCCAGCAAAAACCGCATAATGCTCCTCCCGTACTTCTCGGATATTTCTTTTTTGATTTTACATGCTTTTGCCTGAAAAAGAAACATTTCTCCGGATGTTTTAAGAGAATCTTCATAAAATCATATAATCCGTACTATCTCATCGTTACTGTATATAGCTCAGATACGTTTCCTTAAACAACTGATATTTTCTGCGCGTCAAATACGCCGTATATCGGTTATTACAGAGCCAGACCAGCGAATGGTCGAAAGAATCCACATATTCCATATTGATGATATAGCTTCTGTGGGTCTGAAAAAAGCAGTCCGTAGCCCGAAGCCGCCGGAGCCAGTAGTCCATTGAATGAAGCAATTCAAAATCCTCCGAAACAGTACGTGCGATCACTTTCCTGTTTTGAGTTTCCACTAAAATAATTTCCTGTGCCGACACGGAAAAAACGCCTTGTCTTGTCTCCAGCGGTATCTTAACTTCTCCGGCAGCATATAACTGCCGCGCATTCTCAAGCAGCTCTCTGCCGGTGTGAAATACTTCGATCCTGGGAGATTGGAACCCGGTTCGATCAAAATATGTTTTTAAATCCTCTATCACCCGTGTATTACTGTTGACATCGTCGCCGCAAATAAATATATGCATATTAAATCCCTTTCATATAGTAATAATTCACAGTAACATCCCTATATTGTTTCTATTTTACATAATCTAAAATGGAAAGGCAAGTCATAATTAACCAAAACAGCTGAAAAAATGTCTTTTCATGTAAAATCTATAGAATATCCATCAAAAATACTGTATTCTGTAACCGTTACAAATCGTATATATTTACTATGTTTGGAAAGGAAGGGATTGTTATGAAAAAACAACACATAATCAAAAAAATGCTTTGCAAATCTCTGATAGCAGGTATTTTGATAACCGCATTTTTTGTGGAAAAAACACCGGTATTGGCAATGGATGTGGATGGAGATTTAACTTATGAAGAAGGCGCCATAGATTATATTCCGGTAGAAATGCGCCAGCGGGAGGCTGAAAAAATTCAGGCGCTCCGCAGAATGAGGAACGCCTATCCCATCGAGAATAAATTGAGCATTACTGCGTTTAAGCAAGAGACCGGCTGGTACTGCGGCCCTGCAACAGTCAAGCAGGTCGTAAACCGAATTAACGGCAGCTCTCTGTCACAAGACGAATATGCCGCTTTATTAGGAACTACGGAAGACGGAACAGATATGAAAATGATACCGGGCGTGATAAACACCTGTATCGATGAAAGATACTATGTTTATTCTGCCATTACGACTCAAAAGGAATGGATGGAAAGAATACGTATCAGCATCTATTTCGACCGGCCTGCAGTTCTGGATATCAATACGGAAAAATTATTTGAGCAGAAAAAATTCCCTTATTCTACCAAGGGCCACTTTATAAATGTCAGCGGATACTCGGATACGGAAGGTGTTGTGTACATAACCGATCCTCATCCCAATTTTACAGGTACCGCTGAATATTCTCAGGATATTCTGTACAGCGCAAACACGGCACACTTTAGGAAAGCTATCGTATGGTAAAGCGATACTTTATATCTCTGCTGTTGCTTTGTCTGCTGAGTTTTTGCGGATGCTCTAAAACCGAGAGCATGTCTGTCAGACAAACCGGAGACGGTTGGGAGATATCGGATGTAAAAATAACGAATCTGCCTCAGGATGCCAATACCTATGTCGAAGCTATCACCGATGAGGGCATCTATTATTGCCGCGATCAGGCTGACCCTAAGTCCTCCTACATCGATGCCGGCTGGCACTTTCTGACTTACTCCGGCGAAGATATCCCGATTTATCAGGAAGCTTCCATAAGCTACTATACCAGTGTTCTAAATGACCCTGATTTAATTTTAGCCCTGAACGATGAAGAAGGCATAAAAGTGGTGGTAATATCCCCTGACGGAACCGTCAGAGAGTTATTCCGGCAGAATGCTTCGCAGCTTCCTTTTATTGCTGCATCCGGCGGTTTGATTGCCAGTATCAGGAATAATTTTAGTAAAGATGGAATATCATATGATAATACCCTGATTTTATCTGATCTTTCAGCCGGTACAGAGACTACGGTCTATCGGGCATCACAACATACCGGCACTATGACGGGCGAGGATATTATGTCGGTTTGCTTAACGGATCAGGAAATCGTTTTTACCGTCAAGGAAACCCTTAGTGGCAAAGCGCAGAACTGGCTGTATACCTACGATATTTCAAATGCCGGGATTACGGATAAAATTTTAGTCGAACAGGACGTCCTATGTGCAGTCCGCGCAGGAAATGCGGCCTTGCTGTCATTGAACAAAGAACCGGGAAGCATCGGAGAAATTGCAGACGGTAAATATCAGGAAAAAGTAAAAATTCCTTTGATGACCTCGGCAAACCCTATTTACACCTCCGCCTATACTCCGGATGGAATCTATATATCATGTTATTTATCCGGCTATTTCTGGGATACAAATACTAATGAAATCTATGTTTATGACTTTATGCCAATAAACACGGAAGGACGTTCTATCACCAGACAGGGGATTCGATACATAATCCGCGAGGGAAGCGATGCTTTTGTGCGTACTCTCTATGTCAATTCATCTGTCAACTCATCGGCTGAATAAAAGAGTCCGCATCAATTAAGGAGCGCTACATGACTAAACGCTATATTTTATGCTTTATATCCCTTTTTCTGCTCACTGTGTGCGGATGCGCCAAAACGAGAGAAGCATCCGTCATACTGTCCAATAATTGTTGGGAAACATCTGATATCGGGCTGAATAATTTGCCGCCGGACGCCGGCATCGCAGGCATTACAGACGAAGGCATTTATTATTGTCTCACTCTGCGCGAAAAAATGAACGGCCCGGAAGTAAGAGATGATCTGGCATGGCATTTCCTGTCTTTTTCGGGTGAAGATATTACAATCTGTGAGACTGACTGCGTATATTATTATGACACGTTACAGAATGACACAGACCTGATATTAAATATCACCTATAAGGAAGCGGACGATGTGGTACATAAAGTTCTGACGCTGTCTCCTGACAAAACCGCAAGGGAAGCCGCCGGAGAAGATGCCTATTGTATCTATGCGTTCCGTGATCATCTCTTGATCAAACAACAGCGGACTGAGGAAAAACAATATCGGGAAGCTTTGATTTTATCAGATTCGCTAACCGGAACGGAGACTGTCGTCTACCAGGCTGTCCGTGAATATGACGCCAAAACCGGTATGGGCGACGGTGAGCAGATCGGCTGTGTTTCTGCAGACGGCAGCAATATCCTATTTACAATAGAGAGCTTAGCAAACGGAAACTGTCAGCAATGCACTCTGTACCGCTATGATTTTACGGCAGACGAACTCACAGATACGATTATGCTGGAACAGCAGGCAGACTATGCCGTCTGTAAACAGGATACGGTTTTATTATCGAGCCGGGAAACTGAAAGCAGCGAAGCAGAGAATATTGTGAGCATCGGAGAATTATCGGACGGAACATATCAGGAAGCATCAAAGCTTCCGGTATCCGTTTCAGCCGGCAGATTTTTCAACGCCAGCGCCATGAATGAAAACGGTTATTATCTGACAAGCTACAGCTCCTGCTGCCATTTTTGGAACACAGACACAAATGAACTATATATCTACGACTTTGGTGCAGCAGAAAACAGACTGAGCAGAGACTTTGCGACGAAACAAGGAATCCGATATGTCGTACAAGGGGAAAACGGCTTGATTGTGCGAACGCTCTCTGTGAAAGCATCCAATTAAATCCTATTCAATGTCAAAGATCAAAACAGACAGGGGATACCGGAAATATCCCCTGTCCGATTTGATCTTAAATTTACGATAAATCAATTAGTCAATGGCATAAACAATCCGTGATGTCTGTGCCCCGGCAAATTTCTGAGCCCAGGATCTGGCGTCTTCTGCACTTCTTGTATCATAGCTGTAATTGCCGGACGGACGCCATGAGGTGGGGCCTGTCTTTATATTGGAAACAGAGCTTGTCAGCACAGAGCCGCTGTCCGTGAAAGCTCCCACACCGTAATCGTCGATCACACGTCCGTTGTAGCTTCCTTTATCGAAATAATTCTTTTCCGAGTAGATCGAGCAGCCTGTGTATGGCGTATAACCAAGGTTAAAGCTATAAATAAAATTATTATAACAATGGAAATAACCATATCTCATCAGCCCCGGTGCACGGGTATAATTGTTATAGAAGTAATTGTTGGCAATGGTCATGAGAGGGTAACCGTCATATGTGCCAACGCCATCCTCTTCGGGATAACCGAGAATCAATCCGTACTTATGGCCTCCGAAATAACAGCCTGTGACAGATACAAAGTCAGCTTTCAGACCCACATACATATGTTTATCCACATCGCTGCCAGTCATAGCACTATGTCCGCTGAAGGAACAGTGATCGATCCAGAAATTATTTCCATTGGAAATATACATCTGAATATCATCATTCTGGTTTTTACTCTCATCATGCTTAAAGGTAATGTTCTTAAAAATTACATTGCCGGAATTGCTGATACATCTAAAATGAATATTATTTAAAGTGCCTGCGCCAAATTTCCCGATAATCGTCTTATTCTTACCCACGGTTACTTTGGTGAGACTGGAGGCAGAAATATTCCCGTTGATGACGATGGTATAGGCCGTCGAACCGGAAGCATACTTCTGTAAATCGCTCACGCCGGTCACATATACGGTATCGCCAAGCACACCGCCGGTCACAGAACCTTTCTCTTTGCCGCTCATATTTTTGCTGTAGCCGGCAAAACCTTCTGCTCCGTGAGAATTAAATCTGAAATTCTGTGCCGCACCGCCGCTGTAACTGCTCAATTGATAACTGCCGTTTGAGAGGGTCAGAGCAAGATTTGTGTTGGCATAGTTCACCAGCTTATAATTCAGAGAATCACCATTACAGTCTGTTTTGACAGCCGCAATCTTCCAATACTGCGCATGATTGTCCGCAACACCTGTAACTACGACGGATGCACCGCCGACCGCATTGTTTGCCGCAGGCGCAAGCGCATATCCGCTGGCCGCATTGATAATCTGATAATAGTCTCCACCCTTTTTAATTAGTTTCCATCTGTTTAATGTGGAAGCAGTAGCACTCGATTTCACTGCTGCATTTGCCGAAACGGAAGAAGCCGATACGAACGCACCGTCATTCGTGGAGACAAACTCCATAAGCTGATCGGGGTAACCGTTGGCGTCGATTGCAGAGGAAACATCCGAGGTACCGCCTGACGAAGATCCGCCGCCGGTACTGCCTGTGGAATCAACCTGTATTTTATAAATATTGATACCGCTTCCCGTAGAATAAATATAGATCGTTCCGGTACCCGTAACGCTGATCTCCCCCATGGAAAGCGCTGTGCCGCAGCTCATAGTACCCACCTGCTGCCCGCTGTCGTTGACAAAAGCAAGAGTCCTCGTCGCAGAACCGCTGGACTTTGCAGTCACTTTGATCTTGCTCGTACCGCTGACACTGACCGCTGCTGAGCGATAACTGCTGCTGCCTCCTCCGCCCAGGGCAAGACAATAATTGTAGGTGGTATCATTTAACGTGGCCGGACTCGAGATTACCGACATGGTTTTGCTGTCGGTGGCAGTCAGCTTCAGACCGTCTATGGTCTTGGTGGAACTGATGGTACCCAGACTGCTGAACGCAGCGTCCGACATATTCCAGCTCTTTGAGTAACCGGTGGTGGTGCCTCCTCCGGAGGGCCATTGCGCCTCCTCAAAGTACCATGTCTGATTTGCTGCCCCTTTGTTTGTCCATTGGATTACATTGGCCCCGGATGCTTTGCTGGCATTGCTCACATCGAGACAGCTCTGGTGGCCGGTCACTTCCGTTGTGATTGCATATCCGTCCCCGCTTTCCGTGATGCCGAAATTCTGCGGAGACTGTCCGTTATTCTCCCAAATCTGAATATTTGTACCGCCATCCGTGCTCCCATATGTCACATCCAGCGAAACGCCGCCTGTCATATCCGTAGCAGGATGCAGGCGGAACGTACCGTTTGCATTCTGTTCCAGAACCCATCTCTGACCAAGCGAACCCGTACCTGTGGACTGACACACATTCGCACCATTGGCTGACGAGTCCCCCGAAACCGTAAGATACATCCCGCTGTTTTTGTTTTTGATGTAATAAATTTTACCGTTTTCAGGTACGACCCCCGCCGCTCTGGCATGTTCTGCCACAGTGCCTGCTGCGCCCAGAACCAGTATCAGGCTCATCAGGGCCGCAAAAACTCTTTTGAATTTTGATACCATTACCATTACCTCCTTCTGACATTTTAATCAATAATACTTTAATGCCCCAGTAAATTGTCGCGACACCTACAATATACAATATGCACAACGCAAAAATCAATAATTGGAAATATATCTTAATATTTTCTCGGTTTTTTATAATATCACTATAGATTTTTTGTATATTTTTGCCAACTATTTGCAAATACAGCAGGGTTGTGCTATTCTGAATAAAGTAAAGCATCAAAAAAGCGGCTGTCGCCGCAGAAAGAGGTAGATATGGCAAGATACATACAGGAAATTTATCTGAACCAGCCCGATGATTTCGTACATTTCATCATGAACGATTTTCTTGAGAAAAACGGTTTTACCCTGTCCGACTGGAAAGGCGAACCCGCCTACCGTGCGGGCAATATCATGCTGGACGGCTATAGATATCTGAAATGGTCCTACAATAACGGCATGTTCCACCTGGAGGCATGGGTCAGAGGAACTTTCGGCGGCGAATGGAATTTAGAGGGGTTTGTGGGATGCGCCATAAAGGGACCCTATAAGGACAGTCTGAACCAGCTCATCTCCACTCTGCAGCAGCCGATTCCTCAGGGAGTGCCCATTCAGACAGCTCCCGGACCAAACACAGGCACTGCAGGAGGACAGGTATCAAATCCCGATTCCTCTACCGTCACAAAGATTCCTGTACAGACTACAGACAATCATAACGCCGCCACTCTGGCTCTGGTGTTCGGCATCCTGTCGCTCGTCTTCTGCTGGAGTCCTATCTTCTGCATTCTCTTCTCGGTGCTGGGCATCACACAGAGCCGTATGGGCAATGGTTCCAGTAAATCCGGTCAGGCGAAAGCAGGTAAGATCTGTTGTATCATAGCCCTCAGCATTATGGCCGTACTGCTGGTCCTGAATATCGGATTGACTTTACTTGGTACAGCGCTTTCTCTATATTAGGCGGAATGATAACACAGACATTATTGAACTGACATGTCCTTTACATATCCATTTTCATCAAACTGCAGACCAAATCCCCGGCTGTACTCGTTGACGCGGCCGATGATGCGCAATGCTTCATCCCCTACAGCCGGCGTTGGTCTGTAGTCATTTCTGGTTTGATCTGAGGTGACGGAGCACGGTATGATACGGAACTCGGATTCCTCCTGTCTCTCTCCATCGATAAAGGTAAACGTCTGCTGTGCAATCATGGTATCCTTGTCCGCAGGATTCCTGTTTGCACCAAAGCAGAAATTTGCCAGACTATAGATAATATATTTCCCCTGATATTCCTCCACGCCCTGAAGCACATGGGGATGATGCCCGATGACCAGATCCGCTCCCCAGTCGATACATTCCCGCCCGAACTGCTGCTGAAATTCCGTGGGATAAAACTCCCTCTCAATACCCCAGTGACAGCACGCCAGGATCAGATCCGCGTCTTCCTCCTGCAGCTTTGCGATTCCGTCTTTCATCAGCTTTTCCACGCCCTGTCCCCATCCGATCTCGTTCACGGACACAAAGCCGATCCGGATTCCTTTTGTTTCATAAACCCCGACATTTGTGTCATATGCGTGGACGATGCCCGTGGGCTCCAGAGCTGCAAGCGTGTCCTTTGTCCCGTTCTCCCCGAAATCCAGTCTGTGATTGTTCGCCATACTCACCGCCTCCACACTGCCGCAGGTGAGAATATCCGCATACTCAGGATCACCTTTGATATTGTAAGTTCTGTCGGGATTAAGCTCCTCGGAAAAGGTCAGAACTCCCTCCAGATTGACTATCGTCATATCGTCCTGAGAAAAAATATCATATACATTTCCCAGAAAATAGCTCCGATCCTCCACCGTCTCATACATCTGGCGAAAAGACCATGCGTACTCTTGTCCCACATAATTACCCATGCTTACATCTCCGGCAGCGGTAATGGTGATCGTGAGAATCTCCGCCTCCTCCTCGACACTTGTGTCAGTTATGGTCTGCTGCTCTGTCTGACGGGCAGATGCGCTTTCCTCCGGCTGTAACGGCTGTATCGTCTGCACAGAAGGCCATAGATCCCCGTTGACATCACCGCAGCCCGAACACACGGCCAGCACACAGACTGCCGCTGCCGTCATCCGGGTCAGGCTCTTTCTCTTAATAAAAGATATAAAACAGTTCCATCGCTCTCTGTGTCTGTTCATTGGTATCCCCCCTTAATCCTCCTGCGCCCCAAACAACAGCTCATGCAGATATTCTTTATTTGCATCAAAATCCACTTCCAGCACAGACATCTTTCGTATGGTGGCGTTCCGATAGGTACCCTGCAAAGGTATACTGCCCTGCTCAATATCATAAGTCAGCATCAAGGGCGCCGACAGGCTCAGTTCATAACACTCCTTCTGTGTCAGATTGGTGGTGAGATTCGGCATCAGTCCGTCAATCAAAAGTCCCGAATTCTTCACCATAGCCCCGGGCAGTCCGTGAATAATCTCCGTCAATACCTTCCTCTGGCGTTCCGTTCTGCCGAAATCTGTCCCGATATAACGATTTCTCGTATAAGCCAGTGCCTGCGGCCCGTTCAAGTGCACCATTCCCTCAGCAGAGGTGTCCATATAATCTGTCCCGAACTCCCGCTCCGTGAGCAGATTGTACTCATTCAAATAAGCATTTACCCACTCGATCTCCGCGGAAGAAAGCTCCAAATCTACGCCGCCCACCGCATCCACCAGATTGGCAAAGGCCTCAAAATTGACCAGCACATACCGATTTACCGTGATATCCAGATTTTTTTCCAATGTTTCCATCAGAAGCTCCGCTCCGCCAAAGGAATAAGCCGCGTTAAGACGGTTGTTGTCATGCCCGGGAATCTCCACATACATATCCCGCAGCAGAGAAGTCATATAGATTTTTTTGGTCCTGGTGCTAACGGATAACAGAATCATTGCATCAGACCGCCCGTCCTCACCGTTCTTTCGTGAATCATTTCCGATGAGCAGAATGTTGATGACTCCATCCTCCTTCATGGGAGCGGAAGTCAGACTCTCTATCTCATGATAGTTGAGTTTACTGTAGACTCTTCCCACCACATAGTACAGCCCTGCCGCAAGAAGTGCGACGATCAATACCACCTTCAACAGAAACCGCTTGATACGGAACCGTTTCTTTTTTGTACCCGAGCGTTTTCCGGATTTGCTGCGTTTTGGGGAAACTCTCTTTTTTCCGGAAGATCCCTTTTTCCGGGAGGTTTTTTTCCTGCGGGAAGATCCTTTTCTCCGGGAGGGTCCTGCACTATCCCAATCATCTTCAAATTCCTGCCCGTAATCATATCCGTATTTCTGTCCGCGTCTATCTGTATTGATAATATCAATCTCCTTTTGTGCCTCATTCTCCATCTGTTTCCGGAGGAATTCCTCCAGGCCGCGCTGAATGCGCTCCATATCATTCATGGGTACAGCCTCCCTTATCGTCAATCCCCGCAGTCAAGCACATCAAACGCCCGTCCCTTTGCCCACGGACTTCCTACATCACAGCGTCCATGATGATATTCTCTGGATACCACCTCTCCCTGACCTTCCACCACATTGAGCTTCAGACGACTCCCTCCGGTCTTTGTATAATGATCCAAAAGCTCAATAATATCATCCACTGCAGAAGCTTCTGAGATACTCTCCTGATGTAAGTTATTATTATCTCTCATATTATCGGCATTCTCCTCCTCAGATTTACTCAATACCCGATAGTCTCTCCTGAACTGGCGCTTTCTATTGTTTGAGCCTGCTCCATTTAGAATGCATCTATTTTACCAGATATAATTGATTCTTTCTACAACAAATGATATACTTTCCTTCGGTGATCAAATTGGACGAGAGAAAAAACATGCGCCTACGGGCGTTTAGAGCGGCATTTCCCCATACAATCCCTATCTTTGCGGGATTCTGGTTTCTCGGAATGGCCTACGGCATTTATATGAATGTGTCGGGGTTTTCTTTTGTTTATCCTATGGTGATGAGTATCTTGATTTTCGGAGGTTCTTTGGAATTTGTGGCCGTGAGTATGCTCACTGCCCCCTTTGCACCGCTGCAGACTCTGATCATGACTCTGATGATTCAGGCGAGACATTTATTCTATGGTATTTCCATGCTGGACAAATTCAAAGGTATGGGCTGGAAGAAATATTACCTGATCTTCGGTATGTGCGACGAGAGCTTTTCTATCAATTACACGGCCAAAATTCCCCAAAACGTGGACAGGGGATGGTTTATGTTCTTCGTGACTCTGCTGAACCAGTTTTACTGGGTATCAGGCTCCACCCTGGGCGGCCTGCTGGGCTCTCTGATTCATTTTGACACGGAAGGCCTCGATTTTGTAATGACCGCCATGTTCGTGGTCATCTTTCTGGAACAGTTGATGAAGGAAAAGAAGCATTATACCGCCCTGGTCGGCACAGCCGCCGCTCTCATATGCCGTCTGTGCTTTGGTGCGGATTCCTTTATGGTTCCCACTATGCTCTGTATCCTCGCCCTGTTGACAGTCTTTCGGAAACCCATTGAAAAGGCAGGTGGATTCGTATGACTGACATGACGCTCACCCAACAGATTATCACGATCGCCATCTGCATCCTGGGCACTATGGCTACCAGATTTCTGCCCTTTCTGGTCTTTTCCGGCAGACGTCCGACACCCAAATTCGTTCAATATCTGGGCAGGGCGCTGCCTTCCGCGATCTTTGGTATGCTGGTAGTTTACTGTCTGAAAAACGTAACGGTTTTTGCCGGAAGCCACGGTCTGCCGGAGATGATCGCCATCGCCGCCACCGTGGGACTCCACCTGTGGAAAAAACAGATGCTTCTGTCTATTGCCGGCGGCACCGTATGTTATATGCTGCTGGTACAACTCGTATTTTAGATATTCTAAAATACAGTCATCCGGACCCGCTATGAACGGAGCGGATCATAGATCTGCTCAACAATCTCATTGATTCTGTCAAGGCAGGACTGCATATCCTTTCCCTCATGCCCTTCTCTGCAGGCGGCAGCAATCTCCCTGTGACGCTCCTCCTTAGCATTATAGCGCGGTATAAAGAGCTTGTCCAACACATGAGCGGAGATACTGGTGGGATTCATATAGCTTTTCACACAGTCCGCTATGAGTGAGGAACTTAAAATTCCACACAGGTAATAAGCTTCTCCCTCATCCTCCACAGATATGTACATAACCTTCTCATTGGGCAGACAGGGCTTTCGTCCCAGATACCTGTCCTCCGCCTCCTTCACCACCGCACATATAAATTCTCTGGCAATATATTTCCAGACTACTTTATAACCCGAAAAGGTATATTCTCCCACCCGCAGTACGGCGTGAAACTCCTGCTTCTGTATCTCCTTCTCCCATCCCGCAAAACCTTTTCTGCTGTCCAGCTCCTTCCGAAAGCGGCTCAGATACGCATAAGTAAGCGGACAGCTCTCGCGAAGCTCCTCCCCGCAGACAGGCCGCATTTTCGTGATTCTTGTGTGCGGACACAGAAGATAACTGTCATAAGTAACATGCCATCTCTGCACGTTTCTCCCCTTTATCATCGGATAGACATGTTCCGGCTCAAGATACGCCTCCACGCGGTCCACCTTTCTCTTCGCCCGTTCCACAAGGTTACCGATCAGAAGACCCTTCTCATTGCGCTCATGAATCTGCAGCCAGTAGACTCCGTTTGCACCGCCGGTGAAAACTCCCGTCCTCGCACGATACGGATTGCTTCCCAACACCCGTGCCATCTCCTTCAGACGCTTTTCCTCCGCCGTGATCCACAGGGAAGTTCTGTCCTCTGCCACCACGGGCATGGCACATTGTTTCTCAATGTCCATCTGTGCCGCAATCTCGGCCAGAGAAGTGAGCGCGCCGGGTGAAACGGCTTTTCCCTCCATCCGTTTCTTCCACACAAAATACGGCACGGGGTACTCCGTCTCACGGCCCTTCTCAGCAAAAAACAGCGCCGTGCTGGTCACGGCATTGTCAAAGACCTGCACCCGGGACAGGTCCTCCACCTTTAGAACACAGATCCCGCACTCCTCCCGGATCCGAAACCGCCGGAACCCCACACCATTTTGCGCCGATTTAAATACTCCCTGCCGTATGACAAATCCCAGGACGCCTCCCTTCTTCAACAATTTGTCCATGGCAACGTAAGTAATCAAGACGGATATGTCTTCCTTGGAAAAGCTCAAATCCTTGCCTTTCGCCGAGAACAAACCATAGTCCGACCACAGATGCCGGGATTGCCGCCTGTACTGCTCCGGCAGATACTCCCAGTTGACCCAGGGCGGGTTCCCCATCACCACATCCGCCTGTCCGAGTTCCCGCGCTTCCCGCAGCCCGAAAGACTGTGGCTCGGATATCTGCTCTGCAAGCCGCAAAACATCCACCCGGCAGACCGGCAGCCGGATATCCGCATCTTTGGCCCGCTTGCCATCCTCCAGCAGATCCAATATCGCCAGCAGATAATTTGTCCTGGCCGTCAAGACTGCCAGCGCATTGATATCAAATCCATACACAGAGGACAAAATATTTTCCAATCCGCAGCCTGCCCTCCGTTTTACCGAGATACCCTGCAGGAGAAAGGTTCCCGACCCGCAGGCAGGATCCGCCAGCCTGATTACTTCTATAGGCTTTCCCGAATATTTCAGCGCATCCTGCAGCGTCCGCTCCGCCAGCCAGTCCGGTGTATAGAACTCTCCCAGCGCATGACGCAGCTTTTGGGGAATCATTGCTTCATACATCTGTTTGATATAGTCGGTCCGGTTCCTGCGCACAAATTCTTCCCGGGTTAATTCCGTGCGATAGGAACGCAAAAGCGCCGCGATTTTCTCTATGATTACCCCAAATCCCCTCTCCAGCTCATGAAGAGGCCAGCAATACAAGTCCTCATCCGCATAATTCGCAATACCGCGCCGTCTGGCAAACTCCCCCCGCAAAAGCTCCGAGGCCCGGACAGACGGCTCCTCCGGTTCACAGAGAGCTTCCCGGGCCATGGCTTTGATCAGAATACTGAAGGCCGTCTGCATGGCATAAAATAAGAGATACGCATCCTGCCCGTCTTCCATCGGATCAAGCTGCGCATCTCCATATAAATAGGTAAACTCCTCCCGCCAGTCTGCCGTCATGCGCGCTGTCCCACGGGAAGGATTTGCCAAAAAAGCGTATATTTCCTGTACGATATCCGCCATCTGTATGCGAAAAACGGACTCTTCGTTTTTGATATCCACATAAAGCGAAACCAAATCCAGCATCTGCAGTGTCTCCCCTTGTCTCACGCCTGTTTTATAAATACATATTCCGTGTCTGTGGAAAGACTGTCCCGAAACCGATAACCGAGCCCGCAGAATTTCTGCAGCTCCTGCGGTTCCAGGATACGGTTTTCCGCCATAAAACGAACCATCTCACCTCTGGCCATCTTGACATAAACTCCCTTTTGAATCACTCTGTCCCCGGAGATTTCGCCAAAAATACAAGTGATAAACCTGTCCTGCGGCTGCAGATATTTCTCTATGCATCGGGAGTATTCTCTGGAGGCCAGATTGACGAACACCCCGGAATCATCTTTGACTTCATCATAGAGCTTTTTTCCCCAGAAATCATACAGGCCATTGATTCCGTCCACCTTCGTCCTGGCCTGCATCTCCAACCGGTAAGGAACGACGCCGTCCATAGGCTTCAGCACACCGTAAAAACCGGACAGAATTCTAAGCGTATCCTGCACATAAGAGAGCATTCCCTCCTCGAAGACAGCCGGAGCCATATATTGGTACTGGATTCCCTCATAGGCCAGAAGCGCCGGTGTCAGTCCTCTCTCCAGATCCATATTGTGAAAACGCTCAAAGTTCTGCTCCGCCAGCCGGTCATTACAGCCCCAGAGCGTCTTTCCCTCCTTCAGATCCAAAGTTTTCATCCATCCCATGATCCGCCCGGTCTCCTCCAGAAAAACCGGCATTTCGCAATATCCCAGAGAATCCTCATCCACCTTCATTTTCTTGGCAGGTGAAATAATGATCCTCATGCCAGCTCCTCAAGCATCTGCGCCGGATTCTCTGCGGCCTTTACCTTGCCGAAGGTCTTTGCGATCACACCCTCCTCGTCGATCAGATAAGTGGTGCGAACCACACCCATTGAGACCTTGCCGTAATTTTTCTTCTCCTGCCATACATCATAGGCCTGTATGCATGCCAGCTCCGGATCCGAGAGCAGCGTAAATCCCAATGCATATTTCTCCTGAAACTTCTTGTGAGACGCCACAGAATCCCTGCTCACACCCAGAACCACCGCACCCTTTTCCTCAAACTGCGGATACAGCTCGCTGAAGCCGCAGGCCTGCTTCGTACATCCCGGGGTATTGTCCTTGGGATAAAAATACAGAATGACCTTCCTGCCCTTGTATTCGCTCAAGGTATGAAGCTTACCGTCCTGGTCCGGTAATGAAAATTCCGGCGCTTTTGTTCCTGCCTGTAACATGATCATGTCCCTCCTGTCTGTATTGACTCTGAACTAAATTATACCACAATTCCGTTCCTTTAGACAAATATACTCATCTCGTGCCATTCTTCTCCGCCCCAGGAGGAGTTGGCTATACCCGCATCAAGAAATCCCATCTTTTTATACGTTTCTACTTTTGGCTGCAGACAGGTCAGAAACAGCTTCTGACGGTTATTTTTCCGCTCCCGCCTCAAATATTCAGACACAAGCTCTCTGGCAAGTCCCTGCCCGCGATACTCCGGCAATACGTCAAGTCCCAGCAGCATGACATTCTTACCATCAGAATCATGCAGACCGGCATCCGTAAAGAATTCGTCCCTGAATGCATTCTCATTTGTGGACAAACCATTCAAAAATCCGGCGATCCTCCCGGTCTCTTTATCCACTGCAACCAGAAACAGCTCCGGCGCTCTTGCGATTCTCTCCGTCATACTCTTTTCTGAACAAGCTTCATTCGGCGGAAAACAGATCTGCTCGATAGCAGCCGCCTGTTTTACTTCATCTGCATGAATATTGCGAAATTCAAATTTTTCTCTCAAATTATTGTGATCCATCTCTCTCTCCTGTCTTATTATTTTACTCCCTTTTAAAAAAGTGTCCCCTGTGCCCGTCTGCAGAATTTGGTGGATATTTATACATTCCTTGATTTTTATTCAGATAAATCTCTATTGTATCGTCTGCTCCATACCGGTATCCAAATCCGCATCCGGCATTTCCAGAAGAATCCATGATGCCGGATAGTTTTTCTCGATCTCTTCGTCGCTATACTGCTCCGACAGTATCCGGGTACTCTCCCGAAATGCGTCGAACCAGTCCTGACCCGTATTATAGTACACGTCTGTACGTCCAAAGCCCCAGCCGCAGATAATTCCGACGCATACTTCTTCCATGATCTTTCCCCGAAGGTCTGTCTGATCTCCCAGCAGAAATTCGGAAAAGCAGTAATCAAGCGAATATGCTCCATAGCCGAGCAGTTCCTGATATTCTGCATCGTGCGCTTTGATATAGTCCTGCGGATCGGAAGAAGTGCCCGGCGAAGACTGAATGGTATTCATCAATTCCTCGATCCTCAACTCCAGACCGCCTGAACGCTCAAACAATTTTTCCGCTTTATCAATACACTGTTGTCCCAGCTTTTGGATTTCCTCATGGGCAGCATCCAATGCCTCCAGGGCTTCCTTGGGAAATTTATCCTTCAGATCCGGTACATAATAACTTCCGTCCCGCGGAATCCAGTATTCTTCCAAGACATATTCTCCGGTTTCCGTGACGGTAAACGTGAGGGCGGTTGGAATATTGCTGCCGGACTCCTGATACAGACTGCCTTTATAACCGTAATAACTGCTCTCGTATACCTGCAGATACACGGTAACCTGGTGGTCTTTCTCTTCCGTATGCGCGATAAAGTGGCTTTCCGCGCGAATGATAGCGCCGGACTGAGGATTGCCGTTAGAATCAATAATAGCCTTAGAAACCGCATCTTCCAGCGTAAAAACTGTTTCTTCACCCACTGGCTCCCCTGAGCTTGTAGCTTCGTCCGCAACAGTCCTATTGGGAGAAGCATGATCTACAATACGAACCTGTACATTTTTTACTCTCACGGATACTACGATATCCTCATCTGTGGGATTCTGCATATTGACGCCGATCTGAAACCACGCGCCCTTCTCGGCATCCATTTTGACAGGCATCCCCGGCGTCAGATAAACGGCTTCATCATAGGCATTTTCTTCCCTGACTTCCACAGGCCTCAGCATCACCTCGGTATCGCCCAAATTATCACCGGACGAAATAATGATCCGGTTTTTTGTGGGTGAGATTTCTTCATCCGAGTAGACAAACAGCTCTTTACTGCCTGCCGGTATGACAATTCTAATATCGTAGATGTCCTGCTTGGGATCCGTCAGAAAACAGACGGCGGCGACAGCACAGGCCAGTATGGAAACCACAATAACCCAAAACCCGGGTTTCCTGTAATTCATCACCGATTTCACTCTTTTTTTGACACCGACCTCACCGAAAGCCAGCGGACAGGCAGCGATCATCCGGCGATTGACGCTGCAGGACAAAAGCGCCCGGGTATAGTCCGCTCTCTGGTCGTTACTCAGCTCCCTGATCACCTTTTCATCACACGCCAGCTCGATATCCCTGCAGAGAAGTACATACGCCAGCCACATCACAGGATTAAACCAGTGAACCGCAAGCAAAAGGAACCCGAGGGGCTTCCACCAATGATCTCTTCGGCGGATATGCGCTTTTTCATGCGCCACAACATGTTCAAGTTCCTGCCCGTCCATTTTGAACGGAAGATATATCCGCGGCCTGATCACACCAAATACAAACGGAGCGCTTACCTGTTCACTCTGGAAGATATTATCCCTGTACCGAACGGCAGTATCAATTCTTCGGCACAGATTCCGGCAATTGACAGCGGTATATAGCAACAGCAGAAGAATGCCCGTTCCCCATATAATCAATAAGACAGGCATAATCGTATGCTCCGCAGTAGAGGATGCTCCCGGCTGAACCTGTGCATTTACAAGATTAAATCCGGCTTCTTCAGCGGGAATGTATTCTCCGTAGGCTGCTGCCCCGTCATAGCGAATGGAATTATCCCGAATAATGTCAGACTGCGGAACCATCGAAAGCGGGCTTTCGACAGTAATCGGACAGAGCAGTCTCACTGCCACAATACACCAGAGCAATCCATTGACCCACTTTGGCGCCTTTCTCAAAACAAGCCGGAGCAACAGCACCGCAAGGACGATCCAGCTCGCCGAAATGCTCATGTCGACGATCGTCAAAAAAAGCTCTGTCATGGCCTGCCTCCTTTCCGGATACGGTCGATCATGCGCTGCACTTCGTCCAGCTCCCGGTCCGAAAGATCCTGATGCTTCGTAAACGCCGCTATAAAGGCGGGCATTGACCCCTCAAACTTCTTTTCAACCAGCTCATCAATTTCGGATGCCTGCGCCTCATCCTTGGATACAAGAGATGTAACCGTACCCATCTCGTTTTTCAGCACACCGTGCTCGCCGAGGCGTTTTATGACGGTATAAGTGGTCGTCCGCTTCCAGCCTAACTGTTCCTGACACAGTCTTACAAGCTCTACAGCCGTAACCGGCTCATGTTCCCACATGATCAGGCAGAATCGATATTCGCTTTCGTGAATCTTAGGCATCTCCATATACACCCCTCCTGTCTACCAGTGTAGACTCCTTAAGCACAGTCTACACTGATAGACAGAAAATGTCAATAGCAAGGCATAACCCATTTCCGTTTCTAAAATGACCTGCCTGATACGTCGATTCCGTTTCCGCTAACAGCCTGCCGGCCATGATACACCGTCTCTTCGGGATTCTTGAAGATGTTTTCGGCTTTCCTAATAGGACAAATTGTCAAAGGAGAAATTGCGGCAAAACTCTTTGAAGTTATACTGATCCTGTGTGCGGTCGAGCACGGCAAAGTCGATTCTACGAAATAAATCCTTTTCACGCCTGCCATTGTACTCTATCTCCTTGAGCGCTTTATAAAACAAATCGGATATCAAACCGGCGTCATTTCCAAAGGCGCCGCACCCCCATGCTCCAAGCACAAGATACGGATAGCCGAGATATGCCGCACACTTCAGCATTCCCATAATGCGTCTATAAACCATCTCCTCATACCCGGATTCGCTCATTCCTGCCCTGCCGCATAAAACCATGGGCGCCGCACAGCTAAGTACGGAAACGATCACTGTTTCATCCAGCAGTTCTCCGTTTTCATCCTTTATGATCTCCACCCGGGGAGTGATCATCAAGGCGTCAGAAGCCATACAGGTATCAAGTCCCTGATTGTACTTATAGTACTTTTGGGCCTCCTCGCTCTCCAGAGACAACAGCAGAGAGCTCTTTCTGCACAGATCCTCTTCCTGTGCCCTTGCGCCGCTGCGGACCCCTCCTCCCGGATTCACCGGATTAGCAAAATTGAGCACCAGAATCTTAGCGCCTTTTGTGTCCGACAAATATACATCGGTACGGCGTTTTCTGACCAATGCGTAAGAATCCATATTCTCACAGCCATATACACAGTGTCCTCCCATCACAAAAGGCGGATTAAAATCGGATCGACTACTGTTCTTCTCTACATCGTCCGGGAGATAAACCTGTATATCCTCCATCTCTTTCCGGGTAAGCTTCAGTTTTATCTTCTCCCCGTTTTTCTCATAACAGCCCCGCTCCAGAATTTGGAGCGTATCCTGAAGCATCTTGATTTCCCGATCTTGGTCCCTCATATTCGGCCTCCTGTTTTAAGGCATAATCAGGAATATCTCTTTTGGATTGTCAGCATGTTCTTCCATGTCATTCTACGATTTTCCATGCTGATAATCATTCCTGTTCTTATTATTGATCGCACTGCCTGCGTACAGGTCTGATATATTTGAAAAATCGCGTGCAGTCATGATAGAAGTAGAATACTCGTTCCGGTGTCAGATCTAACTCATAACCGCTGCTCTCATAATCAAACTCTTTCATTGCGGTTTCTATTTTCGCTTCCACACTCTGACTCTCCGTCTCAAAATCAAAGGGCCCGTGTTCAAAAACAAGATATTCGCCCTCAGGAACATCCATAATCTGCATCTGCTCCGGTACCTCACCTGCATAATCCGCAGGGAGTCTGACCCCGTATGCCTCTGCAAGCGGAATCCCCCAGCTGCAGACTCTGCCCGACGGTTCATTGATCCAAGCCATGACCTGCCCGCTTCCGGCATTTTGTTCACTGCCGCCTACATCATCCAGCTTACCCCTAATACTGTCGAGTATCCCACAGATCGTTTCACAATCCTGACCGGGAATCACGCTTTGTTTCTGCCAGAAATCCCAATATCCGATACTCTCATAATTCCTGATGTGTAAGAACTTATGCGCCGGAATCCGCACAAAATAAGTTTTTACATCTGTGCCCGTCTGTTTTTGATTCATATTCGAATCCATCCTTTCTGCCAAATAACAGTTCCGATATCACGCTCTATTATACCAGCAAAAGAAAAGGTAATATTGATTTCAATTGCGCGTTCTTTCAAACACAACCGTCTGCTCCTTCATCGAAATTTTTCCAACCTGATAGCCGTATTCCGGCAGCTCCCTCTTATAGGTCAGAAAAGAGTGGTCAACGGGTACGCCCGATATCTCCTCAATCTCTGCAAAGGTCAGCTTGAAACAATCTGTACCGTTTTCTTTAATCCAATTCCAAAATTGATCGTATTTACTCACATTGGCGTCCCCACTTCTATCAAATTTCCATCCGGGTCATAAAAACGAATCACCTGCTGCCCCCAGCTATGTGTCATCAATCGATTTACATATTCGACAGGTTCCTCATAATTCTCTAATTTCTCCGCAAAAGTTTGTATATCTCTTTCTTCAAAGTACAATTCACTCATGTTACTGCGCGGAATACAAGCCCTTCCCAGGAACTGCTCCCAATACTTAATATCCTGAAGGACAAGCCCTTCCGTCATAATCACATTTCCATCATTGTCGCAAATCACTTCCAGGCCAAAGAGATTTTTGTAGAATGCAATGGACTTTTTCATATCCTTAACAACGATCAGTACATTTTTTAACTTCATTGAATCACCGCCTTTGTTAGTTTTTATTGTTTGCGGAATCTCGTAATCTTTCTGCAGTTTCCCGGAAAAATTATTTCCCATAATTTTTCTTTTCTGTTTTTGACTATAATTGTACCACACTTTCAGATGGATTTTCCAGAAATAAAGTTGAGATCTGATCCGGTATCCGCAATTGCTGAAATCTTTGATATGGCGGTAGAGAATGCGTGCCTGAATGTCAGGGATATAGAGGGAAGCATCCTTCATAATGATCTTGGAAGTCCGTATACGAGCAAGGATGGTATAACCGTAAACGGATCCATAGCTCTATCGGTTATCTGATACGACAGCAAAAGGAGGATGAGGAACTTAAAAAAGCGGCATAATCTTTCAACTTTTTCTAAAAAAAATTAAATAGCAAGTTACTAATAAAGCAGCGGTAAACCTATTACAGATTTACCGCTATTTTTTTACCCTAAAACAGAAAGGAAAGACCATATGCCGGATTTACCAACCTTTCTATTCCATTACAGAAGAAAATATGCCAAAATAAACATGGGAAAAGTAGATTGTCAACAGGTTCCCTAAGCAAGCGTTCCCTTAAAATTTCTGCTAAAAATGTGTCTACTTACTTGACTATAGTTCGCATAGATGATTCCCCTCCCTTTCTTTCACATGGGACGGTGCATAGTTTGCAATTAATAGGTACGCCAAAATGTATTGGATTCTGGATAAATAAAATGCAGTATAAGTGAAACTACTATAACTAGGCATAGAAATATAAAACTGCCCACTATAAACCATTTTATCCCTTTTATAATATCTTTGAGCGTTCTATTCTGAAAAATAGAGTTCACGTCTTGCGAAACTCGATAAATAGAATCTATTTTCTCATTTGTAAAAGAATTTTCCCTTACTTCCTGCACGTCAATATCCTTCACAAGTTCATCTATAGTCATATCAAAGAAATCACTTAACATGACCAATCTGGTAAAATCTGGGTATGATTGCCCTGCCTCCCACTTTGAAATCGTTTGCCTTGATACCTGCATTTCCATTCCCAGTTCTTCTTGTGAGAGTCCTTTTTCTTTTCTAAGTTTTAATAATTTTTCATTGAATTTCATTTTGTATTTCCTCCTTTTTTCTAGCCTACAATATAATTTATTTGACTTCAAGAAATCTAGGTTGTCAATTTGTCAATATTGACGCACATCTCATGGGTTTCTGAAAATTAACATTATGTCAATAACTTTTAACACACCTTTTATATATTCCAATTCCGATTGTTCACTATCAGTAACGCCAAAATTATGCTATATTCCCGACAGGATCACAATGATGAAAAATAAGAGAAGGATTCCGTAGTCATCGGCATTGTGGAAGTTTGTCCGCAAGGATGTAGGCTCTCTTCTGCGCCTCCGTCAGGAAGTCTGCGAACACGCACGGAACTTCCGTAATCCCTTCCTTTTTTGCTGCGACAATCCGTCCATGCCCCGCAATGACATTGAAATCCCGGTCGATGATGACCGGGTTGATGAAGCCGAACTCCTGTAGGAATGAGAGGAACTTTGTGATCTGCTCCGCCGAATGCGTCCGCGCATTATTCACATAAGGTACAAGCCTGTCAGCAGAAACAAGCTGCATATCAGTCATGATCTTCATTTCCACCTCCAAAAAATTGCATGAAAAACCGCCCAACATCTCTGCTGGACGGTATTAGTTTAACTGCTATATCCTTATTTATTTTCCATCTCCATAAAACCCGAACTTCTGGCATATCTCGTGGACAGCCATAGCAAAAAGGGTCCTCGAATGCACATCCGGATTATTGTTCTTATTTTTCTTCTCAATGTATAAGTTCCGCATCTGAACATCCCACAAGCCATTTTTCTTGATCCAGTCAATCTTTTCCGGCAGCATATAATATTCGTCCGGCTGTTCACACCATGTGTAGTTCCCATGCGCCTTGTCAAAATGGATATATTCCTGGCACTCATATCCTTCATCATCAATGTAATGATTCACGATTGCAAAATCACAGCTATGTAGGATACGGGATTCCCTCCTGTTTTTCATCTTGATCGTCAACACGCGCGTGGAATCCTCCGGATAATCATATCCGTATTTCACACAGACAGCGCCTATCGCCTTCTTGAGTATATTCTTCAGCTGCTTCGGCTTGTATATTTCATCATCGTTGACCTCGATATTAAAATCAAAGTCATAACCCACATTTGATTTGCTGTCATAGGTGATCATGTTCCTTTTGTAACTGCCCGCAACGTCAAACCTAAATGTAAATTGGGGTCTTAATAAGTCCTGCGCCTCCCTGAGAATAGCCTGGATGTCTTTAAAGGCTTCCCGTACCTTTGGGTTGTGTTTGGAAATGTAATGAAAATCATGTTGCATAGTTTTATTCTCCTTCTCATTTATTCCCAATCCTCCCACCCATTTAACAATATTTGTTAAAACATTATAGTATAACACTTACTGGCGAATAATCAATACCTTTACTAAAAATTTCCATATAACCATTAATTTAAAACTTCTCTATATGCCCTTCCTTGCGCGGAGCAGCCGCTCCATTATGTCATCCTTTACCGGCCTTTTAAGATATAATGCAGTTGCCGATAAGAGGCATTCTTCTGCCGATTTCTGAAAGCCTCTTTTCTGTATCTTATTCAGTTTTTGTTTAGTTTTAAAATGGCAAATGTTCCTTCCGCACATATTTTTCTCAGCCGCATGATCCTCAGATAACCGCTGGTTCCTACTTTCTGGTTATTCACTGATTAGCAGGATAACAGTCAACCCCAGTGATAATGCCATGACTGGTATCTACTGTCATTTCGGTTCAATACCCCAGCCCCTTTTTCCGGGCCCGATAGATACAACCATACTCCGGATCGGTGCAGCTCTTCAGAGATTCTTTCTCTGCTTCTACATTTTCTGGTTTTCTATAACCTGGCATAGAAGAAAGTTCCGTTTTCAGTTCCTCCATATATTTTATAGTGGAACGCCGGATTGTCTCGACTGCCTCGTAACGGCTCTCCCAGGATACATTAGAAGGAAGAAACGAACCATCAGCAACACCCGTTTCTCCCGATACAATTCCAAGCTGTACACACTTTAGCACAGCAAGATTAAGTGATACTTCCTCTTCGAGTCTTCGTTCTGATTTAATTTCATAGAGATAACCGATCAGCAGCATTTTATCAGAATAACCGGATCAATCGATTTTCTTTCAACATTGGAATAATAGGGGGCTGCCTTTTCGTATATGAGATCAAAGCTTACACGGTCTTTAATTTGTCCGTTCTGTTTTCCCATCATAAAAATGCCCCTCTCACCTTTTTATTGAGCGCTTACCCTGTTTTGCACCTATATGAAACTAACCCGTTGTGGTCACTGCAAAAAAATAGCTATCACACTAGCTAAATATCACCAGTACGATAGCCTGTTTTCTAAACGACAAAAGTCCTGCCACAGATTAACTTTTAAAATTATCATTTACATATTTATCACTCGATCAAAAGTATCAAAGGCATCTCTCCTATGACTAACCATAATCACCACTTTATCTTTCATCAATTCTCCCAATGCTTGATTAATCATTTTTTCACTATGAACATCTAATGCAGATGATGGTTCATCCAATAAAAGAATTGGTGAATCTTTCAAAAAAGCTCTTGCTATAGCGATTCGTTGTTTCTGCCCAACCGACAGATTATTGCCTCCTGCAACCAATGACGTATCATATCCCTGTGGAAATGTTCGAATAAACTCATCTGCATAAGCCATTTTTGCAGCATGTATCATTTCATCCTCTGTAATAGGTTCCCTGTCAATTTTACCAATCATAAGGTTTTCTCGTATTGTTCCTTCGAAAAGATAATTTCTTTGTGGAATATATGTAATGATCTGTCTTAATTGAGCAAGTGAATATTCCTGAAGTTCTCGTCCATACAGTTTTATGGAACCATTTGATTTTTGATAAAACCCTAGCAGCAACTTGATTAAAGTGCTTTTGCCACATCCGGATTCTCCCATGAGTATAACCTTTTCTCCATTCTTAATACATAGAGAAAAATCATTCAATGTCTTCTTTTCCCCATCATAAGAAAAGGTGAGCCGCTCTATCTCGATAGGCGTTGCCCCCTTTACTAAAGGTACCATTCTCTCTTCCTGCAACTCCTCACAATCCATCTCAAGAAAATCGAACACTCTTCCGGCTTTTACCAAAGATGCTGAAAGTGTAGTAAGTGCAGACCCTAAACCTTGTATCATCGTACTAACGCCCATTTGAAGTGATACAATCGCCATAACCGTTCCATAATCCAGCTTTCCACAAGAAACCAAATATGCTCCTACTCCAATTGTTCCAAAGCTTGCAAGAATTCCTAAAAAAAATGTTATCATCTCAAGCCCTCCGGCCTGGTTTGCTCTTTGCCGTCCATCCTGCAAAAGCTTTTCATTTTCATCATAAAAATAATTACAGACAATTGTTGCACCTTTATACATTTTAAGTTCGGTAAAACCAAATAATATATCACTTAAACGTGTAGTAAGGTGCGAGATCTTTTTTTGAATACCCATATCCATTTCTTTAATCTGCTTATTAATCCGAATTGAGAGAAATACAGTTACTAGACAAAAACTTACAGAAACCAGCATAAGCAGTGGGCTATAAATAAACATTGCAATAATAGAAGTTATTCCATTGACCAATCTTCCAAATACCCAAAAAACATATGAAAAATAACTATCTTTAAGGGAATTGGCGTCCCAATTCAGTGTCTTAAGAGCATCTCCACTATGATTTTTCTCATAATAATTCAGGTCCAACTTTAAAAGTTTTTCAAAAAGTCGTATTTTAATGTCAAAAACAATTTTTCGTACAATTTTTATTTGAAAATATCTTCTGTACGGAGCCAAACAATTCAAAATTACAAGCACTATACATAAAGCTAATGCGTGCCAAAATATCCCTATATCTCCATATTCCAAAGCATTGAATATTAATTTGTTCATATAAGGATAGGCAAAGGTTAATACAGAAGAACTGACCAAGGTAAATAGAAATACTGTCCAATAAGCAGTCTTATACTTTCCTATGTAAGAAAAATATCTCTTTAATTCTTTCATCTGCTAACACCTCCTGACAGAATATACTCATTATACATTCTCCAATAAACGCCCTTTTTCTGCATAAGTATTGTATGCGTTCCGGATTCTACGATTTTTCCTTCCTCTAGTACAACAATTTCATCATAATCCACAATGGTATTCAGACGATGTGCAACGGTAATCAATGTCTTGTTTTCGGAAATTGCCAAAAGTGTTTGGTTTACATGTTTTTCAGTTTCCTCATCCAGTGCAGATGTAGGCTCGTCTAACAAAAATATCGGCGCATCTTTCAAAATAGCTCTGGCAATAGCAATTCTCTGTATTTGCCCTCCGGATAGATTGCTTCCCCGTTCCTCTAGCATAGTATCGTATCCTTCTGGCAGTTCTATAATAAAATCATGACAGCCGGCTTTCTGAGCTGCATCTACAATTTCTTCTCTATCGGCGTCAGGTCTGCCAATACGAATATTATCTAACACACTCATAGGAAATATCACGGATTCTTGAGCAATTAAGGCCAACCGTTCTCTTACATTATTAGGCATTATATCCGAGAAAGAATTTCCATAGAAACAAATTTCTCCCGAATCTACTTCATTTTGTCTACATATCAATTTCATAATGGTACTTTTACCGCAACCACTTTTTCCGACTAACGCAATTTTTTGACCTTCGTGAACAGACAAGTTAAATTGCTCCAAAATAGGTTTGCTGTTTTCCATATTTGTGTAGGAAAAACATACATTCTTGAATTCAAATACTTTTTCGGAAGACTTGTGCAACTCTGGCATATTCTTCGTGTTATTTTCTATAGGAATATCCAGGATTTCTAACACACGATTTGCAGATATCATTGCCATCTGTGTTCTAACTACCAACTGATACGCATACACCAGAGGTTCGTTTATTTTATTAATACCACTGATGAAAGCTACAAGAATACCAATGGTTAACTCTCCTTTCAGTGCCAAATAACCTCCTACACATAATGCAATAGCTGTAGGAGCCTCCCGAATTAATGCCGACAGTGGTTCAATATTGTACTGCCACAAATCATTTTTATTAGAAATATCTACTGTTTCTTTTAATGCATCATAATATTTTTTCTGCATTTTCTCCTGCAAATTGTAGGACTTAATTATATCTACACCATCAAAGGCTTCTTGTATCTGATTATTTGTTAGACCAAGTTTTTTAACATACTCTGTTTGTGCCATTTTCACCGGTTTTAATAACTTGATACTAATAGGTACCATAATAAATAACGGTCCAAGACACAACACAGCAAGCAACGAATTCATGACAATCAAATATACTGTAAATACAGTTACTATAATAGGCACATACAAACAATCCTTGAAATAAGTCTCCATATATCCGGCTACAACCGTAATATCCGAAGACAATCGCTCCATGATTTCTCCGAAATTCTGTTCTTCCATGTCATTAGGTGCAACCTTCATAATATGACTTACCATATCATGACGCAAGTCTCTTAAAATGGCTGCTCCAAAAGCTCCCGTAGTCCGAACCACAAGATAATTAAACAACATCCCTACCAAGATTGCCACAACTGCTTGAGCAATCAATATCCACAAGGAAAAATCTGTTACTTTCGAGATCGACAAGTCAATTACCCTCTTTAACAAATCAACTATGTATACATTTGCTATGGAACACCCCAGACCAGACAGCATAATCACCATAATCCATGTCCAATAATGCTTTGCATAACCAATAATCCGTTTCATTCTTTACACCATCCTTTTTATTTGTTATACTTTTTACATCTTATCAACTATTAGCTTTCAAAATAATTGCAAATATGCATGCTTTTTATATATTTTTTGCAATAGTATCACGATAAATTGCAGAAATTGTTATTTTTACTATATATTTTCAAAGGAGCTTTCTATGCCACAACAGGACCGCTATAAAGACCGTGTTATTCCTATTGAATTTAATTTTTATGACATATTGGACAATCTTCCCACAAAGGAGCGCTGTTCCGTTGTTTTGATTACTTGCGGATCAGTCACAATCAAAATAAACAGCCATATTCGCAGAATAAATTCTCCTTGCGTAATATGCCTGTCCCAATATGATGCCGTGGAACTTATTCACTGTGAAAATCTTAGTGCCAAATCCTTTCATTTTGACCCTTGGTACATTAAAGCATGTCTTTGTTTTGACAACCTTGAGGACTCTATTGATATTGAGCCGCAATATGCTTATGACCGTACAAAACTTTACATGTTTACTAAACACACAGACCTTTTTCAAGGAATTATTGCTCTTACTCCGCAGAATTATGTTCATATCAACGAGCTTATGCTAATGATTGGTGCGGAAACCTATTCACAAAGTGACGGATTCTGGACCTGTAGAATACGCCGAATGCTATTGCAGCTTCTGAATAGCTTATATGATATTTTTATAGATCATCAAAAACTCAAACTATTTGAAACTCAAGAAAGTTACAATCCGGCTACCGTCTGTGCAGAATATATTCACAGTCATTATGCAGAAAACATTACCCTCCGTGCATTGTGCGAATTGGTAAATCTCAACCGTACCTCTCTAAACCAAAAGTTCAAAGCACAGTTTTCCTACACATGCATGGAATATTTATTAAACTACCGCCTCAAAATATCCCAAGAACTTTTATCTAATAGCAATATGAAAATCCATGAAATTGCCGAAAACTGTGGCTTTAAATATGATAGCTATTTTACAAAACAATTTACAGCAAAGCTTGGAATATCACCAGCAATGTATCGCAAAAATCCACTAACATATTCTGCTTATGACGGAAAAAAAATTAAAAAAATGGGAGTATAACCACTCCCGTTTTCTAATTATCTTACTTGTTTGAAATGCATTGATAGTTCCTCAACACAATTTTATTAAAAATTTTCCGAAATATACCGGCATCTTTAATACGTCGTTTTCTATTCTGGCTAAAAGCGGAATGATCCGGCACTCTATACAAAAGGTCATTTTTGTTTAGTTTGTCAACAGGTCCTTTTCTTCATAGTCTCCTAATTTTTAATCTTCTTCTGTATAATCACAATTTGAGCATTCCCAAACTTCTCCGTCCCAGTGTAAGCACCCACCGCACTCAGGACAAGGACGAACTTCTTCGTCGTCATCATCTAATTCACCTGCACAGTATGGACAATGACTGTACTCCGATTCGTCGTATACTTTATCGCAAAAAGGACACATTTGCATTTCATTCACCTCCTCATATAATCAAGTGTTTTTTAATGAAAATTCAAGGTTTTTCAACCCTTCATATCTCAGTGAATAAACCACAATCATGGATATTCCGATGTATCAGGTACTGAAATAGTGGCTTCAGGGTATACGAAACAGAACGTCTTCATTTCTGCTCTGCATGGCCTTGTATATACCCATCCCTCTATGGCAGCTAACCTCCTATGTCCACCAGGATCATCTCTGTCTCCAGAGATCCTCTCTTCCTTAAAACAAAACGGAAAGACCATATGCAGAAAACAAATAATACTACTGCCAGTAACCTGCAACTGTATTAAATCTTAAAAGGCTGGTAAAAGCGGTGTAAAAACCGAATCCTCTACATCGTATCAGGGGACAATGCTGTTGTTGATGACTTTCTTTTTTTTCTCCGCACTAAAGTATAAGTTTGTCTTCAAATAAATCTGATATGAGAACTTCTTCACCATGATTTTCAACATCCCCTAAGCTGTCATACAGTTTTCTGTTCAATATGTATAACGCTGCCATTGCATACAAAACATTCTTAAGATTTGCCTTTGTATAATTATATCTACCTGCCTCATTGGTCTGCATCCTTCTATGTTTTATATCATTGTACGCCTGCCATCAATCCGAGATAGAATCATTAAACTTATCCATTGGCGTAATATTCATAATGTCATATGGATACTTTGTATTCACTCTATATTTTTTCAAGTTCGGATATTTCTCAACAAGCATATCCAGTTTATTCTTTATTCCAAACGGAATCTTATCTCCATACGTACCGCACAATAGCTCGGCAATAGAATCCATTTCACTGCATGTCGTCAACAGCAGTTTTATATATTGATTTGAAAATGTATGATAATTATTGCTATCAATTGAAACATACTCATCTGTTTGCAACAGGTCTCTTTCTAGTAACCGATATTGTTTCCAGTATACTTTTAAAAATTCATCTTTGTTCATTGCAATCTCCCTTATCCATAAATGTATCCACAATCTTCTATCTCTTCCTCGCGGTAATTTATCTTTTTCCTGACCCCCTCCTCCACACTGTCTATTTTTTGCCTTTCCTTTTTTTCATCATCTTCCTGTCCACTATCGTCCGTGATTTTCCTTGTCAGATAGCACACACACTCCACATGTATCGATTTTTGATAGTGTCAATATTTTTTCGCAAATTCAATTTCTGCCGCTTGGATCCGGTAGTCAGCCGGCTATGTTATCAGGCTCTGTATCCAGCGCCAGGTTGTAAAGATGATTCATATCCATGTAGCGCTTTGTTCCCCATTGGGTGCCTGCTACATGACGCAGTCTGGCACATACCAGCATCAGCGCACTCTGCCCATCGGGAAAGGCACCGATCGCTTTTGTCCGGCGTTTGATCTCCCGGTTGAGCCGTTCGATAGTGTTGTTGGTTCTGATCCTAGTCCAGTGTTGTGTGGGAAAGTCCATATATGTCAGGGTCTCCTCAATACCTTCCTGCACCTTTTTTGCCGCTGCGCAAAGCTTCATCTCTTTGAGCTTCTCCGCCACCTGAGCCGCTTTTTCTCTGGCGGCCTCCTTGCTCTCCTGTGCATGGATGGCCTTCAGCATCATGGAAACACTTTTCATCTTATTTCGGGGTGTGACGGAAAATATGTTACGGTAAAAATGTACGGTACAACGCTGATAGCGTGCATCAGGGAACACCTCCGGGATCGTTTCCAGCATACCCAGGTTCTTATCACCAATAATGAGACGGACGCCGGAAAGTCCCCGCTCTTTGAGCCAGACAAAGAAAGAGCGCCAGCTTTCCTTATCTTCTTTCATGCCTTCCGCCGCTCCGATGATCTCACGGCAGCCATCTTCCTTGACACCCATGGCCACAAGGACAGAGACATTCTGTATCTCGCCGCCCCAGCTACGCTTGAGGTAGACACCGTCTACATAGACATAAGGATATCTGCCGGAAAGCGGCCGGGTACGCCATTGTTCGATATGCTCATAGGCTTTTTTGTTGAGGTTGCTTATCGTAGCGGGTGACACTTTCGTTCCCCAGAGAGCTTCCGTGATATCTTCTACACGGCGTACGGAAACTCCGGCAAGATACATCTCGATCAGGGCTTCTTCTACGGAGGATTCCCTGCGGCGGTAACGCTCAATGATGGCAGTTTCAAACGGGACGCCTTTTAACTTGGGAACATTAAGTTCCACTTCCC
>CATKXY010000001.1 GCA_949840915.1 uncultured Lachnospiraceae bacterium | reverse complement strand
CAATGTTTTTCATGAGAGTACCTCCATCACCTGTTGTTTTAGATCTTCGACAAATCCATTATAACAGGGATTCTGGTACTCTCTATCTATTTTCTCTTAGTCAACTGACAAAAACTTTACTCTATAGAAGTATTATAAGCGTTTTGAAGTTGTTTTTTTAGATAGTTTTACCATATGCAGGCCTGTTTGTTTTGCTATTTCACACACACTACATTTTACAAATCCTAAAATTTCAGGGCTCAGTTTTTATACTTTTAGAAGCAAAAATTCGTCTTGTAAAAATGCACAAAAAAATATTGAAACCTTTCGATTTCAATATCTCCTTGGGTTGGGCTATTCAATTGAATAGAGCAGCTGATAGGGGAATCGAACCCCTGTTTCCGCCGTGAGAGGGCGGCGTCTTAACCGCTTGACCAATCAGCCATTTTACAAGTCCGCGATTGCGGTACAACCGCGGTACTTGTTTAATATACTACATAACGGAATAAAATGCAAGCACTTTTTTTATTTTTTGTCTTTTTTTGCTTCAATATTAATTTTTTAAGCTTTTCACACAAAAACGATCTGTCTCTGTACCATTCCCTATTCTGCAGCCATGAGATCTATCGATCTCAGTATGCAAAGTCAAACAGACTGATCTGATTGGACTCAGGCAGATCTCCCAGAAGTCCCAGGGATGCCATCAGATCCACAATCGTCTTGGATACCTTGGTTCTCTCCCGAAAATCATCCCGGGACAAAAACGGTCCGTCCTTTGCCGCAGCCACGATGCCGTCCGCCGCTTTCTCTCCCAGGCCCTCTATACTGTTTAACGAGGGCATCAGCCTGCCGTTTATGATCTGGAAGTCACGGGACTTAGCCTTGAAGATATCGATGGGTTCAAATTCAAAGCCTCTGGCATACATCTCCTGTACTACCCGCATATCCGCATAAGCATCCTTCTCCTTATTGCTCAGGCTGTCCAGACGGCTCTTGTAATCTGCCATAAGATTCTCCAGATGCTTCTGTCCCTGGCACATCAGCTCATAGGAAAAGGCTTTGGCGCGGATGCTGAAAAACGCGCCGTAGTATGCGAGTGGATAATGAATCTTGCAGTAGGCGATGCGCCATGCCATCATGACATAGGCCGCGGCATGCGCTTTGGGGAACATATACATAATCTTTTCGCAGGATCCCACATACCAGTCCGGCACATCATGATCCAGCATATCCTGCTTCCACTCGTCCCACTGAGCACATTTCCCCTTCGCCACCATGCCTTTTCGCACTGCCTCCATGATCTTGAAGGATTTCTCCGGCTCCACACCCTTTCCGATCAGATAAGTCATGATGTCGTCGCGGGTGCAGATCGCCGTAGAGATCGTGGCGGTTCCGCTCCTGATCAGATCCTGTGCATTCCCCAGCCACACATCCGTGCCGTGGGCAAGACCTGCGATGCGCACCAGATCCGAGAAGGAAGTGGGAGCAGCCTCTATCACCATCTGCATGGCAAAATCCGTTCCAAATTCCGGGATGCCCAGCGCGCCAAGCTGAGTCCCCCCGATCTGCTCCGGGGTAATCCCCAGCGCATCGGTATACCAGAAGAGACTCATGACGTCCTGTCCGTCCAGAGGAATCGCGGTGGGATCTACTCCCGTCATATCCTGCAGCATACGGATCATGGTGGGATCATCGTGTCCCAGGATATCCAGCTTCAGCAGGTTGTGATCGATGGAGTGATAGTCGAAATGAGTGGTGATGGTGCTGGTATTCATATCGTTTGCCGGATGCTGCACCGGGGTAAAGGAATTGATATCCTGCCCGAACGGAAGCACTACGATACCGCCCGGATGCTGACCCGTACTTCTGCGCACTCCCGTACAGCCCGATGTGATCCGGTTGATCTCACTGGCCCGCTTGTGTTTCCCCCGCTCCTCAAAATAGTTCTTCACATAGCCGTATGCAGTCTTGTCCGCCAGCGTGGCGATGGTACCCGCGCGGAAGGTCTGTCCGGCTCCGAAGATAACCTCCGTATATTTATGGGCCTTGGACTGATATTCCCCCGAGAAATTCAGGTCAATATCAGGCTCCTTATCCCCCTTGAAACCAAGGAAGGTCTCAAAGGGAATGTCAAATCCCTCCTTGTGCAAGAGCGCTCCGCAGACGGGACAGTTTTTGTCCGGCATGTCGATGCCCGCCTTTCCCGCGTAAGCTTTTACATCGTCCTCCTCAAAATCCACATAGTGACAATTGCTGCAATAGTAATGCGGGCTTAAGGGATTCACCTCTGTGATCCCCGCCATGGTGGCCACAAAGGAGCTTCCCACAGAACCTCTCGACCCCACCAGATAACCGTCCTCCACAGACTTCCACACCAGCTTCTGTGCAATGATGTACATTACTGCAAAGCCGTTTCCAATGATGGAATTCAGCTCCCGCTCCAGTCTGTCCTCCACGATCTTCGGCAGCTCGGGGCCATAGATCTCATGAGCCCGGTGATAGCAGATCTCGCGGAGCGTCTTGTCACTGTCGGGAATCACCGGAGGACATTTGTCCGGGCGCACGGGGGCGATGGTCTCTATCATATCCGCAATCATATTGGTATTGGTGATGACGATCTCCTTTGCTTTATCGCTGCCCAGATAAGAAAACTCCTCAAGCATCTCCTCTGTTGTATGCAGATAGAGGGGCGCCTGATCATCCGCGTCGTCAAACCCTCTCCCTGCCATGATGATACGCCTGTAGAGCTCACCCTCAGGATCAAGAAAATGCACATCACAGGTAGCCACCACCGGCTTGTGGAACTGTTCTCCCAGGGCCGCGATACGTCTGTTGATATCCCGGATATCCTCCTCGGAATTGATCTCTCTGTAACGGTCCGAGCGGATCATAAAAGCATTGTTTCCCACCGGCTGGATCTCCAGGTAATCATAAAAATTCACCAGTCTTGCGATCTGTATATCCGACTGACCGTCCAGAAGCGCGCGGTAAAGCTCCCCCGCCTCACAGGCGCTGCCCAGGATCAGCCCCTCCCGATACTTCTCCACAAGACTCTTGGGAATACGGGGATGACGGTTAAAATAAGTCAGATGGGACTCGCTGACCAAGCGGTACAAATGAATTCGTCCCAAATCGTTTTTGGCCAGAATGATCGCATGATAGGTAGGCAGCCTGTGTATCAGATCCGCGCTGTCTTCTCCCATCCGGTTGAGACCGCTCAAGTCGGCAATCCCGTGCTCGTCTTGGAGCATTTTAATGAATTTTAAAAATATGTGGGTGGTACACTCCGCATCATCCACCGCCCGGTGATGATTCTCCAGAGAAACGCCCAAAGTCTTTGCCACCGCATCCAGCGTGTGCTTGGCCTGATGGGGCAGAAGCACGCGCGCGGCATTCATGGTGTCCACATAGGTAAATTCCGAAGGATAACCCAGCCGCCTGCAGTTTTCCATGATAAAGCTCATGTCAAAATTGGCATTGTGTGCCACCAGGACGCAGTCTGCACAAAATTCCAGAAACTGCGGCAATACCACGTCTATCCGGGGGTATTCCATAACCATGTCGTCCCGGATGCCTGTCAGCTTCTCAATCTCAAACGGAATGGGCACATCAGGGTTGACAAAGGTGGAGAAGCGGTCCGTCAGCTTTCCGCCGCTGACCTTCACGGCACCGATCTCAATGATCCGATTATGTACCGGGGAAAAACCGGTGGTCTCAATATCAAAAACCACATAATCCGCCTGCAGCGTCTGTCCCTTGTCTCCGGTGACGATCTCCTTCAGATCATCCACCAGATAGGCCTCCACACCATACAGAATCTTGAAAAAATCCTGTTGGTCAGGATGCTCGTCTCCCGCCTTTACACGTCTGCCCTTCTCATCCTTCCAGAGGGCTTCCCACACATGATTGGCGTCCGTAAAGCTCTGCACCACGCCATGGTCCGTGATAGCCACGGCGCGGTGTCCCCACTTGTACGCGCGCTTTACAATATCGGACGCCTCGGATACGCCGTCCATATCGCTCATCTTGGTATGGCAGTGAAGCTCCACACGCTTCAAGGGTGCGGTGTCCACACGGCTCACCGTAAAATCAGGGATCTTTTTGATACCGGCGATGGAACCGATCGTCAGCTCATGATCAAATTTATCCACCATGCTGATACCCTTGATCTTCACAAAGGCGCCGCTCACAATATGTTCCGTGATCTCCTTCAGCTGATCCTCCCGCACAAACAGTTTCACTGTCATGGTATCCGTGAAGTCTGTCACATCGAAAATGAGAATCGTCTTCTCGTTCTTAATCGCACGTTTGTCCAGATTCAGCACTTTGCCGCGGATGACCACCTCGCCCATCTCTCCCAGGATCTCATCGATGCGCATAGCCTCTTCCTCAAAATCCCGCCCGTAGACCACATCGGGATTGCTACTGCGGCGGAGTGCCTTCCCGTAACCGGAACGACTGTTTTCCGGCACACCCGCGCCCTTCCGGGCAACTCCGTATGCCCCCTTTGAGGACGGTTCCCGCCGGGCCGTACCGCTCTCCGTTTTCCGCGGCTTCTGCGGCGCGTCCGCGCCTGCAAAAGACCCGCTCTCCTCCCCGGCCTCCACAAAATGATCTCCCGCATCCTCCGCAACCTGGGCCCCTGCGCGCTCTGCGATCTCCTTCACCCGGAGTTTGAGACGCAGCGCATCCTCCTGCTCATATCTCCCGTTCTCCACCTCTCGGTACTCCGCTTTTACAGACACCGAAAAGCCACAGCGCTCCACCAGGATCTTCTCGAGAATGCGCAGCAGCTCCTCCTCTTTTCCCCGCACCAGAACCGTGTCGTCCATGCGCAGCAGAACCGTGTGTTCATCCGGATAGACAAGTTCCGCGTTCTTGAACGCATTGTATAAAATATGATTATATTCCTGCAGCTCCAGCAGGATACTCTCCCGGTAGACCGACATCAATTTTTCGGGATTGTATTGGGATGAGAGCGTAAAATGCTCATAAATCCTGACGTTCAGCCCTGAACCGGGAAAAAGCTGCGTCAGAATCTCCTGTTCCACCGCCCGGATATCCTGCTTCAGGATCAGACGTCTGCCCGACACATAGATGCGCAGATATTCCCTGCTCCTTGTGGCGGCAACGCGGTCCACCTCCGTCTGCTCCATCATATCGCGGAGCGGATTATGCAGTTTCAGTGAGGGAAACACCTCAAAAAACGGTTTGCTCATACCCAATTGTCCAACTCTTCCCGCAGCGCCGCAAGAAGCTCGCTCTCCGGCACCTTGCGCACGATCTCTCCGCGTTTGATCAAAAGCCCCTCTCCGATACCTCCGGCGATGCCAAGATCAGCCTCCTTCGCCTCCCCGGGGCCGTTCACCACGCATCCCATCACCGCCACCTTGATATCCAGAGGGTAGTCCTCCACCAACTTCTCTACTTTGCCTGCCAGTCCGATCAAATCTATCTGTGTTCTGCCGCAGGTGGGACAGGACACCACCTCGATGCCGCCTTTTCTGAGTCCCATAGTCCGCAGAATCAGCTTTGCAGACTTAATCTCCTCCACGGGACTGCCCGTCAGAGAGACCCGGATCGTGTCGCCGATTCCCTGTCCCAGTATCATCCCCAGTCCCAGAGCAGACTTGATATTACCGCTCTGCACCGTACCCGACTCTGTGATACCCACATGCAGAGGGTAAATAGTTCTCTCCTGAACGAGAGCCTGCGCCAGACGCTCATGCGCCTCCACGCACATAAGTACATCGGAGGATTTAATGCTGATGACCAGGTTGTCATAGTCCATGTCCTCAATCATATGCACCTTGTCCAGAGCGCTCTCCACAATGCCCGCCGCCGTCACTCCGCCGTATTTTTCCACCAGATGCTTTTCCAGAGATCCGCTGTTTACGCCCACACGAATGGGGATATTTCGTGCTTTGGCCACGGTTACCACCTCTCTCACCCGGTCCGTGCTTCCGATATTGCCGGGATTGATACGGATCTTATCCGCACCGTTCTCCATGGCCGCGATAGCCATGCGGTAATCGAAGTGAATATCCGCCACCAGAGGAATGCTGATCTGTTTTCTGATCTCCCCGAGCGCTTTTGCCGCCTCCGCCGTGGGAACCGTACAGCGGACGATCTCACAGCCCGCCCGCTCCAGCTCGTGAATCTGTGCCACCGTCGCGGGTACATCCTCCGTTCTCGTGTTTGTCATGGATTGTATGAGCACAGGATTGCCGCCTCCGATACATCTGTCTCCGATCTGCACCGCTCTGGTGCGATTTCGGAAGGGTACGGCATCCGCTCCTGTTATTAATTGTTTCCGCATCATTATGCTCCTCTCCGGGGCCTGACCGCCCCACATAACGGCATCTGTCACTCTAGAAACAGCCGTATTCATTTTACACCATTTGCATAATTTACACAATTTGATTTTTCACGGGCGTTACTGTACGTCCCCGCTCAGGCAGAAATGCCCCGGACTCTTCTGCACCGCCAGCCTCTCCACACACAGGCTCATGAGCATTGCCAGCAGTCCGGGACCGGAATATTCTCCCTCCAGTCTCCGCCGTATCTGCTCCACGGAAAGCGGTGCAAAATCCAACGCCTCATACACCTTACGATACTCGGGAGCAAGCTGTGCCAAACGCCCGGATAAGCCTTCCGGCGCAGTGAGGCTGCCGCCCTGTGCCGCTTTGCCCCGTCCGCACTGCCATCCTTCTCTCAGCTCCCTCAGAAAATCCTCCGGCGACAGGAACACGCCTGCTCCCTGCTTTATGAGCCGGTTACAGCCGTCACTGAGACGGTCCGTAACACGCCCCGGCACGACATACACCTCCTTTCCCTGCTCCAGGGCCATATCCACAGTGATAAGCGTCCCGCTTTTCTCTCTGGCCTCCACGACGATCAGCGCATCCGCAAGCCCGCTGACGATTCGGTTTCTGGGCGGAAAATGCTGCGGTCTGGGCTCCGTACCCGGCGGATGCGTGGACAGGACGCCGCCCTGCTCACACAGCTTTTCATAGAGCGGCCGGTTAGAGCTCGGATAGCAGACATCCACACCGCATCCCAGCACTCCGAAGGACCTGCCGCCCGCCTCGAGAACTGCATTCTGGCTGATGCCGTCAATTCCTCTGGCCATTCCGCTGATGACCTGAACCCCGCACTCTCCCATAGCTCTGCCGATCCCCTCTGCAACATAACGCCCGTACTCCGAACAGTCTCTGGCCCCTACCACCGCCACGGAGAGCCTGCCCTGCACGGGAAGCTCCCCTTTGACAAAGAGGGCGTACGGCGGATCGGGAATATTGCGCAGACGGCCCGGATATGCCTCGTCAGTGCGCATTACAAACCGCGTGTTATTATCTTTGATCCGACCCCAGAGTTCATCCGGGGAGATGCATTTTGCAAACGATCGCAGCTGTTCCGTCTGCCTCGCCGTAAGCACCTGCCGCCACAGACTCTCACCCGCACAAAACGCCTCTTCCGCATCCGGGCATCGGGCAAACAGCTTATCCATGGTCCGGCTCCCCATACCCGGCACACTGTAAAACCAACAGATATATTTCCGTTTTTCCGTCATCTTGTCCAACCTTCCCTTTATGCCGCTCAAAATACAGCCAGCCTTCTCACACTTCTCCCGGGCGGTAAGCGGAAGCCTCCAGCAGATGCTCTTCCCGGATCGATTCCTCGCCCGCAAGATCCGCGATTGTCCTAGCCACCTTTAAAACACGATGATAGGCCCTGGCGCCCAGCTGCAGACTCCGGTATATCTGATCCATGACGCGCCGCTCCCCGGCGCCCAGCGGACAAAAGCGCTCCATGTCCTCCGCGCGGATATCCGCGTTGAAACGATACCCTGTCTGTGCAAAACGCTCCTGCTGCCGCGCTCTGGCTCCCTCCACCCGCCTCCGGATCAGACCCGAGGACTCCTCCCGACATGCCCCCTGAAGCCTTGACAGCTCCACAGCCTGCAGTTCCACCCACAAATCGATCCGGTCCACAATCGGCCCGGATACCCTGCTCTTGTAGCGCTGTATCTGAGTCTCACTGCATCTGCAGCGGTTCCTGTCAGGGAAATATCCGCAGGGACAGGGGTTCATGGCACAGACCAACATGAAATCCGCCGGGTAGGTCACATTTCCTCCGGCCCTGGCGATACGGACCCTGTGCTCTTCCAGCGGCTGGCGCATACTGTCGATCACAGCTTTCCCGAATTCCGGCAATTCGTCCATAAAAAGGATTCCCCGGTGCGAGAGCGAGATCAGTCCGGGCTTCGGCTGCGCATGACCGCCGACCAGCGCAGAGCGGGAAACCGTGTGATGCGGATTCTGAAAAGGCCTGGCCGTCACCAGCGCCTGTCCGCCCTCCAACAGTCCGGCCACACTATATATCCCTGTGACCTCCAGGCTTTCCTTTACGGTAAGAGGCGGCAGGATGCCGGGGATCCGTCTGGCAATCATGGATTTCCCTGCCCCCGGCGGCCCTGTCATGAGCAGATTGTGAAATCCTGCCGCCGCAATCTCCGCCGCCCGCTTCGCCAGCTCCTGACCGTTTACCTGTTCAAAATCCTCCTCACAGCGCTCCTGCGTCTTCAGCAGTTTTTCCGCATCCGTTACAGTCCGGGGTAAGATTCGCTCCTGTTCCTCCCCGCTGCCCTGCTGCAGAAAATCCAATACCTGCGATATGCTTGAAGCTCCCCGCACGGCGATTCCCGGAATCACTGCCCCTTCTCCCGCATTGGCCTCGGGTACAATACACTGCCTGACTCCCCCAGCCGCCGCGGCCTGCACAATGGGCAGCACGCCATGTACTTTTTTCAGTTCCCCGTTTAAACCAAGCTCTCCCAGAAACAAAATATTTTCGGCTGCAGTTCCCGGAAAATAAGACATTGCCTGCAGGATTCCTATTGCTATGGGCAGATCAAAGGCCGTTCCCTCCTTCCTCACATCTGCCGGGGCCAGATTGACTGTAACGCGGGCGGCAGGCATTGCAAAACCCGTATTTTTCAATGCAACACTCACCCGCTCTCTGGATTCCCGCACGCCGCTCCCCAGAGAACCCACCATGGAAAAGCAGGGCAGACCGCGGTCCATGTCCACCTCCACCCACACGAAACAGGCCGAGACACCCGCAATCCCCCCGGATAAAATTTTACAAAACATGAAACTTCCTCCTTGCTGACAATTTACCGAAATCTATTCTGTTTACTGTCATATTAATGTTTTGGTACGGTTTTAATACTGTTTTGATACTGCTTCATTTCAATCGGAAATAGTTTGCCGAAACGGCATGAATTGGATATATGATCGCGAATAACATGAAAGAGTATTACATTTCAGAAATTTTAAAAAATACCGGTATAACAGGTACAGACTGTGAGAAAACTCCCGCACAGCCTATACCTGCGTAAATCCCGGCCACTATGCCAGCTTGTTCATCATCTTGTCGGGATCATGTGCAAAATGAATTGCCTGTTCACGATCGATCTTGCCGGCCAGATACAACTGGCCGATAGCCTCATCCATCGTCATCATACCCAACTTACGATTTGTCTGCATAACGCTTTCCAACTGGTGGGACTTTGCTTCACGCACCAGATTTCTCACAGCATGATTGGCATGCAGAACCTCAAACGCTGCCACACGGCTGGAGCCGTCCGCCGTGGGAATCAGCTGCTGAGCAATGATCGCCTCCAGCACATTGGCAAACTGAATCCGTATCTGCTGCTGCTGATGGGGCGGAAATACATCGATGACACGATCTACGGTGCTTGCCGCAGAATTAGTGTGCAGTGTAGAGAGTACCAGATGTCCTGTCTCCGCAGCGGTGATAGCCACACTGATCGTCTCAAAATCACGCATCTCTCCCACCAGAATAACATCCGGATCCTCACGGAGAGCAGCGCGCAGCGCGCTGGCGTAGCTCTGGGAGTCGATACCGATCTCACGCTGATTCATCATGGAGAGCTTGTGAGGATGCAGATACTCGATAGGATCCTCCAGTGTGATAATATGAGCGTCCCGACAGCTGTTGATCTTGTCGATAATAGCCGCAAGGGTGGTGGACTTACCGCTTCCTGTAGGTCCGGTGACCAGAATCAGCCCTCTCTTGCGCTGATACAGGTCAATAACCGACTCCGGAACACCCAGCACCTCCGGCGAAGGCACATTAGTTCCGACCACTCGGAAAGCCAAAGCAATGGAACCGCGCTGCTTAAAAGCATTGACACGGTAACGGCCGAGCCCTGAGACAGAGAAAGACAAATCAAATTCTCCCCGCTCCTCAAAAATTGCCCTCTGGCGCTCCGTCATGACGCTGACCAGCACATCGAGGGTATCTGCAGGCTTCATGACAGGAAAGTCCGAGGTGAGCAGATTGCCGTTCACACGCATCTTGGGCGGCAGTCCCACCGTCAAATGCACATCGCTGGCTCCCAGCTCGCTTCCTTTTTCCAAAATCTGTTCAATAAAAGACATTCCGCATTCCTCTTCCCTATGTATTATTTTAGAACTAAAACTTTCCTAAACTGCCCATCTGCCGCCGAGTCCCTGCATCCGTTTTACAGCGGTCTCCATTGTCTTAACCACCTGCGGTATAACAATCTCCACGCTCTCCTTTTGGAAAATTTTAATAATTTATCACATTTATTTTACAGCACTTTTGTGAATTATGCAAGCTTAGCTTTCCCTGAGCACCAGATGCTGAGGAAGACCATTTACCATAAAGGGCTGGTAATCTCCCTGAATCAAGGGTTCAATATAATTGATGAACTCGTCAGTCACATAATTACCCTCCTCGTTCATCCAGGAACGGGGAACAAGCTTCTCGTTGTTGGCAATCCGATGCACATCATATATGCCGGCCGCACTCATGTAGGGGTCATCCGCCACACGGTCGATCACGACCATCTTGCCGTTATCGCCTTCGTCCGCAGCCTTTACGGCAGCGCCGCCCACCATGAAGGCTTCGTCCACATCCACGCGGGAAGCCATATGGGAAGCGCTTCTCTGAAGCGTGGAAAACTCAATGCTGCGGGCCTTGCATCCGGTCTCTGCCCCCAGATAGCTCGCCAGATAAGCAGCCGTTCCCTGAAGCTGCTTGTGGCCGAACGCATCCACATAATCCGCCCCGCCGGACAGCTCGCAGACATATCTTCCGTCAGCCAGCTTGATTCCTTCGGATACTGCGATAACAACCGATTTCTTTTTCTTGAGCAGCTTGATTACCGTCTCACGGAATTTATCGATATCAAAAGTCACCTCCGGCAGATAGATCAGATCGGGACCCTCGCACTCTTCCGTTCTGGCAAGGGCTGTTGCGCCTGTAAGCCACCCTGCATTGCGGCCCATGACCTCAATGACGGTGATCATCTCCTTGTCATTATATGTCAGACCCAGTGCATCCCGGATGACCTCCTTGGTGGATGCGGCGATATATTTTGCCGCGCTTCCGAAACCGGGCGTATGGTCCGTGAGAGCCAGATCATTATCTATGGTCTTGGGCACACCCAGAAATCTCTGATTATGTCCCTTTACGATGGCATAATCGGACAGCTTCTTGATCGTATCCATGGAGTCGTTACCGCCGATATAGATAAAAGCCTCGATCTCCAGCTTGTCCAGAATCTGAAATATTCTCTCGTAAATCTCGGTATTCTCGTGGATCTCCGGCAGCTTGTACCGGCAGGAACCCAAAAATGCCGAGGGCGTTCTCTTCAGCAGTTCAATATCCATATCGGAATGAATCTGCGTCGCCAGATCAACATACTGCTCATCCAGAAAACCCTGGATCCCGTGCAGCATTCCGTACACCTTGTCGAAGCCTCTCTCCCTGGCCGTCTTGTAGACGCCTGCCAGACTGGAATTGATTACGGCAGTGGGACCGCCCGACTGCCCTACGATGATATTGCGTTTCTTTGCCATGTTTGCCCTCCAGATTATTTTATTTACGACATCACAGATTACTCTATTTATTTATCATACCAAATATGAAAAAAAGGTACAATATATTTTTTCTGTTTGTTGATGCCCGCGGCTCAGCCCCGTCCCGGATCGTTTTCACCCGGGACGGTAAACACATAATAATAGACAAACTCCTCCGTCTCATATGGCAGTCCCGTACTCTGAAGCTTTCCGATAAACTCCCGGTTTTCCTTGCGCACCATATAGACCGAATCTGCCTCCACAGGCGTATTATAATCTACATTCATGCAGAACTTCCGCTCACCCTCCGGCTTACCCGCGTTCTGCACCTCCTCTTTGTACCAGGGAGAGACAGGATAATAGAAATAATAGTATTCGTCAAAAAAGCTGTCGATGTATACATTCTGTTCCTCTGAAAACGTAACCGTCTCTGCAAGCGCCTCCTGCTCCGGACAGAAGTAGAGTGAGTTGGGGTAAGTATAGGTGTCCGCCACAGAGTATATCGTGAAATAATATCTCAGAAAAACTACAGTCCAAAAGGCATAGCCAAGACATACTGCGGCGGCAAACATCCTTCGGTAACGGTTCAGAAAACCCAGCGTCTCCCGGATGCCCACTAGGCAAAAATACAGATAACACACAAATATGGCGTTTGCACGATAGACATAGCCCGAGCCGGCCAGGCCGATAACGACGACGATTGCCAGAGCATACAGCACAAAGACCGCACTGCAGGTAAAATGTCTGCTCTTGAGAGATCTCAGAAAGTCCGCAGACGCCCACACAAAGCCTATTGCGATAAAAGGAATGGACAATACATACATCGTGTAATACTTATCCACTGCATCCAGCATATAGGTTCCGTTTGTCAGCGTGATCCTGATACAGTCAAACACATTCGGCCAAAAACTTGTCTGCCCCAGATCATCCATCCGCTCTGCCGCAATGGGCAGAATATTGATTCCCAGAAAACGAAACCCCGGCAGGCCTGCCAGAAGACAGACCACGAATAAAATCAGCGGAGCGGAGAGCACCGCGATCTCGCAGGCCCACACAAAAGTCCTCCCTACACTGATCTTTTTTGTATAGATCATATAGAGTGCAAGCGACGCAAGAAATACGGGCAGAATCAAATAACTGAGCGCATAGCTGTACAAAGTGAGGGCGAAGCCCAGACCGCACAAAAGCAGAGCCGGCCATGTCGGCTTTTGAATATACCTGATCAACAGTGTGATCGCAAGCATTCCGCAGCCCAGCATCAGATTGCAGTCCAGCGCAAACCTCCCGGACATGATAAAATACGGACAAAATGTCAAAAACGCGGTTCCCGCAAGCATAGTCCGCCCCCGGCCAAACAACATGCACAGCAGTTTTGCCCCGCAGATCACCACCAGCATACTCGAAAACAGCGCGGGCAGCCTGACCAGCCCCGGGGTCAAACGCGCCGCGGGAAACAGTTTGAGCAGCAGCACGAGACAATAGGTATAGAGCGGGCTCTGCCCCCCATTATAATTCTGGGGGTAAATCGGAAACCGGTTCAGATACCTGTCCACCCCATAGTTTGCAAGATTCCATGCATTACACCCAATTCCCGCCTCGTCAATCTGCAGGACATCCGGCAGACTGCCAATCCGGTAAACACGCAGCAAGAAGGCTGCCGCAAACAATCCTGCCAGACAGATATGGATTCCATATTTCTTCCAGATTTCACTTTTTTCCGTCATGACACATCCTCTCCACAAGTCCTTCCGCCCGATCCGTAAGCTCTAAAAACAGCAGCCAGACAAGCAGTGCTCCCAGCCAGAATCCGCCAATAATCACGGCCTTGTCATAATGCGCATAATATTCATATTGATTGACGGCGCTGCCGCGGACGTCTTCCCCATTAATTAATAACACCTGATTTTCCACGGCATTGCCCGCAGCGTCTCCGGTACATAAGACGGCATACTGCATCTGAGATTCCTCCGGCAGGCTCAGGGACCATGCATATTCTCCTCCGGTTTTTACCTTCTCCTCCACTGACACATCAAAATAACACCCGCTCTCTATTTGGTCAAAACGGATTTCTCTGACGCAGACCCGTCCGCCGTTCTCATCCTGCATCTCAAATAACAGTCGTTCTTCATTAGCCTCCGCCTCGTCAAACGCCAGCGCGATCTTGATTTTGGACAATCTGCTGTCCTCAGGATAAAAGTACTGCAGCGCCACATCCCCCGCCGATAGCCACCGGGTCTGTGAGATATCCACCGTATACAATTCTGCCATCTTATAAGTATGGATCAGCCAGCCCGGCCAGACTCCCGCACAAAACACTGCGAATACTGCCGTGAACAACAACTTCAGTCCGAGCCATATCCCTCTGCTCTTTTTATTCTTTCTCATCTTTTTTCTCATCTCTCTCAAAGATCATACAGGCAGCAAATAAAATTCCCGTCCAGGTCATAGCAAGAAAGGCAAGTGTAAAATACGACAGCGGCCGGTAGCTGTATGTCAGACCCGACAAAACCTGTCCGCCCTGAGCATATCCGTCCATCCAAACCTCCCCGTACTCGCTCAGAGGCATGTCCTGATCGGCGGTGACAAAAAGCCAAACCTCCCCGTCAGAGCCTTCAGTTGAAATGCCCAGAATATAATCCTTTCCCCGCTCAAGCTTCCAGTTCACGGGAATATCCGCATAGGTACTCTCCTCGTATGCGGACAGCCAAAGCTCCTCCTCGTACAGCACTTCCCCGCCGTCCCGCAGCGCGAGTCTGCACACACCCTCCGAGGCATCCGTGCCGATGCAGAGGCCAATCTGTCTCACTGCGGGGAACGAGGGAATAAAACTCATCTCACAGACTGCTCCCTCCCGGAGCGCTGCCTGACGATAGGTTCTGTCCCCATTGGTCACATGTATCTCCTCCCTGGCTAGAAGGCTCAGGCCGCATGCCGCAATGCCGCAGATCCCCCACACGCAGAGCAGCCGGAAACTGCGGCGCCGGTCCCGCTGCCGCCCGTCCCCCACGGCGCCCACGAGAATTGCCAGCACTGCAAGCACTGCTATCCCATATATGCGATAAGTGAAAAAATGATGTCCCGCCGTATGGTTTGCCAGCGCAAAATACCAGACTACCGGCGACACTCCGGCCAGCGCCAGCGCCTTGCCCAGCACATTGCCGCGAATACCTTTTCTGATTGTAAGCGCCATGATATACAAGAGCCAGACGGCCAAAAGCAGCACATAAAGCTTGTACTCATAATGTTTCCAGTTCACATACAGCGCTTCCAGCCTGTCCGCAAGTCCGAACGTCTCCTCCTCTACTCCCAGCCGGAATCCCACCTCATAAAACGCGCTTTCAAATATATTACGTCCTAAGATCAGACTTCCCAGACAGAATTTGCCAAGCCACATACCTGCATAGCCAAGAATCCACCACAGGCCTGTGCCCACCACCTGTTTTAAATAATACAGTCCGTCCTTACCGGAGCCGTCCCCGTACGTCTGCTCCCTGTCCTTCTCCTGAAGCAACAGCCACCAGATCACGGGAACACCCCATGTATACAGCGGGTAAGTCAATAGATCAAAAAAGCTGGTGAGCATTCCCACGATCAGAAAGAGCCGGTACAGTGCGATCCCCGTGACATTCTGTGCTCTGTCCCCGCCGGTCAGGTACATCAGACACCCTGCCGTAATATAAAAGACCCAGCTATACTGCAAAGAAAAAGGCATGGCCATGGGCATCAGCAAAAAATAAGACGTCAGCATGAGCATCGCATATGGCATTCCTTTTTTCTGCCACAGCCGCAGACACAGCAAAAACACGAGCAGAAGCTGTCCCATGCTGTTGAGCACTCGGATCTCTCCATAGTCAAACAGGGCCAACAGGGGACGCAGAACCGCCACATACCCGTGCCAGTAATAATCATATTGATTCATGTCCATGGAGGCGCGCAGCACATTGGCCTCGTCCGGCTCCAAGGCCGTCTGCAGCATAATGGTATCGGTACTGCCGTCCAGCACCCCCGGCAAAAGGGAATGAAAATAGGTATCCAGCGAAGCGCTCACAATAGGAACCGCCGGATACCACCCCTCCTTCTCTATGATGTCGTAGGATACAGACCGATTGGTTTCACTCACGGGAACAAGAAAGGCCAGCGAGAGCAGGACGGCCCCCGCAAGCACTCCTGCCAGCATTATTCCTGTGGTTTTCAGTATATTTTTGATCGTCTGCATCGTTATCTCCGTTTTCCATAACAATTACACAGTTCCTTTGATATCTCCCGAATTCAAATGTGCATTTTGGGCTCTGATACGGTTCTCAACTTGGTAGTTAAACTGCAAATATATGCTTTCCTGATTTCTCCTGCCGGATGAAAATAAATTCTTCCCGGAATATTACCTGTGTAACGCATATGATAACTTACCGTTATTTGTTCATGAGGAAAGGAAAATGTGTGTTCCTTCTCGAATCGTTTTAAGGTCTCCTTTGACTGTGGAGACACACTTTTAGGAGGAAATGCGTTCTCATCAAAATTCTTTCCATCCCAATTACAAAAGTATTTCTCCAGCAGCAACAATTTATTACACACGGTTTGAACATGACATACCTGCACTTCACTTCGCAACTGATTCAGCGCAACTTCATGAAAAATTAATGAAGGAAATAACTCGTCCAAACTTTCCAGCAATTGCTGCGGAGTCTTTATTCTTTCAATCTCTTTTTTTCTTATCTGTAAAAAATGGTTAGAATATTCAATCAACTGATCAGGATGCGATAGATTATAGACGCTCACCGGAGAGGTATGATCTTCCGCTAAAGAATAATATTCGCAAGGTATTTCATACTTTTCCCAATAAGAATCATAGACAAAGCTTATGCAAAAAGCCTCATTCTCATATGCTGCTAATAGTCCCTTCCCTCTCCCTTTTTCACAGGTTAATTCTGTTTCATCCTGACAAAAATCGGTTATGATCTGTCTGTCACACATATCAATAAATCGACGAAGCATATCTCTGTCCGAAATGTTGTTTCTCCACTTTGAAACATGATATCCCATAGCAATTTGTACTGACTTCAAATCTCTTTCCGTCAATATACTTCTCTCAAAACCATTTTCCTGTTTAATCGCATTACTATATGTACGTATAAACTGTTCAAAAACCCGTATGGCATTTTCAATATCGGTCTCATTCTCATTTAGTGATAATTCATTTAATATCATTTGCATTTCTCAAGTCCTCTTTGTCAGATTATTTCATCTAAGGCCTTTTCCCACTCATCAAAAAATCCATCCGGCCAATAGCTTAACTTTCCATTATTGTATATTTCCGGACATTCAACTACATGCATAAATATATCGTTCTTTTTCTCTTTTCTAAAATAAAATAATTTAGCCTGACTCCCTTTCAATACACCTTGTTTTACTGCTATTCTGATTCCATTCAAAATGTGATCACTGTGAGTTTCTACAAAAATCTGCACGCCCTTTGCCGCACACGAGGAGATTAATTCGCCCATTTTCCTTTGTCCCTTGGGATGTAAATGAGCCTCTGGGTTTTCTATGATCAGGATACTGTCTCTGTCTGCTTTCAACAACGCCACAACAACCGGCAATACATAAGAAATACCAAATCCCACATTGGTGGGTCTGAAGGTCCGGCTCTTCGTTTTATCGAGATAATAAAACCCTAGCTTCGCAAAATCAGTATTCTCTATTTCTGAAACGTCAATTTTCACATCCGGAGAAATCTCATTCAACCAATATTGAACAGCCTCTTTTAAGGACTGTTCATGCCCCAGTCGGTTTATGATATTTTTGTCCTGATACTTTGACAAATAATGAACCGCAAATTCTCCGTTTACACCCAATTGAGCTTTTGAATCAACATAAAAGCTTGATTTCGGATAAATCACCTGCGGACTCTTACGCTCTGCATTGAGATACTCAAACGGCGCGGTAAACAGCGAAATATCACGCCTGTCTCCCTCGCACTCTGACTTCAATATATCTAAATCCTGTACATATCTTATTCGCGTCTCAAACGATGCTCCTTTTTCGAATAACTGAAGAATCACATATTCATCATCAGCGTGTTCATATAAAATATCCTGAGCCATACCTAAATGAACATATTCCCCATTAAGACATACACTGTCAGGCAGATAGTTCTGCTGTTCAGACTGTTTTAATACCAATAAAGCCTGAATAATTGTAGACTTGCCCATTCCATTCACTCCTGAAAACACATTCAGTGTATTAAAAGTGAGCTTCATATGATTAAAACACTTAAAATTTTTAACATTCACCTGCTCTATCATTGTCCAATAACCTCGCTTACCAGGTTCTCTATTTTTTCAAATCTTTTTTTCACAGAAGATATCTTTCCGCTTCCAATCGATTCGATAAAATCCTCATCGGAAGAACACATTATAACATATCTATCCAACAAATTCTGTTTTCGGTTCACCAGCTGTTTAAGCTTTTCCTTAGGATAACGCGCCAGAATACTTGTCCAAGCTTCAAATAATGCTTTGCTGATAGGTCTTCTCTTATTAAAATCAGGCATTCGTCTAAAAGCATATCTCCCAAATATTTCTATACTTGTATTTAATACCGTATCAAAAACTTCTCTCATACCCTCCGCATATTCTTCGGTATACTCTAGATTTATTTTCTCCATTCCGGCATTCAGGAATAAATCAATTGAACCCTTATATTCGGACACACCTAATTCATAAAAAGAAAGAAAGCGAAGCACAAATTCCCTGTCTAACATGCGATCCGTCTTAATTGAATATCCGGTTGCCTTTTTAAAGATATCTTCATTAGCTAAAGCCTTTAAATACTCCGTAGCAAATCCCTGATATAAAGCATGTCTAATCTCCTGCGGCTCCAATACAAGCCCACCGGTATTAATTCTCTTAAATATATTATATTTTAAATTGACGGGCGCTCCGGGATTAATAATATAGGTAATAATCTGCGTCTCCTTCATCCTCCGGATATAGGATCTGGGCATATCTTTCATATTTGTGCCGTTCAAATCTTTCAAAAACTCCAACCCGGACAGACACAGAGACTCATCTACAAAAAATTCTTTTAGTGCAGTCAGTCTCTGCAGTCCATCGATTACTACCCATTTATTATTATTACTCCCGTCAAAATAAAAGGCCGGTAACGGTATTCTCAATAATAACGACTCTATCAACTGACTCTTCTTCTCCGGACTCCACAGTCCGGCTTTTCTCTGAAAATCAGGCATTAAATCAATTTCATCATTTTCTAAACGTGCAATAATCATATCCAACGATAAAGGTTTCGGCGAAATATCCACTTGTGTAACATCGTAAGGTTTTATGAGATCAACATAGTTTGTCTCATCCTCGATCTCCTCGACCTCATCATCGCCATTTACTAAAAGAACTCCTTTATCCAATATGTACTTTTTACATAAATTAACGCCTCCGTCAATTTGATCAATGCCCGGCAAAGAAACGACAACATCGCTGAATAAAGAATTGCTTAAAGTTCCTTCTCTATAGTTTTTCGCAATATTTATCAGTTTTTCTAAATCAGTCTTATACTTCTCCGGCAACATGATTTTAATCTCCTTGCATATATTAAAATATCCTGTATATACTTTCTGCTGAGGTAAGAATTATGATTGAATATACAATCCAGATTAATCTGGAATCCGAAATAATTAAAAATCAGCCCGCCTATTTTTGGTGTATTCTCAGACAGGATATGGCTGGTTCCCCCTCAAATTGCGGCTTCGGCTGGGCTGATTCCGTTAGTACTGCATTTTATCAGGCATATGATTATTATATGAAATATATTTCCAATACACAACCCTAAATTACTTCAGTCTCACGTTTCCTGCCAGTTCTCCGGCATCTGTGCAAATCTATCCCTGAGCTTCTGAAGTGCCCTCTTCTCTATCCTGGACACATAGCTTCTGGAAATTCCAAGTGCGGAGCCGATCTCATTCTGAGTGATGGCTTTGCGTCCTCCGATGCCATAGCGCAGAAGAATGATCTCCCGCTCTCTGTCTGTCAGACATTCGTCCAAAAAAATAAAAAGTCTGCGGATATTGTTCTGCAGCTCCATGCACTCCACCGCATCCACCTGCTGCTGTTCGATGACATCCACCAGACGTATCTCATTACCCTCTTTGTCCTGTCCGATGGGCTCGAACAGCGAGACCTCTCTGGACGTCTTTTTCTTGGCACGAAGCAGCATCAACAGTTCGTTATCTATACAGCGGCAGGCATAAGTGGCAAGCCTGCCCTTTCCCGCGTCAAATGTGTCCACCGCCTTGATCAGGCCGATACAGCCGATGGAGATCAGATCCTCCATGTCCTCGTCCACATTTTGATATTTCTTAGCCACATGAGCCACCAGCCTGAGGTTGCGCTCTATCAGAATATTCTTTGCCTTTCTGGCCTCCTCGGTGCTGCCCTCTCTGAGCAGGCGTACATAATAGGCTTCCTCTCCCGGGGTCAGTGGTTTTTGAAAGGTTTGCAAGGGCGTGCCTCCGTGGTTCTTCCTTCACAATAGTTTATGTGAAAAAGTCGCCCGCCGTGCCTGGCACACTAAATTATAAGAATTTTGCCATCACATAATTGCTGATATCCACACCCCGCCCGGTCAAAACCAGACACTCTCCCTTTCTCTCCAGAAGCTCCTGGTCCACACACTCTCTGATGGCCTCCCCGTAAATTTCCTCCGCAGAGACTCCGTATATGCGCTCAAACTCCCTCAGATTCACGCCCTCCGCCATGCGCAGCCCCAAAAACACAGTCTCCGCCATCTGCTCCCGAAGCTCCAGCCTCTGTTCCTGCACGCGGCAGTCCGGGGACATTTCCAGATAGCGCTCCAAAGAATCCGTATTCTGAAATCTGACATTCTGATAAAGGGATGCCGCTCCCAGACCAAAACCCAGATAGTTCCGTCTCTGCCAATATCCGCAGTTATGTCTGCATTTGAATCCTTTTCCTGCATAATTTGATATTTCATAGTGTTCATAGCCTGATTTTTGCAGGATTTCCGCCGTTTTCCAGTACATTTCCCGCTCCGTCTCTTCATCCGGCAGCTCCAGCAGTCCCTTTTCCTGCATCTCGTAAAAGGGCGTTCCCTCCTCCACCATCAGGCTGTAGACGGAAATATGCTCCGGCGCGGGCTCAAGCTCCAGCACCCGACTTAAGCTCTCCTCCCAGTCAGCCGCGGACTGTCCGGGAAGCGCGCTGATCAAATCTACATTGATATTGGAAAATCCCGCCTCTCTGGCCCACCTGTACGCCTCCAGAAACTGCCTGAAGGTATGGATCCTGCCGATGCGCGCAAGCTCCTCGTCCCGGGCTGACTGGCAGCCGATACTGAGACGGTTGATACCGGCCTCCCGGTAAAGCCGCAGGCTCCGTGCAGTCACGGTACCGGGATTGACCTCCATGCTGACCTCCGCATCCTCCGCCAGATCATAACGAGCCCGCACCGCCTCCATCAGCCGCACGATCCATGCCGGATCCACCGCAGACGGCGTTCCGCCGCCAAAAAAGACACTGACCACCAGATCCCCCGTGCCGCGGCTGATACAGGTCTCCCCTCCGCCGCCGATCTCCCGAAGCAGCGCGTCCATATAGGCATGCTGCACCTGCCCGTCCGCCGGTGCGGACAAAAAATCGCAATATTTACATTTCTGAACACAGAAAGGAATATGGATATACAGCTCCAGCTCTCTCAGGTTCTCACTTTTTGTCATCCAGCTTCAAAACGCTCATAAACGCCTTCTGGGGAATCTCCACATTCCCGATCTGGCGCATGCGCTTCTTACCTTCTTTCTGCTTCTCCAAAAGCTTTTTCTTACGCGTGATATCTCCGCCGTAACACTTTGCCAGCACATCCTTGCGCATGGCCTTCACGGTCTCGCGGGCGATGATCTTGCCCCCCACAGCGGCCTGAATCGGAATCTCAAACAGGTGCCTGGGTATCTCATCCTTGAGCTTCTCGCACATCTTCCGTCCCCGCTCATAGGCGGAGTCCGCATGGACAATAAAGGAGAGCGCGTCCACCTCCTCACGGTTGATCAGGATGTCCAGCTTTACAAGCCGGGATTCCTCATACCCTTTGATGTCATAGTCAAAGGACGCATACCCCCTGGAACGGGACTTCAATGCGTCAAAAAAGTCATATATGATCTCATTCAGGGGCAGATCGTACTTTAACAGCGCTCTGGTACCCTCGATGTATTCCATGCCCAGATACCGTCCCCTGCGCTCCTGACACAGCTCCATGATAGAACCGATAAATTCGCTGGTCACCATGATCTCCGCACTGACCACAGGCTCCTCCATAAACTCGATCTCCGAGGGATACGGCAGATTAGAGGGATTGGTCAGCTCAATGACCTCTCCGTTCGTCTTATGGACCTTGTAGACAACGCCGGGAGCTGTGGTCACCAGATCCAGATTATATTCCCGCTCCAGCCGCTCCTGAATGATCTCCAGATGAAGCAGTCCCAAAAATCCGCAGCGGAATCCAAATCCCAGCGCCACGGAAGTCTCGGGCTCATAATTCAGGGAGGCGTCGTTTAACTGCAGCTTTTCCAGCGCGTCCCGCAGATCGGGATATTTTGCCCCGTCCGCCGGATACATACCGCAGTACACCATGGACTGCACCTTCTTGTAACCGGGCAGCGGCGCGGCACAGGGACGGTCATTATCCGTCACCGTATCGCCCACGGCAGTATCCTTCACATTCTTAATGGATGCCGTGATATATCCCACCATGCCGGCGGACAGCTCCTCGCAGGGAATAAACCTTCCTGCGCCGAAATATCCCACCTCCACCACCTCCTGCACTGCCCCGGTGGCCATCATACGGATGGAAGTTCCTTTTTTAACCGTACCCTCCACGATACGGCAGAAAATGATAACGCCTCTGTACGCGTCGTACAGCGAATCAAATATCAACGCCTGCAGGGGATTGTCCGCACTTCCGCCGGGAGCGGGGATCTTACTCACGATCTGCTCCAGCACATCCTCGATATTCAAGCCGTTTTTGGCCGATATCCGCGGCGCGTCCTGAGCCTCTATACCGATCACATCCTCAATCTCCTCGATGACGCGCTCAGGCTCCGCACTGGGGAGATCGATCTTATTGATAACGGGAAAAACATCCAGATTATGATCCAATGCCAGATATACATTCGCCAATGTCTGCGCCTCGATCCCCTGGGCGGCATCCACCACAAGGATGGCGCCGTCACAGGCGGCCAGAGAGCGGCTGACTTCATAGTTAAAATCCACATGTCCCGGCGTGTCTATCAGATTGAAGATATATTCCTCCCCATCCTGCGCCTTATATACTGTCCGCACGGCCTGCGCTTTGATCGTGATACCACGCTCCCGCTCCAGATCCATATTGTCAAGCACCTGCGCCTGCATCTCCCGGCTGGTCAGCAGACCCGTCTTCTCGATGATGCGGTCTGCAAGCGTCGATTTGCCGTGATCTATATGCGCCACGATACAAAAGTTGCGTATCTTACTCTGATCCGTTTTGTTCTGATCATTTAAAGCCATGTACATTCCTCATCTTTCCTCACGCATTAACCACTTCCCATTATAAGGAAAAAAAGCTCATCCGTCAATTATTTCCCGCTGAGCACCATATCCAGCACATGAGCCAGCGGATCGCAGGCATTCATGGCTTCCTCAACCGTATTATTCTGGGCGCCGAGCTCCACCAGAAGCGTCCTGGGCCGCAGATGCATATTGTACCGGTAGCCTTTCAGGTAAATCTTGCGGGTAAGCCCCGGATAGTACTCGGCGCATTTTAGCTGCATCTGAAAGGCAAAGGCCAGATTCCCCTTGATATTGTCATTTTTCAGATATGAGATATTGCCGGACTTTTTCGTGCGGGAGAGTCCGTTAAAAAACATGAACCGGGCCGTTGGCCTGCCGTCCAGATTCATTACCAGCCTTGTCTCCTCCGCCATCTGATCTCTGTGCAGATCAATCACAACCTGAATGGACGGATATTCCGCAAGAATCTCCTCCAGCGCAGGCAGAGACTTACCGTAAGCGTCGTCTCTGGTATCCACATCGTACTGCCCTGTGTGATGAAGCACCGTATAACCGTAATCCTCCCGCAGGATCTGCGCCAGCCGCTCTCCGACACCGACAATGGTAGTCCCCGTATTGCCCGGCACCGAGTCCGCAAAGGCCTCCTGAGAATGGGTATGATAAATCAGGATCTGCGGATCCTCACCGCCCGGATCCAGCGTCATATCCTGTCCCAGCAAAGCGTCCAGATTCAGTTGATCGCTCCCCGCCATGGTGTTTGCGTCTATAGTATAAAAGGTCTTTACAAGTGATTCATAATCCGCAAACTCCTCTCTGTTCAGCTGCAGCTTCTGCTCATGAGGCACAAATTTTGCAGCCGCCAGGTATGCCAGCTGATTCTCCTCCTGTAAAAGCGCCTGCCAGTCCGCCTCCGATAACGGCTGAGACTGATCCTGAACAGGCTCTTTTGCCCCCGTATTCTCCCCCTGCTCCCCATCCGTCAGCTCTTCGTATGTCACTACCTTGGAATGTCCGTCATCCTCCCGGATCACCCTCTCCTGTCCCTCATGCTCCCGCTCTCTCATGGCCCGCCCGTAGAGCGGCAGAATGGTCTGTATCTGAGTGTGTACCATCCACTCTCCGCAGCTCTCCCCGGAAAATGCGGCCACGCCGGGCATAAACCGGATATAGACGGCATCCGCCACCTCTCCTGCAAGCTCCTGTCGAAACGCCGCAGACAGCGGCGTCTGCGCTTTTGTCGCATCGCTCTTTAGCGCCATCCCCACCAAAAACAAAAGAGCAAATCCCGCTAACCATTTGCCGAATCCGCCCTTTGCCTTTCCACCAAACACCGTGTCAATGTGCCGCATCCGAAAGAATATCCTTTTGTTTCTCCCTCTAATATATGAGCCTGTCAGCCGCCACAGACTATATTATTTTTCTCCATGGCAATATTGATGCCTTCAGACAGAGTAAAGCTCACCCGCTTGATCACCGCGTCGATATCCTTTCCGGTCATATACATATTGTTCAGCTCCGCAAACGCGAGCCTGCTGTCAAACTTTTTGTCGATATCCTCATCCAACCATTTTTTCAGGGCATCCCCCACAATGGTAGCCGCGTCCACCACCGTCGGGACACCCACTGCAATCACCGGGATTCCCAGCTCCTCCTCCGTCAGCGCATTGCGGTGATTACCCACACCCGAACCGGGCTGGATACCCGTGTTGGTGATCTGAATGGTACGGTTCAGACGCTTGATGCTCCGCGCTGCCAGCGCATCGATGACGATCAGCACATCGGGCTTCGTCTCCGCCACCACACCCTTTACGATCTCTGCCGTCTCCATGCCGGTCTTCGCCATGACTCCCGGCTCCATACTGCTCACCAGATTCATTCTGCTGCAGTTATAGGCAGCCTTACCGTACTCTTTCACCACATGTCTTGTGATAAAGAGGTTATCCACAACCTGAGGACCCAGAGCATCGGCCGTCACCTCCCTGTTTCCGAGCCCCACCACCAGCACCGAGAGCTCCTGATCGCCTCCCGGAATCATATCCAACAACTCCTTTGCCAGACAATCAGAGATTTCCCGGTGGTAATCCTCGTCCGGCTCCACCAGCGCCGGCGCCTCCATGGTGACATAAGTTCCGATGGGCTTTCCCATAGCCTTGGCCGCGTTTTTTGTATCGATCATCACCTTCGTGACCTGAATATCCTCATCTTCCATATAATATTCTTCCACACGCACCCCGCGCAATTCACTGTCGGCCTCACTGATACTCTCTCTGACCTCCAGCGCCAAATCCGTTCTGACCTGAAAATTCCCCATGTCACATTCCCCCTACGTCCTGTTTCCCCTTCATTTCGGAATTTTTTTATATTTTTTGCAAAATACAGGAAAATATGTATTGACAAACTCTCGGGAATTTACTACACTACAATAGTATGTTTACCTTAGTCTTCCGTGTCTGGCTATAGTGAAACATTTTCAAAAAATTATTGATACTGCATAAAGATGGAGGTGTACGACTTGGCTAACATTAAATCCGCAAAGAAGAGAATCTTGGTAACCCGCACCAGAACAGATAGAAACAAAGCCATCCGTTCCGGCGTTAAGACCGCTATCAAGAAGGTTTACGCTGCAATCGAGTCCGGTGACAAGGCTGCTGCCCAGACCGCGCTTCAGGCTGCTGTAAAGACTATCGAGATGGCAGGCAGCAAAGGCGTTTATCACAAGAACAATGTGGCCCGCAAGGTGGCCCGCGTGAGCAAGGCTGTCAACACAATGGCCTAAACCCTTTTTGTTTTCCGGTCAGTCTTACACAGACTGATTTCAAATGGCACAAAGCAAAAGCACCCATACCGTCATGTGGGTGCTTTTTTATTGTCAGCGCCGCCGCCCGCCGCCTCCGTGGCTGTGGCCGCCTCTGCTGGTGTGATGTCCTGAACTTCCGCCGCCTCTGTGACTGCCGCCTCCACCGCCGCTGCTGCCGGATTCAATGCGACGGCTCACCACGCTTTTCCGGATAAACTCGTCTGATTTTGCGCGCAGAGCCGGCACACCGCCCTGCACATAAGTTCCGGCCGATGTGGTGTCCTTCGCCTTGGACTGACTCATATGTGTCATGAGATACGCGGCCGCCGCGATCGTGGAGATCACAAATGCTCCCAGCAGGCCGGTGAAGCCGTCAATGCCGTCGGAGTCCCCGGAAGCCGCTCCTTTTCTTCCGTAGGCACCCAGTCTCTCTACCGCAGCGAGATAAGCTCTATAGGGATCATACTCTATATATTCATACATATCGTCAAGAACCCGCTCCTCCTCCCGCCAGCCGATAATATCTTCCATCTTTCCGCTGGTGGACAGCCAGGACCCTTTCTGACTTCCCTCTCCGTCCTCATACCAGTTGTCCAGAAGCAGCGCCCCGTCTCCGTAAGCCATGTTCCATCCGTATTTCCCATTGTCATAGATATCATCCGCACAGTTCATCATATTCCGTTCCCATTCAGAATCGGATACACCCATAGGCATATTGATCGTCACGATGATAATGTCCGCATGGCTGTACTGCTCCGCTTCGGCGATGGCAGCGCGCAGCTTCTCCTCCTCCTCGTCAGTGAGGACATCCGCACTGTCATAAACACGCTCCGCAGGGGCTATCGTGTTGCGTCTGGGGAGATTATACTGCTTTACTTTTAACACAAGCGTCCCCAGCAGCAGTATCACAACGAGTCCCGCCACGATAAACCATATTCTGAAATATCTCAGATACTTTCTTATGGCTTCTCTCCTGATTTCCTTTTCCATCAGTTCTCTCCTTCTCCCACACAGTTTCAGGCCTATCCGTATCTTCCGTGCGCGTTATAACAATAACAGCTGCACCCACACGATCAGACCTGCGAGAATGGTCGTGAGACACGCCCACAACGTCGCCGTATAGCCCCAGACCTTTCCCGATGAGATCGGAACCGTCCCCACGATCTTACCCGTCTGTCCATTGACATAGAAAGGATATTCCTGATCCTTGTAACGGTAGAGGTACTTCCAGACAGGAAGAAGTCCATAGGTCTGCCTGTCTTCATTTACCCGGACATCATTGCGCTGCTGGCGCACACTGCTGTAGCCGCTTATTTGCGCCTTCACCAGAGATCCTGCATCATCCGACATTTTCTTCCTTGCCCTGCTCTCCACCTGAAAAGCACCCATATTGTACTTCTCCGCATAAAATCCCGACATATACCGGGGTTCAAACGAGATCAGCTGCTTATAGTCATAGGGCTCCATCAGATCCATCACATCATCCGGCATCTCCACAGAAGCATCCACGGGAATATCCCTGAAATCAATATCCATATTGCGGCGCACATCATAATAAGAGGTCTCCGTATAGCTCATATTGCCGCTGACCCAATTTCTCACCTTTGTTCCTTCCGCCTGATAATCCACATTGACGTCATAATCGAAAAACCAGAAAGGCACATAGGTTCCCTGCATGCTGTTCAGGCGAACCTCGGAGAGGAAATCCTCGGGAGCAAACACGCTCTTTTTAAATTTATCCCGCAGCACCTTCTTGCAAGTCTCCTTGCCCAGCTTAAACGGAATCATTTTCCCGGGCAGATACTCTCCCTCCACGCGCGCATCCAGAATCAGATAATTGCTGCAATAGGGACACTGCGTGGCAGCCGTATGCTCTTTTAACGGTATCTCACCGCCGCAGTCCGGACAGATGTGCATATTACCGTCTGCAGAACGCTGAAGTTCCTCGCTCTCCACGCTCTCACAGTACGGGCAAAACATCTTCTGCTTCTCAGGACTGTACACCACGTTCCCGCCGCAGTTTCGACATTTAAAAATCATACTGAATCCCTTCCCTTTTCCATGAAACAGCCGGAGAAGTCTTACCGAACCTCCCCGGCTGTTCTTATGTCAACCTGCAAACATTTTACTGCATATCCACCACGATATGTCTGGGCTGGCCAGTGATCATGATCGGTGTCAGCTCTGCCTGGATCAGCGGCTTGATATAATTTACCATCTCCTTGGACACAAAGGTTCCGTCCTCGGTGATCCACTCCAAAGGCACCTTTTTCTCCACGTTTGCAATCTTATGTACATCATAAAGTCCCGTAGTGCAGATATAGGGATCGCTGGACTCCCTCTTAAGCGTAACCATCATGCCCGTCTCTCCGTCGAAAGCGGCTTTCACTGCGGAACCGCCCACCTGATAAGCCTCGGTGATATCCACACGGGAAGTCAGGTGGCCTGCACAGCGCTGCATGGTGGAGAGCTCAATCGCTCTTGATTTACAGCCAAACTTTTCACTCACCAGATCTGCCAGATACTTTGCAGTGCCGGAGAGCTGTTTGTGGCCGAAAGCATCCACATACTCATTGTGGTCGCCATGCTCGAACACATACTTGCCGTCCTCTGTCTTGATGCCTTCTGAAACCGCAACGACAATAGCGTCTCTGGTCTCTAAGAGCTTTCCGATCTTGGCGATAAACTTGTCGATGTCGAATGCGACCTCCGGCAGATAAATGCCGTCCACACCCTCACAGTCCTCACAGGTCGCCAGTGCCGCCGCACCGGTGAGCCATCCGGCATTACGTCCCATGATCTCGATGATCGTTACATTCTTGATATCATACACCAGACCGTCACGGATGATCTCCTTGGTCACAGATGCTATGTATTTGGCTGCACTGCCGTAGCCGGGCGTGTGATCCGTCACCTCAAGATCATTGTCAATGGTCTTGGGTACGCCGATAAAGCGAATCGGACTGTCGATCTCCACTGCGTAATCGGCCAGCTTCTTGATCGTGTCCATGGAATCATTTCCGCCTATATAAAAGAATGCAGAAATTTCATATTTTGCAAGCAGAGCAAAAATTTTCTCGTACATTGCCCTGTCCGCCTCGATCTCAGGCAGTTTAAAACGGCAGGAACCCAAAAATGCAGAGGGTGTTCTCTTCAAAAGCTCTAAATCCAGATCCGACTTGATCTTCTCATCCATATCCACGATCTTCTCTTCCAGAAAACCGTGAATGCCATGGCGCATACCATAGACCTTGTTTGCCCCCAGATCCTTTGCAGTCTTATAGACGCCTGCCAGAGATGAATTGATCACAGCGGTAGGTCCGCCGGACTGCCCCACAATTACATTTCCTAACATAAGTACCTCCTTCTCCCATAGCAATGAGTTAACAGTATCTTTTACTGTCCGTTGACTTATTTTAACATAAATTCAGGAGACATACAAGTTTGAAAGTTCCTTTCAGTCCCTGCTCTCCTCCAGCTCCAGCAGATATTGCTCCACCTCGGGGCGCAGCTTTAAGAAAGCGCCTGCCACCACAGGGTCGAAATGGGAACCCATAGACTCTTCAATGATGGCAAAAGCCTTCTGAAAAGGTATGGGCTCTTTATAACAGCGCTTGGAGATCAGCGCGTCAAACACATCCGCCACAGCCATGATCCTGGCACACAGAGGTATCTCCTCCCCCGCAAGGCCTTCGGGATAGCCGGAACCATCCCATTTCTCGTGATGGTATTTGGCCACGTCATGGGCCATTTCTATGTAATCGTGTTCCTCGATGCCTCCCATGGTCTCGTAAATAATCTCGCCGCCCTCCCGGGCATGGCTCTTCATGATCTCAAATTCCTCATAAGAGAGCTTCCCGGGCTTTTTCAGTATTCCATCCGGCACCTTGATCTTGCCGATATCATGCAGCGGCGCAGCCTTCCACAGATTATCCAGAAAGGCCTCGTCAACCTGCTCCCGGTAAGCACCCTCCGCCGCCAGCTCTCTCGCGATTTTATCCACAAACCAGCCTGTACGCTTTACATGCTCTCCCGTGTCCTCATCCCTGCCCTCAATGAGATTGGCCATACCTACAATGGTATTGTACTGGAGCTCCATCACGCGCTGCTGATGATTCCTTAGTTCCTCCGCCTGCTGATCCACGATAGACCTGCCCCGGCGTGTCACAACAACGATACACACGGCCAGAATAAAGCCGACCACTCCAAGGCAGACCACGGCGGCAGACCTCGCCGTATAAAGCCCCTCCTCCATCTGGGCGGCAGCCGTCTCCCCCTTCTCCTCCAGATTCCTGTTGATCTCCAGCAAGGTATCGTTTACATTGTCAAAATAGGGACTCAGCTTCATCCCGACATAGTACTGCGCGGACTGCTTGGAACCGCTCCTGCTCAAGTCCAGCACAACATCCGTGTTGGACTTAAAACCCACATGCTGCTTAACAATCGTGTGCAGCGTGGCAGCGTCCGCGTCATCCCCCAGATGTTCCTCCAGCTCTGCAAAAAGCGCCGTCATCTCATCCAAAAGTGCCGATATCCGTTCCTCATATTGAAGATACGCGGAATCCTCCTCGTTGACTATATGCTGCCACACCAGCGACTCCGTCTGATAGATATCCTCGCTGATACGGGACATGATTTTCTGGTTCCGCACATTCCTGCGGATATTTTCTTCGTATTGTCTTGATATGGAATTGATATTGCTCATCAGCAGCAGAATGCCCAGCATACATGCCGCCGACGCAATGATCATCGAAACAAGGATATGAAGGGTCATTTTCCGCATATCCAAACCTCCTGTCCTGCCTGCAAATGCAGACAGCTTCCGCGCTATTCCTCCGGCTGAGAAGCCCCGTCCACCAGCTCATCCAAGAGCTCCTGCAGATCTCTGCCGTCGGGATTTCCTGACGCCATAACCGTACCAAAGATCGTGGCCGGCGTCCAGAACGGACTGGCAATGGACTGCCGCACAGAATAGGGCGCCTGATCCCTGAGAGCCGCCACCGCGGGGGACTCCTGTACCTCCGCCGCCTGCGCCGCCTTCACATTGGCCGGACACTCTCCGGTGACACGAAAGCGCTTCAACTGATTTTCTTCATTTGTTATATACTCCGCGAACTTTACGGCCCACTCCGGCTCCTTTGTGGAAGACTTCACTCCTACCAGTTTATAACCCGCAAAGCTGGCCATCTGTACCTGTTTTCCGTTTAAGGTATAGGTGGGAAGCTTCACTGCCCTGTAATGCTCTCCCCACTGCGTCTTGACAAACTCCGCATTCCACGGACCGTTCACTCCGGCAATAATCTCTCCGCTCTCGATCCCGTTTCGGAACCCCTCATCGTTGGTGTTCAGGAAAGCATCGCTTGCGGAGACAGCAAGCATGGCCTCTGCCACATCCACGCCCCGGCAGCCGCCCGACATGCGGTTCCAGTCGCAGATATTATGCTTTTCGTCCTCCGCCAGATAAATCTGCATCCCCGCTCCGCCAAAAAAAGAGTATATGTACCATCCGCTGGTCCAGTCCATGGACACGGATTTGCCCGCCCGTTCCGCCGCCCGCAGCATACCGTCCAGGGAAGCGACGTCGGAGGGGGTAAAATATTCCGCATTATAATACATAAAATACCCATTGCTGGCCGTCAGCGGATATGCATAAAGCACACCGTCATCAGATGCCGCCGCGATGGCAGCACTGTCCGCTCCGCCGCTTGCCTCGACGATCTCATCCACCCCATGCTCCACAGGCATCAGGATGCCCGAGTTGACAAGACGCATGGTCTGGTCCCCCGCAAAGGAAAATACATCCGCCAGCTGCTCCTGATTGCTCACCGCATTGTCAGCCACAGTGTCCTCATCTTCCACCCGAAGCACGATCTCGATCTTTGCTTCCTTTGCATGAAGCTCTATGAATTCATCAGCCATCTCCCGCAGCATCTCCTGGCTGGCCTGGGATCCCCAGACCGTCAGCTTTACCGGTTCCTTCCTGCCGCATCCGCAGATTCCCGCCAGCATTGAGATGAACAATAGAAATGCCATAAGTCTGATTTTACTCATTCCATACCTGCCTGTGCGCTGCGGCGCACACTTATCAAACCAAATACAGTCTATTGTAATTGATCCATGGTTGAACACACATTTTTATTCAACTTAATTCTATTATAGGAGATTATCAGACAATGTCAATCCTAACACGCGCGCCAGAGCATCCTGCCGCCGGCAAACTCATACTGTACTTTCCCCTCCAGACACAGACAGGACAGGTACGACCTCACGGTACTCCCCACCAGCACATACTGATTCGCGTTCATAGTTATTCCATAGCGCTCTGCAATTGCCGCCAGAATGTCCTCAAATCCGGCTCCGTCCGCACAGGCTTCCCGGACAGCCTCCAGAATCTCCTCCACCTTACCGATGTTCAGCGCCAGCAGAGGTCCCATATCCTCTGTGGCTTCACAATGCGACGGGATAAAAACCTTTCCCTGCAATTCTCCAAGACGCTGAAGCGTGTCCAGATGCGCTTGCACATCATATAAATAAAACAGATGATACTTTTGTATCGTCTCCGCACTGCACAGGGCATCCGCCACAAACACCACCCCGTCGGGAGTCCTGACGCCTATCATATCAAAGGAGTGTCCACCCAGCGGAAAGTATTCCAGTCCTCCGGGAAGCCCTTCCGCCAGATCCCTCACCCGGGATTCCTTGGCCATGAGGAACTTGTTGCGCAGGTCTCCAAAAGGACATCCTCCATATAAGAATGAGGGCTCCAGTACAGGATATTCCACAAAACACCGCTCCATGCCCCAGGCATAAATCTCACAGCCTGTCCTCTCCTGTATCAGTCTGTTTCCTCCGATATGATCCGCATGGGAATGCGTGTTGATGACCGCGCGCACCTTAAATCCCTGTCCCTCCACCAGCTTCAGAATCTTCTTGCCCGCGTCTTTGTCATTTCCCGAGTCGATCAGGATCACATTCTCCTCATCCATACGGTAGACTCCGATATTCGTGGGATTCTTGATGTAATAGGTTCTCTCTCCTGCCTGAATCAATTCCATGGTTCATTCACCAACTCTCTCTTTTTTATCTGTTTCCTTATCCGATATCCGTCGTAAGCGTCACCAATATTATATAATCAGCCGGAAGCCTTGACAAGCACCCCGTAAAATTATATATGACGCAGAAAAAAACTGTTCAATCCGGAACCTCACCGGATTGAACAGCCTTTTTAGATTTTGACATTTTATTATTTACACACGGATTTAACTATTTGTTGTAATTGACGATCTTGCCAAAGTCCGCCTTCAGGGAAGCTCCCCCTACCAGTCCGCCGTCGATATCGGGCTGTGCAAACAGCTCAGCCGCGTTTCCCGCATTCACGGAACCGCCGTACTGGATACGCACTGCCGCCGCAGTGGCATCATCGTACATCTCCCCGATGCAGTCCCGGATGCCCTTACATACCTCCTGTGCCTGCTCGGTCGTAGCGGTCTTGCCGGTGCCGATGGCCCAGATCGGCTCATAAGCAATCACCATCTCCTTCACCTGGTCCGCAGTCACGTCCACCAGATCGGATTTGATCTGCAGACGGATCCAGTCCATGGTGACTCCCATCTCTCTCTGCTCCAGGCTCTCGCCGCAGCAAAGGATCGGAGTCAGGCCTGCCTCAATGGCCTTCTTAACCTTCTTGTTGAGCAGAGCGTCGTCCTCCTTGAAGTAATCCCTTCTCTCAGAGTGACCGATAATAACATATTTTACACCCGCATCCTTCAACATTGCTGCAGAAATCTCCCCGGTGTATGCGCCCTTCTCCTCAAAGTACATATTCTCTGCGCCGACCTCTACGTTAGTCCCTTTTACTGCTTCCACAACAGGTACAATGTCGATGGCAGGAACGCAGTATACCACATCCGCATCATCATTTTTCACAAGATCCTTTAACTCGGCACACAGCTTTACAGCCTCGCTGGGAGTCATGTTCATCTTCCAGTTGCCGGCAATAATCTTCTTTCTTGCCATAACAATCCCTCCATTTATATGAGCTTATCCGATACAAATAATCCGACTTAGTTTATTTGTCGTCTGCCGCAACCACACCGGGAAGCTCCTTGCCCTCCAGAAACTCCAGAGAAGCGCCGCCGCCGGTGGAAATGTGGCTCATTTTGTCTCCGAATCCAAGCTGGTTCACCGCTGCAGCGGAATCACCGCCGCCAATGATGGTCGTAGCATCGGTCTCTGCCAGAGCCTTTGCCACTGCGATGGTGCCTGCGGCCAAAGTCGGATTCTCAAACACGCCCATGGGACCGTTCCAAACCACCGTCTTTGCACTCTTCACGGCATCCGCATACATCTGCGCGGTCTTGGGACCGATATCACAGCCCTCTCTGTCCGCGGGCATATCCTTCACGTCATAAACTACTGTCTCAACAGGAGCGTCAATGGGGTTGGGGAACTCCTCGATGGTCACGGAGTCAACCGGAAGCAGCAGCTTCTTGCCCAGTTTTTCAGCCTTCTCCATCATCTCCTTGCAGTAGTCAAGCTTCTCATTATCTACCAGAGATTTTCCGATCTCATAGCCCTGAGCCTTCAGGAATGTATATGCCATACCTCCGCCAATGATCAAAGTATCGCATTTCTCCAGCAGATTGGAGATTACATTCAGCTTATCCGCAACCTTTGCTCCGCCCAGGATGGCCACAAAGGGACGCACAGGATTCTCAACCGCATTGCCCAAAAAGTCGATCTCCTTCTGCATCAGATATCCCACTGCGTTCTCGCCGCCTTTGGCAGTGATACATTTGGTGACACCCGCAACGGACGCATGTGCTCTGTGGGAGGATCCGAAAGCGTCGCACACATACAGATCAGCCAGATCAGCCAGCTCTTTGGAGAACTCCTCACCGTTTTTGGTCTCCTCCTTGCCGCGGAAGCGGGTGTTCTGGAGCAGCACCACATCACCCTCCTTCATGGCCTCCACTGCTTTGGTGGCAGCCTCGCCGGTCACATTGTAGTCGCCCACGAACACGACCTCCTTACCCAGCTTTTCGGACAGTCTCTTTGCCACGGGAGCAAGGGACTCGCCTTCGTTGGGCCCTTCCTTCACTTTGCCAAGGTGAGAGCAAAGAATCACCTTCCCGCCGTCATCGATCAGCTTTTTGATGGTGGGAAGCGCAGCCACAATGCGAGTCTCGTCCGTGATCTCCCCGTTCTTCAAGGGTACGTTAAAATCACATCTCACCAGAACACGCTTGCCCTTAGCATTAATATCATCTACCGATTTTTTATTCAAACCCATCTCTAATAACCTCCATTTTCTATATTCCGGGATCGAAACAAAAGAGGTCCGGTCCAAGGAACCGGACAAAAGGGGCCCGGCCCAAGGACCGGACCCCTGAAAGTCCATGCTGTAAAGCTATCAGCCCAGCTCGCTGAAATACTTGATGGTGCGAACCATCTGAGAAGTATAGCTGTTCTCATTGTCATACCAGGACACTACCTGAACCTGAGTATTACCGTCCTCCATGGGAGCAACCATGGTCTGGGTAGCATCGAACAGGGAGCCGTAAGTCATGCCGATCACATCGGAAGATACGATCTCGTCAGTGTTGTAGCCATAGGATTCGGTCTGTGCAGCCTTCATTGCATCATTGATCTGATCCTTGGTAACCTGACCCTTCACAACTGCCACCAGAATCGTGGTGGAACCGGTGGGGGTGGGAACACGCTGTGCGGAACCGATGAGCTTACCGTTGAGCTCAGGAATAACCAGACCGATTGCCTTTGCTGCACCGGTGGAGTTGGGAACGATATTCTGAGCGCCTGCACGGCTTCTTCTCTTATCACCCTTTCTCTGAGGGCCGTCAAGAATCATCTGATCGCCGGTGTATGCATGAACGGTGGTCATGATACCGGACTGGATGGGAGCCAGATCGTTCAGAGCCTTAGCCATGGGAGCCAGGCAGTTGGTGGTGCAGGAAGCTGCGGAGATAACCGTATCTTCGGGCTTCAGAATATTGTGGTTTACATTGTATACGATGGTGGGAAGATCATTGCCTGCAGGAGCAGAGATCACAACCTTGCGGGCGCCGGCATTGATGTGTGCCATGGACTTCTCCTTGGAGGTGTAGAAACCGGTACACTCCAGAACAACGTCAACCTTCAGCTCGCCCCAGGGAAGCTTGGACGCATCTGCCTCTTTATAAATGGTAATCTTCTTGCCGTTCACAGTGATGGAGTCCTCACCGGCCTCAACCTTGTCGGCATATTTGTATCTGCCCTGTGCGGTATCGTACTTCAGCAGATGTGCCAGCATATCAGGGCTGGTCAGATCGTTGATAGCTACTACCTCGTAGCCCTCCGCATCAAACATCTGTCTGAATGCAAGACGGCCGATACGGCCAAAACCATTAATCGCTACTCTTACTGCCATTTTCGTTTCCTCCTAGATATATATTTTTTATATGATTCTGACCCCCGGCGCATGTCCGATTGTCAAAATTTTGTCACTGCTATATTTTAACTGATTCCCCTCCATAATTCAAGATGTAATTAAAAAATATTTTCCAAATCAGGTAAAATTTACAAATTGTTTAGACTTAGCCTTCGGGAAAACGGTTTATTTCATAAACAGCTTCAAATAGTCTGGCCTTCTTTCGTCAAAAAAATTCACCCGCCATCCGCTTTTTTCCAAAATTGGGATGCCATTTGCCGTAAAATTTGTTATACTGAATCCAATATGTGTTAAATATGCCGTGCAGCTCTTCCGCACCGCAGATCAGGAGACTTCAAACATGAACCAGACCGACGCTCCCCGCACCTTTGGACGGCTGATCCTTCTGGACGAGATACGGGGACTGACTCTCATCAGCATGATTTTATACCATTTCCTGTGGGATCTTGTCTATATCGCAGGAATTTCCATACCCTGGTACCACGGTACGGGAGCTTACATCTGGCAGCAGAGCATCTGCCGCACCTTTATTCTGTTGTCCGGCTTTTGCTGGTCACTGGGCAGTCATCCTCTCAAGAGAGGACTCACGGTCTGGCTCTGCGGCGGACTGGTGACTCTGGTCACTCTGGTATTTCTTCCGGAAAACCGTGTGATCTTCGGCGTGCTCACTCTGACCGGCTCCGCAATGCTTCTCATGATTCCCGCAGACAGGCTTTTGCGGCGCATAAAAAGCTTTCCCGCCACCATATTTATGACAGGACTTTCCTACTTTCTGTTCCTGCTCTTTCTGCCCGCTGCAAGCGGACGCCTGGGCAATTTCGCGGGACTCTTTACGGGGGAAGGATTCCTGCGCGGGGGGGCGGCTTTGCCCGACGGACTCTATGGCGGATGGTTTGGTGCCTGGCTGGGCTTTCCTGCGCCGGACTTTTATTCCACTGATTATTTCCCCATGCTTCCCTGGTTCTTTTTATTTCTGACGGGCTATCTGCTTCACAGGCTCTGCACCGTCCGGGGGCTTATGGGCGCGGCGTTCTTAAGGAAAAGCCACCTGCCTCCCGCAGCCTTTATCGGGCGCTGCTCGCTGTTGATCTATCTGCTTCATCAGCCCGTTCTGTACGGAATCACAATGCTTATCATATGACAAGGAGGACATACACATGCCTGTTTCAGCGGACTGTCATCTGCACTCTCACCACTCCGGGGACTCGAAAGCCCCCATGGAGGAAATGGTCCTTCGGGGAATCGAACTGGGACTTGATACCCTGTGTTTCACGGAGCACAATGATTTTGACTATCCCTCCGCCCCGGGCGAACCGGAGGACTTATTTTTGTTAAACGCCGATTCTTATCTCTATGAGCTCTTGGGACTGAAGGAAAAATATGCTGACAGGATCAGGCTTTTATTTGGATTGGAGCTGGGTCTCGCCCCTGAGGCATTTCGGAAAAACGCCGTCTTTGCCCGCTCCCACGAATATGATTTCATCATTGGCTCCTCTCATATCTGCCACGGAAAGGACCCCTATTATCCCTCTTTTTTTGAGGGGCGCAGCGATGAGGATGCCTATCGGGAATACTTCCGGTCCGAGCTTGAAAATATCCAAAAGTTTTCCAATTTTGATGTATATGGACATTTAGACTATGTTGTGCGCTACGGAGCGTCCAAAGACAAAGATTACTGCTATGACAAATACCGGGATATTCTGGACGCCATCCTGGAAGCGATTCTGGAGGCGGAGAAAGGAATCGAGCTGAACACCGGGAGCATCCGGTCCGGCATGCGGGATTTCCACCCCTGCCGGGAAGTGCTTAAGCGTTACCGGCAGCTGGGGGGAGAGATCATCACAGTGGGCAGCGACGCCCATGAGCCGGGGTGTATAGGCCACAGCTTTGACGCCGCAGCAGAGGTTCTGACGGAATGCGGCTTCCGTTATTATACCGTGTTTGAAAAACGCGTCCCCGAATTCAGAAAGCTGTAGACTGCAGGATTTCAAGACATATATATAAAGTACAGAGAGGACTATTCTATGAGAAAAAATGACAGTATCTCCATTCCCGTGATCTTGAAGGTCGGAAAAGGTGCGCTGGAAGGACTTGGACAATGCCTTCTGGACGAAGGACTCACTGATGTGGCGATCTGGTTTGGCAACGGCCTCATCGACCTTTTCGGCCTGAAGGTCATGGAATCACTGAAAAAATCCGGTATTACCGCTCTGGAATACCAGGAGCTGGACACAGTTGATATAGACGACATCATCACCCTCGCCTTCTCGTTGTCGAACCGGACGAAAGCCGTGGTGGCCATCGGCGGCGGAAAGGTGATAGACGCCGGCAAGTACGCCGCATTCCTGCGGGGACTGCCTTTTATCAGCGTACCCACCTCGAGCGCCAACGACGGTTTTTCCAGCGCAAGCGCCTCCCTTATCGTGGACGGCAGACGCACCTCCGTCCCCGCAAAGCTCGCTTATGGCATTCTTGTGGACACGGAGGTCATCCGCACTGCTCCCGAAAAGTTTATCTACTCCGGCATAGGAGACATGGTATCCAAGATCACCGCTCTCTATGACTGGGTCTATGAGGCGCAGCACGGAGTGGGAGCTCTCAACGATTTTGCCGTGATGATAGCCAAAAAAGCGGTGAACAGCTTTGTGCGCACACCCTATGCCAGCATCAAAGACGAAATATTCCTGAAAGAACTACTGGACTCTCTGTCCATGAGCGGCATCGCCAATGAAATCGCCGGGAGCAGCGCTCCCACCAGCGGCAGCGAGCATCTGATCTCCCACGCGCTGGATAAGCTTTTGGAAACGCCCCAGCTGCACGGCATCCAGGTGGGCATCGCCACCTACATCATGGCAAAGGTGCAAAACCACCGTCATGTTCGGGTCAACACCGTACTGACGGAAACCGGCTTCTGGGACTATGCCGGGACGCTTCAGATGAAGCGGAGCGACTTTTTGCGCGCCATAGACCTTTCGCCCTCCATCAAACCTCACAGACACACCTATCTTCACGATGAAACCTATCGGGAGGCGGCCAAAGAGGTCGTCATGACGGATGCGGTTCTGCAGCGTATCCTGACAGCAGATTAACTCCGTAAACGGATTGACTCCGGCCTATTCCTGCTGCATCTCATCGCACAGCACCACGATGCTCTCAGGCGTGGTCTGTGCGGGAATGCTCCTCGTGGAATTGGTGTAAGTCACCACCAGATTGTGGTTTGCAGGACTTCCCTGAAAATACTGATTGTTCGTAGTGCGAAGCACCACAGAACGATCCATGTGCAGCTGCAGCGTGCGCTCCTCATTCACCAGAGCGGCGTCATAAAAGCTCACATTGACCATGCGGTCGCGTCTCTGGGGAGCCACCACCACGGCTGTGTACTGCGGCGGATAGATCAAAAGCGTGGGCACATCTGTCCGATACCAGAAGGTACACTGCATTCCCACTCCCAGCGGTTTGTAATCCAGCACATAGGTAAGCGGCGTCACCATGAAATTCACGATATTTCCATTCTCATCCTCCACCGTAAAATACAAAATACAGCTGTCCGCACGGCCGTCTGCTGCTCTGGCCGGCATCATATCAACGATCACTCCCTGCACGGATGCATACGAACAATTCTGACAGGAACTCATATTTTTTATTTCCTCCTGATTCTTATTTTTATACCCGCTAACATTAAAATCCATCATAAATCTCTGATTCAGAACTTTTTGCTCCCATATCTTATCACTCTAGTGTATGTGCGCCGGCATCATATGGGAACTACCGCTAAACAATTGTGCCGCCCCCCAGCACATATTCTCCGGTATAAAACACGATGGCCTGCCCCGGCGTAGCCGCTCGCACCGGTCTTTCAAACAGGCAGCGGAGCCGGTCCGAAGAAAGCTTTTCCACAGTGCAGTACTCTCCCGGATGATTGTACCGTATCTTGGCCCATACCCGCACGGGCTCCTCCAGATCCGGTACTGCCATGAAATTCACGCCTTCGCAGAACACCTCCGTGGTAAAGAGTTCCTCGTTCTCTCCCACCACCACTTCGTTGGTCCCGGGCCGTATGGCCGTCACGAACACTCTTCTGCCCATGGGCAGCTCCAGACCTCTTCGCTGTCCCAGCGTATAATGTGTGATTCCCTTGTGTCTTCCCAGGATCCGGCCGTCCGCAGTGACAAAATTCCCCGGCTGCAAGACACCGTCCGCCTCGCCGCGGCTTTCCACCTCCCGCCGGATAAAGGCGGCGTAATCGTCATCCGGCACAAAGCAGATCTCCTGGCTGTCCGGCTTGTCCGCCACGGGAAGACCGGCCTCCCCGGCCATTCTGCGAATCTCCTCCTTCGTGCTCTCCCCCACGGGGAACAGCGTGCGGGAAAGCTGCTCCTGCGTAAGCATATACAGCGCGTAGGTCTGGTCCTTTCCCGCAGTCACGGAACTGCGGACTGCAATACGGCCGTTCTCCAGCCGGTCGATCCGGGCATAATGCCCCGTGGCGATATAATCTGCCCCAAGCTCCATACTGCGCCGCAAAAGCGCCTCCCACTTCACATGGCGATTGCAGGCAATACAGGGATTGGGCGTGCGCCCCCGCAGATACTCCGACACAAAATAATCAATAACATGCCGCTTAAATTCCGGCCTGAAATTCATGACATAATGCGGGATATCCAAAATCTCCGCTACGCGCCTCGCATCCTCCACAGCAGACAGCCCGCAGCACCCTCCGTTCTCCGCCCGGCACTCGGGCGTCTCCTCCTGCCAGATCTGCATGGTGACGCCGATCACCTCATATCCCTGTCTCTTTAACAGCAGGGCTGCCACGGAAGAGTCCACTCCTCCGGACATGCCCACTACCACCCTTGCGTTCATTCTTCCTCTCATTCCGCCCGCGGTCACCGGGCAAAATTACCGAAATTCACGATAATATAATCCTCCCGCTCCACAATAGAGCCCTTCTTTGGCCAAACCGGAGCATCCTGCATGAGCTTCTGCGCCTCCCTGTAATGCCCCAGATCGCCGTCCTCGATAAATGTAAATCCATGCATTTTCCAGAATTTGATCAGCTCTCTGTCAAATCCGTAATATGCCTTATTTGCCCAGTTGATAAAGGATAACTGCGGCGTCTCCGCCACCGCATATCCTTCGGGAGTGTCGTATTTTTCGAAAATTCTCACATCCACCGCGCACACCAGCCATTTAACCAGATCATACTTTTTCGACCACTGAGGACAGTATACATCCTCCAGCAGACTCACCGGAGTCTGTCTGTTGCCGATCACACAGATCGGTTTGTCCGTGTCGTATTCCGCCATGAGCTCCAGCGCCAGAGCGTCCAGCGTCCGCTTGTCGTCCTCATATTTCATGGCATCCACCAGCAGCCACTTATTCATCTCATATCCCTGATGATACAAGAGCAGAAACGCCAGAAACAGCGCAGCGCCCCGCACCATGCGCGGGCATTTGATCCGGCACAGCGCGCCTCCGGACAGCAGCACCGCAAAGGCAGTCAGCAGCGGCACATACTCGCTGGAGCGGTAATAGGTTGCGGAGCCCTCCAGAAGGGGCATCACCCACGGCAGCAAAAGAATACCGAACACTGCCGCCAGAATCCAACCGTCTCTGCGGCGCACCGTCCAGAACACTCCCCAGACTAACAGTACCAGCTCCGCAATCACCAGTATCAACACCGGAAGATACACGATTCCGTGGATCGTGTATTTCACAAAAAATTCCTTGAGAACCAGCAGCAATTCATCAACTCCCCGGCTCCCGTCAAACCATCCCCCGATCAGCCCCGCTATATCGCCCAGTCCGCGGCTCTTTAACACAAGAGCCTGTTCCTCCAGTCCGAAAACGGCACTGATCCCGTTGATAAACAGACTGCGAAAAACCATGCCAAGACCGCATATTAAGAGCAGTTTCCACAGCCACTGCAGAGGACTCTTCTCATAACGCTCCGGCACCAGCGCCCGGTTCAGCAGAAAAACCATGACCATGGCCATGAGAAACACGATCATAAAAGCCTCATAAAAGCCCAGCGCCACAGCCAGAAGCAGAGCGCTCTGCACGATCCTGCGCCATGGCAGCCGCTTTGCGGCAAGGGCTTCCATGGCATAAAGCACCGCCAGCGCTGTCACGCCGTAGCCCAGATAGATCCCGTCCTGCACATACCACACCACAACTTCGCTCAAGATCGGACTCGATATCATCACAGCGGCAAAAATCGTATACACCGGCACCGGAATGCGCTGCCCGAACATCCGGTAAAAAACCACGCACCAGAGAGATACCGACAGACAAAAAAACAGCAGGCCCACTGTCTCCACAAAATAGGGATTATAATCCAGCGGGAAAATTTTGTGAATCATATAGAGGCACCACCGGCCCATAGCAGGGGAGACGCCGTCGATATAATAAAGCTTGAACGAGGTATCGTCGATACCCACTGTGGGGTTGATCAGAAGCGTGGCATAGCTGAGGAGCATCATCCCCAAAAGTCCCGCCGCAAACAGTTTTTGGCTCCAGAAGTATTTTAAGTCCTTGATGATATCAGACATTGAGACAGGGTTCCTTTCTGTTTTATACCGCCGCAATTTCATATCGCTGCAATGACGATAATTGTTCTTATTATACACCACAACTGTCCAAATGTCAGCAAATTATTCTGTCTGCTGTTTCGATGAGGTCTTGATACGGCAACTTTTCCGGCTTAAGAAGATGTGGCTGCCGTTCAACCGGTGTCGGCAGCGGGGGACTGGGAGGAATCTGCGGCTGCGGCGGAACCCGGGTGTTTTCTAATCGTGCGGCTATAGAACCCTCCGGGCTCCGGGTCGGCACTAAGATGCATCCATGCATCATAGTGCCTGAAATGCGCATCCGTGCGCATTTCACCCTGGATTCCCGGCCCGCGCGATAAGAAAACACACCGATCCCCGCCAACGCCTGCAGATTCCTCCCAGTCCCCCACTGCCTCGATACCGTTTAAACAGCATTCACATTGCCATGGCAAGTATATTTGATATCCCGTGCGTCCTAAAAGCAACCTGGGGCGGGCCCGTAGATTGCAGGATTCTATAGCCGCACAATTAGAAAACACCCAACCGCACTCAGTCGGAAACCCATCCGGATACCTCCTGCCGTGACATAAAGCGTTTTGTTAAGTGCTTTTTTGAGTTATTGACGCAAAACGCGCCTGTGGACGGTTAGAAGCCGTTTTCGTGGGTAGGTAGTATAAAACCCTTACCCTTGATTGTAACTAAAAAGGACAGCAAAGACTTCTTATCTTCTTTTTGCTGTCCTTTTCAAGTATTTACAAAGCCACCTTCGCCTAACCTAAATCTTGCTTTAGCCAACTATGTTCATCTTCGTATCGTTTGCCTGATACTTCACCCGAAAATCAGTCCAGCCCTTTGCAGTCTGATTGTTTTCTTCAGACCAGCCCCCAGCAGACCAGAGCAAAAAAATATCATCCCGTAGCTGTTCATACTTTCCATTGCTCTCCTGAGAGTTCAATAACTCACATAACTTGCTAGGAAGACCGGCGATTTTAACATTTCCGGATTTATCCGTATCTTTATATATATCCTCCCATTTATACTGCCCATTGGTTGATTTTTGGAGGAAACTGCTGATCTCACGGTAAGCACTTATCTGATTGTATCTTTTTGAATCCATACCTGATGCTTGCATATAAGTATCCCATAGCTGATCCTCAAATTCTTCTTCCAGTATCTTCTCCGCCTGCTCTTTTTCTTCTTCTGTCAGTTCTCCGGAAATGGTCACTTTTCCATAGGCATTTATCTCCAGCTCCCAGACTTTCCCCTTCAGCTCTATGCCCGCCTGTTTCAATCTGTCCACAATTTCAGGATATAACTTATTCTGAAGTCTGTCTCCAGCCTCCGCCCTCTCATAGTCATGAAGATTTGCATAAATCTTCAGATACTCCAGTTCTTGTTTACTAAGCCTCTCCCCCGAAGCCATCCGCTTCAGCAATTCTTCCGCACTCTCATCGCCCTGATAGCGGTCTTCCTCTGGTAAGGCGTGGTACTGCTCGTCATGCAGTCTATCCACTTCTTTTGCATAACCAGTCTTGTCTTCCCATACTGTCCGATCCAGAACCCCTGACTGCTCCTGTGTCCTTTCTTCCGTGATCTGGATGCGGTAGGTTCCTTCCGTATCTGCCGCTTCACCGTTACGGTTTTCCACACGAATCACATAATCCCTTCCATGATCCCATTCCGGCAGTGTCCACTCACTGCTGCCATCACCGTTCTTTTGTGCTATTCCAATCTGGTTTCCATCCTTATCATAGACCAGCAGATCATAGTCGCACCCTTCTGTTAAGTTCTCCAGACGTATTGTGATCTTTGAAGAAATACCCATTCTGTCATAAAGAGCCCTCTGAATATAAGAGAATACATAGCAGTCCACATCATCCGCAGAATTCAGCTTCCCTTCCAGATAGCTATCCTGATTACCTATCAAAGAACTCAGATTGCTTGAACTGAAATAGCAATCCACTTGATCATCGTACTTTGTTCTCTGCCGGTAGCTGTCATTTTTATTTTCCTCGTTTTTCTCAATCAGAATAGTCTGCTCCCCCATATCCTTCAAGGGGGAGAAAAACTGTTCTTTCCCGTAACGCCTACCCTCCCACAAAGGACTGCTGATGTATTGATGATATGTACTTACCATTTTCCTTACCTTCCCTTCTGAATCATTTCAATAAAAATAGCGTTATTCTCTAATAATAATTTCTATCTTTAGAAAAAACGCCATCCTTGACTCAATATTTAATTTCATTTTGTATATCGGAGCAATTATCAAAAAAATAAGCAGACAAACAATAATTAGACAATTTTCATCCATTAAGTATCATTCAAATTGATTCCCTGCATACGCTCCCTTGCCCGTTCCCTCTGTCCTGCACTGACTGCCCTCGGCTTGCGGTAACTAACATATGATTCCGGAAAAGAATATGTCTTAGATACTTCGTCCTGCTTCATCAGCTTGTATGTATCGGGAAAGTCTGCACTCCTGCATGAAAATATATACCCTTTTGGCTGTCAATCTGCGTCTTTTTCTGCCATAGTCGGCGGTATGTATTCCCCGATTAAATTGAAATAAATCTCTATTTTCTGTGTGGTGTCCGCGCTCCCTTTGCGGTCACGTTCATGCACAATGATTTTCTCCACAAACTCATTCAGCATGAGCGTTGTCATGTCCTCTGCGTTGCTGTACAGCATACATTCAAGCACAAAACGGATATGTTCGCCGTCCAGTTTCAAAAACTTAGATTTCACAAGCTCTGCCGGGTAGTCGTCCCCCGCAATCCGTACCCGCTTTCTGGCGGTGCATACGGTTTCAAGCATGAGGTCTACAATCCAATGTTATTGTGCTGAATACAGCAAGCGTGATATCAGGAGCCGATATCCTTTCGGGGCTCCTTGAGGCCTGCGATCACAAGATTGTTTTTCTGCGCATAATCCCAGAGAGCTGCATGGATCGCTTCCTCTGCAAGAAGCGAACAGTGTACCTTCACCGGAGGCAGTCCGTCCAGCGCCTCCATCACTGCCCTGTTGGTCACCTGCATGGCCTCCTGTATGGTTTTTCCCTTGACAAGCTCTGTGGCCATGGAGCTTGTGGCGATAGCCGCTCCGCACCCGAAGGTCTTAAATTTCACATCCCGGATGACACCCGCTTCATCAATGTCCAGATAAATGCGCATAATATCACCGCATTTCGCGTTTCCCACGGTTCCCACGCCCTTGGGGTCCTCCAGTTCTCCCATATTTCTGGGATTTGCAAAGTGATCCATCACCTTTTCACTGTATATACTCATATGTTTTCCTCCAATGATTGGTTTTTCATAAAATCCTCGTAGAGCGGCGACATCTGCCGCAGCAGTTCCACGGCTTTTTTCACGGTTTCCACTACAATGTCAAGCTCCGCTTTCGTATTTGCTTCCGACAGAGTCAGGCGAAGGGAACCGTGGGCCAGCTCATGGCTGAGACCGATGGCCAGAAGCACATGGGAGGGATCCAGGGAACCGGAGGTACAGGCGGAACCGCTGGAGGCACAGATTCCCGCCATATCAAGACGGATGAGCAGCGCTTCCCCCTCCACAAAAGAAAAAGAAAAGTTCACATTGCCGGGCAGTCTCCTGCTCCTGTGTCCGTTTAGTCTGCACCATGGCACCTCAGACTCCAGACGACGGATCAGATCGTCCCGCAGACTCATCTCCCTCTTCTGCTTCTCGGCTAATATGCGGGCTGCACGCCGGGCTGCAGCCCCGAAACCTGCGATGCCCGCCACATTCTCGGTACCTGCCCTGCGGCTGCGCTCCTGAGGGCCGCCGTGCAGAAAAGGATGGATTTTGACACCGCTGCGGATATAGAGGCAGCCTACTCCCTTGGGGCCGTTCACCTTGTGCGCGCTGGCGCTGAGCAGATCGATCTGCATGTCCTCCACATCGATAGGAACCTGTCCGAAGGCCTGCACCGCATCCGTGTGAAACAAGACATGGCGCCGACGGGCCAGTGAGCCGATCTCCGCAATGGGCTCTATGGTGCCGATCTCATTGTTAGCAAACATAATGCTGATCAGAATCGTATCGGATCTGAGGGCTGATTCTACATCCTCCACATGTACCAGACCATCCTTGTCCACATCCAGATAAGTAATTTCATACCCTCTCCGTTCCAGCCACTCACAGGTTTGCAGGACGGCGGGATGCTCTATTTTGCTGGTGATGATATGCTTTCCTCTGTCCGCAAAAGTCTCTGCCACAGCTTTTATGGCCCAATTGTCAGCTTCCGTCCCTCCCGACGTAAAATAAATCTCCTCAGGGGCAGCGCCGATCAATGCGCCCACCTGTTTGCGGGCTTCAAAAACAGCCTGTCTGGCTCTGGCTCCCAAGCCATAGACTGCGCTGGCATTGCCATAAACATCCGAAAAAAAAGGCAGCATTGCCTGCAGCACCTCAGGCGCCATCTGTGTGGTCGCTGCATTATCCAAATAAATCATAATTTGCCTCCCTCTTAATTCCTAGTTAATCACTAGGTTTTCATATGTCAATATATCACCGGATTACGGTTCTGTCAACTGCTCCGCAAAAATATAATAGATATAAGTTCTATCGTAAGGACTTCGCATCATGAAAAAACGGTTTTCTCTTGCGGGGCGGCCTCTGATCATGGGCACCTTCATTCTCACTGCCACCGGTCTGGTCACCCGCACCATCGGATTTTTTTACCGCATTTACCTCTCCCGGCTGTTCGGAGAGGAGGGCATGGGCATCTACCAGCTCTTAAGTCCTGTGCTGGCCCTCTCCTTCTCTCTGTGCGCGGCTGCTTATCAGACAGCCATATCCAAATTCGTGGCGGAGTATACCACCAGAAAGGGACAGCGCTTCCGGCCTCTGATCACCGGACTGATTATCTCCGTCCCCCTCTCCCTGCTGTGCTGTGCCTTCATCTACACTCAGTCCCGTTTTATCGCGGCGGAGCTCCTGCTCGAGCCCCGCACGGAATCTATGCTGCGCATCCTGGCCTTCTCCGTTCCGTTCAGCAGCATTCATTCCTGTATCAACGGCTATTTCTATGGAATCAAAAAAACCGGACCGCCTGCGGCAGCCCAGCTTCTGGAACAGCTTGCCCGTGTGAGCTGCGTATATCTGGTGTCCGCTTCCGTCATCGCTAAAGGGCAGACCCCCTCAATCGACGTGGCTGTGCTCGGTCTCACCGTGGGTGAATTCGTCTCCATGGCAGTGTCTCTGACAGCGATTTTTCAGGTACTGCACAGGCATACTGCCGTGTCAGCTGTCTGTGGCGGCATGCCTGTACATACCCGTGTCCTGCGGGACGGCAAAATGTTTCGCGGCATAATCACTATGGCGCTTCCGCTCACCTTAAACCGCATCGTGCTGAATTCCCTGCAGAGCGTGGAGTCCGTTTCCATCCCGGCCATGCTGCGCCTGTACGGCTATGACAACTCCACCGCGCTCAGCGTCTACGGAGTGCTCACCGGCATGGCCATGCCCCTGATCTTCTTTCCAAACGCATTGACCAACTCCGTCTCCGTACTGCTCCTGCCACTGATCTCCGAAAACTATGCCCTCGGAGATCTGCAGGCCGTAAAATCCGCCGTTCTGCGCACAGTAAAATTCTGCGGCATCCTGGGTTTTGCCTGCATGTCAACCTTCTTCCTGACAGGAGACTTCGTCGGCAGAGTTCTCTTTGACAGTCCCTTGGCAGGACATTTTATCACTACCTTAAGCTTCCTGTGTCCCTTTCTCTATCTGGACGCCACCCTCTCGAGCATCCTGCAGGGTCTGGGCAAGGCCGGAACAATCTTTGTCATGAATGTCATTGCGCTCCTGCTCCGCCTTCTATTTGTATTTAAAGCCATTCCCGTGTTCGGCATCACCGGATATCTGTGGGGAATGCTGGCCGGACAGATCGTGCTCAGTCTCCTGTACCTGCTGTGTCTGCGCCGTTTCCTTCGCAGACACATGGCCTGACGCCACCCGCGGCGCCATCAAAAATGCATAAATGCTTATTGCAGCAAAAAAGGAAGTAGATCGACAAATCATCTGCTTCCTTAAACTTTACCTATTTTTATAAAACAATGCTGCTAATATCAGTTCAGCACCTTCTTCAGCTCATCCATGAAGGTATTGATATCCTTAAACTCCCGATAGACAGAGGCAAAACGGACATATGCTACCGCGTCCATGACCTTGAGCTTGTTCATCACCAGCTCACCGACGATCTGGCTCTGAATCTCATGCTCCTCCATATTGAATACCTCGGTCTCCACCGCATCCACCAGCTCCGTAATCTGCTGCGCACTCACAGGCCGCTTATGACAGGCTCTCAGAACGCCGGCCTCGATCTTGGACCGGTCATACGTCTCGCGGTTATTATCCTTTTTGATGATGATCAGGGGAATCGTCTCGATCTTTTCATAAGTCGTAAAACGCTTTCCACACTCATCACACACTCTGCGGCGGCGGATGGAATTATTATCCTCCGCAGGTCTGGAATCGATTACTCTGGTATTTTCGTGACTGCAAAAGGGACACTTCATTTGTTTACCTCCCGGCCTGCTCCATAAGGCGTCTGTCCAATATCAGGAATAAATATCCAACTATTTATGTCCAATTTAAGAGCAAGTGTTATTTTTTATTATAACAGCTGCAATCTTTAATGTCAACCAAAATTACCTCGGGCCCGATCTGGCAGATATCCCGGTAAGGAATCTCAATATCCGGCTCGCAGCGCAGGAAACTAAGCATTTTATTGCATCCGGGAACCATGATCTTACAGATGCATCCCTTACATTCGTCAAACTCCAGATCGCACACTCTTCCCAGCTTTCTGCAATCCTTCACATTGATGACATCCTTACAACGAAGCTCTGAAAAAAGCATATTTTCTCCATCCTCATAATATCAGTTGTCATTTTTATCATATGCACTCTTTCGCAAATCGTTTTTGTCCACCAAGCGGAAAATTAATTTATTTTTGATTTTCCGCGCAGAATATTGAAACGGCTCTCGGTACATACTTGTTAATACCACTTTTGTGAGGAGTAAAATACAGGAGGAATTGTAAAATGGCACAGGGAAGGGTCGAAATCTGCGGTGTGAATACATCCAGACTGCCGCTGTTAAAAAACGGGGAAAAAGAGGCGCTTTTCGCGCGGATTCAGGACGGGGACCAGGAGGCCAGAGAGGCCTATATCGAAGGAAACCTGAGACTGGTCTTAAGCGTGATCAAACGCTTTTCCTCAAGCAATGAAAACGTGGACGATCTGTTCCAGATCGGCTGCATCGGCCTGATCAAAGCTATTGACAACTTTGATACCAGTTTAAATGTAAAATTTTCCACCTACGCCGTGCCCATGATCATCGGAGAGATCCGACGCTTTCTGCGGGACAACTCCAGCTCCATCCGCGTGTCCCGCTCCCTCAAAGACACCGCTTACAAAGCGATTTATGTGCGTGAGGCCCTCACCCGCAAAAACTTAAAGGAGCCAACCATAGAGGAGATCGCCTCGGAAGTGGGAATCTCCAAGGAGGATATCGTCTATGCCATGGACGCCATCCAGAACCCGATGAGCCTCTATGAACCTGTCTTCACAGACGGCGGCGACACGCTCTATGTCATGGATCAAATCTCCGACAAAAAAAATAAAGAAGAGACTTGGGTAGAACATCTCTCCTTAAGCGACGCCATGAAAATGCTCAGCGACCGCGAGCACGAGATCATCACCCTGCGCTTCTTTGAGGGTAAGACCCAGATGGAGGTGGCAGAACTCATCGGCATCTCCCAGGCCCAGGTTTCCCGCCTGGAAAAAAACGCCCTGCGCACCATGCGCGCCTACCTGACGGCATAGGACGTCAGGCGGGCGGCTCCTCCTGCTTTAGTGTCTGGCCGAGTACATTTTAATCCTCTCCCGCCTTGATACATCGCTCAAAAACGAGAACCGTCTGATCTATTGTAATATTGACACTACCGAAGAACCTGAAGAGCCTTGAGCTCTTTTTCTTCCCCTTTGCTTACCACTTGTTCATATTTAATATCGGCATCTAAAACATTGCTCCAGTGCATCCCCAAGTATCTCTCCACAATTCTGACATGTTTTCATAGCGGCTCTCCTTCTCAATTCCATTTATATAGCAGATTTTAGATAAAAATATACAAAATTATGCATAAAATTCAAGCCCACTCTCCCCTTCCTCTCAGTTCATACAGGTCAAAACAGCACAGCGCCGTATGAACCTGCAGCAGTCTGTCAGTCAGGACTCCCAGCACCTTATTCGCAGCCGTACTGTTCAGATTGCCGAAAAAGGACGGCAGAAAGATCAGTGCAAGGGGCGTCATCACCGCCAGAACGGCTGAATTGCATCTCGTAGGCACATACATCGTCCGGATTTTATCCGGAATTTTATCCGGAATTTGGTGCAAAAAAAGAAGAGAATCCCGCAGGAAATCTCTTCCTCCATAAACTTTTTCTGAAACACTCCTGATGGCTGCGGCAGTTATATCCATCCGATCATCTGCCCTGCCTCATACCTTCAGGACATCCGATAACTGTCCCAATTCTTCGGCGCCTGCTCAAAGCGCTCCTTTTCCTCAAAATATCTGTCGTTCATCCAGGCCACGGCATCCGCCACACCGTCCTCGTCAAAGGAAAACAGTTCGCTGCGCTTCTCTTCTTCCGGCGTGGTAAAGAAATTGAACGGCTCCGGCCACACGGTCGTCTTAAGCTTCTTCTCTTCTCCGTCGTTCACCCGCTCCAGCCGATAACGCATTCCCCGATAACATCCGGTAAATTCCGACATTTTCAAATATTCCATGGACAGGATATCACTTCTCTGTATCATAGCCTGATTAAGTACCTCCATTTGGTTTCTTGCCTGAATCCTTTACGCAATTCCTGTACCCGAGTCCTGTACCTTTCAAGTATACAGCCATCGCCGGCAAGATTCAAGTACCATTCCTCAACCAGTGTCTCCCATTGCCTCAATACCGGCTGATGCAGTGAAGACAAAATATTTATAGCTCCAGTGATTGGAAAATACCCTCCATCCATGTGTCCTTCCCGATAATCTCCACAACTCTTTGTGCATACTCATCAGAGTTGTACCCCTCCCAGTCGCCATTCTGCTCCAAAAGAATGAATTCCCGTTCTCCACTTTCGGACGGGCGGATACCACGTAAATAATATCCGCCAATATCTACGCTTACGCCCTTTCCAACCATTTCTGCATCTTTGTCTATTAAATATAAAATATTATTACGATTATTGATTTTAGCTTCTGATCCGCATTATTATTTTCTAATGCATGTGCCGTATCAGTGCTATAAAAACACAAGGAGTCAGGAATAAATCCGCAGCCAACCATAGATTTATTCCTGACTCCCCTGTCCAAACCGTTGAACAACAAACCAAACTGTAACAGGCTCAGACGCTCATTTCCCGCTTGAGCTGCCGCATAATCTTCTTCTCCAGTCTGGATATGTAGGATTGGGAGATGCCAAGCCTTGTGGCCACCTCCTTCTGTGTCATCTCCTCTCCGTCCGCCCGGCCCAGGCCGAAACGCAGGTTGATGATGGTGCGCTCCCTGTCGGACAGTTTCTCCACCGCCTGCATGAGCAGGCCTCTCTCCACCTCATTCTCAATCCCCTTGTAGATCACGTCCTCGTCCGTGCCCAGAATATCGGACAAAAGCAGCTCATTGCCGTCCCAGTCCACATTCAGAGGCTCGTCGATGGAGACCTCCATGCGGGTTTTGTTGTTGCGTCTCAGATACATCAGAATCTCGTTTTCGATACAGCGGGACGCATAGGTGGCCAGCTTGATATTTTTATCCGGCTTGAAGGTGTTGATGGACTTAATCAGGCCGATGGTGCCGATGGAAATCAAATCCTCCACACCCACATTTGTATTGTCAAATTTCTTGGCGATATAGACCACCAGCCTCAGATTGTGCTCGATGAGAATGGCCTTGGCCTCGTCCTCATACTCCGTCCCCAGATCGCTTATCACCTCATTCTCCCGAACGGCGTCCAAGGGCGCCGGCAGCACCTCTGCTCCTCCGATATAATGAACCTCTCCCTGCCTGCGCAGAAAGAATTTTTCTCTGCAGATCATTTTAAACTGCCGTTTGCCCGGCATTGCCACTTTCAGTATCATGTTCTTTCCCCGTTTCCTGTTTTTTAGAATATTGCTGCGCCTCCTCCAGTACAGACGGATTCAGGATCATGCCCACCCGGCACTCCTCCTCGCAGACTGCGACATACACATCCTGAAAGCTCTTGCTGATGCCGTCTACCTCCACCTCCATCTGAGGCAGAAGATAGCCCCGAAGGATCCCCCGTGATGTACCGACACTGTGATAAGGAATAGCGCGATATGGCCTCTGCTCATCCTTCCACAGGCTTCGGTAAATCTTTGCGTCGATGACGGACACCGGCTTCCCACTGACAGGTTCCCTCAGGCTGTTGCCAGAGTCCAGAAGCGCCGATACGCTCACCCGGATACCGCCATAGATCAGGGTCACTTTACAAGTGCTGTCGTTTTGTCTTTTCCTTTCTGCCTCCTGAAAATAGCCCGCCAGTAAAAAGCCCAGAGCTCCTATTCCCAGAATTCCACAGATCTCTGTGAGAAAACGCTGTAAAAAAGGCATGGTGCCGCCTGCGAACAAAAGCAGCCCGCCCATAAGAAAAGAGTACCAGAACAGTTGTCGGAGAATCCGCAAAAAAGCGCGAATGCTCTTGGGACGAAACGGGATGCCGATCATCAGTCCCGTTCCCAGTACAAGCGCCAGCGACCATTTTAACCATGCCGGCAGCTCGATGAGAAAGGGAAGCAGATAGACCGCCGCTCCCGCACAGGCGCCCAAAACCATCCCTCTGCGCGTGGCAGTACGCAGAGTGCTTCGGTTCACCAGTATCAGAAGATACAGGTTCATCACAGCATTCACCAAAAACAGACTGTCTACATAAAGTTCATAAACCATATCATGCCTCTTTTCATAATCATTATAAAGGGCATGCTGTGTGTAATTTGTCAAAAACCGTACGGGGAAAATCATTTTCATTCGACAGAAGGATGAAAACATACAAGAGACACCTGTTCCCGGACATACTATGACCGAAAACAGGTGTCTCTATATAAGCTTATCCAATTTTGATTAAATGATACTACTTCTTCTGCAGAAAATCAGGAATCTTCAAGGTCTGATCCTTCACTGAACTGCGGATATCCGCGGGCTTCTGTATGCCGGGCAGAGGCTGGATGCCGGATTTGCCGGACAGTCCCTGTGCAGTGTTCTGCTGCAGATTAAAGCCTTTTAGGGAGCTGGGTGTAATATGCGAAGTCGGCTGCCTGTAAGGAACCCCCGCGCCCATTCTGTTCTGCATGGGATTCTCTGCGGCCGCCTCAAGACCGGTAGCGATCACCGTGATCCTGCAGCTGTCCGTCCTCGAAGCATCGTACATTGCACCGAATATAACATTTACTTCCTCGCCGGTCAGATCACGCACATAATCCGCCGCATCCGCCGCATCCGCCAGCGTGATATCGCCTGATACATTGAGAATCACATGGCTTGCACCGGAGATTGTAGTCTCCAGAAGAGGACTCTCCACCGCCATCTTTACAGCCTCCAGCGCCTTATCGTCGCCCTTGCCCTCGCCGATACCGATATGAGCGATACCCTTGTCCTTCATGACAGTCTGAACATCTGCAAAGTCCAGATTGATGACTGCCGGTACATTGATCAAATCCGTGATACCCTGCACAGCCTGCTGTAACACTTCATCCGCTTTCTTAAGCGCCTCAGGCATGGTAGTACGCCTGTCCACTATCTCGAGCAACTTGTCATTCGGTATCACAATCAGCGTGTCCACATTCTCCCGAATGCGCTCTATACCTCCCAAAGCATTATTCATGCGTGCTTTCGCCTCAAAACGAAAAGGCTTCGTCACGACTCCTACTGTCAAAATCCCCATATCCTTGGCAATCTTCGCTACTACCGGAGCCGCGCCGGTTCCTGTGCCGCCGCCCATACCGCAGGTGACAAACACCATATCCGCACCTTTAAGTGCGCTCTCGATCTCCTCCATGCTCTCCTCGGCAGCCTTCTCACCCACCTCGGGCTTAGCGCCTGCTCCCAATCCCTTGGTGAGCTTCTCCCCGATCTGAAGCAATCTGGGCGCCTTGCAGAGCTGCAGAGCCTGCTTATCCGTGTTTACTCCGATAAAATCAACACCGTCAATCTGTTCGTCAATCATTCTATTTACAGCGTTATTACCTGCACCGCCCACACCGACCACAATAATCTTGGCAGCGGATTCCGCATCGTTCGTCTTAATTTCCAGCAAAGGTCAGTCCTCCTTTTCCATAAGGAATCCGTTCACATCATCCTTCTAAACTCCATATAGTCTATCATATAATTATTTCACAAATTTATCAACACATTTTTTGAGAAAATTTCATAATAAAATTTGCATATTACTCCGGTTTAAAGGTATAATCTCCTTTCTCATTATAAGATTCCATCTGAATGGTTCCCGCTTTCCCCTCCAGACCCGGCAGCATTTGGGGGAGGCGCATCAGCTTGTCCTCAAGTCTCGCAGCCTCGTTGCCCAGAGCCGCCTTGACACTGCCGAAATAAAGCGTGATCTGGGCATCAGGATGAAAATAAATCCTGTCCGCCATGAGTTCATACTTATTCAGAAGCTTTGTGAGATCCAGGATCGTGCCGAAAACCTCCGCATGTTCTCCCTGCACGGGCAGAGGCTTTCCCAGAACGATATAGTCGAACGAAAGACCCGTGACCTGCGGAATTCCGGCAGTTCGTATAGCAGAACTCTCCACCACATATCCGTCCTTATCAAAATACACATACGTTCCCATGTACTTTACATAACCCGCCAGCGCCTTCTCATAGACCGTGATCTTGATCGTATCCGGCGTGAGAATATTTACATCCATGGCATCGACAAAGGGCACGTCCGTAACTCCGCGGTTCTTGTACTTCATTGAGAGATAGAGTGAATTGTCGCCAAACATTCCCTCCATCACCAGCGCCTTAATCTCCTCCTCCGTGTAGTGTATATTTCCTTCCACATACACGGTGCGGACGGTATGCATATCCCACACATACCATCCCACACCGCCCAGGATCGAAAACACAGCCAGGACGATCAATGAAATTATAAATATTCTTCTTCCTCTTTGTAGCTTAAACACTTACTATACGCGCTCCCAAATCTCTCAAGTCTTTTCCGATATTCTCATAGCCCCGCTCAATATAAACGCAGCCCGTGATCTCACTCTCACCCTCCGCCATCAGTCCGGCCAGCACAAGAGCCGCTCCCCCTCTTAGCTCTCTGGCTTCCACTCTGGCTCCCCGCAGGGCAGGCACCCCTCTCACCAGAACGATATTCTGGGTGTAACGCTGGATATCCGCCCCCATACTCTGCAGAGCATCCACTACCCGGAACCGGTTCTCGAAAATAGTCTCCTCGATACAGCTCTTCCCGTCGGCCCGGGTCAGCACAGCCAGCGCCATAGACTGCAGGTCTGTGGGAAATCCCGGATAAACAGCCGTACGCAACCTCGACAAAGCCTGCGGTCTCTCCGGGGCCTGCACATAGAGCCCACTCTCATATCCACGATCCGGACTGCACCCGTCGTCACAGCCACAGCCTTCTCTGCGGTCTATCTGGCATCTGGCGCCCATACGCTCCGCCGTCTGTATCACAGCCTCGAGCTGTCCGCAGGGAGCATTCTCCAACAGCACACTGCCTCCGCATCCCACACAGGCAAACAGATAAGTTCCCGCCACAATGCGGTCCGCCGGAACACTGAACTTTGTCCCGTGCAGCGGCTCTCCTCCCCTGATGCCGAGTATCGAGCTTCCCACACCCTCGATGTGGGCGCCGCAGGCTGTAAGATACCGGCAGAGAGCCTCCACCTCCGGCTCTTTGGCAGCTCCCGTGATGGTAGTGTAACCTTCAGCCTGTACCGCAGCCAACAAAATATTTTCCGTAGCCCCCACGCTTGCAATAGAGAGACGGATGTCCGCTCCCCGGAGCCTGCCCGCTTTTCCGACCAGCTTTCCGCCCTCCTCGGAAAATGAGACTCCCATCTTCTCCAGTGCCTTCAAATGCAGATCAATGGGACGCTTCCCGATGACACAGCCGCCGGGATGCTCCATGGCCACTTCGCCGAAACGTCCCAGCATGGCCCCGAGAAGACACAGCGAAGAACGCATGCCCGTGATGGCGTCCCCCGACATATTACAGGCTCCCGCACGGGCACTGTCCACCAGATAGCCGTCCCCGCTGCGGCGCACCCGGCATCCCAGACTCTGCAGCAGGCTCACCATATGCTGCACATCCGCTATCTGGGGACAATTGCGGATGTCAGAGGTATCACCCGTGAGCAGGGTAGCCGCCAATATGGGCAAAGCCGCGTTTTTGGAGCCCTGGATACGTACCTCTCCCTGTAAGGGAATGCCGCCGTGAATATGAAATGTTGTCATACAATACCACCCTGTTTCTGATATTTAAGGGACTTCTGTATTGTATGTCGAAACCTACAAAAATGTGCTTACAGCTCCCGCAGCTGAATACGCTTGGCGACGCTTAAGACCATCCCCACCTCTATCAGCAGGAACATGACCGAGGAACCGCCGTAACTTATAAAAGGAAGAGAAATTCCGGTGTTGGGAATCGTATTGGTCACAACGGCAATATTCAGTATCGCCTGCACCGCAATATGTCCGATTACTCCCACCACCAGCATGGCTCCAAATAAATCGGAGGCATTGTTGGCAATGATCATCATTCGCCAGATCAGCATGATAAACATCACAATGACAGCGATAGCACCGAACAGTCCCAGTTCCTCACAGATAATGGAAAATATCATATCGTTTTGAGACTCCGGCAGGAATTTCAGCTTCTGCATACTCTGTCCCAGCCCCTTGCCCCAGATACCGCCGCTGCCAATGGCATAAAGCCCCTGAAGGGTCTGAAATCCTTTATCCTGCGCCTGACTCTCCGGATTGAGCCACGCCACAATACGCTCGCTTCTGAAACCGCCCTCTCCTCCTGTGCTGACAATCACAAGAACCAAAAGCGCTGCTGCAGCCACTCCAACCGCCCCCATGATCACAAACTTCTTATAATCGGGACTCGCCACAAACACCATCAAAAGCGAGATGGCCATGACAATCAGCGCAGAGCTGAGGTTTTGGGTCACTTTATAGATCTCCAGGGCTATGGGAAGCGGCATGGCCATCATGATCATAAATCCTTTCATACTGCGCACACTTTTTCCCATCTTACACACCATCACCGCCAAAAACAATATCATTCCCACCTTGGCAATCTCCGCAGGCTGCACCTGCAGCGGAATACCGGGAATACGAAACCACCTTCTCGCATTGTGGGATTCAATGCCCAAAGGTGTCAGCACCATCAGAATCGATATGGCAGACGTAATATACCCTATCAGGTAAAAACGGGCCCAGAAATGGTAGTCGATATTGGCCACCACGATCATCAGGACCAGCCCGATAATGATGGCCAGAAGCTGACGCTTCATATAATGCCCGGAATCCCCATCGTAATCCTGAAACGCTGTGTAGGAGCTGGCAGAATAGATCATAACCAACCCGAATCCCAAAAGAAAGAGCACAATGATCAATAAACTGTAGTCGAAAAAATATTCTGTTTGTTCTCTTCTCTTTCTGTGCGCTTTACCTGCCATTCACATACTCCTTAAACTCCTGTCCTCTCACCTCATAATTGGGAAACATCCCCCAGCTCGCGCAGGCGGGAGATAGGAGCACCGCATCCCCGGCCTCGGCCAGGGCGGTACAAAGCTGCAGACATTCCAAAAAGCTGTCCGCAAATCTGATCCGGTCCTTGGCAAATCCATGTCTTCTGGCACAATCCGCAATCTTCTCCCTGGTCTGCCCGATGAGGACCAGATATTTTACCTTTCCCTCAAAGCTCTCAATCCACTCGTCGAACTCACTGCCCTTGTCATATCCTCCACCAATGAGAACCGTGGGCTTACTCATGGCACGAATACCCTGAATGGCAGCATCGGGATTGGTCCCCTTGGAATCATTATAGTAATCGACTCCGGCCTTGGTGGCCACAAACTCAATGCGGTGTTCCACAGCCCTGAACTCCCGGACCACCCGTAAAATAGTCTCCATGGGCACTCCCATGCCCTCAGAGACGGCTATGGCAGCCATCACATTCTCCACGTTGCAGATACCCACCAGCTTCATATCCCGATGGATGTCCAGCAGAACCTGAACCGTCCCGTCCACACTCTTTACAATATGATCCGCCTTCAGATAATATCCGTCCCTCAGCTCCCTCTGTGAAGAAAAAAGCACCACCCGCGCCGGGCACCTGTCCGCAAAGGCCGCCGTATAACTGTTGTCCGCATTCAGCACACAGATATCGCTTTTATCCTGATTGCATGCCACAGCCTCCTTTGCGGCCGCATATGCCTCCATTGTATGATGTCTGTTCAGATGATCGGGTGTAATATTCAAGATTGCCGATACATGAGGCCTGAAGCTATGTACGGTCTCCAGCTGAAAGGAGCTGATCTCCCCTACCGTCACCGTATCGGAAGCGGTCTTTAATACCTCCATCGTGTAGGGATTTCCGATATTTCCCACCACAAACACCTTATCCCCGCCCAGATGCGCACGCATGATCTCTCCGACCAGCGTGGTGGTAGTGGTCTTTCCGTTGGTCCCGGTAATGGCCGCCATACATCCTTTCTCCGCCAGAAATGCCAGCTCGATCTCTCCCAATACGGGCACGCCTCTGCCGCGCAGTCTGTTGACCAGCGGAATATCCGTGGGCACGCCGGGGCTTAACACTGCCGCCTCCACCTGTTCCTCCGCCTCCGCCGGGAGCTCACCCGCGATACAATACGGAGGATACTCCATGCATTGATCCGACAGCTCTGTGTTTAATTTATCCTGCAGATCCTCCGCCGTGACCTTGTCGCTTCCATCAAAGAGAATGATATCCGCTCCCATGCGTCCCAGAAGACTCACCGCTCCGATCCCGCTGATGCCGGAACCGATCACCAGTGTCTTAACATTCCGAAATTCCATACCGATACCCCCTGTCCGCTTTCCCGGACATTCCTTTTTTCAGGAAGGATTTCTCATCCTCCGTTGTGATTTCACACGCACATGAGCGCCGCCAGGCACATGAGTGCAGTCACGATGGTAAACAGTGCCACGATGGCTGTCTCAGACCAGCCGCAGAGTTCAAAGTGGTGATGCAGCGGCGCCATCTTAAACAGACGCTTTCCGCCGGTTATCTTAAAATAGAGCACCTGCAGGATAACACTCCCCGTCTCCACCAGATACACAAAACCTACGATCGCTATGTATAATGGCATTTGCAGCAGATAACCGCAGGCTGCCACAAAACCGCCCAGTGCCAGAGATCCCGTATCTCCCATAAACACTCTGGCCGGATGGGCGTTAAACAGTAAAAATCCGAACAACACTCCCACCACCGCGCAGGTGACGGGCGCTATACCGCTTTGTCTGCCGATGGCAGCCACCGTAAAGAACACTGCCACGATCACAGTGACGCTGCCCGCCAGGCCGTCCAGCCCGTCGGTGAGATTAATGCCGTTCACAGTACCCAGCACGATAAAGAACAGGAAGAACAGATTCCACCTGCCAAAATCCAGCCAGACTCCATGCAGCCCCGGAAACTCCATGGCCAGAGGCACATCCGTATAACCGATCAGATAATGTGCAAAAACCGCCGTCACGATCAATTGCAGAAAGAGCTTCTGCCATGCCCGCAGTCCCAGGGAACGCCTGCACACCACCTTGATATAATCGTCTATAAAACCGATCATTCCAAAACCCATTGTCATAAAGAGCACCGGCATCACCTCGGGATTGCCATCCACAAAATACATGGATACGATCACCACGCCAAAGAGCATAAGAATACCTCCCATGGTGGGAGTCCCGTCCTTTTTCAAATGGCTCGCCGGACCGTCGTCGCGCACGATCTGCCCGCACTTCAAACGCCGCAGGAAGGGGATGATAACAGGGCCTCCTGCCGCAGTGATGGCGAAGGCCGCAAGGGCGGCCCCCATAAGACTCATGATACTTTCCCTCATTGATTATACTCCACTATTCCCAAATACGGAAGGATATTTTCAAAAAGCTGCCGGATGATGGGCGCAGATACCTGCCCGCCATAGTACACACCCTTGGGGTTGGTCACAATGGCGATAGCGATGACCTGAGGATCATCCGCCGGTGCAAACCCGACGAAAGAAGCTATGTAACGTCCTGTTCCTCTTGGCAGAGTCTGGCTGGTGGCCGTTTTGCCCCCCACGCGATACCCTTCCACCTGACCGTTCCTGCCGCCGCCCTCGCTGACCACCTTTTCCAGTATCTCCCGCATGACAGCGCTGGTCTCCTCCGAGACAATACCCTCTGTCATGGGATATTGAAAGGTCTCCACCACATTTCCCTCACTGTCAAGCGCCTCCATTCCCAGATGCGGCGTTATGCGTTTCCCTCCGTTTATGATGGACGATGCCGTAGTCACCAACTGAATGGGTGTGATCTGAAAAGACTGTCCGAAAGATACGGTGGCCAACTCCACATTTCCCATATCTTCCATCTTATGCATAATCGTTCCCGCCTCCCCGGGCAGATCCACACCGGTTTTGGTCTTTAGCCCGAACTGCTCAAAATACTGATAATACTGCTCAACTCCCATACGCAGCCCCACTGTAATAAAAACGGGATTACAGGAATTCATGGTGGCGTGTACAAAGTCTTCACTGCCATGTCCTCCCACCTTATGGCATCTGATCTTCCTGTCATCCACAATGATAAAGCCCGGACAGGAAAAGCTGCTCTCGGGAGTCACCACCCCGGACTCCAGTCCCGCGGCGGCCGTGATAATCTTGAACGTGGAACCGGGCTCATAGGTATCGTTGATACAGCCGTTTCTCCAGGTATTATTCAGGATATCCTGCTTTTGTTCTGCGGAAAGCCCCTCCGGAGTACCCTCCGGCAGCTCATAGGGATTGTTCAGATCAAATTCCGGCACATTCACACAGGCGTATATCTCACCCGTCTGAGGATTCATCACCAGAATATATACACTCTCCGCCTCTTTGGTCTCCATGGCCTGACAGGCAAGCTGTGTGGCATAGGTCTGAATATTTCTGTCCAGGCTGATACGCAGATCGTTCCCGGGAACGGGCTCGACGCGCCGCTCTCCCATGCGCTCCACCTCGATGCCGGACGCATCCGTAACAGTCAGAATCGTACCCGGCTGCCCCTGCAGACAGTTCTCATAGACCACCTCCAGCCCAACAATGCCCTGATTATCCGCTCCGGTAAATCCCAGAACCTTGCTGCCCAGCTCTCCATAGGGATAATAGCGCTTATAATCCTCGTCTACCTTGACTCCGGGCAGGTCGTACTCTCGTATGCGGTCGCCGGTCTCCTTATCTACATTACTCTTGACACGTTCCATGGAAGAATATTTTTCCACCTTCTTGCGCACAGTCTCCTCGGACAGCTCCAGTTCCTTCGAGAGAATCTCTATCACCTTCTCGGGATCTTCAATCTGGTTATAGATTACCGAGATGGTGCAGACGGTCTTATTGTCCGCAAGCACTTCTCCGTTTCTGTCCAGTATCCTCCCCCGGGCAGCCTTGATACTGCGCTCCCTCTCGTGCAGCTGTGTGGCCAGCTCTGAATAATGATCCGCCCTCCACACCATCAGATAGATCAATCTTCCGAACAGAAACACAAATGCGGCCGTCAGTATAAAAAACAGAGTCATGATCTTTCTGCGATGAAAAATGCGATTATGCTCCATACAAAACCTCATAAAACAGGGTTGCTATACTGTATTCCCGATTTTATGAGGTTATGACTGTCTCTATCTGTATCAGGGCGCATTGCCCGGGGGCTCCTGCACCTGATTATCCCCCGACAGATTCGGATTTACCGGGCTGTCTCCCAGAACCTGCCCTTCCCCCGGATCGTCCCCGATATTGGGATCTACTCCTTCATCCCGAACCGCCATGGCAGCCTCCGCCGCGTCCAGAGCCTCCCGCTTTTCCTGTTCAATCTGCTCCGCATACATGGTGGTTATCGCCAGCTGCCTCTCCTGCAGCTCAGTCTTCTCTGCATCCGACAATTCCTCCGTCATAAAAATATTCAGATAGGGAAGCACTTCCGTCAGCACATCCCGCACAATTTTCGTGGCGTATTTGGCGTCATCCTGTCTGCTCACATTGGGCCTGTCCACCACCACATAAATAGCGATCTGAGGATCATCCGCAGGGGCATAACCGATAAAGGATACCACATACTGATCATTGTCTCTGGGCAGCGTCTCCGCCGTTCCCGTCTTGCCGCCGATGGCATAACCTGCCGGGCGGGCCGTCTTGCCGGTTCTCCTGACGCCTCCTTCCTCCATTACCACCGCACGGCAGGACTGTCTGATAAACTCCGAGGTTGAGGCCGACACGGTCTGCTTTAATACGCGCGGTTCAATATTTTTGATCACCGCCCCGTTGGAGTTGGTAATCTTATTTACCAGATGCGGCTCATAGTAATAACCGCCGTTTATCAGAGAGCAATATCCCGCAATCATCTGAATCATAGTCACATTAAAATTCTGCCCGAAACTGTTGGTGGCCAGATCCGCCGCCTTCATGTCCTCCGCAGGGAACAAAAGATTCACCGTCCTGGATTCCCCTGCCAGATCAATGTTAGTCTTCAAACCAAAGTTAAATATATTCTGGAACCGGGAAAACTCCTCCCTGCCCAGCTTCGCCCCGATCTTCATCAGCGCCACATTACAGGACCACGCAATGGAATCCTGCACCGTCACAAGTCCTTCTCCGCCGTAAGCATAGCTATGACATTTGATATGGTGTCCTCCTACCTCCATCTCACCGTAACACTCATAGGTGTCAGTGGGCAGGATCGCACCGCACTCCAGCGCAGCCGCCACCGTGAAGGGCTTTGCCGTGGAGCCGGGCTCATAAGTATTGGATATGCAGAAATTCTTCCAGAGATTGTTCAGGTTTAACAGCACCTGCTCCTCATCCAGGGAATCCAGCACCTCCTGTGTGATGGTGGTATGCGTGTTGCGATAAATCGTATAGCCGTTCTCGTTAATATACTGCTCTATCAAAGGGCTGCCCAGCAGGGCATTTTTATCTCTGGTATTATTCAGATCATATGTCGGAAAACTGGCCATGCCCAGGATCTCTCCCGTGTCGACCTCCATGATGATGCAGCCCACATTTTCCGCACCGTTTCCCTCATGCGCGCCATCCTTATAAGTCTCGTTAAACTCTCTCAATTGCTTCTCTATGATGCTCTGAATATTGGTATCTATCGTGGAATGCAGCCTATAGCCATGGATCGCAGCCTTTACTGTCCGCTCCACCTCATCACTCTCATTCAGATAACCGTACTCTCTCCCTGGGGTACCGTTCAGCGTGTCATTATAATATTCCTCCAGACCATACTGTCCCTCGTTGTCAGAGCGCGCAAAGCCTATGACGTCCGCTGCCAGAGAGCCATTGGGATATACCCGCTTGTACTCCTCCTCAAAATACACGCCCTGAATGTTGCCGTTCTCTGCCTGAGCCGTCTTAAAACCGCTGATCTCATCAAAGGGCAGCTGGCGCAGCGCGATATAATAACGGGACTCCGGATGATCCTTCACATAGGCTCTGATCTCATTCATATCAAGCTGCGGAAAATGTTCCGAGAGCGCCTTCAGCGTGGGCTCCAGATAGGAATCCCGCTCCTGCATGATATATGCGTCGATCTGCAGATTATATACCTTTTCGCTGGTTGCAAGAATCGTCCCCTTCGCATCCACAATATCTCCCCGTCTGTAGGGAATCGTTTTGGAGTCGCTGATCTGCTGAGACAGGATCTGCTTCTGATAGGTGGTCTCGTTCTCCTTCACCAGATAGAGCAAATTTACGCTCAATACCGCAAAAGCTGCCAGAATCAGCAAAAACAGCACCAACAGCTTCTTCTGCATCTTGGACGTAAATTTCTTGGTTCTCCATTCTTCCATGGACATTTTCTGCCTTTCTACTCGCTCACCCGGCGCATATAATCATACCCGGTACTCTCATATGTGATAATCTGCCCCTCCTGAGCATAGCTCATACCCAGCTCGCCGATGGCAATTTTGCGGATATTCTCCAGATCCACACTGCTGATGATCCGGTTATACTCCTCCTCATTGGCGAGCTGCTTTGTATTCAGCGTGCTCTCCAGACGCGAAATATTCTTAACCTTCGTAGTAATATCCGACTGCAGCTGCAGATAATTGAGCAAAACTACCGCGCAGACGCACAACGCACCCAACAGAAAGAATACATAACCCGGATTCATATGAAGCGCTTTGTCACGATTCTTTCTCGTCTCGTTGCTCAGCTTCTTTCTGGGCGCCTCCTCCAGCTGCCTGCGCACCTGCAGATCACGGGCAGTATTATCATAAATATAGAGATTCTCCCGCGCTGCATTTCTTGTTCTGTTTATCGTATTGCGGGACGTCCTGCCCCTTCTAGTCTGTGCCATAATTTTTCCTGCTTCCAAATCAATATTTTTATAACTTCTCAAACACTCTTAGCTTTGCGCTCTTGGAGCGACTGTTTTCCTCAAGCTCCCTGTCAGACGGCAGAATCGGCTTTCGGGTGACGCTCCTGCCAAGCGGCTTCCTGCCGCATACACAGACCGGAAATTCCGGCGGACATGTACAGGGGTTTTCCGCCTGTCTGAACGCACTCTTCACCAGCCTGTCCTCCAGCGAATGAAAGGTAATAATACACAGTCTTCCCCCGGGATTCAAAAGTCCGATCAAATTGTCCAGCGAACCTTTAAGGACCTCCAGCTCTCTGTTGCACGCAATGCGGATCGCCTGAAATGTCTGCTTTGAGGGATGGCCGTTCTGTCTCATTTTAGCAGGGATCGCCGCCTTGATGATCTCGTTCAGTTCAAAGGTCGTCTCAATGGGCTTGTCCGCTCTTGCACGCACAATATGCTTCGCTATATTTTTGGCAAAGGAATCCTCGCCGTAATCCCGAATCAAATGAAACAGCTCTGTCTCGGAATAATCATTCACAATCTCTCTCGCCGTAAGACTCTGTCTGCGGTCCATTCGCATATCCAAGGGTGCGTCATAGCGATAGGAAAAACCTCTCTCCTCTGTGTCCAACTGATAGGAGGAAACTCCTAAATCCAGCACAATTCCGTCCACGCCCTCCACGCCCATGCTCTGAAGCACTGCCTTGGCATTGCAGTAATTGTCCCGAATAATCGTGACCCTCTCTCCAAAAGCCGCCAGTCTCTCACCCGCCGCCGTGATGGCCGCGTCGTCCTGATCAAAACCGTAGAATCTGCCTGTGGTAAGTCTTCTGCAAACCTCGGATGCGTGTCCTGCCCCTCCCAACGTGCCGTCCACATAGACGCCGTCCGGTCTTATATGCAATTGCTCTATAGTCTCCGAAAGAAGAACGGAGTAATGTTTGAATTCCATATGCTTCTCCCGGGATTAAATGCTCAGCCCCAGCTCCTCCATGGAAGCCGCGATGTCGTCCATATCCACATCGTCGCTCTCCGCCTCGTATTTCTCCTTGCTCCAGATCTCGATGCGGCTGCCCACACCAACCAGCACCACATCCTTATCCAATCCGGCAAACTCTCTCAGAGCCTGCGGCAACAGTATTCTTCCCTGTTTGTCCAGTTCCACCTGCGCGGCTCCCGCCAGAAAGAACCTTGCAAACTTCCTCGCTTCTTTGTTCGTCATCGGCAGTGAGGTCAATTTCTGTTCAAAAGCGGCCCAGTCATCATTTGCGTAGACAAATAAACAGCCATCCATTCCCTTGGAAATCACAAACTCTTCGCCGAGAACCTCCCGGAACCTGGAGGGAATGATCAACCTGCCTTTCACGTCTACCGTATGATTGTACTCACTCATGAACATAACAATCACCACCTTAAAGTCGGGTCTGCCACGGAGAGAGTGATCTGTCACCGGGTCTGCCACACCAATCCACCACTTTGTGACACTTCACACCACTTCCACCCACTTTTGTATTGATTTTAATACAAAACCCATGGTTTGGCAAGCAAAATCAAGCATGTTTTTTTGACCCGAAGACGCAAAAAAGCCCTCTGAATGCGGGTTTCAGAGAGCTTTTTTGTCGAAAAGCACAAGATGTGGTGGAGTGGGGATTTATCCCATACCACATTTTCTTTCATAAATATCTAAATATTTTTCCTAAAAAATTAAATTTTTTTCAAAGTTTCTTAAGATTTTACCGGGACTAAATACGTTATGACAAAATTCCTCCGCATGTGCCATCAGCAAATCCTATCCTGTCACACATTAAACCGGAACAGGATCACATCCCCGTCCTTCACCACATAATCCTTACCTTCCATCCCCACAAGGCCCTTCTCCCGAGCCGCCGCAAGGGAACCCTGCTCCAGCAAATCCTTATAGTTGACCACCTCTGCCTTGATGAACCCCCGTTCAAAATCAGAATGGATCTTACCTGCTGCCTGGGGCGCTTTCGTGCCGATCCTAATCGTCCAGGCCCGGGTCTCATCCTCTCCTGCAGTCAGGAAGCTCATGAGTCCCAGCAATTGATAGCTGGCCGCGACCAGCTTGTCCAGGCCGGATTTCTCAATGCCCAGATCCTCCAGAAACATGGCCTTTTCTTCCTCTTCGAGTTCTGCAATCTCCTGCTCGATCTGTGCACAGATGACAAAGACTTCGCTCTGCTCTCCCGCAGCAAATCCGCGCACAGCAGACACCATCTCATTGCCCGCTCCGTCGTCCGCAAGATCCTCCTCCGCCACATTTGCAGCATAGATCACCGGCTTATAAGTCAAAAGATTATAGGAGCGCAGAAGCTCCGCGTCCTCTTCCTCCTGCGTCTCCATACTCTTTGCCATCTTACCGCTCTCGAGATGCTCCTTGATACGGGAGAGCAGAGCTTCCTCCCTGGCCAGCGTCTTATCCATGCGGACAGCCTTGGCCACCTTGGAGATTCTTCTCTCCAAAATCTCCAGATCGGAAAAGATCAATTCCAGATTAATGGTCTCTATATCACGCAGAGGATTCACACTGCCGTCCACATGCACCACATTGGTGTCCTCAAAACAACGCACCACATGTACAATTGCATCCACCTCGCGTATATTGCTCAGAAACTGATTGCCCAGACCCTCACCCTTGGAAGCTCCCTTCACAAGACCCGCGATATCCACAAACTCGATCACCGCAGGGGTCACCTTTTTGGAGTGATACATATCCCCCAAAAGCTTTAAACGCTCATCAGGCACCGCCACCACGCCTACATTGGGATCAATGGTACAGAAGGGATAATTGGCGGATTCCGCTCCTGCCTTGGTCAATGAATTAAACAACGTACTTTTTCCTACATTGGGCAGTCCTACGATTCCTAGTTTCATGTCTTGTTATACCTAATCAGAAATCCTTTATTTACAAGGGTTTCTGCCTTTCTCTATATTTTTACTACACAATCTGCTGTACTGAAATCACCTGTAAAGTCTTAGGGCGCATCACACCATGCTCATCCTCAAACCTTGCATCCGCATACCGCTTACGATTAAAATCAACTTCTTTCTGCCGTATTCTTACAAAAAGAGTTTGATACAAAGTAGAATTATATCATATCATTCATCATTTGGGAATAATTAAATGGGATTTTTACCTTATATTCTGTAGGTTTGTCAAACCCTTCAACTGAGAATCACAATTTGGACAAGAGTGGAGATTTTTCGCGTCCTTTGCGAAAAATACTACTCGTCTCTTGACCGTCCGGATAGTCGGAATGGACATAGAAAAGGGGGGGGATTGTCTCCGGCAGGGAGAGGTGCTATAATAACATTAAGCTTGATGGCTTAATTATAAATAATCAATTAAGGAGAAGTTCTGTATGAAGAAAATTAGTAAAACATCGGAGAGCGTAGAATAACCGGGAGGTTTGCCTACAATCTCGCAAGCCTCCCAAATGGTTTATGATTTTACTTTTAGGAGGATACTCCCCATGAATCGGGAAAACAAGAAAAAATCATTTAAAAAAGGTTACTATAAAACACATCCATGTAACGACATCTTTATTTGTAAAGTCTGTGGAAAATCTGTTGTGCCCACAGGCGCCGGAAGCGAACATCGCAACCATTGCCCGTATTGTCTTTCCAGTCAACATCTGGATAACGAGCCAGGCGACAGGGCGGCAGATTGCGGCAGTATAATGGAACCGATTGCCGTATGGGTAAGAAAAAACGGTGAATGGGCACTCATCCATCGGTGTAGGTTATGCGGAGCGTTAAGCTCTAACCGTGTCGCAGCAGACGATAATCCCATGAAGCTGATGTCGTTTGCTATGAAGCCTATTTCATCACCTCCGTTTCCATTGGAGAAAATTGAGGAGATGACTAGATTGATGGGCGGCGATGGAGAATTAAAATGGTAATTTTGAGATAATAGTGAGAGCCGGTATGCTATGATTAGCATATTGGCTTTTACTCATTTCTGGTTTTTTGTTCCGTGCGATCTTACCATTCCCTTCTCTTAAAAATTTTGACAGTTAACGGATAAGATAATGCAAAAGCCAATGCGGAACCTATCATCAAAATAATGGCGCCGGACACAATGCAAACGGTTCCCGGCTCCAATAGATCATTGACTGCACTGACGATAGCAAAATCAATACCGAACGCACAAAGCAAAGAAATCACTATCAATACTTCACTTTTTTCTTCTCCGCCTATATAAAACATCGGAAAGAATATCGCCCCCATAAAAAGGTTCATGCTAACTCCCAGAGCAAACATTGTAAGAATATCAATCGGTTGATCAAAAGGGCATCCGTGAAAAAGCCACGATAAACACATTTCGGCGCCTACAATAATTGTTCCGACAAGAAGCCAAATAATCTGGTTCAAGAACAAACTCTTTACGATTTCTGCCCGTTTTACCGGCAATGACAATTTATATTTTCCCCATTTTGAGGTAAATTCGTTTTTGGCGACGGTAATCGCAGCTACGGAAAATCCGATAAAACCTATCATCACATAACCTATTTGCAGGGACTGGCTGATAACGGCTACAGCAAAAATTCCAAATAAAATCATAAAGGCCGAAAAGATTTTTGCATTTGAGAGAGTCGCATATAAATTATTTCTTAAAAGTCCTTTCATACTCGTTCCCCCTTTACTAAAAGCAACATAATTTCATCAATACAAACATGGTCTATCACAACGCCGTTGTATTTTTTCTGCGCTTCTTTTCCATTCGACACTAATACATCAATCTGAAAATCCCTCTTTCGGTAAGCGATAATATCCTTGGGGTCTAATGCAAGAAACTGGCTCTCCTTGCAGCGCATAACAGCATAGTTATATACCAAATCATTTTTTGATACAGTCATAATAAGCCTGCCGTTATGGATAAAAGTAATGTAATCCGCTACTTTTTCTAAATCACTCGTAATATGGGAGGATAACAAAATTGAATGATTTTCTTCCTGCACAAATTCCAGAAAAACGTCCAGCATTTCATCCCGCATAACAGGATCCAAACCGCTGGTAGCTTCGTCCAGAATCAATAATTGCGGGTGGTGCGAAAGCGCAGCGGCAATCGCCAGTTTCATCGTCATTCCTCTGGAATAATGTTTGATATTTTGCTTTACAGGCAGTTGAAACTTCTCTACATACTTCCAAAACAGTGAGTGATCCCACTGTGAATAAAGCCCCTCCATAATTTCGCATAATTGTTTTGCATTCCAATAGGCGGGAAAATTGTCGCCGTCATAGACAACACCTATTTTTTCCCGCATACCCGTATCCGCGTCTGACATTTCTTTTCCAAACAGCTTTACCGTTCCTCTGTCTTTCGCAATTGTATTCAGAATACAGCCAATCGTTGTCGTTTTTCCGGCTCCGTTTTCTCCGACAACCCCCAGAATCGCTCCGTATGGCAGGGAAAACGACACATCCTCTAACGCGAAATTTGACTTGGGAAATGTCTTGCAAACCTGTTGCAATTCTAAAATATTTTCCATGCTACTCGTCCTCCTGATAGAATAAAGCCAACAACTCAGTCAATTTTTCAAGAGAGATATTACTTGTCCGCCCAATCTCTGCGGCAGCTTGTAAATGTTCCTCTGCAATGCGCTGTTGTTCTTCTTGATAAAATTCTTTGTTTTGTGCCGATACAAAGCTTCCTCTTCCGACAGTCGTTTCAATAAAACCGTCTCTCTGCAAATCTTCATATGCTTTTTGGACGGTAATCACACTAACATGAATAGATTTTGCCAAAGCGCGCATTGAGGGAATCGCTTCTCCGGCTTGTAATTCTCCACTCATTATCATTGCTTTTATCTGCGATGTGATTTGCTCATATATCGGCTTGTTCGCGTTATTGCTGATAATGATTTCCATAACTCACCGCCTTTGTTCTCTAATTGTACTTAATGTATATATACATTGTATCAGCTCTTGCCGATATAGTCAACCTCTTAAAAAATGACCAACAGAAAGGCACAGCGGATCGAAAAGAAGAGAGCCGTTTTGCGGTAAAACCGTTGAACCTGCTGTTCCTCCCTCACTTGCATTCCTGTTTCATAGCGAAATATCCGATAAGTACCGTCCACACATAGGCACAGGTCTTCGGGATCATCAGCATCCCGATCATCGGAACGATATCAGCCCACAACACCACCGGAATGTAGAAACCAAAGCTAAGCACAATGGTCAACCACATCCAACGGAATGCCTTATCTTCATGATCCCTGGCGCTCCGATAGAACAGAACGATCACCAAAAGGCCCAGCAGGGCAAAGGGAATATTGCGGTATATCCCCCAGGACAGGGGCGATTCAGCACTGAGCCACCGGTTCTGCGGCATCATACACAGCATTATTCGCACACCGGCCAGACCATACACGGCGGCGGTAAGGCTGCCCCGACCGTTGATCTTATACCTCTGTCGCCAGACATAGTAGAGCAACACATAGAATACAGTCATTGTGACTGAGGTAATCCACTTGCCAAGGCCCAGAGGAACTATATAGTTCTCCAGACCAGTGGTACACAGCGCAAGAGCGCGGGGAATCAGATGGAACGAATCTCCCGCTCCCAACACGACAGCCATCCATCCGAACAGACGAAATTGACGCTCTCCTTTGCTGCCCCGGATCATGAAGATTCCGATGGTAATGACAGAGAGCAGATAGACAGCATCAAACAGGGTTTCTACAATCGCTTGCATATTTCAATCTCCTTTCATTGCCGTTTTATCTTGAACTATGACGGCGGCAAGTACCGCTCTGCCATAGTTACGGCCAAACAACATCCCTTGATGAACAATGTTCAGTTTCCGGGATAAAAAATCCCACAGCAAAGTGGGATTCTTAGTAAAGGGTTCTGCAGACAATCTCCAGTACAGCGGCAGGATTATAGTCCTGCCGCAGCAAGGCAGACAGCATCAGAGAAAATAAAACATCGGAAAATCGTTCCGCTGTGAACTGCTCCGTAAAGGCATCGCTCCGAATCTTGGCGTCTTGCTTTAAGACGGAACATATAGCATTCAAAATGTGCTGCCAGGCCTGCTGCATTTTTTGTTTCCCATCGGCTTTCTCTTCCTGCATAAAGCCCAAGGAGTGCAATGTAAAAAAACCGGGATACTGCCTGCAGCCGTATTCCATCTGTCCATACATCCAAGTGATATAGGCTTGCGTGTCGTGAAACACAGCCTCATCTTCCGGACGGCGAAAAATTTCGCACCATACGCTTTCTACTGTGGCAGACACCAGTGCAGTCTTGGAATCAAAATAGTTGTAAATGCATCCCACAGAAACCCCGCAGGCCAAAGCAACGGAGCGGATATTGACCGCAGACCATCCCTGCCGCTGAATCAGCTCCCGGCTGGTTTTCAAAATATCCTCTTTTGATGTTACAGCATTATTCATCTCATCACCCCAATATGAACAATGTTCAGTATAACGGTTTATAACCTCCCTGTCAAGCGCATTTAAAAAATACTCCCTTTCTCAAAATTCCATGCTTGAAGCGATATGTACGGATAAGCAGCCACTGTAATATTCCCAACGCTTTTCCAAAACTGTGCGCATCCGGAGTTCATAACCGGATCTTCTCTCCCGTCCTCCCGAAATAGCAGATCCCGTGATATTCCCCGCCATTGTACAATGCGGCAATGATTTCCCGCATTCTCTTGTCCAGCCGGTGATAATAGAGCCTTTTCTCCCATGGCAGCCCACGAATATACTCCCGATGCGTTTTCTCCCAAATCACGTCCAGGTTCAACGGATTCCTTGACTGATCGGACAAGCGCAATCCAAAATCGCAGGAGACAAAAGAAAACATCTCACCGTTTTCCATACACTTTTCTTTCAAGAAAACGGCAATGTCCCTGTTTCCGTCCATGCTCGATTCACGCCACGTCATGCCCTTCTCAGCGAAAGAATAAGTCACCGGAGTGACTACCCGGCGAAAACTCGGTTTCCCGTACCGGTCATAGTCTCTCACATAAGTGATTTTCTCCCGTCTGTTTTCATTCCCCGGCTCCTCCATCAGCAGCACACCGGTATCCAGCAGCCGCTGCCAGACAGCCTTCTGTACCCTTTCATATGGAGTGGGTATATATAAGCGCTCCATGATCTCGCTGACCGTGCATCCCAAATCCGTCAGATGGCGGATTGCCCCGCCGACTGCCGCCTCAAAGATAAAATTGGACAGCGCGTTTTGAAAATATTTTTGATCCGACATGACTTCCTCGCTTCATTCACCGGCCGTAGTATGGTCAATATCGTTTCTGCTCCCGCAGGTCCTCATATAGTAGACGATAATTTTCATATCGCATTCGGGAAATATCCCCGCTCTCCACGGCATCCCGCACGCCGCACATGGGCTCGCTCATGTGGGAACACCCTGAAAATCTGCATAATTTCTCCCATTGCACAAATTCCGGATAGAAGCCGGCCAACTCCTCCTTGCGCAGATCAAAGAGACCCAGCGAGCTGAAGCCCGGTGTATCCAGTATATAAGTATCCTCCGCCATGGCGATCAGCTCCGTATGGCGGGTAGTGTGTCTGCCTCTCTCAATCTTCTCACTGATTTCCCCGGTCTGCATCTGCAGCCTGTCCTGCAGTCTGTTCACCAGAGAAGACTTGCCCACGCCGCTGGGACCTGCCACTGTGGTGGTTTTCCCCAAAAGCTCTGAGCGCAGTTCATCCACCCCCTGATTCAGACTGGCGCTGACTAAAAAGGTACGGTAGCCGCAGCGCTCGTAAATCAAGCGATAGCGCTCACCTATCCCGTCCTCATCCATATCCAGTTTGTTGAAGCAGATGATCGCGGGCAGTCCCTGCCGCCCCATCATGATCAGAAATCTGTCCAGAAGATTAAAGTTAGGCTGCGGTTTTACTATGGCAAAAATAACCATGGCCTGATCCACATTGGCCACCGCAGGACGGACAAGCTCGCTGTGTCTGGGCAGAATCCCGGTGATATTGCCCAGCGCTTTCTCCTCGTCCAGTACGGAGAGCTCTACATCGTCTCCCACCAATGGTTTCCTGTGATCTTTGCGGAAGACCCCCTTGGCCTTACACTCGTATACTCTGCCGGTTCCTTCTCCCCCTTCCGCATGGACATAATAGAAACCGGCGATTCCTCTGATAATCTTTCCCCTCATACTTTATTCCTGCACAAACTCGATTCTCCGGGTAAAGCTCTTCTCCTCTGTAGTCCCCGGCACGTTTACTATTTCTCCCGTCACAGGATCCGTGGTAGTGGTGCCCGCCGTGGTGACCTTGTAGGTCATAGTGATCGTTCCGCCCGGGGAACTCAGCCCGTAATAATTTGCGGCTCTGGGGAAACTCGAGGTTCTGGTATCCAGCAGCACCTCGCCGTCGTCGGTCACCAGCTTGATACTCACCTCAGTGCCTGCGACATAATCCGGGGCCTCGGAGACCGTGGGCGCTTCAATGCTGGCATTGCATCTATAGGTGGCCTGCTCCGCCCCCATACTTACTTTGATATCGACAGACGTTCCCTCATCCACATACGTCCCGTGGGAATAGCTCTGATAACAGATATAGCCCTTCGCCACCTCGGAGCTGTATACATAGCTCACACTGCCGATCTGCAGGCCCAGCTCGATGGCCTCAAAAGTGCCGTCCTCCTCCGTCAAACCGATGAGATTCGGCATCCGGATCTTTTTCTCCTCTTTTCCGAGACTTACTGTGACTGTGATCACACTGCCCTTGGGCGCCTTGGTTCCCCCTGCGGGAGACTGCGTGATGACAAGCCCCTTTTCGACGGTATCGGAATACGCCTCGGCTTTATTAACTAAAAATCCGAGCCCGGTCAGACGATTGGTGGCTTCCTCCAGGGTATAGCCGGTGACTTCCCACACCTCAACGCCCTGACTGCCGGCGCTGACATACAAGATGACAGTGCTGCCTGTCTCCACCGTCTCTCCGGCGTTTACACTGGTGCTGATCACCAGCCCCTCATCGATGGTGTCGGACTCCTGATACTCCACCTCTGCGTGAATTCCCAGGGAATTCAGAGTATTTTTTGCATCCTCCAGATTCATCCCCTTCACATTGGGCATATCCACGGTCTCCGCCTCGCCGCTGCTCTCCTCTCCGATGATAGGACCCTCGTTCCCCTGTGATCCGTTACTTTCAAACAGCTTGACAGCCAGGACAATGATGATAACAATGATGATAATTCCGGCCACTACCGCCAGGATGGTGGTGATCCGCTCCATCTTGGGATCATAATCATAATCCTCCTCATCACCGTACTCCTCCCCGCCCTCATACATAGCCTCCGTATCCGAGAGCAGGCGCATGGAATCCTCCCTCGGCACATACTCCTCATTGTAGACAGAACGGTTCTTGATCTGCTCCATATCCCCTTCACTGATAGCACGGGTACCGCCCTCCATATCAGGATCGGTAAACACGACAAAATTTTCGTCAGGGTTCATCAGAGACTGTTTCAGATCCGCGATCAGCTCTCCCATACTCTGATAACGCCTGTCAGGCGACTTCTGGCAGCATTTTAGCACAATGCTCTCCACGCTGGCCGGAATCTCCGGTACATACTCCTTGGGAGACGGCATCTCCTCCTGAATATGCTTGATGGCGATGGCCACCGTGGTCTCCCCGTTAAACGGAACACGTCCCGTAAGCATCTCAAACATGGTCACACCAAGAGAATAAATGTCGCTCTTCTCATCGCTGTAGCCGCCTCTGGCCTGCTCCGGAGAAGTATAATGTACAGACCCCATCACATTGGAAGTGATCGTGTTGCTGGTGGCAGCCTTGGCGATTCCGAAATCCGTCACCTTCACCTTGCCGTCCTTGGATATAATGATATTCTGAGGTTTGATATCTCTGTGAATGATGTGATTATTGTGCGCCGCCTCGATACCCATACTCACCTGAATGGCGATACTGACAGCCTCCTTGTAGGAGAGCCTGGCTTTCTTCTCGATATACTTTTTGAGAGTGATTCCCTCAACAAGCTCCATCACAATATAGTGAATCCCGTTTTCCTCACCCACGTCATACACATTTACAATATTGGGATGTGCAAGACCGGCCGCTGCCTGAGCCTCTGTCTGAAACTTTGACACAAAGTTTGCATTCTCGGAAAACTCCTGCTTGAGCACCTTCACCGCCACAAATCGATTCAGCTTGTGGCATTTCGCCTTATACACATCCGACATACCTCCGGTGCCGATCTTTTCCAGTATCTCATATCGGTCGCCGATCATCATACCTATTTTAATCATACCGCTTTCCTTTTCTCAGATTAACGTCTATTTTACATCCTGCTCGATCAATACCACCGAGATATTGTCCTTGCCGCCGTTTGCATTGGCTGCTGCCACAAGAGCCTCGGCCTTCTCCACAATGTCTCTCGCTCCGCCGAGGATCATGCGGATATCCTCATCCTCCAGCATATTGGTCAGGCCGTCGGTACACAACAGCACCAGATCACCCTCCTCAAGCTCCACCGTAAAATAATCCGCTTCCACCGACTCGCTGGCTCCCACCGCTCTGGTGATGATATTTTTGTCAGGATGGTTTCTGGCTTCCGCAGGGGAAATCGTCCCCATGCGCACCATTTCCTCCACCAGCGAATGATCTTTGGTAATCTGCCGTATCTTGTTTCCCACAACATAGAGACGGCTGTCTCCCACATTTGCCACCTGAAGATACTTTCCGAAACAGGTGGCCGCTACCACGGTGGTCCCCATGCCGTCCATATCGGGCATCTGGGACGCCTTCCTGCGGATGAGCTCGTTTGCCGCTGAGATGGCCTTCCCGAATATCTTAACCGGATTTTTCTCGAAGGAAGCTTCTATCTCTGAGATCATGGTCTCCACCGTCAGCTTGGAGGCATAATCACCCGCATTGTGTCCCCCCATGCCATCCGCCACGATAAACAGGTTCGGCAGGCTGCCCACAGACGTTTCTGAGGTATATACATAATCCTGATTTACTTTTCTCTTTCTGCCAATATCGGTCATGGAAAATGTCTTGAGCACGTCTATTCCTCCCGAATGGGTGAGACCGCGGCCTCCTCCTGCGTCAGCTCCTTACGCCGAAGCTGTCCGCACGCGCCGTCAATATCCCGTCCCATTTCCCTTCTTATAGTAACATTTATCTGTTTTTTTTCAAGCTTATTTTTAAAAGCCATGATTCTTGCGGTCTCCGACTGCACGAAATCCCGCTCTTTTATGGGATTTACCGGGATCAGATTCACATGACAGCCAAGAGGCGCTGCAAGCGCCGCAAGCCGTACCGCGTCCTCATCCGTATCGTTGACTCCTCCCACCAGAGAATACTCAAAAGTGATCCTTCTTCCCGTCTTCTCGAAATAATAGCGGCAGGCCTCCATGAGCTCTCCGATGGAATAACGGTTGGCAATAGGCATAAGTTCCCGTCTTTTCTCATCCGTCACGGCATGCAGGGACAGTGCCAGCGTGATCTGCAGCCCCTCCCCTGCGAGCATACGCATTCGGGGTACGATGCCGCAGGTGGACACGGTGATATTGCGCTGGCTGATGTGCAGACCGTTTTCATCCGTGAGCATCCGTATAAACCTCAGAAGATTTTCGTAATTGTCAAGCGGCTCCCCGGTTCCCATCACCACCACATGAGACACCCGCTCACCTATAAGCCTTGTGATGGAATAGATCTGATCCAGCATCTCTGACGGAAGGAGGTTCCGCTCCAGCCCGTCCAGTGTGGAGGCACAGAATCTGCAGCCCATGCGGCACCCCACCTGAGAGGAGATACACACGGAATTTCCATGCTTATAACGCATCCACACACTCTCAACCAGATTGCCGTCATAGAGTTTAAACAAAAACTTTTTGGTGCCGTCTATCGCGGATTCCTGTACCCGTAATGCCTCCAGCGTCGTATACCGGTAGCGCCTGCTGCACTGCCCGCGCAGCTCTTTGGAGAGATTTGTCATCTCCGCAAAGTCCCTGGCCAGCTTCACATGCATCCATTCGTACATCTGCTTTGCCCGAAAGGACTTCTCTCCGCAGGCTGCAAGCTCCTCTGCCAGCTCACTCAGTGACAGGGACTTGATATCCTCTCCGTTGTCCGCCGTTTCCTTTTGTAGAATTCCCTGCCCTGATCCCATACCATTCTCCTTTGTCGTCTCAGCGATGTCTCAAGCTCATTCTGCCCGCTCTCTCCGCAGTCTGGCATAATAAAATCCGTCCGTCTCGTCCTCCCCGGGAATGAACTGGCGCTCCTCCTCAAGCACAAAGGGAAAGCGCTCCACAATCCAGCGTACCATTTTTTCATTCTCCGCGGAATTGATGGTACAGGTACTGTACAGCAGCACTCCGCCGGGTTTGACATACTGCCAGCAGCTTTCAATAATGGTGCGCTGCAGTTCCTCCAGCGCCGGAAGCTTTTCCGGAGTCACGCGATACTTGATATCCCTTTTCTTTCCCATGACGCCAAATCCCGAACAGGGAACATCCGCAAGAACCACGTCTGCCCTTTCCCGCATGTTCTCATCCGGATGAGTGGCGTCATAGACCTCCGCCTCGATATTTGTCAGGCCCGTGCGAGCGATATTCTCGGAGATCATTTCCGTCTTTTTGGCGGATACGTCTCTGGCCAGCACCCGGCCGCTTTTCCCTGTCTTCTCCGCCGCAAATATACTTTTGCCTCCGGGCGCGGCACAGATATCCAGCACAAAATCTCCCGCCTTTATCCCTGCGGCTTCCACCGCCATAGCGGAGCTTGCGTCCTGCACCACAAATTTCCCTTCGGCAAAGCCCGGCAGCTCTGCGATATTTTCTGTGTTCTCCACTAGATAGACGCGGGAGAACAGGGAGCTTTGGCGCAGGGCCGCGCCGCCTCGTTCCATCTCTTGTAAAAGCCGCTCTTGCTGCTCCTCAGATAAACTCTCTGAGAAACGCAGAGACACCGGGTGAATTTCTAATAATCCCTGTAAGATCCGCTCCGCACGTTCCATGCCATAGGTATCCGTCCAGAGACGAACCAGCCAGACAGGCATGGAATACTTCACAGACAGATATTCCAATGGAGCCGCTGTCCGATCCGGCATCGGCAGGCTGTCCTTCTGCCTTGCAATGTTCCGGAGCACGCCGTTTACAAACCCCTTTAAACTGCCGAACTTCCGCTTCTGGGCCAGCTTGCAGGCCTCGTTGCACACGGCACTGTCCGGCACATTGTCCATATAGAGAAGCTGGTAGACACTCATGCGCATCAGGCAGCGTATCAGGGGCTTCATTCTGCGCACGGGTACGCTGGAGCAGGCATCCAGATAAAAGTCCAGTTCCGTCTGCCTCTCGATCGTCCCTTCCGTCAGACGCTTGATAAAAGCCTTATCCCGCTCATCCAGATAATCATATTTATTCAGCACCGCCCGTATCAGCCGATGGGACAGTTCCTCGCCGCGCTCTAACGCAAGCAGTGTATCCAACGCTATCTCTCTGGTATTTTCCGCCACGTCTCCCGTACCTTTCCATCAAATCATCATTATGCGTTCACGGATTTCAATCCGACGCTTCTCAGTCATCTCTGCGTCTTCCGCCGCCGAACAAAATCAGCAGGCGTAAAAGCTGTAATATTGCCGCTGCCGCCGCTGCCACATAGGTCAGAGCCGCCGCAGTAAGCACTTTCCGGCATCCGGCATTTTCCTGTTCTGAGAGCAGCCCATACTGTGAAACCTTTGCCACCGCTCTGCGGGATGCATTAAATTCCACAGGAAGCGTCACCAGTTGAAACAGCACCGCCAGCACAAATGCCCAGATACCGATCTGGATCAGCACCTGATTCCAGGAAAGAAGCATACCCAGCAAAATGAGCGGCAGTCCCAGATTGCTGGCGATACTCACAACGGGTACCATGGCAGAACGGATATTCAGGGGCGCATAAGCCTTTGCATGCTGAATCGCATGGCCGCACTCATGTGCCGCCACAGCCACCGCCGTTACAGAAGCCCCGTGATACACATCATAAGACAGCCGGACCGTATCGCTTCGGGGATCATAGTGATCGCCCTCCGCCGCCTGCAGGCACTCTATCTGCACCTGATAGAGCCCTTCGTTATTCAAAATCCTTCTGGCCGCCTCGGCGCCGTTTATCCCGGTGGAAGCGGGTATCCTCTTATATTTATTCATCGTGGAGTTCACCAATGCGCTGGCCGCCAGACAGATCACCATGCCCAACAGCACCAGCCAATAGGTAGGATCAAAGTAAAAACCATAACCAAAAATCATTCTCATACCTCCTAAGCTCTAGCCCAGCAGTTCTCCCGGTTCCAGCCTGACACCCAGCAGAAAATCCCGGGCGCTCATACGCTTTTTCCCTTCCAGCTGCAGCTCCAGCACGCGCAGCGCGCCCTGTCCGCAGGATATCAGCAGCGAGTCCCTGTCCACGCTCAAAACAGTCCCTGGAGCGCTCTGTGACAGCTCCTGCCCCGCCCCGGCAGATTCCACCGGCACGGCCCGCCATATCTTTAATTGTTTACCGTGATACGAGGTATATGCACTGGGCCAGGGCGTCAATGCGCGTATCAGACGGTCGAGATCTACAGCGTTTCCGGAAAAGTCCAAATGTCCCATCCGCTTCTCGATCATAGGCGCATGACAGCTTGCTGCATCATCCTGCTTCTCGGGCGTCAGTCTGCCCTCCTGCAGCAGATCCAGGGCCTCCTTGATTGCTTCCCCGCCCAAAACGGCGAGTTTATCATGCAGGCTCTGATAGGTATCCGTATCTTCAATAGGAATCTTCTTTTTATAGAGCATATCCCCCGTGTCGACCCCCGCATCCATCTGCATGATCGTGACACCGGTCTCCCGCTCTCCGCCGATGATCACATGCTGTATGGGAGACGCTCCCCTGTATCCGGGAAGAAGGGACGCATGAATATTCAGGCAGCCATACCTTGGCATATCCAGTATCTCCTGAGAAAGAATCTGTCCAAAGGCCGCCACAATATACACATCCGCCTCATATTTCCTCAGCTCTGCCATAGCCTCGGGCGTTTTGATCCGGCGCGGCTGAAACACCGGAATATGATGCTTTAACGCACACTCTTTCACCGGCGGCGCCTGGAGCTGTCCGCTGCGCCCTCTGGCCTTATCCGGCTGAGTCACAGCCAATGTGATCTCATGCCCCGCCTCCAGCAAAGCCTCCATCGCCCCCACGGCAAAATCAGGGGTTCCCATAAATACGATTTTCATCTGCGCGCGCCCTCCTGTTTCCTGTTCTGATCTGTTCTGATCTGTTTCGTCCCGATCCGTCTGAGCCATCCTAATCTTCCATATCCTCCGCAGTCACATCCTGCAGCTCGCCTTCCACTTTCTCCACATACATATGCCCGTCCAGATGATCCAGCTCATGACAGATGGCCCGGGCCAAAAGTTCTGTCCCCTCCACCTCATAGGGCTTCATATTCACATCCAGCGCCACGGCCTTGACATAATTGGGCCTGGTGACCACGCCGCTCTTTCCCGGCAGGCTCAGGCACCCTTCCGGGCCGGTCTGCTCCCCGCTGCTCTCAACAATACGGGGATTGATCATAATATAGGGATCCTCACCCGTCACGTCGATAACTACTACTCGCTTCAATATCCCCACCTGAGGCGCCGCAAGTCCCACTCCGTTTGCCTCATACATCGTCTCCAGCATATCCTCGATCAACTCTCTTGTGCGGGGCGTCATCTCTGACACTTCCTTGCACTTTTTGCTCAGTACCTCGTCCCCGTATTCACGGATATTTCTGATTGCCATCTTCTTCCTCCTCCCGGGGTCTCCGGCCCCGGTCCTGTTTTTATCATTCATTTTTATCCCGAAGCTTCCTTTATCTGACGTAACCGGTATCTGACGTAACTAAAGACAATTCACGGGATCAAAATCAAACTGGACCTGCACGGTTGTGTTCTTCCACTGTATAAGCAGTTCCTCCAGTAAGTCTTTGACCTGAACGAGACGTCCGTAATCGTCATTCTTGACATAAAATACAAAGCGGTAGACGTCATTGATTCTGCCGATGGATGCCGCCGCAGGTCCCAGCACAGCCGTGCCGGCTCTCCGGACCGCATCCGCAAGCCGGGCGGCCAGCTCTGCCCCCGCCTTTTCCTCTCCTGCGAAAATCTGTACCGCAAGCATATGTGCCACAGGGGGATAGCCTCCCATTTCCCGGTATAGAATCTCCTCCTGATAAAATCCCTCATAATCCTGCGCTGCAGCACGGGTCACGGCATAGTGTTCAGGCTGATAGGTCTGTATCACGGCCTCCCCGGCAAAGGCTCCTCTGCCCGCCCGGCCCACTGCCTGCGTCAGGAGCTGAAAGGTTCTCTCTCCCGCCCGATAATCCGCCGCGCTCAAGGATAGATCCGCCGCCAGAATGCCCACCAGCGTGACCTTGGGAAAATCATGTCCCTTCACGATCATCTGCGTACCGATCAGCACATCCGCCTCCTCGTTGGCAAAGGCCGACAGAATTCTCTCATAGCTGTCCTTGGTCCTCGTGGTATCTCCGTCCATGCGCAGTGTCCGCACCCCCGGCATCAGTTCCTGCAGCTTCTCCTCGATCTGCTGCGTTCCCGCCCGAAATCCCAGAAGATATCTGGAACCGCACTTCGGGCAGAGCCCGGGTTTTGGCTGACTGTAGCCGCAGTAATGACAGACCAGTCTTCCGTCCCTGTGCTCCGACAGGGATACGTCACAATGGGGACATTTCATCACCTCTCCGCAGGCTCTGCAGGACACGAATCCGGCATAACCCCTGCGGTTTAAAAACAACATGCTCTGCTGCCCCTTGTCCCGTCTGTCAGCCAGCAGCTCCTGCAGCTTCAGACTGAATATAGAACGGTTTCCACTCTTTAATTCTTCCCGAAGATCCACAGTATAAACCGTGGGAAGCCTTCCTCCGGTCAGACGCTCCCGCAGAGTAAAAAGTCTGTATTCCCCCCGCACCGCCCGGTAAAAGGACTCCAGCGAAGGAGTCGCAGACCCCAGCACCACACCGGCCCCATGGAGTCTGGCCACCTCCATGGCAGTCTCCCTGGCATGATACTTGGGCGTACTCTCACTCTTGTAGCTGCTCTCATGTTCCTCGTCAATGACGATGAGACCAATATTGGGAAAGGGCGTGAACAACGCGGACCTGGGACCGATGATCACATCGATCTCCCCCCGCTTTGCCCGCTCGCACTGATCATATTTTTCCCCCGCAGACAGCGTTGAATTCATGACACTGACTCTGTCGCCAAAACGTCTGTAGAACCTCAGCAGTGTCTGATAGGTCAAAGCAATCTCCGGTATGAGCACAATGGCCTGTCTGCCTCTTTTGAGGACCTCCGCCACCAGCTCCATATAGACCTCCGTCTTGCCGCTGCCGGTGATGCCGTGTATCAGATACGTTCCCGGCTGTCCTTTGTCAAAGTCCTCCAGCACCGAATCCACAATATGTCTCTGATCCGGGCTGAGCAGCCGCTTTCCGCCTTCTGCCTCCTCCGCAAGCCTCACCGGATTGCGGAACTGCTCCGTGGAGACAATGCGGACCGCTCCTTCTCTCACCAGACTGTTGACAGTACCTGAAGCCACGTTTAATTTTCCCGTGATCCACTGATAGGGTATAGCTCCCGCTCCGTCCTCCCACTGCTGCAAGAGGGCCTCCAGCAGTCTGGCCTTGGCATGCTGCTTCTTCCGCAGACAATCGCCGAGCAGGGAGCGCAGCTCCTCCCTGTTCATCAGTACCTCCACAAAGCGTCTCTCCTGCTTTTTGACGGTCTTTCTGGCGGGGAGTACCGTCTTTAGCGCCTGTATCATAGTGGAGCCGTAATTTTGGCGGATCCATGCTGCCAGCGCCACCATCCTGTCTGTGACATCCGCATCCTTCTGCGCAATCCCGAACAGTTCCTTGGTACGGACCGGATCAAACTTGCACGTTTCCCCCACCTCCAGCACATAGCCCTTTATCCGCCTGTTTCCGTTTCCGAAGGGAATCTCTACACACATCCCCGGTTCCAGCCGGTCCCGCAGCGCAAGAGGCACCCGGTATTGAAACGGTTTATCCAATTTTTCCTGGGAGATATCCACAATGATATCCGCATACTGTTCCCGCACTGTTTTTCCTCTTACCGCTTTTCCTCTTACTGCCTTCCCTGCTGCTCCAGAATATCCCGGATGATATCTCTCTCATCCATTGGATATTTCACGCCTTTGATCTCCTGGTAATCTTCATGCCCCTTGCCGGCCAGAACCACGATATCCCCGGGTTCTCCGTGGGTGATGACATAGCGTATCGCCTCTCTGCGGTCACAGATCTCCACATATTTTCCCTCTGTTTTGGCAATACCCGTCTTAATGTCCTCAATGATAGCCTGAGGCTCCTCGAACCGGGGATTGTCTGAAGTAATGACCGTCAGATCCGCAAGCCGCCCGCTGACCTCACCCATCTCGAAGCGCCGGGATCTGGCGCGGTTGCCTCCGCAGCCAAACAGACACACCAGCCTGTGGGGCCGGTATTCCCGAAGCGTCGCAAGCAGGCTCTCCAGCGCCATGGCGTTATGAGCATAATCAATCAGAAGCGTGAACTCTTCACTCACCTTTACCATCTCAATCCGCCCTTTTACTCGGGCACCCAATAATGCCTTTTTGATATCCTCAGCATCCACCCGGAAATGCCTGCAGATCGCCATAGCCGTCAGGGCATTATACACACTGAAGCGCCCCGGTGTGGGCACCTCCACATCATACCCCTCCCCGTTCTCAAAAGATGCGTAAAAGGCCACTCCAAGCTCCCCCGGCTTATGAATCAGATGCAGTCCCTCCGCCCGGATGGAACATTTCTCCCCCATGCCGAAGCTCTCGAGACTGCAGGTGTGTCCCTCCATGATCCGCTCAAAATGCACATCGTCCCCATTGCCGATACCCACCACACATTGCCTGAACAACATAGATTTACAATGCAGATAATCCTCAAAATCCTTATGCTCATTGGGGCCGATATGATCCGGTTCCAGATTCGTGAATATTCCATAATCAAAGACAAACCCTTGCGTGCGGTGCAACATCAGAGCCTGGGAGGAAACCTCCATCACCACCGCATCCATGCCCGCCTCCGCCATGTCGGCAAAATATTTCTGAAGCAGATAGGACTCCGGAGTGGTGTTGTCCGCGTGTATATGCTTATCCCCTATCATAATCTCGATGGTGCCGATAAGCCCCACCCGATAACCTGCATGTTCCAAAATAGATTTCACCAGATAAGTGGACGTAGTCTTACCCTTGGTACCGGTGATACCGATGGTCTTGAGCTTCCCTGCGGGATGTCCAAACCATGCGGCAGAGATGAAAGCCATCGCATAGCGCGTGTCCTCCACCCTGATTACCGTCACGTCCAAAGCCTCAAGCCCGGCCACATCCTCAGAGACGATCAGCGCCGCCGCTCCCTGTCCGGCCGCCTCGGGAGCAAAATCGTGTCCGTCAAAGTTCGCTCCCTGAATACAGATAAAAAGACATCCCCGTTCTACTTTTCGGGAGTCGTAAACCACTCCGCTCACCGCGCGGTCCACACTTCCCTGCACACATTCGTACCCGATTCCGCCCAGCAGCTCTGACAATAACATTTCCCTTGATTCCATCCGGCCAACCCTTTCCTGCACAGATATACCCAATTATACGATACCTATTGTACTCCCTTTTGACAGTTTCTACCACTCTTTTTTTCCGCAGATCAGTCAAAAACAGAAAACTCCCGGCAAAACCGGGAGCTTTCCGTTTCTTATGAGGGGGGAGATAGTGATTTTCTCAACTATCTGAGATATATCATAAAAGAAAAATGTGTCCAAAATGTGTCTAAAGTATTATGTAAATCTAAAATAAAAATAATGTTTGTATAATCAGCAAAAAGACTGCAGAATCAGCTGTTTCTCCGTCCTGCCGCGATAAGTGTTCAAACCAAGCTGATACACTGCGGATACCTCAAAGTCTCCATGTCCGCCGTAAAGCCGCTCCACGCTGCCCTGACCGAATCGCTCCTCCAGAAAGGTCTCAAAGGCTTCCAGTCTCCGAAACATCACCAGCTGCTCCGCGGTTCCCTCCGGCGTGCGCACTCTGAACCTGGCACAGCTCCCGCTGCTTCCCATTCTGACACCCGACACAAACACCAGGCCCTTCTGGGCAAACAGCGGCTTCGGATTCCCCACGCCAAAGGGTTCCAGAAGCTCCAGCTCTCTCGCCAGTCCTTCATTCGCAAAGGCAAGCGGCAGCGGCACATCAATATGTATCACAGGAATAAAATCTTCCTCTCCCAGAACACAGTTTTCATTTAATTTCTGCCGGAACCGCTCCACATCCTCTTCCCGCATGGACAGTCCCGCCGCCATTTTGTGTCCCCCGTATCTGGTCAAAAGCCCGTTTACCTGTGTCAGAGCTTCGTACATATGATACCCCTCCACGGAACGCCCGGACCCCTTGACTCCCTCCTCGCCTCTCGTCAGCACAAAGGCGGGACGATTATACTGCTCCCGCACGCGCCCTGCTATGATGCCGGCCAGACTCTCGTGAACCTCCGGCAGAAACACCACAAGCACCTTATCCTTCTCCCTGTGATGCTGCACAATATCGGTTTGGGCCTCCTCCACTCCTCTCAGAGTCAGATTCTTCCTGCTGTCATTCATCTCAAAAAGCTCCCTTGCAGCACACATGGCCTCTGCCTTCGTTCCGCTCTGCAGAAGCTCCAGCGCACGCTTTGCCGTATCCAGCCGCCCGGTAGCGTTCAGGCAAGGTCCCATCACAAATCCCAGATGGTATGCGGAAAGCTTATCCATTTCTATTCCGTTCACTTCCATGAGAGCCCTCAGACCGGGATTCCGGCTTTTTCTCAGACGTTTCAGTCCCTCCTTTACCAGTATGCGATTCTCATCCACAAGCTCCATCACATCGCACACGGTTGCAAACGCTGCAAATTCGAGGAACTCTTCCATAAGCTCCGCCTCTGTCTCTCCGCTGATATTCTGCCCCGTAAGCCATGCCTTGTCCGACAGTAAAGCCTGCATGAATTTGTAGGCCACCACACCGCCGCAGATTCCCGGAAAGGGATAGGTGCAGTCCGCCCGTCTGGGGTCCACCACCGCCAGCGCGGGAGGCAGCACATCCCTCCTGACCTCCCCGCCGTCTGAAGGCTCCGACACGTAGGGGACCTCATGGTGGTCCGTCACCACCACATCAATCCCCCGGGAAGCTGCAAGCTCAATCTGCCGCGCCGCCGCAATTCCGTTGTCACAGGTCACAATCAGTTCCACGCCCTCCTTTGCGGCCAGCTCGATCAAATGATCATTGAGCCCGTAGCCATCGTGGATACGATGGGGAATTGCCGCATCCGCGTTCCCGCCCAGAGCCCGAAGTCCCTTTGTCAGAATATATGCGGAACAAATACCGTCCACATCATAATCGCCTATAATACGAATGCGCTTTCCCTGCATCACAGCCTCCTGCACCGCCTCCACTGCCCTGTCCATATCTTTTAGCAGCCATGGGGAATAACAGTCCCGCAATGTACCGTTCAGAAATTTGTCCACCTGCGCCTCCTCCGTCAGATTCCGGTTTCGCAGAATGCGGGCCAGAACGGGACTGATTCCAAAGCGCTGCGCCCATCGATCAAAATCGGCCCTTTTGGCCGCCACCATCCACTTCTCCAAGCTTATCCCTCCCAGCCAAAGGAGACGACTCTCATCGCTCCCGCCTCTTTGTCCGTCAGTTGTGTGCCCTTGTTTTCTATCTCCGTAAGAACGGTACCGATATCAGCCGCTCCGCTACATGCCTGGCCTCCACATCCCCCTCATCCCAGAGCACATCCATCACCTTCAGTTCTGAATCAAACAATTTTTCATATTTCATACCCATAAGCACCTCTCTTTTTTACTGCTGTTGTACGGTTTTGTCAAGTCCTTTTTCATGCGGAAGAAAGGATCTCCCCAAAAGCAGAAAAGAGCCGGATGCTGAACGATCCTCAGCACCCGGCTCTCTGTATCTTTTTTAATCTTTATTTCGCACTCGCCTTGGGCGGGAATTTCTTTCTCAGTACATACCAGAGCGCTCCGGTAATGCACACGGAGGAATAAGCGCCGCAGACGATACCAACCATCAGAGGCAGCGCAAAATCCCGGATGCTGGTCACACCCAGCACATACAGGCAGGCCACCATGACGAAGGTCGTCAGGGAGGTGAAAATACTTCTGGACAAAGTCTGTGTGATGCTTGCGTTCACCAGATTCTTCAGATCGTCCTTTTTGCCCATCACTGTCATGTTCTCACGCACACGGTCGAAGATAACGATGGTGGCGTTCACGGAATAACCCACGATAGTCAGCATACATGCGATAAAGGTGTTGCCCACGGAGACCTTCGCCACCGCATAGAATGCCAGCACCACAAGCACGTCATGCAGCAGAGCCGCGATACTGCTGATGCCAAAACGAAGATCCTTAAAGCGGATCCTGATATAGATCAGCATGCAGACAATAGCCACAACCACTGCAAGAATCGTGTCAGTCTTCATCTCATTGCTGATGGTGGAGCTGATCGTCTCGGAATTGATCACATCCTCCGTCACGTCGAAGGTGGACATCAACATCTCATCGATGGCTTCTCTCTGATCCACAGTCAGTGTATTGGTCTTGAAGATAATCTCATTGGTCTCCTGGACGTTCTGAACCTGTACTGCGCTTCCGGTCAGTTCCTCGATCAAAGGAACCACTCTGTCATTGGCCTCCTCCAGCGTCATATACTCGTTAAACATAACCGTGGTGGCAGTACCGCCTTTAAACTCCAGACTGTAATTGAGCATGTCGCCGGTACCCGCCTTGTTGATTCCCATCACCACAAAGCCCGCGGCAATCACCAGGATGGAGACACCGAAGAAGATACCTTTTTTAGAAAGGAAATCAATAGGCTTGCGCTCTCTGGCCATACCATACCATTTGGCATCCTTGATGCCCAGCGCATAAAATGCCTGCATGATAAATCTTGTCACTACCAGCGCAGTAAACATGGAAAGCACAATACCCAGTGCCAATGTCTGCGCAAATCCTCTGATGGTGCCGGGCGCCAGGAAGAACAGCACCGCAGCCGCGATCAGCGTTGTGATATTGCCGTCCACGATGGCGGACAGCGCTTTGTCAAATCCGATCTTGACAGCGCTCTGCACGCTCTTGCCTGTTGCAAGCTCCTCACGGATGCGGGCAAAGATGATTACGTTGGCATCCACCGCCATACCGATGGAGAGGATGATACCTGCCACACCCGAGAGCGTCAGCGTCATATCGAATCCGTTTAACAATAACACGATCAAAGCCACATATAAGCCCAGTCCCAGTGCAGATGCCACACCAGCCGCAAAATATACGGCTATCATAAACACGATCACGATGGCGAGACCGATGGCTCCCGCTTTCAGGCTGGTATCAATGGCCTCAACACCCAGCTGAGCGCCCACGACCTTGGAGTGCAGTTCCTCCAGCTCCAGCTTCAGACCGCCGATACGGATGGTGGAAGCCAGACGCTCCGCCGCCTCCGCACTCTCCATCGGGGTGATCTGAGCGTTTCCGTCGGTGAACACACCGTTCACACCGGGTACGCTGACAAACTCACCGTCATAATAGATAGCAAGCGTCTCGCCTTTCTCATAAGCGTTTCTGGTGGCATCGGCAAACTTTACCGTTCCCTCCGGCGTCATTGTCAAGTCTACGGCAAAGGTGGAATTCTGCATCTGATCCCGGGTCGTCACCGCCCGTGCATCCTTCACGTCCGTTCCCACCAGCACGATAGAACCGTCCTCCAAAAGCTCGTCAATGGTCTTGTTAAGTGTATAACCGCCTCCGTTGTTCATATAATTCTGATTGCCCTCGGCGTCGGTCTCCGCGATAAAATACAGGGAACCCGGACGGCCCAGCTCCTGCAGTATGGCATTGGCATCGCTCACACCGGGAATCTCGATATTGATCCTGTCGCTTCCCTCCTGATAGACGATCGCCTCAGTACTGTAGGTCTCCACACGCTGCTGCAGCTTGCTGATGGTGTCGTTCATGTCCGTGGCGCTGGGAGCCTCCTCGCCCACCGCCCGATAGGTGATGCTGACACCGCCGGCCAGATCAAGCCCCAGCTTGATATCCGACGCGCTGCCTGTGCCGTCTGCGTCCACGCCTCGAAAATCTACATAAGTGACTCCGGCGAGAAGCAGGATTGCACACAGCAGAATTACGATTGCTTTGCTCTTCTTCATTTTCTCTTGTCCTCTCTTTTTCTGTATTCTTTCTGTAAATGCTGTCCGCATTCTATTCTATTCCCGTTCTACTCCGCCTCTGCGTCCTCCATCTCGGCAACCTTCAGCATGATGGCGCATTCTATCCGCTTCTTCTGAAGTTCGCAGCCCACATCGTAGGCATCGTTGATATTGCCGTGGAAATTGTAGGAATTGGCCGCACAGCCGCCGCTGCAGTAGAACTTTGCAAAACATCTCTTACACTTGTCCTTCGCATAGACATTGCAGCACTTGAACTCGTCCCGGATATCCTCCCGCACGATCCCCTCGTCCACATTTCCCATAAGGAATTTTTCGTTTCCTACAAACTGATGGCAGGGATAGAGATCGCCCCATGGCGTCACCGCCAGATATTCCGTGCCGGAACCGCAGCCCGACAAACGCTTCGCCACACAGGGCCCACCCTGCAAGTCTATCATAAAATGAAAGAAATTGAAAGCCCGTCCTTCTTTTTTGCGCTTTATCATCTCCGACGCCAGTCTGTCATACTCCGAGAGGAGCTTTGGAATATCAGACTCCGTGATGGCATAATCGTCGGCAGGCTGTGCCACCACAGGCTCCACGGAAATCTGTTTGAACCCCAGATCCGCAAGATGCAGCACATCCTCGGCAAAATCCGGATTATAATGGGTGAACGTACCCCTCACATAATAATTCATCTGGTCTCTGCTCTCAGCCACCTGCCGGAACTTTGGAACGATCCTGTCATAACTGCCCTGACCGCCACGGAACGGCCGCATTTTGTCATGGATCTCTTTGCGTCCGTCTATGCTCAGAACCACGTTTGCCATCTCTCTGTTGACAAATTCCAGAATCCCGTCGTCCAGAAGCACACCGTTGGTAGTCAGTGTGAAGCGGAACTTTTTATTGTTGGATTCCTCGATACTGCGCCCGTACTCCACCAGACGTTTTACCACATCCCAATTCATCAGAGGCTCGCCGCCAAAAAAATCCACCTCAAGATTCACACGATTGCCGGAGTTTGCCACCAGAAAATCAAGCGCCTTCTTCCCCACCTCAAAGCTCATCAGCGCCCGTCTGCCGTGATACTCGCCCTCCTCCGCAAAGCAGTACTTACAGGCCAGATTACAGTCATGGGCAATGTGCAGGCACAGAGCCTTCACCACCGTCTGACGCTTCTTGAAATCAAACACATAATTCTCATAAATATCCGGGGCAAAGAGCTGGCCTTCCCGCTCCAGCTGCAGCACCTCTCTCACCGCCTCGCCGATCTCCTCCTGAGGATAGGGGAGATTGGCCAGATTGATCACCGCGGCGCAGATCGTGTCCACATCCTTGATGCCCTCGTTCACCAACGGCTCTACCAGCGGAATCATGTCGTACACGATATCGTCCACCACATGCACGGAACCGCTGTTGACATCCATGACAATATTATAGCCGTTACTTTTATATTGATGTATCATGGTATTCCTTTCATCTCACATCATTCGTCCGCTCATTTCACCGGACTTTTGACACAACGAAAGCAGCGAATAAAATCGCTGCTCACCGCTAGTCTCGATTTAATTGATGTCCGATTATTTAATCTTCTCGCAGCTCTGATTGCCCACCGTACAGGAAGTCTTACATGCCGACTGACAGGAGGTCTGGCACTCGCCGCAGCCGCCCTTCTTCATGGATTCCTTTAAATCTCTGGTAGTCAAAGTCTTGATATGCTTCATCTTAGAAAGCCTCCTTATCAACAGTAGATATCATGCCAATTTTTTTAATAGTATAACACAATATACCGACGCTGTCAACTGATCATTCCGCCGAGCATGCCGCCCCCGGCACACAGAGCCAGAGTGGTGAAAAAAGAATTTCCCAATGTGTCAGGGCTTTTCTTAACTGCAAGCGAAACCACCGCCAACACGACAAAATAAGCTACGCCCATCAAAAGCCCCCACAAAAATTTTCTGTTCTGCAGCTTTTTGCCCGTCACAAACCCCGCAAACAGAGTTGACACCACATAGATCGCTATGATGGCTATCGCCACCGGGCGCTCCGTCAACTCAAACTTAAACAAAAAGAACGCTAACAGCAAAAGCAGTCCCGTAGTCAATATGTAGGAAAATAAAAGGCTTTTCATTAAAAAGAACACCGGGACCCCTCCCTCGCTGGCCGCTCCTCTGCCCCTTAAACCTGTTTCATTCTGCATCCTCCGCTCTCCCTTCCCTTTTGATCCGAATTTTATCCGAACATCATGGCTTACCCACTTCTTCTGTTAAATTTATATTCACAAGCCCTCAAAAACTTGACAACAGCATCCGTATATTGTATATTTGCTTTTAACAATAAATTTTTAAATTAAAACAAAAAGGAGTGAACATTTTTGGACCCAAGCGTCATACCACAAACCGCTTCAACAGCTGAAGCCGACATTATCGTACAATTCGCAGCTCTGATAGTTCTGATCTTTCTGTCCAGCTTTTTCTCTTCGGCTGAGACTGCACTCACCACGGTGAACCGTGTGCGAATGCGTTCTCTGGCAGAGGAAGGCAACAAACGGGCAATCATGGTCCTCAAGATTCTGGACCGGTACAGCAAAATGCTCAGCGCCATTCTGATCGGCAACAATATCGTAAATCTGTCCGCATCCGCTCTGGCTACCACACTTGCTATGAGAATCAATCTGGCAGTGGGAATCGCCACCGGTATTCTGACGGTTACTATTTTGATCTTCGGCGAGATCGTACCCAAGACCGGAGCAATGTTTTCCAACGAGAAACTTGCACTGCTCTACTCCGGTATTATCTACGGTCTGATGCAGCTGCTCACACCCGTGATCTTCATCGTGGACAAAATGTCGCAGTTTATTTTAAAGCTCTTACATATTGACCCCGACAAAAAGGTCAATACCATGACGGAGAGCGAGCTGAAAACCTATGTGGACGTGAGTCATGAGGACGGCATCATCGAGACGGAGGAACGCGAAATGATCTACAATGTATTCGCCTTCTCCGATGCGGTGGCAAAGGACATCATGATCCCCCGCATCAAGATGGTGGCTGTGAGCGTGGATGATTCCTATGACAAGGTTTTGAGTGTCTTCAGAGAATCCATGTACACCCGCCTGCCGGTCTACCGGGAGGACAAGGACAATATTATCGGTCTGATCAATATAAAAGATTTTATTCTGACTGAGAGAGCAGAAAATTTTCAGGTACAAAATATTCTGCGGGAGGCTCATTACACTCACGAGTTCAAAAAGGTCGCCGATCTGCTTCTGGAGATCCGCGAAAAGACCACCTACATGACTTTTGTGCTGAACGAATACGGTGCCACTGTGGGTATGCTGACTCTCGAGGATCTGCTTGAGGAGATCGTCGGGGAAATCCGTGACGAATACGACGAGGATGAAGAACAGCTCATTCAGGAAGTGGAGGAAAACACCTATCTGGTGGAGGCCAGCATGAAGCTCGACGATATCAACGATGCGCTGGGCACCTCCTTTGACAGTGAAGACTATGATTCCATCGGCGGTATCATGATCGAATACCTGAACCATCTGCCCGACGACAATGAGGAAGTACGGCTCTCTGACGGCATAACACTGAAGGTTCAGGGCATAGACCAGAACCGTATCTCCAAGGTGCTCCTGACACTGTCTCCCGAGGCGGGCAACGAGGAAGCGGAAAATGACACACCGCAGGAAGCGGAGGCCTGATACTTTATAATTCATCAAGCAAAAAACCGGGGGATTTTCCTCCGGTTTTTCTTATCTTATAAACATCGCATCCCCAAAACTGAAAAAACGATATCTCTGCCTGATCGCTTCCTCATATGCTCCAAGCACCTGTTCACGCCCCGCAAGAGCCGACACCAGCATCACCAGTGTGGATTCCGGCAGATGAAAATTGGTGATCAGGGCATCCAGCACCTTGAACCGATAGCCGGGATAGATAAATATCTCCGTATCGCCGCACCCGGGGAGGACTCTGCCGTCCGGCCCCGCCGCGCTCTCCACCGTGCGGCAGCTTGTGGTTCCCACACAGATCACTCTTCTGCCCTCCGCCTTGGCCCGGTTAATCTGCTCCGCCGCTTCCTCCGTCACCTGATAAAACTCGGAATGCATGTGGTGATTCAGTACATTGTCCTCTTTTACCGGTCTGAAGGTCCCAAGACCCACATGGAGCGTCACATATACGACAGTGATACCCTTTCTCTCAATCTGCTCCAGCAGTTCCCTTGTGAAATGCAGCCCTGCCGTGGGCGCAGCCGCAGAGCCTTCATATTTCGCATAGACGGTCTGATAACGGCTCTTATCCTGCAGCTTGTGCGTGATATAAGGCGGCAGAGGCATCTCTCCCAGTCTGTCCAGCACCTCCTCAAAGATGCCCTGATACTCAAAACGGATCAGACGATTCCCTTCCTCCACAGTCTCCAGCACCTGCGCCCGCAGCAGCCCGCCGCCAAATACCAGTCTGTCGCCGGGCCTGCATTTCCTGCCCGGCTTTACCAGCGTCTCCCACACATCGCCCTCTCTGCGCTTCAAAAGCAGCACCTCCACATGGGCTCCGGTGCCTTCCCGCTCTCCCAAAAGTCTTGCGGGAATCACCTTCGTATTATTCAGCACCAGACAATCCCCGGGATCAAGATACTCTATGATTTCCTTAAACACATAGTGTGAGACCGCCCCCGTATCCTTATCCAGCACCAGAAGTCTGGAGGACGCGCGGTCCTCCAGCGGATCCTGAGCGATCAGCTCCTGCGGCAGTTCAAAATAAAAGTCTGATTTTTTTAATTCCATTTGTCCCGCACCCGATTCCACGCCTAAAAGACCTTCGCATCGTCTGCGCCTGCGGCAAAAGCCCTATAGCCTCTGTAGGTCTCGTACACGTCCGCCTTGCTGGTGGCCTCCCAGGGCGCATGCATATTCAGGACAGCCACGCCGCTGTCGATCACATTCATACCATAGAGTGCCAGAATATAAGCGATTGTTCCGCCGCCTCCCAGATCTACCTTTCCCAGCTCCGCAGTCTGGAAATTGATCTTCTCTCTCGCGAAGATATCTCTGATATGAGCGATGTATTCCGCATTGGCGTCATTGGAACCGGACTTTCCTCTGGCTCCGGTGAACTTATTGAACACCATGCCGCCGCCCAGATATGCCACATTCTTCTTGTCAAAGCTTGAGGCATAGGAGGGATCATAGGCGCTGCTCACATCGGAGGAGAGCATGCAGCTGTGAGCCAGACATCTGCGCAGGGCAAGCTCATTGTACCCGCCGCAGAGATTCATCAGCTCTGCCACCGCATTCTCAAAGAACTTAGACTGCATACCGGTGGCTCCCACGGAACCGATCTCCTCCTTGTCCACCAGAATGCAGCACAAAGTGCGGTCTGTCTCGGAGGTATCCAGCATCGCCTGCATGGAAGTGAAGGCACACACTCTGTCATCCTGTCCATAAGCCAGGATCATGCTGCGGTCAAAACCGGCCTCTCGGGCTTTGCCTGCAGGCACCACCTCCAGTTCTGCGGAGACGAAATCCTCTTCCTCCATATCGTAGTTATCCTTAAGAATCTGCAGGATCCCCGCCTTCACGGCGTCCTTAGCCGCCTGCTCCCCGTTCTGCCCGTCCTTCTTTCCGTTTTTGTCGGACTTTTTATCCGATTTCTTGTCTATCACCAGAGGTCTGTTTCCGATGATGATATCCAGAGCCTCCCCCTCAATGACCTTAGAGGCCTTTTTCTCCAGCTGCTCCTGTGCCAGATGGATCAGCAGATCAGAAACGAAGAACACCGGATCGTCCTCGTTCTCTCCCACGTTCAGCTCCACGGTGGAGCCGTCCTTTTTCACCACCACACCATGGATAGCCAGAGGAATGGTCACCCATTGATACTTCTTCACACCCCCGTAATAATGGGTGTCCAGATAGGCGAATCCGCCCTCCTCATACAGAGGATTCTGCTTCACGTCCAGTCTTGGACTGTCAATGTGCGCCCCCAGAATATTCATGCCCTGGCTCAGAGGCTTTCTGCCCACCTGAAACATGACAATAGACTTATTCATCCAGACGCTGTACACCTTGTCGCCGGGCTTCAGCTCCGCCCCGGTCTTCTCCAGAGCCGCCAGCTCTCTGTAGCCGGCCTCCTCCGCAAGATTTACAATATAGTCCACGCACTCTCTCTCAGTCTTGCCGTTATCCAGAAAGCTTCTGTACTCTGCGCAGAGCTTCTCCAGCTTCTTTATATCCTTGGCCTCATAAGTTTCCCAGGTATTCTTCTTCTCCATTTCACTCATTTCCTTTCATAATATTTAAACTGCAGCGTATCAATGTCTGAGTTCGATGCCAAGCTGCTCCAGGCCGTTCAATATCTTCTTCATGGCGCCGCTCACATCAGCCTCCTCCAGAGTTCTGTCCTTAGCCCGGAAGGTGATGGAATAGGCCACGGATTTGTAACCCTCCTGAATCTGGCTGCCCTCATAGATATCAAATAAGGTATAACTCTCCAAAAGCTTTCCGCCGCGCTGCACGATTATCTGCTCAATCTGGCCGACCAGCACCGATTTGGGCACGATCATACTGATGTCACGACTCACTGCAGGGAATTTTGCAATCCCCTCGTACTTCCGGTCAAAGGTCGCAAACGGGATAATCGCGGGCATATCCAGAACAGCCACATACACTCTGGTGCCGATCTCATAATTGTCACAGACCTCGGGATGGACCTCACCCAGAAATCCCAGTTCTTCCCCGCGGTAACGGATCACCGCCTGCCGCCCGGGATGCAGGAAGGGTTTCCCCGCGCCGGGATCATATTCCTTTCTGTCCCGCATTCCGATACTCTCCAGGAACTCCTCGATGACGCCCTTCATGGTAAAGAAATCTCCGTCTCCGTAAAATCCCAGGGTAAACTGCATTCTCTCGTCAGGCAGCTCTGTCACAGGCAGAGCCTTGGGCAGGTAAATATTGCCCAGCTCATACAGCTTCACATTCTTGTTGCGTCTGTTGTAATTGGCGGCCAGACTGTTGAGCATACCGTTTAAGGAGATCGTTCTCATAATGGAGAAATCCTCTCCCAGCGGATTGGAGATCGTCACTGTCTGCCGAAGCTGATCCTCCTGAGGCAAAAGCAGCTTATCGAACACCCTGGGACTCTCGAAGGAATAGCACATCCCTTGAGAAAATCCGCAGTATTCTGCAATATCTCTTGCCTTCTGCTCGATGCGCAGCTTAAAGGAAAGCTTACCGTTGGTGGATTCTCCGCTGGGAAGTGTGGTGGGAATCCTGTCATAACCGTAGAATCTCGCCACCTCCTCGGCAATGTCCGCCATACCGATCAGGTCCTGACGGAAAGCGGGAAGCACCAGCTTCATCCGGCCGTTCTCCTCCACGATTTTGATGTCCAGGCGTCTGAATATTTCCAGCATCTCCTCCGTGCTGACATCAGTGCCCAGAAGCTTATTATAACGATCCGGCTCAAAGGGCAGCTCACGCAGCTCGGGAACCGGCTCTTTTACATCCACCATGCCGCCCACGACTTCACCGCAGCCCAGCTCCTGAATCAGCTGACATGCACGGTTGATAGCCTCCTCCGCATTGCGAACCTCCAGACCCTTCTCGAATTTGCCTGAAGCATCCGTTCTAAGACCCAGCCTCTTTGCAGACTTGCGGATATTGGCGCCGTTGAACACCGCCGCCTCAAAGAGCACGGTCTGCACCTGATCCGTAATCTTGGAATTCTCTCCTCCCATGATACCGGCAATACCGATCTCCTTCTCCGCATCACAGATCATCAGGACCTCGCCGTCGAGTTTTCTCATCTGGCCGTCCAGCGTCTGAAACTCCTCGCCGTCTTTGGCACGGCGCACGATGATCTTATGTCCGGCCACCGTATCCAGATCAAAAGCATGCATGGGCTGACCATATTCTTCCATGACATAATTGGTGATATCCACCAGATTATTGATAGGGCGGATGCCGCTGGCTGCAAGCCTTCTCTGCATCCACTCCGGGGAAGGGCCGAGCTTGATATTTTTGCAGACTCTGGCACAGTATCTGGTACACAGATCGGGATCCTGCACCTCCACGGAAACATAGTCCCGCACATCCTCGCTGTTTCCCACCTCCCTGACTTCGGGCGGATTGAAGGGCTTTCTGAAGGTTGCCGCCGCCTCTCTCGCCACGCCCAGCACACTATAACAGTCTACACGATTGCTGGTTATTTCATACTCAAAAACCGTGTCGTGAAGCCCCAGAAGCTCCACCGCATCCGCTCCGATCTGCGCGTCGGCCCCGAGGATATAGATTCCCTCTTCCGGCGCATCGGGATACATATTTCTGTCGGAGCCAAGCTCCTCGATGGAGCACATCATACCGTTGGACTCCACACCGCGCAGCTTTCCTGCCTTGATGCGGATGCCCTCCTCGGGAAGCGGTCCGCCGTCATGACCGCCAGCCACTCTGCCGCCGTCCAGCACCACAGGCACCTTGTCTCCCTCCTTGACATTGTGCGCTCCGGTGACGATCTGAATGGTCTCTGCGCCGATATCCACCTGACAGACAATCAGTTTGTCTGCATCAGGATGAGGGGCGATGCTCCTGATCTGCCCCACTATGATCTTCTCCAGATTTTTGTCCTTTCTCTCAAAACCCTCCACCTTGGTTCCGGTGAGCGTCATTGCGTCCCGATACTCCTGATCCGTACAGTCGAGATCGGGAACATATGCTTTGATCCATGACAGGGATGTATTCATATCATTTCTTCCTTTCTATTCACGATTCCTTTCAGCAGTTCTGTTTAAGCGTTCCATTCAGCCGCATTCCGATCCCGGGCGTCAAAACTGGCTCAGGAAACGGATATCATTTTCATACAGGAGACGCATGTCGTCTATCTCGTACTTCAGAAGCGCAATTCGCTCCAGTCCCACGCCAAAGGCAAAACCCGAATATTCTTCGGGATCGATCCCGCTCATCTCCAGCACATGAGGGTGTACCATGCCGCAGCCCAGAATCTCAATCCAGCCCTCGCCCTTACAGAACCGGCAGCCACTGCCGCCGCATTTGAAACAGGTAACATCCATCTCTGCGCTGGGCTCGGTGAACGGAAAATGATGCGGACGGAATTTTACTTTGGTGTTCTCACCAAACAGCTCTCTTGCAAACTCGGCAAGCGTTCCCTTCAGATCTGCAAACGTAATGTTCTTATCGATCACCAGTCCCTCAATCTGATGGAAGGAGGGGGAATGGGTGGCATCTACCTCGTCGGCACGGAATACACGCCCCGGGGCAATCATGCGTATGGGAAGCTGTCCTTTCTCCATCTCGTGTACCTGCACACCGGATGTCTGAGTGCGCAGCAGAATATCTCCGTTGATATAAAAGGTGTCCTGCTCGTCCTTGGCCGGGTGATCTGCCGGAATGTTCAATGCCTCGAAATTATAATAATCCCTTTCGACCTCAGGACCCTCCACCACCTCATAGCCCATGCCGACAAAGATACGTTCTACTTCCTCCAGCGCGATGGTGTTGGGATGTCTATGTCCGATCTCCGCCTTCTTGGCAGGCAGAGTCACATCGATCACCTCCGCTTTCATTCTGGCCTCCCGCACAGCGCGCTCCATCCGGCTGCGATGCTCTTCCAGCACCCGCTCAATCTCCGCGCGGGTGTCATTTACCCACTGTCCAACCTTGGGCCGCTCCTCCGGCGCCACATCCTTCATGGATTTTAAGACACTGGTCAGCTCACCCTTTTTGCCGAGAACACTCACGCGAATCTCATTGAGTTTTTCGGTCGTGTCGCAGTTTTTGATCTGTGCCAGAGCCTGCTCTTTGATTTGATCTAACTTGGCTTTCATCCTCTTCCTCTTTCTGCGCCCAAGGCGCGCTTTTATTATTTTCCTCAAATTCCCTGTTAAGGGCACAAAAAATCCCCTGCCGGATTCCGGCAAGGGACGTAAATTACGCGGTACCACCCTGTTTCCCGATCGCAAAGTTCCGCTCTCTAAACGAAACCTTCCTCTCAGGCACTCATCCTGCGCATAACGTGCGCGACCCGGTTCGAACTACAGACGGAAAATTCTTTCCGTTTTCCCTCGAACGGCTCCGGTGGGAAATTCGCCGTTTTATCTGAACTGAAGCAGGCTCTCAGCCGCTGACCTGCTCTCTCTGACAGAAGATAAAAGACTACTTTGCACCCTCTCTGCCTTTCGCTTCCATTCATTGTAGTCAATTTATGTAAAAATGTCAAGTGCTTTATCCCGCTTAGCCGGCGGACAATGTTCCGTCTTCGTCGCTGACAAAGTTTACATTTTTATGAGGTGCTTTCCCAACGATCTCGATTCCGCTGCTCACAGCTACCGTGACCTCAATATCGCGCTGCGTCTGGCTCGACGCAAACTGATACAATACCTTACCCTTAAGTGACTGCACATACTGGGGAGGAAGACGATTCAAAGCATACGCCGCCACATCCATTTTACAGCTGTCGCATTTACAATAGTCAGTGCCTTCCCACAATTGATCGATCTTGCTCAGCACTGTCTCTTCCATTAGATTTATCAACCCCGTCATCGCTGTACCTCTCATAAGTGATCAAACTCATACGTCACAGAGCCTGATATGCTCTTCCCTTTATATTATGATCACTTAAAAAGGAGTTGTCAATAATCAATTTTAAAACCTGTTACCGCGTTTATCCGCTTTTTGTTCCCATGATCACTCTGTTTACCGGCTCAAAATACTGATTCAGATAGGCTCCTATCATAATAATATACATGCCGAGATACATCCAGATCATGACAATCACGATGATGGACAGGCTGCCGTAAATGCTGTAGGCTCCGGAGCGGCTCACATACAGGGAAAAGCCCCAGGAGAAAATACTCCACACCACGGAGGTAAAGCTGGCCCCGGGAATCTGTTCCCTGAAGCTGAGCTTCTTATCCGGGACATAGGCATAGACAGCGGCAAACAGCGGTGTCAGGATCACCCACACCACAAAAAAACGAAACTCCATATACAGCGACACCAGGTACCGAAGCTGCGGCACCCGATACAGCATCAAATTGACCAGCTGATTGCCAAACACCATGACAAACAGAAAAAGAATCATGACCACCAGCATCACTACCGTATAAAAACAGGCGATCAGGCGGACCAGCAGATAATTTCGATTCTCCTCTACGTCATTGATGGCATTCAGCCCCCGCATTAAAGCCAGCACGCCCTTTCCCGCAGACCAGATCGTCGCAATGATAGCCAGAGACAGGGCTCCCGCCGAAGTCCGGTACACTTCGCGGATCAGATTCGTGGCCAGAGAATTCACCGCCTCCGGCGTCACATCCGTCACCACATCCACCAGATTTTCCTCTGTGAGCGGCGTATACGGCAGCACCGTGCAGAGCACCATCAACATCGGAACCAGGGACAGAAAAAAGAAAAAAGCTGTACTTGCCGCATAAGTCGCTATGCTCTTCTTACGCATTTTGTCAGAAAAATCCGCCCATATCCGGAATGTTTTTTGCAGCATATATCTGCTCCCCTCAATAAATCGATCTCAGACTGCAGTCCTCGTAAAAAAACAGTAAAATCTCCTCGTAGGAATAGCCCTTTTGCGCCATGGTCTTGGCTCCGTTCTGGCTCATACCCACCCCGTGTCCAAAACCGCCCCCTGTCAGGGTATATCCTATCACATTCCCGTTCTTTTTACCAGCCTCAATGACAAAGAATCCGCTGGGCAGGAGATTTGGCATCTCCACCATACTGTCGTCCGCCCGGCGCACCCTGGTCTCCCCGTCACAGAGTACATAGCGTATATTGTGTTCGGAAATAACCTTATACGTTCCCTTATCCGTCTCCAGAATCAGCTCGTCAGCCACCCCGCCGCTTCCTCTGACAGAGATAAACAGCTTCCGTATCGTTGTAAACTTCTGCGGTTCCGCGCTGATGTATTCTCCCTTTTTCAGCGTCAGGATCAGCTTCTCATTGGCTTTGTAACGCTTCTTGAGGACCTCATAGATATGTTCGGCAGATAGCTTCTCCACCTCATAGCTCCAGCGGTACCACCCCTCCCCGGACTCAAAATCATCTTCGTTGACACGGGTGATGAAATCTGCAAAATGTTCTTCCTCCCGCAGGTACTCTCCCAATTCGGCCTGTGTGGAAGCGCTCACGGCCTCGCCTTGCGCCTGCCGCTGCTCCCGCAGCATCAGTTTCTCCTGCATCAGCGTCTCATTTACAGCCTCCGCCTTGAGATAGGTAATCTCTTTGGCCGCCTCCGTCTTCCATACATTGGCGTCGCTTCCCACACCGCAGGAGGTGGAATAGTAATAAGTACCCGCCAGCGCTCCCTCCTCAGTATACAAAAGCTGTCCGTAAGTCTCCTTTACCGCCCGCGTGGTACTCTCCTGCTCCAGAATGTTATTATAAACCTGATAGGAGGTGCTGTCGTCCACATGGGCTCCGTAGGAAGGGTACGCTGCGTGCTGCATATGACCGTATGCATATGTACGGGCACAGACCGCCTGAGCTTTCAAAGCCTCCCCGGAGTAAGATGCCGGCATCTCGCTGGGCACCACCGAATACAGATATTCCTCCAGAGACACTTCATTGACTACCGCAATGCCTTTTGTATCCCGTATCAGCTCCAGATGTCCTCTGTAACCGGGAGTTCCCTGGCTGCGCTTCACGTTTTTCAGGATCACCTTACCCGTGAGCACGGAGGGACGCACCTGTACCCTGTCCCCCGAAAAGTAACCGCTCTCCCTGTCAATCACGATCTCTTCACCGGCCGCATGCATCTCCTCCGTTTCCTGCCCGTAATCCCCATAACGCAGAACAAAGTCCGTATCGGCCGTGATCACCAGTTCCTCATGCAGACTGCCGGCATAATCCGCAGTTTTGATCAGCACGCGTATGGCATCCATCGTCTCCTCGCGTACCATGAGAATGCCACATACCTCTCCGTCTTCCAGGACGAGATCCGCAAAGTCGTATCCGAACGCCAGATCTCTATAGCTGCACATCGCCGGAGTACTGTATATCCGGTAGCCTTTGTAATCCTCCGCCAGCGGCAGCCTTCCGTATCCTTCCACCTCGACAGACGCCTCATCCGCGCTCAATATGACGCCGTGAAGCTTCTCCGTCAGCAGCTTCATATCCGTCACCCGCCCGTCCGTCAGGATTACATCCGCCACCTGTTCTCTGGCACTCCAGTCCGGCTGGTACAAGGCTCCCTCCACCGTGCCATAGTCATAGCTCTCCTCCACACCGTCCCTATAAAGCAGCAGATTATCCTCTCCAACCTCGATCAGCCAGACATTTGAAAGTTTCTCAACCACAGGCACATGCGGTTCGGGGGCAGGCTCTTCCTCATCAGAATCTCTCATAACTATCAAGAGCCGTCCGAGAAAGAGAAATACCAGCAGCACGATTCCCAGCATGCTGATCCATGCTTTCATCTGCATTCTATCCCGACGGCTCATTTGATTTGTGTAATTCCAATCTCTGATTCCCAATCCGCCAATTCCCTCTCCCTTGATTTCTATATCAGTCATTGCATGCCGTTTATCTTAAAAGAGCAGTCCTTTCGGACTGCTCTCTCTTTTGTTTGCTTTCAAATGCCCAAAATGCCGCCCCTTGTTTTTTGACTCCTAGCAACGCTAGGTGGGTTACCGCAACCAAACTTTTGTCTTCCCCTGCGAACCGACGGCACATGTACCGCCGTGGAGGCCTGACAGCCATTTGGCAATATAGGAGTCCCGTTTAAAGTAAATGTAGGTTCAAAACGAACAAGGGTTATCGCGCATTTCAGGTTACTATTATTATATCGAATCCGAGTGCAGATTACAACTGTAAAATATGGAAACTTTTACAGGGAAGCAGCCTCGTCAACGATCTTCTTCAGTGCTGCCAGAGCCTCATCGGGAAGCTTGTCATAGCCTTCCTTCTTGGTGGCAAAGCCTTCCACTGCGTCCACACGATTCTGCATGGCTGCCTGAAGAGCCTTGACATAATCTTTGTCGGAGAGATCGGGCTTGAAGGCGTCAGAGGTTCTGCCGGACCAGTCGTACATGATCTCGATATCCTCAAAAGGTCCCCACTGCTCAAATTTAGCCTTACCCTCAACGATGGTCTCGAGAATGCCCAGAGTATCTGCAGGCTTGCACTTGGTACCCATGAAGTCTCCGGTATTCACGATGTAGCAGTCCACATTCTTCTCCTCAACAAGCTTCTTGAACTTCTCGTAATCATTTACCAGAGGATAAGTTCTGAAGGGATTTGCATAAGGAACGATACGAAGTGCATTCATATCCGTGCCTGCAGCCACACGCTCTGCGGTGGAAGTCTTGGTTGCCAGAGTTGCGCCCATTACGGATGCCAGAGCGGAACCTTTCAGCTTCACTACGGGAGGAATGGTAGGATCCTTCATAATCCAGAAAATAGCGTTTACAGGCGCGTCAATCTTGTCTACGCGGTTGGGAGACCACAGTTTGGACTTGATTGCACGGCCGTTACCGTTTCTGATATCCTCTGTCACCAGCTGAACGTGTCCGTCCTCGTCCAGAGTCGCGGAACAGTTCTGAGCGGTCAGCAGATATTTGTTGTCGGGACATCCGGTGGGATAATCCGCGGTCTTATCGAAATAAGTAGGCTCCAGAGCGATGGATGCGCAGGTGTCGGAATTGATGATGAAAGCATCGTCATGCAATACCTTGATACCGCCGAATGCATCATATTTGCCGTTATGTTTTGCGTGAGTCAGAGTGGACTTACCGGATCCGGACAGACCGTATACAGAAGCAACGAACTTCTTACCGCCCTCCAGGGAATACTCCTTCTGTCCGCCGTGGCAGGATGCGTAGCCGTTTCTGTTGGCCAGAGCCCATGCCATGGTCAATGTACCTTTCTTGTGCTCTCCGAAATACTTCATGCCCAGGATCGCTGCGCAGTTCTCGTTGGTATCGAAATAGCACAGAGTAAGAGGATCGCTCAGGCAGCTGTAATCCACATCGGGAGCCTCAACGGGAGACCACTGGGGATTGGAGAAGATATAGATATCCGGCTCCTTGCCGCCGCCCACAGGCTGGGAATCCTTGTACATTGCAACATATTTGTCAGACATATACTGGAAATTCAGCATCCAATTGTAAAGCAGATTCTCCTCACCTTCGGGAATCAACAGATGTGCCTTTACCATGAACTCGGGATCGAGACCGATAAAGCACTCTGCGTGATACATGGTCTGCCAGCGGGTTCTGTAGATGGCGTCCATTACCACCTTGTCGAGCTTTGCAGCATCCACGCCGGGCTCACCCTTGATACGACGGGCTGCCGCATAACGTCCGGTCACTGCGCCGTCATTGAAAAGAAGAACTTTGGTATCCTTCTCCAGACCCTGCTCCTCAGCCCTGTATACAGGCATGTCGGTAACGATGGTTCCGGGTGAATTCTTAGCAAGCTCATATGCCTCTCTGACGGTGTTGATCTTCACTACATTATTGGTGTAGAAAGCACCCTCGATGATGGAACGCGTCTTGCTGAATCCGGGCTTGCCAGCACCAATTTCAGAAATCGGATAATACGCTTTTGTTGACATTTGGTACGTCCTCCTTAAATTTGTATTTTTACCGCTGTGAAAATGCGGTGTCTTGTAAATCCGCAAAACCGGCCTTCCGGTGCCGATTTCCATTTCATTATCTCAAAACGTGTTTCAAAAGTCAAGAAAGGGTCAGAAAATTTATAAGGATTTTACAGATCGGTTCGGCCTGAGATTTGCGGGCGAAGGTCAGGCGGGGGCGGCACAGGGAGGCAGAGGGGAAGCTGCGGGATTGATTGCACATTTCCCCCGGCTTTCTACGCTCTGGTTTCCTGTTTCAGCCAGGCCCGCTCATCAGGGTTCAGATGGGGGGCAATATGTTCGTAGACTTCTTTTTGGTATGCGTAGAGCATGGTCCTGGTGGCCTCTGTGAGGTATTGTTCATCGATTGCGTCAAAGTCGATGGGTACCCAGGTGAGGGTCTCAAAATGCATGAACTGTCCGTATTCGTTCTTGACGTCGTTTTTTGCAACCATCACATTTTCAATGCGGATGCCGTGGCTGCCCTCGATGTAGATTCCCGGCTCGTTGGTGATGTCCATGCCCTCCTCGAACACGGCGTCCTCCTGCCCCTTTGCGAAGCGCCAGCGCATGTTCTGGGGGCCTTCGTGTACATTCAGGATATAACCTACGCCGTGTCCGGTGCCGCACTTATAGTCAAGTCCCAGATTCCAGATGGGCTGTCTGGCCAGAATATCCAGATTGCGTCCGCTGCAGCCGTACAGCCATCTCGCATGAGTCAGCTGCAGCATCGCGTTCACTACCATGGTATAATGAAGCTTCTGTTCGTCGGAGACGGGGCCCAGCGCAATGGTGCGGGTCACGTCGGTGGTGCCGCCCAGATACTGTCCGCCGGAGTCCACCAGAAACAGTCCCTCCTGGCGCAGCACGGCATGGTTTTGGGGCGTAGCCTCATAGTGCATCATGGCTGCGTTTGCGCCGTATCCGGCGATGGTAGGGAAGGATAAGTCCAAAAATTCGGGAATCTCCCGACGGAATGTCTCCAGTTTCTCTGCGGCGCTGATCTCAGTGATCTCTGTTTTGCCGATATTGGTTTTGAGCCAGTAAATAAATTTAGTCAGAGCTACGCTGTCTTTTATATATATGTCTTTCATATGAGCAAGCTCCACGGGATTCTTTACCGCCTTTAAGGCCTCCGTGGGATTGCATGCCTCGATAATCGTCTGCTTTGAAGCCAGCGCCCGGTAAAGCGTATAGCTGCAATAGCGCATATCCGCCAGAATCCTGCGCCCCGGGGTCAGTCCCTCCAGATAGGATACGATCTCCTCATATGGCCGAACTTCGATCTGACCGGATGCAAAATAAGCCCGCGACTGCTCATCCAGGGCATTTTTCTGTATGAAGAGAAGCGCCGAATCCGATGTAATATAACCGTAGGACATGGCCACCGGATTGCATTCCACATCACAGCCTCTGATATTAAACAGCCACATGAGATCGTCCAGCTTGGTGAGCAGGAGCTCCTGTGCGCCTGCTGCCGCAAGCTTCTCACGCACATCCGAAAGCTTATTTGCCACGCTGCACCCTGCCAGCTCCTCCGCGATCACCGTCACTTTTCCCGCGGGAAAAGCCGGCCTGTCCGTCCAGAGCCCGTCCGCCAGATCCTCTGCGCAGTGAATATGAATATTCCTGCCCGCCGCCCGGAATTTTTCCTCATAGCGTCTTCCGTCCCTGGCGGCGATCACCCGCCCGTCAAAACCGAGCGTCCCGCCGTCTTGCATCCGCCCGGCCAGAAATTCCTCTATGCTGGGTACTCCCTCCTCCTGCATGCGGAACAGCTCCACGCCGGTGCCCTCCAGCTCCTTCTGCGCCTGAATAAAGTAGCGGCCGTCCGTCCACAGACCCGCTCCCTCCTGCCACACCACCAGTGTGCCGTTGGAGCCGGAAAAATTACAGAAATACTCCCGCACTTTAAAATAATCGCTTACATACTCCGAGCTGTGAAAGTCCGCCGTGGGCATCATGTAGTAATCTATGCCCTTTTCCTGCATTTTTGCGCGCAAAAGCGCCAGTCTGTCCTGTATGATTTTGTTCTCCATTTTTTTCACTTCCTTTTTATTTAGTCTGTATATCCGTCGCCGCCGCAGCGCGAACAATCATAATAACCGTTATTGCAGGCACATTTCACAGTCTCCGTATAACCGGTGCTGCCGCTTCCAAGGTCCACACTGTCCTTCCTGCGCACCAGAGTGCCTTCTCCATCACAGACACTGCAGATGACCTTTCCGGTTCCTCCGCATTTCGTACAGAGCTTCTTTTCCTTTTTGTCCGTTCCCTGATAAGGATCGATCCACGTTCCCGTTTCCCGGCTCAGACTACCGTCCTGCCATGCCTGCACAAGCTCATGCGCATCTCCTTTCGCGAAACGAAAAACTCCGTCTGAAATGCTCACGCTTTTTCCTTCCGTGGACGAACTGGAGCCTTCCATTTCCGCCTCAAAGCTCCCGCTTCCCTCACTGTACTCAAAGCCGATATCCGAATCCAGCGTAAAACTGTAGGTGCCGATATCCTTTGACGACGATGAACCGTAATGCACCATTTTATAGGAATCTCCCCATTTTCCCTTCTCCTCATTATAGCGGGTCGAAAGGGAAAAATAGCATGCCTTTCCACTGCTGCCGGAATAGGTGCCCGCCTTGGTTCTCAAAGGAATTCTCAGATAAATTTTATAATTTGCCTCCCCCTCCGGCGTAAAGGATATATATGACAGCTCATACCCGTCAGAGGACGTGTTTTCCCTCTCTAAATAAAAGGTCATCTTCTCTCCGTCCACCGCAGCCTGCAGCATATTGTCACCCATCTCCACATCGTCATAGTCTGCCTCTGCGGGAGGATTCGTTTCGGCGGATGCGGGATTGGATATGGCTGATTCCGTTGTGGCTGACTGCTGTAACGCAGTTACGGATGGAATATCCTCGGGCTTTTCAGGTTCAGCAGGAAAATATACGGGAAAACCCGTATTGATGAACGGCGGAATGTGGGCTGGATCACGCTCTGTATCTATATGCCAGCTTCCTTCCTCTGTCCGTTCACCGGCTTTCCACTCGCCTTCCCAACAAATACAACTAATACCACCCCAATCCGACGGCCAGTAACAGCTTCCGTGTCCTTCCATAATGCCGCTTTTCCATTCTCCCGCATAGATTGTTTGACGCCAATACGCTTCACCATATCCATCCATCAGATCGTTTTTAAATTCTCCTTTATAGAGACAATGGCCGCCTCCGCCCGTAATGTACAGACATCCTTCTCCCTCTCTTTTTCCGTCCTTCCACTCTCCGTCATAATGACTGCCGTCAGCATAGTAACAGATACCCTCTCCGTCGATCTGTCCAATCACTTCAAAACCTGTGTAAGTATTCCCGTTCTCTTCCCAGCTCTCTTCGCTGTTCTCCCCCGTGTTTTCTGTTTCGGCGCTCTCTTTTGACTCCTCTGCCGTCTTGTCAGTTGTCGTGTCCGCTCCGGTCTTCCTGGAGCCGCATCCGCCGAACAGCCCCGCTGCCATCACACCTGCCAGCAGCAATACCAATAATCTCTTCCTCATCCTCAATATCCCTCCTCGTTCTTCTCCCCGGCAAGCAGCGCCACCGCCTTAGAGGTTCCCACTCTGTCGCAGCCAAGCTCCAGAAACATTTCCAGATCTTCCTTTGCCGCCACTCCTCCGGCAGCCTTAATCTTTACATCCGGCCCGATATGCGCCGCGAAAAGCTCTACATCCTCTCTCGTGGCTCCGCCTGTGCCAAATCCCGTGGAAGTCTTGATATAATCCGCTCCCGCATTGGTCACGGCTCTGCACATGGTGACTTTCTCTGCCTCGGTCAGGTAGCAGGTCTCTACGATCACTTTGAGGATATGCTCTCCGCACATTTGTTTCAGAGTGCGTATTTCCTCTTCCACCTTATCATATCGCCCGTTTTTTACATCGCTGATATTGACCACCATATCAATCTCCGAGCAGCCGTCCGCCAGAGCCTGCTCCACCTCCGCCGCCTTGGCTGCAGTGACGCTGTAACCAAGAGGAAATCCCACCACCGTGCAGATATTCAGGCTTTCGCCGTAGGTGTCGTGGATCCGTCTGATATAACAGGGCGGCACACACACGCTGGCTGTACCGTACCGGAGCGCCTCGTCGCAGAGCCTTGCGATATCCTCCCATGTGGCATATGCTTTTAACTGCGTGTGATCCACATGGGACAGTATTTCCTGATTCGTCATGATCAAACTCCTCCCTCATAATATCAATAATATCTTATTAGCATGTGATATAGAAAAGAGCCCTGAAATCCGAAGATTACAGAGCTCTCGCCTGACTAGATTCCGAGGAACTCCCTCACAACCTTTTGCATCTCATCCACGTTGCACTGTCTGTCATGAATAACAGGAGCTGTGCGGATCTCCTCGATAGCACCCGGCACCCTCACATTGGAAAGCCTTGAGAGCTCATCCACCAGCTCAAAATCGCCCATGGACTCATATTTTGCATCGATGGCGTTCATGACGCTCCTGGTAAACTTGAAGGGACTGGCAGTAGATGCGATCACCGTCTTAGCGGTATCTTTGGTCTCCTCCGCATATTTCTGATAGACGGCGGATGCTACCGCTGTGTGCGTATCAAGCACATAACCGCAACTCTCATAAAGACGCCTGATCTCCGCAGCCGTCTGGGCTTCGTCAGCATAACTGCCGTAAAAATCGGATAACTGAGCCCGCATACCGTCAGTGATCTCATATTTTCCCTGCCCGCTCAGAGCCTCCATAAACGCTCTGTTTTTATCCGCGTCGTTCCCTGCGATGCGGTAGATCAGTCTCTCCAGATTGCTGGAGATCAGAATATCCATGGACGGGGATGAAGTGAGTACAAATTCTCTGTTTCTGTCATAGACCCCCGTGCTGAAAAAGTCATACAGCACCTTGTTGTCATTGGAGGCACAGATCAGTTTCCCTATGGGCAGACCCATATTTTTAGCATAGAAAGCCGCCAGAATATTGCCGAAATTGCCGGTGGGTACCACTACGTTTATGGTCTCTCCCTCGGCTATTTTCCCCTCCTTCATCAGCTTTGCATAGGCATAGACATAATAGCAAATCTGAGGCACCAGCCTGCCGATGTTGATGGAATTTGCGGAGGAAAACCGAAATCCCTTCTTCTCCATCTCCTCTGCCAGTTCCTTATCGGAGAAAATCTTTTTTACACCTGTCTGGGCATCGTCAAAATTGCCGTGAATGCCCACCACCAGCGTATTGTCTCCCTTCTGTGTCACCATCTGCTTCTCCTGGATGGGACTCACTCCGTCCTTGGGATAAAATACGATGATACGAGTGCCCGCAACGCCCGCAAAGCCGGCCAGTGCAGCTTTTCCCGTGTCTCCCGAAGTAGCGGTGAGAATGACGATCTCACTTTTCACTTGATTCTTTCCGGCGGATGTGATCATCAGATGAGGCAGGATGGACAGCGCCATATCCTTAAAGGCGATGGTAGGTCCGTGAAACAGCTCCAGATAATAAGCCCCCTGCGCCTCAGTCAGCGGCGCTATGACCTCCGTGTCAAACTTCTCGTCATACGCCCTGGAGATACAGCCCTTCAGCTCCTCCTCCGTGAAATCGGTGAGATAGAGCTTCATGACCTCATAGGCGATCTGTCTGTAATCCATCCCGGACAACTCCTTCAAGCTCTTGTCCAAAGCGGGGATGTGATCCGGCACAAACAATCCCCCGTCATCCGAAAGTCCTTTTAAAATAGCCTGCGAAGCCGTCACGCCCACAGCCGCGCTGTCTTTGCTTCTTGTGCTGCTGTAAAATACGTCCATCCTTTTCCTTCCTTCCGCCGTCCCCGGCCTTTTCTTCCTGTCTTTCCTATCTCTTCCCATGATACCCGCAGATATCACGACAATCTCTTTATAATCTTTGCCAGTATAGCACACTTTCCCGACGGACGCAAGATTTGCCTGTGCGCGATCTGGTTTAGCGCGATCCGGTTTACGGTAACCGTTTATCCCAAGGAATGCGAGCGTTGGATTCAATCGGTATCGAGGCAGTGGGAGTCAGGGCGGAATCTGCCGGCACCGATTGATTAACAATCGCATTACATCCGGCAAAACAGCCACCGGTTACATCCGAAATCCTAGCTGCCCACAACTTCCTTCAGCAGGACTGCCTTGCCAAGATCCCCCTCCACCCTTATCTTTTTGGTGGTAAACGCCCAGATCGGATCGAGCTTTCCGCTTACGATCTTCAACAGCGTATCCGCCGTGCAGGTCACCAGCACATCTCTGTCATGATACTCATAGGGCTGGACATTCACCTTTCCGTCTGAAATCTCCAGATAAAAATCGCCTGCGGCCTCTCCCTCAATATTAAACTGAAATGCCACATGTCCCGGAATCTTGCCCGCATCTGCCTTTTCTGCCAATACACCTACCTGTTTCACCAGTTCTTCATATGTCATAACCATCCTCCTGTCATTATATTATTAAGGGTATGATGGATGACAAGCCTGCCCATATCCCTTTTTTATATGATACCCCAAATTCCTTCCGCCGTAAATTCCATAATGGCAAATTCTATGGAAAATCTTCTCTGAATATGTTAAAATACTCTACACTGTTTACGGGATCACCGCGCAGCCCGTGACATACAATACCCAAGGAGAGTTCGACAATGAAAAAACCCCATAATCTAAAGCAGAAGATCATTTTTTATGTGATGGCGGCAGCCGTATTAATCGCCCTTCTGATCACGACTATCATGTCCGTCGGCAGCATTCGCTCCACCAATTCCATTTTACTGGAAAACATGCAGGTCACCGCAAGGATTGCCTCGCAGAATATAAGCTCTAATCTTCATCTTCTGACCGAACGTATGTATAATCTGTCTGCGGAAGAAATTCTGGCAGACACCACCGGCAGCCTTTCCGACAAGCAGGCACGCCTGGATGCAGTGAAAATGCAGATAGAATTTGTCTGGCTGTCCGCCTACGACGCACAGGGCACAAAGATTTACGGCGACGACTCCGCCCCCGCTTCCATCGCAGACACTGCCCTCTTGAACGATCTGGTTCAGACCGGCTATATCGTCATCGGCGAACCCTATTATGACAACGGCACCGCACAGCTCTGTATCGGTTCACCGCTGACACAAAATGGGGAAGTGACCGGCTATTTAGTCGGCAGCTATAAATATGACCTTTTAAACGATGTGCTGAGCATGCTGATTTTGGGAGAGACCGGCAGCGCCCGCATCCTGAACCGGGACGGCGTGATCATCGGCGACCGGAATCTGCAGAGTATGCAGGAGCGGATTAATATATACGAACAATATCCCTCATCCAAAAACAGAGCCGTCTATGACAAAATCCTGGCCTTTCAGACAGGCTCGGCCGTCATCAGGCTGGATCACAAAAATCAATACGCGGGCTATGCGCCCATTCCCGGAACAAACTGGGCTTTATTGATCAATGCTCCGCAGATGGAATTTATGGATTCTGTACTGCTGACGCTGACCGTCTCGATTCTGTTGTCGGCGGTATTATTGTTTGCCGCGGCAGCCGCCATCGTTCCTGCTGCTGACAAGATATCCGTCTCTCTCCTCTCTGCCGCCAAGCGTCTGCAGGCGCTTGCAGACGGGGATCTTACAGCGGAGGTGACATCCGCCGACACAGGCGACGAGACACAGATCCTGACGGAAGCCCTTGCCAGGACCATCGCCAGCTTAAACGGCTATATACAGGATATCCGGACCAGTCTGGGCGCCCTCTCCGCCGGTGATTATACCATAGATATCCCCGACAGCTTCAGCGGCGATTTCTCGTCTATCCGGGATTCCTTATGTAATATCGCAGATTCGCTGAACCGTACCATGAATAAGATGAATCAGGCCTCCGCCGAAGCCAATCATACTTCCATGGAAGTGTCTGATTATGCCAGACAGTTGTTTGACGGCTCCAGAAACCAGGCGCTCCTTCTGGAACAATTGGAAGAAAGCATGCAAAATATCACCTTATCGATCGGGAAAAACAAAGACAATGCCTTGAGGATTCAGCAGTGCTCTGAAAACGCCGGCGAAAAGACCGCTTTGGGCAACAGCTACATGCAGAGCATGCTCGATACCATGTCACAGATTGACACCGCCGTTCAGGAGATCTCTCAGATCAGCCTTTTGATCGACGATATTTCCAGCCAGACCAACCTTCTGTCACTGAACGCTTCCATCGAAGCCGCCAGAGCCGGAGAAAGCGGACGCGGTTTCGCCGTTGTGGCCGGTGAGATCGGGCATCTCTCAAATCAGACGACGGACGCGTTAAAACAGACGGGGGATATCATCAGCCGCTCTGCCGATATTATCCGTACCGGCCTGGAAACGGCCAATCATACCGCTATGGCTTTCCAGGAAATCCAGAAGGTTATGGAGCAGTATCAGCATATCTCCTCCCGCCTCTCCGAGACGGTATCGGAACAGACTGCCGCCGTGGATTCCGTAAACAGACAATTGCTTTCTCTGAAGGATATCACTGATGAAAACAGCGGACTTGCGGGCCAGACCGATCAGATGGCCGCCGCTTCTCTGGAACAGTCTGAAAGCCTGAGAGACTATGTGGCACAGGTAAAGGTCCGTGATAACTATTGAGAGAGAGGAGAACATCATGAAACAAGTTAGTAAGAAAATGAACCCTGTTAAGATAATGTTGTGCTTATTACTGCTCTGCTCTGCACTCTCCGTGTGCGGGTGCGGTTCTAAAATGAAGGACGGTTTCTACACGGCGGAGATGAGCGAATACTCGCACGGCTGGAAAGAATACCTCTGCATTATGGTAAAAGACGGAACAATCACATATGCGGAATATAACGCCAAAAACTCCAGCGGTTACATCAAGTCCTGGGACAATGCCTACATGGAAAACATGATCACAGTCAACGGGACCTATCCCAACGAGTATACGAGGAATTATGTCTCTCAGCTCCTTGAAACACAGGATCCGGAAGCCGTCGACGCTATAAGCGGGGCAAGCAGTTCCGGAGCTAACTTCAAAAAATTATCCGCGGCCGCCATCAGGCAGGCAGTCAAAGGGGATCCTTCCACTATTGTGGTTGAATAAGTATCCTTCCGTGATATCTGTCCGGGAGACTGCCTATCGGAAGAACTCGTGTCCTCCGTGCTCAAACAGATAGGTGAGATGTCTGTCAAACCATCTCATCTTATTGTCGTCGGCATACTTTCTCGCAACGAAATAGAGCGCCCCGTCCGAGATATCCTCTCCCTCCAGGGCACGTCCCACCGCCTCGTCGGTCTCCTCGCTGATCTTTACCGTCCAGATCGTGCCGTTGGAGACCGGAGAGAACTGATTCACCCCATGCTCCTCCTGAAACACCACGTCTTTTACACTGTCCGGAAATTTTTCGCTGGCCACCCGGTTCAGAACCACATTTGCCACCAGAAGTCTCCCTTCCACATCCTGATTGCCGGCCTCCGCCTCCACAATACGCATCAGGATATCCAAATCCTCCTCCGCCAGACTATAGCTGCTGCCGCGCTCCAAAAACTGCAAGTCCACCACCCGCTGGCCGGAGACTGCAGTATCCATAATTCCCATCATACCGGCCTCCTTTGTGGCCAGCACTCTCTCATCCATCTTTAATTCACTTGCAGGCATGGAAGCCTGTCTGCTCTGTGAAATGCCTTTTACACTAAGCGTACCGAACAGCATGATCAGATACAAAACCAACAGCACGCTTATCGCCTTCTTATACATACTGTTTTCCTCCGATAAACATATGTATGCGGCTTGTTTTTCTTTTATGAGTCATGTTATACTGAAACCATGAAAAACAAGTCAGGCGAAAACTCAATTGGAGACAGGAATCAACAGCATATCCCATTAAAGGGCGTCTATCCGGCACACAAAAAGGACGGTACTCCCTATTTCCGCGCATCCCTCACCTACAGGCATAAGCATATCAGCCTGGGAAGCTTCCCGGAACCTGAGACCGCTCATCTGGCCTATTTAGAGGGGCTGAAGCTATTGACACAACCGGATACCGGTCTCCTGCAATATTATGAAGAATCTCTCCTGTCATATGAAAAATGGGTATGTCTGCTGAATTTCCGGGATCATGGCATTTACTTCGGCACACCCATCTATATGGGGAAGCGTCTGTTTTACTATCATCTGACTCCCTCGAAAATCCTGAAGTTCGACCTGGACGATCTGTTCTACTTTTCCTCGCACAAAATTATGTGCCGGGGTAATCATTATTTCGTGGCGGACTATGGCATGCAGATCAGTCTGACCTCCCGGTACGGTATCAAAAACTACGCGGTGGAGGGCAGGGATTTCCGCTTTTTAAACGGGGATCCCACAGACTTCCGCAGAGAAAACCTGGAGATTTTAAACAAGTATCACGGCGTCCGCCTCACGCAACAAAAAAACGGACAGTATGTGTATACTGTCCGCATTCATATCCGCGGTGATTATCTGGTGGGCCGGTACCGCTCCGAGGAGGAAGCCGCCATAGCTTACAACAAAGCCATCGATATTCTGCGCAAAAACGGCGTCCGTAAAAATTATGTGCCCAACTATATCGAGGGAATGCCGCCGAGCCGCTATGCAGATCTCTACACGGCCCTGACGATCTCTCCCCGTATCCTCAATTACCGTCCTGCTACTTCTCAGAATAATCAATAAAGCTGACATTCAGACTGGCATAACCCGCTATGCCGTCCACGGAGGCTGATGTGGTATACTGCCACATGGTAAAGCGATAGGGGTAGTCCGGTACATCCTGCAGCTGCGACAGCCATACGTCATAGGCCGTAAGCTTTGACATATCAATCTCCTTGATCAGCCACTCCTTGTCTCCGTAGATCACGGTCATGTAGCCCTCAGCCGCGACGGCATCGAGAAACGTCTTTGCAATCTCCGTCTTCTCTGACTTGCTCAGGCTCTCAATGCGTGCCGTATCATTCTCCACAAAACCCATGTCAAAGGCAACCGGATAGGTTATCTTATAATCCTCCAGAGCCTCCAGAGCCTCCAGCACCATCTCTGCCTCCTCCACAGCCTCCTCCACGGTGATGGCCTGAGAGGAAAAATAAACGCCCACATCCAGCCCCGCGTCGGCAGCCCGCTTGATATTGTCCGTAAAATACTCGTCTAACACCAATTGTCCGGTTCCATAACCTCTTGCGCCCACTCTTACCATGACATAATCGAGTCCGGCTTTTTTTAATTTGACAAAATCCACATAATCCTCATATTTGGAGATATCCGCTCCCACAAAGGAAACCTGCCGCCCCTCCTCATAATATTTCATCAGTTGGGACTGACACACCAGCTTGGTGAAATCATAGTCATGCTTCGGCAGATAAGGACTGATCAGAACCCACTCCTCCTTACCGTCCCGGTTCTTTACCATGGTATGCTTTCCGTCTGTGGCGGGATCATTTTCCGGCACAGTCTCAGACTCCTCCGAGGAGCTCTCTTTGGAGGCCTGTGTGCTCTCCTGCGTCGGCTGCGGATATTTATCCCAGAAATCCAAATCATCCGGGGAGAGCGTACTCCCTGACACCAGCGCGCTGGTATCGGGATAGATCACACCGGGACTTGATTCCCCGGTAGATTCCTCAGTCGTTTTCTCAGCAGCCACATGACTTTTTCTGTTCTGATTGTTCATCAGGAGCACCATGACCAGAATCGCGCCCACAAACAGCGTCACCGCCACTATGGCCGACAATACGGCAGGAGTCAGGCCGCTGTTATTCTCTTCAAACTCATCAGGCAAACGCATCTGTCAATCTCCTCTCAAAATCTCACGATGGCTTTCTTCGGACACTTCTCTGCGCAGACACCGCAGCCCGTACACTTCTCCTGATCGATCTGCGCATGGAACTCCGTCACGGTCACCGCCTGAGCCGGACAATTTTTCACACAGATTCCGCAGCCGATACAGCCCGCCGTACAGGCCTTCATGGTCACCGGCCCCTTGTCCGTAGATTTGCAGGCCACTTCCGTGGACGCCCGGTAAGGGATCAGCGATATCAGATGCTTCGGACAGACCTCCACACATTTCCCGCAGGCCTTACATTTCTCTCTGTCCACCACCGCCACACCGTTTTCCACATGAATGGCATCAAACGGACATACCTTCACGCAGCTTCCATAGCCCATGCAGCCGCTGCTGCAGGATTTGGGTCCTCCTCCCGGCACAAATGCCATGACACGGCAATCTCCGACGCCGGTGTAATCGTAATCTACCCCTGCCCGCTCACAGTCGCCCTGGCAGTGTACAAAAGCCGTCTGGCGCTCTGTACCCGCAGCCTCCACGCCCATGATGGCGGCTATCCGGCTGCCCGCCTGCGCGCCACCCACCGGACATGCATCCACGGCAACCTCGCCCTTTGCGATAGCCGCAGCAAGACCGGAACAGCCCGCATAGCCGCAGCCCCCGCAGTTATTACCGGGAAGTGCCGCCAGCACGGCCTCCTCCCGCTCATCCACTTCCACTTTGAACTTCAGACCTGCAATTCCCAGAAAGAGTCCTACAAAAATCCCTACAAAACCCACTACCGCGGCTGCAGCAATAATTCCCGTCACACTCATAATCGTCACACTCCCAATTATCGTAACGCCATAAAATAGCCTTTATTTGAACTGATCTAACAGATTTTGCAACCCCTCTACAGCAGTCCCGAAAAACCGCAGAAGGCAATGGCCATCAGTCCGGCCGTCAAAAGGACCATGGGCATACCCTGAAAAGCTTTGGGGACATCATTGTGCTCCATCTTCTCCCGCAGACCGGCCAAAATTACAATGGCAACGGTAAATCCCACCGCAGTGCCAAAGCCGTTCAATATCCCGGTGAGAATTCCGTATTCCCGCTGTACATTGGTGAGGGCAACGCCCAGCACTGCACAGTTGGTTGTGATCAGAGGCAGATAAACACCCAGCGACTCATAGAGCGCCGGCATGTATCTTCGCAGAAACATCTCCACAAACTGAACCAGTGCCGCGATCACCAGAATAAACACAATAGTCTGAAGGTATTCGATGCCCAGCTTCTGCAGCACGAACTTGTAGATCAGACCCGCAACAGCGCTGGCCAGAGTGATGACAAAGATCACTGCCGTTCCCATGCCCGCAGCCGTCTTGATCTTCTTTGAGACACCCAGAAAAGGGCAGAGTCCTAAAAACTGGCTCAGCACTACATTGCTCACCAGAGAAGAGCTGATCAAAATGACGAGAAGTTCCTTTACATTGTCCATTTAACGCTCCTCCTCTTCCAGCTCGATCATAGTCAGACCTTCCTCGTCGGACTTGTCGTCTCTGTATTTATCGTCATAGAACCTGCCGTGTCCGGAGCAGCCGTTTATGCCGCAGGCTGCACAATCCTGCACACAGCCCGCAGGAAGCGCCTCCTTTGCAGAACCGGATCCGTGCTGCTCCCCGGTCTCCGACACGGAAGAATCGCTCTCAGCGGTCGGTACCGACGCGCGGACATGTCTTTTACTCTTCCAGATATTCTGGAGCGCAGTCAGTCCCGCCAGCACAAAGAACGCTCCCGGCGCAAGGCCGAAAATGCTGATAGGAGTGAAACTCTCCGGCAGGATGTCCATGCCGAATAATTTTCCTGCCCCCAGAAGCTCCCGCACTGCTCCGATACAGGTAAGCGCAACGGAGAAACCCAGTCCCATGCCCAGACCGTCAAACAGGGAAGCGATGGGCGAATGCGAATAAGCATAACTCTCCGCCCTTCCCAGAATGATACAGTTTACCACGATCAACGGAATATAAACGCCGAGCGACTTGTTTAAAGCAGGCAGATACGCCTCCAGCAAAAGCTGTACGATGGTCACAAACGACGCAATGATCACGATAAACGCGGGAATGCGCACTCTCCCGGGAATCAGCTTTCTGAGCAGGGAGATCATCAGATTGCTCAGCATCAGTACCGCCGTGGTGGTCAGCCCCATGCCCAGACCGTTGACGGCGGAAACCGTCACCGCCAGGGTGGGACACATGCCCAGCATCAGCACAAAGGTGGGATTCTCTTTGACCAGTCCGTTATAAAGTCTCTCCGCAGGTCTATCTGCAGTCAGTCTTGTGTCACTCATGCATGCCACCTCCCTGCAACAAAATCCGCGCCGTCTCCAGAGCGCCGTTTACCGCATTCACCACGGCCCTGGTGGTAACTGTGGCCGCACTGATGGCGTCCACCTCGGAATCTGTCCTGCTACCCGTCTTGGTATAGGAAAACTGCTCAACCCGCTTTCCGGCAAACTGCGGAGCAAGCACCTTGGGAGCCTCCATGCCGAGTCCCGCCGTCTCCGAGATATCAAGGATCGATACGCCGCCCACGGTTCCGTCTTCAGCCACACCTACATAGAGTACAATATTGCCGCCGTAGCCCTGCGTGGAGACGGATTCCACCACATAACCCAAAAACTGCCCGCTCTTGTTTAACGCCTCGTACACCGAGCCGATCTCCACACCCTGAGGCAGCTGCGCTCCCTCAATCCCTCCGGCCGCCAGACTGATCTCCCGAAATTCCGCATCCTTCTCATCGGGAAATACCGCCGCACAGGCCTCCTGCACAGCCTTCTCCTGCTGAATCCGGATGGGCTCCTTGGTCAGCTCGTACACAAAGCCCAGCAAAATGCCGGCAGTCAATGTGATGGCGAACAAAATGCCGGCTTCCTTCCACATTACCGATACATCCGATCTACGCTTCATGGGCTTTCCCTCCCTTCCTGTAACCGAAGGCTCTGGGTCCGGTGACCTTCTCAATCAAAGGCACCAGCAGATTGCCCAGGATGATCGCATAGGATACACCCTCCGCCCCGGGGCCGAAGATACGGAAGATTCCCGTCATAACCCCCAGAAAAATTCCGAACACATACTGGCCTTTCACCGTGATAGGTCTCGTCACATAGTCCGTAGCCATAAAGAAGGCGCCCAGCATCAGTCCTCCGCCGGCAAGCTGCGCCGACAGCCAGGCAGGCTCAAATCCACGGCCGCCAAAAATACCCACAAAAATCACAAAGGAGATCAGGTAGCTCCCGGGCACTCTCAGATCAATGATCCCCAACAGCAGCAAAATGCAGGCTCCGGCCACAATGGCGATCATGGAAGTCTCGCCGATGGTTCCGCCGACGCGCCCCACGATCATATCCGTCACATTCACACTCTCCCCCGCCTTCAGCGCTGCAAGCGGAGTCGCCCCCGTGTATGCGTCCCATGTAATCCCCGCAAAAGAACCTCCTTCCGAGACAAAATCCGTCATCTGCTTCGGGAAAGAGATCAGCAGAAAACATCTGCCTGCAAGCGCAGGGTTCATAAAATTCTGTCCGAGTCCGCCAAATAACAATTTTGCCACCAGGATGGCAAACACACCGCCGAGAGCCGCCATCCACAGCGGCAGATTCACCGGCAGATTCATTGCCAGCAAAAGCCCGGTTACCACCGCGGACAAATCCGTCACGGTAGTCTTCTTACGGCAAAATCCGTAGATTGCTTCCGTGAGCACCGTAGCCGCCACTGTCACACCGATCACCGCCAGCGCCCGCGGACCAAAATTGTAGACGCCATAACCCGCGGCAGGCAAAAGTGCCAGCACCACGGCAAGCATGATGCCGGAGGTGCTCACCCGGGAGCGGATATGAGGATTCGACGAAACCTTAAGCATTTTCTTCTCTTCACGCATGCTGCCCCCTCCTACTTCTTTTTCTTCTTGGCAAGCAGAAGCTTGCGCATAGATTTAATTTCCTGAGTGAGCGGGCGCTTGGCCGGGCAGATATAACTGCAGCAGCCGCACTCACAGCACTCCATTCCGTTGTTTTCCAGAAAACCTTCCTCGTCAAAATGCTCCGCATAGTCCGCAAGCCTGCTGGGCATCACTCTCCCCGGACACACCTCCAGACAACGGCCGCAATTGATGCAGGGCCCCGGCTCCATGGCAGAGACCTCATCCTTAGACAGAGCTAAAAGCGCCGTGGCCGTCTTGGTGGTCGGGATATTCAGATCAAACAGGGCCATGCCCATCATGGGACCGCCGCAGATCACCTTCTCCGGCTGCACGCGGAAACCGCCCGCTATATCCAGCAGCTCCTGATAGCTCATGCCGATGCGCACACGGTAATTGCAGGGATTCTTCATAGCGTCGCCGGTCAGGGTCACGATGCGCTCCGTCAGGGGCTTTCCCTCTGTCACCGCGCGGTGGACTGCCACCATGGTGTCCACGTTGTTCACCACGCATCCCACATCCGCAGGCAGCATGGACGAGTTAATCTTTCTCCCCGTGGTGGCATAGATCAAAAGGCGCTCCCCGCCCTGTGGGTATTTGGTAGTCAGCGCCTTGACACAGATTCTCTTCTCATCCTTTGTCAGCTCCCGCAGAAGCCTGATACAATCAGGTTTGTTGTCCTCAACCGCCAAAATTCCCTGCGCTTTGTCAAAAAGCTGCAGGATTGCCTTCATACCTCCGATAAGCTTCTCCGGCTCCTCCAGCATCCTCCTGTAATCGCTGGTCAGATAAGGCTCACACTCCGCACAGTTTGCAATCACATAGTCAATCTTTTCCGGTTTCGGAGGGGAAAGCTTCACATGCGTGGGAAACCCCGCTCCGCCCATACCTACAATTCCGGCCTCCCGCACCGCAGCCAGAATCTCTTCCTTTGTCATCTCCTCCAGAGGCTTTACCGCCGCCGCAGGAAGCTCCTCATAAAGCCTGTCATTGTCGAGGACAATACTCATCACCATGTCTCCCGACGCCACACGTCTGGGCTCAATATTCTTTACGATTCCCGACACGGATGCAAATACCGCCGCGGACACAAAACCGCCGCTCTCAGCAATCTTCTGTCCTGCGAGCACCCTGTCTCCCTTTTGCACAACAGGCTTAGCCGGTGCGCCGATATGCTGGGACAGAGGATACACCATCTCTCCCTCCGGAAGCACCTCCCGGATAGGCTTATCCTTGGACAGATCCTTGCCATCATAGGGATGTATCCCTCCCACAAAAGTCAACTTCGCCATTGTTTCTTCCTTTCATGACAAAATTCATCCATAACTAACTTAATTTTACTATCTTTTGATAAAAATAGCTACTACAAAATTTGGATTATTTGTGCTATAATGTAAGCATTCAAATTGATGAGGGCGACTATATGAGAATCTACAGAGACACAATCGAAAACTTTCAGATCGCATATCCTTTGGAGAAGCTGGCTCCGGCAGAGAGCACACTGTTTCTGGACATCGAGACCACAGGCTTCACGGCCCGCTCCTCCTATCTGTATATGATCGGCTGTGCCTTTTATCGGGAGGGCCGCTGGCAGACGATACAGTGGATGGCAGAAAATTATGAGCAGGAAGCCGATATCCTGCAGGCATTTTTTGAGTTTGCCGGTATGTACCGCTACCTCGTGCATTTCAACGGCAATAACTTCGATCTGCCTTTTCTCATCCAGAAATGCGGGCATCTGGGAATCTCCCACTGCTTCGACGCGTTTGAGGGGATTGATCTCTACCGGCGCATCGCCCCCTGCAAGGCGCTTCTGAAGCTGCCCAACTGCAAGCAAAAGACGCTGGAACAGTTTCTTGGAATCGACCGTGAAGATGTATTCTCCGGCGGCGAGCTGATCGGCATTTATCTGGACTACATTAAATCGCCAAACGAATTTGCAGAAAAATCTCTGCTCCTGCACAATTCCGACGACCTCAGGGGAATGCTGGACATTCTGCCCATGCTGGCATACTGTGACCTGCTGGAGGAATCTTGCGCCCGCGCCAAAAAGGTACAGGCAAACTCCTACCGGGACATGCAGGGCAACAGCCGCAGGGAGCTTCTGATCAGCGTCACACTCCCCGTCTCGCTGCCCAAAGCTGTATCCGCCTCCGCGGACGGCTGCTATTTCAGGGGAGAGGGGACTGAAGCCACCGTCAAAGTGCCTATCTATGACGGCGAGCTAAAATATTTTTATTCCAACTACAGGGACTATTATTACCTTCCCGCCGAAGATATTGCGCTGCACAAATCCGTCTCCGGATTCGTGGATAAAAAGCATCGCATTCAGGCTTCGGCCGCCAACTGCTATACCCGGAAGGTATCCAGCTATCTGCCCCAGTGGGACGGCGAATTCGAGCCCTACTTCAAACAAGACTACAAGAGTAATGCGCTCTTCTTTGAGTTGACAGACGACATGAAACGGGATCGTGCGGCGTTTTCCGCCTATGCAAATCAAGTCATACAGATGATCGCCGCATCCTGTTAGCAGCAAATCAGGCGGAACTTCCAATCAGGAAGTTCCGCCTGTATTTTGTTATCTCTAAGCAGTTCATCGCTCCCGTTCCCGGGAACATCCCCCTGCTACATCAGGGTCTTGAATAAAAGAAGGAATTCCTTCTCTCATAACCGATTTCCTTGTAATTGATAATCTGTTCCGTACTGCCGATAAACAACAGCCCGCCTTTGGCCAACGATGTATTGAACTTGCGGAAAACGCCGTCCTTGGCCTCCTCCGTAAAGTAGATCAATACATTCCGGCACACGATCAAATGACAATCTGTCAAATATGTATCCTTCAACAGATTATGCTCTCTGAACTCCACTCTCGCCTTAATCTCATCGGCAATCTTATAAGACGGACCGACCTGCGTAAAATACTTGCGCTTCAAATCGGCAGGCACGGCAGCGATACTCTTCTCGGTATACAGCCCCGTCTTGGCCTTGGCTATCACCTGCTTATCCAGATCCGTGGCAATGATTTTGATCTGACTCAGCGGAATATGCCTGGACAGCGCCATAACCAGTGAATACGGCTCATCACCGGTGGAACACGCGGCACTCCATATTTTCAGATTCCTGCCAAACCGTCCTATAAGTTCCGGTATCACACTCTCATCCAGGATCTTCCACTGCTCCGGATTGCGGTAAAACTCGGAGACATTGATCGTTATATAATTGACGAACTCTTCAAAATAGGTCTTGTCATTTCTCAGCGCTTTGACATACTGATCATAGCCGTCAATGTTATGCTTTGCAATCAGGGTGTCAATACGGCGCTTCATCTGTTTTTCTTTATAGCTGTTTAAATCTATTGTGGTCAGTGCCATGATTTCTCGTTTAAAGTATTCGTAATCATATGTCATGGTCGCGCCACCCTCCGATCATTCTGCTGATTCCAACATTATTACTCTTCCTCAGCCGCCTCGGCCGCAATCACTGCATCGATGTCAACAGATACCACATCCGCATCGGAATCCTCAGCCTTTTCCTCCGCGGGATCGGGAGCGAAGGTCGCCTTGATGCTCAGGGAAATCTTTCTGTCAGCCTCGTTGAAGTCCACGATCTTGGCGGTCACTTCATCCCCTACGCTCAGCACGTCGGAAGGTTTCTCCACATGCTCCTTGGCAATCTGAGATACATGGAGCAGTGCATCCACACCGGGCTCCAGCTCTACAAACGCACCGAAATCAGTCATTCTTGCGACTCTGCCGGTCACAATATTGCCCACAGCATACTTGCTGGCGGCATCCTTCCAGGGATTGGCATCATCAAACTTCAGGGAGAGCGCAATCTTGCTGCCGCTGATCTCCTTGATCAGGACACTGAGCTTATCGCCCACCTTGAACATTTTCTTGGGATGCTCCACTCTGCCCCAGCTCATCTCGGAGATATGAAGCAGGCCATCCGCACCGCCCAGATCGATAAATGCGCCAAAATCAGTCACATTCTTGACAACACCCTCGACGATGTCACCCTCCTTGATCCTCTCAAAGAGTTCCTTCTGAAGCTCTGCCTTTTTCGCAGCAACCAGCTGTCTGCGGTCGCCGATATATCTTCTCCTCTTGGGATTGTACTCGCTGATCACGAACTCAATCTCCTGACCTGCATACTTGGTCAGATCCTTCTCATAAGTATCGGACACAAGGCTGGCGGGAATAAATATCCTCACTTCCTCCACGATCACGCTGAGACCGCCGTCAAGCACCTGTGCAACCTGTGCGGTGAGAACCTCTTTATTGTTGTAGGCCTCCTCAATTCTCTTGCTGCCGCGATCCGCAGCCAGGCGCTTATAGGTCAGAAGAACCTGTCCCTCGCCGTCGTTTACTTTCAGAATCTTAACTTCCATGGTGTCGCCGACTTTAGCTACAGTGGTCAGATCGACGCTGGAATCATTGGTGTATTCGTTCTTGCTCAGAATACCGTCTGACTTGTATCCGATGTTCAGGATAATCTCATCCGGTTTTACATCGATGACTGTGCCTGTGACTACCTCTCCTGCATGTATAGTTTTTAAAGATTCTTCCAACATTTGTTCAAAAGTTAATTCTGACATAATTTTGAACCTCCTCGATTAAATTATTTGGGGTGGAAGCCCCCGCGGTAATACCCACCAGTCGAACGGCTTTAGGTAGTTCTAAATGCAGGTCATCCAGTGTCTGTATAAAATAGGTGTGCGCACATTCTCTGCTGCAGATTTCATACAGCTTCCTAGAGTTGGAGCTGTGCTTTCCGCCTATCACAATCATCACATCCGCCTCCGCCGCAAGAGCCTGTGCGGAGCGCTGTCGGTCCTCCGTTGCATTGCAGATAGTACTCACGATATTACCATTGTAACCTTTTTTCCGAAAAATTTCAACTATAGATTGAAATTTATTGTAGTTAAATGTCGTTTGGGAGACAAGGCAGACCTGTCTTCCCTCCTCCGGCACAAAGCGTTCCGCCTCCGCCTCGGTCTCTACCACCGTCACGGGACCGCCGCACCAGCCTCGGATTCCCTCCACCTCAGGGTGGCCGGAATTTCCCGCAATGACCACATGCATCCCCTGCTCTCCGGCCTTTTCCACAATGCGGTGAATGCGTTTCACAAACGGGCAGGTGGCATCGATACATTCCAGACCGTATTGCTCCATGAGCTCCTGCGTCCGTCTGGGAATCCCGTGAGCCCGGATGATAACGGAAGGACCGGCGTTTGCCCCGCCTTCCGTGCCGCCCGCGGCTGCGGAGCACGCGGCAAGCTCCTCCTCTCCCTCTATCACACAAACTCCCTTTTGTTCCAATTCCCGCACAACTTCCTCATTATGGACAATGGGACCATAGGTATAAATAGTCTTTCCCGTTTCTATCTGCTCATACACTGTATCTATAGCGCGTTTTACACCAAAGCAAAAACCCGCGCATTCTGCAAGCTTTATTTCCATATCGGCGCTCCCTCGCACAGGCTTAAGATATGCTCTATGACTTCGTCCACCGTCATATCGGAGCTGTCCACCAGCACCGCGTCCTCCGCACGGCGCAGCGGCGAATGTTCTCTGTGCATATCACGATAGTCTCTGTCCTCGATATCTTCCCTGATCTTCTGAAGATCGCAGGATACTCCCTTCGCCGTGAGCTCATCATACCTGCGCTTTGCCCGCACGCTGCTGTCGGCGGTAAGATAAATCTTTACCCGGGCGTCCGGCAGCACACAGGTCCCGATGTCCCGTCCGTCCATCACACAGTCCGACTTAGCCGCAAGAGCCTGCTGCAGCTCCACCAGCTTTGCCCGCACCGCGGGCTGTGCGCTGACCGCGGAAGCCATATTTCCAACCTCCTCGGTGCGCAGACAGGAACTGACATTCTCTCCGTTTAAGTAGACCACCTGCTCACTGCCCTCATAGGCAATGGTGATATCGGCCTTCCTGCATCTGTCGCTCACTGCATCCGCATCGGCGGGATCCACGCCTTCCCTGAGCATGAGGAGAGCCATGGCGCGATACATTGCTCCCGTATCCACATAAATCAGCCGCAGCTTGCGGGCGATCGCCCTGGCGATCGTACTCTTGCCCGCCCCTGCCGGTCCGTCAATAGCTATATTATATCGCATTTTATCCCCTCTTTTCCCCGCAAAGACGCGTTAATATTATGATATCTGGGAGCATTATAGCACGATTTCCACACCTTTTACAGTTAAATTTTTATAAACAGGCTCCGTCTGCCGCGCTCTCCCCCGCCAGATGTCCCGTGGACCAGGCAATCTGAAGATTAAAACCGCCGGTATGCGCGTCCAGATCCAGAACCTCCCCCGCAAAATAGAGCCCGGAAACCAGCTTTGACTCCATGGTGGAGGGATTGATATCTTTCACGGACACACCGCCCTGGGTGATGATGGCCTCCGCATAAGACCTGGTACCTTTGACGGTGAGCGGAAGATTTTTTATCAGCGCCACAAAACTCCGCCGTTCCTGTCTGGTAATCTCATTCACCCGCTTTTCCCCGTCGATATCCGAGAGCATCACCATCACCGGGATCAGCTTAGCCGGAAAAAGTCCCGCCAAAGCATTTTTAAACCGTTTATTCTGCTGTTCCTCAAAATCGCGCAATACCCGCCTGTCAAGCTGCTCCTCTGTCAGAGCCGGCTTCAAGTCCAGATACAGCTTTGCAGACTCCGGCTCCGGTTTGTCCTTTCCCGCAAACGCCCTTCCCAGATAACAGCTGGCGGTGAGAACCAGCGGACCGCTGACTCCGAAATGGGTGAACAAAAGCTCTCCCTGTTCTCTGTAGAGCTCCCGCTTCCCGCTTACCAGCCGCAGCTCCACATTCTTCAGGGACAGTCCCATCAGTTCTCTGCACCAGTCCTGCGCCGTCTCCAGAGGCACCAGAGAAGGCCTGCAGGGCGTCAGTCTGTGGCCGGTCTCCCGTGCGAACCGCATCCCGTCCCCGGTGGCGCCTGTGGACGCATAGGACAGGCCTCCGGTACAGACGATCACCGCGTCCGCATAAAGGCGCTGCCCGCCGTGCAGCTCCACACCCCTGATGCGTCCCTTCCCGGGCGGCTCTGCCGCCTCCCACACGATATGCTTGACCTCCGTATGAAACCGCAGCTCCACGCCACGCTTTTGCAGCATCCGCCGAAAGGCCCCGATCACATCCGAGGAGTGATCGGACACGGGAAAGACCCTCTCTCCCCGCTCCGTCTTCAGAGGACACCCCGCCTGCTCCAGAAGCGCCATGACAGCCTGATTGTCAAATCCGTAAAAAGCGCTGTAGAGAAATTTGCCATTGGTACACACATTGGCAAACAAGGTCTCCATATCAGCCGCATTGGTCACATTGCACCGGCCCTTTCCGGTGATAAAAAGCTTTTTCCCCAGCTTCTCATTTTTTTCCAATAAAATAACGTGGTACCCGGGTCGTGCAGCGGCATACGCCGCCATCATCCCCGCTGCACCACCGCCGATCACAAGAATTTCTCTCATTTTAGTCTTCCCGTCTCAACGAATAGTTTAACATAGGCTCGTCGTCTATGAAGTTGATCTCGTCATTCAGATAAACCTGATAATTATTCCAGGTCTCCTCCAGCATTTCCAGATTGCGTTTTACCTCCTGAGGCCGTTTTAAGCACATGGCCACCACCAGCGCATTGATGACGCTCAAGGGAGCAACCAGGGAATCCACAATGGAAACCATGTCGCTGCGCGCCAGCAGATTACAGGAGGAATACAGATTCATGGGAGAATGGATGCTGTCCGTGAGCGCGATCACTTTCGCATTCCTGTCGTTCGCAAACTCCATGGCCTTTAAGGTTCTCATGGAATATCTGGGAAAGCTGATACCGATAAAGCAGTCCCTCTCGTTTATGTGGATCATCTGCTCAAAGGTCTCGCTCACGCTGGTGGTATTCAGGAGAATCACATTACCGCGGATCATATTCAGATAAAACTGCAGAAAGCCCGCCAGCGGCTCATTGCTGCGCAGTCCCATGACATACACATTCTCCGCCTCCAGAATCGTGGCCACCGCGCTCTCAAAGGCCGCCGCGTCAAGATTGTCTATGGTATGCTGCAGCTTTTCCATATCCGCATTCATCACGGAGGTCAGGATCTCCGACTGAGAACTCTTGCCGTATTTGGCGTCCATGCGCTGAACGCTGTTCAGCTTTCCCTTCACGCAGTCCTCCAGCGCTTTCTGCAGCTGAGGATAACCGTCATAGCCGATGCTCATGGCAAAACGCACCACCGTGGACTCACTGATACCCAGTGTCTCGCCCAGCTTTGCCGCCGTCATAAACACCGCCTGATCATAATGCTCGGAAATATAACCGGCAATCACCTTGTGGCTCTTGCTCATCTTTTCGTACCGCTCGCCAATCCGGCTTAATATATCGTATTGCTGAATCATACTTGTCCCTGTCCCATCCGCCCGTCCCGGCAGGCGTTCCTGTCCCGTCTCTCCCTGTTACACGCCGGCAAATGCATGATAGGAATTTTCCAGCAGCTCCATCGTCTCTCTGTCGGAGAGATCGTAGTCTCCCGTAAGGCTCATGCAGGCCGCCCCGTGAATAAAGAGCCACATCTGCATAAACAGATCTCCGGGTGAAGAACAGCCGGCCTCCTTTGCCAGCGCAATCTCATACACCACATTCCCCTCGGCCCCGTTCAAAAGCTCATACATGCTTTTTCTCTTAACCGCATCACCCTCGGCACCGCTTCCGCCCGCCAGAAAGAGCAGATCAAACAAATGCCTTTCCTCCCGCGCAAACGCGATATACGCCATTCCCAGATTGGAGAAGGGAACCTTTCCCACTCTGGGATAAAGGCTGTAATAATCCTGAAAAAAAGTCGACGCCCGCCGGTAGACCGCATCCCAGAGCTCTTCCATATTTTTATATACTCTGAAGATAGGCTGAGTGGAGCAGCCCGCCCTGGCGGCAACTTTTCTGGCTGTCACATTGGCAAAGCCCTCCTGCCTTGTCATCTCGAACGCAGTGTCTAAAATCATTTGAATGGTGATGGATTCCTTACGAGCCATAGTCCCTCTTCCCGTTCCCGCTCCGCGCAGGACACATTTTTTCCGTCTGTAGCCTAAGTACAAGAACACTTGTTATTTTACAGTCGGAAAAACAGACTTGTCAAGTACTACATCTAGTGGGGCCCGCCGCTTTCATTCTACACGCTTGTCATCTCAAAATCTCTGCCAGATAATGTTCCTCACTTTTGTGCGCATGATTCTTCTGCTTGTACTCCCGGATGGCGCTGATCAATTTTGATACATCTTTACCGTAATATGTCTCGTAAAATTTTGTATCACCTTTATAGCGGCTGTGATTATATGTAATATGCTGCTTTGCAAATTCCTTCGGCTGAATGCGGGACTTTGCTTTCTCTCTCTCATATTCCCGATAAAGCCCCTCGGACAGGATCAGCAAAACCTCCAGTTCAGGAAGCGTACAATACTTGGTGACTCCCCTGATCTGCGTCCAGAACTCCTCGGGAATGTCGAACCGGTCCGACTGCTTATCTCCGATCCTCCAGAGCTCTATTTCCCCATGATACATGCGAAGCTGTCCCATAACCATAGCTGATTTACGTATCTGGCGGGCATGATATGTCACCCGCCCCACCAGTTCATCCGGACTCACAATCAGTTTTTCATGCTCCAACAGAATATCAATGAGCTTTTTTTCATTTGGACCTTCACACAAAATCAGGTACTTCATTGCATCAATTCCTTTTTCAACTCCATCAACGCCTCATAGTTGACTGCCGTATCATATGCATTCTGATAAAATTTTTTACTCTTTAACAGATCCGGCCGGTAACCGTAATTCTCATAGAGATTACAAATCTCAATCTTCTCTCTCGAATGCGTCACCCAAATATTGTCTGTGCGGTTAAACAAATCAAGCAATTCACAATAGTGTGTGGAAAAAATCAACATAGCGTTTTTTTTGTTCACTTGTTTATCTTTATAAAGCATGATCAGATTCTCCACAAGGGTTCTGTGAAAATGATTCTCTATCTCATCCACAATCAGATCAAATCCCTGCTTCAGGGACAGGACAGCCAAAATATATAAAGCGAGTCCCTTGGTCGTTCCTCTGGACAGAAAACGAAACAGCTCGACGCTGGAATAGCTCTTTTCCGTTCCCTGATACCGAAGAGAATAGTGCGTATCGTCTATTTGTCTCAAGTCCGTGATATTACTGTCAAATATTTTCATGACGGTTCCGACATACCGTATATCCATATGCATTAACTCCATCAAACGATACACGGTTCCGAAAAGCTCCTCTTTCTCTTTGGAAGCCTCATAATAGACTTCTCTCACAGCAGTCTTTTTCAGCACAAAATAGAGTATTGAGAAATCTTCAGGCACCTCATTCGCCGATTCAGGCGCTTGGTCCCAAGCATCTGCATAAATCTCACGGAGCTTGGATTTATAATACTTTTTGCGACGCAGCTTTTGGTTCTTAAAAATCGCCCTGTCTTCCAAATTCTCTGTATCATCCAATTCTGTGGTGTACAGATACAGATATCCCTCCCGATAAAAAATAATCTCCAGAGATACTCCGCGATAGCTGCACTCTTTACCGCTGAGTCTGAATGTACTGATAATGTCATAGCACCAGTCCAGAAGCTCCAGCGAAGAAGTTTTGCCGGATGCATTTTTACCCACGATTGCCATGGTGCTGTACACATATAACTCCTCGTCTAATTCCAATAACTCATATTCTTTGTCTTCACTGGTTTTCTTGGATTTCGCAAGTAAATCAATCGTAAAATTGTCTGCGCAGTTTCTAAATCCGCTCGCTCTGACTCTCAATAATTTCATAAATCCCTCTCTCTGCCCGGAATCTTTATCATTAATTTATTTCCGCTCAATCCCATATTATCACCATTTGATCGAAATATAAACACCTTTTTTGTTTATTTCTTTATAAACCAATCTGATACTATGAATTTGCCAGGCTCTGAGCCGCAAATTTTCCGCTGACAGCGGCCAGCGGCAGCCCTCCGTTTACGGAGAGCCACTGACTTGCCAGAAAAACATTTCTCAAGCCCCTGACACGATTTTTCACAGTGAAGCTCTTATACCCTTTCTGTTCAAAAAAGCTCATATACGCTCCCTTGTAAGCCCCGCACCATTTTGTGAAGGTCATCGGCGAATAAGCATCCAGTAAGATCAGTCTGTCCTTCAGCAGCGGAAAACTTTCTTCCAGCCTGCTGCGCATTTCCTCCGCTATACGATGCTTTTCGGCGTTATAACGCTCCCTGTCTTCATAGAGCTCCCTCCAGTATTCATAATCATCCTCATCCTGCAAAATATTGCATTGAATGACACGTCTGTCCGGCGGAAACAATTTCGCATCATAATCATACAGACGCATACCCATATGATCAAGCTCCTGTCTGCCCACACGAAAGCTGTCGCATAAAAATACCGTACTCCCGCTCTCCACTCCGCAGTCCGCAGCTCCGATTATGCCAAAAGCCGCCTGAAACCCGGAGGACGTCCTGTATCCGCCCGGCGTCTCATACATCTTTCTCAGTTTCCTGTCCATATAACCCGCGTCCAACAGCCTGCCGAAGGTCACTGCGGTATCGGCGGCACAGATTACCGCGTCACAGGAAACGACGCTCCCATCCGCAAAAACCACAGCCTGCGCCAGACGGTTCCTGATCTCAATACGTTCTGCCGCCATATTCCTATGAAGCTTTCCCCCCATGGCCTCAAAACGCTCCGCAATACGCCTCACCATTTCCACCGAACCTCCCATGGGAATCCCGGCGGTTTTGCTGCTGTAAAACCCATAGGAAGAAAGCAGCGCTACAGCCTTGTAGGAACCGTTCATATAACACCGCATCATCTCCCGCACATACGGATTCCGAAAACGCCCGGCCAGATCATCGATACTGTCTTCTCCATACTCTTTGATAACCGGTCCCATCCCGGCCATGGTCATGCCAAAGCGCAGATACTCGATGAGATTCATCTCCGCAAGAGATTTCTCACAGGGTACTCTCACACACTCTGCATATTTGACACAGTCAAAAAATCTGTTTATTTCATCCGCATCCTCGGGCGCCAAATCCAAAAATTCCCGCCGCGCCCGTTCGATATCGCTCCAGAAGTGCAGCGTATTTCCATCTGACACCAGCCTGTAAAAATAAGGCTCCCGGTAGACGGCCACGGTGTCATCCAAAGCTCCTATCTCCCGCCAGATCTGATTCAGCTCATCCTCCCTGCGGCATCCTGTCAGCCAGTGAATGCAGTTGTCTATATGATACCCCTGCCTGTCCCAGCCGGTACACTCACCGCCCAACGCTGCATTTTTCTCGTATAAATCCACGGCAAAGCCGCTTTGCAACGCATAAATTCCTGCCGACAGCCCCGCGATACCTCCGCCGATCACAATCACCTTTTGCTTCATTTCAAATGCCTCCTCCCGGCCAGTTGTTCCACGATGCCCTGCACAAAGTACCATAAAATTACACCCCTGTCAATTGCAGCACAGGGTCATCTCCGGCAATACCGCCCGTGACCAAAATTTTTCATTTCCCTTGTAATACCAGGCCCCCTATTGTATAATAAAAACCAACTGCATAACATCCAATCGGCAGACAGGGAAATCTATCTCAGATTCTAAAGTCTCAATTCTTTTCAGGGGTCTGTCTCCCGTTTCCCAAGCAGACATCTGTTACAACTCCTTGCAATTCGCAAACGCTCCCGCTTTTATCATTTTCATCACACAGAACCAACGCATTGCGGATTCAGCCAGAATTGATTGGAGTGCTGCAGGGAACTGAGCGCGGACCGGAACGGGGCATTGTCCCGAATTTTAAGAAATTTGTAAGAAACCGTTTATGTAATTTGTAAAAACTTACCTGTATTCTGATATCAGCTCAAGGATACGGTTCCAAAGAATCACTATGCCGCAAAAGCGGCGGAATGCGAGGATAGCATGTGCGAATGTATACTGGTTGCGGATGATGACAGAGCTATCGTAAAAGCTCTCGGTATTCTGCTGGAAGGAGAAGGGTATGAGGTGCTGAAAGCCTACGACGGCCTGCAGGCACTGGATCTCCTGTCCACGCATCAGGTCAGGCTGGTGCTGATCGATGTGATGATGCCGAAGCTGGACGGTCTGTCTGCCGTCATGCGTATTCGCGAGAAACAAAACATCCCTATCATTGTCCTGAGCGCCAAGAGCGAGGATACGGACAAAATACTGGGATTATCCATGGGAGCGGACGATTATGTGTCCAAACCTTTTAATCCCCAGGAGCTGGCAGCCCGGGTAAAAAGCCAGCTCCGCCGCTATACTCTTCTAGGCGATATCCATGCGGGAAACCGGGCCGGTGAGATCAAAAACGGCCGTCTGCTCTACCGCACGGAGGAGAGAATGCTTTATGCGGATGGAGAAGCCGTCAGACTGACAGCTACAGAGACCAGGATCATAGATCTGCTCATGCGGAATCTGGGACGTGTGTTTCCGGCGGAGGAAATCTATCGCAGGGTGTGGGAGGAGGACGCCTATGCATCCGAAAATACTGTGATGGTACACATCAGACGCATTCGTGAAAAATTGGAACTGAATCCGAAAGAGCCAGAATACTTAAAGGTGGTGTGGGGCATTGGATACAAAATGGAAAAACAGGAAAAATGCAATTAGTTTTTTGATCTTCTTTATCGGTGTAAGCCTGGTGCTGGGCAATGCGATAAACATTCTGCAGGACTTGTCCGGAGAGACGATACCGCAGTACGTCAAACAGGTACTGTCGGACGATTATCAACAGAGTCGGCCGTTTCGCAGCTATGTGGCGAACCGTCTGGAAAATTTTCTGGCGATGGCCACAAACTCTTTTGGTTACAGCAATTACTTTGATTACGGATACTATTATGATTACGGCACTGCTTATTGTGATACGACGGATGTATTCGAGGACATTTGGGAGGGCATAGAACAGCAGGCGGTTGCCAAGACTCAGGAACCCGACTATTATTATGACTTTGATTATGATTTCGATTATGATTTCAATTACGATGAAGAGGATATCAACGACGGGAAATCTTCTTCGCTCACCAAAGAGCAGTTAAACGAAAAACTCCTAAAAATTGCGCAGAGTTACCACGACCATATTAAGGGAGACAAGAATCTGCTCTACTCAGTCCTCTATGACGGAAAGGTCCTGTATACCAATGCGGAATCTCTCGGGGACGACGGCAGCTTAAGCACTTCAGAGGATTACAACTTTTTGTTGTGCTATGCCGACGGAAAAGTTCGGATCATGAAGGACGGACAGGAACTGGACATCTATGGCGACGGATATTACCGCGAGGACAGCGAATGGTATGTACCCGGCTACCGCAATTTTACGGTGGATGAGGAGATGAAAAAAGCCACGGTCTATATGGCTGTCGCCAGGGAACCGCTGCAATATATGGAAGGGACGCACCGATCCGGCAATTATCGGCAGATAGACAATTCTCTGTATTGGATGTCTTATCAGCAGCAGCGAAACCGCATCCGCCTGTCCCAAAACGGACGAGACTTCTTAATCGGGCTGGCGTTACTGCTTCTCTCCTGTTTTACCCGCAAATCCCGGCGGGCGGCAAAAGAAAAAATTGCACACTTTACAGGAAAACTGTGGCTGGAGGGCAAAATCATAATCTGGCTGCTGCTGATCTGCCTGGTCTTTGCAAGATACATTACAAACGAATACAGCTATGATCTGTGGCAGGAGTTTCTCTGGGTATACAGACATGACGGACTGGAAAGCGCAGGTATCTACGGCCGTCTGATGCTGGCGCGTCTTCCGGCCCTGTGTTGGATCATTCTGTTCTGGGGTATTTATCTGACGATAAATGAGTTAAAATACAATAAACGGGTATGGCGTAACAATCTGACCGCAAAACTGTATAAAGCCTTTCTGGCAAGAGAACTGCGCCAGCCCATATCCCGCAGGATGGCGCATAGGAACGGAATCGCCCTGGGGCTTGCCGGCTTCTATTCACTGCTTTTGTTGTCAGGTACATGGCTTTGTCCGAACCTGCGGACAGGCTTTTCCAGAAATGCCCTGCTTCTGCTGTTAGGTCTGACGACCGTAGGCTTTCTTCTGGCCGAATACCTGATCTGTGCCAGGAATCTGGAAACCGCCGGAGATATTGAAGCACTGTCGGACCGCATCGGCGATATCCGAAACGGCGACTACACCAAATCTGAGCTCCCTCATGCAGAAGCCTCCGGGAATCGCTTCGCGGGACACGACCTGGATCATATCATGTCACAGTTAGAAGATATCCGGCACGGTATGGCCAGAGCGGTTGACGAACAGATGAGGAGCCAGCGCATGAAGGTCGAGCTGATCGCCAATGTATCACACGATATCAAAACGCCTCTGACCTCCATTATCAGTTATGTGCAGTTTTTAAAGGAGGAAGAAGGGCTGCCGGATCATGTGAAGGATTATGTGACAATCCTGGACGAAAAATCCCAGCGGCTCAAAAACATGGTGCAGGACGTATTTGCTGTGAGCAAAGCAGCCTCCGGCGAATTGCCCATGCATATGGAAACTCTTGATTTCGGCAAACTGCTGCGTCAGACCATGGCTGATATGGAGGAACAGATTGCAGACAGCAAACTGACCTTCCGCACAGAGATACCGGATGCACCGGTGATGATCCTGGCTGACGGACAGAGAATGTACCGCGTATTCCAGAATCTTTTTCAGAATGCCATACAGTACTCTCTGGACAGCTCCCGGGTATATGTGACGCTGAAAACGGAAAAGTCCACGGCCATTGCCAGTGTCAAGAATACTTCTCACACAGAGCTGGAAAAGGATAAGGATTTCACGGAGCGGTTTACCCGGGGCGACCGAAGCCGGACGGACGGCGGAAGCGGTCTGGGACTCTCCATCGCCCAGAGCTTCACGGAAGCCTGCGGCGGGGAATTTCATCTGGATATAGATGCCGACCTTTTTACCGTCACAGTCGCCTTTCAGATCCATTGAATGTTCTTCCTGCATAATTTTAAAAAAACTGCCCATGTTATCGGTAAAAAGCGTTCCGCTTAAAAGGGCGGCAGTCCCTGTGAATTATGGAGGAAATTATGACACAGCGCATCCCAAAGCACATTGGAATTATCCCGGACGGCAACAGGCGCTGGGCAAAAGGAAACGGATTTCAAAAGCAAGACGGCTATGCTTACGGCTTGGATCCCGGCCTGCAGTTACTGCGCCTCGCCCAAAAATGCGGGGTTCCCGAATTGACCTACTACGGATTTACCATGGATAACTGCAAGCGCCCAAAGGAACAGGTCCGCGCCTTTTCCAGCGCCTGTGTGCAGGCCGCGGAAATGATCGCGCATGAGGACGCAAAGCTGCATGTGATCGGCAACACCGAGTCAGCCTGCTTTCCGTCTCAGCTGCTCCCCTATGTGAATACCGAGCGGCAGCCTGCAGGAGACGGACGGACTACCGTCAACTTTCTTGTGAATTACGGCTGGGAATGGGATATGAAAAACGGCTGGGCGTCCCGGGACATCCCTAGAATCGATCTCGTCATACGCTGGGGCGGGATGCGTCGGCTGTCAGGCTTTCTTCCGCTGCAGACAGTGTATTCAGACTTCTATATCGTAGAGGATCTGTGGCCGGATTTTCAGGAAAAACAGTTTTTGGATGCGCTGCAGTGGTATCAAAAACAAGATATTACGTTAGGGGGCTGATACAAAAAATGATCACTGTTTACTATGTTGAGGATGACGAAAGCATCTCCCGGACCGTCAAAGAGTATTTAGAACAACACGGCTGCCAGGTTTGGGTCTTTACCACCATCCGGGCAGCCAGACAGGCCCTGCGGGCCAAATGCCCCTCCCTGGCACTGGTGGACTGGAATATGCCTGACGGAAACGGAGCGGCATTGTGTCAGTGGATCCGTGCCAACCGAAGAGAACTGCCCGTCATCCTGCTCACAGTACGGGGGGATTCGCGCGATATCGTCTCCGGTTTCCAAAACGGCGCCGATGATTATGTGGTAAAGCCCTTTGAACCGGACGTCCTTCTCTCGCGCATTCTGGCCGTGCTTCGAAGAACCGGAGACGTCTCGGAGCAGTATCTGTCCTGTGGGCCCGTATCTCTGGATCAGGACCGGATGACCGTTCTGTGCGGTATGGAGGAAATTGCACTGAGTCCTTCGGAATACCAGCTGCTCTTTTATCTGCTGCAAAATAAAGGCAGAACCGTCACCAGAGAAAAGCTCCTGCAAAATGTCTGGGACATTCACGGAAGCTATGTCAATGACAACACGCTCACCGTGACGATGAAACGTCTGCGCGAAAAACTGCACCAGCCATCCTGCATCAAAACAATCCGGAGCATCGGCTACCGCATGGAAGATCCGGAGACGGAGGAACCGGAATGGAACTGACGAATCAAATACATAACATCCATCCGACTCTTATCGCAATCGCCTTTTTTGCCGGAGTATTCTTGTCTCTCCCTCTCTTTTTTCTCTGGCGTCACAAATGCATCCGCCGCATCCGCGTCCTGACAGATTATCTGGAAAATGTCAGCATCGGAAAATCGGGTACGCTCCTCCAGTTCCGGGAAGATGAATTTTCGAAACTACAGGATGAAATCTATAAAACCGTCACAGAATTGTATCACACAAGGGACGCTGCGGTGGAAAACAGAAATCATTTTGCGGAGAATCTGGCCAATATAGCCCATCAGCTCAAGACTCCCATCTCCTCCATGCTCCTGTCCGCCCGGATGCTGGAACAGAATCCGGATCCGGTGTACGCAGAGCAGATACGCCAGCAGCTCTCCCGTCTGACGCATCTGGAAGAGGCGCTTCTTTTGCTGTCACGCATCGATGCAGGAACTCTTCAATTGGAAAGAAAGGCTGTGGATGTATTCACGCTTCTCACGCTTGCCGCAGACAATCTGCAGGAACTGTCCGCGCAGGCAGACGTCTGCATCCGGATTCCCGAGTCGGGGGAACACATCGTTTATACCGATTTGGACTGGACCATGGAAGCGATCATGAACCTTCTCAAAAACTGTATGGAGCATACCCCTCCCGGCGGCTCCGTCAATTGTTCCTATGAACAGAATCCTCTGTATACCCGGATCCTCATATGGGACAGCGGCGCCGGATTTGCCAGGGAAGACATCCCGCATCTCTTTGAACGCTTCTATCGCGGACAAAATGCCAAAGGCGGCGGTATCGGCATCGGTCTCTCCCTCTCCAAATCTATCATCGAGAGTCAAAACGGCACCGTCAGCGCCAGGAATCTTCCGCAAGGCGGCGCATGTTTTGAGATCCGCTTTTACAGTCACTGAGTTGTCATTTTCCTCTGCTATAATACTTCTAAGGACAACTTTTGTGAAACTGTCCCGATTATGAGAGAAGGAGAGGAATTATGGAAATCTTAAAATGTGAAGGAATCAGAAAGGTTTACGGTTCCGGCGACAATCAGACCATTGCTCTCGACCGGATTGACCTGTCTGTAAACAAAGGGGAATTTGTGGCAATTGTAGGAGCCTCCGGCTCCGGCAAATCCACTCTTCTGCATATTCTCGGCAGTGTTGACAGTCCATCCGCCGGCAGAGTCATCATCGAAGGGACGGATATCGCGTCCCTGACCCGTTCTCAATCCGCTGTCTTTCGGCGCCGAAAGGTAGGACTGGTCTATCAGTTCTATAATCTGATTCCCACACTCACCGTTCGGAAAAACATCCTCATGCCGCTTTTGCTGGATAAGAAAAAACCACATCAGGAGTATTTTGACCGGATCGTTCATTCTCTGGGCATTGAGGACCGTCTGGATGCACTTCCGAGTCAATTATCGGGCGGCCAGCAGCAGCGGGCCGCCATCGCCCGTTCTCTGATCTACCGCCCCGCCCTGCTTCTGGCAGACGAACCTACAGGCAATCTGGACCAGAAAAACTCCAGGGAGATCGTAGATCTGCTAAAACTGTCCAACCGCAATCTGAACCAGACTATTTTGCTGATCACGCACGACGAGCGGGTCGCTCTGGAGGCTGACCGCATCATCACCATCGAGGACGGACGTATTATCAGCGACGAGAGACGGAGGTAGGCGGTATGTGGCGAGACTTTTCTGCAGATTATATCAAAAATAACCGTAACGAGGGCATCTCAATCATGGCTGCCGCCTTTATCGCCACCTTGTTTCTCTCCTTTTTATGCAGCCTGTTCTATAACTTCTGGTTGGACGATATCGAGAAAACCATCTTGGAAGAAGGCGGCTGGCAGGGACGTATCACCGGCAGGATCAGTGAGGAGCAATTGGCGGCCATCAACGGCTTCGAGAATGTAGAGAGCGCCGTCTTCAACGCGGTATTGTCAGATGAGACAAACAATACGGTAGATATCTGTTTTCATAATTTGCGAACGATACAGCGCGACATGTGCCTGATCAGGGATACGTTGGAACTGGAGGACTGTGCCGTCTCCTACAATCTTCAGCTTCTGTCCCTGTACTTTATCCGTATCCCCGGAGACAAAGCTCCCAGACTTTTGATGCCGTTTTATCTGGTGATCATCGCGGTCGTATGCTTTTCCTTGATTCTGGTCATTCACAATTCCTTTGCCGTGTCTATGAACAACCGGATCCGTCAGCTCGGCATCCTATCCAGCATTGGAGCCACTCCGAGACAAATTCTGATCTGTCTTGTCCAGGAGACGCTGCTGCTGGCTGCAGGCCCCGCTCTGGCCGGTATGCTATCCGGTATCGTCCTTTGCTTCGGGACAATGCAGGGAATCAATCGGATGGCTGCAACGATTGTCGGAAGCCGGGGAGCGCAGTTTGCGTATCACCCTGCGGTCTTTGCAGTCACACTCTTAACCGCCGCTTTCACGATACTCTTTTCCGCATGGCTTCCTGCCAGAAAACTGAGCTCCCTGACTCCCCTGGAGGCGATCCGCAATGCCGGTGAACTGCAGTTAAAGCAAAAGACTTGTTTTTCACATGGCATTTTCCGTACAAAAAAGCACTCTCCCGTGCTGTCGGCACTGTTCGGCATGGAGGGAGAGCTTGCGGGAAATGCCCTGAAAGCACAGAAAAAAGCCCTGCGCACCACCTCGCTGTCACTGACTCTCTCCTTCCTGGGATTTACGGTGATGCAATGCTTTTTTGCACTCTCCGACCTCAGTGTACAATACACCTACTTCGACCGCTATCAGGATGCATGGGACGTCATGATAACAGTCTATGATACCGGTCTGGAAGAATTTGATTCTCTCAAAGAACTGCAGACCCTGCCCGGCGTTCGTGAAACTACCGCCTACCAGAAGGTTAATGCCTTAAGTGTGATCCCCAATGACAGAATCAGCGACGAGCTGCTCACTTTGGGCGGACCGGAGGCATTGGCAGGCTCTTTGGTTCTCTCCGAAAAAGAGCGCTTTCTGATCCAAACATCTATCGTGGTCCTGGACGATCTGAGCTTTGAAGCGTATTGCAGACAACTGGACGCCACACCCGACCGGGAGAGCGTCATACTCTTAAACCGCATCTGGGACAGCCTGCACAGTAATTTCCGTTACCCGGAATATCTTCCTTATCTCCGGGAGGATACGGATTCCATCATGCTGCAGGACCAAGGGCGGGCCAACGCGCCCATAGAGATTCCTCTGCTGGCCTGTACCCGGGAAGTCCCTCTTCTGAGAGAAGAATATGCGGACTATGCGCTGGTTGCGTTTATGCCGCTGTCCCTGTGGACAAGGATAGAGACTGGGATCGGCGGCTGCGAAAACAACACCCTGATCAGGCTTCTGGCACAGGAACATACAAGTCTGAGCGAATTGACCCTGCTGGAAAAAGATGCTGTCCGGGCTATAGGAGACAGCTATGAGACCGAGAGTGAGAACCGCCTTTACGCCCAAGTCACAAACGCACAGATCATCGGGGGATACAAACTTGTTTTGGGAGGATTCTGCATCCTGCTGGCCCTGATCGGGATCGCCAACGTGTTTTCCAACACGCTGGGATTTCTGCGGCAGAGAAAAAGGGAGTTTGCCCGATATCTGTCTGTGGGCCTGACGCCCGAAGGTATGCGGAAAGTCTTCTGCATAGAAGCGCTGACCATCGCCGTCCGGCCGGTACTGATTACGCTGCCCCTCACAGCGGCCGCAATGTGGTTTATGTTAACCGCAAGCCATTTAAAGGCCACAGAATTTATGAAGGTCCTGCCTATCGTCCCCATCCTGGCGTTTATGCTCGGCGTATTCGGGTTTGTGGCGCTGGCTTACTATATCGGCGGAAAAAAGATACTCCGGCTTCGCCTGGCGGAGGCTCTGCGGGACGATACTCTGCTGTGAGAAAATGTCCTGTTGAAATCTAAATGATTGAAATTTGATGCAGTTTTGTTTCTCTGATGATGCACAAAGATGCTATCCTATGGACAAGCCTTTCGGCGAATACGAAGCGTGCAGGAGAGAAAATACCCATGAAAAAAGCCGGTATCGTCATGTCAATGATAGTTGCAGTCAGTTTAGCGGGAATATGGGCCGGATGCGGCAAAGGCAGAGCCGGGACAGTCCCGGAATTTCCCGCGCAGAAGTTATCAGCCCTGCAGGAGCTCACAGCTCTGCAGGCTTCCCGGAAACAGTCCGAAAATTCGGCACCGGACAGCTCCGGTTCTGATACAGACATCCGTTCCGAAGCGGAATCCGTGTCAGAGCCGCCAGAGCCCTTTGTCGATAAATTGACTCCCGAGGCACTGGGCTGGGGACTGAGTTTTGGAGAGTCAGGGACGCAGCCTGCCGGGAACGCCTCCCCCGAAGAGCTGAAGCAATATGACGCCTATTTTATGGGGGACGCAGACGAAAACGTGATCTATCTGACTTTTGACTGCGGTTACGAGAACGGCAACACAGAGCCTATTCTGGATGCTCTGAAAAAACATGATGCACCCGCCGCTTTCTTTGTGGTAGGGCATTATCTGGAGAGCGAACCCGATCTGGTGAAGCGGATGGTAAAGGAAGGACATACGGTGGGCAGCCACACTTACAATCATCCCGATGTCAACACGCTTCCGGATCTGCCCTCCTTTCAAAAAGAGATGGATGATGTGGCGGAATTGTATACACAGATCACAGGAGAACAACTCGCCATGTATTATCGGCCTCCCGAGGGAAAATGCGGCATTACCAATCTGGAAATGGCGCAGGAACTGGGATACAGCACCATCCTCTGGAGTCTCGCCTATGTGGACTGGGACGCCGATCATCAGCCCAGCCGCAAAACGGCACTGGACAAGCTGACTGAAAGAATTCACCCGGGAGCCGTAGTGCTTCTGCACAACACCTCCCGGACCAACGGCGAGATTCTGGACGAACTGCTCACAGTCTGGGAGGAAATGGGTTATTGTTTTAGGCCCCTCTCCGATTTGACAGAGGAAAAGACCTCCGCAATCGAGTAGGAGAACTTTATTTAAAATGAGAACTTCCGACCTCTCACCCGTTAGATCCCGCCCATGGCGGGCAGACACACAGACCGCAAGATCGCTCTTACGGCCTGTGTGTGCAAATGTATAGATAAAATTATTACGCTGCTGTTAAATTTGGAATTGAATACCGGATTATGTTCTAATGATATTCCGCAGAAGAAATTATCTCTATAATCCTATCTGACAATTCTTCCCATCGTTCATTGCTTATTTGCAGCAAAATACCTTGACCGGATTCGGTTCCCATTGAACTGTATCCCACTATTTCATCTTCAGTATATATTAACACTACCTTATAATCCCCTGCCTGAACCACCTCTTTATATTCATCTGCATATTCTTCATAAATCTGATAACCTTTTCCAAAACACCTATAAAAATACAGATAATCTGAGTTTGTTTCACCTGAAAAAAAATGTTGATTCCCCAGTCAGGAGATGGTTCGCTCTCAAATGTTGCATCATAGTACTCATATGTGTAATATGTAAATTCATCATAATAATCTATTGAAAGCTGTCTTTCCACTCCATAGGCATCCGCATACTTATAGACATACTTTTCCATTGGAGAAGCATTATCTGTATCAACTTCAACATTTCCACAGCCTGTCATCAGTAAAACCGGAAGCAGCATCCCCCAAAACCATATGCTCTTCCTGCTTTTAATCCGGCTACTTAGTAAATGGAACATAATATCCATCTGTCAAAGTATCATAAGTATACGATGTGTATCTGGCTTTTTTGGGGGTCTGTTCATACACATAAACTACTTCATAGCCTGCCGCATTTGCTGCCACTAAGAAAGTATGCACATATTGTACCAATGCATCTCCCTTAGACATATGCACAAAGCCTTCCTTCATGGTAACATCATCATAACTATAGACTCTGTATTTATTATCAGTATCCTTTCGTATACGGTATCCGGTATTTCCAACTGCCAGATAAGTTCCGTCAGAAATGCCTTTTAAAACCCCTTGTGTAGTGACAGTAGCACTGATACTAAAATTTTTTTTCGAACTTTTTTCATTTTCTTCTTTCCCTCCCTAAATATATTTACACTAGTTTGGAAAGCTTTTATATTAAAATCAAAAAACGCTCTTTGCAAAATATTTTTGCATTCTTGTCATAGTATTATCGTATCATGCTTTCTGTTAATTGTCATTTGGTTTTTCTGCATTTTTCCACATATTTTTTAATATTTTACAATTATCTACGAACAGGGATATTCGTCCCTGCAACGCAGTGATTAAATCCATGTCCTGTATATCATCACAGAACATAAAAAATAATTCGCCATAAGTCTTAAGGCATTCTGATTCCGTCGTATCCATAACTAAAAGAGCGCCGCACCAGATATATCTTTTCATCCGGTGCGGCGCTCTTTCCATAATATATACGCTAATTTCTTTGGTTATACCGGATAGGCGCCGTTCTTGGTGTCAGCCTGGGTCATGTCGACCTTCTGCTGCTGTGCCTGACGATACTTAAAGAAATCCGTAGCTACCTGAGGGAACAGTGCATAGGACAACACATCCTCGTCCTGCTGCTTCCACTCTGCCATCTCTCCCTCGAGCTTATCCAGCTCGTTCTCGATCATATCGGCATAACGGCAGGTAATCCTCTTCTCGCCGGGAATAACCTTGTCGATAACCTCCTGGCTCATGGGCTTTACAGTCTGGCCATACTCGCCGCGCAGCACTGCCTTAGTCTCCTTGGTGGCCATCTTGTAACGCTCGCCCATCAATACGTTGAATACCGCCTGTGTTCCCACGATCTGAGAGGAAGGCGTAACCAGAGGAGGCTCGCCCAGATCCTTACGCACACGGGGAATCTCCTGCAGCACATCATAGTATCTGTCTTCCGCATTCTGCTCCTTGAGCTGGCTCACCATGTTGGAGAGCATACCGCCGGGTACCTGATAAAGCAGAGTCTTGATATCAACACCCATAACCTTGGGATTGAGCAGACCGTTAGCAAGGCACTCATCTCTGTAGGGACGGAAGTAATCCGCGATCTCAGCCAACAGATTCTGATCGAAGCCCGTATCGTACTCTGTACCCTTGAAGGTCTCAACCATCACCTCCGTTGCAGGCTGGGACGTACCCATGGCGAAGGGACTCATGGCGGTATCAATCACATCCACACCAGCCTCCACCGCCTTCAGATAAGTCATACCGGCCACACCGGAAGTATAGTGAGTGTGCAGCTGAATGGGCAGCTTGGTAGCACTCTTCATAGCGGAGATCATCTCCGTTGCCTTGTAAGGAACCAGCAGACCCGCCATATCCTTGATACAGATGGAATCCGCACCCATCTCCTCGATCTTTCTGGCCATGTCGGTCCAGTACTCTAAGGTATAGGCATCGCCCAATGTGTAGGAGAGGGCAACCTGTGCATGTCCGCGTCCCTCCTGCACCTTGAATTTATTTGTTGCATCCACAGCAGCCTGCAGATTACGCAGGTCGTTCAGACAGTCGAAAATACGGATCACATCGATTCCGTTGGAGATGGACTTCTGTACGAAGTACTCTACCACGTCATCAGCGTAAGGTCTGTAACCCAGAATATTCTGTCCGCGGAACAGCATCTGCAGCTTGGTGTTCTTGAAGCCGTCGCGCAGTTTTCTCAGTCTGTCCCAGGGATCTTCCTTCAGGAAACGCAGGGATGCGTCAAAGGTAGCGCCGCCCCAGCACTCCACGGAGTGATAGCCGACCTTATCCATCTTGTCAACAATGGGAAGCATCAGCTCGGTAGGCATTCTTGTGGCGATCAGAGACTGGTGCGCGTCGCGCAGTATGGTTTCCGTAATTTTGATCGGTTTCTTAGCTTGTTCTGACATTTACGAAATTCCTCCATTTATTATTTTGTTTACCGGACAATTAAATCTGTAAAGCGTAAGCCTTCCGGCCCGCCTCACCGCTTAAAACACACCGAAGATTGCCATAAAGGTACCGGCCGCCACCGCCGTGCCGATAACGCCTGCCACATTAGGTCCCATGGCATGCATGAGCAGGAAGTTGGTGGGGTCTGCCTCCGCTCCCACCTTCTGTGACACGCGGGCCGCCATAGGCACTGCGGACACACCCGCGGAACCGATCAACGGATTGATCTTGCCCTTGGTGAGCTTACACATGATATTGCCGAACACAACGCCCGCCGCGGTACCGAATACGAAAGCAGCCAGACCCAGCAGCACGATCTTTATGGTATCCCAGTTCAGGAATGCCTCTGCGCTGGTGGTTGCGCCCACGGAAGTTCCCAGCATGATAACCACGATGTACATCAATGCGTTGGAAGCAGTCTCCTGGAGCTGTCTCACCACGCCGGACTCTCTGAACAGGTTACCCAGCATGAGCATACCAACCAGGGGAACCGTAGTGGGAAGGATCAGTCCTACCACAAGAGTTACAACGATGGGGAAGAGTATCCGCTCCAGCTTGGACACGGGACGGAGCTGACCCATCTTGATCTTGCGGGTCTTCTCCGTGGTGAGCAGCTTCATGATGGGTGGCTGGATAATGGGCACCAGCGACATATAAGAGTACGCCGCCACCGCGATAGGTCCCATGATAGCTGTCTGCCCCAGCTTACTTGCCAAGAAGATGGAGGTAGGGCCGTCTGCGCCGCCGATGATGGAGATTGCAGCGGCTGCCATATCGTTGAAGCCCATCCAGATCGCGCCGAAATATGCGGCAAAGATTCCAAACTGTGCGGCAGCGCCCAGAAGGAAGCTCTTGGGATTGGCGATCAGCGGTCCGAAGTCCGTCATCGCGCCCACGCCCATAAAGATCAGCGAGGGCAGGATCGCCCACTCATCCAAAATGTAAAAATAGTGCAGCAGACCACCGACACCGTTAGCCGACGCCTCAGGCGTGATCATGATATCGGGGTAGATATTTACCAGCAGCATACCGAATGCAATGGGCGTTAAGAGCAAAGGCTCAAACCCATGCCGGATAGCCAGATAAAGGAAAACGCACGCCACTACAATCATGATATAATTCCCGACCGTCAGATTAAAGAAAGCGGTCTGATGGATCAGATTGTTCAGCGTATTACCTATATATTCCATTTGTTGACCTCCTGTGTTATTATGCAGCGCCTGCATCAGTACAGGGCGATGCTGAGTCTGATAGATTCCGGCCCTTAGTTCATGGTCGCCAGAAGCGCTCCGGCCTCAACAGAATCGCCGACTGCAACATCAATGCTGGCAACGGTGCCGTCCTGTGGAGCAACAACAGGAATCTCCATCTTCATCGCTTCAAGGATCACCACCGCATCACCGGCCTTCACTGCCTGGCCGACACTTGCCTCCAGTTTAAACACTTTGCCTGCTGCACCGGCCTCGATCTTTACGCTGCCTGCGCCGCCTGCTGCCTTGGGGGCTGCTGCCGGAGCTGCCTTGGGGGCGGATTTGGGAGCTGCGGGAGCCTTCGCTGCCACAGGAGCGCCTGTGGATGCCCCTTCTTCCACTGTCACATCATATACGTTGCCATTTACGGTAATGGTATAATTCTTCATTTTCTATATCCTCCATTTTTTGATTAATATACTCTGCGTCTTCTGATGGAACGCACCACGAATCCGTCTGTAGATGCCGCGCCCTCACTGGCAGCAATAGCCGCAGCAATCACGGCCACAAGCTCACAATCGTCCGCAAGCTCCCCGTCCTCCGGTGCAGAAACCGGGGAAGGCTGTGCAGCGGCGCTCTGTGCAGCCTGCGCGCTCTTTTTATCAGCCGACTTCGCCTGCACCTTGGAAATGATGCTGAAGCTGGAGATAATCAGTGAGATCAGGATCAGCACCGTAAATACGGAGCCCATGCCAAGCAGCGTGTTCAGCGCCGCCTTTGTCATTAAATCTCCCATGGTGCTCATCTTGTTTAATGAAGCCGACTCCATCTTAAAGAAAAAGTCGTTGGATAGCACCACCTCCGCCTGCGCATCCTGTGCAGGACCCTTTATCGACACATTGATAATGATCTGATCGCCGTCGATGTCTGCCGTGGAGCCCGTAATCTCGCCGGTTCCGCCGATCTCCTCATATGCTGCGGAAAAGGAATCCAATGCTTTGATAAAAGCATTGCCATCCACCTCGAGCTTATAAACCTGACTCACGATATACTCCACTTCCTCAGGAGTATACTCATAGAGCACGGAGGCCGTGGGATTGTTCAGCACATCCTGTATGGCAGGGATCAGCTGCGTCTCTGTCAAAACAACCGCCTCTTTCAGCTTATCCTGCTCATAATTTGTGTAATCGTTATCACTTCCACAGGCTGTCAGTCCAAAGATACAGGCAATCATACAGGTCAAAGCCAAAAATTTCTTCATCTTACAATCACCCTTTCTAGACGGTGCCATGCTTCTTTGCAGGACCGTCTTCACTCTTTGTGAACAACATTTCAAACGCTCCGATCACATATTTTCTCGTATCGGCCGCATTTACGATCTGATCTACATATCCTCTTCTGGCCGCATGATTGACATTCAGATTCATCTGCTCATACTCTGCAGCCTTCTCTTTGATCACATCCGCGCCCTGTCCGTCATACATGATCTTCGCAGCCAGCGCGCCATCCATCGCGCCTACCTGCGCATCGGGCCACGCCATAGTGATATCGGCGCCGATCGCCTTGGAATTCATCGCCACATAAGCAGTGCCGTAAGCATTTCCCACGATCACATTCACCTTGGGAACCGTTGCGCTTGCAAACGCATAGGTAAGCTTTGCCGCCGCTCTGGCGATTCCCTTTTCGGAGCACACAGTCGCCTCGTAGCCCTTCACATTGGTGAGGGTCAGCACGGGAATCCCGAAAGCATCACAGAAGTTTACAAAGTCTGCAGCCTTCTCGCAGCCCTGCTTGGTGAGTACAGCGTCAAACTTCTCCGCCGTCTTGCCCTCCTCGTCGCAGATCTCACAACGGTTTGCCACCGCGCCCACCGTCATGCCGTTGAGACGCATAAAACCGGTAACCATCTGCTTCGCATAGCCTTCCTTCACCTCAAAGAAACGATTGTCGTCGGCCAGTATGGACAGTGCGATGGAGGTGTCGCCTGCACAGCCTGCGATCTCCGGGTTCACGCGGTTGAGATCATCGCTGCAATCCTCCCCGGCATAGGACTCGTTGTTTGCGGGAAGGAACCCGATGAGCTCGCGGATCTTCTCAAAGATCGCCGCCTCGTCAGCCACCACATCCACAATACCGCTCTCCTGGGACTGGAATGCTGCGGAAGAGGAATCACACTTGGTGATGACATTGCCGTCCAGCGCATTGGGCGCATTGACGAACAGCTTTGCGTTTTTCTCCTCCATAAATGTAAAATCCGTCAGGGTGGGGAACAGTGCCAATCCGCCGCCGCAGGACCCGAGCACCGCCGTGATCTGAGGGATCACGCCGCTGGCTGCCGCCTGCTTTACATAGATGCTGCCGAACGCCGCAAGCGCGTCTGTTCCCTCCTGCAGTCTCACGCCCGCGCAGTCGAGCAGTCCGATGACAGGCGCTCCCGTCTTCATCGCCAGATCGTAGAGACCCGCAATCTTTTTCGCATGCATCTCGCCGATGGTTCCGTTCATCACGGAAGCATCCTGACTGTAGACATACACAAGATTACCGTCGATCACTCCATAGCCGGTGATACATCCGTCAGAAGGAGTTTCTGTTGGTTTCATATTAAAATCAGTGGCTCTTGCCGTGACAAGCCCGCCGATTTCAACGAAACTGTTGTCGTCGAGTAAAGCTGCAATTCTTTGACTCGCTTTTGAAGTAGTACTCATGCTTTCAGCCCTCCATTTATAATGATAAAGAACAAACAAATCAATGCGGGGATAAATACCCCCATATTTTGTCCATGATAGTATAACATAAAAAAAGCAACTCGCCTAGAACGAATTGCATTTTTTTCGGATTTTTTTGACATTTTTTCAGAGTATCAGAAAGCGTTTGAACACCTGCTCCATGCACCATGAAATCTCTACTTTCTCCACATCGCTCTTGGTCACGATGGTCTCCGTGAGATACACCTTGCCGTCCACGCTGTAGAGTATGCATCCCACCTGAGTACCCGCCCTGACGGGAGCCTGCAGATGTTTTTGCAGCTCACAGTCCACCTTGATCTCCTCGTCTCCCCGCATGAGAAGTCTCACGGGGGCTTCCTTGGCCTCCCCGCCTGCGGACTCGCCGCCCGCCGAGTCCGCTCCGGCCATATCCGTACCCGCGCCCGCATGACGCTCTCTGATCTCAAGTTCCACCCGGGCAGTCCCGCCGAGTATCTGCGTCTGTCCGTCCTCCACGGTGAGCGGCTGAAGACGGGTTTCGTCAAATGCCGTATCCTCCCCTGCGATCTCCCGGTACTCAAAGTTTTCCAGGCCGTACTCCATCAGCTCTCTGGAATCGCTCCACTTGTAAGTCCTGTTGTTGGGCCATCCGCAGGCCAGAAGCGCCACAATAAAGGTCTTGCCGTCCCGCTCCAGCGCCCCCACATAACAATACCCGGCCTTGTTGGTAAACCCGGTCTTGCCGCTGAACGCTCCCTCCATCATGTTTAAAAAGGCATTGTGGTTCACACAGGTCACGCTTCTGCCGTTCTCATAAAAAGAATAGCTCTCCGTCCGGGTAATCTCCCGAAACAGATCCCTGCCGGGGGATTCTTTCACGCAATACGCCATGATCCGCGCAAGCTCCGCCGCCGTAGTGCAGTGCTCCCGCTGTATCTGCTCCCCGCCCGCATCCTCAAAGGTCTCCGTGGCATCCAGTCCGTTTGGCGTGATGAACCAGGTGTCTTTGCAGCCGAGTTCCCTGGCCTTCGCATTCATGAGATTGGCGAAAGCCTTCACCGCCTGTCTGCTCTCCTCCACAGAAAAGTCCGCCGTACTTTTTTGTGCAAGCTCCTCAGAAAGATATCGCTTTCCTATGTACTCGGCCAGCACGACCGCGGAATCATTGTGTGATTCCAGCATCAGCGAAAAGAGCAGGCTTCTCACCTGATACTCCTCCCCCTGTCTGGCATAGAGCTTTACCTTCGGCATGGACGCGGCATAGGCAGACACCTGAGCATAATCGTCCAGATTCCCCTCCTCCAGCACCAGAATACAGGTCATGATCTTGGTGGTGCTGGCCATGGCCATGGGCGTATAGCCCTCCTTCTCGTACAATACCCGCCCCGAGTCCGCGTCCAGCAGCACGGCCGCTGTGGCATAGAGACTTAAATCCGCGCTCTCCGCTTTCCCCGCAAGCGCCGCCTGCTGCACTGTACTCATCAAAAGCAGGACGCAAAAAAAGCCTCCTGTCAGCCGTGCCGCAACAGATTTGACATGGTTTATCCGCATAGGTATCGCATCCTCCGCAATGCGGTTTGCTAATATATATGAGGCCTGTTGCCCTAATTATGATTTAGACACGTTTCATAACGGCAGTGTTAATTTGTCCTCGCGTAAAACACATTCAGATTCGCCCCGAAAAAGTTCCTTCACATCTTCCGGCAAATCCGTTAAACATCCAGCTGAAGCTGCACTTCCGCCTCCGCCTGGGCCTTGAATTCTTCAAGCTGCACGGGACCAAGCTCCGGCAGATCCTCCAGACTCTTCACGCCGAAGCTGCGCAGGAACTGTTCCGTGGTGCCGAACAAAAGCGGCCGCCCCGGAGCGTCCAGCCGTCCCAGCTCCGTGATCAGATCGTACTCCAACAGCTTGTTGATTGCATGGTCACAGCTCACGCCTCTCACTTTCTCAATCTCCACCCTGGTCACCGGCTGCTTGTAGGCAATGATGGACAAGGTCTCCAGCACCGTGTCCGTCAGACTCATCTTCTTCGGAGTCTTGGCGATCCTGATCAGATATTCGTACATCTCCGCCTTGGTGCAGAGTTGTACGGCATCGTCCAGACGGGTGATAAATATGCCTCTGTCCTCCTGCTCATACCGCTCCTGCATCTCCTGCAGAATAGCCTTTGTGGTCTTTACATCCTCTTCTATCACTTCCGCCAGCCTGTTGATCTCCACGGACTCTCCCATGGTAAACAGCACTGCCTCTATCACAGCCTGCGCTTTCGTACGCTCCATATTTCATCCTCTCAAGACAGGGCTCTTCCCCGCATTCTCATGCCGCAGCTCTCACGCTGCTATGTTCACGCCACATTGGAGATAATGGTGATGTCGTCAAATATATGTTCCTGACTGATGCTGATCTTCCCGGTCTTCATCAGCTCCAGAATGATCAGAAATGTCACGATGATCTCCGCTCTGCTCTTCTGCTTCTCCAAGAGTCTGCGGAAGCTGAAGCTCTTATGTTCTCTGGCATATGCCTCCACATAGAGCGTCTTCAAATCCATATCGATCTCGTCCTTCTCAATCCTGCCGTAACGGCTGCGGATGGGATCTATCTTGTCCTCCTGTCTGCGGACAATGGATTTAAATATCTCATGAAGTCTGTTGAGTGTCATATCGCCGATCAGTTCCTCATAGTCCACCGGCTGCCTGTACGCCGCCACCTCCTCGGGAAGCTGCTGCTTCCTGTAAAGATTGTGCGCCGCGTCGATCTGCCTGTCCCGGAGAGTGAGAGACATAAACTTGTACATCTTGTATTCCAACAGCTTCTGAACCAGCTCCGCCCTGGGGTCTTCCTCCTCCCCCTCCTCGTTCACTTCCCTGGGGAGCAGCATACGGCACTTGATGTCAACCAGCGTAGCCGCCATGACAAGGAACTCGCTCATCACATTCATATCCTCCGATTCCATCTGACGGATGTAATCCAGATATTGCTCCGTGATCTCAACGATGGGGATATCATAAATATCTATTTTATTTTTTTCGATCAGGTGGAGCAGCAGATCCAACGGACCTTCAAATGCCTCCAGCTTTACAGGTATCGCCATAGCCACCTCCAGACAACAGATACTATTTTACCGGGAAAAAACATACTTTTCAAGCTGAACTTACGTTCCCGGGATCCGGCTTCTCGAAGTCCAGCACAAGAAGCTCCCCGGGATTGAAGAGCCGGATGGGGATGGTATGCATGCCCAGGCCTCTGCTCACCAGCATCACGCTGTCCTTCTCGTCAAACCGCCCGCCGTCATAGCGGGGGAACAGGCTGATATGAGGGGACGCCACCCCTTTCCCCACAAAGGGAATGCGCACCATGCCGCCGTGAATATGCCCTGCCAGCACCAGATCCGCCCCCCATTCGGCATACCGGGGAAAATAATCGGGATTGTGGGCCAACAGGATGCTGAAGGAAGACTTGTCCACCTTACCCAGAATACGCTCCAGATAGGCCGACTCCATAGGCTGCCCGTGGAGTCGCCGGTAAAAGCGTCTGTCGATCTGTGCACCATACACCGTGATGCCCCAGTCCGAAAGCTGCACATGAGCATTCAAAAGAGGCCGGATGCCCAGCCGCTCCAGCCCCTCCGCATAGCGCTGCGCCATATCCTTGTAGGTATCGGGATAGAGCCCCAGCCGCTGCTCATGATTGCCGTTGCCATAATAGACGGGATAGTCCGCCGCGAGCGCCTCCAAAAGCTGCAGAGCCACGGAGAGCGTGGCTCCGGGCTTTGCCGTGAGCAGATCTCCCGCAACCAGGATCATATCCGGATTTGCCGCCCGGATGGCTTCTATCAGACGCGCATTGTCTCTGCCATACTTTTTGTTGTGCAGATCCGCCAAAACCACCGCGCGGACGTTCCGGCGGATGCGGGCGTCACGAAACACATGCTCCCGCACCACGAAACGGTTGCTGTCATAAATCATAATCCATATTAAGGCTAAAACGATCACGGTCACCGCCGTAAACAGTATATTCCACATAGCAGTTCTCCATTGTACTTTCTATTATTTCCGTCACAGCTCTAGAGCAGGAAAAATCCCATGGCCTTTTTCAGATAATCCTTATAGGCCGCCTTATCGACATCCTCCGCATAGAGAATCGGCGTATACCCTATCTCCACGCCATTGAGCAGATACTTTGCTCTTCCCGCCTCCGCTCCGGCCTTTACGGGTGCATTGACAATCTCCGGCAATTCCACCACCTTTTCCACACCGGCCAGCGAATTCCCTTCCATATCCAGATAGCGGAACTCTCCCTGATACTGCAGCGCCGTCTCCGGTTTTACACCGCCCTTGACCATGAGGGAGGGCAGCGCGTCCTCGTTGGCGTCCACATACAAATCAGTGACACTGAAGCCGTAGCTGAGCATCACCTGGGCATCCTGAAAGCGGTCCGTCCCCGTTTCCGCTCCCATCACCACCGCGATCAGATCAATCCCCTCCTTATTGGCCGTGGCGGAGATACAGAACTTCGCCTTGCTGGTGGATCCGGTCTTCAGACCCGTGGTGTATTGATACTGTTTCAAAAGCTTGTTGGTACTGTTCAATGTAAAGTTGGTCTCACCCTGTTTTGTCACATGGGTGATATCTTCCATCCAGATGGTTGTATATTGGTAAATCTCCGGATATTTGGTGATCAGCTCCCGGGACATGATGGCCACGTCCCGCGCCGTGGAATAGTGGTCGTCGGAATCTGTCAGTCCACAGCAGTCCACAAAATGCGTATCCGCCATGCCCAGCACCTCCGCCTTCTGATTCATCTTCTCTACAAAGGCTTCCTCGCTCCCTGCCAGATGCTCCGCCACTGCAACGCTGGCGTCATTTCCGCTGGACACCACAATGCATTTGATCATGGTCTCCAAGGTCTGCACCTCGCCTTCCGCCAGAAATACCTGCGATCCGCCCATACCGCTGGCCCGGGCGCTGACCAGCACATCGTCCGTGAGCTTGGCCCTGCCCGCTTCTATCTGCTCGAAGGTCAAGAGCAGCGTCATAATCTTGGTGATGCTGGCGGGACTTCTCCGCTCCGTCGCATTCTTCTCGAAAATAACCTCCCCTGTGGAAGCCTCTATCAAAATTGCCGACGGCGTAGAGACAGCAAGCTCTGCCCGAACCGAACGATTAGGGATAGAGATAAAAACCAAAACCAGCAGTGCCGCCAACAGTCTCTTTGTGATTCTCCTGCGCATAAAAATGCCACACTCCCATTCATTTTATCTACTAAAGAATATGGGAATGCGGCATAGGTTATACCTGTTTCCTGTTTGCTTTATCGATTTAAGAATGCATGGCATCTCTCGATCAGAAGATCTCTCTTCTCCCGCACATCAATGTCAAACACCTTGGTGAGCTGAATCGCATAATCGATCACTACCAGCACCAGCGCCGTCACCACAAGACGAATCCCCATGCGGTAATCTATCTTGTCGATCACCCAATAGATCATGGCGTTGACAAACTGGATGATACCGATGGCATAAAACCCCCAGGCAATCGTACTCTCCAGACAAATGATACCCTTGTAATTAAAAGGCTTGTCATTGTAGTCCCACCAGAGCTCGCCCAGAAATTTGATCATGCCCTTGCCCACGATAAACTCAAACACCGTGGCCAGTATGGCTCCGATAATATAAAGCGCCACATAATGCCCCTTCAGAGGACTCAAAAGCAGATAGCACGCCACTGCTCCAAATCCGTAGATCGGGCAGAACGGCCCCTTCCCGAACCCCCTGTTGGTGAGCTTGCGGTTGCAGAAGGACATGTAAATGGACTCCACCAGCCATCCCAGCATACTGTATAGCACAAAAGCCGCCACGAGATGATACACATCCGTCCCAAACAGTTCTTTAGTCCACATCTTCTTTCTCCCTTACGCTCATTCATGGTATCAAAAACCATCTGCAGCAAACTACAAAATCCCTGATCGTTGACCGGTCAGGGATTTGCATGTTAGTTATATTTGCGTTTTCTTGCTGCTTCAGACTTCTTTTTGCGCTTTACGCTGGGCTTCTCGTAATGCTCTCTCTTCCGAATCTCCTGCTGGATACCCGCCTTAGCACAACTTCTCTTGAAGCGACGCAATGCGCTGTCCAAAGTCTCGTTCTCTTTTACGATTACGTTAGACATTCTGCACCTGACCTCCCTTCAGTCCCTCTAGTAACATGACTGATTGGGTTATTCTATGTACGGAGCACCCCATACACACTACACATTATAACATAAAAATCGCATACGTCAACAGTTTTTTATCAAATCCGGGATTTTAATTTTTATAAAAAAAGCAAAAGGCTCTTGCTTCTCACCATAGAAAAATAGTAAAATATAGTTAATTATAAATGGAAGGAGGATTGCGCTATGGGAATTGGCAGTGTGGCATCAACAGGCAGCGCGTCAGGCATACAGCTGATTACTGCAGTTTCAACAGATCCAAAAAGCAAAAGCATTAAAAATGAGATTGCCAACGCACAACAGCAGTTGCAGAAGCTATCCTCAGAGGAAGACCTTTCTGTTAATGAAAAGGCTGATGAACAAAATAAGCTTCAAAAAGAAATATCCAGCCTCAACACAGATCTGAAACAGCATCAGGATAAGCTTAGCAGCTCACAGAAAAGAGAAATCATGCTGGCGGAGTCGCGGGAAGATCCGAAACCGGAAAAAGAGATAAAAACCGGAGACAACGTACAGACAGACGAGAAATCCCCGGACAGGGAAGACGAAAAGGACCTGCCGGCCGCCGGGCAGCAGGAGGAATATCCGGGAACCGTCATTACTCAAAACAACGATGGTACTGTCATATTAAAAGAAAAAGCGACTCAGACCGATGCCCCCCGGGAAAACGGTCCTGCCGAAAAAAATCCGGGTACCGCAGACAGTGATTTCGCTGCAGATCCCGGCCTGTCCCCCAAAAAGATGCATTCAATGGTATCTGCAGACTCTTCCATACGGCTGGCAAGCCGTCAGGGAACGGTCATAGCCAGAACCAGAGACGGTATTGCTATTTTAAAGGGAGAAATAAATCAGGATGAAAAGCGCGGTGTGAATACCGAAAGAAAACAGGCTGAGCTGGAAAAGATGGAGAAAAAAGAACAGCAGGCACTGGCATTTCAATCCTCTATATTAGGCGCGGCAAATGATACCGCGAGATCAGGTTCCGGGCCTGATGCAGGCGGAATCAGGGTAGGTGCAGAAAATAACGCTTTTATCAACGCTATGAGAACATTGCAGGAAGAAGACCCGACGTCACAACAGCGGTTTCATATTTTCTTGACCAGTTAGCGATTTTGTGCAAAAGGCGCCGTCCATGACCAAACCGTAGTCATAGGCGGCGCACTTTGCAGTAAATCCTGCGGTCCTGTTGAAAACAACCCTAATAATTAATTCCCGTGACTGCCAGCGATCCGTCTACAACGCCAAAGTTGACGTTTGCCGTTCCTCCGTCCGATATGGAGAATCCCGCCATGCTGGGCTGAAAGTTTTCGATATCAGCCTTCTCTATGGAATCCAGCAGCTCCTCCGTAAATACCGTCTCTGCGCCAAGCTTCAGAAAGTCCTCTTTGGACTCTACCACACTTACATCCGGCAGACCTACATAAACAGGAAACGCGGTCAGTTCTGCCACTGCCTCCAGATCCTTCCTGGCTGCCGCATCCTTAACTTTCCCGGCAAACTCTTTTGCGGCTGCACTGTCAACAGCGAAATTGTCTTCATAAGTCTCATCCGCAGCAGAGCTCTCATTGCTTTCCTGTGACATGCTCTGCTGTGTCTCCTGTCCGGACTGCCACTTGTCTCCGCAGCCGCTCAGGATTACTCCCGCAAACATCACGATTACAATGGCTGCTGTTTTCGTATGCTTTCTCATATCAATTTCCTCCCTTTGATCTTTGTTTTTGTCTCTATCCTTCTATTACAAATTCAATCTCTCCTGATGATCCGGGCGCAATTTCATATTTTTCAAAGACAATTACCGGATCGTTATTCTGATTGATATAGAATTTCGTATCTTCGGATATACCCGTAAAACCGCCCTGCTCGGCCGTAAAAAAGGTTTCTCCTGCGTTTTGCCTCTCAGAAATCTGCTGCCTGATGCTCCTGTCTGCCAGCTTTGCATAATCACTGCCCAGCATATCCTCTAATGTGACAAGCTTCCCCGTCCTTAAATCCAGATTGTAATACTTTGACTGATTATAGGCGTTTGTCCAGTTTTCAGTTCCCCTTACAACGAAGGACAAATAGTCATTACCCTGCTGCTTTATCTCATAGCTGACAGTAATTTTTATATTGTGCTTCGCCCATTCCTCCAGCGTTCCTCCGGTTTCCAGAAAAGCGGTTCTGTACTCTTCCGCACGCAAAACCGCACTGTCCGCATACTCATTACAGCGGGCAAGAATCTCCTGATTGATCCCGTCTACTGACGTTCCGGTATCCTTTTCGATCATTTCGATCGTTGGAATTTCCACAGCCACCACTATATCGTCTTTTTCTGTCTCATAGGATCGGAACGTCAATATCCGGGCCAGCCCTCCGATCACAGGAAGTTTGGCCGCCTCCACTGCAAAAACCGGACTCGTGTTTAAAGCTGCAGTGAAAAGAATGCATACGGCGGCTGCCGTCACAGCCATATTGCTGATGATTCGCCGGAATCTGTTCCTGTGAGCGGCATTGTCTTTCTCCTCCTGCTGCCTTTGTGATCTTAGTATCTCCTGTTGTACCCGGATTGTAAGCTCCTCCGGAATAGGAATCCCGTCATATTTTTCTTTCATTTTGTCTAATTTACTCATAAATCTGCCTCCTGGATATTTTCTTTTAATAGCTTTAAGCCCCGGTAAAGTTTTGTTTTCACCGTATTTAAATTAAATCCGGTAATAGCGGATATTTCCTTTAAAGACATTTCTTCAAAGAATCGAAGTTTAATGATTCCCTGAACATCTATATCCAGCTTATTCAATTCCTGCTCCAGATCATCTCCCTGCTCGTAGCCTTTTTCGCAATATGTCTCCTGTTCTGCCGCATCGGCGGTCAGCACAAGCCTGCTGCGCTTCTTCAAAACCGTCAGGCATTCATTGATTAATATTTTGTAGAACCATGTCTTGACGGCGTCCGCATTCTTTATGCTTTCATGTGCTTCAAGCGCTTTGCAGACGGCACTCTGGACAGCATCGAGAGCGTCCTCCTGATGCCTGGTATAGCTATAGGCTACCCGATAAAACCGTTCCTGATTTTCAAGGATATATTGAATCAGCCCTTCGTATAATGTTGATTTCATTGCCGGCATGCACCTTTCTGTTTTATTCTTTACTATATAGATTCTCCAGGCGCCACAAAAGTTTCAAAAAAGTATAAATTATTATAAATCAGGCGCGCGCTCTAAAATAACCGCCCATATTCCGTTTTACTCAATCGGTTGAATTTAGCATCAGAATGGCATATAATATTACCAGTTATCACTGAAAAAACATCAGGTCGGGGATAAAATACTGGGATCACTTTCGATTTGACGTGGAAGGAGACTATGGACTTTCAAGACTATTTTCCGATATGGGATAAATTAAATACAATTCAGCAAAACCGGATGCTCGGCAGTCTGATCACCAGAAAAATCCGTAAGGGCACCATTATCCACAGCGACAGCATGGACTGCACGGGTCTGCTTCTGATCCAATCCGGTCAGCTCAGGGCATATATTCTCTCCGACGCGGGCAGGGAAATTACGATTTACCGTCTGTTTGATATGGATATGTGCCTGTTTTCAGCATCCTGTATGCTGCGGTCCGTTCAGTTTGAATTGACCATTGAAGCCGAGAAGGATACGGATCTATGGATCATTCCTTCGGAAATCTATAAAAAAATCATGGAAGAATCCGCCCCTGCAGCAAATTACACAAATGAGCTGATGGCCGCCCGCTTTTCGGATGTAATGTGGCTCATTGAACAGATTATGTGGAAGAGTCTGGACAAACGGGTCGCCGCTTTCTTGCTGGAAGAAGCTTCCATCGAAGAAAGCAATATACTGAAAATCACTCATGAATCCGTTGCAAATCACCTTGGTTCCCACAGGGAAGTGATCACCCGAATGCTTCGCTATTTTCAGAACGAGGGAATGGTCAGACTCTCCCGCGGCACAATAGAGATCACAGACTCTCATAAACTGACAGAGCTGTGCGAAGAATAAGAAGCGTCCGTTTACATCTGATCCATGCCGCAGACGGCTGACTTTTCTGTTAAACACCGGTCGTTTATCACGGCGTCATAGAGCCGGAAACCGCCGGAAAAGTTATAGGCCTCAAAACCGTTTCCCTCCAGAATACGGCTTGCGATATAGCTGCGCAGACCGCTTTGACAAATTACATAGACTCTTTTGCCTTTCTCCAACTCATCCAGACGATCCCGAAGTTCATCCACAGGAATATTCCGAAATCCGTCAATATGACCTGTTCCATACTCTCTGACAGTCCGAACGTCTAAAAGCGTCACGCTGCCGTCCCGGGGCAGACTGTCTATCTCTTCCAGATGCCACTGCTTCAAGACGCCCCTGAAAATATTGTCGATCATAAATCCGGCCATGTTCACCGGATCTTTTGCGGAAGAATAAGGAGGCGCATAGGCAAGATCCAGATCTTTGAGCCGGTCCGCTCTCATTCCTGCGCAGATGGCCGTGGCGAGTACATCAATTCGTTTGTCTACACCTTCATACCCCACTATCTGAGCGCCCAGCAGGCGGCAGGTTTCTCTCTCAAAGACTACCTTCATCGTCATGACTCTGCCGCCGGGATAGTATCCTGCATGGCTCATGGGCGAAAGAATCACGGTGTCCGCATCCAGTCCGGCCTTTCTCGCATTGGTCTCATTGATGCCCGTGCTCGCAGCAGTCATATCAAAAACCTTGATCACGCTGCTTCCCGGCGAACCTGCGTAACGGCTGTCTCCGCCGCAGATATTGTCCGCAATAATGCGCCCCTGCTTGTTGGCGGGGCCTGCCAGAGAAATCAACGCGTCCTCACCGGTAACAAAATGCTTTATCTGCACTGCATCACCTGCCGCATAGATATCGGGAATCGAGGTTTCCATCCGGTCATTGACAACAATGCTGCCCTTAATCCCCAGTTCCAATCCCGCTTCCTTGGCCAGCGCCGTGTCCGGTGTGACACCGATGGCGAGAATGACTATATCCGCGTGAAGGGCCGCCTTACCCTTCAGCAGAATATCCACACCGCCGTTTTTTTCCTCAAAACCTTCTACCGTGTGACCAAGCGCCAGCCTGACGCCGTGTTTGCGCATCTCATTATGTATGAAAGCGGCCATATCCGAATCGAACGGATTCATCAGCTGCTTCGGTCTCTGGACAATGGTTACATCCATACCCAGTTCCCTTAAATTCTCAGCCATCTCAAGCCCGATAAAACCGCCGCCCGCCAGCACAGCGGTCCTGGGACGATTCTCATTGATATAATCCTTGATCCGCATAGTATCTTCCACGGTGCGCAGTGTGAACAATTTGTCTATATCGACGCCGGGCAATTCCGGCCGGGCAGGCTTTGCACCGGGAGAGAGGATCAGTTTGTCATAGCTTTCCTCAAACGCTTCCCCTGTTTCCAGATTCCTGACAGAAACTGCCTTTCTGTCGGGATGAATTGCAATTACCTCATGGCATACTTTCATCCTCACCCGAAACCGCCGGAAGAAGCTCTCCGGCGTCTGGAGCGTAAGCTCTTCCGGGTCGGTAATCGTATCTCCGATAAAGTAGGGCAGACCGCAGTTTGCGTAGGAGATATATCCGGAGCGCTCAAAAACTGTAATTTCTGCCTGTTCATCCAATCTGCGAATACGGGCAGCCGCTGTTGCGCCGGCAGCCACACCGCCTACTATAATCACCTTCATACTACTGTTCCACCTTTCCCGTCCAGTCATTGATTCCGCCGAACTCCACGATATTTGTATAGCCCAAATCCACCAGCTTCCCGGACGCCTGTTTACTGCGGTTTCCGCTGCGGCAGTACACCAGGATCAACTGATCCTTATCGGGCAATTCCGGGATCTCCTCCGTGCCGATGACTTCATTGGGAATATTGACGGCACCGGGAATATGCTTATCGCCAAATTCCTCCGGTGTACGGACATCCAGAATAATATAACCGTTTTCCTCCTCCATCATAGCCACGGCCTCATCCATGCTGATCTGACGATAGCCTGACTCCCCGGTATTTTCTGCACACCCGGCCAGGAAAACGGCCAGAAGTACTATCGGTATGATTCTCTTCATCTTAATTCCTCCGCTTTGCAACAGGTTGCTTCAGTTTAGCTTTTTTATCTCCCGGTTAAAGCAGGATAACATACTCACGGTGAATCCGCATACCCCGGTACACAAAAACATAGCCGCCATGCCGCTTCCGGCATTATTCCCGACGATTGTTCCCAATATCTCCGCTAATCCGTTCCCCGAAACCATAAAAGGTTCAAAAACATAATCTGCCAGATAACCTCCGAGGATAATACCGAACGGTATCGTACCGTACTGGATGGCATTCCTCACCGCAAACACCCGCCCCTGCAGGCCGGGCGGGATCTTCCGGTACAGTATCGTATTCTGGTTAGCCATGATAAAGGGGATCGGCAGACTGGCAGCAACCGCAGCAGCCGACCACCAGATTGCATTTCTGCCGGCCGCCATCACCAAGTCCCCGAACAGAAAGGACAGTGCCGCCGAAACATAAATTGCCGCTGTCTTTTGGCGGCTCTCCTTTTTTACGGAAACAACGACGCCCCCGACAATCCCTCCTGCCCCCATGCAGGCATTTACAATCCCAAGCACAATGCTGTTCCCGGAACTTCTCGACAGAATCATGGGTGACAGGATATTCTCATAGGTCAGCCTTGAAAAGAAATTAATCAGCGCCATTGTCAGCATCATGTATAAAATGCCCTTTTCGTCTTTCAGAAAAGCAAAGCCCTCCGCTATTCCGTCAAACGGGGTAGCACGCGTCTTTTCCTGAGCCGGTTCCGGTATCTCGATAAAAAACAGCAGCGCGCAGAAAGCAAATACAAAGCTCGCCAAATCAATCAGCAGAATAAGCGGAAGCCCGCCTGACGCAAACAGGAAGGCCGCCAGCATGGGGCTGAATACCACAATCAGGTTATTGGAAAACGCGTTCATCCCGCTCACATTTGAAATCTTCTCCTTCGGCACGAGCCGCCCCGTCGCCACTGCGGATGCAGGCTGCTGGAACGCATTCGTTATGCCGACCATCGCATTGATCACATAGATATTCCAGACCGCCAACTGCCCCATGAGCAAAAATACCAATACTGTCAGCGAGCCAATCGCCGCAATACTGTCCGACACCAGCATGATCGTTTTCTTGTTATGCCTGTCAATGAAGCTGCCAACAAACAGGCTTAAGACGACATACGGCACATAATTGCAGAATGACATCAATGAAACGGACATAGCTGAACGGCTCTGCCCATATGCCCATAAGACAAGCGCGAACCCGGTCATGGAGCTGCCAAGAACTGACACGCTCTGGCTTAACCACAAAATGATATATTTTTTCATTGAATTTTCTTGCATTACTTTTTCTTCCATTGAATTTTCTCCATTCTATCCATAATTTTCCGAATAAAAGGTACAAAATCCAATGTGGACGATAGCTTTTACCTCTGTACAAATTTCGTCCAGGCACCAGACTTTGTACAGAGTTCTTTGCTTAAATCAATCATGAAATGGCAAAGCATATTTCCCGCCTCCTCGCTCTTCATACAAGTCAGTATAGCATGGAAGAGCCTTTTTATCAATCCATCTCAGCGTCCGCCAAATAGGTGCGTATATTTTCTGTTTATCGCTATATGATATGAAGCGATGATAAGGAGCGAAAAGTTAATCAGGCCATTGAACGGTAAACCGGGAGATCAAACGCCGTAACAAAAGCGATTGGTGCCTTTCCCGATGGGCAGAGCGCGCTGATTCTGGTATGCAACAGACTGCGTCATGTAGCAGGCTCCCAATGGGGAACAAAGCGCTACATAAATATGAATCATCTTTACAACATGACGCTGGATACAGAGCCTGATAACATAGCCGGCTGACTACTTGACACTATCATCGCACTCTTATAAGCAGCACCAAAAACACGAAAAAGCGGGGTCCACCACCCACCGTGATGACCCCCACCAATTCTAAAAAACCTTTATTTTCTCTAATTTTTTCTGAAATTTTCTTCCTCTCTTGTTGTAGTATCCATCCGTTCCGCGTCTGTCATATGCTTTGTCATTTCATAATTATATTCCCTGAGCCTATGAACATCCTAAATGGTAAAATGTGGACTCAAAACAGGTTTTTCCATTATTATCCTTTTTTACAGGCTCAAAACACGTTCCTGAAACTTTTCCTTACTTTCGATAATTTCATAAGGTTCGTATTCTCCATAGGCACTGGGGCGGCTGATCGTCACCAACTGCACACCATTCTCTCCTATCTGTTTTTGTAACTTTTCGGTAAAATCCGCCAATGCTTTACCATGCCTGGTCTTTACTGCAATACAGCCCTTTTTATTAAATTCTTTCGCAATGAGATAACACATAACTTAGCACCTCTTTCGCTTTTCCATGACTCATATCGACAATCCGTACTTCTTCCGGCATTTCCCCCTCTAATAAACTTGCATAACTGTCTGTCAGCATACGAAACCCTAAAATATCATTAAAGACTTTTTCCAATCGCATATCAGGATAGAATTTATTGTATTTGCGTATACAGGAATCCTCACTTTTAATCCGGTAATCCAAATCCACCAGATCCAAAATATCTGCTTCTTGATAAAATCTTATCATTTCAGAAACTTCCTGAAATAAGGTTTTTTTATTGAATTTCCGCAGGCTATTGACAAGACTTCTTTCCATTTTGCTTTTGAAAGACAATTCTCGAAGAATCTGAACAGATAAGCTATTTTTCTCTAATTCACTTAACAATCGATATCCTCCAAATAATTTTAGTATTTATCATTGCAAATATTAAATACATCCTCCCCGCCAAAAACATTATTGGACCGATTAAGCTTAGTTTCCTTAAACTGCAAAGACCATTTCTCCTATTCTTGGCTTCCCCTTTCAATAGCTGATGCCAATGCTCTTAACCGATTAATTGTCTTTTCTACGCCTCTTAACATGTATCTCATATTTTCAGGAGAATCTTTTCCGTCAGCCTTTTGCAAAATACCAATTTCCTCTCTGGCAAGCGTTTCAAAAACATTGATTAACTCGTCTAAGGATGGAGACTCATTTGAACTTCTTAATAGCAAAAATAAGTCTCGCGGAGAAAGACCGTCTAACAGCTCCTGTTCACCCAAAAATTTCGAAACAACTTCTGATATTATAGCAAGTTCTCTTTTTTTCGTGGAAATGATATCTTCCAATTGAGATAATCCATCAGGTACTTGAAATGTAAGTGCAATTTCCTGTAAATTCAAGCCAAGTTCCTTAGACGCCCTTGCAATTTCAGTTAGTTGATTTTCAGTAACAAGTGAAAATCCTTTTTTTCTGGCATGAGTTCGAATAGTACCATCACTAAATCCTGGGCCGACAATTGCCACATAATCTGCATTGTTCTTTTCTTTATGTGTATCTAATGCAATATCGCTTATATCATTATGTGATACCCGACCCCCAGATTTAGATTTTCCATCTATAATTGCAACCACATACTTATCTTCCTCATCCTTCCATTTTACAACGACATCCGTATCACCGGATCCGCCGACTCTCTCAGCTTTAAATCCCATAAAACAAAATATATCTGCAATGGCTTCTTCGAAGGCAACCCCCGAACCTTTTCCTTCTGCATTGGGATCCATTGATGTGTTATGTAATCGGTTGCAGACTTCTTCAAGCTTACTGGGAGAGTGACTAACCACCACTTTCATTTCATCAGATGTATTCTTTTGTTCAGATACTTCTCCATATGCTTCTGCCAAAGGCAGGTCAGCAATAAAACACTTTCCTATATGTGTTGCTTTCAAATGGAGATACTGAGTTTCTTCTAATAAACCTGCTTCCCGCAAAAAACCTGCAATCCAACGTGCCTTTTCTGAATTCAAACCATATAACTTTGCCTGAACATATAAATCATTACGAACAATATCACATTCAGCGGCTTTAACCATCTCTCCAACAAACTGCATATTTGAATGAAGAATCCTGATAAAGTCTAAATCGCTTCCCGTTTCCAGCCATGCTTTTGCTGCTGGAGTTGCTACATAAATATTTCGCCCTACTTCTTCTAAAAGACCAGATGCTTTTAGAAATGGCAGCATTGATTCAACACTGCTTAATTTCAGATTAAATTTTTTTGCTATAAATCCGAATAAATCCGTTTTAGTAATTTTATCAGAAGCACTTTGAATAATAATCCGCAAATTTTCTATACGATTCGGACTTGGAACCCATATATTATATGTACATCTTTTCTTATGCAATTCAGGTGAATCAGCTAAATGCTGAAGCAATATAGCAATTTCTTCTGGAGGATCAGCAATTTCTATATCGTTCGACTCAAGATTCATAAGTTCCAGTACTTCTGGCTTAATCAAACACCACTCCTTTAGTGCCTCTCTCCCGGAATCAGTCACTTCCCATTTATGATTACCAATCGCTTGAATTAAACCCAGTACCTCTAGCCAATCCATGCGTTTGCGTATATTGCTCTTATTTTTCCAATGCAATCCATAATCATTGCAAAGCTGCTTATCTGCTTCTTCCACTGTTTTCGGTTCAGTCTCCAGAATACTCAATACTTCACCAAACAGCCGATATCTATCTTGTATCTGATCAGCCAATTTCCTCCGAGTTGGCTCTGCTAAAAACTTCATGCCAGCCTCCGACAACATCAACCGTCCTGCTTGATTTCTTACAAACCCTACCCCCTTAAGAAAAGCAGCATATGTGCGCCATGATTGCGGTTGTGTTATTTCATAAATATCTGGAACTGAATCTAAATCATATGCCTGCCCTAAATCCACTAATTCAACTAGTTTCTTTACCAGCGTGTACCATATTTGTTTGCTACCTCTAATATCAGGAATAGACCACCCTTTTTTTCTCCACTCATTTTTTTGTTTCTGAATATCAATAATAACGGTCTTTGATTCATTATCTATATTTTTCTTATTTTCCATGATATCTTCCTTTGCCTACATTCTATGACATTTCGCAACATACTGATATATTAAGCACTTTTTTCAATTCAGCTTTTCACATATCTTATTCTCGTTATACCTTATTCTTTCAGTCTATCATAACTCTCAAAAGGTTTCCAGCCTCTATTTTAATACTAAAAAATGGGAAACAAGTAAACATCAAATCAAACACTAAGGTTAAAACCACGCCATCTTTCAACGGCATGTTTTCCTGCATTCGTCTGGGAACTTCTCTGACCACGTCAAAAGGTTGTCAGTTTTGCCCCACTCCACCACTATCAAAAAAGAAAAACCGTTCTCTCCTTCTCTTCTCCAAAAAAAAGAGAAGAGGACCTTGAAAGTACAGTCTGTCAAGATCCTCGTTTTGGTTCATCTCTATTGTTTTTTATTACCGCTTCAGCAAAAAGCAATGTTTACAATGAGAAAAAGTCATTTTACAAGAACATCAGCTTCCAGTGTATTACTTGCTGTTTATCGCCGCCTGCGCAGCCGCGAGTCTTGCGATAGGCACTCTAAACGGTGAACAGGACACATAATCCAGACCGATCTTATGGCAGAACTCCACGGAGGCGGGATCGCCGCCGTGTTCGCCGCAGATGCCAATGTGCAGATTGGGATTTACGGGCTTGCCGAGCTTGATCGAGAGCTCCATCAGCTTGCCTACGCCGGTCTGATCCAGCTTTGCAAAAGGATCGTTCTCGAATATCTTTGTGTCATAGTAAGCGTTCAGGAACTTCCCTGCGTCGTCGCGGGAGAAGCCAAATGTCATCTGGGTCAGATCGTTGGTGCCGAAGCAGAAGAAATCAGCCTCTGCGGCGATCTCGTCCGCGGTGAGAGCCGCTCTGGGAATCTCGATCATAGTACCTACTTCGTACTCGAGCTTAACGCCTGCTGCAGCAATCTCCGCATCGGCGGTCTCAACAACCACCTTCTTCACATACTTTAATTCCTTGATCTCGCAGATCAGGGGAATCATGATCTCGGGCTTCACATTCCAGTCTGCATGAGCCTTCTGTACCTCAATGGCAGCGCGGATGACAGCTTTTGTCTGCATCCTTGCGATCTCGGGATAGGTCACCGCCAGACGGCATCCTCTGTGTCCCATCATGGGATTGAACTCGTGCAGAGAAGCGATAATAGTCTTGATAGTCTCGACTGTCTTGCCCTGTGCCTGTGCCAGTTTCTCGATATCCGCCTCCTCGGTGGGAACAAACTCGTGAAGCGGGGGATCCAGGAACCGGATGGTCACAGGATTGCCCTCCAGCGCCTCGTAGAGCTGCTTGAAATCATTCTGCTGGTAAGGCAGGATCTTCTCCAGTGCAGCCTCTCTCTCCTCCACTGTATCAGAGCAGATCATCTCGCGGAATGCGGCAATTCTGTCCTCCTCAAAGAACATATGCTCCGTGCGGCAGAGGCCGATGCCCTCTGCACCCAGCTCGCGGGCCTTTCTGGCATCCGCAGGGGTGTCTGCATTGGTGCGGACTTTCAGCTTTCTGAACTTGTCGGCCCACGCCATCACGCGGCCAAACTCACCGGCAATGGTAGCGTCAACGGTCTTGATCTCGCCGTCATAAATATTTCCGGTAGTGCCGTCAATGGAAATCCAGTCGCCCTCATGGAACTCTTTGCCGGCCAGGGTAAATTTCTTGTTGTCCTCATCCATGGCGATGTCGCCGCAGCCGGATACACAGCAGGTTCCCATTCCGCGGGCAACCACGGCTGCGTGGGAGGTCATACCGCCGCGAACGGTCAGAATACCCTGAGCCACCTTCATGCCCGTGATGTCCTCGGGAGAGGTTTCCAGACGAACCAGCACTACTCTCTCACCGCGGCCTGCCCAGTTTTCCGCATCCTCTGCAGTAAATACGATTTTTCCGCAGGCAGCGCCGGGCGAAGCGCCCAGTCCCTTGCCCATGGGAGTCGCAGCCTTTAAAGCTGCGGTGTCAAACTGGGGATGCAGCAATGTGTCCAGATTGCGAGGGTCAATCATTGCCACAGCCTCCTGCTCAGTCCTCATGCCCTCGTCCACCAGGTCGCAGGCGATCTTCAGTGCGGCCTGTGCGGTTCTCTTGCCGTTTCTGGTCTGAAGCATGTAGAGCTTTCCGTGCTCCACGGTAAACTCCATATCCTGCATATCTCTATAGTGATCCTCCAGGGTCCTGCATACGTCCTCGAACTGTGCAAAGGCCTCGGGAAACTTGTTTGCCATCTCGGCGATCTTCATGGGAGTGCGGACGCCTGCAACCACATCCTCGCCCTGGGCGTTGGTGAGGAATTCACCGAACAGTCCCTTGGCTCCTGTGGCCGGGTCGCGGGTGAATGCAACGCCTGTACCGCAGTCGTCGCCCATGTTGCCGAATGCCATGGACTGCACGTTCACGGCCGTACCCCAGGAATAGGGGATGTCGTTGTCGCGGCGGTATACATTGGCACGGGGATTGTCCCAGGAACGGAACACAGCCTTGATGGCGCCCATCAGCTGCTCCTTGGGATCATCGGGGAAATCTGCGCCGATCTTTTCCTTATATTCGGCTTTGAACTGTCCTGCCAGCTCCTTCAGATCATCGGCGGTAAGCTCCACATCCTGTGTCACACCCTTTTTCTCTTTCATGGCATCGATAAGCTGCTCAAAATATTTCTTGCCCACCTCCATGACCACATCGGAATACATCTGGATAAATCTTCTATAACAGTCCCAAGCCCAACGGGGATTGCCGGATTTCTCGGCGATTACGTTCACTACCTCCTCGTTCAGACCAAGGTTCAAAATGGTGTCCATCATACCGGGCATGGAAGCTCTCGCGCCGGAACGGACGGAAACCAGCAGGGGGTTTTCCAGATCTCCGAACTTTTTGCCTGTAATCTCTTCCATCTTGGCAATGTGCTCATTGATCTGTCCCTGAATCTCCTCGTTGATCTCACGGCCGTCTTCATAGTACTGTGTGCAGGCCTCCGTCGTGATCGTAAAGCCCTGAGGAACGGGAAGCCCGATGTTGGTCATCTCGGCCAGATTTGCACCCTTGCCGCCAAGCAGCTCTCTCATGTCTGCATTGCCTTCGGTAAACAAATACACCCACTTTTTCATTCTTCTTTTACCTCTTCTCTTCTTAATACTGGCTAATTAATTTTTTCACAAGCCATATTATACCACCTGTGAAAAAAATATCAAGCTCATTTTTACATTTCCTGGCAATCTTTGTCTTTTCATGAATTTTAACCAAAAAAAGCCTGAAAAATACAGAAAAAGCATCGGGTGCGTCAAATATGTTGCCCTCGTCAGCCGGGCATAAATCCCTCAAAGATAAATATGTCAAAATCTCTCTGCGCCCGTTCCAGCTCCTCCTGGCTCTTGATGGTCCACGCCGCTCCCACAGCCCCGAACATACCGCAGCAGATCCTGCGGGACAGAGTGCGCGGATATTTGCTTCGATAGGCGATAAAATCAGGTCTCCCGATAAAATTCGTCAGGAGATTCTGCTGGATGAAGTACAGCGGCCCCCTGTAGGGCCCCTCCTGCAAAAAGGCGTCGGACAACTGCCCGCGCATCACATTTCTCCTGTGACAGCGGTACCACCACACTCCCAGCGGATTGAAGGACTCCATACAGTACATACCTGTGTAACCGGCAAGCAGCCGGTCCGCGATGGGACACAGCGACAGGTCTCGGGTCTCCAGCTTGAATTCCACGATCAACGGCACCTTGCCGTCTACCAGATTCAACACGTCCTCAAATTTAGGAATACGTTCCTGAGATTTAAACAGGCGAAACTGCTGCAGCTCCTCATAAGTGTAATCGCTCACCTTTCCCGCTCCGCCGCAGACCCTTCTCAGGGTAAAATCATGAAACACCACGGGAATCCGGTCCTTGGAGAGCTGAATATCCAGCTCAATGCCATAGCCCGCCTCCTTTGCCCTTCTGAAAGCGGCCATAGAATTCTCCGGGGCGTCGGAATGATTGTCATGCAGTCCCCGGTGCGCATACAGCCATCTCTTAAAAGGCTCCCTTCTCGGCCTGCGAAATATCCTCGGACCGATCATGCTCAGATATAATAGGATCAAAACTGCCGTCGCACAGACCGTAATCTCCAATGCAATGATAATCCATGTCATACTCATAGCGATACCTCCCAGCCACCCTATCGCAGCATTCTGTAAATCACAAAATCATAATACATATAATGAAAGGATACGGTTTCCTCAAACAAAACTCCCTCTTCCACATCGGCCGGACTGTCCCCGGCGAAAGCGATGTACCACACAGCATCCCGCTCCCGCACCAGCTGTCCGATGTCGTAGCAGGACTCCAGATTCGGAAAGGAGAGATCCACGGGCACATAACCGCTGAGATAATATGCCTGTTCGGGATGATAAACACTCAGAAATACAGCGTGTCCATGCGGTCCGATCAGAGCGTCCCCCTCCTCCACATACTCCGCAAAGAAGCTCTCATAGGCCTCCAGCCCTCCGTCGTACTCCAGCGAAAGCTCCGAGCGGTACTGCAACGCAAAACAGATCAGTGCCACAGCCAAGACACAGACTCTGGCCCAGACTTTCCGTATCCGGCACATGCCCGCCGCATAGACCAGCATGATAAATCCGAAACCGGGAAAAGCATACCGGCCGAGAAAACAATTATTGACAAACACTGATATCAAAAAACCCGTCAACGTAGTCAGTCCAAATGCCGCAGCCCCCAGTGCCGGGACGAAAGATTTTTCCCGCAGCATCCACAGAACGGCCGCTGCAGCCATCACTGCCGCCAGTCCCATTCCCAGACATACCACAAGGCTGATGGGCGTCTCCACCGCGGAGAACCACTCCCGGCAATAGTCCGCCAGAGCTCCTATTCCGGCCAGCTCCTCCGCTGAACCGGTGTCGTATCTCATGCGAAGCTGCATCTGTTTAAAGGTCACCGCAAGCCAGGGGGAGAAAGCAAACGACACCACAGCTGAGCTGAGAAAAAAACGCTTGAGCTTATGAAACTGCCTGCTGCGGATCAGCGCCGCCATAAAGATCAGATACAGCCACACCGCCTGAATCATAGCAAAGGTATGACAGTACACGATGCAGATACCGGAGAGTGCAAAGAGAATCCATTTCAGCCTGCTCTCCTCCCTGTAAATATCATATGCCAGAAGTCCCGCGAACGTCATGAAAAACAGCGCCATGGAATACATCCGCACATTGCCCGCCTGTACGCTCATAATGGGCATAAACAGCGAAAACAGCATGAACCAGACAGAGATTTCCCGGCCAAAAAGCCTGTTGACATAGTATTTGCCCAGAAGCATATATCCTATCATAAACAGCAGCGAAAACAGCTTTAAGATCTTAAAGTGTGTGCCTCCGCCGCAGAGGTGGTAAAAGAGCTTCAGAAGCACATAATAAAAAGGAGAATGGTCGTCCACCGCCGTGATGTAGATCATCTTCTTCCACGGCTGCATCACCAGTCCCGCGGAAAAGGCCTCATCGTACCAGAGCTGATCCGTGATACAGAAAGCGCCCCACAGAAACACAGCCGCCACGGGCAGGGCATGCCAAAACCATTTTTCCCACTTTTTCTTATCATTCATAGCCGGACCTCCGGCCTTATTATAGTATCATTTCGCCCCGAGGACAAGCCCCAACGCCGCCTCATTAACATTTTTTCTTGAAAAAGCCCCTGTTTTATGTATAATAAGTAAGGTAGCGTAAAATGTAAAAGTATTTATTTGGAATTTCCTTCCAAATACCGGATTAGTGTCCGCTGGAGCGGACAGGGGGTAATAAGATGATCAGTGCAAACAATGTGACATTAAGAATTGGCAAAAAAGCCTTATTTGAAGACGTGAATATCAAATTTACGGAGGGAAACTGTTACGGACTCATCGGTGCAAACGGCGCCGGAAAGTCCACCTTTCTGAAAATTCTCTCCGGTAAGCTCGAGACTACCAAGGGCGATGTGAGCATCACGCCCGGCCAGCGTCTCTCTGTGCTGGAACAGGATCATTTTAAATATGACGACTGTGTGGTCATGGATACCGTGATCATGGGAAATGAACGGCTCTTCCAGATTATGAAGGAGAAGGATGCCATCTATGCCAAGGAGGATTTCTCCGACGAGGACGGAATCCGCGCCAGCGAGCTGGAAGCAGAATTTGCCGAGATGGACGGCTGGGAGGCGGAATCCAACGCCGCCATGCTCCTCAACGGTCTTGGAATCGACACGGAATACCACTATGCCGTCATGGGAGATCTGGAAAGCCCCATCAAGGTAAAAGTGCTGCTGGCCAAAGCACTGTTTGGAAACCCTGATATCCTGCTGCTGGACGAGCCCACCAACCATCTGGACCTGGATGCCATCGCATGGCTGGAGGATTTCCTCATTGATTTCGAGAATACTGTGATCGTGGTCAGCCATGACCGTTACTTTTTAAATAAGGTATGTACTCACACTGCGGATATCGACTACGGCAAGATACAGCTCTATGCGGGCAACTACGATTTCTGGTACGAGTCCAGTCAGCTTCTGATCCGGCAGATGAAGGAGGCCAACAAGAAAAAGGAGGAGAAGATCAAGGAGCTGCAGGAGTTCATCTCCCGTTTCTCCGCCAACGCCTCCAAATCCAAGCAGGCTACCTCCAGAAAACGTGCGCTGGAAAAGATTGAGCTGGACGAGATCAAGCCCTCCTCCCGAAAATATCCCTATATTGATTTCAGGCCCGAGCGCGAGATCGGTAACGAAGTGCTGACGGTTGAACATCTCTCCAAGACAGTCAACGGCGAGAAGATTCTGGACGATATCTCCTTCGTCATGGGCCACGAGGACAAGATCGCCTTTGTGGGCAGCAATGAGATTGCCAAGACCACGCTCTTCCAGATCCTCACCGGAGAGCTGGAGCCGGACGAAGGAAGCTACAAATGGGGTGTCACTACCTCCCAGGCTTACTTTCCCAAGGACAGCACGGAAGAATTTGACAATGATCTGACTATTGTGGACTGGCTCACAGGCTATTCACCCGTGAAGGACGTGACCTATGTGAGAGGCTTTCTGGGGCGTATGCTCTTTGCCGGGGAGGACGGCATGAAGAAGGTCAAGATCCTCTCCGGAGGCGAAAAGGTGCGATGCCTTCTCTCCAAAATGATGATCAGCGGAGCCAACTGCCTGATCCTGGACGAGCCTACCAACCATCTGGACATGGAATCCATCACCGCCCTGAACAACGGGCTGATCAAATTCCCCGGCGTGGCGCTCTTCTCCTGTCATGACCACCAGTTTGTGCAGACTACTGCCAACCGTATCATAGAGATTTTGCCAAACGGAACCATCATCGACAAGATCACCACCTATGACGAATATCTCGAAAGCGACGAGATGGCGAGAAAACGCACCGTGTTCACAGCCAACAAAGAGGACGACGAGGACTGACGGAGGACGCTTTTATGAAGCATACGGTGGATCTGCATGTTCACTCCAATTGCTCCGACGGGACGCTCTCTCCTGCTCAGCTCGTGGATTATGCTATGGAAAAACAGCTTCAGGCCTTTGCCCTGACAGACCACGATACCGTGCAGGGACTCCCTGAGGCGCTTGCCCGCGCAGCGCAGCTGCGGGAACAATACAGACAAAGCGGGGATATCTCAGGCGCAGACAGAGTGCCTGAGATCATTCCCGGCGTGGAGCTCTCCTCTGAATATCACGGAAGGGATATTCATGTGGTAGGGCTTTTTATTGACCCGGAAAATCAAAAGTTTCAGACCTATCTCACACAATTTATTGAATCCCGGGATTTGCGCAATCAAAAAATGTGTGCGCTTCTGCAAAATGCCGGAATTGATATCAGCTGTGAGGCGCTGGCCGCAGAGTTCCCAAACTCGGTGATCACCAGAGCCCACTATGCAAAATATTTGTTGAACCACGGTTATATCAAAAGCATAAAAGAAGCTTTCGAGCGTTATGTAGGAGATCACTGCCCCTGCTATGTCCCCCGTGAAAAAGTGACGCCTGCCCAGGCAGTGGAAATGATCCTGGCGGCGGACGGTGTGCCCGTCCTCGCCCATCCCATACTCTACGGCATGGGAACCGATGCGCTGGACACACTGGTGGCAGAGCTGAAATCAGCGGGGCTCATGGGGATCGAAGCCGTCTACAGCACCTACACTCCCTCCGACGAACGTCGGATACGCCGCCTGGCCGCCAAATATCATCTGCTCATAAGCGGCGGTTCGGATTTTCACGGCACAAACAAGCCGGGCCTTGATCTGGCCGTGGGTTACGGAGGACTCCGTGTGCCCGCCTCCATACTGGAGGATATCCGTTCAGCCTCCAAGAGACTCCTCTTCACCGATATGGACGGCACGCTGCTCCTTAGCGACAGCACAGTCAGCGCCTCCATGCACACGGCGCTGGACCGCATGACAGCCGCCGGACATCACCTGATCCTCTCCTCGGGCAGACCTCTGCCCAGTATTCTTGAGGTGCGGCAGCAGGAGGGTCTGGACTATCCCAACATGCTGATTCTCTCCAACAACGGCGCGCTGGTCTACGACTGTGACAGAAAGCGCAATATTCTGGAATACCGCATCTGCTCTGAAGATATCGCCCATATCGTGCATGCGGCACAGACGCGTGGACTTCATATTCACGGCTACACCGACACGGAGATCGTCTGCCTCGGCATGAACCCGGAGCTGGCCTTCTACACCCGCCGGATTCACATGCCCTTAAAATGCGTGGAGGATATCGCGGCCGCACTCCCTGACGGCTGTTTCAAGCTTCAGGCTATACATCTGACGGACAAAAGCATACTGGAGGATTTCCGGCTAAGCCTCTTGGATTTCTGCGGCGACAGGATTCAGATGATCTTTTCCAATGAGCAATATCTGGAGATTCTGCCCGCCGGAGCCGGCAAGGGAAACGCGCTGCGCTTTATCGCCGATTTCCTCCATGTTCCCCTCTCCCGCACCTTCGCATGCGGGGACGCGGAGAACGACATCTCCATGCTGCAGGCGGCGGGCACCGGCATTGCCATGGCGAACGCGCCGGAAACAGTAAAAAAAGCCGCCCTCATCGTCACTTCAAAGAGCAACGATGAGGACGGCCTGCTGGAGATCCTGGAACGATATTTTCTTTTACCATAAACCGGTATTCTTCAATCAGTTCAGCCTTCCACGATGAGATATCTGCCGTCTCCGACATCAAACACCTCGTCGGCCTCCAGAATCTCATCGCCCACGGCTCCCTCCACGTCGATTCCCTCATCCTCAAAGAAAGCCAGTACCTCATCCACGGAGTTCACCACCACAGCCATACATTCTTCCAGAAAGCTCTCGGCTGCCTCCAGAGTCTCCGCCACAGGCTCAGAAAATAGCTGTCCCTGATTCTTCAGAAAACACTCCAGCACCGCATCATCAAATTCGTGCATAGTCTCACCTCCTTGTACCTGAATTTGAATCATATTCCAAACGCCTTATCGTATTCCATCATCCCGTCTAATCTGTCTGCATTTTCTTTGAGACATACCGCCATATAATCCTTATCGTCCACCGGAAAAGGCGCCCTGATTCCATATTGGACCGCCGGAGCATAACCGGCCTTGGGATAATACTCTGAGTGTCCCAAGACGACAGAATACTCGTATCCTAACACGGAAGCTATGATATGCCCCTGCCTGATCAATGATAATCCGATTCCCCTGTTTTGATATTCCGGCAGCACAGAAAGCGGCGCAAGTGCAAGCACTTCCGTATGACCGACGTAAGCCTTTGTAAAGAGAATATGGCCCACGATTCTATCATCCACTATCGCAACGAGAGATAGCTCTGGAATAAATGACTTGCTTTTCCTCAGAGCAACAACTAAATCCTGCTCATTCCCATCGCTATGTTCCGCTTTTGCAAACGCTTCCCTTATAACTTCATATACTATATCATAATCTGTTGGTAGTTCCTGCCTGATATACAAAATAATCACCTCCGTTATGAAGCAGTGGTTTCGATCCTTCAAATCCATTGTATAATCCCAGCTGATCCGAATTTTCGTCTGCCTCTGTATAATAAATGAATTTTAATACATATTGTCTTCCTTCCGATTCAAAATCAAAAGCCGGCTTGATCCATTTTGTAATTGTTCCTCTATTTGCATGTTTTCCCATTCCCCCGAAGGAAGGATCATACTTGCATTCCCATGTTGGAAATGTCTCAATGAAAAGATCTATCTTCTCATCTATGTCGTCGATATGATCCAATGCTTCCTTAGAAAACATTCCCTTTATAGTTTTTCGATCCTTTTGGTCCACTGCCTGCAGCAATCGCACCAAAACTCTGAGACATTCCTTATCGTCCGGATCCTTATATTCAATGTCATGATTCAAGTAATCCGATTGTAACAACGGATCTGTTTTTTTCTCCAAGGGAAAGGAACAACCGCTAAGCCCCAAGATGAGAACAAGGCCAATAATCAACGCCGAAAAGAAACTCATACGCCGTCCGCTGATTTCTGTATTCTTTTTCATAAGGTCTCTCATAGTTATTTTAATTATTTTTTACCCCTCTGATTATATAATTTATATATGTTATATACCAGAAACCGTAGAAATGACCGGCTTTCCTTCCCGGTCAAGCAGAGGAGTCATGCCGCCGGCATAGCCGCTGTGATGAAATACATAATTTACGCCCGTCTCCTTATCCACCCATATCTCCGTACTATTCAGAGTTCCCTGCGAATACACTTTTACAAATCGATCATTTCCCAACTCTTAATCCTCCATCAACTTCTTTATTCCATATTTTCCACTCTTTCCGTTTGATTGACATGAGGAGCTATTTCTCCAGATATTCCAGCAGCTCCAGCGGCCTTGCGATCACCGCATCTGCGTTGCTCTGCTCCAGTTCCTCTCTCGTGCGGAATCCCCAGAGAACGCCCACCGTGTAGGCTCCAATGCCCTTGCCCGTGCGCATGTCCGTAGCCGTATCTCCCAGATACAGTACATCCTCCGCCTTCAGGCCAAGCTGCTCCAGAATCTTAAGCCCCCCCGCCGGGTCGGGCTTTACGGGTACGCCCTCCACCTGGCCCTGAATGACGTCAAAGCATTCTTTTCCAAACAGAGTTTCAATGACGCGTATGGTCTCCGCATGGGGCTTGTTGGACAGCACCGCCAGCCTGAATCCGCGGCGCTTCAGTTCTGCCAAAAGCTCGGGTATATCCTCGTAGGGCTTTACCTCATACATGCAGTCTGCCGCGAACAGTTCTCTGTAACGGGCCAGCGTCTCCTCCAGATGAACGCCCTCGCTGTCGCCGCCTGCTGCCAGAACACGCCGGATCAGCTCCACAACGCCGTCCCCCACAAAATATTTGTATTCCTCCACCGAATAAGGGCCATAGCCCAGGGGTGCAGCCGCCCGGTCCGCACAGTACTTGATACTGTGTATGGAATCGGATAAGGTTCCGTCCAAATCAAAGATCACAGCTTTCCTCATCGCTTTCTCCCGCTCCTCTCACATCAGTCTGCAATAATCTCTTCAGCTCCTGATAGACTCTCCCCGCGGGAAGGCCCACCACATTGTTGTAATCACCCTCGATCCCCGTTATATAGCGGGCGCAGAAACCCTGAATGCCATAGGCCCCCGCCTTGTCCATCGGGTCGCCTGTGGCCACATAATCCGCGATCTCCGCCTCCGTCATGGGTGCAAAATGTACTTTCGTACATTCGTAAAAACTAAAGTTCTTCCGGCCCTCATCATACACAAAAGTCACTCCGGTATAAACCTCATGGCTTCTGCCGGAGAGCAGGCGCAGCATCCTCGCCGCATCCTCTTCATCCCTTGGTTTTCCAAGGATTTCCCCGCCGCAGACCACAATGGTGTCCGCTCCGATCACAACAGTTCCGAACCGTTCCATGCACATGTCCATCACCGCCCCGGCTTTCTGCCGGGAGAGCTCCTGCACCACCTCGCAGGGTACCGTGGCGGTAATGCGCTCCTCCACATCGCTCACCTGCACTTCAAACGCTATTCCGATCTGGGTCAGCAGCTCCCGTCTGCGGGGAGAAGCCGACGCCAGTATCACCCTCACCTGTGCTCCGCGGGCGTAAAAGTCCGCTTTGAGGCTGTACGCTCCGCCGAGGCCGCCTTTGCCCTGGCCGAAGCTTCCTTGGCAAACTGATCCTGGGCACAGACTGCCTTCTTCCCCCTCCGGTCAACCTTCTCATAGGCGCCGTCCGGCTGCAGCACAGAGGCCTTCACCGTATCTGCAAGCTGCACCTGCAGGATATGCAGAAGCTCCTCCTTTAAGGCCGGTTCCTCCACGGGGAACAGGATTTCCACCCTTCGCTCCAGATTTCTGGGCATCCAGTCCGCACTGCCGCAATACAGCTCACAGTGCTCGTCGTTCTCAAAATAAAAGATGCGGCTGTGCTCCAGAAAATTTCCCACGATGGAACGCACCGTGATATTTTCGCTGACGCCGGGAATCCCTGTCCGCAGGCAGCAGATTCCGCGCACGATCAGATCAATCTTCACTCCCGCTGCGGACGCCTCGTAGAGCGCCGCGATGATATCCCGGTCGCAGAGAGCGTTCATTTTCGCAATAATGCGGGCGGGACGCCCCTCTTTCGCGTATTTCTGCTCCCGCTGGATCAGATACAGGAATTTGTCCTTCAGCCACAGAGGCGCCAGGGTCAGCTTGTTCCACATCAGCGGCTCAGAATAGCCCGAGAGCATGTTGAATACCGCAGTGGCATCCTCCCCGATCAGCTCGGAACAGGTAAACAGTCCCATATCCGTGTAGATTTTTGCGGTGGCGTCATTATAGTTTCCGGTACCCAGATGGACATAACGCCGGATGCCGTCCTCTTCCCTGCGCACTGCCAGCGTGATCTTGGAGTGGGTCTTTAAGCCCACCAGGCCATAGATGACATGGCAGCCCGCCTTCTCCAGCATTCTGGCCCACACTATATTGTTCTCCTCGTCAAATCGGGCTTTTAACTCCACCAGCACTGTAACCTGCTTACCGTTCTCCGCCGCCTGGGCCAGAGCCGCGATAATGGGGGAATGTCCGCTGACACGGTATAAGGTCTGTTTGATGGCAAGTACCTGAGGATCCGCCGCCGCCTGTCTGATAAAATCCACCACCGGGGCAAAGGTCTGATAGGGATGATGGAGCAGGATATCGCCCTTTCTGATCTCGTCAAAGATATTGCAGCCCGCCGGCAGTTCAGGCACGGCTTTGGGCTCATATCCGGGCGTCTTCAGGCTCTCAAATCCGTCCAGCCCGTAAAGCTTCATCAACACAGTCAGATCCAGCGGGCCGTCGATGGTATAGATATTCTCCTCCTCGATGGCAAGCTCCCGCTTCAGGAACTTTAAGAGACGCTTGTCTATGCCCGCCTCCACCTCCAGACGGATAGCCTGCCCCCACTGACGTTTTTTCAGCTGCTTCTCGATTTCTTTGAGCAGATCTGCCGCCTCGTCCTCCTCAATGGTGAGATCCGCATTGCGCATGATCCGGAAAGGATGAGCGCAGACAATATCATAATTCAAAAAGAGCTTGCTGATATTGCGCTCTATGATCTCCTCGAGAAAGATCACTCTGCGCTTTCCGTCCCGCTCGGGCAGCTCCACCACGCGGTTCAGCACACCGGGCACCTGCACGGTGGCAAACTCCAGCTCATCTCCGCTTCCCTTTCCCCGCACCATAGCCCCGATATTCAGAGTCTTGTTGCGGATCAACGGAAAGGGTCTGGAGGAGTCCACCGCCATGGGCGTCAGCACAGGATACACATTCTCCTCAAAATACTGGTCGATATATGCGCTCTCCTCCCTGGTAAGCTGCTCGTGGCTTCGAATGACAGTGAGGCCGCTCTGTGTCAGAGCCGGGAACAGCGAGCGGTTGTAGGTGGAATACTGCAGCTCCACCAGCTCGTGGACAGCCTTATCCAGCGCAGCCAGCTGCTGCACAGGCGTCATGCCCGCGATATCCTTTTTTTCGTATCCTGCTTTGACCATATCCTGCAGCGACGCAATACGGATCATGAAAAACTCATCCAGATTCGACGCCGTGATACTCAGAAATTTCAGCCGCTCAAAGAGGGGAATGTTCTTGTCCCTGGCCTCTCCCAGAACCCTGCGGTTAAACAGGATCCAGCTCAGCTCTCTGTTGGTGTAATATTGAGGATCGGTAAATTTTGTCTTGCCGCCCTTGCCCGATTCCTTGGAATTTTCCTTCATATGGGCAACCTCCCTGTAGTTTCACTGATATTTTAAAATGACTTGCTCTGCTTGAGCACCGGAGTCACACTGAACACTTCCTGGAAAAATTCCGCCCGGGAGGCAAAATATCCCGTCTCCAGGGTGATATCCTCCATGGTAGCCACACTCAAAAACAATGTGTTTTCCCGAAGAACCGCTTTCAGGCCCTTGAGCTTCTGCTTATGGCTGCGGTCCATGCTGGCGGCAAGCCGCAGAATGGCAGTGAGCTTCGCCACAGTCAGATACGTCTCTCTGCCCATGGCCTTGCTCCCCATGGACTGTTCATAATAGACGAAGGGGCTGTGATTAAACCGGACGATATTCGCAACGATCTCCCTCTCCTTGTGGGAAAGTCCGATGATCTCCGTGACCATGATGATATCATAGGAAGTCTCTCCGATATTCACCAGGCTGATATATTTGCCGCAGTCATGCAGTATAGCGGCAAGCCGCAGATAGAGACGTTCTCTTTTGCCCAGGCCATGTACCTTTTTCATGCTGTCAAAAATAGTGACCGCAATGCTCTCCAGCGTCTCCGCCCTCTTGCGGCTCCCCATATAACGCTTGCTGATATTCACGGCACAAGCCACGATATCCTGCTCAAAATCGTGTTCCCCCTGGAACATTTTGAGGCTTTCACCGTACTCATAGGCGATGCCGTCGCAGAGCGTCACTCCGGGAGCCCATATTTTCACCGCGCCCATCAGCCTGGCGATGCGGCGGGTGAGGATCGCGCTGATAAACACCAGCGGAACCTTCTCCTCCACCACGTCAAGCTTCCGGGCCAGCTCCGTCTTACTTGTAGTGCGCAACAGCTCCATGAGCTCCTCAAAGCCCTCGGCATCTATGGTACTCTCTTCTTTTCCGCTTCCCGCGCGCCTCACAGCCCAGGGTGAAATATAATCATCCACCACAATAATATTTTGGATCTCGCGATCCTTCAGATACATTTTTTTATAAGCGGATAACTGTGCCGTGATCATCTCATCCACCAACTGCTCCAGTCTGGAGGAACCCACATTCAGATGATTCATGACCTCCTGAATGCGCAGCACCCCCAGGCGCAGATTCTGGGTAGACACCAGCGTATCATTATCAAAAAGAGACAGTTGGATGCTGCCGCCGCCGATGTCCACGATAGCGGTCTTCTCCTCAATGATGCGCCGAAAGCTCTCCCCCTTTGAGGCGATGGACTTATAATCCAGGAAGCGCTGTTCGGAATTGCTCAAAACCTCCAGCTTCAGGCCCGTGCGCTGTGCGATCTGATCCAGCACAATGGCGGAATTGTTGGTCTCCCGGATCGCGCTGGTGCCGTATGCCTTATAGCCGTCCACCTTATAGGATCCCATCAGTCCGGCAAACTCCTTCAGAGTGCGGCAGAGCTCGTCAATCTTATCTGCGCTGATTTTGCCCGTGGCATAGGTCTCGCTGCCAAGATCCAAGCGCCGGCACACACGATCGATCTCCCGCATGCTGTCCTTCCCGGAATATTCAAAGATTTTCATGGACAACTCATAGCTGCCCACATCGATGGCTGCAAAAGTTTTCACGCTCATTGAACTCCTCCCGATGTCTCCCCGTCCGCAAGCTTTCCCGACAGATAGTCGATAAACTGTCTGGCCGTCCTGCCGGAAAGCCCGCCGTGGGACAGCTCCCAACGATTGGCCTCCAGGAGCAGCTCCTCCTCGGGTATGTCCAGATCCGCCCGCTCAGCCAGCGCTCTCACGATCCCCTGGAACTCTTTCTTGGTGGGCGCTCCGAAATAGATGGTAACCCCGAAACGGCTGACCAGAGACAATTTCTCCTGTACCGTATCTCCCGTATGCATATCCTCCCGTATCTCCTCCCTGTCGCTGAAATTCTCGCGTATGAGATGTCTGCGATTGGAAGTGGCGTAAATCAGCACATTGTCAGGCTTTTTCTCCAGCCCACCCTCGATCACCGCCTTGAGATATTTGTATTCAATCTCAAAATCCTCAAAACTCAGATCGTCCATATAAATAATAAACTTATAATTACGGTTCTTGATCTGAGCAATCACCTCATTCAAATCCTGAAACTGGTGCTTATAAATTTCTATGATGCGTAGGCCCCTCTGGTAATATGCATTGGCGATGGCCTTGATGCAGGAGGATTTTCCCGTCCCTGCATCTCCGAACAACAGGCAGTTGTTAGCTTTTCTGCCGCTGACAAAAGCCTCCGTGTTGTCGATGAGTTTCTGTTTGGGAATCTCATAGCCCACCAGATCGTCAAGCCGTACATGGGCGATATTCAAAATCGGCGGCACATGCACGCCCTCCTCGTCGCGGGCCACCCGGAAGGACTTGTGCAGGCCGAATTTCCCCACTCCATATTCCCTGTAAAATTCCGTCAGTGTGTCCTTCATCTCCTGCGGCGTACGATTATGGCAAAAATGCTCCGCCAGCTCGCAGATACGGGCGCATATCCTGCGGTTATACACCTTGCTCTCCTGACTGCTGGCCTCATATTTCATGATCAGCTCAAACTCCGGCGCCTGCAGCGCATCCGTCATGGGAGCAAAATCATAGTCATAGAACTCCTTGAAAATAACAATGTCGTGCAGCGCCGCCTCATTGATGCTGCCCCGTATCGCCCCGCGGATCTCACAGCCCATGCTGTAGCTGTTCTCATTGTTGACCAGCAGATTTGCCAGATAGCAGTGCCAGAGATTCCCGTGGAAGCCGAAACTCCCGGCCAGCTCCAGCAGCCGGTGCAGGCACTCAAACAAAAGCGCCCTCCGCTGTGTTCTGCAGCCTTCATCCTCATAGTGCTCCATCAAGAATGCCATATCATACAAAAGCTTCCCGTCCTCAAAATTTCTATATAACAGCAATTCCTGTTCCCGCATGGTTCTCTCCCGATAATCTCCTAATAATTCCCCAGTATTTTCATATTTCTCGCCTCGTCCCGCAGTCCACGCAGCGCGTTCTTCACGGAACTGTCAGACAGGTTTCCCTCAAAATCCACAAAAAAACGGTACTCCCAATTGCGCCCTTCGATGGGCCGGCTCTCGATCCTGGTCATATTCAGGTCATTGTAGATAAAATGAGACAGCATATGATAGAGGGAACCGCTCTCGTGAGGCACCTCGAAGCAAATGCTGATCTTCCCGGCATCCGTGCGGAAAATCTTCTGGTTGGTAACGATGATAAAACGGGTGGAATTGGTGCCTGACTGGTTCACGGCCTTCTGCAGCACCTCCAGACCATAGATCTGCCCTGCCAGTTCGCTGGCCACGGCCGCCTGAGATCTGTCCCCCTCCTCGGCCACCTTTCTGGCTGCAAAGGCATTGTTCTGCATGCTGATCTGCTGCCAGGGGTGATCCGCCAGATATCGGGCGCTCTGCATCAGTGACTGCGGATGGGAATAGACCGTCCGGATATCGGACAATTTTGTTCCCGGCAGCCCCAGAAGGCAGTGCTCGATACGGATGATCTGCTCGCCCACGATATAATTTTCAAATTCCACCAAAAGATCATAAATCTCGCTCACAATCCCCGCCGTGGAATTCTCGATGGGAAGCACCGCAAAATCCGCGCTGCCCTCGTCTATGGCACTCATGGCGTCCCGAAAGGTATCCACATGAAAGCTCTCGATATCCTCCCCGAAATACTGCAGCATGGCCGCCTGCGAATAAGCGCCCTCCGCCCCCTGAAATACCACTCTTGCCTTCCCGGCCAATAATGTTTCCACGCCGATAAACGGAAGCCTTCCCTGGATGCCGCGCTCGGACATGATCCGGTACTGAAGCTTGCGGCTCATGGACATGATCTGCTCAAACAGCTCCTCCACCCCGCGGCCGTTGAAATCACTGTGTGTAAGCGCCCGCACCCTGTTCAGCTTCTCCTGTTCTCTCACCCGGTCAAAGACCTTTCTGCCCGCACCGATCTTGTACTCGGCCACCTGGGCACAGAGCTCCATCCTCCGCTCATAGAGTTCCACGATCTGCGCATCTATCTCGTCAAGTCCTGCTCTCAATTCCCCTAAATCCATAATCTTCTCCATTCCACTGCGCCTCCCGGCAGAGGCCTTCCTATGTCTTGATGCAGCCGTTTCCAAAATTTTCAAACGGAAACTCCCACTTCAATTATCTTATACCAAATCCGGCTTGATAGCAAGTAAAATACGGTGTATACTGCTCTTATAATAACTCTTATATTATGTCAGGCAACTGATCAGACAAGGAGATTTGTCATGGGAAAAAATCGTTCAAACACTCGTCAACTTATCATCCTCCTGCCGCCGCTCATCATCGTTGCTCTGGGGCTGGGCATCGCGGTGGCCCTCTCCGGCAGAGTCAAAATGAATCCTCAGGGCACCGTGGGCAACACCGCCGGAAACATCAACAATCACGGACTCTTCTGCGAATATAATGACACGGTGTATTTCTCCAATCCCGGGGACGGCGGCTCTCTCTATGCCATGACCCCCGATGAGACCGATATCCGAAAGCTGAATTCCGTAAAAGTCACCAATATTCTGGCCGGAGGCAGTTATCTGTATTATTTCCAGCAAGGCTCCACAGAAGATGACAGCTTCGGCAATGTGACCAGTATCCGCTCCTTTGACCGCTGTAACCTGAACGGAAAACGTGCGGTAGGTCTCACCCGGGATGTGGTGGTGAGCGGCCAGCTTGTGGACAATTACCTGTATCTGCTCGCCGCGGGAGAACCCCATCCTGAATTTTATAAAATGAAGATTGACAAATCCGACAAGGTGAATCTGGCCGATTATGCTATCAATCCTGCCTGCGCCTACAATGGCATGATCTATTACAATGGAACACAGGATAATCACGCTCTGTGCCGTCTCAATACCGCGTCGGATGTGACGGAGACCATATGGAACGGCAACATCTGGTACCCTATATTAAATGGAGATTATATTTATTATATGGATGTTTCCTCGAATTACAGATTGTGCCGCTACTCCCTCACCCAACAGGCTGTGGAAGTGCTCACCAACGAACGGGTAGACTGTTTTAATTTAGGTTCCGGCTACATATATTACCAGACAAACGACGCTGCAAATCCCCAGCTCAAATGCATGCACATGGACGGCAGCAATGTACTGACGATAGCGGACGGTATTTACACCAATATCAATATGACTTCCCGCTATGTGTACTTCCAGGAGTTCGGCGAGGACGGCAAGCTGTATCACTCCGCTTTGGGCAGCGACTGGTTCAATCTTTTCCAAGGCTGACAAAACACCTGTTATTATTCCTCAATATGATCCAGACCCTGACTTAGGATCGTGACGATATGACTGTCCGCCAGGGAATAGAAAATGGTCTTGCCATCTCTGCGGTTTTTTACCAGATCCATCTGCTTCAACACACGGAGCTGATGGGAGATGGCAGACTGGGACATCCCCAGCAGAGCCGCAATATCATAGACGCACATCTCGGAACAGAGCAGCACATAGAGAATTTTGAGACGGGTCACATCGCCAAACACCTTGAAAAACTCTCCCAGATCCTGCAGCTCCTCCTGAGGCGGCATCCTGTCCTCCACCTGTCGGATCGTCGTATCATTCAGATAGATATACTTGTTATCTTCCATTCTGTTTCCGCTCCTGTCTGCGCATCAGCGCGCACTTACATTTCCGTTATATCCGGCAGCGCACTCAACAGCTGTGCCACCGTTTTTCCCAGGACAGGGTGCCGGAAATTCGGAGCGATCCTGCTCATGGGTTCCAGTACAAAATAACGGTTCTCCAGATCCACATGAGGCAGCACCAGCACATCATCTTCATATACCAGCTTATCATAAAACAGTATATCCATGTCCAGCGTCCTCGGCCCCCAGTGGACATCTCTGGTACGCCCTGCATCATTCTCTATTTCATGCAGCCTCCGCAAAAGCTCCTTGGGCGTCAGCAATGTGCGAAGCTTTACTGCCGTATTTAAAAATTTACCCTGTTCGACACCGCCGTAAGGCTCGGTCTCCAGAAAGTCCGCGACCTGCTGTACCTGTATCAACGGATTGCCGCCAAGCAGTTCAAGCCCCCGTCTCAGATAAGCTTCTCTGTCGCCCATATTGGAGCCCAGCGACAGATACACCTGATGCCAGCTGCGCTCTATCCGCACGGAAACCGACTCGAAGGGCAGTCCCACAGGAGCCTTGGGCTTGCGTATCTCAAGCTCCAGCGCCTGAATGGAGCCGAAATTGAGCAAAAGCTGCTCTGCCACGCTTTCTGCCACTGTCTCGATCAGATCGTAGACATTCTCCTTCATCCAATTATTGATAAAATGACAAATCTCTCCGTAATTGGTAGACAGACTCAGGTCATCCTCCAGCCCCGCGGGACGGATATCCGTATAGAGCACCGCATTGACATAAAACGGCTGGCCGTTTACCTTCTCCTCCGGACACACACCATGATAGGCGAACACCTCCAGATTGTCGATTCTGATCTCATCTCTATTCAGCTCCTGCATCCCGTTCATCCTCCCGTATCAGTTAAATTGCCGCCTGTCAAATCCGCTGCCGTCTGTCCGATCAATTTCTTCCTCCGGACAGCACAGCCTCCGTCATACGCACCGCCCGTACATTCTCCTTCACATCATGCACACGGACAAAACTGCAACCCTTCATCACTCCTATTACCGTGGTGGCAAGCGTTCCCTCCACACGCTCGTCGGCGGGCAGATCCAAAGTCAGCCCAATGACAGACTTGCGGCTGCAGCCAAGCAGCACCGGATATCCAAACACTTGTAATTTTTCCAAAGCGCCAAGAATCTCCAGATTATGTTCATAAGTCTTGCCAAATCCCACACCCGGATCCAGAATAATCTTATCTTCCGCAATGCCCGAAAGCTCCGCCAGATGAAGCGTCTCAGCCAGATCTGCAGCCACATCCTGCAAAAAGTCCTCATACACTGCCTCTCTGCGATTATGCATCAGACAGCAGGGAAGGCCGCTTTTGGCGATCACCTCCGCCATTCTCCCGTCATACTTTAATCCCCAGATATCGTTTATCAAATCCGCGCCCGCTGCAATTCCCGCCTCAGCCACTTTGCTCTTATAAGTATCCAGCGAAACCGGCACATCAAATCTTGATTTAATAGCTTCGATCACAGGCGCCGTGCGCTGGATTTCCTCCTGGTCCGATATCATCGTATAACCCGGCCGGGTGGACTCTCCGCCCACATCCACAATATCGGCGCCCTCCTTCAGCATCTCCTCCACATGCCGGAGCGCCCTGTCCCTGTCGTTCCATCTGCCCCCGTCAGAGAAAGAATCCGGCGTCACGTTCAGGATCCCCATTACATAGGTTCTGCCGCTGCGCTGAAACCAACGCTTTCCAATTTCCATTCTGTCATTCATCTTCTGCCTCTCCTTGCTGCAAAGTGTTCCTAATACCGAATCACCATATTCCTCTTGTCGTCGCTCCGATTGCACTCCTTTGCCACATCACAGGCAAAGCACAGTCTGCTGGCCTTATCAGCCCGGTAAAGCACTCCCCGCAGATTATCCTCTCCGGATACCGACGCATCCCGGTGACTCTTAATAGCATCAATGATAACATCCGTTTCGCAATCTTCAAAACCGCAGTCCTTCAATATTTCCGGCGCAATCTCCGCGCTTGCCAGTTCGTGGGGTGTACCATCCTCATACTGCACATGCCTGCCCATATCATGCAGAAGAGCCGCCGCGTAAACCCACTCCCGGGAAAGTCCCAGTTTGCTTTCCAGATTGATGATCTCCCCGATTCGCGCGACATCCAGGAAATGTATCAGATCATGATGCCCAAACCTACGCTGCACTTCTGCTTTCCGGTTTTCCTGCAGGTGATACAAAAACAAATTATGTTTTAATATTTTGTCAATCCGCTCCATAGCAATCTGTCTCCGTTGTATCCTTCTATTTACATCGCATTGCATCCTACATCTGCAGCATCTGAAAAAAACGATTCTGCAGCGCCTGATCTTCTTCAAACACACCCCTTGCTGCCACACTCACCGTCTTGCTGCCCGGCTTCTTCACTCCCCGCATCGTCATACACATATGCTCGGCCTCCACCGCCACCATCACTCCGCGGGGCGCCAGATGTTCCATGATCGCATCCGCAATCTGCTCTGTCATATGTTCCTGAATCTGCAGGCGTCTGGCATAGACCTCCACCGTGCGGGCCAACTTGCTCAAGCCCACTACCTTCCCGTCGGGTACATAGGCCACATGTGCCCTGCCGTAAAACGGCAGCATATGGTGCTCACACATGGAATAGAACACGATATCCTTCTCCAGCACCATCTCATGGCTGTCCACGCTGAATACCCTGGACAGATGCTCCGCCGCATCCTCCTCCATGCCGCCAAATATCTCCTCATACATCCGGGCGATGCGCTCGGGTGTGTCCGCAAGTCCCTCTCTGTGGATATCCTCGCCGATTCCCTCCAGAAGCAGCTTCACCGCTTCCCGTACTTTATCCTGATCTACCATATCATTTACCTTTCTGCGATCCTGATCAGTCTCCCCAGATACGACAGGGAGCCAAATGCCAATATCACATCCTCCGGTGCAGCCAAAAGCCTGGCCAGCTCCACGGCCTCCTCCAGACTGTCTGCCGCGGTGACCCTGGGATGAACCCTGGCGATCTCCTGTGCCAGATCATAGGCCTGCATGGCCCGGGGATTTTCCGGAGGCGTGACTGTGATGATCTGATCCGCATAGCTCTGGGTCAGACTTATCACCTTCTCACACTCTTTATCCCGCAACATCCCCATTATATAAATAATTCGTCTGTTTGTAAAATACATTTCCACGGTACGGGCAAGTTTCCCCGCCGCGTCCTCATTGTGCGCTCCATCCACCACAAACAGCGGCTTTGTCGAAATCACGGAAAAGCGCCCCGGCCACACAGTCTCCCGAAGTCCCTTCCGCAGCGCCGTCTCACTGACGGCAAAACCTTTCTCCCGAAGCACCCGGAGCGTCTCCAGCGCCAGCAATACATTGTCCGTCTGAAAGACTCCCCCGAGATGAATCTCCAGATCCTTCAAAACGGATCCCTCTGCGGACCTGTAATCAAAGCGCTGCCGCTCTACATCCCTTCCGCTTCTTCTCAGATTCGTGATGCAGGCTCTGTCCGTCACACGCAGACGGCAATGCTTCTCCTCTGCGACACGCCGCACTACCTCCATAGCCTCGGGTGCCTGCTCCATGCTGACCGCATCACAGCCCTCTTTCAAAATGCCCGCCTTATGTGCGGCAATCTCTGACAGACTGCCGCCCAGAAACTTCATGTGATCCATACTGATAGAGGCAAGCACGGCAGCCACCGTAGTCTGAATCAGATTGGTCGCGTCATAGAGGCCTCCCATTCCGGTCTCCAGTACCACAATATCGCAGCCCGCCCTGTCAAAATACCAGAAAGCCAGCGCAGTCTCCACCTCAAAGGGCGTGGGATGAGGATAACCTTCCTCAACAATTTGATAACAAGCGTTACGAATTAATTCAATTCCCTCACAAAATGCTTTCTGGGTAATATTTCTGCCGTTTATCTGTATGATCTCCCGATACTCCAGCACAGCGGGAGAACTATAACGCCCCACGCGGTATCCCGCGCACCGCAGGACATTGGACAGATAAGCCAAAGTGGAGCCTTTTCCATTGGTTCCGGCTATATGGACAAATTTCAGCCGCTCCTGAGGATCACCCAGACTTCCGCACAGCCTGACAATGCTCTCAAGCCCCGGCACAATACCGTAATTTTGAATACTCTCCAGATACTCCAAAGCCTCCCGATATTTCATCCGCCTCACCTCACCGCATATGTATCAGCATCAAAAATGTATAATAATCGGAAATCTGTCCATGCTACCTTCATACAAAGTGAGGTTACTATGTGCAGACACAATTCCCCCATACACAATCCCGTTCATAATTTCATTCATAATTTCCTGCTCTGCGGTCTCGCCGGGTGGTGTCTTGAGATCACCTTCACCGCCATGAACTCCCTGCGCCGCCGCAACCTGCGTCTCACAGGCACCACATCCCTGTGGATGTTCCCCATCTACGGCTGTGCCGCTTTTCTTGATCCGCTTTTTAAACTGATGCGCAAACGCCCCGTATTCCTAAGAGGAATCACCTATATGACCCTGATCTTCTCCGTGGAATTCCTCTCCGGACGCTTTCTGCGCAGACGTAAGCTCTGTCCCTGGGATTACGGGAAAAGCCGCTACCACATCGGCAGAGTGATCCGCCTGGACTACGCTCCTCTCTGGTTCAGCGCAGGACTTCTGTTTGAGCACATGCTCTGCCGCACACAGTTACAGGACGAAACCCTTCGGATTTCGTCCCGGACCAATCCCTGAATATGAACCTTCCCGCTCATCCGGCGGATTCTCACATATCATCAATATCATCCATTCCCAAAGACCCGATGTCCAGCATGTTGACAGTGCGCCGTTTGAGTCTGGCCTCCTCCGATTCCTTCAGGATAAAGGCCTTGATCTCCCTGGCGTTTCTGATATGCTCCAGCACAAGCCGGGGATGAGTCGTGTCGCCGGTATAACAGATCACCGTCCCCAGCTTAAACAGCTTCTCCGCCAGGCTTGCCACATGCTCCACATCCTGCACCTTATACATATAACAATCATTCTCCACAGTCTTTAACAGACCACTGGTAATCGTGATCATGTCCTCGCGGATGGCATATTTGGTAAACGTAAAGGGAAGCCCGAAAAAGAGCCACCGCTTTCTCTCAACAAACTCTATCATCTCAGCCACCTCCTTCCTATGATTATAATTCATTCCGAACGGATATGCAAAACCTTTCTTCCAAATTTATGGTTCTTTTCGGAAATATTTGATTGAATCCGGAGTCGGGAAGTGGTATCATATAACAAGAATATAGACAGGAGGTTTTTCTATGACCGCAAAAGAATGTATCACCGGACGCAGAAGTATTCGCAAATTTACTGAGCAGCCCGTGTCCCATGAGTTCCTGGAACAGATCGTGGAGACAGCTTCCTTTGCTCCCAGCTGGAAAAATACTCAGATTACCCGTTACATAGCGGTGGAGGGCGAAAAGAAGAACAAGCTTGCCGCATGTACCACCACCTGGGCCGGAAACGGTACGATCATGAACAATGCCCCCATGGTGATCGCAGTGACTGTCGTGACCGGACGCAGCGGTTATGAGAGAGACGGCTCCTTCTCCACCGAAAAGGGCGACGGCTGGCAGATGTACGACGCCGGCGCTGCCAGCGAGGCATTTTGTCTGGCAGCCTACGAACAGGGACTCGGTACCGTGATCATGGGGCTTTACGACGAGGCCGACGTGGTAAAATTATTGGAGATACCTGACAATCAGGAGCTGATCGCACTGATTGCCATCGGCTATCCCGCAGAGTCACCGGAAGCTCCCAGACGCAAGACGGTGGCAGACTTGTTATCCTATCAGGAATAAGCATTGAAAAGTCGAAGAGAGTTCCTTTTCTCTTCGGCTTTTTCTAAGACATAATATCAATTTCAGTTATAACACCAACGGAGGAAACACTATGCGTCATTTAATCAGCCCCCTGGACTTTACAACAGAGGAACTGGACCGGCTCTTCGATCTGGCCGCTTCCATTGAGCGCGAACCCGGGCGCTACGCTCATGTCTGCGAAGGCAGAATCCTGGCCACCTGCTTCTATGAACCCAGCACCCGGACACGCTTAAGCTTTGAGTCCGCTATGATCCGTCTCGGCGGCAGAGTCCTGGGATTCTCCGATGCCGGCTCCTCTTCCGCCGCCAAGGGCGAGAGCGTGGCCGACACCATTCAGGTCATCTCCTGCTACGCGGATATCTGCGCCATGCGTCACCCCAAGGAGGGAGCCGCCACCGTAGCTGCAGGCAAATCCCGGATTCCCGTGATCAATGCCGGAGACGGCGGTCATCACCACCCCACCCAGACCCTCACGGACCTTCTGACCATCCGTAATCTTAAGGGAAGACTGGAGCATTTTACCATCGGCCTGTGCGGCGACCTGAAATTCGGACGCACCGTCCACTCCCTGATTCATGCGCTGGTGCGCTATCCCGGCATCCGCTTTCTCTTTATCTCCCCCGAGGAGCTGCGCATTCCCGATTACATCACCGAAATGCTCCGCGAGAAAGATATCCCCTTCGAGGAGGTCATCCGCCTGGACGATGTTCTCCCCCAGCTAGACCTGCTCTATATGACCCGGGTGCAGAAGGAACGTTTCTTCAACGAGGAGGACTATGTCCGCCTGAAGGATTTCTACATTCTCACCCCGGAGAAAATGAAACTGGCCAGAGAGGACATGCTGGTGCTCCATCCTCTGCCCAGAGTAAACGAGATCGATGTGGAGGTGGATCATGACCCCAGAGCCGCCTACTTCAGACAGGCACAGTACGGAGTCTATGTGCGCATGGCCCTGATCATGACACTGCTGGGACTCGCCGATTAACCCCAAGGAGGTATCACATATGTTAAATGTCGGAAAAATCGAAGAAGGATTTGTTCTGGATCATATCAAAGCGGGCAAAAGCCTTGATCTCTACGACCACCTTCAGTTGGACAAGCTGGACTGCACCGTGGCCATCATCAAGAATGCCCGCAGCAACAAAATGGGAAAAAAGGATATCCTGAAGGTGGAGTGCGATATCGACATGCTGGATCTGGACATTCTGGCCTTTCTGGATCACAATATCACAGTCAACGTCATCAAAAACGGCGAGATCGTGGCCAAAAAAGACCTGATTCTCCCCAGAGAGATCAAAAATGTCATCAAATGCCGCAATCCCCGCTGCATCACTTCCATCGAACAGGGACTGCCCCATGTTTTCTTCCTCTCAGACGAGCAAAAAGAAATTTACCGCTGCAAATACTGCGAAGAGAAATACTCCGCACCTTCAAAATAATTCTTCTGTCTTCGAACGCTGCAAGGCAGAGAAGAGACGGAGGTTGAACCCGCAGCCCGTCTGCAGGTCCAACCTCCGTCTCTTCCTGCCGCCCTGTCTGACGGCAGCAATCTAAGGTCAGCAATCACAACGCATTCGCATTCTTTTCCACAAAATACTTACTCTCAAAATCCAGCACCGGCATAGGCTTGGCAAAATAATACCCCTGAAAGACGTCGCATCCGGCCTTAGTCAGGTACTCCACCTGATCCGCCGTCTCCACGCCCTCCGTGACCACCGTAAGTCCCAGATTCTTGGACATATTGATCACCGCGTTCATGATAATGATACTGCGCTCCTCATGACTGGTCTTGCGCAGAAAGCCCATATCAAGCTTCAGCACATCCACCTCGATGTCCTTCAGCGTATTCAGCGAAGAGTAGCCGCTACCGAAATCGTCAATCTCTACATGGAAACCGTAATCCCTCAGTTTCCCCAGCAAATCCATATGCTTCGATATCTCCTCCATCAGAGCCGTCTCCGTAATCTCCAGCTTCAGATTCGCGGGACTGATATCATAGCGCTCAACCAATGAAGTAAAAGTATCATAGAGATTGATCAGATAAAAATCCTTCGGCGAAATATTCACGGAGATATGCAGGTCCTCTCTGCCCTGATCCTTCCATATCCGCAGCTGTTTGCAGGCCTGTTCCCACACAAACCTGTCCAGCCTGGTGATATAACCGCTCTTCTCAAATACGGGAATAAACTCAGCCGGGGAGATCATTCCGCGCACGGGATGGTCCCAGCGCACCAAAGCCTCCGCTCCCAGAATATCATAGCCGTTCACCGCCACCTGGGGCTGCAGATACATGTGGAATTCTCCCGCGGAGATTGCACGGTCAAACTCACCCACCATAACCTTCTCCCGCTGCATCACATTGCCCATATCTCTCGTATAATAAGCTACAATCTGCTGATAATTCTCCTTGATACGCCGAATGGCCATAAATGCCTTATCACACATGACGGAGATACTCATGGACGGATCGATGATCTCATAGACCCCCACATGCACATGCATCCTGTAGACGCTGCTCCTGACAATCTTCTTCAGATCCTCCAGATACTCCGTGTATCTCTCTTCTACGAAATTCTCCTCCCGCATACACATGGCAAAGCGGTCGCCCTCAAGCCTTCCGTACAGCGTATCCGAGCTGGCATCCCTGCGCATCAGGCCCGCGATTCTCTTCAGTATCTGATTGCCGGTCTCCTCTCCGAACAGATCATTGACCACCTTGAAGTCCTTCACATCGATACCGATCATCACACGCTTCACCTCAGGCTCCTGCTTCAAAAGCGCCTCCACCTGCTCAAAAAAGCGCTCCCTGTTATAGATATCCGTGAGATAATCATGGGTGGCGCTGTAGCGCTCCATCTCCAGCTCTCTGAAATCCCCGGTGCGGTCCGTGACAGAGAAAAAGCTGCCCACATAATTGCCTCTGTCATCCAAAAGGAACCTGAAATGAACCTCAAAATAATGGGTTTCCCCATCTATTTCCCGCTCCTCTTTCCAGATCTCCTCCTTGAGCTCCTCCTCCTTTTTTCCGCTACGCCAGTCTTGAAAATAGTGCTCCAGCGGCGCAAGACTGTCCCCGGCGCCAAAAATCTTTCTGCTCTGCTCATTGGCATAGACACATCTTCCATCCTTGTCCAGACAGAAAATCCCGCTCTCCATATCCTCCACGGACAGGGAGAGAAGCCGCACCACAATACTCTTCGGCACATAAATCAAAGAAAAATAGAAACAGACCAGCGCCATCACCGAATACAATATGGGAGAAATATCAATGGGGAAATCAATAAACCGATAGCCGATATTCACGGCCAGAATCAGCATAAAGCTCCAGACTACCACCTCATACTTGCGGCGGTACAATTTGACAGCATGCCGTGTTCTAATCCCGAAGGTCAGCATCACCAGAAATACCATTCCATAAACGAACATAAGATGTAAGCCATACATGGGCACTCCATACTCCGGCACCCGGGGAGTCACCACATAACAACTGTCCCCGCCCAAAATCTCTGCCCACTCACACGCAAACACATGCTGAGTCCATGCGTTCGCCGTCATGGAAACCGTGTCTGCCACAGCTCCCGCATAAAGCAATGCTTTCAACAACGGTCTGTTGTCCTCAGCAGCCGTGTATTGTTTCGTATACCGCAAAAGCATGATGACCAGCCAGTCCGTGGCCGCAAAATAGAGCCCGTGCAAAAGCGCTGCCATCCGCTCGTCTCTCACTGTCACCGCAAACGCATTGAACAGAATCGTAGCCGCCGCGGCCACAAATAATTCCTGTATATGCCGACGCACAGAATGCTCATAACGATTCATAGCCGCCGTACCTGCCAAAAGCCCTGCCGCAAGCAGGCATGACAGTATAAAAAATCCGATTGTCATACGACAAGTCCCACTTCCAAAATTATTTTCCCTGCAAGCCTGTATCCCACTTGACAAGAATAGCTTTATTATACCATACATTGCCAAAAATGAAAATAGAAAAAGCCGTTTCCGCAAACGACTTTTTCAAAATTTCTGTGATTTTACATGATTCCTGCCGGCTTTCGACAACCGTGCAGATCTGAAGATATCTCTTATACCGAGAAGTCAAACTGCTGCCCGATCCTAAGCTCCTCCTCCGTGCGTACACTGTCGCTCATGCCGGCCATCATCCAGTCATTCACCTTCCGGATCAGCTCATCCACAGAAGATGCGGTGATCACCACCTCATCCCCGGAGCCTTCCGTCCGCGCTTCTCTGCGTTCGTCTATGCGCTCCTGGTCAGCCTCTTTCTTCGCTTTTTTCTCATCTGCCTTCTTGGCTTCCTTCTTGTCGGCGGCTTTCCTGGCAATCCGGTCTCTCTGCGCTGCCAGAGATTTGTCGATCACAGCAAAGAACGATGCGTTTCCGCCGTCATTCACCTGCATACCGTAGCCCTTCACCTTCGCTCCGGTTGCGGAGAGCTTCTTTGCAAGCTGCGATACACCGCTGGCCGCATTGTTCAGAACCGCCTCATACTGCCTGCGGAAATCCTCATCCTCAGCCATGCGCTCAATCTTCTCCTCGTCGATGAGCACCGCCAGCTTACTGGGATTGGCAAAGCTGCCCGCATGGGATTTGGCGTACTCTTTCATATCGGAGCTCACCAGAATGAAATCCATATTGGAATATTTCTTCTTCAGCTCCTCGTAATACTTGGCAGCCTTCTCGCTCAGCTGCGGATTCCCCACCGTCTTGCCGCTCACCTTTGTCTTCTTCGGCGCATTCGCCGTCTCGCCGGTCTGCTGCATCTGTTGTGCGGCCTGAGTGCCGGCCATAACTTCCGATACTGTACTCATATGCATTCCTCCTTGACTTTGAGTGTCTGGCCAAAATCCGTTTCAGCCACTTATCCTTTTCATTAATATCGGCATGAGGACATGGATCATTTAGTCCAAAATCGAAAATTGTAATATTACTTTGAACAAATCTCCGTCCGTGAGGATCTCCATACTTCCCCTCTGCAGCTCCACAAGACTCTTGGCAATGGAAAGGCCCAGACCGCTCCCCTCCATATGACGGGAGGCATCCCCCCTGACAAAACGCTCCTCCAGCTCCTTGGGCGAAATATTCAGCTCATACTTGGACATATTGCGGAAAATGATCTCCACCACATTCCCCCGCTGCTCCAGATTCAGATACACCCTGGACCCCTCCTGGGCATATTTGCAGATATTGTTCATCAGATTGTCAAACACCCTCCACAGATGCCTTCCGTCCGCCAATATCCGCACTTCCTCCTCCGGCCTTGTCACATGCAGCGCAAGCTTCTTTTCCTCCAGCCTGGTCTCATACTCCCCCTGAACCTGTGTCAGCAGCACCCCCAGCTCACAGGGCACGAGATTTACCTCCAGGTTCCCCGTGGTAGCCTTGGAGGCGTCTACCAGGTCATCCAACAGCTTCTTCAGCCGTCCTGACTGACGCAGCAGTACCTCGGAATACTCCTGTATCTGCTCCGCGCTCTCCTTCGACCCGGCAGCCGCCGCACTGCCCAGAAGATCAGCATAATTGATGATGGAGGTCAGCGGCGTCTTCAGGTCATGGGACACATTGGTGATCAGCTCCGTCTTTAAACGCTCGCTCTGCAGACGCTGCTCCACAGCCCGGGATATCCCGTCGTTGATGCGGTTCAAATTCTCCCCATGCTCCTTAAAGGCAAAGAACAGCAAATTCGTGTCGAGTTTTCCCGACAGATTGCCCTGTGCCAGTTCAAAACTCCCCTTCTGAAGCTTCTGAAAAGCCAGCGCACAGTAGAGGATCACCGGAACCAGGAGCAGCTTCTCAAACAGCCAGCAGACAAACAGCTCCGCCTCTCCCCCCCAGACAAGGATGCCCACCAGTTCGCACAACAGCAAGAACAACAAAAGCCCCGCTACAGACAGGATGGCAGGAAGTCCTGTCAACAGTATGACGATCCCATGCGCCAGCTTTTTCACCACCCAGACCACGAACCGGCACAGCACATAGATCAGGCTGTGTTTCCACCACTTGCCCAGCTTCATGCGCAGGGCAAACTCCCGGAGATAGATGGTACCCCAGATCACCTCCAGCATACAGCCCACAGACAGCCCCATCACGGACCAGACCGAATCATAGTATCTCAGAGCATCACATACCCACAGTACTATAGCCACAATCACCAAAGCTCCCGCTCCGAAGATGACCGTGAGAAAATCCAGATAAAGACTGGTGAGCACGCTGGGAGTAATGCCCTCCTGTCCCCTTTTGTGCCCCGCGCTGCACATCAGCCAGATAAAGCTGATCAGGAACACCAGAACCCCTCCCAGGATACATGCCGGCCAGAGATTCCTTTGCTGATACAGCTTATCTGCCCGCCAGTAAATCGCTTTGATATTATCGTCTATGCCAAAACCGCTATCTACCCGCACCGTGAGCACATACAACTCCTCCCGGTAAAATTCCTCATAGTATTCCGGAGATTTTCCGTTACTTCTTCTCAGATTACTCCAGCATACCCGTCCATCCGACTCCCTGACGATGGAAAAGCTCAGATTATTATACTGCGTCTCATAAGCCAGCGCACGCTCGACAGCCGTCAATGTGGAAAAACTCTCCGTATCGCGGCAGATATACTTAAAATGCTGATATACCTCACTCCGCAGCATCTCTTTCATATACTCCTCATAGGACTGCGTGTACGCCCCTCCGCTCCACAGCACCGCGGAGGTAAACCCGGCAAGACAGCTTACCAGAAAGCTGATGCCCAGCACAAAGAACAAAATCACTTTGACTACAACACTCTCCGATATCTTTCCTTTTTTCATATGATTCAGGCCTGCCTCCTTATGTCTTTTTCACATTTGTATCCCTGTCCCCAGACTACTTTGATATATCTTGGTTCAGCGGGATTGATCTCCAGCTTCTCCCTCAGATGCCTGATATGTACCGCCACCGTGTTCTCACTGCCATAGGGCAGGTCCTTCCAGATACGCTGATAGATTTCCCCGGGGGAAAACACCTGTCCGGGACTCTGCATGAGCAGCTTCAGGATATCATACTCAGTGGGAGTCAGAGCTACCGGCTCTCCGTCCAGCGTCACCTTCTTCTCGAGATCGTCCATCTCTATACCGCCTACCTGCATGACCTCCGGCCGCATATTGCCGCCGCCCAGCTGCATATAGCGCCGAAGCTGCGACTTGACTCTGGCCGCTACCTCCACCGGATTGAAGGGCTTGGTAATATAATCGTCCGCCCCTACAGTGAGTCCCAGCACTTTGTCGGAATCCTGACTCTTGGCCGTGAGCAGGATGACAGGCACATTGCAGTGCTCACGAATCCTGACCATGGCAGAAATACCGTCCATTTTGGGCATCATAATATCCAGAAGCACCAGGTGGATCTCCTGGGCTGCTATGACCCTCAGGGCCTCCTCGCCGTCAAAAGCCTCAAACAGTCTGTAATTCTCGTCATGCAGATAAATTCTCAGCGCGTTTACGATGTCCCGCTCATCATCACAAATCAGTATATTATACATAACCGCCTCCTCATTGTGCTTTTATTGTAACAGATGCTGCTTTAACATAAAATATGGGATTCCTTTAAGATTTCATTAAGACGCTTGCGTCTGAAAATTTTTTGTAACAAAATGAATGTTAAACGGATATATAGTCAGAAAGGAGGTGCCTGATGGAAGAAATCTACAGACAAAATGCCCGGATCGTATACCACTATCTCTTTGCGTTATGCAAGGACAGAGAACTGGCGGAGGACCTGACTCAGGACACATTCCTGCGCGCCTTTCTGGCTATCGAAAGCTTTGACGGTTCCTGCAAGCTCTCCACATGGCTCTGTCAGATCGGAAAGCACCTGCTCTATCAGGCATGGGCGAAGCAGAAACGAGAAATCCCCACGGCATGGGACGATCCGCCGCCGGGCAGCGAAACCGCCGTCCACAGAGACGCGGCGGGCGAAGCCATCGCCAGAATAGAGCTGGCGGAGGTAATGGAAGAACTAAACACTCTGCCGCCCGCCATGCGCGAGGTCATCTATCTGAGGGCCATCAGCGGCCTGTCCTACCGGGAGATCGGACAAATGCTGGGAAAGAGTGAAAACTGGGCAAGAATCAATTTTTACCGCGGCAAGGAAATATTGTTGAAAAAGAGGCTTGACGCCTCGGAACGGAGGCCATATGAACAAACATGACCATAATGCAGCGAATCCCTGTAATATTGTCAAGGACCTGCTGCCCCTCTATCTGGAAGAACTGTGCTCTGACGATACGAGGAGCTTTGTAGAGGCGCATCTGGCGCAATGCGATGCCTGTCAAAACACCTGCGCACTCTTAAAACACCCCGACACGGTCACAGAATCCGTCCGGGATCAGGAAATCAATGTGTTCAAAAAGCTTGATTCCTACTTTGCCGGAAAGATGCTCACCGGTTATCTATTGTTTCTGGCAGTCTTAAGCATCGGAGTATTCACTCTGCTGCTCACCGTATCCATAAACAGGTTCTACTTCGGCTGCCATGCACTGCTGATGCCGCTTACGATGCTTGCCACCGATTTTGCGTTCCACGGCAAGGCAGAGCGCTCCTCCGCAAAGCCGGGCAGAGAACTGCTCATCCCGCAAATTCTGCTGCTCCTGTTCAGCATGATCATGATGTTTTATGTGATATTTGCGCTCTGCTTCAATCCGGACTCCACACCGCTTGGCGTACCGCTCCATCAGACCGGACCCATACTGGCCGCAATATTCTGGGCGGTGACGCTGCTCTCTCTGGCCCTTCTGGCGCTCTATTTATACCGGAGTACCCGGAAGAAAATATATCACGGCACCCTGCCTGCCGTCAGCATTCTGTGTATTTTCCTGAATCTGACCTATCTCTCCATGCTGTATCGGATGAGCAGCCTTGAGATGCTCTTTGCGGAACTGCTGCACAATACATTGATCCTGTGCGCAGTCAGCGTGCTGCTTCTTCTGGTCATGGAGCTGTTTCACAGAGCGCAGGCCTCGAAAAATCTCTGCAAATGACAAACCTGCAAAACACATCCTGCGGCCGGGCGCTCCCGCCGCGGGATGCGTTCTGCAGGCCGGAATATCCCGTCTACAGTTTCCGCTACCTCCTTCTCTCTATTCCACATGCCGCATAATATGCCGCCTTATCCTCATACATCAAAGCTTCCGCCTCTGCCATAATGCGGTTTACCCCTTCTTTGCTGTCACTTTTCCAGACAGCGCCGACTGCCATGACGACAGCGTAATCACTCATTGTTTCTTTCAGAACCGACACTCTTTTCCACAATTCCGTTTCACTGATTCCGCTGCACACCGCTAATAGCTCGTCGCCGCCGATTCGGAACAATTCATACCCTTCCAACGCCTTTTTCATACATTCACAGGCCGAGAGAATCAGCCGGTCCCCGGCCTCATGTCCTTTTTCATCATTCACCCTTTTGAGCCCTGTAATGTCACAGTATACGATTCCGATTCCGATATCCTGCTCCATGCCGTCTATATATTCCCACAAAGCATGGCGGTTGCCGATCTGGGTCAAATGATCAGAATACGACATGTGCTCCAGATTTCTCACAAGATTTCTCACTTTTAGCAAAGACTCGATAAAATACCCCATAATGCGCAGCATATTCAAGGTATAATTCATGGTTTTCACGGGTGGGTTATCCACCCCGAAAAAACCGATCACACTACCGTCATCACACAACGGCACTACAACAATCGATACAATGTTCTGCCGTTTCATGATTTCATACTGCACAGGTTCCTTTTCTCTGATATCCTCTATATTCTCTAATACGACACACTCATTCTTAGAAAACATGTGATACCATCCCCCGCAGATCTCCGGAGGGAGGTTCTGCAGATTATCCTTTTCCGGAGCAATACCGTCTGCAGCCCATTCATAGGTATTGTCGTCACCGCCCTGCTCATTTTTCTCAAATATATAGGATCGCTCTCCATGCAGCGACTTACCCAGACACTCCAGCACGATCTCCAGAGATCTCTCCGGATTGGCTGCCTGCAGAGCCACCCGCAATGTCTCATTGACCTGCTGTTCCAGATTATTAGTATCCGACAGGCTCTTCACCATCCGGTTGATATAGCTGTCCAGCTCCTGAAATTCCAGACTACTCTGAACATCAATCTGCTCCTCCAGGCTCCCTTCCGTGATCAGCTCCAGCTTATGAATCACATCATGGATCTTGTTTACCACATATTTATTCATATATCTCGTAACCGCCATCGCCAGAATATACGCTGCTATGATCAGGCAGATCAAGACTGAGAGCACCGTGACCGGCACACTCTGATAAAGATAATTAACGGAAATTACCCGCCCGATATAATTGGATTCAATTTTCTGAAACACACAAAAAGAATACCTGCCGTTAATTTTCTTATAAAATCCTTTTTGCGCATTTTCTATATCCTCAAAGGAAAAGCCCATATCCGAACAATCATGCCCGACTGCCTCCAGGGTGGTGGATCCTGCAATGATCCCGCTCTCTGCGTCTATGGCATAATAACTCGCCTCCGGATTTACCCGGAACAAGGAAAAGATATAGGACAGCTGATTTTTCTCCGTTACCTTAATGACATTGACAGGGTTCATTCCCACCTGCACAATAAATTCTCCGCTGCCGCTCCAGACTGCCGAATACTGCATCAGCTTCCCCTCCGCAGTGTTTTCCGTAATTTCCTGTACCAGCTTTAAGGATTTATCTTTAAGCATCGGCCCAAAGAAGCCGATCTGCTCGCCGGAATCCACGGTATAGCCATAATACTTGGGCTCTGTCCCGGCAAATATTTCTCCATCCTTGTTAAAAATATGAATTTCGTCTACTTCCACCTCTCCCGCAATCTCTTTGAGTTTTTCGGAAGAATGAAGCACTTCCGGATCTCCCTCTATGATCCGGGATACCGCCTCTGCGGCATGGAGACAGCTCTGCCTATACTCCTCTCTTATTTCGATAAGCTCTGATTCATTTTCTGCCAATACCTGATCCATCTGCGAAAAAGTCCGGTTCGCATCTTCATAAGCCTGATTCTGTTCGTTCATCAGCTGAAATACCAGTATCATGACAAGCATTACCAAAACCAGGATCCCTGCGATCCGATACATATACCTGCTGATCATTTTTTTTAAAGTCTGCATCTGAGCCTCCCTGAGAAATACTACTTTTTCTTATTCCTGCGGTTTTGCCGCTTCTCCGCAAGCTCCTGCTCAAGCTTTTCCTGCAGCTCCCGGAGCGATTCGCCGAATCTCCCTGACACCATAGTAGGATTGGAGCGGATCATATCCCTCTGGAAAAAGTCCCGCAATCCGGCCAGCCGTTCCCTGTCTGCAAGATGTGCGCCATAATGCTGCCGCAGCTGAGCAAGCTCTGCCTGCAGCTCCTCCTTCCGCTGTGCAAAACCTGACTGCAGTTCTTCCCTGCGCTTGGACAGATCCTCATTGAGCAGCGCCACAACCACATCCACACGCTTCTGCACGCGAGCCATCTCCTCCCGGGCCTTCTCCAGCTTCATCAAGACATTGCGCAGATCCAGCGCCGCCTTGAAGGAAAGCCCAAAATCTGCACCGACAGCCGCTGTCAGCACCAGAGTCACAGCCGTCAGCACACCGCCCGGAATGCCCGCGGCCGCCCGCGCAATGGGCCGGTGTATCAGCTCAGTCATAAAGACCGTCAATACTCCCCAGGCCAGAGAAGTCCCCAGACAGATATGTCCCTGAAAATTAAACTTATTGTTGGAATAATCCCAATACCGGATCTTGAACAATGCCTCCATTGTCACTCCAGTCACATACTCCAGCACCGTTGCCCCCAGACAGCCCGCAATGTAAATGCAGACAAGCTTCCACGGAAACGCCATATCCTGAAACGGCCCGGACACCACCAGCATCATCACCGCCCCGCTGCCGTACAAAGGCAGAAAGGGGCCGCGCAGAAATCCCCTGTTCACCGGCCGTCCAGTCTTGAGGAACACATAACCGGACTCAAAGCACCATCCCAAAAAGCTATATAGATAAAAGAAAAACAGCCACTGTATCACCTGCGTCATCTGTATACCGCCACCTCCACCGACAGCTTTCCCTTCCTGGTATTATGAGGCTCTCCCACAATACGGAACTTCCCATAGCCCCTGGCATTCACAGTCTCACCCGGCCTGAGCAGACGGGAATTGTTCTCGCAGAGCCGTCCGTCCACATACACCTTCTGCGCCCGGAAGAGCTCCAGGCAAGCCTCCCTTGACTTATGGTACACTTTTGCGACCACCGCGTCCACCCGCATGGAGGCTGTCTGTACCGCGAGCAGCTCCGGCTCCTCCTCCATGACCTCTGCCGCCGCCTCTACGCGCTCACACTTCACATTCGTGCGCTTCACCTGAGTCAGCTCCTCACATAAAAATCCGGCCACAGATTCCAGACAGAACAGATATGCCTCCTTATCTCCCACCCGGATGTCTCCGATCGTGCTCCGCTCCACTCCCAGATTCATCAGCGCGCCCAGAAAGTCCCTGTGGGAAAGCTCGTCCGCAAATTTCGCCGCCAGCGGCCTGACATGCAGACACGCGATGGGAAACTCCTCCTCATATCCGAATTCTTCCGCATTGCCGAAGCGCACAACCTTCCGCTCCGTGCCCTCTGCGCCCCCAAAGAGCACATAGCCCGCGTGGGAGAGCTCCCGCTCCAGCTTCCAGAAGACATCCTGCTCAAAAAGTCCAAGAAATCCCGTAAACGTAAACACGTTCTGGGAATAGGACTTATCGGCCAATTCCCGGAACCTGTTTCGCATCTGTTGTATTTCCTTTTCGTTTTCCATATCCGTTATCCTTATCTGCCGTCCGGCATTCTAACTCAGCGCCACATCCAGCATCATCATCAGCGCAAATCCCACCGCAAAGGCAATCGTTCCCACTTCGGAATGCTCTCCCTCCCCGGCCTCAGGAATCAGCTCCTCAACCACCACATAGATCATGGCTCCGGCAGCAAAGGCAAGCATATACGGCAGAATAGGAGTGACGATATTGGCCAGAAGAATGGCAAATACCGCCCCCACAGGCTCTACCGCCCCCGACAGCGTCCCTAATAAAAAGGATTTTGCCCGGCTGCTGCCCTCGCTGCGCAGAGGCATGGAGATGATCGCCCCCTCCGGGAAATTCTGAATGGCAATCCCGATGGCCAGCGTAATGGCCCCCGCCATGGTCACGGCGCCGTCTCCCTTCAGAACCCCTGCAAAAATCGCCCCGCAGGCAGCTCCCTCAGGCAGGTTGTGGATCGTCACCGCAAACATCAGCATGGCATTCCTGCCAATGCCGTTCTTCGCCCCCTCCGTCTTATCGCCGCCCGCATAAATATGCGGCACAAAGCGATCAATGAGCAGCAGAAAAAGTATACCTGCAAGAAAACCCACCATGGCCGGCACAAAGCCCAGCCTTCCCATATCTCCGCACAGATCGATGGCGGGTATCAGCAAAGACCACACGGATGCGGCCACCATCACTCCCGCCGCAAACCCCGTGAATATCCTCTGTAATCCGAGACTGATCGTATGCTTCAGAAAGAACACACAGGCAGCCCCGGCCGTGGTTCCCACAAAGGGAATCAAGACCCCGATTACTATATTCATAATGCTGATCCTTCAAAATATTCTATTTTATTCTATTGTCCGATTCGGAATCCTCCCGACTCCACCCCTCCTAAAATCCGGCCAGATCGTAACCCTGCAGGGCGTACCACAAAAAGTTTACACCGCATATGAGATGAACGGCAAGCACCGCCCACTCCGCCGGCAGGAATACCGCCTTCCAGCTCTTGCGCCACTCCGTCACATTGTTGATCATCAACAGAAGCGACACCAGGAACAGGAAGAACATACCGTGCATATAACCCCAGGAGAAGTTGGCATGCAGCATGCGGAATCCCTTCTCATAGAGGCATAAAAACATCACTGTGCCCATAATATAATTGTAGATTGCGAAGCGATAGATAAATTTTTCCTTCACTGCCCTCCAGTTCAACAAAAGCACCCCGATCGGCAGCGCAATCCCCATAACGATACTCAGCGGGATATTCTTGGAAAAATTGCTCCAGACCCTGGCAAAAGCAAATCCGATACCGGTATCCTCACCCTTTACATTGGTACCCGTAAACACGCCAAAAAACTGATAGAGCAGATCCAGTCCTGTAGGTATCATCGTAAGACATACATAAAATGCGTTCCGAAAGCTCTTTCCCCGCGTCTTTGCCAGATCTGCCAGCAGACATATCCCCATCAGCGGAACCACCACCAGCGTATAGCTCGGCTTGGTGACGGCGGTGAGAAACAGACTAAACGCAAAGGGAATGCAGCCCCTCCAGGAAAAATGCTCCCGGTAACTCTGCAATAGCTTTGCCGCCTCAAAAAAGCAGATCACCGCGAAAGGTCTGACGGCAAGATATGTGGCGTTCCAGATTGGATTAGGGGTGTAGATTCCCATACATCGATACGCGTAATCAAAACCAAAAAAAGCCGTATTTTTCGGGGAGTACAGATTGCCAAGGAGAAACAGTGCAAACACCATACCCGTCACAGCCAGATCCATCGCCAGACACTTGCCCGGACTCCACCCGGCAGCGGGGATATTCTCCCGCACCTGTCTGTCCATATAATATTTCGTCACACAGACACCCAGCGCGTTGAGAAGGGCCGCGGCCACGGCAACCCCTAACGGGGCGCCAAAAAACAGGGCTATCCCCTTCGCCAGAGTAAAGAACAGCGGATAGGGAAACGAATAATCCCCGGCAATGCCCCGTACCGTATTCACATAATCCGGCATATCCGAGCGAAAATCCGGCACCTCATAACACTGCATCACAAACAGATACAGCATCACCCCGGTGTATACGGCCAACAGCAGAAAAAATACGATTCCCGATCTCTTACGCAAAGCTGATAATCTCCTCTTTCGGTGCTTTCGTCTGCTCCACACTCACCGCGTGAAGTAAGGGCCCCTCACCCTGATAACCTTCCCAATACTCCTTCGTGACCGTGGCGGTAACCTTTACCCACTCCTTCTGACGCAGCGCGTCCGCTCCTGCAAACTCGCAGGCATAGCCCAGAAACGCCATATCGTCCGCACAGCATGTCATGGCCATACGCCCGGGTACAAAGTATCCCTTGGGAAAACCGTCCGGCTTTAATACCATGGCCTTAAACTGCAGCTTCTTCCCGATATAACGCTCGGGATGGTCCATGGAATCCAGATACCAGATACCATAACCCGTATTGTCAAGCTCAATGGTCTCCTGCTGCAGATCATAGGGCAGATCCTCCTCAAATATCTCGTCGATCTCCCCGTCGGAATCCTCAAAGATCACATCTGCGGAAGGATTGACAGCCTTTATATTGCGCCTGTAGGTCCCCAGATCCTCAAGGCCGTCACAGCGGTTAAAAATGATCATCTCAGACTTTCTGATCTGTTCGGCCAAAAGCGAGCGCATATTGGTATAATACATGGAAAATGTGGACGCATCGATGGTAGTGATCTGCTGCTCAATCCTCCAGTTTTTGGGAAACTTCGCATTCTTATAATTCCACATGCCATTATATTCTATGATAATGCGCTCCGGTTTGTGCTTTTTCTCCAACTCCGCCAGGCGATCGGGATTAAAATCCGCCTCATCCTCGATATGCTCCAGCACGGTGCGGCTCTTTTTCAGCAATGCCTCGTCATACTCGTTCTCCCCCTCCTCACAGAGAATGAGAAGAGTCCTGCCCTTGATCTGAAAATAGGGCTGAGCCAGCGTAAAGCAGATAAACTCCGTCTTGCCGCTCTCCAGAAAACCATTGATCACATATACAGATTTCATAATATACCCCCTGCCCGCCTACGCAGACATCTATCTATTTTGGCTGCCGGCTCATTGTTTGCCGCAGAACAGTTCTTCCAGCTTATCCTCCCTGAGTCTTGCGCCAATGACACAGATTTTTCCTGTCACCTCGGGCTTCCCGCTTCTGATCTCATGTTCCCCGGGCACATAATCATAATAGATCCATGTTCCATCCTCCGCGGACACCATGCCCTTGGCCCGCAGGATATCGCCGTACCAGCCGCTGTCAAGCTCCTCAAGAATATGGGCGATCTGCTCCCTGGTGTATGTGTTGGGCGTCTCCATCCCCCAGCTCGTGAATACCTCGTCCGCGTGATGATGGTCGTGATCATGACATCCGCAGGTGCAGCCTTCGCCGTGTTCATGATCGTGGTGGTGATCATGGTCACAGTGTTCATGGCCGTGATGGTGATCATGGTCGCAGTGTTCATGGCCGTGATGGTGATCATGGTCACAGTGTTCATGGTCGTGATGGTGATCATGGTCGCAGTGTCCATGGTCATGAGCCTCGTGCACACCGTCCAGCATCTCTTTCATCATATCCTCCAGTCTGTCCGCCCCCTCGATCGTCTGCAGCACATCCTTTCCGTCAAGCCGGCTGAGCGGTGTAGTGATGACAGCCGCGTTCCGGTTGTGCTCCCTGACCAGTTCCACCGCAGCATTCAGCTTCTCCTGACTCACCTTGTCCGTTCTGCTCAAAATGACCGTACCTGCATATGCGATCTGATTACTGAAAAACTCGCCGAAATTCTTCATATACATCTTGCATTTCGAGGCGTCCACCACAGCTACGGCACTGTTCACCTGCACATCCAGGTCTCCGGCCACATTCTCCACAGCCTTCAGCACATCTGACAGCTTTCCTACACCGGAGGGCTCGATGAGCACGCGTTCCGGCGCATAAGTCTCTATCACTTCCTTCAGGGACGCTCCGAAGTCTCCCACAAGGGAACAACAGATACAGCCCGAATTCATCTCCTTGATCTCGATTCCCGCATCCTTCAGAAAACCTCCGTCAATTCCGATCTCACCGAACTCATTCTCAATCAACACCGTCTTGCTGCCATCTAAAGCTTCCTTCAGAAGCTTCTTTATCAGAGTGGTCTTTCCCGCTCCCAGAAAACCAGATACCACATCAATTTTTGTCATATCGCTCACCCTTTCCTTCTATCCTGTCTTACAAACTTACCCGGGTCTGAAACACCCCGCTGTTCTCTATTTTCTACCATATCGGAAGGAATGTCAAGAAACACCTGAAAAGTATTGCCAATGGAGTATAGCAACGCTGGAATGATACAAGACACGGACATCCAAAGTTTCACCTGCATGTCCTGATGCAGGGAGTAAATACCGCTCATGGGTAAACCGGCATGGTCCTCACGGAGCCTGTGATCCGGGCTGTACGCGCTGCTTTTGCGGGCGCAGTCTCATACGGCTCCCTTTTCCGAAAAGTCATACCGCACCACTTCGCAGTTGCCTATCCCAAACGAAGAAAACTCTTCATCACTCATATCGCGAAAATAGGATTCCACGATTCTGGCGATCCCATTATGCGCCACCAGAAGATACACCTTGTCGTCCGCTCTCAGTTCATCGAGCAGATTATAAATCCTCTGTGCAAGCTGCAGCATGGATTCCCCGCCGCCAAAACGGCCGGCGCAATGCTTCTTTGCCTCGTGGAACTCCCGTCCGTCTCTGGCAGTGGACTCATACTTTCCAAAATTCTGCTCCGTAAGCCGGGGCTCCACCCGAGCCGGAATCCCGGTGATGTCTGAAATGTGCCCGGCTGTGTCAGCCGCCCGGATCAAGGGAGAATAAAGAATCTCATCCGCTTTGATTCCCGCCTCCAGAATTTTCCTGCCTGCCTCCACTGCCTGCCTGTGCCCGAGTTCCGTCAAGGCAATATCCGTAGCTCCGCATATCTTATTCTCTGCATTCCAAACAGTCTGCCCGTGACGGACAAAGTAAAAATGTCCATTCTCTCCCTGCATCGCCGCTTCCCTTCTATCTTTTTAACTCTTCAAACCGCGCCCGCACTACATGTATCGGCACCGCCGCAAGCTCCCCCTGCCCGTTTCCTCCGCAGGCAATACCGATCAGATGTCCTGCTTCGTCATAGAGACCTCCGCCGGACATGCCGTATTCCATCTCACATTCCGCCACCATCATATATTGTTCAAAATCTACCACATAAATCCACGATTCAGACAAAACGCCCGAAAAAGCGCTCAGTCTGCCCTCCCGGTAGCCGGTCAGGCAGACCGCGTCCCCGCTCTCAAGCGCATCGTAACTCTCCTTGTCCGTCTCTGCCACCGGATACTCCCGGCATTTCTCCGGCAGATTTTCTTTCGGAATGCATAAAAAGGCCAGGTCTGCATCCCGGACCAGCTCATATTGCAGGCATTCCGCAATGCTTCCATCACTGAATTCTACTTGTACGGCATGTTCTGACCCTGCCCTCTCCAGCACATGTCCCGCCGTGACGATCCACAACGCATCCGGCGCTGCCGCCAGGATCACGCCGCTGCCTGCCGCCGCCAGCGCTCCCGGGGTCTGCCCATCCACATACACCGCCACCGTCTGATCGCCTTGAGGTACTGTCGCCTGCGACCGTGCTCCTTCGCCCCGGCTCTCCTGCTTTCCGGTAACATAAAACAGGAACAGCGCTCCCAAGACAATGACCAGCACAAAACATAAAAATTTTATTTTATCATACCGCCGTCTCATACCTGTCCCTCGACGCAAAACAGACCGAAACCCAGCCGGTTGCGGTCTGCTGTCCTGAAATTCTCATCATTATAGAATTGAGACTTTATAAAAATAATGTAAGCAAGACGATAAGCCGGGTTATGTCGTTGGACGATCATCTATCTGGCACGACTGTCGCCAGTCGCATCTAGCGACCTACCTGAAAGCAGACCGGGCCGGCCTATCGCTCTCTATTTGGTCTTGCTTCGGATGGGGTTTACATGGCTCCGACCGTTGCCGGACGGACGGTAGTCTCTTACACTGCCTTTCCACCCTTACCAGGAGAAACACAAGGTGTTCTCCGAAAGCTGCATACGCGGCTTTCGCCATGTCCGCAAAGACACAGCGGCGGTATATTTCTGTTGCACTTGCCTTGGAGTCGCCTCCACCGGACGTTATCCGGCATCCTGCCCTATGAAGCCCGGACTTTCCTCACCCGGGCGCCTGCGCGCCCGGCCGCGATCGTCTGTCTTACTTACATTCAAGTTATTATAACGGGTTTGTCACAAAATTACAAGCATCTTCTTGATTTCTACATTTTTCCACCAACGTCTGAGGTGCCAGTTGGCTAATATCTTTATTATGAAGTTGAATCTCGTTAATCACATATATAATGTTATTAAATGTCTTAGGTATGTTATTTTCTGCAAAAAAGCAAATGAACCGCTGTCGCTCAAATCTATACAACGCTTTTGCTAATTCTGCATCTTCAGATAAAATTTTCTGAAGACTTGAATCCAATGCTTGATGCATAAATCTTAAACGAAATTTGTTCCTAAGCATTGAAGCCCAGCTTTTCTCTTTATACTTTCTATATGCTAAGCGCTCACAAATAGACATAATATTATCATCGCAAATTTCCAAAACTGCAAATATTCCATTCAATTCTCTTGATAGACCAGCCGCAACATTCCAATCATCTAAATACTTATATCGAATATCATGTTCCACCTCATGCCACCCTTCAGAAAATATCGTTCGTATCTGTACCTCAAAGGTATTATCTATCAGACAGTTTTCACATAATTCATCCGGTATTTTCATAACATCTTCTGGCATTTTAAACACATAATTGATACGTTGCGGCTTAAAAGTTTCTGCGTCAGGTTTATCGTACTCAAAATTGTCTATATCAAACAATTGTTGTAGAACAGATATACAAATATCAATATCATCTTTAAAGTACAAAACAATACGTATACCCACTATATCTTGCATTTTTTTATTCTTTTGCAAATATAAATCACTTTTTCTCTCTATTTTAATTCTTGTCGATTCTTTTTCTTTTGTTCTGGAAAAGGTATGATACATTAAGCCGCACTTATCTAATCTTTTACAAATTCTTTTTTCTATTTCTTTTTCCGGAAAATTTATTATAGTTTCATAAAGTTTATTTAACTGTTCTTCAAACTTCTCTTTTGAATTCATATCGTTACCTACCTAATATACTTTTAATCTCATTTAGTTTAGAAAAATTAATTTCTATACAATATGTCAGCCTTTTTAATACCTTTCTATTAATTAATGCTTCTATCGCCATTAACACATTTGCTTTTTCCTGCTGCTTAATTCCTTTAAATAAAGTTCTGTACGTTTTTCTCGGTTCAGCTTGGTTGGAGCCTTTCATCCAAAACTGTTCTAACACAAGCTTTTCATAATATCTTTCATTTTTAACATTTTCCTGTTTTAATTTTTTACGCATAGTATTTTTAAGTACATCATTCAATCTTTCATGCCCAGTACATGAAATAAAAAGAGATTCCTCTTCAATCGTTCCGACCTCAATTACATCTATATCATAAAAAACACAATTTATAAAATGACATCCCTCAAACAAATTATTTTCCACTATACTTTTTTCAAAAGTACATGAAGAAAATATACAATTATAGAAATAATGCTGAGTTCGCATATTAAAAATACTTCTAAAAATTGTATCAGAGATATATTCATCCACAAAATCATGTTCTAATCTATCAATAAGACGCATATCTAAAGCCAACTTCTGATCAGTCGACAATTGAACATTGCTTTCGCTTATAATTTTATATAGCTTTTCTTTCTTTTCTGTACTCTCAACTACACAAGATGTTAAAAGGAGACTCAAATATTTATCAGTAACTTCTTTTATTGCTAAATCTCCTTCCAAAATAGCCTCGCCAATCAAAATTCCAAAAATGAATTCATTAATAAATCCAACGTCATTTGATTTTAAATTCACTCTGTCTAATAAAGCATTGTGAACAAGTTTCATTGTAAACTCATCTTCTGTGGGAACTAATAAATCATCCTGAATAGCAGCTTCATTATAAGAAGCAAGATATCTTATAATATCGGGCTCAACAATATCCTCAATTAAAGCCTGTATACCATCCGGTTCATCTGCAGATATATTGAGTTGAACAAACATGGCCGCTAATTTACGCATAATACTTTTTTGTTCGTCAACACTTAATAATAGTTGTTGTCTTTCTTTTTCTCTTTCAAGAAGTATCTCAAAATAATTTTCCAGTATATCGCTCGCATGTTGGTATCTTGTTCTAAAATCGTCTATTGGAACAGACCTTAACATAGCAAGTAAAACTGGATTTGCAATGTAGTCTATAATAATATCTTTAGATTCTAAATATTTTTTTTTATCAAAACCAATCCATTCTTCTACAGTAGGATTCAAGATTTGAATTCTATTGATGTTACAATATAATAATTTTTCTGCTATCCACTTATCAAATATCTCACCGGCAAAAATTGAACTTTTACGAGATGTCAAGACAATTTTTGCTCTACTATCTTTTGTCAAAAGATTTGCTATAGTATCTAACATCGTTTTTGCTTCTTCTATACAATCGTCATCCTCAACAATAGATTTTGATAGCAGTTCATCGAATCCGTCAACAATTAGTGGTATATTTCCTTCTTTTATTTGTTCTGTTACTAATGATGATGATAATCTAGGAAACTTTCGATCTATTTCAGTAAGTAACACATAACTAAAGATTCTGGCTGTTCTGTTTTTAGATAATTCTGCTAATATCGGCACCTGGTTCTTACAATTTAAAGAAATAGTTTTTGCAATTTCATAAGATGTACATGTTTTACCAAATCCAGCAGGCGCTTCTAGTATAATTAACTGAGCTCCACTCTCACTAATAATATCAAAAATTTTATCTATAATATGGGAATTCTCTAAAACTTCGTTTAATATATATTGTGATTCAATATAAGAATATTGATTTCCTCCCAAACGCTTTGTTTGCATTTTTTTATATTCATCATATTCATCTAATACCTTTTTGTTAGAAGATACTGTTTTAAAAAATCCGTGAAAAAGCTTTGATTTAATTTCTTCATAATCTGTAGCTTCGCGAATAGATACGGAATAACCAATTTGTATATAATCTTCTTTTAGCTGCTCTATCTCTTTCGCTTTTGATTTATCATATATTACAATTTCAGCATTATTGAAATATCCTTGTTCATAAACATATACACTACCGTATTCTTTCTCCAAATTTTTTTCAAATTCATATAATGTATACAAATTGTCTATTTCTTGTCTATATAGCATAATAATTTCCTCTCGCTTGTAAATTATAACTCTGTTTAACTTATATTATCACTTTTTGTCATATTATACAATACCTATCTTGCCAAAAGCATGTATTTAGAATATGCTGGCTATTATAATCCTTTAAAGATATAATTATATACTTATTTTCACTTACTTCGCTTATTAAACCAATAAAGCGTAATGAATATGTAAATTCAAAACTTCAACCAATAAAAAGGATTAAAAAAATTGTTTGGAATGATGTAATTCTTCAGATTCTTTCGCGGTACAAAACCGTTTAAGGTATGGTAAGACTTATTTGCTTAAAACGAGTACAAATGTCTTCCAGCAAGTTTGTCTATTTAACAAATTTGCCCCGAATCTCTTCCGCCAACCGATGCACCCTGCTGGTATGAATACCTTCCTGCTGTATTAGACTTCTATATAATCATATTTTCTCTCTAATATATTGATTATTTATAATTTTTTTGAGCCACTCTGCCATCATGACTTTTTCCGCCTTATTCGCCATCCGGCATCTCCTTCCTTAGCATCGCCATCGGCTTCAATGCCGGAATGGCACCATAACTCCCCATCAGATACTTTTTTGCAAGAGCCTCGTCCCTGCGCACCTTGTTTCCTTCCTCATCTTCAAACTCAACTAAGGAATAGAGCTCCGAGACGCCCTCTCTATCCTTATTGACCATCCAGATATCATCTCTGCGCAGAAGTTCATTGGTAAATTGCCAGATATCATGAGTAGTAAAGATCAACTGGGCATTCTGAGTATTGATCTCTGCTTGGCATTCAATTCATCCCCAAACAGAATGGATCCTTTATCCAGTACTTCTCTCAGTGAAGGATACAAAGCAAACATTTTCAGCGTACCGCTTGATTCCTCCTTAAGAGAAATAGGAGCCGTCTTGTCATTGCCGGCCATCTTGTGGAGCGCATCAATTCTGTAACTCTTACCCTGGTCCTTTCCGTCCTCCGAGGCATACTCCTCCACAGCAAATCCCCATATAGCCACATCAAAAGATGAAAAATATTCCGCAACATTGTTCTGCACTTCCGGATTGTTCACAAAATCTTCAGGCAGCACCCCGGAACGCAAATAGTTCTCTGCCGGATCACCAAAATTCACTACCTCGTTTTCAGAAACCAATCCCTGACCTTTTTCAGTTTTTCGATTCGCAGCTTTGCTCCAAGCGACACGATCAACGATTTCTTATTCAGGGCCGACCGGATGTTTTCTGCATGGCTTTTAGAAAAGCCGTTCATCTCCGGCTCCTGCCCTTTCTTTCGATAAAAGACGGTTCTATATTTTATCCCATTTTTAGCGAAAATCAACATTGTATTTTAGTTTTTATTAAAATTGAGTGTTGATTCTGTCTGTTTTTCATTGTCTTATCGTTGCACCAAACATAAGATTTACCATTGCAACCGAAGGTTTTCATTTTGCAACTCACAATTGGTATAAATATTCAAAGCTTTGATGTAAAATAGCTTTATCAATTACAAGGAGGTTGCGTCTGATGACAGCAGGAGAAAAAATAGCGAAGCTGCGCAAGGAACAGAATTTAACACAGGAACAGTTTGCAGAAATATTAAAAGTATCGAGACAATCCGTATCAAAATGGGAACGTGATGATGCATATCCGGATACAGAGAAATTAATCAGAATCAGTAAACTGTTTGACTGTTCACTGGATTATCTACTGAAAGATGAATTAGAGCAAATGGATGTAAACCTGGAGGAGGCAAAGAATGATGCTGAATTTGACAAAATGCGCGCCGCAGTATTAACCTATTTATCTTTTCCTCCGATTTTCGGATGGATCGTAGGAATTGTTTCTCTGAAATATCAAAATAGCCATATGAGAAATAAAACACAGATCGGTTTGACAATCGGCGGAATGCTGTTCTCATTGATATGTACATCTTTGATGATTGCAGGGGCAGTGTTGGGATTATAGAATAAGGCCCTCCATCCGCCCCTGCAACGGCTTACACTCTGAAGCAGCTTCCGCCCACAAACTCTCTGCAGATGGAATTGTTGGGCAGGCTCTCGCTGGTCACATTCAAAAAATAGCTCAAAAACTTCAGCAGTCTCTTGGCCTCATAATACTCCGGCGCGTCCTTGGGAATCTGGAAGAGCAGCGGCTCCGCAAACTGCTTCAGCACCGCCAGTTCGTAAATGAGAGCCGAATTGAACATGACGTCCGCATCCTCCTGGAAGGGGAAAATATTCTCCTCCTCTCCCCGGCGGACGGAAGCCCACATCTGTATCGTCCTTCTGGCGTCGGAACCGCGTGTCCTGGCGTCGCGCACCATACGGCGCAGAAGCCTGCCGTCGGTGGTGGGAATCCGATTGTGTCCGTCGATATTCAGGGTCGTCAGCGCGCTGATATAAATTTTGAATTTGCTCTCTTTGGGCAAAGCGTATGACATCTTGTCGTTGAGACCGTGGATCCCTTCGAGCACCAGTATATCATCCGGGCCAAGCTGCTTGTAATTGCCATGATACTCCCTTTTTCCGACCTTGAAATTAAATGTGGGCAGCTCCACTCTCTCCCCGGCCAGCAGTCTGCACATGTCCTCATTAAACTGTTTGACATCCAGCGCCTCGAGGCACTCGAAATTATAATCCCCCTTCTCGTCCCGGGGCGTCTGCTCCCTGTCTACGAAATAATCGTCCAGAGCAATGGGATGGGGAGTCTTGCCCAGCGTCCTCAGCTGTATGGACAATCTGTGGGAAAAGCTGGTCTTGCCGGAGGAGGAGGGGCCTGCTATCATGATAAACTTCACGCCCTCTCTGTTTACGATCTCCCTGGCGATCTCGCCGATCTTGCGCTCCTGCTCCGCCTCATGCATGAGGATAAACTCACTCATAGAGCCCTTGCATATCTCGTCGTTCAGATCTCCCACATTCTCAATGCCGATCCTGCTGCCCCAGTTCTCAGAGGCTTCCAGCGTTTTGAACAGCTTCTTCTGCTCACGGAAAGGCGCCACCTCCAGCGGCTTCCTTCTGGTTGGCAAAAGAAGCATGAAACCGCTCTCGTAATTGATCACATCAAAATATTTCACATATCCTGCATTAGGCAGCATATAACCATAATAATAATCATAATAGCCCTCTATTTCATAGATATTCACCTGAGAATTCATGCGATAGCGGAACAGCTTTTCCTTATCCTTCATGCCCTGTCTCTTAAACAGATCCATCGCCTCGTCCAGCGGACAGGTGCGCTTCATAAAAGGCGTACCCTCCTCAGCCAGCTCCAGCATACGGCGCTTGATCTTCTGCGCATTTTCCTCAGTGGGTGCAATCATCTCCCCGGGATTGACAAAAGAACCGTGTCCCACGGTAAATTCCACTCTGCAGTTCTGGGCGCACACCGCTCCGAACACATCAAACACCGCCTTGAAAAACAACATGGTGGCAGTACGCACATAGGTTTTATGTCCGACGTCATCCTGCAGCGTAAAGAATGTGACTGTACAATCCCGATTGATCTTCTTAAAAAGCTCCCGGATTCTGCCGTTTGCCGCAACCACCGCGATCATATTTTCATACTGAGGCTGAAATTCCTGTACTACCGTCTCATAAGTAGTTCCTCTGGGAACCTGTCTCTGCACTCCCTCCACTGTCACTGTAACCATAACTGCTCCCCTTCTTCCTTATTTTTTATCAATAAACAGTACCTTCTCTAAAGGCTCTTCTGTGAATACAGCGCCAGAGCCGCACGCAGATCTTCGATCTCCGTCTCATTCGCCCGGAGTCCTTCCTCCAGCCGCGCACTGCTGCCCCGCTCTCTGCATTGAGTAAGCATTTCTTTCCGGACGGCCTCACAGCCTGCCAGAGACTTCTCCAAATACTCCCGCAGCAGAGGATGCCGCACACCCAGGAGGCCTGCTCCGTATTTATCCCCCAGTCTGTCCCCCCGCGCCGGCTCCCCGCCGGGTGTTGCGCGAAACAGGAAATAATACTTGCCGTCCTCCTTCAATATATTCTCATCCGTCACCGAAAAGCCCTGCTCCCGCAGGAATACCCGAAACTGCCGAAGCTCCGACTGCGGCTGCAGGATCAGCTCCTGAAATGCCTTTACCGTCTCCATACTCTGCAGGAGAATACGCTGCATCAGCCTGCCGCCCATTCCGGCGCAGATCAGAGTCTGCGCCTCCCCGGGACAATACTCCGAAAGCCCGTCCGAGAGCCGCGTCTCTATGTATGCCGAAAGCCCCCGCTGTGCCACATGCTCTCTCGCGGCAGACAGCGGCCCCTTGCGCACATCGCCTGCAATCACCCGCGGACTGATACCCTGCTCTATGAGATAGATGGACAAAAATCCATGGTCGCAGCCCACATCCGCCGCCACATTTCCCGGCGTCACCAGATCGGCCAGCGCCTTTAGTCTGCGTGAGAGCTGCACAACCTTCCCCTGACGCTCCAAGTCCCTGTTCTTTGCCATCAATCCAGATAATCCTTAAGCTTGCGGCTTCGGCTGGGATGGCGAAGCTTGCGCAGCGCCTTCGCCTCAATCTGACGGATACGCTCACGGGTGACATTAAATTCCTTGCCCACTTCCTCCAGTGTACGGGCACGCCCGTCATCCAGACCAAAACGGAGTCTGAGCACCTTCTGCTCCCGCTCTGTAAGCGTCCCCAGCACCTCCACCAACTGCTCCTTCAGCAGCGTAAAGGCCGCCGCGTCCGCAGGCACGGGTACATTGTCGTCCTGAATAAAGTCGCCCAGATGGCTGTCCTCTTCCTCACCGATGGGCGTCTCCAGAGATACCGGCTCCTGACTGATCTTCAGGATTTCCCGCACACGCTCCACAGGCATGCTCATCTCCTCCGCGATCTCGTCGGGAGAAGGCTCCCTGCCCAGCTCCTGCAGGAGCTGTCTGCTCACGCGGATCAGCTTGTTGATGGTCTCCACCATGTGCACCGGAATACGGATCGTTCTGGCCTGATCCGCAATGGCGCGGGTGATGGCCTGCCTGATCCACCATGTGGCATAGGTAGAGAACTTATAACCCTTGCGGTAATCAAACTTTTCCACCGCTTTGATCAGACCCAGGTTTCCCTCCTGAATCAGATCGAGAAAGAGCATGCCGCGGCCTACATAACGCTTTGCAATGCTGACCACAAGGCGCAGATTTGCCTCCGCCAGACGCTTTTTAGCCTCCTGGTCCCCCAGCTCCATGCGCTTTGCCAGCTCGATCTCCTCCTCCGCGGACAGCAAGGGAACCTTGCCGATCTCCTTCAGATACATGCGCACAGGATCCTCAATGCTGATGCCGTCGGGCACCGAGAGATCGATGTTCTCCACATCCACCTCGTCCTCTTCGCTGAGAATGATCTCCTCATCGTCGATGTCGTCGTCCTCCGTGATGCGCAGCACATCCACATTGTTCTGATCCAGAACCTCTAAAATTTTCTCGAACTGCTCCTCCTCAAGCTGCATATCGGCAAAAAACTCATTGATCTCCTGATATTCCAACACGTTTTTCTTCTTTTTTGCAGCCGCCAGAAGCTCTTTTACCTTCTCGTCGAATTTGGCCTGTGTGTTTTCGTCCATTTTGTAGTTCCATCCTTCCTGGGTGTTCTATTCTTTTGGTATATTTCGAGCATATTTTGCACTTATTCTTGACCTTATTCCAGGGAAATATGCGTTTTTGCCAGTGTTTCCAACGCTTTCTTGCCCTCCACGACCCGATTCAGTGCATTGACGTCCATGCCGAGTCTGGCCGTGTAATACTCATAACTGTTTCGTTTTACCGATAGCAGAATATCATGGAATGCCTTCTCCCGCTCCTGTCCGGTCTCAAGATGGGGAAGCTTTGTATGAAAAAGCTCCGCCGCCTTCCTCTGTTCCTCCTCATCCTCAAACATACTGACGATACCCGCAGGCTGGCTCTTTCCCTGCTCCAGCTCGGCAAAAAGCCGCTCTGCAACCTTTTGATACAGCTCCTCCGTAAAATCCTCCGGCGAGATATACTGCCTGATCTTCCGATACAGCTGAGGCTCGTCCACCAGCCAGGTGAGCAGCAGCCTCTGAGGCTTTCTCGCATTCTCCCCCGGATCCTGTCTGCGGGAAATACCGCTTTTGGGGCGCTCCACAGGTTTTGCAAAACCGTTGGCCGCCGCGTAGCCGACCACCAGCTTGCGCAGATTGTCCGCGCCGATATAATACTTTTCCGCTATGGCCTGCAGATAATTTTCCCGCTCCACCTCCTCGGAAAAACCGCACAGCTTCTTCGCGATCTCCCGGTGGAATCTGGTCTTCTGTTCAGGGTCCTGCATATCGTATTGCTCTGAGAGAACTCTGATCTCAAAAAAGAAACTGTTCTCCGCCTGATCAATGCGCTGCTGAAAAGCGTCTCTGCCCTCATTTTTGATAAATTCATCCGGGTCCTTATAGGGCTTCATACTGATGACCCGTCCGGTCAAACCGGCCTCCCGCAGAATCCCGATGCCCCTGAGGGCTGCCTTCACTCCCGCCGCGTCACTGTCATAGGCTAACAGCACATTATCGGTATAGCGTCTCATGAGATTTGCCTGCTCCGGTGTAAACGCCGTTCCCAGAGAGGCCACCGCCTGCGTAAAGCCCGCCTGATGCAAGGCGATCACATCCATATAGCCCTCGCATATGATCAGATTCCCGCTGCGGGCCGTCCTGGCAAAGTTCAGCCCGTATAGATTACGCCTTTTATCGAAAACCGGTGTCTCCGGTGAATTCAGATATTTGGGTTCTCCGTCTCCCATCACCCGCCCGCCAAAACCTATGACCCGGTGATTGATGTCCTGAATAGGAAACATCACCCGATTCCAGAACTGGCTCAAGAGTCCGTGGCGTTCGGAGTGATTGGCAAGCCCCGCCTCCTGAATCAGCTCGTCCTCGAAGCCCTTGCCCCGCAGATACTCCACCAGGGAGGCGCCGCTCTTTCCCGCATAGCCAAGCCCGAATTTATGGATGGTCTCATCGGACAGAGCGCGCTTCTCCAGATAGTTTCTCCCGATCTCGCCCTGGGGATTGCGCAGCTGATAGTAAAAAAACTTCGCCGCCTCTTTATTCACCTCCAGAAGTCTCGCCCGTCTGCCCGCGCGCCGCTTCTCCTCCGCGGAGTATTCCACTTCCGGCAGATTGACCCCGGCCCGCTCCGCCAGCAGCTTCACGGCCTCCGGAAAACTGTAATTCTCATACTGCATCACAAAAGTGTACACATTGCCGCTGACTCCGCAGCCAAAACAATGATACATCTGCCGGCTCTCCGACACGGCAAAGGAGGGCGTCTTCTCATTGTGAAAGGGACAGCAACCCCAATGATTGCCGCCCTTTTTCTGCAGCTTCACATAACCCGATACCACGCCCACTATATCGTTTTTTATTCTGATCTCTTCGACCAGCTCCTCAGGGTAGTACATATCGGCTTCCTCTTTCTCATATCTGCCATGACTTGGGCACAAAGATATCGCTGTAAAGCGCGATGGCAAAGCGGTCTGTCATGGCTCCCACATAGTCGCAGACCACCCGCTCTCTCGGTTCGCCCTCAGACAAAAGACGCAAAAACTCTTCCGGCATATCGTCCGCATGCTTCATATAGTGATGGTACAGCGTCTCCATCAGCATTTCCGCCTTGATCTCCTCGCTCTTGGCGATGGGATTCTTGTAGACATTGTCAAACATAAACTGCCGGATATCCCGCATGGCCTTGTACACCCGCTCCGACATTATGATATCATTTCGATCCATACTGTTTGTGACGATATCATGGATAAAGCAGTCCAGCCGCTCTCCCGGCGAGGAACCCAGCACCGCCCGGATCTCTCCCGGCACATCGGTCTCCCGAAGAATCCCCGCCCGCACCGCGTCATCCATATCATGATGTATGTAGGCGATCTTGTCCGAGAGGCGAACCACCTTACCCTCCAGAGTATGCGGTAAGCCGCTGGTCTGATGATTCAATATCCCGTCCCGCACCTCATAGGTGAGATTGAGTCCCTGCCCGCCCTTCTCAAGCCTGTCCACAGTACGCACGCTCTGCACACTGTGATCAAATCCCAGAGGACAGACCCGGTTCAGCGCGCGCTCTCCCGCATGTCCGAAAGGCGTATGCCCCAGATCATGGCCCAGAGCGATGGCCTCCACCAGCTCCTCATTGAGCTTCAGGGCCTTGGCAATGGTTCTGGCATTCTGGGATACCTCGAGAGTGTGGGTCAGTCTGGTGCGGTAATGGTCGCCCTCCGGCGTCAGAAACACCTGAGTCTTGTCCTTGAGCCGGCGGAACGCCTTACAGTGTATAATGCGGTCCCTGTCGCGCTGAAAAACCGGGCGGATGTCGCACTCCGTCTCCTCCCGCTTCCTCCCCTTTGAATTTTTACTCTTGGCAGCAAAAGGACTCAAATAGTCCTCCTCCCACTGCTCCAAATTCTCTCTGATCGTCATATCCGCTCTTCCTCCAACTGGCCTTACGCCATGGTGTCAAGCCTTCTCCTAAATCGTCCTATAAAAGATATTCTGTACGTTTTTAAAAATTCCTTTCCGTTATCTGCAAATATCATAAATAAATTCCGCATTCTTATCCATGGCTTCCGCCGCGGCCTTGAAGGGAGACATCTGAAAGACATGCCACATGCCGTCAAATATTTCCAGCCGGGCCGAAACCCCCGCCTCCAGCAGCCTTTTATAAAGCCTTTTGGCGTCGCTCAGCAGAATCTCATTTTCCCCTACCTGAATATAAACCGGCGGAAAGCCCGCAAAATCTCCAAACAACGGCGAGATCAACGGGCTCTCAAGCTCCCGTCCCTCCGCGTAAGCAGCTACCATCCGGTCAATATAATCCCGATTTAACACCGGATCCAGCTCCGCCTTATCCTCAAACGACTTGCCCGACGAAGTCAGATCCGTCCAGGGCGACATCAGCGCCACTCCTCTGGGAAGGAGCCTCTCCTGCTGCTTGAGCTGCAAAAGCAGGGCAAGCGCCAGATTCCCGCCCGCGGAATCCCCGGTGACGATCACGTCGCGGGCCCCATAGCCCAACAGCATCAGATAATTCCACACCTCCATGACGTCCTCCACAGCCGCGGGATAGGGATTCTCCGGGGCCAGCCTGTAATCGAAGCATAGCACGTCCATGGAAGTGGAAGCTGCTAACTTTGTGGTGAGCGTCCTGGCATATAAACTGCTCCCCGTGGAATATCCGCCGCCGTGACAGTGCAGGATCACATACTTTTTCATATGCGCCCGGCTGACGCTGACCCACTCTGCATACATAGTTCCAATCTGAATCTCCCGAAAGCCGATCTCTCTGGTATTGCCCAGAATACTCCCGATATAATCCTGAGACTGCCTGTGCTTTTCCAGATCTGCATTTTCCACAATCCCGTGCACACGGCGGATCAATTGCATTAAATTTTGATTATACTTCCCAGCCATATCTGTATCCCTCCCGGAAATCAGTATTTTAAAAATGGAGTCTCCTTCGTACTTCTCCCCTCAATCTCCTGCGGGACAGAAGCGTACCGATGGTAATACCCAGGATCATGCAGACCGTGAGCACCACAGCCGACCAGCCCAGCGCATAATCCCCCCGCAGATATCTGTCTATCAACAGTTCCAGCCCCAGACAAGTGATTCCCACGGCCCCGTCGAGATACAGACAAATACTTAAGAACGACCGGGGCAGACATTTGATACAGACGGCCAGAAGCTCCGCCACCGCCGTAGCCAGCACCGCAATGGGCAGCCCCAGACCATAATACCAGCCGTAGAGGCCGATCATACGCGCCAGCAGATAAAGATACAGCACCACAGCCAGACCGTCCAGCAGCAGCGAACCGTACACGGACAATTTTCTGTAGATCACAAGGGGAAACAGGCTTACCCACAAAACCACACAACCCCCGATCACCGCCAGAGACCACCACACTTTAGAAAAGACTAAAATATTCAACAAGCCGCAGGTGACTGCCGTGGCCAGCACAAAGACAGACACAAAAACCGCCAGATCCTTCCTGTTGGGCGGCTCCACCGCTCCCTTCTGCTCCGGAAACGGCTGAGATGTCGTCCGCTCCGCCAACTCTTTGGGATTTATGACCGGAGTATGGCACAGAGTACACTTCCCGGCACCGACATCCAGCTCCACACCGCAATTTACACAATATGACATATCAGCTCTCCCTATTGCTCTCAATTTTTACATGAATTCCGTCCTGCACCAGCCTGCGGAAAAAGAAACGCTCCACATCCGTCTCCACAATGCTGCTGGCAAAGTTTACGGTTAAAATATCCTCAAAGCTCGCCACAGCGCAATTGGTACGGCTGGAAAAAGGCTGCCCCATGTAGATGTCAAAGCGCTCAATGTATGGCTTCATACTCTCAGGCACCCGCAATGCTCCCATATTGGTCAATCCCGCAGAGGAATTCTGATCCTGCACCTTGGTATAAAACAGTCTCACCACAAAATCCTTGATAAACAACGGCACCACCCGGATAAAAGGATTGCGCTGTGTGGCGGCGTTGGTGGTAATGTCTCCCCGCAGCAGCTTCTCATTCAAATGATAACGCATGTAATTATGAATATGCGTGACAATCTCCTCAAAAGTATACTCTCCAAGCCTGGGATCTACACCCGGATAGATCATCGTAATAAAATTCCTCAATGTTTTGGACGGGAAAAACCTGCGAAGATTCACCGGCATGGCAATCTTCACCGGGCGGAGCCTGGCCGGTCTGTCTGACTCCTGCTTTCGGAGCAGGGCATACACAAGGGCGGCATTCAAGTATTCTGTCACCGTGGCGTGGTATCCTTTTGCCACCCGCATCACCTCCGACGTGGACATGATGCCGTCGATCACGTTCAGCGTATAGAAGGGCTCCTTGGTCCCCCGCACCCGGTAAGCCTTCTCCTCAAGCCTGGGCGGGCAGACCTTTGCATTGGCATATTTCATATAGGCATCCTCCAGCTCCCCGCTGTCAGGTTCCTCATCTATATTCAGCACAAATCCTCCGCTGCCGATCTCCCCGTGTCCCTGAAGCCGCAGATACTCTGCCGTCAGCGTCTGCAACACACACATGCCGCCCGTACCGTCCCCCAGACTGTGATGCACCTCCAGGGAAATGCGGTTTCTGTAATAATAGACTCTCACCAGATAACGGTGGTTTGTCTTAAAAGGCATGGGCTGACAAGGATTTTTCACATCCTCCTGCACGAAGGGCCCCGGCCGGTTGTTGGGCTCCAGATACCTCCAGAACAGCCCCTTCCGGATAGCGGCCTTATAGGTGGGAAATCTCGGGAGAGTCCGGTCCAGCGCCCGCTGAAGCACCGCAGGATCTATCTCCTCTTTCAGCAGCACCGACAGACGATAGACCGAGGAAAAGTCCCGCCTCTGTAAAGTCGGGTAGACAATGGCCGACAAATCCAGCTCATACCAGACGCCGTCAGAAACCCTTTTTTGTTGCGTTGTAATATTACCTGCAGCCATGGGTATCCTCCCGATAGAAATCTATTAAAAATCCGTTTATCCTTTATGTTAAAAAAAGAGTGTCAGGCATACCCTAACACTCTTTATGCAGGAAAAGAGACTTGAACTCTCATGGTATTGCTACCACACGGACCTGAACCGTGCGCGTCTGCCAATTCCGCCATTCCTGCGAACAAAAGTTATTATAACTGGTCTTTTACATAATGTCAATAGAATTCTTCAAATTTTTTAAAAAATAAAACAAGACCCGGGGAATGTGCTTCCCCGGGTTGACTGCAGCCTTAAAAATAATTGTTATAGATATTTCCGCTGTTGAAAGCCGTATTGTATGTGCCGCCCACAGTGTAGGTGTTTGTCTTGGATGCCTCTCTGCCGGCTGCGTAATCAATCATGGACGCCTGTGCGGAAACGCGATATCCATAGGAACCATTGCCGTTGAAAAGGCTCTTTACGCTGCCCATATCCGATTTCAGGAACGTGTCCTTATTCAGAGCCAGGGTTCCGTCCGTATTGATCGAGATTCCGATCTTATTCAGAGACTTCTCATTGGCCGCGGTGTTGTTTATCATGCCGGCGCTGCGATTGTTCACATTGGCATTGTCCGCATCCTTCACAGAGGTGAGCACCGAATTGTAATCGGTCACATATTTGTTCACTGCATTGTAGATTGCGTCGGTATCATAGCCTTTGGCGGTGGACTCCACGCCGTTCCCGTCTTTGGAAGTGATCTCCTTTTCACGGAACACGGATCTGCTGCCCGTGGTGACCAGTGCATCAGCGGAATTCTTCAGAGCGTCCGCAGCAGTCTCCACCTTGTTCAGCTTTGCTCTGTCTTCCTTGGTCACTGTCTTCCTGGTCAGTGTGCTGCCGGGTCTGGTGAGCTCGTCGATGATATTGCTGTGATTGCTCTTCCTGGTCTTATCTGCGCTCTCACTCTTGTCCGCAGTATAGTACGCCTTCATCAGTTTGCCGTAGCTTCCGTTCTTGATGCTGGCATAATCGCCGAACAGACCCGCCATACCTGAATACCCGCCTGAATTGCCGCCAAAAGTGTTCATGGAAGAAAATAGATAGGAATAATTCTGTCTCATATTAATATTCATATTTAACCTCCTTGTAATGCAGCCGTCAGGCTGTCTGAGACCCCGGGCATCCATGCCCTCCTGAATTTATATCTTATTTCATTCTTTATATCGGCAAAGGCGACGTCCGGCTAAAGGGCCGGGGATGATTTATTTGCGTATAAGTTCCCCCGCAGCACGGGTATACTGATGAACAGACCCATTTATATCAAATCGCGATTTCACGGCAGCGATCGACATTCTTGCAAAATAAGGAGGCAGCGTCATGCAGTTATCATTGGAAGGAATCACAAAAGACCGGGAGGCCTATCTAAAAGCAGGCTACACATTGCCCGCTTTTGACTATGAAAAGGTAAGGCAGAACACCCTGCTCAATCCCCGCTGGATCCACTTTGGACCCGGCAACCTCTTCAAGGCCTATCAGGCACATGCGGTTCAAAAGCTTCTGGATGCCGGGAAAATGGACACCGGGCTCATAGCCGCGGAGGGCTATGACTATGAAATCATCGAAAAATCCAGCCTGCCCCATGACAATCTGACGATCCTCGCCACGCTGAACCCTGACTTTTCTATAGAAAAAACCGTGATCGCAAGTATTATGGAATCTCTGATTCTGGACAGTGAAAACGAGAATCAGTATCTGCGGCTGAAAGAAATTTTTGCAAGCCCGTCCCTGCAGCTTGCCAGCTTCACAATCACAGAAAAAGGCTATGCCACCACGTCTGCGGACGGAACGCTACTCCCTGCCATCGCCGCGGATTTCGCCGCGGGTCCCCGGCATCCCTCCAGCTATCTGGGTAAAATAGCCGCTCTACTCCATCACCGGTTTCTGTGCGGGGGCTTCCCCTTGTCCATGGTGAGTATGGACAACTGCTCCCACAATGGCGATCTGCTCAGAGCAGCCATGCTCTCCTTTGCCGAAAACTGGAGCCGTTCCGGGCTTGCCGGAGAAGCCTTTACAGACTATGTCAAAGATCCGTCCCGTATTGCCTTCCCCCTGACCATGATCGACAAGATTACACCCAGACCCGATCCCAGGGTGGAGGAACTGCTTTCGAGAGACGGCCTGGAAGACTTATCTCCCGTCACCACCGCAAAAAAGAGTTATGTGGCGCCCTTTGTGAATGCGGAAAAATGTGAGTATCTGGTAATCGAAGACTCTTTTCCGGGCGGCAGGCCGCCCCTGGAGCACGCAGGCATTCTCTTTACGGACCGGGAGACAGTGGAGAAGGTCGAAAAAATGAAGGTCTGTACCTGCCTCAATCCTCTGCACACAGCGCTGGCCATTTTCGGCTGCCTCCTGGGTTACACCTCCATCGCGGAAGAAATGAAGGATCCCGCCCTGCTGAAGCTGGTGGAGGGCCTTGGCTACACAGAGGGGCTTCCGGTGGTGGTTCATCCGGGAATCATGGAGCCCAAAGCGTTTCTGGACACTGTGCTGCAAGAGCGTTTTCCCAATCCCTTCATGCCGGATTCCCCCCAGCGCATCGCCACGGACACCTCCCAAAAGCTCTCCGTCCGTTTCGGCGAGACCGTCAAGGCTTACAGGAAACGCACAGATCTGCAGCTCTCCAGTCTCACCCTGATTCCTCTGGTATTTGCGGGCTGGCTGCGCTATCTCATGGGCATCGACGACGAAGGGAACCCCTTCACCCCCAGTCCCGATCCCGTTTTGGGGACCGTCTCCCCCCTGCTGGCAGACTATTGCCTGGACGGCTCTGCAAAGGATCTGAGCCGGCTGGACGGACTGCTCTCCAACGAGAAGCTTTTCGGCATCGATCTGCATGAAGCCGGTCTCGCCGGAAAAGTAAAACAATATTTCACGGAGCTTACCGCCTGTCCCGGAGCAGTGCGGACCACGCTCGAAAAATACACGGCCTGACGGACGTCGAATCAGGCGACAGAATTTCTCCTAGATTCTGTCGCCTTAACTCTGCCGCGGAATTTCTCTGTCTTTAAAATAATACTTTTTATCATGCTCATTGATCTCCCGCAGGACTTTGCAGGGATTCCCCACCGCCACCACATTTGCCGGAATATCCTTTGTCACGATACTTCCCGCGCCGATCACAGTGTTGTCCCCGATGGTAACGCCCGGCAGTATCACCGCGCCCGCACCGATCCAGCAGTTTCGCCCGATGCGGACAGGCATATTATATTGATAAACCTGCTCGCGAAGCTCGGGCAGAATGGGATGCCCCGCAGTGGCAATCGTCACATTCGGCCCGAACATCGTGTAATCGCCCACATAAATATGCGTGTCGTCCACGCAGGTCAAATGATAATTGGCGTAGACCATTTTACCGAAATGGCAATGGTGACCGCCGAAATTTGCATAGAACGGAGCCTCAATGTATACGCCCTCCCCGCAGTCACCCAGCATTTCCTTCAGCATGGCTGCTCTCTTTTGAGTCTCCGACGGCTTCGTCAGATTGTACTCGCACAGTTTATCCTGATAGACCACCTGCTCCCGCATGATCTCCTCATCCCCCGGAAGATACAACTCTCCTGTATGCATCTTCTCCTTCATCTCACTCATTCCTTCTTCCTACCCTTCTGTTTTTTTACGCTGCTTATCCGTCTCCCTCCGGCAGACGGGAAGTTACTGTTCGCAAACGGTTACTTCAACTTCATCCCCCTCGGACTTGCCGAGCCGTTCACGGATTGATTTTAACATTCCAATGATATAGCAGATACTTCCGTCGGAATTTTTTACTCCCATATTTACAATACTTCCATCATATGGAATCCCGTCAAAAGTTACATGGACTTTCACTCTTCCCCTTCCGAATTCTTTGCGGATATCATATGGAAACTCAATATAGGCTCCTCCCTTTTGGGGAATGAGATGAATCCTTGCTTTGAATTGGTATACCTTACCGTCCATTTGATTTCTCCTTTTTTGGCGGGCCATAATTCCGAAAGGGAAATGCCAAAGTCAGGAAGAGGACTGCGCGCCTTCTGCGCAGCAGTACTCTTCTGTCCCCAATCCTTCTCTAAACAAGACCCCGAACTATACCTTTCTGTTTTTCTCCACATATACAGGGAAGGTGTCTGTTCCCTTCATTTCCTTGTCTGCAGAGATGCACACCTGTTTGTCGGTGATCACATATTCCACGCTTGCGCCTTCTCCGATCACGGTATCCTGCATGAGCACACAGTTTTTCACCTTTGCCCCCTTGCCGATCTTGACGCCGCGGAAGAGAATACTGTTCTCCACCTCACCCTCAATGACGCAGCCGTCCGCCGCCATGATATGCTTTACCTTGGAGCAGTTCATGTAACGGGTAGGATTGTCGTCGCGGATCTTGGTGTAGACAGGGCTGGGACCAAAGAGCGCGTCCAGATTCTCCGCCTGCAGCAGCTTCATATTCTCCTCAAAGTAGCTTCTGGTTCCCATGATGCGGGCCACATACCCCTCAAAACAATATCCTCTCACATCCAGCTTATCAAGCTGATGAGCGAGAATATCTCTCTCATAAAAGATACCTCTCTTCAGATAAGCCTCCGAAATCTGCTCGATCAGCATCTCACGCTCAACCACATAGATGTTCATGGACAGATTCTGAATCCCCTTATCCTTGGAGTTGACACAGATCTCGGACACTCTGTCATCCTTCAGCTTCAGGGTATAGTAAAGGTTTCTGGTATCGGTCTCCAGCTCCAGCAGATCTTTGGGAAGACCCTCTCTGGTGTATGCCATGGTCATATCCGCACCGCTCTCGATATGCTTTTTCAGCAAATCCTTAAAATCAAAGTTCACAGCCAGATTGGTATCGCACATCACCACATATTTTTCCTTCTGCTTCTTCAGGAAAGGAATCATGCTGGATATCGCTTCCACACGCCCGCTGTATACCTTGGTCTCCCGGTTCGAAAAGGGCGGAACCAGATTCAGGCCGCCGTTCTTGCGGGTAAGATCCCATTCACGTCCGCTTCCCAAATGATCCATCAGAGAGTGATAATTCTCCTTGACGATCATTGAAATATTATCAATCCCTCCGTTTACCATACTGGAAAGCAAAAAGTCTATGATCCTGTAACGTCCAGCAAAAGGGATGGATGCCATCAAACGCTCACGCGCCAGCTCGGGAACCATGGCGTCATAGCTGTTGGGAAAAATAATTCCAAGTGCATCTGCATTCATATTTAACATACTTCTTCACCCTCCTTCACTGTTTCTCCCACCATAGCCTTAGGCCCGATCTTGGCGTTTCTGCCCACGGTCACATCAGGCCCGATGGTCGCCACGCCCTTCTCCTCATCGGTGGGTGCCGCTCCTACCACCGCGCCTTCCCCGATGGTCACATTCTCCGCCACGATACAGTGTTTCACCACGGCGCCTGCACAGATGGTCGTTCCGCCCATGACCACGGCATCCTCCACCACAGCGCCCGGCTCAACCTTCACGCCGGCAAAGAGAATGGAATGCTTCACCCTGCCGTCGATCCGGCATCCGTCTGTGATCATGGAGTCGATCACCTCCGCCTCCTCGCCGATGCGGTGTCCGGTCATACCGCTGTTGCGGCTGTAGATCTTCCAGTCCTCATCGAAGAGATTGATACCGCTGTGCTCCGGATCCAGCACCTCCATATTGGCCTCCCAGAGAGAGGATATCGTTCCCACATCCTTCCAGTAACCGTTGAAATGATATGCGTACATCTCTCTTCCGTCTCTGAGCAGACTAGGAATAATATCATTTCCAAAATCATTGGAGGAATTGGGATTGGCCTCATCCTCCTCCAGATATTTCTTGAGCACATCCCAATTAAAGATATAAATACCCATGGATGCCAGATTGGACTTGGGCTCCTTGGGCTTCTCCTGGAATTCCGTGATCTTGTCATTCTCGTCCGCCACCATCAGGCCAAAGCGTGAAGCCTCGTCCCAGGGCACTTCCATGACCGCCACGGAAAACTCCGCACCCTTCTCCTTGTGAAATTTGAGAAAGTCGCTGTAATCCTGCTTACAGATCTGGTCTCCCGAGAGAATGATCACATACTGCGGCTGATATCTTTCTATGAAAGAAATATTCTGATAGATGGCGTTAGCTGTTCCCTTATACCAGTCGGAACCTTTTGCGGACTGGTAGGGAGGCAGCACATGTACACCGCCGTGCAGTCGGTCGAGATCCCAGGGCTGTCCGTTGCCGATATACTCATTCAGCACCAAAGGCTGGTACTGTGTCAAAATACCCACTGTGTCAATACCGGAATTCACACAATTAGACAACGGAAAGTCAATAATTCGATATTTCCCGCCGAAAGGAACCGCAGGTTTTGCCAGTTTCTGGGTCAGCGCATAGAGTCTGGAACCCTGTCCTCCGGCAAGCAGCATTGCTATCATTTCTTTTGCCATTTGCATTTGCCCCCTTATCTGATTTCTTATTCAAATTATACTGCAATTTCAAAATAATTCCAGCATTTTTGTGCATTTTTGTTTGAAAAAACAAAAAAATCAGGAAGAATTCCGCGCACCCGTGATAAACCATACTTCCGCACTGCAATTCTTCCTGTTTTTTATGTTTATTTTATCGTCCGTATCCTTGTGCCGCCCGCAAAAACTCCTATTCCGACTGCTTTGCAAACAGCATCATAATATCATTGGTTCTGGCCACAAACCTTGTCATGGCGTCGGAAGACAGGGGAGCATGCTGGATCTTCGCCAGATCATAGAGCTGTTCACAGATCATCTCTGTATTTTCACCCTCCTCATGTCCCAAAACATACTGCACCAGCGGATGATTGGCATTGAGGATCAGCGTCTCTCCCTCGCCGCCGAACGCTCCCATGTCCATACCGGGCATAGAATACATCTTCATCATATCCTGCATACGCCTGGTCTCCTCGGACAGCGTGATGACGGAGGATATTTTCTTATTCTTAAGCTTTTCCACCCTGACAGTGATCTTATCGTTCTTCAGAGCCTTCTTCATGATACGGGAGACAGTCTCAGTCTGGGTCTCAAGCTCTTCCTGCGCCTTTTTGGAAGTCTTGGACTTGAGCGCATCCGTCATGTCGGAATCGATGCGCATGAAACGCACGCCCTCATTTTTATTCTCAAGCTGAGAGATGAAGGGCTGGTCGATATTGTGAGTGAGGATCACAGCGTCCATCTTTGCAGCCTTGAACATATTGATATACTGGCTCTGCTGCTGCTCGTCGGTGACATAGTAGACGATCTTCTCAGGCTTGTCTTCCTCCGTCTCCTCTGCCGCGGGATCAGACTCCTCCGTAACGATTTCGGCCTCCACCTTCTCGCCGTTTTCATCCACTGCACTGCCCTCGTCCGCCTCCGCATCCGTGGGTTTCGTCTCCAGGCATTCCGGCAGAGTCAGATACTTACCCTCCAGATTCTTAAAGAGAATATAATCGTTCATCTTCTCACAGAACTTGTCGTCCTTTAAGCATCCGAACTTGATGAAAGGGCTGATATCGTCCCAATACTTATCGTATTCCTCCTTCTCGGTCTTGCACATGCCGGAGAGCTTATCCGCCACCTTCTTGGAGATATACTCCGCGATCTTCTTCACAAAACCGTCGTTCTGCAGAGCGCTTCTGGACACATTCAGGGGCAGATCCGGGCAATCGATCACACCCTTCAGCAGCATCAGGAACTCCGGGATGACCTCCTTGATATTATCTGCGATAAACACCTGATTATTATATAATTTAATGGTGCCCTCGATGGATTCATACTCCATGTTGATCTTGGGGAAATACAGAATCCCCTTCAGATTAAACGGATAATCCATGTTCAGATGGATCCAGAACAGAGGCTCCTTGTAGTCCTGAAACACCTTACGGTAAAACTCCAGATACTGCTCCTTCGTGCACTCATTGGGATGTCTGGTCCAAAGAGGCGTAGTCTCGTTAATGAGCTCGGGGCGCTTCCGGATCTTATATTTCTTTTCTTCCTCTACCGGCTCTTCCTTGTCCTCCGCTTCCTGCTCTGCGGAATCCTGTTCCTCAGCCTCTTTTTTCTCGGGTTCCTTTTTCTCGGGCACGATCTCCTCAAGTACGACATCGTCCTCTTGCTTCTCGGACTCCTTCACGATCTGCGTCTCTTTGGTGTCCGCCTTGGAGAGATAGATCTCCGTGGGCATGAAGGAACAGTATTTTTTGATGACCTCCCTGGCTCTGTATTCATTGCAGAACTCCAGACAGTCGTCATTCAAAAACAGCGTGATGGAAGTACCCACCTCTGTCCTGTCGCCATCCTCCATGGAAAACTCCGTGCCGCCGTCACACTCCCAATGTACGGCCTTTGCGCCCTCCTGATAAGACAGCGTATCAATATGCACCTCATCCGCCACCATAAACGCAGAGTAAAAGCCCAGACCGAAATGTCCGATGATCTGATCCGCGTTACTCTTGTCCTTGTACTTCTCAATAAAATCCGCAGCGCCGGAGAAGGCGATCTGATTGATGTACTCCTCCACCTCATCCGCAGTCATTCCCAGACCATTGTCCCTGAAAGTCAGCGTTTTGTGCTCGGGATCCACGATCACATCCACTCTGGCCCTATAGTCGTCGGGCAGGCTGTACTCCCCCATCATGTCCAATTTCTTGAGTTTGGTCACGGCGTCACAGCCGTTTGAGATCAACTCCCTGTAAAAAATGTCATGATCGGAATACAACCATTTCTTGATGATCGGAAAAATGTTTTCACTGTTGATGGATAAGCTTCCACTCTTTGCTGCCATGTAAATCACATCCCTTTCTTTTATTCTGTCACTTGCCTTAATATGACACTATCCTGATAAAATCCTGATAGCCTTAAGTTTAAAACAGTAGGAAATAAAAGTCAACAGAAAACTAGCACTCATTTGTCATGAGTGCTAACAATTCTCTGTAATCCCTGATATCCACAGGCTTTTTTGAATTATAAAATTTTTCTAAATCCTCCCTGCACCAACTCACGGATCTGATGCTACTCGGGTTTGGCAAAATATTTATCATAGACTGCAAAGAAATTATCCGTTTTCACATTTTCGTCGTGAATCAGCTCAATCTCCTCCCAGAGCGGCTCGTTCAGATTTTTCGCCAGCGTCTCCACAAAGGCGTCATATTCCTGCCCGAACGCCTCTCTGCAACGCTGCTCCACAATTTTGAGCTTATTGGCGTCCGTCTCCTCCCGGTTGAAGGTGTTGATGCATTTGATAATATGATAGCCGCTCTCGCTCTCCACCACCGGACTGATCTCATCCGTCTCCAGCAGAAAGGCAGCCTCCTCAAAATAACGGTCCATCTCTCCCTTTCCGAAGGAGTAAGTGATCGTGGTATCCTCGCTGTAGCGGGAGGCAAGCTCTGTAAAATCATACTCTCCCGAGTCCGCCATCTCCCGGATCTCGCAGGCCTTGTCATAGATAGCCTGCCTCACGCTGTCCGGATAGGGCGCCCTCTTACCCGCCCCGTCCATGGTATAGGTGCGCAGCAGAATATGCTGCACCGTGATCGTGCGGGCCTCGTCGTCACTGATCTCCGGATTGATATCCTCGATCAGGTAGTCATACACCTTGTCCGCCAGCGCATATTCCGTATACAGGCCTTCCACCGTCTCCAGGGAGACTCCCATCTCCCGGATCTCCGTCTCGTTCAGGGAGGCAAAATACTCCTCGGACGCCCGTTTTACCGATAGCTGTTCTTTGTCGTCCAGCGCCACGCCCTTCGACACCGCCAGGAGATACATCGTCTTTACCTGGGCAATTCTGGCCAGCACAGTCTCCTTCACATTCTCCTCCAGAGTCACGCCGTCCAGAGTCGTATTCCAGATCTCCGCTCCATAGACCCCCTCATACTGATTCTGTATGGTGGTCAAATATACCATGATCTCATCCGTTCTGCAGGACTCATCCTCGATGCGAAACACCTCATCCTTGGCAAATCCCGTGGTAAACACCACCCGGGTGCCTTCCCGGCCGCCGCAGGCCGCAAACGCCAGCAGCGCCAACAGACCCAAAAATGCCGACAATCCTCTCTTCTTCATTCTTATCCCTCAATCATTGTTAAAACGCCCTGCTCTCATGGCAGGTAAAATAAATCACCTGATAGTCCTCCGCTATCCGGCGCAGGAAGGTCCCGGCAGTCTCAAGCCGCGCCTCGTCCAGATTCACAAAGGAATCATCCAGAATCAAAAAGGGCTTTTCTCTCTGATACATGGCTTCCGCCAGAGCCACACGCAGCACAATATTCACCAGATCCTGACTGCCCAGGCTAAACGCTCCCTTCTCCCGCTGCGCTCCTAAAACCCGCCGGGTCACATGAATATTGGCATCCATGCAAAAGTCCGCTCCGTCCTCCCCGGCAAGCTGCTCATAATAACGCCTGAACGAGTCAAGCACCGGCCCGATATAACGGGCTGACAGACTCTCCTTGGCCTTCTCCAGATAATCCCCCGCAAGCCCCAGATTCGTATAATAGTCAAAGTCCGCATCATATTTTTGCTCGAGCTCCGCCAGCCTGTCCCGCTTTGCCTGAAGCTCATCGAGCTCCTGCTGCCGCTCATCCAGCTGCACCTGATAGACATGCGCATGCTCCCAGAGCTGCGCCGCCTGCTCATCCAGCCGGTCCATACGGTGCTTTAGCGTCTCCGCAGACTCCGGCTCCTCTCTGCGCGGCTGCCGCAGGCTTGTGATGTCAAACTCCTCCTCAAACCTTTTCCGCTCTGTCTCTAGTCTGTCCAATTCCTGTTGATCATTCTCATACTCCTGCAGAATCCGCAAAATTTTCTGCAGTCCTTCATCCATATCCGCTGCCGCATCCTGCCCTGCGGACTCCAGAAAACTCCTGATCTGCCGCTCCTGATCCCCCGCTGCCCTCCGGGCGCTCCTGTATTTTCCGTCCCTGGTCTCCAACACCCGAAAAGCCGCCGCATCCTGCTCAAGCTCCGCATAGCGCCGTTGAAGCTCCTCCCGGGAAAATACCTCTCCCGCGCAATATGGCCGCAGGATCTCTTCCGCCTCAGCCCGCATCCTGCGCTGGCGTTCATCATAACCCTGACTGCGGTAATCCTGTTCCCTGGCCTGAAGCTGCCCCAGTCTGCGCAGATCGTTTTTCAGGCCGTAGAGCTCATCCCGAACCCGGTAAGGATCTTCCCCGAACCCCCGGGCCCCCGGCCCGATCCGGGGCCCGAGCGCCCGTATAAACGCTTCCACAAAGTCCCTGGCCTGCTCCATCATAGCCTGATCTTCCTCTATCTCGCGCTGAAGCTCCAGGATGGCGTCCTGTTCCTTCTGCTCCTCCTCCAAAACAATATCCGGGCCCACAGACCTTCTCCCTCTGAACGCCCCCGCTGCCAGACCCGCGCCCGCGCACAAGAGTACGCCGCCCAAAAACACGGCGCCCCACAGACCCGCTCCCCCGGATCTCTGTCCTGCCTCAGACAGCACAGCGCCCGGCCCCAGCCCGGCCCAGAGCAAAAATCCCCCGGCCGCAAGCGCCAAAAGGGCAGATACACACAAAAATACCCGCCTCCTGGCCTGATGTGCCCGCATCCTTTGCTCAGCCTGCCTCTCCTGCTCCTCTGCACTCTGTGCAAGCCGCCGCATAGAGCCAAACACCGCCTGCTTGGCACCAAGTCCGCTCTTTTTGTCAAGATACAGCCCGCACAGACGCAGGCTCTCCTCCAGCTCCGCCTCCCTGACAGGATCCTCTCCTTCGAGCGCTGCCCTAAGACTCTCATACTCCGAGCGCTCTTCCCCTGATAAACGCTTCTGCGCGGCCGTCCGCTCAAGCTCCGCTATCTGTGACAGGAGCCTGCGCCCGCGCGAAAGCTCCGCCTCATCCGGCACACCCTGTGCAAAACGGATTCTCATCCGCGAAAGCTCCGCCGACTCTTCCGGACTCAGGGCATTGGCCTGCGCATCGGACTCCTGCTGCACCATGCTCCTGCGCAGGTTCTGCATACTCTGCAAAACCTCCCGCTCCGGCACATTTCCTCCAAGGCCGGCAAGCTCCCCCTCCACCGCGCTGCGCTTCCGGGCCAGCTTTTCCAGAATACTCTCATAGTGCAGGCGCTTAGCCTCCACTTCCTTCCCGCGGTTTGCACGCTCCCACTCCCTTGAGACATTCTCTCTTTGTTCCAGCGTCTCCCTGCGCTCTTCCAGACACCTCTGATACTTTTTTTCCAGCTCTGCCACAGACTGCTCCACCGCCTCCATCCGGCGAAGCTCATCCTTAAGCTCCGCAATCTCCGTCTTTTGACGCTTCAGCAAGCCGGTCTTGCGGCCGGGTGTCAGACTGTTGCGCAGATCCTTAATGACCTGCCGCACCTTCTCATAATCGTTCATATCCCCCAGAGCGTCCGCCAGATTGCCGATCTTGGCGTTGATACTGTCAGTGGTTTCGGCATAACAGTCATTCTGGGCGATATAGACCGTGCGCAGAAAGGACTCCTGATTGATCTGAAACAATTCTTCTCCGATGTTCACACTGAAATCGTCACATTTTACACCCGTCACAGCGTCGTAGAGCGCAAAAGAATCCTCCGATTCCTTATTTCCAAAGGTGCGGTTCAGCAGATACCGCTTTCCTTTGGCCTCAAACTCCAGCTCGCCGCCGTAACTGCCGCCCTGCCACGGCTTATAGCGCAGGCGCTCCCGCTCCAGCGTATCACCCCGCTTCTTCTCATTGGCAAAGCCGTAAAACATCACCTTTACAAAGGCTGCCAAAGTGCTCTTGCCCCAGCCGTTAGGCTCCTTGAAAACACAGGGATTCTCGGCAAAATCCACCGTGAAATCCGTAAATTTCCCGAAATTGTCAATATGACATTTCCATAAACGCATCTATACAATGTCCTCCCCGGCCAACGCCTGCAGTCCATACCGGATCACGACCGACTTGGTCTCCTCAGAGAGCTCTGCGGCCGCCCTCACCTGCCGGACAAACTCTCCCTTCAGGGACTCGTCGAGGAGATAACTGTCAAAGTCCACTGTGAGCTTTGTCTCGTCCTTCATCTTTAAAAAGAAAAATCCGTCCTCCAGCTTCCTGGTTATAAAGTCCGTATCCTTCTCACAGGTCACATCCACCCGCCCGGTGAGGACCACCTTCACCAGATCTCTGGAAGGCCAGTTCTCTCCCGCCAGTGCGTCCCTCACGATATCCGCCATCTCCGGAGAAGTGGTGCAGCCCGTCACATCCACCTCCAGCACATGCAGCTGCCTTCCCGCAAAAGGCACCCACTCACACTGATATTCCAGACTGTTCTCATCGATATCCAGAAGCACAAAGCCATGCTCCCCGCACTCGTCAAACCCCCGGCCCTCCAGACAGCCGCTGTAGCACCATTTCCCGCGCCGGTCCAGCGCCTCCATATGATAGGCATGAACATGCCCCAGCGCCAGGTAGTCAATCCCCTTATTCTTCAGCGCCTCCAGAGCGATCACCTCCGCCCGGTTTCTGCCCATATACTGGTTCTGCTGCCCGTGGAGCATGACAATATTGAAGTTCTCGTAGTCCAGCACCAGGCTGCCATAGAGCGCTCCCGCCTTCTCCGGTGTCAGCTCTGCCCCCGTGAGCACAATATTGCCCGCTCCCCCGGGGTTCAGCACATATCCTGTCCAGTCCGTCCCAAAAAGCTTCAGATTAGGCGGTATCTCCTCCAGCACATCCAGAAACCCCGCCGCCTCATGATTGCCTTTCAGAAGGTAGAAATCCATGTCCGGATGCTTTCGGACAGCGTCCTCCACCGCGTTTCTCACGCCTGCCTGCACCCGCCGGGTATCAAACAGATCCCCTGCGATCAGTATTGCTTCCACCTCATGCTCCGCGGCATAATCTATCATTCTCAGGAATGTGTGCAGCAGCTCCTCGCGCCGGATTCCCGCCCTGCGCTGATCCAGATTTGCAGAAAGTTTTGAGTCCAGATGCACGTCCGCGCAATGGATAATCTTCATCCGTATACCCCCTGCCTGCTTAAACAGGCGACAATTTATCCTCTCGGCTCTCCGGCTCCTCCGCCGGCTTCCATGCCTTCCCGAACTTCACATCCTTAAACAGAGCCGCCAGTCCGGTGATCTGCTTTAATCGAAGGATCTCGTCCCTGTCCATCCCCAGATGTCTGGAAATCCACGCGTCGGAACGGCCAAGCTCGTGCAGCTCCTTCACGATATTGCTCATCAGATCCACATCATGACTGCCCCTCGCGCGATTATGACGGATTGTGCTGGCTATCCGCTGGTCGATGGGTTTATCGATCACAGAGACCGGAAGCATTCCTTCCTCTCTCTCATAGATATCCGCATGCTCAAGCATGATCCGGTAGCGGTGAAAGCCGTCCACGATGATATACCGGTCTCTCTCCTTATCATAATAGCAGACGACAGGCATAGTGTAACCGTCGTTTTTGATACTCTCATACAAAAGCTTCATCTCCGGCGGCGCCACCGTATTGGGATTGTAATCGTTGGGCTCCACCTTTTCGACGGGAACCGCCCTGATATGATAGGTCGGACTTTTATACTCCATAATCGATCTCCTCGATGCTCTTATATTTGCGCCGGATCTCATCAACCCGCTTCTGCTGCTGCCTGCTCAGCCCGAATCCCATAAAGCGGCACACATGATCGTTTTTGAGGATACAAAAACACATCCTCTTCCAGCTGGGAATATCCTTTGTGGACTTGATATCATCCGTGTTATCCGGTATCTTGTCAATAAAAATAATCCTGGACTTCTTATTCAGAGTGTAATTGGACACACCGTTACGCTTGATCTGATAACCATGCTCCTCCAGCTCCTGTATCGTCTCCTCATCCAGTCCCCCTCCGGTCTTGTGCCAGAAAATAATCGAAGAGTTGAATTTTTTGGCATAACTGTTACGCAGTCTCTTGGGAAGCGTGTCCAGCAGAAACATCGTGTAAGACCGCCAGGTATGTCCCTCCGGCAGCGTCACGTTCCGGTATCCCATAGCCTTGGTCTTGCCATAGATACAGGCAAAATTAGCGCCCTGCACCCTGCCCACAAGCTTCACCCACATCTTCGGATCTATGACGCGGTACAGGTTGAGCGCATCCTTGGAATAATCATTAAACGGCGAGGCTACCCGCATCTGAGAAACCTTCAGCCCCGCCATATAATACAGATCATACAGGCGATTGTAGTCATAACCGAACATGGCATTGGCGTGCCAGACGTCCTCGGAGGACCAGTCATACAGCGGAGAAGCACACCATACATCCTTAAACTGCTTTCCGATCCAGCACTCTCCGCCATAACCATACTTTTTATTGACAAATCCGCTGTAACGCTGCAGCGATTCATCAGCCCGCAGTCCCAGCAGACAGACTGTCTTCTTATTGTCATGCGATATGCGGTACCAGCGCCCGAACTGCTTGGCCAGATCCTCCTGATGCATGCGATAGCGATAGGTTGTGACGGGATTGTTGTCCAGATTGATCACATATTCCTTCCGGGGCATCTCCCTGACCCAGCTATCCTTTTTGGTATCGTCCCAGGGGTACCAGTACATCTGGTAACTGCTCAGCGCGGTCCGCGTGGCCATGGGCAGGCACACCCAGTACGGCTCCACCTCGGACTTGATCCGCTCAAAGGTTCTCTCCACATACTCGGTGGTCACTGTGTACTGCGCCTCAAAATCCTGATGAAAAACTCCTATCGCTTTCCCGGGATAATACTTTTTCCGAAAGTCCAGCACAAGATTCAGGAGCAGTCCGCTGTCCTTTCCACCGGAAAAAGACACATATATATTGTCAAATTCCTCAAAGATCAGCCGCAGACGCTCCTGAACCGCCTCATAAACATTCTGCTTCGTATATTCTCGTCTCATAACACCCTTTACATCTCAAATATCACAGAGCGCCCTTTATCCTGTGCGGCAGATAGAGCTCCTCCAGATAACTGATCTCCTCCTCAGTAAGTTCCATGTCAAGCGCCCCGGCCGCATCGTCAAAATACTCCGCCTTTGTGGCGCCGATCAACGGCGAGGCCGCCCCCTTCGCAAACAGCCATGCAAGTGCAATCTGAGTCATGGACGCATGATATTTGTCCGCCAGCTCTTTTACCCGCAGAACAATCTGATAATCCTGCTCCTTCGTCTCATCGTATTTCCCGGATGCCATATAATCGGTCTGACTGCGCTTTGAGCCCGTCTTCCACTCCGTGCGGGAAAGTCTCCCCGCCGCCAGCGGACTGTACGGAGTCAGCGCCACGCCCATCTGCCTGCACACGGGAATCAGCTCCCGCTCATCCTCCCGGTAGAGCAGATTATAGTGATTCTGCATGGAGACAAACTTTGTCCATCCGTTTTTCTCGGCCGCCAGCTGCATATTCATAAACTGATAACCGTACATGGCCGACGCTCCGAGCGCCCTGACCTTTCCCGCCCTTACCAGCCCGTCAAGGGCCTCCATGGTCTCCTCTATGGGCGTGCCGTAATCAAAGCGGTGGATGATATACAGATCCACATAATCCGTCCCGAGGCGCTTCAGGGACCCGTCTATCTCCCGGTTGATGGCCTCTCTGGACAGATGTCCCTCATTGAAATACACCTTGGTGGCGATCACCGCCTTTTCCCTCGCAATGTTATTGCGCAGCGCCCTGCCCAGATATTCCTCACTGGTACCGTGGGAATAACCGTTGGCAGTGTCAAAAAAATTGATGCCCAGATCCAGAGCATGCTTCACCAGCGTCTCCGTCTCCCGGGGATCCAGCGTCCACTCATGAAAATCCGCCGACGCCTTTCCAAAACTCATACACCCCACGCAGAGCCGCGACACCTGTATATCCGAATCACCGAGTTTTATGTACTGCATATTCCGTTCTCCTTCCCCGCCGCCCGGCGGATAAAACGCGTCTTTCCTCAAACAGATTTCCGATCCCCAATTCCCATGCGCTTCAGCTCTCTTCTGGCTCCGCCGTAACCGTTGGGGGTACTCTCCAGCGCCCGCTCAAAACACTCTTTTGCTCTCTCCGTGTCCCCGTCGGCCAATGCCAGATATCCTCTGCAGTCCCACTCCTCAGTGCAGACCTTCCTGGGACACCACCAGCACCACCCGCTTTTCTCCATCCTGTCCGCAAGACGGCGCGCCTTGTCCGGGTTTCCGCAGAAAATGTTGAGCTGGATCAGATCTGACAGATGATTCCTCTCACCTCCGCATGCTGCGCCATACAATTCCTCCACGCTCTTACCGAGTTCCCCGCAGTCCTCATAACGCTCTGCCAGCTTCTGCATATAAAGCTCCCCGTAAGACTGTGCCCGCTCCTGTTCCCCGAGCTGCCAATAACAGCGCATGATACTGATCAGCAGGTGCTGCCAGTCGTCCATATCAGCATCTTTTCCCTGCAGCTTAAACTGTTCCAGCGCTTTCTCGAAGTAAACCAATGCAGTCTCATCATCCAGAAGATTGTCCGCATAGAGGTAGCCCAGCTCCCGGTAAGCCTCCAGCTTTCCGCCGGGATCGTTGCAAAGCGTCTCACTCCCCGCCCCCTCCAGCAGTCTGCGGGCCTGATCTGCCTTGTCCGGAAGCTCCTCGTCCGGGAGCGTCAATTGATAGAGGTCAAGCAGATTCATGATCCTCTCTCCCTCAAGCTCCCACGAATCACATACATGCTCCGAGAGCTTTGTGCCGCCGTAGATCTCCGCGATCATACCCAGGGCCTCATCCCACCGATGCGCCGACTTATACAGATTCATGATCGAATCGAGATTATCCCTGCGCTGCTCCTCCGACAATACCAGAGGCTGCTGACCGCGAAACCATGTTACGCCGCCCTCATAATCCCCTTTGTATACAAAATACCAATAGCTCTGTGTAAACGGATACTTTCTGTCTGAGCCCGACGCGCGCGCAAGCTCAATGCTCTTCTGATAGCATTCAAACGCCTCGTCTCCGCGGTCGAGCATCTCCAAAATCTTCCCCTTCTGCTGCCAGCGCAGAGCGGTTTCTCCGTCCTTCAGTGAGAGATCGGCACATTCCAGCGCCTTCTCCTTATCCCCGCACCGCAGATACAGCACCGCCAGCTGCCAGTATTCACGCCCGCTGTCACCAAATTTACTCCGAAGCGTCTCTATGTAGCGGAATGATTCGTCCGCATACTCCTTCTGGGCTGTGTTGACGAACTTCTCCCGATATCTCCAGGAAAGCGTATAAATGAATTCTTCTTCCTCCGGATATCCCTCCAGAGCTCTTTTATCATAGGCAATGGCATCATTCAATTTCCCGTCTTCACGGTAACAGGCTCCGATATAATGAAACAGCCACGGAAATGTCATGCCGCGCTCCTCGCAGATCTTCAATTGTTCCAGCGCCCTTTTCGTGTCGTTTCTGTACTGACAGTATAATCTTCCCAGAAAATACCGCATATTTATATTGTCGGAGATTTCAAGCGTCTCCTTTGCCCACTGCTCCATCTTATCGAGCCGCTCAGCCCAATTGATATGCCCGGCCTGGGGACTGTCATACAGATAGCAGCGCTGAAGGCGGGCCTCCGCAAGATATCCGGCCGTTTCGTCCCTTGTCTCCTCAGACTGCTCCATTGCGTTCTCAAGCTCCGTCAACAATTCCTCCGCATACGCGTCCGCCTTTTTAAACGATGTCTCGTCCGTCACATTCTGACGCATCACTTTGAACCTTTGCAGAGAAAGCAGCTGCGAAGCCACGCCCGATTCCTCTGCCAGATCCAGCACGCGCGCCGCATCCCGGTACTGTCCGTATCTGATAAATATCGTAACCGCATGTTCATAGATCCGCGGCATTTTATCATAGATTCTGCGGGCCGCATAAAATGTGTCCACCACCTCCTGCGCCCTGTCAAGCTTCATACATGCATCCTGCAGATAATAATATGCATAGAAATCATCCGAAGCGAACTCAAGAATCCGCCTGCATACTTCAACGATCTGCTCGTACTCCCCGAAATCATCTAAAAAGACTACCTTCACAGCCAGAAAATGCACCTCATCCGGGCAAAGCTCAATCGCCGCATTGATAGCGTTCATCGTCTTATCCTTGAGCAGAGCCGCCCCCTCCGGGTCCGCCTCCCTGGATTTCAAATAGAGCTGATGGAAAGCCTGTGCCTCCATCCTCCAGGATTGTGCCAGCTCCTGCGTCTTCTTCTCGTTCTCCTCTGTCTGCGGCACGGCGTCACTTTCTTCGGACAGCAGGCATCTTCTGTAGGCCTCCGCCTCCTTCAGCACCCGCTCAGCCTCGCCGCATCCCAACAATATCAAACCCTTCAGCAGATGACAATCCGACGCATCCTCCTCAAGCAAAGGATGTTCCTCAAAGAACGCCAATGCCTGCTTCTCCTGATCCAAATGTAAAAACACCTTTGCCAGAAGCAGACCGTCCTCCCGGGTCAGCGAATCTTTCCGCTCCCCGGTATAGAGAGAAAGCAGTGCCCTGCAGATCTCATTTTCCAGCTCCAGGGTTTCCTTCGTATTATAACATCGGCGCGCCGCTCTCACATAGGTTCTGGCTTCAACCAGATTATCCCTTTCAAAGCATATTTCTGCCATGTTCCAGGACGCCATGTAAATCAGACCGCTGTTTAGATTCTCCTGTTCCAAAAGCTCCCGCAATAAAGCTTCCGCCTCATCGCCGTACCCGCACTGCCTCAGTACCGCTGCACTCCCCAGAAGAACATATGGATCCTTATCCGGGCCGGACTCTTGTGCGAGTATTTCCCGGGCGATTCTTTCCGCCTCCGCTTTCTCCCCGCGGATCATGCAGATACGGGCCTTGTCCAGCACATATCTCGGATGAGAGATTTGCATGGAATCCAAAAAAGCCTCCTGTCTGGATATCTCCTTCTCCCATTCGTCTCTATCCTCCGGCTCTCGCGTGTCAAGAAACCGTCTCAGCTTGTAATACGCGTCCAGAAAGCTATCATAATCCGCCTGGTCCCTTCCTTCAAATCTGGCATAAGTAAACTGACCTTCCTCCGTATCCGACACAATGTTGCGAACCATAAAATCTACAAAATTCACATTCAGATGTTCCTTGAAGGTCTTCTCGTTTTGCACAATTCCGAAAACATGGTCTAAAACACGCCAGATATCTGAAGGTATACGAAATTTATCCGCCAGCATCGCAAAGAGACGCCACTTGGCATCCTCCCCCAGATCCAGATCATCCAGAATCTCATCCCCCAGCAGCTTTTCCCACTCCGCTTTATCAATCCTCCGCGAGATGGAGCGATAGATTTCCTCAGCCTTGCACAGGAAAATCTCCACCGGATCATCCGTCCGACCCTCCTCTGGCCCAATCTGCCGTTTCCCGTAGAGCAACGCTTCCTCGTATGCCCTGCGCAGTCTCTTAAAGCCCTCGGGGTTATCCTCCGGGTTCACGGTGTTTAATCGCTTTAGATATGCTGCCCTGATCAGGTCAGCATCCGTCGTCTCATCCAATCCAAGTATCGAGAACATTTCCTGAATATCCATATTGCCTCCCCAGACTCACTCTGACACACATGCCGGACTTTTGTCATAACGATTCATTGAATAATAGATATATAAAATTGATTATATCACAAAAGTACTGCTTCCTGCAAAGTCAAAATTCCTGTCGCCGCAATCTTAAAAATTCCCGGGAAAATAATCCCGGATACCTGAAACCTTCCGGGATTTTCTGCGTCTATACAGATATAAAGCCACCGATAAAACCAAATCAACAGACCGCACGGAGGGTTTAGGATGAAAAAAAAGAAGCTATTTCCTTTGATACTGATCCATTTCTTATTGCTGACCGGATGCGCAGGCGGTTTAGATACCAATATGGATACTCCCGCTTCCGAACCCACTTCCCGGGAGACGCAGATAATTCCTTCCGAAATATCCCCGCCGGATATTTGTACGCCGGAAACCGTCACACCGGATATTGACACCACAATTGAACACAGCTTTCTGGGAACCGTTATTGAAGAGACAGACTCCTATATGATCGTGGAACCTGATGAATATGAAGAAGAACGGCAGCTGTCCGACAGATTTACGGTCAGATACCCGTCTGAACACCCCGACTATCTGTACGGAGAGGGGCGCAGAGTCGTGGTCTATTATTTTGAAACTCCCTCTCTGAGGTCCGATTTTGAAATGATTACAGACGACATCTCCACGGAAGGATTCCGTGATTTTGACCTCTCCATCATACCGTCCGAACACCCTGATAGCCCGGAAAAGGTAATGATCTGCGAAGGTCTCTACTATTACGGAATATCCGATATCACCATAAGTGTTGACAATCAGACCCTGTCTCTGCCGGAGGCTCTGGAAAGTGACAAAATCACCTTGCGCGCTCTGCTTGTCCGCGCAAATCAGGATGTGAGAAACGGCATCGCAAAAGAGCTCTCTTACGATGACGGCGGCAGCGCTTTATATCAATACGAAGATTACAGCATCATAAAATATCACACCCTGGACGGAAACCGGGATATGTACATCGGCAGCCGGGATATGGATATCCGTGTATGCCTGCCGGGGATGTAAAAACAATCCTTTTCACTAATTTTGCCGCCTCGGTCCAAGCCGACCAGGCGGCCTCTAGTTTTCGTTCAGTTTCACTTTGCCGCCTCGGTCCAAGCCGACCAGGCGGCCTCTAGTTTTCATTCATTTTCACTAGCTTTGCCGCCTGGTCGGCGGCGATGCAGGCATCAAGGATCTCCTGGATATCGCCGTTCATAACCTTGTCCAGCTTGTAGATCGTCAGGCCGATCCGGTGATCCGTCACACGTCCCTGAGGGAAATTGTAGGTGCGTATCTTCTCCGAGCGGTCACCGGTTCCGATCTGGCTGCGGCGCAGCTCCGCCTCAGCGTCATGGCGCTGCTGCTGCTCGATGTCATAGAGCTTCGCCTTCAGCAGGGCAAATGCCTTTGCCTTGTTCTGTATCTGAGACTTCTCCGTCTGGCTGTAGACTACGATACCCGTGGGGTAATGTGTCAGACGCACCGCGGAATCCGTGGTATTTACACACTGGCCGCCGTTTCCCGAGGCGCGCATCACATCAATGCGGATATCCTTGTCCTCAATCTTGATATCGATATCCTCGTCCACCTCAGGCATCACCGCCACGCTGATGGTAGAGGTATGAATGCGCCCGCCGCTCTCTGTCTCCGGCACGCGCTGCACGCGGTGTACGCCGCTCTCATACTTCATCACGGAGTACGCCCCCTGCCCGTTTATCATAAACTGGACTTCCTTCATGCCGCCAATGCCGATCTCATCCACATTCATGGTCTCCACTCTCCAGTGTCTTCCCTCGGCATAATGCACATACATGCGGTAAATCTCCGCCGCAAACAGCGCCGCCTCATCCCCGCCTGCGCCGGCGCGGATCTCTACGATCACGTTCTTGTCGTCGTTGGGGTCTTTGGGCAGCAGCAGGACCTTCAGCTCCTGTTCCAGCTCCTGTACACGGTTCCGGCTCTCGTTCAGAGTCTCCTTGATCATGTCGCGCATCTCTTCGTCGCTCTCCTCATCCAGCATGGCCAGAGAGTCTTCGACGTCCTGTCTGCATTTTTTATATTCTTTGTAGGCCTCCACAATAGGAGTCAGATCGCTCTGCTCCTTCATCAGCTTGCGGAAACGCTCCTGATTGTTGGCGACAGTGGGCTCATGAAGCTCCCCCAAGATCTCCTCAAACCGAATCAATAAATCCTCTAATCTGTCAAACATATTAATAACCATGCCTTTCTCCACACCAAACCGGATATTTTGCGGGCTTATCCGCACCATGTGCCATAGACCACCCGGTCCAGACCGGAATAATCTTTCACGATCACAGTCTCCGCAAAACCGTTTTGTCTCATACATTCCTGCACTGCAGCCCCCTGGCTGCATCCGATCTCAAAGAACAACATTCCGCCGCCCTTCAGATATGCTCTGCTTTTCTCTGTGATCTCTCTGTAAAAGTCCAACCCGTCCTCTCCGCCGTCCAGGGCCGTCACGGGCTCATGCTCTCGAACCTCCGGCATCAGACCCGGTATCTCGTCCCGCGCGATATAGGGAGGATTGGAGACAATGATTTCGTACTTGCCTGATATCTCCTCAAACAGATCGCTCTGCAAAAATTCAACGGACCGCTCTGCACCCAGAAGCCGTCCGGCATTCTCTGCCGCCACCTTCAGCGCCTCCTGCGAGATATCCGCCCCTACACCGCTGCATTCATTGGAATAATGCAGAAGACTTATGAGAATACAGCCGCTCCCGGTACACAGATCCAGAATGCGCATCCCGTCATGCAGTCTGCGCAGAACCTCCTCTGCCAGAATCTCCGTATCCTGCCTTGGAATCAGCACATGCTCATTCACCCGGAACGTCAGCCCCATAAACTCCTGCACGCCCGTGAGATGCTGCAGGGGAATCCGGCGCGCACGCCGGGCTGTCAGGGCTTCATAGCGGCTCTGCTCCTTTGCCGTCACTTCCCGGTCGCCATGGACCAAAAGCGTGTTCCGGTCTGTCCCGCAGACATATTCCAGCAGCAGCCTGGCATCCAAAGCCGCCTCCGGCACACCTGCCGTCTCAAGCACAGCCCTGCCCCGATCATAACACTCTCTGTATATCATGACGGCTGTCCGGCCTCCCCGGAATCGTCGGGCAAAACGGCGTCCGAAGCCAGACCCGGATCCGCACTCTTCCGGCCCGAGTCGTCCATCCACGTCTCATCCACCTCATAGCCAAACACATTATGAAGATATGTCTTCCAGTCAAATACGGCCTCCACTGCCGCGATGGCCACCTCGACCATCTGCTCGTCAGGCTCTCTGGTAGTCAGACGCTGAATGCACATGCCGGGAGCAGACAGAAGCCGAACGACGATATTGTCGCTTCTTCCCGCCAGACGGATCAATTCATAGGAAATACCGGCTACCACAGGCATGAGCAGGATGCGCAGCACCACCTTTTCCACCACATTGTCCACCCTGATAAAGAAAAACAGAATAACACTCACCAGCAGCACAAAAAAGATAAAGCTTGTGCCGCAGCGCCTGTGCTGTCTGGAACTTCTCATCACATTGTGGACCGTGAGCGGCCTCCCCTTCTCGATACAGTTGATGCATTTATGCTCCGCGCCGTGATATTGGTACAGACGCCTGATATCCTTCATCGCACTGATGCCCCATGCGTAGAGCAAAAATATCACAATGCGGATACATCCCTCCAGGATCGCCAGCAGAGACGCATTTCTGATATATCTCTCAAAAAACAATGAAATGAAATAGGGCAATACTATAAAAATACCCACTGCCAGCGCCACGGAAAAAAGCGCCACCAGCAGACTCATCAGCTTCTCGCCGCTGCCGCCCCCATTAGAAGTCTTACCCGGCTCCTTCCCGCCGCTCTCCTCCTCATAGAAAGATGCGGAATGATTCAGGGCTTTCATCCCAAGAATCATGGAATCCAGAAAATTAAACACCCCGCGGATCAGCGGAAGCTTTTTCAGCTTGTTGCCGTGCACCAGCTCCTGATAATTCTCAAGCTCCACATCGATCTCGCCGTTTGGCTTTCGCACCGCGATGGCGTAACGCTCTTTATTCTTCATCATAACGCCCTCCAGAACGGCCTGTCCGCCGATTCCGGAGTAGCGACTGCTCTTCTTCCTCGCCATAACTGCTCCTGCTCTGATTTACTCTGATTGCCCCGGCGTCCTCCGACAGTAATATTCCCCCGGGAATAACAAAAGGTTGAGACAAAAAAGGTTGAGATAGAAATACCTCAACCTTTCGCCTGCATTCTTATTTGACACCGTATTTCTTGTTGAACTTATCAATGCGTCCGTCAGCTCTTGCGGTTTTCTGCTGACCTGTGTAGAATGAATGACATTTGGAGCAGACCTCCACGTGAATCTCGGGCTTGGTAGAGCCGGTCACGAATGTGTTGCCACAGTTGCAGGTAACGGTAGCCTGATAGTACTGGGGATGGATTCCTTCTTTCATGCTTTCACCTCTCTATGCAAATATCGTGTATTAGTTTTGTTCTCATCCGCACTGCTTATGGAACCACAAACAGCGGTATTATTGTAACACAGACAAGCACTGCTTGCAATACCCAAATTCAAAATTAATGAATTTAAATAAATCTGTTTTTCTTGACCATATTCACAAACTCAAAATTATTCCTCGTGTGGGCGAACATATCGAGAATCCGGTCTGTCGCCTCGTCGGATTTCATTCCGTTCAGCGCCTTGCGCATGATATTGATAGCCTCCAGCTCCTCACCGTCAAGCAGCAGGTCCTCCCTTCTGGTGCTTGATTTCGCAAGATCAATGGCGGGGAAAATACGCTTCTCGGAAAGCTTGCGGTCCAATACGATCTCCATATTGCCGGTTCCCTTGAACTCCTCATAGACCACGTCGTCCATCTTGCTTCCGGTCTCCACCAGCGCGGTGGCAAGAATCGTCAGACTGCCTCCCTCACGCATATTGCGCGCCGCGCCAAAAAAGCGCTTGGGCATATGCAGCGCCGCCGGGTCAAGGCCTCCCGACAGAGTGCGCCCGCTGGGGGGAACTACCTGATTATAGGCCCTTGTGAGACGAGTGATACTGTCAAGCAGGATAACCACATCCTTCTTGTGCTCCACCAGGCGTTTCGCCCGCTCGATCACCATCTCCGACACGCGTTTATGATGCTCGGGCAGCTCGTCAAAGGTAGAGTAGATCACCTCCACATTCCGCCCGACAATGGCCTCCTTGATATCCGTTACCTCCTCAGGACGCTCGTCGATCAGCAGAATCAGCATATGCATCCGCGGATTGGCCCGCAGAATGGACTTGGCCACTTCCTTTAAAAGGGTGGTCTTGCCGGCCTTGGGCGGCGACACGATCATTCCTCTCTGGCCCTTTCCCACAGGACTCACCAGATCCATGACCCGCATAGACACACCGCAGCCCTGCGTCTCGAGCTTAATGCGCTCATTGGGAAAAATAGGAGTCATATCCTCAAAGTTTTTGCGTTTTGCGCATTCCTCCGGGGTATAACCGTTGATGGACCGCACAAATAAAAGGGCGCTGAATTTCTCCTGCTGCGTCTTCACACGCTTATTGCCGCAGAGAATATCACCCGTCTTTAAACCGAAACGGCGTATCTGGCTGGGTGCCACATAGACATCGTTCTCACCGGGCAGATAGTTTTCACAGCGGATAAATCCGTATCCGTCCGGCATAACCTCCAAAATACCGCTGGCCTCCAGACCGCTGTCCAAATCCTTGGGAATCTGGTTCCCCTCCTCACAGGCCTCCTGGACACGGCTCTGTCCGTAAGACATACCCTGCTCCTCCACGGGTTCCCTCACGGCCGTATTCGATGCGGGCGCCGCACCGGGAACCGCTGCCCTGGCAGCCGCATTTGCCGCAGGCGACGCCCCCGATGTTATCTGCCCGGCCGCCGTCCCGGCAAGCGCTTTCTGACGCTCGTCCTCCGCCAGCATAGCCTCCACCAGCTCTGCCTTCTTCATTGCAGAGGTGCCCTTCAGACCGCGAACCTTGGCCAGCTCCTTCAATTGCAACAATGCCAGTGATTCATACTTTTCTCTCATAAATACCTCCCGTCAACACCTCTCAATGCAGCAGACGCCGCTTATTTTAATCCTCATGATCTCATCCTGACAATTATATCATTCACTCTTTATTCATATCATTCCGTAAGGGATTGTTTCTAAAAGACAGGTCCTGGATGTGCCCTTGACTGTGAGCCGATGTCATCTCAACTGTATTATAATACAATATCTTCCAAATAGGAAGTCCCAAATTTCTTAAAATTCTTAAGAATCCTAAAGATTCCTATAAGATTGTCAAAAATACATTGCATTTTTGACCGGTTGGATTATACTATATGTTGTCCGGGGGATTCCCCGTAACGGAGGATAATTTATATGAAAAGTATTAATTTTGAAAAATGCAGAGAACTATTTATAAAATATCGGCACGCACTGCCCCTGATCGTATACGGTATCATTTACTGGCTGTGGTTCTGGCACCTGGAAAAAACCGTCACGTCCCACTATCGTGTGATCCATATGGCCGTGGATGATTACATACCTTTTCTGGAGGTGTTCGTGATCCCATATTTTCTGTGGTTTGCCTATGTGTCCGCAGTGGTGCTGTATCAGTTCTTTACAGACAAGACCAATTACTACAGAACCTGCGTATTCCTGTTTACCGGTATGACCGTCTTTTTGATCATATCCACCCTATGGCCAAACGGCCATCACCTGCGGCTGAGCGTGATGCCCAGAGATAATATCTTCACGCAGATGGTGGCGCAGCTGTGGCAGACAGACACTCCCACAAACCTGTGGCCGAGCATTCACGTTTACAATTCTCTGGGAGCGCATTTCGCCGTCATGCACAGCGAAAAGCTGGCCGATAAAAAGGGGATCAAAATTGCCTCCTGTGTTCTGGCCTGCTCCATTATCATGTCAACGGTCTTTATCAAACAGCACTCGATGTTTGATGTGCTTACCGCTTTCTGTATGGCCGCAATTATGTATATGGTCGTGTACCGCTATGATCTTGTTCTGGCCGTGCGGACCGCAAGGGAACGCAAAAAGGCAAAACCGCAGATCGTGCGCTGACCATGTTCTGCCGTCTGTCAGGCCTTTGACGACAATATCATATATGTTCAAAAAGACAGCGCCGGAGTTCAGGTTCCGGCGCTGTTTTAAATGAGTTATCAATTAAATTTGAAGATTTTCTGACAGATGCGGTAAGCGTCCACGGAAATCTTTCGTCCGCTCCTGCCGGGCAGATTCATGGTTCCGCCCATTATTCCGTGCCTCATATAGAAATACAGTCCCTTGTCCTTGCTTTTAAGGTACTTCCAGAGGTCCTTCTTCATCTCCAGATGCTCCTCCGTACCGGAGCGGATCAACAATACCGAGGACACCGTCATGATGATCTCCAGATAATTACGCATATACTGATACATTCGCTTATTCCTGATTATTTCCATCTTGCGCTCCGACAGATAATCGATCATCAGACGATTAACCTTTAACTGCTGATCGATGCGTCCTATCATCACGCTCTCGTTCACAGACTGGTCTTCTCTTCCGATATAATACCGGTAGAAATTCACATCCAGATAATACATATTCTTTACATAGGGCAGCGGCTCGAAAACATACAGATTGTCCACATAAAAGGTGTGTTCCGGCAGCTGCAGTCCGCAGTCCTTCAGCAGTCTGGTACGAAAGATCACGGAATGCATCAGAATATAATGACCCTTCATAAAATAATGACAATCCTTCCACGTAAACATCTCATCCCTCGGAAGAATATGTCTGTAATGCATGACCTTCTTACGCTTCTCGCCCTCTTTTTCATAGACAAAGTTGCTGATAAGCATGTCCAGCACCGTGTCTCCTCCGGCAAGCTCCTCCAGCTTTTTAAGTATTTCCAGATAAGCCTCCTTCTTTACCCAGTCGTCGCTGTCCACCACCTTAAAATACAGCCCTGTGGCATTGGCGATTCCCGCGTTCACCGCAGAGCCGTGCCCACCGTTTTCTTTGTGTATGGCCTTCACGATACTGGGATAATTTGCCGCATATTCATCTGCGATCTCCGCCGTGCGATCCTTGGCGGAACCGTCGTCCACAATCAAAATTTCCACCTGCTCTCCTCCCGCCAGAAGGGATTCAACGCATTTTCTCATGTAATTCTCTGAATTAAAACAGGGAATCGCAATTGATAACAGCTTCATAACTGCTCCTCCTTAAAATTGTCTCTTCCGAGCCTGATACTCAAAGCTTTTGTGTAAGCCGCAAACGCGGCGGGAATCGGATATTTCTCTCTGGTTTCCTCCGGTCGGATATACAGCCAGTCCCCGCATCCTCCCTCAGGCCTCGCGGGCTCCAGCTCGTCCACACGGATCAGGTACCCTCTCATATGCCATTCCCTGTGGGTAAAAATATGCTTCGCCTCTTCCAGCGGTTGAATACGGATAGCCTTCAGCCCCTTCTCCTCAAGATAGCACGCCACCTCACTGACAGCACAAAATCCTTCCAGGGACGGAAATTCATACATCCCCGCCAACAGCCCCTTCTGTCGTCTGCGGATCACCGACCGGTCGGCGTCCTGAATGACCAGAATCGTTTTCTTTTCAATGCTCCGCTTGCCCGGGGCCGCCTTTTGGGGATATTGAGCCCAGGCTTCATCCCTGTGCGCCATGCACAGAGCCGAAAGCGGGCATGAATCACAGTGAGGTGCGCCGTTTGGCACACAGACACAGGCTCCGATCTCCATCATGGCCTGATTGAAATCCCCCGGCCTCTTTGCCGGTATGACCTCCTGCAGTTCCTGCTCCACCGCCTTCTTTACCTTTGCGTCCGTGATCAGCCGGCCGTCCCTGCGGATACGCGAGAGCACCCGCAGCACATTGCCGTCCACCGCGGGACATCTGATCCCGTATGCAATCGAAGCGATCGCACCCGCCGTGTAGCTTCCGATTCCCGGGAGCGCCAGAAGCGCCTCATAATCCGCCGGCAGACGTCCGCCGTGCTCCTCCATGATACGAACAGCCGCCTTCTGCATATTACGCACGCGATTGTAATAACCAAGCCCCTCCCAGAGCTTCAACAATGTTTCCTCATCGGCCGCAGCCAGAGCTCCCACATCGGGAAGCCTTTTCATAAAGCGTCCAAAATAAGGTTTTACGGCCTCCACCCTGGTCTGCTGCAGCATGATCTCCGACACCCACACCCGATAGGCCGTGGGGTCTTCTCTCCAGGGCAGGATCCGCCTGTTACTATCATACCAGTTTAAGAGCAGTTGGGGAATAGCAAAAAGGTCCCCCATTCTTAAGTTTTTATTAGGATTTACGGAATCTTTTCCAAATCCTTCACAAACTTCCTCTTCCGTTAAAAATACGGGTACTTTCCCGCAGATATCCATGCTTTCCTCTGTCACATTGCAGTCATAGGCATACAGTTCCACACCCGCGTCCCTGGCCTTGATCAGGGTCTTTGCAAACTTGCTGTGGGTATCCCAATTGGGAAGAAAATACCTCACACCCCTCATCTGGACGACAAAGACAATGCAGGCTCTATAGCCCTCTCTTCTGGCCAGGATCAACTCCTCCAGATGTCTCACCGCCCGCTCGGAAGGCGCGTCCGGAAAGCGCACTACACCCTCATTCTCCAGTGTGACTCCTTTCACCTCCAAAAATACCTTCTCCGCCTCCGTCTCCAGATAAAAATCAAACCGGGACTTACCAAATACGGTCTCCGGCCGTACAGAAATAAGGCCGGGAAACAGCTCCTCTCTCAGAAGCCATTCACCAACGGCCTTATTCGGCGCCTGGGAGTCAATATTGATGATGCGCCCGTTCTTTTCCACAGCCACCAGATCATAGTCTGTGGCCCGCTTTGCATTGCCGCTCTTCTCAAGCCAGACCCGCGCTCCGGGCTTCAACAATTCCCTGCATCTGGCTGTGTTTTTCACATGTACCTTCACACGTTCTCCCAAAAGTCTGACATAGGCCACAAAACGGTTGGGACGTTCAATAAACTCAGCTTGCTCGATCGTCTGATATCTCATCGGTAAAGCTATCTCTCCTTTTGATGTTGCGATAAGGCACCCGCGCTGCCGGTACAGCCTGTGCCGCGCTCAGAGTGTGCACCGACTGGTCGTCAAAGAATATCTGCGCCCCAAAAGCCGCCAGCACCGCTTTCTTCTCTATGCCGCCCAGGAAAAAGGCCTCGTCCACACGCACATTCCAGGAACGCAGGGTCCTGATCACCCGCTCGTGGGCGGGAGCGCTCCGGGAAGTCACAAGCGCCGTACGAATGGCGCAGTTCCCTCCCTCCTGATCGGACAATTTCTTCTGCAGATCGGATAATTTTCTCAAAAAATTGGCAAACGGCCCCTCTGCCAGCGGATTCCTGGCATTGCGCTCCTCGTTTTCCTCAAAGGCATGGAGTCCGTCCGTCTGGAAGATCCTCTCTGATTCGTCCGTAAAAAGCACCGCATCCCCGTCAAAGGCGATGCGTATCTGCGCCGGCTCGCCCACCGCGTCCACGTCAAAGCTTCCGCCCCGCTCAGTACAGACGATCCCGGCCGCAATACCGCTGTCAACAGCATACTGAACATCCTCCTCACAGGCCGACAGATAGAGATCCGTGTGAAAAGCCTCCAGATAAGGAGCCAGCGACGCGCCGCTCACCAGTACCGCCCTGGTGATCGCAAGCCCGTAATGCCTGATGGTATTAAATATGCGCAGAGAAGTGTCGGGGCTGTTGTGGGACATGATGATGACTTCCACCAGCTCTTCCCCGCCGGCTTTGTTTAACGCCAGCAGAGAACGGATCAATCCGAAGCCCGGCCCCGGCCGCATAGGCTCCAGCTCATGGGCCACCTGATAACGGCAGTATGCCTCCACTCCCTGTTTCTCGTAAATCTCATGCTCCCTGGTCGTGTCAAAAAGCGCTCTTGCAGAAATTCCGATCACCATTTTATTTAATTGATCCTGCACTCTCACAGACATATCCTGCTCCTTTCCGGAATCCGTTCCCCGCACATACCGCGGGATTCATCCAATGGGGAGCCGTTCCATCAGAAAACATGAGAGTCTCTGCCCTGGCGCAGTCTGTTGCACTCATACTTTTCCAGTGTCAGCAGACAGGATCTAAGCGATGCATAACGCTCCTGGGTATCGCCCTCCGGCACCTCGATGTCACAGGCCACCGCCATGGTAGTGATCATGTCATCGGTGATGCGGTGATACAGCCCCGCCAGGATATTCAGCCTCTGCTCATAGGAGTCCGCATCCAGAAATTCCAATACCTTGGGATCTATGTTGAGCTCTCCCTCCGCTGCGGCGCCTTCTGCTTTTTCCAATCCATCAGCCCCGTCCGCTGCAATCGGCTCCCGCTCCTGCTGTCTGTAGGAGTCCCCGCTCTGCAGCTCAAAGCGGTATTTTTGCTTTACATCGGGATATTTCTGTCTGTCCACTTCGCTCAAAAACATCTCCAGCGGTCTGGCATAAGTCTTGAAATCTCCATACAGCGCCTGATACACCACCAGCAGCTCATCCGTCTCCGTGTGCTGCGCCACTGCCGTGATCTGATATAGGTTCCCTTTAAAATGTTTATAAATCTCATGGGGTCTGGGCATAAATGACATTTGTAAAACTCCTTTCAAACTCTGCCCTCCGCAGATGCTTTTATTAAGAGTATACCCCTATTTCCCCCAAATGTCATGTAAATCTTATGCTGTTTTCTAAATCCGGAGCAATTCCGCCGAATCCTACAGTCCTTCCTCCAGGATCAGAAACTCATAAGAAAATTCACAGATTTCCCCCGGTGCGGCATGAGCAAAATCTTTCGTCAAAACCGTCAGTTCTTCTCTGAGGGTCTGCCGCCCGGTCTCTTCCATCCGGTCGATGCGCGCATGATGGATCGTAAAGGTGTAATGTCTGCTGCCCTCCGGGTCCACAATCCTTGTGAGACTGACTCCGCTGTCCCGAAAGCCTCCGCCGTCCAGATACGCCCGGGTATCCGAGACCAGCTGTTTCTCCCTCTCCCGATACCAGCTCTCCTTCTCCCTGTGCCGAAACGCTCCCTGACTTCTCACCTTACAGGCCGCACAGAATCCGGTCAGACAGATAAGGGCCACTGTAAGGAATACAAAACCGATGGTCGCTCTCTTCATAAAAATACCTCCTTACCAGTTTTATCTGATAAGAAGGTAGCATAAATTCAGTCCATTAAAACTCTCTTAATCATTTTCATCCGCTTCCTGCACATGTTTTATTCTCCCCTGTCTGCACGTCCGCAGCAGCATCAGTCCGGCAAATAAAAGAATGCTTGTCAGACTCACCGCAATACCCGCATATTGACCATAGGGCACATAATGCATCTCAAGCTCATAATCTCCCGGCTCCAGATCAAACGCTATAAAAGCATTTCCAAAGAGCGACGCTTCCGCCGGTTCTCCGTTCAGCGAGATCTGCCAGCCCTTCTCATACGGCACGGAGAGGATCAGCCTGCCTGCCTGCGAAAGGCTCAGTCTGCCAAAAACATGTGTACTGTCATAGGCCACATCCTCCAGACGGTTCTCCGACAGCCTCTCCAGCACCTCCGATAAAACCGATTCATCCATTCGGTAGATATCCGCAGCCACATCCCTTGTCTTGTCGTCCTCGTCACTGTTTGTGATAACGATATCCGTCCCCTGTTCCAGACGTCCCAGATACAGCACCGAGCCGTCCTTGAGATCGTTAAAGCTCTGATCGCCCGGCGTCCCTCCCAGCAAATTGACCTTCTTGGTTCCCGACGCCGTGAGAATGCCGTAATAGATACCGTCCTCCGGCGCGGAGAATCTCACATCCTCACCGGAGCTGTCCTCATCGCATTTTACAAACAACTGTCCGGCTATCCCCAGATCATGAATCATCTGATTCTGCAGCCGCAGACCGCTGTTTTTAAATCCCTCCGGCAGATCGTATTCCACAGGAGCCACATAGCCGAAGGGCAGGGAATGTTCCACATGGTAGAGGCTGATCTCACCGCTCTCCCGGCAGAGACGATAGAGGCTGTTCTCGTATTCCCCGGACTCCCCGAAAAGATACTCCACATTCAGCAGGGCCGATGTAAAAGCCGTCGCGCCGTCATATCCGTAATATACCTTGCTGTGGCGCATACCAAGGCGTTCGTAGAAGTCCATCACGGCAGAGTTCAGCGTGGAAGAGAACACCGAAGCAGTGGGATATCCTGCCAATGTACCGTCGTTTTTGGTCTTTCTCGTAAACTTCTCTATGCGGTAAAAATCGTCCTCCTGCTGCCGCACCCACTCATGCAGAAGCTTATAATCCTCCTGATGCTCCAGATAGGCTGACCTGCTCACATTGCTGATGCTTGTGCAATAAGTATTGACGCCTGTCTCCAGCACCATCACAGCCACGGCCAGTGCCGCCAGCGTCAGGCCCGTCCGCCGCTTCTTCTGCGGCTCATATGTCTCCACATAATACAAATGATACAGGATTCCTGCATAGATCGTGACAAATAAGAGCGTCAGCCACTCCACTCCGGGCAGGAAATCGTCGTGCTCCACAAACTTTTCCACCAGAAGCAATGCCGCCGCTGCCAGCAGGTACCCGCGGATCACACGTTCCTTCTGTTCCTGTTTCTGTAAATCCAGATGTGTGCAGGCATCATAGCACATGATCAACACCAGCAGTATATAGATAAACGACTGCCTGCCGGGCAGGGAATCCGGATAGTTTAAACCATGCCAGATAAAATTGAGCACATTGGTGCTGAAGCCCAGCAGAATTATCCCTGCAAGCGCCAGCATGCCAAATCGCCGGCGCGCCGGAATCTTCTCGTTCAAGGCATACAGGGGCATCAGCAGAAACACCGCCGCACCGCAATAGATATTGGGCCAGTGATCCAGTCCTTTCTCCGTCATTACGGACACACAATGCCTCGCCAACATATCCAATACGGAAAAATAGCTCTCCACCTTCTTTGGAAAGTTCACATCTCCGAAGTCTGTGGCAAGAATGGCACAGACCTCCGGGATCAGAAGCACTGCCGCCATCCCTCCCGCCAGAAGCGAATACAGGGCGAACCGGCCCACGGGTTTGAGATGGGCAGCTGCCCGCGCTCCCTTTCCCGCCCCTTCCCCGGGGATGGGATGCCGCTCCGTGCAGAATAGAAAAATAAAATACAGCACCAGAAAAATGCAGATCATAATAGAGATATAATAATTTGTGAAGATGGACAACCCCAGCGCTATACAGTAAAGCCCCGGCTTTCCCTCCCGGACCAGCCTCTCCAGTCCCATCACGATAACAGGCAGCAAGATCACACAGTCCAGCCACATGATGTTCCAGTTGTAGGCGGCCAGAAAACCGGAGAGCGCATAGCCCAGCGAAAAAAACAACGCAGCCCCGGCCTGCAGAGGAGCGCTTTTTACGCGCCTGCCCCGCCCGTCCAGATACAAAAAGGCCGTCAGACCGCACAAACCGACCTTTAACACCACCAGATAGGTGAGAAACTCCATAATGTGTGCTTCAGGCACCAGCAATCCCAGCCAGTGAAAGGGACTGGCCAGATAATATACATACAGTGCCAGAAAATTGGAACCCACACCCACATTCCAGGTGTAGGAAATTCCTTCGCCGGACTTCACAGCCCGGACAAACTCACTGAAAAACGGCATATACTGATGATACAGATCCGTACTCAGAAAGCTTCTTCCTCCAAAGGGATAAATGCCTTTTATGGCAAACAGCGTGAGCATAATCAATACAGGCAGCAAAAAAGACAGCAGCGCCGCCGCTTTGCGGCCTGATCCCGTCCACCTCATCTCCGATAGCCATTTGCACTTCACTTTTCTGTCGTTCATCACAAACTCCTCCAGACCGCCCGCTTTTCATGCAAAAAATAACCGCGGCGGCATATACTACTGTATAGCATTTTAGACAGGACATCGAAACCATGCCTCAACCTAACAAAATTGCCATTCTGGGCCGAAAAAAGGACACCGGTAATTATGAGCGTTTTCTCAGGGAGAACGCGTTTTGGCCCGTAACCACCCTAAATCCCGGGGAAGTATCCCATTGCCGCGGGCTCCTGCTGCCCGGCGGCGGCGATATCACTCCCGCCTTTTTCGGCGAGCTGAACAAGGGTTCCCGGACTGTCGATACCGAGCTGGACATTCTGCAGTTTCAGGCTCTGGAGCTCTGTATCAGACACAGGCTTCCCGTTCTGGGCATCTGTAAGGGAATGCAGCTCATCAACATAGCATTCGGCGGCACCATCGTACAGGATATGCCGGAGGCCGATCTGCACCTGACATCCGGCAGAGATCTTTATCACCCGACCCTCATTGAGCCGGGCAGCCTGCTCTGTTTCCTCTACGGAAGAACCGCACAGGTCAACTCCGCCCACCACCAATGTCTGAACAAAATCGGCTCGGGACTGCATGTCATACAGCACTGCCCCATAGATCATTGTCCCGAGGCCATCGCCCATGAAAGCCTGCCCATCCTGGGAGTGCAGTGGCATCCCGAGCGGCTGGACGCCGGACAGACTACGCTGTCGGGTGTACCGCTTCTGTCCTTCTTTTTGGGCGGCGCCTGCTCTTCGCCTGCTGAGCCGCCTTCTTTAACGGCAGACCAAGCTCCTCCTTCATGCGCACCTTTGCCAGATCAAACAATGCCTTTACAATCTCCTGAAGTACCTTGACGGTATCCTCATCCACTCCCTTCAGGGCTGCTACCACGCCCGACATACTGCGCTTCCAGTCAGCAGTGATAGCGATCAGATCATCCGCCTCCGAGGCCGATATGACCTGATATAATGTATCCACGAACAATTTGATCTGCTGATCATCCAGAGACGCTATCCACTCATTGACGGTATTGTCAACCAGACGGGCCCGTCCGTAGATATCCTCCGCCAGGACAAACTCTCCGTCTTTGATCTTCCAGTTGTAAGGATTGTGCTGGGCCAGCCCGAAACTGCGGGACTCCACAACCTGATACCGGGTATCCCACTCAAAAAGCATCCCGATCATGGAGGAATGGGGAAGAAGCTTTACCACCCTGTCCGCGATCCTGTCATAGCCGCAGCGCTCCAGAATCTCCGGGCGAAATCCCGGCCCGTCCATGCTGTAGACCTTAAGAATACGCTCCTGTACCACATCCGCACAGTTCATGGCACTGTACACCGCCAGATTGCCGCCCTTGGAATGTCCGCCCACATAAAAAGGATTATGAAAACGCTCCGTGACCATATTCAGATACTTCACGCTCAGAGCCTGTCCCGGCACCGGGGAGAGAAAGGCCATATTAAAATCTTCCTTCCAGCCTACAATCGTCTCATCCGTGCCGCGGAAAGCCACATAGATCGTGCCGTCCTCCAAAATAAACGTGGCCGCGGAAAATTGTGTTTCCCACTCCTTCTCGATCACATTGATGTGGCAGTTGATCTTCAGATTGCGAAACCGTCTCCCTGCCAGCATATCCTCAAAGAGCTCCCTGTTATCCTTCTCAAAACGCTCGTCCGCAAAAAGCTTCTCCGCCTGTGGATGTGCCGCAAGCTCCTCAAGTGAGACCGAACTCCTGCTCTCTTTCAGCTCCGGCACCAGCCCGTCAAACTTTAAATAGACAAACTGACAAAGCACCAGAGAGTCCACATCATTCATGGGCCGGTCCATAAAGGAGATATCCCCGTACTCTTTCAGATAATTGTGTATTGTATCAGACATAAACTTCCTCCATATTCTCATATTTTACCACATCTCCTCCAGACTTCAATACCTTGTATCTATTATGTCTGAACGGATGCACGGTATACGAATACAGGACAAGTTCCGCAGCATATAAAAAAGAACCTGCGCACAGGTTCTTTTTTGTGAGAAAATCAAGCGTATCGGGCACCAAATATACTTCCTACCTGTCCTCCATGGAGATATAGTCTCTCTCCTCCATAACGCTCTTGTAGGCGGGACGAATGATTTTATCCATATTCAGCAGCTCCTCGATACGGTGAGCGCTCCAGCCCACGATACGGGCGATGGCAAAAATCGGGGTATAAAGCTCCAGAGGAATCTCCAGCATACTGTACACAAACCCGCTGTAAAAGTCCACATTGGCGCTGACGCCCTTGTAAATGCGTGATTTCTGGGCGATGAGCTCCGGGGCGAGCCGTACGGTCATAGGATCCAGGCGAAACTCCTTCTCGCGTCCCTTGGCAATGGCAAGCTGCTCCACAAATCCCTTAAACACCTGGGCCCTGGGATCGGACAGGGAATATACCGCGTGTCCCATACCATAGATCAGGCCCTTGCGGTCAAAAGCCTCCCTGCTTAAAATCCTCTGGAGATATTCCTTGACCTCGTCCTCATCCTCCCAGTCGGACACATTGGCCTCAAGGTCGCGCATCATTTCCACCACCTTGATATTGGCGCCGCCATGCTTGGGTCCCTTCAGGGAGGACAGCGCCGCGGCGATCACAGAATAAGTGTCCGAACCGGACGAAGTCACCACACGGGTAGTGAAAGTGGAGTTGTTTCCGCCGCCGTGCTCCATATGTAAAACCAGTGCAATATCCAGCACTCTGGCCTCCAGTTCTGTATACTTTTTGTCCGGGCGAAGCATCATCAGAATATTCTCCGCCGTGGAAAGCTTTCTGGAGGGGCGGTGGATATACATACTGTCATCGTTCTCATAGTGATTGTAGGCGTGATATGCGTACACGGCCAGCACCGGGAACAGACTGACCAGTCCCATACACTGCCGCAGCACATTCTCAACGGAGGTATCCTTGCAGCTCCTGTCATAGGACGCCAGCGTCAATACACTCCTGGTCATGGAATTCATAATATCGCTGCTGGGCGCTTTCATGATGACGTCTCTGGTAAAATTGGTGGGCAGCGTTCTCTCTGAGGAAAGCACATGACAAAAACGCTTCAGCTCCTCCTCTGTGGGCAGATTGCCCAAAAGCAGCAGATAAGCCACCTCCTCAAAGCCGAACCTTTTCTGGCGAAATCCTTTTACCAGTTCTATACAGTCATATCCACGATACCAGAGTTTACCGTCACAGGGTTTTTTCACCCCGTCCACCATCTTAAATGATTCGATCCTGGAGATATTGGTAAGACCGGTCAACACTCCGTTTCCGTTCTTGTCTCGAAGCCCCCGCTGTACCTCATAGCGGTCAAACAATGTCAGGTCTATCTGATCCGCCTCTCTGCACAGCGCCGCGTAATCACTATAATTGATGCCATTTTTCTTCATTCAGCTCCTCCTTGCTTTCTGTCGTTATTCGTCCTTCCTGTTGCCGAGCCGGGCTTATCACCCGTCTCCCTGCGATATACCCGCACATAGGGGTAATCCTCCACCTGTGCAGGCCCGAACTCTTCTGCCAGCCAGGTATAAATATAATCGTCCTCCGGGAAATAGGACACATCTCCGTAACAGCTTTCCATCACCACCACATCCGGAAAGCGCTCAGGGTGCAGCTCATAATACAGCGCAAAGCGTTCGTCATACTCCGGCGTACTGATGGTGCTGGGCGCCGCTACCCTGCACTCCCCCATCATATAATAGAAAACTGACGGCCCTAAATACAGTACCATGCTGCCCTCGGGAACGATCTCGGGGAACAGCTCATAATTGCTATTGTAGCGGTAAGAATTCATATAGGAGGTAAATATCCCCCCTCTGACTCCTCCTCGGCTGATCCCCCTGACCTGAAAAGTCATACTGCTTCCCTCATCACCGCCAATCATCAAAAGGCACCGCCCGAACACCTGACTGAGCAAAAACAGAATACAGATGCCGCGCATCAGCTTAAGCCCCGCCTCTCCACGTTTTTCCAGAAAATACTGCCGCAGACAGAGCAGGCCTCCCAGAAGTCCCATCACCAGATATACATTCAGACAGGCAGGCTTCCAGTTTGAAAACAGATTCAGCGCCAGATAATTGACCAGCGAAAAGCCGATCATCAAAAGACCCGCCCTCTCTCTTCTCCTGCATCTGCCCGCGCACAGCCACCCGAACAGCGGCAGCGCCACATAAGCAATCTGCGGATAGCCGGAATTATAATCGCTGTCGATCCAGCACAATACCTGAAAGACCGTCTGTACCGCAAACCACACGGTCACCAGACTTACCGTCTGATCCTTCCCCACTGTGCTCTTCCTGTCTCCCGCCGCCCGGATGCCTGCCAGGATCAGCACTGCCACAACCGTGCAGCCCGCAGTCATCAGGACGATTTCCCCGATTCCGGCGCCCCAGACGCCAAGCTTTTCCGCAATACCCGTCTGATGAGAACCATCCCCCAGAATGGCGGGCAGCACCAGCATAATATCCTGCAGGCTCATATAGCTGAGCAGATAACCCACAAAAGCTCCCGCCCCCAGAACACAGGGCAGGGTAAATACAAAAAGCTCCCCCAGCCGTTTTCTGCCGGTATTGGACTTCCACAGGATCATTCCCGCACAAAAGGGATACAGAAGTACCATTCCCGGGTACGCCAGCACATCGCAGGCCAGCATTGCGCCGGCCCAAACAAGATACCGGCTTCTGCCGTGATTGCGGGAAGCACTGCCAAAATACTGCAGCAGAAACAGCACAAGCAATGTGGAAAACCACATATGCAGATTGGAATACTCCGGCACATAATTGCATTTGGGTGTTGTGATATAGTACACCATGGCGAAGAGCGTCCGCTCCCATCCGCCGAGGAAGGGCAGACATTCCTTCAAACTTTGATAGAGATACAGAGTGATACCGATCTGGACGAGAAAAAAACATACCCTCAAAAGAATCGTCATAAAATGCAGGCTGCCGCCCGTGAGAAGAAGTATCAGACGAATAAACAGAGCCGTAAAGATCGCGGAGGTCTGATGCGGTTCCCACATGTCCCACACAAGCCGGTCGCCCTGCACCAGCCGGTAACCCAGCGTCACTCCGTATGCCTCGTCTATATCCGCCCCCACAAATATACTTTTGATCGTGTAGAGCGCGAGCGCCGCCACGAGAACCCGGAACCACAATCTCTTTCTCTCAGATATCTTCATTCTATCCTCCGAGCCAATTTCCTGCCCTTTTTATCATAAATCAAAATGCCTGTCATGGCAAGAAAAAAATTAATCCTGCTTTTTCAGTACATCCTCCAACATCTTATATAATTTATCAATTTCCAACGGCTTGGACAAATAACCGTTCATGCCGCATTCCACGGATTTTTTGAGATCATCGTCAAACGCGTTGGCAGACAGGGCGACAATGGGAAGCGTACGGCAGTCCTCTCTCTCCATGGCCCTGATCGCCTTGGTGGCTTCGATTCCGTCCATAACCGGCATCATAATATCCATCAGAACCAAGTCGTAATAATCGGGCTGCGTCTCTTCAATCCGCTTTAGCGCCTGCGCGCCATCCCCGACGCAGTCCACATGGAACCGGCACTCTTCCAGAATGGTCCGGGCAATCTCCGCATTCAGCTCATTGTCCTCCACCACCAGTACGCGCCGGCCTTCAAAGAACCGCTGCTCCTGTACGGGAGCCTGTTCCTGCTGCCCCACGGGCACAATTATCGTAAAGTAGAAGATACTTCCCTCACCCGGGCTGCTCTCGAGGCCGATGTCGCCGCCCATCATCTTGACCAGACGGCTGCTGATTGACAAGCCCAGGCCCATTCCTTTCAGACTGGACGAATTGGTGCCGCTCACCTGCTCAAATGCCCTGAACACCCGCTCCTGGTCTTCGGGGCTGATGCCCATGCCATTATCCTGCACGGCAAAATAGAGCGCTGCCTGATTCTCCTTTGCAGCATCCTCCCGCACGATCAGTCTCACCTCTCCGTGCTCCTGCGTAAACTTAACCGCATTTCCAAGCAGATTGATCAACACTTGGCTGATGCGCAGTCTGTCCGCAAAAAAGCAATCGTGTGTCAACCGAATATCCTTCACGAAGGTCAACGATTTGTCCTGTGCCTGAGGACGGATCATTTCCTCAATGGGCTCCAGCAGCTCCGTCATAGAGAAATCTGCCGGTTCGAGACACAGCTTTCCGCTCTCGAGCTTGGACATATCAAGGATCTCATTGATCAGCCCCAACAGATAATCGGAGGAGAACCGAATCTTCTGCAGACAATCCTGGATTCTCTCGGGGCTCTGATCCTGCTGCATGGCTATGGCTGTCATACCGATAATTCCGTTCATCGGCGTGCGGATCTCATGGCTCATCCTGGAAAGGAAATCCGACTTGGCCTTACTTGCCATATCGTGCCGTCTCTGGGCGATCTGACTCTGGATGACGCTTCCAAGCTCCAACAGATTCTTGGCTGCTTCCGCAGAATCCTCCTCCGGAGCCTGACCGTTTAAAATACTTAAAATTCCCATCACGGTGCCGCTGTCATAGAGCGGTATCGCACAGCCGCAGGAAGAACCTGCGCCATGGCAGAAAAACACCGTGAGAGAGTCCTGGGACTCCTCTCCCTGCCATGTGAGAACGCCCTTATTTTCTATCTGTCTGACAAAGAGCTTCCACTCTTCCTCACGATAAGGCATTGCATGATCGGCTATCTCCGCCGACGTATCCCGGTGCCACTGATACTCCAGATACATGGTGTGATACTCCGGCTGAACCATATTCAGGAGTACATCGCTGGCGTCATAGTATTGGGCCAGCTTCTGAAGCATCAGATACATCTGGGCAGCCAGATTCTCGCCTTTGCCAAAAAGAGTCAGCGCCAGAGATACCAGACTGACATTGTCGCCATATGCCACAGTCAGCACCTGTTTTCCCCGCCATGTGGGACCCGGCTGCTCCTGTTTGGCCGGCAGCCGGCTGTGAAAGGCATATCCCATCTCCTCCACAGACTTTGAGGCCGCCATCTGTGCCTGCTTCGCCATCCGGGCAATCTCCCTTGTGTGGTTGTGCGCGTCTCCCGGCGCTATGCCGGCATGGAGCAGAATCTCAAAAATATCCGAGGGGAAACGCTCCCGCACCCGGGCGAACAGACTCTGTGCAAATTCCTGAGCCTTCTGCTCCGTCCCGCCCGGCAGCCACACGCAGAATTCATTTCCGTCAAACCGGATCTGCATACTCCTGTGGCCCGCGGTCTCACGAACGATACACCCCAGCTCCTCCAGGATCATGTCTCCAAAAGTAACGCCGTACTGCTCATCCATACGGCGCAGATTATCCACCATAAGATAGATCATGACGCCGTCCGGCTGTGTTTTACGCAGTTCTCTCAATCTCTGCATGCCCGCAGCATAGGCAAAAAATCCCGTCACACCGTCTGTGGTAATCTTCCTCTGCCGCTCCGCCTCCTGCTCCTTACGCTCCTGAATGTCGTGAATTCTGCCCACCAGCTTCCAGCGTCTGCCGCCGGTGTCGAAGATGACATTGGCATTCATAAAATACCACCGGTATTCCGGCTTTCCCGGAATCTGCATGCGCAGTTCCAGATTCCAGATATCCGGCATCCGCTGTAAAAGATTCCTCAGCTGCTCCCTGTCCTCCTCATACACCGCATTCAAATCCACGAGGCCTAATTCGTACTCTTCACAGCCGAAGCGTCCGTTTATGACCGCATTATTGATAATGTCTATGGATCTCGCCTCGAAATCATAGGAAAAAAATGTGTCCTTTGTGGTCTCCAGAGCCAGCCTGTACAACTCCTTTTCCTCCAGGAGCGCTCCCTCCGCAGCCTTCTGTGCGGCCGTGAGGTCTTTCACCACGGCATGCAGTGAATCCACCTCGAAAATATTGGAGGGGGCAAACTCCAGCAGTCCGTCCTCTCCCTTGCTGATGCATGTCATCAGACGCATGATGGGACTGGTGATCCGGCGCACAACAAAATAAATACCCATCAGACTGAAAACAAGTCCAAAGAATATCGCCACCAGCATCCACATATAAAGCTTCCGGGTCATACCAAACAAAGATTCCTCACTGCTGAGACCGATCAGAACCCATTCTGTGTCCTGATAAGGCGGATGGGCATCATACAACTCCAGCGGAAACACTGCTGCAAAAATGCGCTGTGATCTCAGACGTATATCCTGCACCACATACAGGTTCTCATAGGAACTCTCTTTCAGTAACAGACCGTGTTCCTTATCATGGGCGGCATTATAGAGCATGCCCCGGCCTGCCATCATCGTGTAGTTTCCGTCTGTATTTCTCACAGCCAGAGCATAGCCGGCCATCTCATCCTTGCTCAGCTCCGTCACCGGCAGATAATCGTACAGATAGCTGACCGCCACCTCCACACCCATGACCGCATACACGGTCCCCTGATAGCGCAGCGGTACGGAATAGGCGATCATATCATGAGAATCCTTTCTGCCTGTCTCCAATACGAAGGGTGTCGACCAATAACCCAGATCTGCCGCATCCGCATGTTCATTCTCACGCGCCGCACGCCACGGCTCATAGAAAAAATTTTCTCCTGTATTTTGTCCCTGACCGCTCAAAGAAAAAGAAGTCGTCCAATAAGTGTCCAGCGGCACGCCGTAAGTTCGTGACAAATGCTTACTGCCCCGCTCCATCAAGAGGTCCGAATAGTTGGTGGGATTGGAAAGCGGACTGGAATCCCGAATGAAGAAACCGTCAAACTCAGCCGCCTTTCCGACGTTTTTTCCGTTCGCATCCTCTCCTGTCAAAACTACGAAAATACCCGTAGTCATATTATTTTCCACAAGATTCATACAGTCGGGAAGCATTCTTTCCAGCAATTCGTTCCTCGTATCCGCGGATGCGAGAACCTGTTCCAGAGTCAGCTGCTTTTCCTGCAGATACTCCTCCAGCAGATGGTTCATGCCCGCTTCCTGCCCTGAGACAAACGCCCATCTGGCCATGTCATTGCGCAGAATAACCTTGCGGTTCTCCACCATGCGCAGCAGCATATTGACAGAATGATCCTGCAGCATGGTACTGGTTCTGCGAAAGACCAGCACTCCCAGCACGATCAGACTCTGCGCCAGCATCAGAGCTACCAGCGGTATGAGAAAAATTCTAAAGATTGTCTGTTTTCTTTTTTTAAGATTTCCTTTTTGTGCCATACGTCCCCATTCCGCCCGGTGTATTTCACCCAACACCCGAAGCTTTTCATATGGTCCCTCTATGCACAGTTCCTTAAACGGATCAGTCTACAGCATCCCTGAGAGCCTTCTCAAAATCCAGATACCACGCATCGAACGCCTCGTCCGAAAGATATTCCCCACATGCATCTTCCAGAGAGCTCCCATCCGCCAGCTTCTTCTCCACCTCGGCACGATCCGCATGCGCTTTGTCTGCCAGATGATATTCCAAAACCTTGCGGGCACCGGAACCGTTCCTGAAACATTTATTGGTATATAAGGTCACGTCCGACATCTCGTCAAATATCTGTCTGATGCAGTCATAGGTCTTTTCGGATATCTCAATGCCCCGCTCCTCGATCACCCGATCCAGAAGCGCGCTGTCATTGGCCTCCTTTCTGACCGGGAGATAACCTGAGTCGCCGCAGAAAACAAGATTGTTCTCCGCCTGTGTGAACCATTTTAAAAACTCTACCGACGCCTTCTCGCGACGCTCGTCAGACTTGCACACGGCCATGCCTGCCCCCTGCTGGACCGCGATATGTTCTCCGTCAGCAAAACCGGGTGCTGCCAGAACCAGATATTCTATGTCATACCTCCCGTCATCCGCCTCAACTGCGTCGGGAAAGTACATTGCCGAGGTGGTAGAGCCGGTGTACGCCAGCAGTTCCCCGGTCTTTACATCATCGGAACGGAAAGCTCCGTACTCTCCGAAATACCCTTTCACCATGGGCACATAATAACAGTCCCAGAGACGTCTGAGCGAATCCTTATCCAGATTCAGGCTGACCTCCCCGTCCTGTACCTGAAAAATTTCATTCCCCAGCTGCCGCATGCCGATATTAAAATAATTCGCCATAGAGTCCCGCCCGTAGAAGGCTCTGCCGTCGTTTGCCACATCGGGAGTCAGACTGTCCGTGTACTCGTAATAAGCCTGCGCCACAGCCACTATTCCCTCCAGATCCGCCAGGTCGTCCAAAGATGCGCCCGTCGCCTGCGCAAACCGATCCCAGTCCGTCTTGTTCAGGAGCATGACCTCCGTGGATTTTGCCAGAGGAAAGATACGCAGCGTGTTGTCTTTCGCTATCCTGCCCTCCTCCACATAGGAGTCCACAAAATCGTCGAGTTCTTCATCGCTTAAATAGTTTGTCAGATCAGCCAGGGCCCCGGCCTGCTCCACCTCATATGCAGTGTCCGCATAAGAAGAAAAAATATCCGGCATCTGATCGGATCCGACCTTGCCCGCCATCGAATCTCTCACCGCAGCCTCCAGATCGGACACCGTTCCCTTACCTACGCCCTGAACATAGATTCCCTGTTCCTTTCCCACCGTATCGTTGAACTCCTCCACCAGAGAGTCGAAAGCATACTGCTGGGCGCCGTGGTAATAATGCCATACCGTCAGTGACACCGGTCCGTCAGACACCCCCGCTGCGCCGCCACAGCCTGCAAATCCGATGCAGACCGACATCGCAAGCGCTGCCGCTGCACTGCCTGCACAAAATTTTCCAAACTTCCGCTCTTTATCTCTCATCCTGTCCACCATGCCCTTCTATGACCTGCGGTCTTTATCCCGCCGCAAAATATCAGTCTTATTACTATATGGAATATTATACTAGATAATGGAAATCCCTTCAACTTTTTTCAAAGAATAAATATACGCAAAAATAAGACAGAAAGCCGCAGCTTCCTGTCTCAAAAAAATCCGGTTCTGTCAATAAACCGTGCGATGCGCTCTGCACCTCATGCCGGTCTTACTGCACCCCGAAAGCCTTCATGCCGGGGTAGACGGCAGCTTTGCCCAATTCCTCCTCGATGCGCAAAAGCTGATTGTACTTGGCCACGCGCTCGGAACGGCTGGGCGCGCCGGTCTTGATCTGGCAGGTATTCAACGCCACCGCCAGATCCGCGATCGTGGTATCCTCAGTCTCTCCGGAGCGATGGGAGCTGACAGCCGTATATCCTGCCTTGTGGGCCATCTTGATGGCTTCCAGCGTCTCGGACACAGAACCGATCTGATTCAGCTTGATCAAAATGGAATTGCCGCAGTGCTGATCGATTCCCTTCTCCAGCCGCGCCGTGTTGGTCACAAACAGATCGTCTCCCACCAGCTGCACCCTATGGCCCAGTTCTTCGGTCAGCTTTCTCCAGCCTTCCCAGTCCTCCTCGTCCAACGCATCCTCTATAGAGATGATGGGATATTTGTCCACCAGCTCCTTCCAATGGGCTATGAGCTCGTCCGAGGTATAAACCTTACCCGCCTTGGGCAGTTTATATTCTCCCTTTTTTCCTGTCTTCCACTCAGAGGATGCCGCATCCATAGCGATGCGGAAATCTCTGCCGGGCTCATATCCTGCCTTTTTCACCGCCTCGAGAATGGTCTCGATCGCCTCCTCGTCCGACGAAAGTGCCGGGGCAAAGCCTCCCTCGTCCCCCACGGAAGTGGCAAGTCCTCTGTCCTTCAAAATGGCGGCCAGAGCGTGAAAAACCTCCGCACACCATCTGAGCGCCTCCCTGAAACAGCAGGCACCCACGGGCATGATCATAAACTCCTGCACATCCAGACCGGAGGAGGCCGCATGACATCCCCCGTTTATGATATTCATCATGGGCACCGGAAGACGATTGCCGTTTACACCGCCCAAAAAGCGGTAAAGCGGAATATCAAGGGACTTGGACGCAGCTCTGGCACAGGCGATCGAAACCGCGAGAATGGCATTGGCACCAAGCTTTGACTTGTCCTTCGTTCCGTCGGCCTCAATCATAGCCCTGTCCACCGCGTAAATATCCGAGGCGTCCATCCCCCGAATGGTCTGACAGATGACAGTATTGATATTCTGCACCGCCTTTGTGACACCCTTTCCCAGATAGCGTCCCTTGTCGCCGTCCCTCAGTTCCAGCGCCTCAAATTCTCCGGTGGACGCCCCGCTGGGAGCCGTTCCTCTGCCCACGGTCCCGTCCGACAGATGTACCTGTGCCTCCACGGTGGGATTCCCTCTGGAATCCAGAATCTCTCTTCCTATAACCTTTTCAATCTCCAAATAATACATCTAAGCTGTCTCCTTCCATAATAATCCCGCACAAGCCGTTCTCTGTTCTTATTTTTGCGCGTTTATGAGATTTTATGCCTTTTATGCCATATTATTCGGATTCAGTGGATTTTCCTCTATAAACCGTTCCAGAATTGCCGCCGCAAGCCCCGCAAGCTGCGGACAGGGCCGCTTTTGATAATATTCGGGTGTGCGCCGTTCGGGCACAGGATCGTCCTGCTTCGAGGAGAGGCCCAGCAGCTCTCTGCACACAATACTGCCCTGTTGTTCCCGAAAGCGTGCCGCCAGCTCCTGAATTCTCCCGTAATGCGCCGCCTTCTCCTCATACGCTTTGGGATCCTCATAACCGTAGAGCATTCCCGCCACCAAAAACATACCGGACACAGTGCCGCACACTTCCCTGAGTCTGCCCATACCGCCGCCAAAAGAGGAACTCATGCGAAGCAGCAAACTCCGGTCCATATCCAACAGATCCGAAAAAGCCAGCGCTACCGCCTGCGTACAATTATATCCGGAAAGGAAATATTCCATGGCCTTCTTCCCCCTGGGACTGTTCTCAAGCTCCGATATCCCCATTCTGCTGCCGAATCCGCCGCCGGTTTCATTATTCCGTTCTGCTTCCTTCTCCATAATATCCTTTCCGCACATACTCCGGGCCTGTCTGCCGCAATGTGCTGAACCCCGCGGGTTCTCTGTCAGTGTATCACAGAAATCTCCAAAATACCATCGGTTTCTATTTCCCGCCGGCGTGCGGCTCCGCCGCGTCCTCCACGGGCAGTACTACCGTTTGCTGCAGGGTCTTAAGAGCAGATAGAGTATGCCTGTCAGCAGTATTACCGCAGCTGCCAGTCCCGTCGCATTCGGCTCCCCGGTACATGCCGCACCGATCTGGCAGATGATCAGCGATGCAGCATAGGCAAACGCGCACTGATAAGCGATTGCAAACCAGAACCATCTGATATTGTTCATCTCACGCTTGATAGCTCCCATCGCTGCAAAGCAGGGGGCGCAGAGAAGATTAAACGTCAGGAAGGAATAGCCTGCTGTCCGTGTCATGCCCTCAAAGTCCAGTACGCCCAGCACACCTACCACCTCCTCCTTTGCCACCAATCCCATGATCGTGGCGATGACGGCCTTAGTCTCTCCAAAACCCAGCGGTGCAAAGATCCAGCTCAACGCGCCGCCGATATATCCCAGAATACTGCTCTCCAATTCCATCTCCGCATCAAATAAAAAGCTTCCGTCCACAATACCGAACCGGGAACCTGCCCATATAACGATGGAAGACAAAAGAATGACTGTGCCTGCCTTCTTGATAAAGGACCAGCCTCTCTCCCACATGCTCCGGAGCACACTGCCCGCGGCGGGCATACGGTAAGCCGGAAGCTCCATCACGAAAGGTGCCGGATCACCCGCAAACATCTTGGTCTTTTTCAGCATGATGCCCGACACCATGACTGCCCCAACGCCCAGGAAATACGCGCTGGGAGCCACCCACCACGCACCTCCAAACACGGCTGCGCTGATCAGGGCGATGATCGGGAGCTTTGCCCCGCAGGGAATAAAGGTGGTAGTCATAATGGTCATCTTGCGGTCTCTGTCATTCTCAATGGTACGGGATGCCATAATACCGGGTACTCCGCATCCTGTTCCGATCAGCATGGGAATAAAGGACTTACCGGAGAGTCCGAACTTTCGAAAAATTCTGTCCATGATAAACGCGATCCGGGCCATATAACCGCACCCTTCCAAAAATGCCAGAAAGAGAAACAGCACCAGCATCTGCGGCACAAACCCCAGTACGGCGCCCACTCCGCCGATAATACCATCCAGTATCAGTCCCTTGAGCCATTCTGCGCAGCTCACCGCATCCAGCAGGCTCTCTGCCAGCACAGGAATGCCGGGCACCCAGATTCCGTAATCGGCAGCATCCGGAGCCTCCGCCAGTGCCACCTCCGCCGCCTCGTCATATGCGGCACTGCCGATGCCAAACAAATGCCAGCCGTCCCCAAAGAGCCCGTCATTGGTCCAGTCGGTAACCCATGTCCCCACTGTGGTGACCGAGATATAATACACCAGCAGCATAACCGCAGCAAAGATTGGCAGCGCCAGAATCCTGTTAGTCACAATTTTGTCAATTCTGTCCGACAGGCTGTCTTGGTCCGTATTTGCTCCGGTACAGCACTGCCTGATCACAGAAGTAACATAGACATATCTCTCATTCGTGATGACCGATTCCGCATCATCGTCAAAATCCTGTTCCAGAGCCCGAATTACGTCTTCCACATCAGGCGTCGAAGATATCATATCCGATATTCTGCCATCCCGCTCCAGGAGCTTGATGGCAAAGAAGCGCTTCTGCACTTCCGGTATACCGGATAATTTTCTTTCCACTGCCCCGATCGCCTGTTCCAGCCTCTCGTCAAAACGGTGGACAGACTTCTGCGTTCCGCCCGCCCTTGCCAGCGCTGCCGCCTGCTCGGCGGCCTCTAGGATATTGCTTCCCTTGAGAGCGGATATCGCAATCGCCGCACATCCCATTTCCCCGGAAAGCTTTTGGACATCGATGATACTGCCCGACCGCTCCAACACATCCATCATATTGACTGCCAATACAACCGGGATCCCAAGCTCCATCAACTGTGTGGACAGATAAAGATTGCGCTCGATATTGGTGCCGTCCACAATATTGATGATCGCATCCGGCCTCTCGTTTATCAGATAATTTCTCGCCACCACTTCCTCTATCGTATAGGGCGAGAGAGAATAGATGCCCGGGAGATCCACGATCAGAACTTCCTGATCGGATTTCAGACGCCCCTCCTTTTTCTCTACAGTCACACCGGGCCAGTTTCCCACAAACTGATTTGAACCGGTCAAGGCATTGAACAAGGTTGTTTTACCGCTGTTCGGATTGCCCGCTAATGCAATTCTTATAGACATATCTCTCCTCCTTTTCTGTCAGGCTCTCATCCATAAATATTACCGCCGAATTCCTCTTAAACTATCTTTTATTAGTTTTAACTAACTTCTGTATAAAAAAATAACCGAGCGCTTTTATTCCACCTCAACCATCCCGGCGTCCGCCCTGCGAAGTGACAATTCGTAACCCCGCACGGTGATTTCCATAGGATCCCCCAGGGGTGCCACCCTTCTCACATAGACGGTTACTCCCTTTGTGATCCCCATGTCCATGATACGTCTCTTGACCGGGCCTTCACCCGTCAGCTTCTTCACTGTGACTGTCTGTCCCACGGCCGTCTCTCTCAGCGTCTTCATCTATAGTCTCCTTTCCTTCCTTTTTATGTTAATTAGTATACACTAACCCTCATTAGTTGTCAATAACTTCCTGGGATCTGTTTCCTCTTTTTTTACTCTGCACAAATGCAATAAAAGCCATAACACAGGCGCCCGTCACAAATCCCGCCAGATCCAGCCACACATCCGCCACCGAGGACCATCGTCCGGCGACTCCCGCCTGAATCGACTCATCGATCAGCGCAGTCATGACTCCCGCCAGCAGAACATTCCCGCAGTCTGCGCGCCGCAATCTACCGTGAGTCCATAAGACAAGCACTACGCACATACCCTCCAGCGCAAATTCCGCAAAATGAGCCTGTTTACGAATGATGTGCTCCGTGACGGGATTTCCCGTCCGGAGCACATCATTTACGATCTCAGTGACTCTGCCGCTCCTCTCTCCCGAGCGGTCAGCGCTCTGCAGAGAATTGCCCCAGATAAATAAAATTACAACAAGCAAAAGCATAATCGATATCTTTTTTCTCAAATCCGTCTCCTCGTGTCCTCTATCAGCTATTTGATCCGGATCGTCACCTTGGCTGTAGCGTTCTCAATATAACTGTACCCGTAATAATAGCTGTACTTCACATACCCCGTGAAGCTCCTGCCCCGAAGTCTCATCCGCTCGTCAGGCATCACAGAATCCTTAAAGCGCAGCACTACCTTGGGCTCACCTGTCTCCGCATCAGCGAGATATTCCATCTCGAAATACTCGTCAAAGTCATTGGCCTTACCGCCCACATTGGCATTCAGAAGCTGCGTGTCATAGTCCGGTATAAATTCCGCCGGCGTAGCCTTAAGCGTAATATACTCCGACTTCTGGATATCCAGCGTGTAGGAGGACGTAATCTTCAACGATGCGCCCTTATTGACCTTCACCGTGATCGCAGCCGGCCTGCACATGAGCTCGCCGTCTCTCATAAACGCAATTCTGTACTGAAAGCTTCCGGTCTTGAGGTCGTTTCCCGCCTCCGTATTGAGAACAAAGGTCCTTTCAGCCGGATCAAAATCACTGAGATACAGGTCAGGCCCGGACTTGGAAATCCTGGCGATCATGATCTCGTCATAGCTTCCGTGATCATACTGATAAGTCAGCGTCTGCGTGGGCACATAATATTTCCCGTCCTTGGGCACCAGCTCTGACCGACTGGTATACCGGTTGCTGTACAGCTTTCCGTCGATCAGCTTCAAACCGGGCGGCGCGTCATACTTTTTATTCCAGCCTACATTCGTAAAAGTCAAGGTTCCCGAAATACTGCCCGTCTGCACAGTCAGCTCCGCATCCTTAGCTGTGGGCGTGACCAGAATATAATCCCCGTCCTTTTTAACCTTGCCGTTTTTCATGGTATATCCCATATCAAACCAGTTGTTGAAATACCGGGTTCCCTTTACATTCACACCCATCCTCAGTTTAAATACGGCTCCCTGGGGAGCGCTGTAACGGATCGTTCCGCCCTTGACCGTATAGCTGTCCACTTGGAACCCGTCGCTGGTGAGATCGGCCAGATAATAGCTGATGCTCGTGACCTTGGGTTCCGTGATGGTGAGCTTCACGGACTTGGATTTCTTCCCGCCGTCCTTGGGCGTGGCTTTGATGGTAATGGTGGTACATTTTCTCACATGCAGATAGTCTGTCCCCTTGGACCGGGAGATATAGGCCGCAGCCGTATTTTTTGAGTTATCCGCGGGCGTGATGGTGACGTAATCATTTATAACATTGCCGTCCTTATCCTGCACCACTATCACTGTATTTTCTGCATCTGCAGCCGTGAGTTCATATTTGTTGCCGGCCTTAAGCCAGTTGCCGTGGCCGTCGCCTATGCGTATATAAGCGGGCACTCGCGCTGTGTTCACGATCTGCACATACGCCGTGGCAGTGGCCTCGTTTCCCGCAAAATCCGCCGCCTTGATCACAATGGCAATATAATTTTTTGCGGTGTCCGGATCCACATAAAATCCCTTTTTGACGGTGACTTTTCCGCTTTTGTTCACAGAGATATTATTTTTTACATTCTCCGTGGGCTCAGTCGCGGAAAGCTCGGTGCCATTCAGCACAGCCGACTTGATCTCATAGCTGAACTTCTGGCTCTTCGTCTTCTTATTGTCATAATATCCCCGCCCCACAGGAGCCGCATTGAAAGTGATATTCTTATTGTTGACGGCAGCCTGTGTGGTGATGGCAGTGGTATCGATATACCAGATACCCGCCTGCACCGTCAGGGTAAACGAAGTGTTGGCCTGATACAATGTGCCGCCCTGAGGAGAACCTGACGAAGAGTCCTCACCCACACCGGCGTAAACCACCACTTTATACTTCCCGGGAAGCACATTGGATGCCGCCGACAGGTACAGCTCATCATTGTCATTCCGGAACGTACAGGTCAGACCTGCACAGACCGCCCCCCTGCTGTCATAGGCCACTGCTGTCAGATCATGGAGATAGCTCGCCTTTTTACTGTATTTTACAGTGCCGGCAAGCACATCCTTCTGCCCTGAATAAATCGTAGTTTTCTTCTTCGTAAAGCCCAGCTTATCCTCATAGTAAAGATTTCTGGTGGCAAAGCTCTTCGTGATGGTATTGCCCGAGAGCGCCGCCTCCAGAGGCTCCCCGGCCGGCGTATCTTCGTCCGGGATCTCCTGTGTCCTGTTGATGAGTACCATACGGACGGAAAACTCATACAGACAGGCCGTGGGCGCAGACAAATCTCCGGCGTTAACCTGAACGGACTTGCTCTGCGTATTGGTGCCTGCTTTCTTCGGGATATAATAATACACCGGCTCTTCAGCGGAACCTGCCGGAATCACTTCCCCCTCCCGCGGTACCGCCGTCACCTTCACCTCATAATATACATCCTGCTTCTCCGTGCCGTCGCTGCCGTTTTTGACTGCCGTCAGATTCAGCACGATCTCCTTGTAGCCCTGAGCGCTGCTGGAGAGCCCTGTGAGCTTAAGGCCTGCCTCTCCGGAGCGCTTTGCCTTTCTCTCTGCACCATAAGCGATGGCAAAATCCGCCTGCTCCGGGTCAACCACAACAAAATCCGCCTGTTCTTCCACCGTGAAGGTATACCGGTTGTGATAATCCAGCTCCATGGCCGTATAAACCGCACTGCCCTTCTCATCGCAAGTCACCCTGGCAAGCACCATTCCGGGCACTTCCACCTCGATAGAAACCCGGCTGCCCAGCTGAGCCATCCCGTCTCCGTCAACACCTGAGACCGCCGCGTCCCCTTTTACAGCCACGGGTACCACATCCCGCTCCGACGCAAATTCGATCGACAGCGGCTCTGTCTTTGCAGTGGACAGCTCCGACAGCTTCAGGCCGTACCGGTACACCCATCGCCCGTCTGCCAGCTCTCTGTCCTGTCTCTCTGCCAGAAGGTCTGCGAGTGCATCGGGAATCGCCAGCCTGTATCCATAGCGGACCGCCGCTTCAAATACAAACTCCTCCCTCTCCTTCACATCAATGCGCCAGACAGTGTCTGCCGCCACATTCTTTAGAGGTGAAACTCCCACCGCGTCAGGGACAGTGATGATAATATCTCCCCCGCTGTCCGGGAAAGTCACATATTGATAGACCGACTGCCCGCCCGACCCGTCGAGCTGTCCGCCGTAGTCTGTCCCGATATCGGCCCCGTCTCCCGTGCCCTCCGCCAGATCCGCCGGGTTCTCCTCCGCAGGCAGTTCCTCCTGCCGGGCAGTCTCTACGGCATTTGCCTGAAAATCAGGCAGGGAGCCTGCCAGCAGGGCTGCCGCCAAGACTCCCGAAAGAATTTTCTTTATGTGGATTCTCATATCCATACTCCCTGTAATACTATAATATGTAGAAGTTTTATCCTTATTTTACCTGTTGTTTTATCTCTTAATATCATAGTTCATATTCATCAGATTGCGAATCGCCTTCTCATCGTCGGTAATATTGGCATCACCATGGATCGTGTGCTTGATCACACTGCTGGCCACCGCAAAATTGATCATATCCATAGCCTTATAATCATGCATGATGGCATAGATCAGGCCCGATGCAAAGGCATCTCCTCCGCCTACACGGTCCAGAATATTGAAAGTAAACAGCTTGCTCTCAAAAGTATGGCCCTCGTACCACATATAGGCTTTCAGGCTGTTCTCGCTGCCGCTGTGGGCGTAGCGCACATGCCGCGCAATACACTTGAGATTGGGATAGCGCTCCACAAATGCCTTGAACACTTCATCCTGCTGCTCATAGGTGGGCTGAAGAGGAACATTGTCCTTCCAATCACCCTTGCTGTAATCGTTCTCGTCTCTCCAGAGATGATAGGGCTCAATACCCATCAGCACATCCACATAGGGCAGACATTTGGTACAGAAATCCCTCGCTTCCTCCCAGGTCCACAGGAGGCTTCGGAAATTGCCGTCAAAGCTCACCGTAAGGCCCTTCTCCTTGGCTTTGCGAAGACAGTCCAGAACCAGCTGCGCACAGTTCTCGCTGAGAGCCGGCGTGATACCGCTCAGATGAAGCCAGTCGAACTCTTCCAGCAGGGAATCCAGATCCACTTTGGAAAAATCATATTCGGACATGGCGCTGTGCTTTCTGTCATAAGTCACCTTGCTGGCACGGATACCATAGCCGGTCTCCAGATAATAGGTTCCCAGACGATGGGTCGGCGTCTCCTCCGGCGTACTCAGGATAACGGGCGTACAATGCACATCATTGCTGCGCAGCATCCTGATCGCGCTCTTGCCCAGACTGTTGTTGGGAACCACGGAAAAGAAGGTGCTGTCCACCCCCAGATTGGCCAGTGCCAGCGCGATATTGGCCTCGCTGCCGCCATAACTCGCCTCAAAAGTATTCGTCATGCGTATCTTCTCATAATTGGGCGGCGTCAGTCGGAGCATGATCTCACCCACCGCCAAAAATTTTACATCTGCGTTCTCCGCCAACAAAGGATTTCTATGTTCCATACGATTCGCCTTTCCCCGTCCGGCCGCCTCGGCGCGGCCCGCCGGTCTCCTTGCTTTCCATTACTTTCATTATACAGAATCCCGCCGCCGTGCGTCAACCTAAATATCCTGATAAATCCGGTGAACACCTTAAGAATACATAAACTGAAGGCTTCCTGCCGGTCTCCCCGGTCAAAAAGGGAGCACGGCAGAAATAAATTCCGCTATGCTCCCTTTCCTATGCTTTTATTTCATGCGGACAGTCTTACTGCTGAGCCACATCCTTCATGGAGAAGCTGATCCTTCCCATCTTATCCTTGCCAAGGCACACAACAGTCACCACATCGCCCAGAGTCAGCACGTCTTCCACACGGTTGATCCTCTGCTTGGCAATCTTGGAAATATGAACCATTCCCTCCTTGCCGGGGGCAAACTCCAGAAATGCGCCAAACTCCTTGATGCTGACCACTTTGCCCTTGAAGATCTGTCCTTCCTCAAACTCGGTGGTAATGATCTGTACCATCTCCACAGCCTTGTCCATCATCTCCTTGTCAGTGCCGCAGATAGACACCATGCCGTCGTCGGTGATATCAATCTTCACACCGGTACGGGCAATGATCTCATTGATGGTCTTGCCTCGCTGACCCACCACGTCGCCGATCTTCTCGGGATCGATCTGAATGGAGATGATCTTGGGTGCATAGGGTCCAACCTCCGGTCTGGGTACGGCGATGGCGGGCTTCATGCAGTTATCCATAATGAACAGTCTGGCCTCCCGGCAGCGGGCGATAGCGCCCTCCACAATGGCTCTGGTCAGACCGTGGATCTTGATATCCATCTGAATGGCAGTAATACCCTCAGTGGTACCGGTCACCTTAAAGTCCATATCTCCAAAGAAATCCTCCAGACCCTGAATATCGGTGAGCAGCACAAAATCGTCATCCGTATCCCCGGTCACAAGACCGCAGGAGATACCTGCCACCATCTTCTTGATGGGTACGCCCGCAGCCATCAGAGACATACAGGATGCGCAGGTGGAAGCCATGGAAGTGGAGCCGTTGGACTCAAACGTCTCGGACACGGTACGGATGGCATAAGGGAAATCCTCCTCTGACGGAAGCACGGGAATCAACGCCCGCTCAGCCAGTGCGCCGTGGCCGATCTCACGCCTTCCGGGTCCGCGGGAGGGCTTCGTCTCACCCACAGAGTAGGAAGGGAAATTATAATGATGCATATAGCGCTTGTTCACTTCGTTCTCATCCAGCCCGTCAATCCTCTGAGCCTCCGAGAGCGGCGCAAGAGTACATACATTGCAGATCTGAGTCTGTCCGCGGGTAAACATTGCGGAACCGTGAACGCGGGGTATGATATCCACCTCCGCAGCCAGGGGACGGATCTGGGTGATCTCACGGCCGTCCGGACGCTTGTGATCCTTCAGGATCATCTTGCGCACAGTCTTTTTCTCATACTGATAGACTGCCTCGCCCAAGATTGCCAGCCATTCCTCATTCTCGGCGAAAGCCTCCTCCAGCTTTGCAGTGATCTGACGGATATTCTCCTCTCTCACCTGCTTCTCGTCGGTAAATACGGCCTCCTCCATCTCAGCAGGAGTCACGATACCCATCATGGCCTCGAACATCTCGGCGGGAATCGCGCAGCTTGTATACTCATGTTTAGGCTTGCCTGCCTCTGCAACGATCTTGTCGATAAAGGCGATGATCGTCTGATTGATATCATGAGCCTTATAAATCGCCTCCAGCATCTTTGCCTCGGGGATCTCATTGGCACCGGCCTCGATCATGATAACTTTCTCTCTGGTGGAAGCCACGGTGAGATTCAGATCTCCCTCCTTCCACTGCTTCTGGGAAGGATTCACAATCAGCTCCCCGTCGATCATGCCGATCTGTGTCATCGCGCAGGGACCGTCGAAGGGAATATCCGAGATACAGGTGGCGATGGCGGCGCCGATCATAGCCACGATCTCAGGACGGCACTCGGGATCCACGCTCATCACCATATTGTTCAGAGTCACATCGTTGCGGTAATCCTTGGGAAACAAAGGGCGCATGGGTCTGTCGATGACGCGGCTGGTGAGAATGGCATTCTCGCTGGCCTTGCCCTCACGCTTGTTAAAACCGCCGGGAATCTTGCCTGCGGCATACATTTTCTCCTCGTATTCCACGCTGAGCGGGAAAAAGTCAATGCCCTCTCTGGGCTTCTCGGATGCAGTGGCCGTGCAGAGTACGGTGGTGTCGCCGTAGTGCATAAAAGCACAGCCATTTGCCTGTTTGCCCACACGGTTCACATCCACTACCAGTCTGCGTCCGCCGAGCTCCATTTCATAACTCTGGTACATAAATTTCCTCCATTCCGCCGCACTGCGGCTGTTTGATTGCGTATTTCAGCGGAACAGAGAATCCCGAAACCACTGAAAGAAACGCGAGTACCTCGCACGTCTTTCAGCAATCTCGGATAATGTCTCTGTCCCGGAACTACCTGCACAAAAGGAAGCGGAGCGCCCTGTTGGGCGAACTCCGCTTCTGCATCTGCATTATTTTCTTAAGCCAAGTCTCTCAATCAGAGCACGATATCTCGCAATATCCTTCTTCTTCAGATAATCCAGAAGGCCACGTCTCTGACCTACCATCTTCAACATACCTCTGCGGGAATGATGATCCTTGGGATTCTCTTTCAGATGCTCGGTGAGCTCCTGGATCCTTGCGGTCAGAACCGCTACCTGAACCTCGGGTGAACCGGTATCGCCGGGAGTTCTGGCATACTCGTTCATAATTGCAGTTTTCTTCTCTTTGGAAATCATTGTTCTTCCTCCTTTTTTCTATAAACGCCGGACACCAGGACGGGGTCGGAGTCTCCCCTATCTGAGCATCGGCTGATCATACTAGGACAGTATAGCACAACGCCCTCTAAATGTAAAGTATGCCATGTGATTTTTCCGCCTATAGCTTCTAAATTAATTCCGGCACAAAAACGCACGGCCGATGGAATTGTTCCTGCCCAATTACAGGAGCAATTCCACCGGCCGTACAAAATTTGATACGCTTTATCAGATCTCTTTTCAGTCGTACAGCACGCGCACACACTTCTTGGGCGTACGATAGTTATATTTGTTAATCTTGATGCCGGACGTCGGGTTGCTGGCATGGATAACCTGTCCGCCGCCGATATAGATCGCCACATGATTGATGGTACCGCTGCTGTTGGCATAGAATACCAGATCGCCGGGCAGCAGCTCGGAGGCACTGATCTTGGTTCCTTCGTTTGCCTGCGCTCTGGAAGAATGGCTCAGCTTCACACCATACTTTTTAAACACGCTGAGAACAAAACCGGAACAATCTGCGCCCTTGGTCAGGCTGGTTCCTCCCCACACATAGGGATTGCCCAAAAACTGCTTTGCATACTCTACCAGATCCACGCGGACATCGGACACACCCTGGCCGTAAAGCAGCTCCGTCATAGTGATAGCCGTATCCAGCTTCTCCTCTACCGTCACAAACTCGGCAGCAACATAAGCGTCCTCGCCGTCGAGAGAAACCTGTATCCAGTCTCCCAGATCCTCCACAAAATCCAGTTCCTCACCCTTTAACACCTGAGTCATCACAGCGCTGTTCGTATCAGCCTCATCCCGGACATTCAGGCCGTCCGTATTGGCTACCGCCACCGTGCGGACCAGCTCCTGCGCCCTGAACTTTGCATCCGGCCCGACGAGCAGATAATCCGTACTCACATAACCTTCCACCTCGCCTGACTTGATCTGTGCCCAGCCGTCCGCAAGCTCCAGAACTTCGCAGGCGGAATCCTTGGGCATCTTGCCCACCAGCTTGCCGTCCGTGGAGGGTACTGCGCGCACATTCAGATTGCCGCTCTCCACATCTGCGATACCGATATTGGTATAACCCCACAGCGCGCCCTTCGCCTGCTCTGCAATCGACATATATTCCTCGGCGGTAAGGCTTGTCTCAAACACGGAACCCACACCCGCCGTCAAGAGCATTCCGCCCGACTCAGCCGCAGATACCTGCAAGGGATCTAACAACATAAAACAGGCCATGCCTGCCGCTGCGATCCGTATCGTTTTCTTCCTTCTTTTGTCCTTATGTGTCATTTATGCTTCTCCATATTTTTTACATCTTTGTTACAAAATTATTACGTTTCGTGTCCATTATACCGATACAAGGGCCTACTGTCAACTCTTTGAGAAAAAATTCTTAAAAATTATGCAAAAAATAAAAGCCATTTCTTATGATTTCTTAAGAAATGGCCCTTCTGTTTGATTATTTTATTTGTGCTGATCCCCGGTCAGATCCCGCACGATCTCTCCCGCCATGATCATTCCCGCCACAGGCGGCACAAAGGCAATACTGCCCGGAACACGGCCCGCATTCTCCCCCTGCGCTGTCCCACTGTCCTGCAGCGTCGGCCGCAGAGGTTCCTCCTCCGAATACACTACTTTCAGACGCTCCACGCCGCGTTTTCTGAGTTCTCTGCGCATGACCTTTGCCAGCGGACAGCCTCTCGTCTCATAGATGTCAGCCACCCGGAACCCGGCAGGATCCAGTTTGTTTCCTGTTCCCATGGAGCTGATGACCGGCGTCCCCGCCGCCTGGGACCGCAGGATCAGATCAAGCTTTGCAGTGACGGTGTCCACCGCGTCCGCAACATAAGAATACCCGGAAAAGTCAAACTCCCCGGCAAGCTCCGGCAGATAAAAGCATCTTCGGGTCTCCACCTGAGCCCGGGGATTGACCGCAAGAATGCGCTCCCGCATCACATCCACCTTATAACGCCCGACGGTCTGCACCGTGGCGATGATCTGTCTGTTGAGATTGCTCTCGCTGACCAGGTCATTGTCTATCAGCACAAAGCTTCCGACGCCGCTTCTGGCCAGAGCCTCAACCACATAACCGCCCACGCCGCCCACACCGAACACAGCCACCTTCGCCCCGCGCAGACGCTCCAGGGCGCGTTCTCCTATCAGCATCTGTGTTCTGAGAAATTCTTCTGCCATTACTCCACCGCCACTTCCTCTTCCCGCTCCGCCGCAATGATCGCAAATGCGATATTCGTAGCATGGTCGGACACACGCTCCAGACCGGAAACAATATCGGAGAAGATCATGCCGGCCTCAGGCGTACACTCTCCCCGGGTCAGGCGCTCCACATGCCGCATCTGCAGCTCTCTCTCCTTATTGTCCACACGGTCCTCCAGATCCACAACTTCCTGCATCTTGCTTTCATCGCTGTGTGCAAACATGGCAATGGCATCCTGGATGATCTTGTTTACCATATCCAGCATCTCCCCCAGCTCCCGCTGAGCTTCCTTGCTGATCGTGACGCCGGTGTCCCTGCGCTGTCTGGCAGCGTCGGCCACATTCTCCGCATGATCTCCGATGCGCTCGATATCGTTCACCACATGGAACAGCGCCCCCAGACTCTTCAAGTCCTCGATGGGCAGAGTCAGCTGATTGATCTTCACCAGATAATCCGTGATGGCGTTGTTCAGGAAGTTGATATTTTTCTCCACCTCATACACCTCGGCGATATCCTCCTCGTCCAGCGTGATGAGTGCATTCATGGCGCGGTTGAGATTCTCATTTGCCAGATCGGCCATGCGCTCCAGCTCCCTGATCACTCCCACCACGGCAGTGGCCGGATTAAACACTACCTTATCGCCGATATATTTGAGCTGATAGCTCTCGCGGTAATTGATCTTTTTGTCCTCTCCGGGCACGCACCGGCTGGCCAGTCTCACGATCAGCCCCGAGAACGGGAACAGTACGATCACCTGGAATATTTTAATGATCGTGTGGGCATTTGCCACAAACCGTCCATTGTCGGAGGATATACTCTGAATCATATTGATCACGGGATCCATCGCCACCATCAGGATCACATAAATCAGCACCGTTCCGATGACGTTGAACCAAAAATGGATCAGGGCTGCGCGCTTGGCATCCTTTTTGCCGGAGAGCGAAGCCAGCAGCGCCGTGGTGCAGGCGCCTATATTACAGCCCAGTATAATAAACAGACAGATCGGAAGGGTGAGCAGATCCTGATTGGCCATCAGCAGCACAATGCTGACGGTCACAGAGGAGCTCTGTATAATGGAAGTGAGCAGCACACCTGTGAGCGTGGCCAGAAACGGATTGGTGAGAGAGCCCAGAAAATTCACCACCTCCGGGACGCTGCGCATTCCCGCCATTGCTCCGGACATGGTCTGCAGGCCGAGAAACAATATTCCGAAGCCGATCACGATCTCCGCCGCCTGTTTCACATTCTGTCTGCCACAGAACATTGCGATCAAAACACCCACCAAAAGAATCACCGGTGCAATCTCCGAGAGATTGAAGGATACCAGCTGCGATGTGATAGTCGTACCGATGTTTGCTCCGAAGATCACACCTGCCGCCTGATACAGATTCATGAGGCCTGCGTTTACAAAGCTGACCACCATAGCCGTACAGGCAGACGAGGACTGAATGATACCGGTAAACACGATACCGATGATCATTCCCATAAAACGATTGGTGGTAAAGATCTCCAGAATACGGCGCAGCTTTGCACCCGCAACCTTCTCGATAGACTCGCTCATCAAACTCATGCCAAAGAGAAAAAGTCCCAATCCACCGGCCATTGACAACATCATACTCAACAATTCTTCTGCATTCATCCGTTCTTCTCACACCTCATTGGGCTTTTGTATCTTACTGTCCCTGAATCAGTTTTCGTCGTGTTTCAAAATACTCCGAGTATATTTTACGGGAAAAGGTAAAAAGTTACAATAGGAATTTTACTTGTTTTTTATATTCGGCATCCGGCACACCGTGATAACCTGCCCCTGCCGCAATATCCTCCTGAAGCTGTCTCTTCAGAGCCTCTATATCTGCAAAGCGCTGCTCAGGCCTCCTGAATGCCAGCAGCTCCACCTCGATCTCATGTCCGTACACATCCCGGTCGAAATCATACAGATAGGATTCCAGCCCTATTCGCCCGGCTGTCTGCACCGTAGGCTTGCACCCTATATTGCTGATGGCAGGATACCAAACCTTATCGCAATACACCCGGGAATAATACACTCCTCTGGGCGGAAGAAGCTTACTCTCTGGCGGATACAGATTAACAGTGGGAAATCCGATGGTTCTGCCGATGCGATTGCCCAAAACGACAGTGCCGGACACCGGGTAAGGCATGCCCAGAAGCCTTGCCGCGGCCTCCATGTCCCCCGCCTCCACACAGCCCCGTATGCGGGTGGAGCTTACCTGTGCCCCGTCTATGCAGACCTTATCGATAATCTCAGTCTCAATGGAGAGCTCTTCCCCCATAGCCCGCAGCAGTGCGGCGTTTCCCGCACCGTCTCTGCCAAAAGAGATATCTTCCCCGGCCGCGATATACCGCGCCCGCATGCGTCCATAAAGAAATTCCCGCACAAACTCCTCGGGGGAGACTGAAGCCGTCTGTCTGTTCAGCGGAAATTCAATCAGAATATCCACTCCCATACGCTCAAAAAGTCTGCGCTTCTCCTCCCTGGTGGAGAGCTCCCGCCCGTCCGAGATTCCAAACAGCACTGCCGGCGGCGGGTCAAAAGTGAACACGCAGGAGCTCAAGCCCTCCCTCTGCTGAAGCTTTGAGAGCAGGCTTCTGTGACCCATGTGAATGCCGTCGAACTTCCCCAGCGCCACTGCCGTGTCCCTATGCAGTTGAAAATCTGTGGTTTCACGAATCAGTTCCATTTAGCCCAGCCTCCAGAAACATTTTTACCGGTTTATAAATTCCTGTCTCATCAAAGGCATAGACCCCCGCGAAAGTCCCGTCCTCCTGATAAAAACGCACCTGCTGCCCGGGTGCAAATCTCTCCTGCTCCCTTGTCTGAACGGGGCGGATCGCGTTGCCGTTTCTCAAGAGTCTCCCGAACTGCTCCTGCACATGCAGCATGGGGCAGTCCTCAAACAGCTCGTCCACAGGTGTCAGCACCTCTCCTATACGGCCCGCATCCCGCAATGCTTCTAACTGTGTCAAGGTCACCGCTCCATCCAGGGCAAACCGTCCGACTCTGGTGCGCACCAGGCTCTGCATGGTCCCGCCGCAGCCCAGCTTGTCTCCGATATCCGAACAGAGTGTACGAATGTAAGTCCCCTTGGAACAGACAACCCTCATGCGTACTACGGGCAATGACATTTCAAGAATTTCCAATTCGTGGATATGCACTCTGCGTGCCCTGCGCTCCACCTCTTTCCCCGCGCGGGCCAGCTCATAGAGTCTTTTGCCGTTCACTTTCAGCGCCGAGTACATGGGCGGAACCTGATCATACTCCCCCAGAAAGCTTAGAACCGCCTCCCGCACCTGCGCCCCGGAAGCCGTCACCGGACTTTCCCGCAGCAGGCGTCCGGTGGTATCCTGGGAATCTGTGCTGACGCCCAGCAAAAGCTCTGCCACATATTCCTTATCCCTGTCCGTCAACAAATCACACAGCTTTGTGCCGCTGCCCAGACAAACCGGAAGCACACCGGTCGCCTCTGGATCCAGCGTACCGGTGTGCCCGATCTTCTTCTGCCTGAGGATGCCACGCATCTTGGCCACCACATCGTGGGAGGTAAAACCTGCCTCCTTGTGAATGTTTATAATTCCGTTATACATTTTCTTCCTGCTCCCTGAGCTGTCGCTCGATATGTAGGGACAGATTGTTTACACAATCATGAAAAGTCCCCTTCATGGTACAGCCCGCTGCCCGCACATGCCCTCCGCCGCCAAAAAACACTGCCACCCGGGCCACGTCCACCTTCTCGTCAGAACGCATGCTGACCTTATATTCCAGCACATCTGTCTCATACATGAAAATAGCGCAGCTGACGCCCTTGATATTGCGCAGCTGATTTACAATGCCGTCCAGATCCTTGGGCTGCACATGATAAAAATCCATAATCTTGCGGCTCACCACACTGACAATGCATCTGCCGTCAAGGAAGCGGATGCTCTCCATCAACGCACGGCCCATAATCTGAGACTGGATATAAGTCCGCTGATAAAAGCTCTGCTCGATCAGCTTGGAAAAATCAAAGCCATAGCTGATCAGCTTTGCGCCTTTCATCATCGTCTCCGGCGTGGTATTGGAATACTGAAAGACTCCCGTATCATGGATAATCCCCGTGTAGAGCGTCTCCGCCATGCCGCGGTCCAGACTCTCCTCTACCAGATCAAACAGCACTTCACAGGTAGAGCCGATCTCCGGACGCACAAGATTTACATCCCCGCATCCGGGGTTGCTGACATGATGATCGATATTGATCCTCTTTTTGGCGCTCTGAAAATACCTGAACGCATCACCCAGTCTCTCCTCGTTACTGTCCAGAACAAAGAATACGTCAAAGCTCTCCTCCTCAGGAAAGTCATCCACGATCTCATCGTACCCTGTGAGCTCCCGGAATATGTCCGCCGGCCGCTGCAGATATACCTGCACCTGTACTCCGGGCAAATTCTTCCTCAGATACTGCCACAGAGACAGACAGGCTCCCACACAGTCGCCGTCCGGCCTGAGATGTCCGCTGATACCGATGCGCTTTGCTCCGCTTACTTCCTGTAATAAATTCATAATTCCTCCGTCGCATTCCCCATGACCTCATCGATCCTGCGGGACATATTCACCCCGTACTCGATGGACTGGTCCATGACAAAAGTGATATCCGGCGTATTGCGCAGATTGATCGTCTGTGCGAGCTTTCTCTTGACAAATCCCTCCGCACTCCTCAGTCCCGCCAGCGTGGCCGCTCTCTCTTCCTCGCCGCCCAGAACGCTGATCCAAGCCTTGCAGCTCTTCAGATCGGGAGCCACCTCCACAGCAACCACGCTTGTCAGCGGGCTGATGCGGGGATCCTTGATCTCACCGCGGATGATCTCGGCGAGAACTCTCTGTACCTCGCCGTTCACCCGGGTGTTCTTAACACTGTTTTTTCTCATTCTCTTTCATTCCTCTTCTCATAATCCCGATGAGGCCTGCTTCCACATAGACAGCGTCCTCTGCCGTCCCGGCGGAATTCCTATCGCGGTACCTCCACCATGATATAAGCCTCCACGATATCCAATTCCTTCATCTGGTCAAAGCCCTCGAACACAAGACCGCATTCAAAGCCCGCCTTGACTTCTTTCACATCATCCTTAAAGCGCTTCAGGGAAGCCAGACTGCCCTCGTAGATCTGCTCACCCTCTCTGGTAATGCGGACCTTACAGCCTCTGCGGAACTCGCCGTCCAGCACATAGGAACCTGCGATATTACCGATCTGGGACGCCTTGAAGAGCTGGCGCACCTCGGCATGACCGATGATCTGCTCCTCAAAGACAGGATCCAGCATACCCTTCATGGCAGCCTCCACATCCTCAATGGCCTGATAGATCACTTTGTAGAGACGCACGTCCACGCCCTCCTGCTCCGCAGTGGCCTTGGCAGTGGCGTCGGGCCGCACGTTAAAACCGATGATGATTGCGTTGGACGCACTGGCCAACACCACATCTGATTCGTTGATCGCACCTACGCCGCCGTGGATACACTTCACCACGACCTCCTCGTTGGAAAGCTTTAACAGCGACTGCTTCACAGCCTCCACACTGCCCTGCACATCCGCCTTAACGATCAGGTTCAGCTCCTTGAGATTGCCCTCCTGGATCTGGGAGAACAGATCGTCAAGAGACATACCGGTCTTGATGTCCTCCAGCATTCTCTCCTTGTTCTGAGCCAGATAGGTCTCCGCAAAAGACTTGGCCGTCTTGTCGCTCTCGTGAGCGATGAACACCTCTCCCGCGCTGGGCACATCGGAAAGTCCCAGGATCTCCACCGGTGTGGAGGGGCCTGCCTCTTTCACTCTTCTTCCCTTGTCGTCCACCATGGCTCTCACTTTGCCGTGGCTTGCGCCCGCCGAGATAAAGTCTCCCACATGCAGAGTACCCTTCTGTACCAGCACGGTAGCCACAGGACCGCGTCCCTTGTCCAGCTCCGCCTCGATGACCAGACCTCTTGCACGTCTGTCGGGATTCGCCTTCAGCTCCAGGATATCCGCCGTGAGCAGAATCGTCTCAAGCAGATCCTCAATTCCCTGACCGGATTTTGCAGACACCGGGACAAACTCCGTGCTGCCGCCCCAGTCGGTAGCGATCAGCTCATATTCCGTGAGCTCCTGCTTTACGCGGTCTATATTTGCGGAGGGCTTATCGATCTTGTTTACAGCCACCACGATCTCGATACCCGCAGCCTTGGCATGACTGATCGCCTCGATGGTCTGAGGCATCACGCCGTCGTCTGCGGCCACCACCAAAATAGCGATATCCGTGGAATTGGCTCCGCGCATACGCATGGCGGTGAACGCCTCATGTCCGGGCGTATCCAGGAAAGTAATCTTTCTCTCCCCCAGAGATACAGTATACGCACCAATGTGCTGTGTAATACCGCCCGCCTCCTTATCCGTCACATTAGTCTTTCGGATGGCGTCCAGAAGCGAAGTCTTACCATGATCTACATGGCCCATGACACAGATGACGGGAGGTCTCTCCACCATGGTGTCCTCGGACTCCTCTTCCTCTCTCAAAAGCTCCTCTATCACGTCTACCTTGACTTCCTTCTCACAGAGTATATCGTATTCCATGGCAATATTCTCTGCGTCCTCATAGGAAATCTCCTGATTGACCGTCACCACCTTACCTGACAGGAACAGCTTCTTGACGATGGCTGCAGGCTGCAGCTTCATCTTCTCCGCCAGTTCTTTAATGGTGATATTCTCGGGAAGCGTGATGACCTTGATAGCCTCTTCCATCACTTCCTTCTTCTCCGGCTTGATAAATCTTCCGGGTTTGTTCTTCAGCGCTTCTTCTTCCTCATAAATATGGTCTTTCTTGGAGCGTTTGTTGTCCCGCTCCCGGCCGATACGCCTCTTGTCGTCATCGCGCTTCTTTTCCATGTCCTTGGCCGGAGCTTCACCCGTAAATCCTCTGTGAGCTCCCTGCCCTGCATTGCCTCTGTTATCGCGGCCGCCACCGTTAAAGCCGCGGCCAGGACCTGCATTATTCCCACCGCTGCGGCGATCACCCTGACCACCCGCACCGCCCGGACGCCCCTGGCGGTTAAAGCTGTTCGGCCTGTCTGCACTGCCTCCCTGTCTTCCATTCTGGCCACCTCCGCGATTCTGATACTGACCGTTCTGGGGTCTGCTTCCCGCACTCTGCCCCTGACGCACCGGTCTGTCACTCTGAGAACGGTCCCCCTGAAATCTGCCGCCCTGCGGTCTGTCGTTCTGATATCTGTCATTCTGGGGCCTGTCGCCCTGGTATCTGTCATTCTGAGGTCTGTCGCCCTGATATCTGTCATTTTGAGGTCTGCCGCCCTGGCTTCTGTCATTCTGAGAATGCTCATTCTGAATTCTCTCGGGAGCCTGGGTCTGCCGGTTTGCCGTCTGCTGAACAGGAGCCTGTGCCTTTGCGCTCTCATCCTCGACGCGCTTTGCGGGCTGAGGACGGCTGCTCACCATCTGCACCGAAGGCGTGGGCGACGGAGGAGTCAGCGGCTTAATGGGCCGCACGGGAGCCGGTCTCCTGCCATTGCTGCCGTTATTGCCATTATTGCCGTAACCACCGCCCTGATTTCTTCCCTGACTGCCGCCCGGGCGCTGTCCGTTTCCCCCGGGACGCTGTCCGCCGCCGTTAGAACGTCCGCCCGGCATCTTGGAATTCTGCGGATTGCTGACAACGATGATACTGCTCTTCTTCTTTCTGGGCTGCTCTGCTGCCTTGGGCTGCTCTGCCGCTTTGGGCTGTTCTGCCGCTTTGGGCTGCTCCGTTGTCTTTAGAGCTGCCTCGGACTTCGCACTCTCAGCCTTGGATGCCTCCGCGGGCTTAGTCTCTGCCGGCTTTGCCTTCACATCCTTTCCTCCTGTCTTACCGAAATTATTTCTCACCAGCTCTGCGGCATCCTCCTCCAGAGAACTCTGCGCCGCCTTGGCCTGAATACCCTTTTCCTGCAGAAAGCTCAATATATCTTTACTTTGCTTATCCAATTCTTTTGCAAGCTCATGTACTTTGATTTTCGCCATGCTTTCCTCCATTTTCCGTCACCGCCCCAAAAAGCGGCGACCAATTACATTTCCAACTGTCTGACAATCGCCTCTGCCAATCCTTCATCCCGCACTCCCAGAGAGGAGCGTATGTCCCTGCCGATTGCCCTGCCCAGTTCCTCTTTGGTGCCAAACTCACGAACCGGGACTTCATAATACTTACATTTATCCGTAAACAGCTTCTTGGTGTTTGCCGACGCATCCTCCGCGACGATCACCAGCACGGCAGTTCCGTTCTTGACCGCCTCCAATGTCTGGAATTCACCGCTCACCAGATTGCGTCCTCTCATGGCAATCCCAAGCAGCGACAAAACTTTATTCTGCTGCAAGCTCATCAAACTCCTTTTCCAAAGCGTCATACACTTCATTGGGAATACTCATTTTGAAGGAGCGCTCCAAGCCTTTATTTTTGCGGGCTTTCTGCAGACATTCTCTGCTCTTACAAACATATGCGCCTCTTCCATTCTTTTTGCCTGACGTGTCCAGACAAATTCTATCGTCCTCTGCAGTCTTCAGCACGCGCAGCATCTCTTTCTTGCTCTTCATTTCTCCGCAGCCGACGCACTGCCTCAATGGAATTTTCTTCGCCATGGGAACCGTTACTCCTCCGTTCCTTCCTCGTACCCGTCTTCCGCATATCCGTCCCCGGCATATTCGCCGTCATATTCTTCCTGATACTCCTCCTCATAACCGTCGTCATCGTACTCGTCATCCACATAATCCTCATAGCGGAATCCGGGAGCATCCTTGGCCTGGGTCTCGGACTTGATGTCAATCTTATATCCGGTCAGACGTGCTGCCAGCCTTGCATTCTGGCCTTCCTTACCAATGGCAAGCGAGAGCTGATAATCGGGCACCACAACCTTCGCCGTCTTCTCGTCCGGATCTGCAAATACGGCTACCACCTTTGCGGGAGACAGCGCATTCTGAATCAGATTGCCGGGGTTCTCATCCCATGGAATGATATCGATTTTCTCACCCCGAAGCTCCTCCACAATGGCGTTGACTCTCGCGCCGTTCATACCCACGCATGCCCCCACCGCATCCACGTTGGGATTATTGCTCCACACTGCGATCTTGGTACGGCTTCCGGCCTCACGCGCAATACTCATGATCTCCACCGTCCCGTCCTTGATCTCCATCACCTCGGACTCAAACAGACGTTTTACCAGTTCGGGATGTGTGCGGCTCACATTGATACGGGGACCTTTGGAGGTGTTTTTCACCTCTAAGATATATACCTTGATGCGCTCGGTGGGTCTGAAAACCTCCCCCTTCACCTGCTCACTCTCAGCCAGCATGGCGTCTGCCTTGCCCAGATTGATGCTGATATTTCTGCCGATATTGCGCTGCACCACACCGGTGACCACGTCCTTCTCCTTCTCATAATACTGATTGTAGATGACGCTTCTCTCCTCCTCGCGAATCTTCTGCAGAATCACGTTTTTGGCATTCTGTGTGGCGATACGGCCGAACTCCTTGGACTTGATCTCCACGTTCAACACATCGCCGACACTCGCCTTCTGGGAAATTTCCTGCGCGTCGGACAACGAAATCTGCAGACAGTTATCCTCCACATCATCCTCGGACTCCACTACCTCCTTCTCTGCATATACCAGAAAGTCGCAGGTCTCACGATCAATCTCCACATGCACATTATCCGCCTTGCCAAAATGGTTCTTGCATGCGGTGAGCAGAGAGTTCTCAATGGCCTCAAACAGCGTTTCCTTGCTGATCTCCTTCTCCTTTTCCAGAATATCCAGTGCTTCCATTAATTCCTTGTTCATCATTTCCTCCGTTTCCGGCTTCCGCCTTGTTCTTTTCTATATCTAATTACAATAATCGTGGTTAAAAATCGAGACTCAGACGAATCAGCGCGATATCCGACCGGCAGAAAACCCGCTCTTCCCCCTCCTCTTCGACAGCCAGCGTCTCCGCGTCAAAGCGCAGCAATGTGCCGGCAAATTCCTTTCTCTTGTCAATGGGCTTAAACAGCTTAATCTCCACTGCCTCGCCAATGCTCTTTGCCAGATGCTTATCTTTCTTTAGTGTCCGGCCAAGCCCCGGACTTGACACCTCCAGAATATAGGCATCGGGAATAAAGTCTTCCCGGTCCAGCGCGTCTGACAGCGGGCGGCTCACATTCTCGCAGTCGAGGATGTTCACTCCCTCCGTCTTGTCAATATATACCCGCAGATAATAGTCGCTGCCTTCCTTCACATACTCCACATCATAAATCTCCACACCGTTAGCGGCGGCGATGGGCGCAAGCAGCTCCTCAGTGCGGCTCTCATAATTTTCTCTTTTTGACATCCCACTCCTCCTATATTTAACTGTCACAGCCCTCTCCCTGCTGCCCGCCGCAGACAACGGCTGCCGGAGAAAATTGCTGCCAGACAAAGAAGAAAGAGTGGCACATGTCCACTCTTACTAATCTACCTTTATGCTATTGAAAGTATAGACCCAAAATACGGAATTGTCAACGGATATTTCCAATAAAAATTTAATAGTTGACATCCCGGTATTCCTATAGTATAATTCTTTTTGTTCGTAAGTACATTACCGGATATGCGCGAGTGGCTCAGCGGTGGAGCACCTCCTTGCCAAGGAGGGGGTCGCGGGTTCGATCCCCGTCTCGCGCTTTTTGTATGGGCTGCCTTAAAGTGTAAGGCAGCCCATTTTCTGTCTATCTATGATAGCCGTTAATCAGCCGTTACTCGGCAACTCTATCCGCATATTTGATCCGGTACACTCTTCTCAGGGAATCGTTTATGCGCTCTTCGGAGATCGCACCGGTCTGCACAGCCTCCAGAACACCGTTATACGCTTTCTCAAAATCCTCCGGCATCAGAATCATATCGCAGCCTGCGCGCAGCGCCAGCACTGCTGCCTCGCCCGCCTCATAATAATCGGAGACCGCAGCTATACTCATGGAGTCTGTGATGATCACACCGTCAAAACCCATCTCCCGGCGCAGCAGATCTGTCACCACCGCAGCCGACATGGAGCAGGGAGTGTTGTCGCCGGCCAGTGAGGGCGCTGCCATGTGGCTCACCATCACCATATCTGCCCCGGCCTCTATTCCGGCCTGGAATACCGCAAACTCATTGGCCTTGAAATCCTCGGCGCTTCTGTCCGTGGAGGCAAGTCCCTCATCCGTGTCCTGGTCCGTGCTCCCCATGCCGGGGAAATGCTTGAGACACGCGGTGATCTGCTGCTCCTTCAATCCCTGCACCATGGAGGCGACATAAGGACTTACTTTTTCCGCCTCGGAACCATAGGCACGATCCTTCATAACAGAATTATCCACACTGTTCAGATCCGCCACCGGAGCCAGATTCAGATTAAACCCATATTCCTTCAGATAACCGCCTATGGCAGCGCCCGCCGCATAAGCCTTGTCGGCTCCGCCGTTCCCGGCGAGGGCTGCGGCGCCTTCCTGCTTATCCGTCAAACCCTTTTCCGCCAGCGGACTGATGCTGCCGCCCTCATCCTCCACTGCTATAAACAGCGGATAATTGGAATAGAGTTTCGTGGTTTCAATCATTTCCTTAAATTGTTCCGCATTTTGTATATTTTTGGTACGATATATGATTCCGCCCACCGAATACCTTGTCAGAGCTTCCTTGGTGCCGTCTCCCGCTTTCACGGCAGTGGTCACTCCCGTGATGGACTCAGGCGTGACGATGAAAAGTCCCGCCACCTTATCCTCTAACGGCATCACTTCAATGCCCGCATTGACAATATCATCCAGTTTCTGCTCGGGCGTCAGTTCAACGACCTCAGGTACCGTCTCAGACTCTTTCGCTGACTCTTCAATACTTTCCTCTTCCCCCAGAACCTGGTCTACCTGATCCTGCTTTTGCTGTTCCTGCCTGCGGCTCTCCTTTGTCAGATAATGTACGCCAAAAACAATTCCCGCTGCGAACGCTATAACAAACGCAGCCACCGCAGCATAGGCCAGAATCTGATTTCGTATGCGGCGCTTTCTTCTCGTTTCCCGCTTCTCCTGCTGTAATTGTGTATTCTGCTCCATACTGCCGCTCCTTCAATGCTATCTATGCTATCCGCTTTCCATCATACATTACTTTTCGACATTTTTCTACTGCTAAATCTTTCTTTATGAAAATTTAAAAAATGTCCCCCGGAACATTCGGATACACAATGCAAGAGAGCGTATCGACTTCACCGTCAATACGCTCTCTCAGACTATGCTATCCAATGGAATGCTACCTCTCTTTCTTTATTATCTTTTGTCTTAACAATATCATTTTATCTACTTTTTTAGTGCTCTTTTAGATCTTGGAACCTTATTCAGTTTTTTGTACCTTCCATTTTCTCCATTGTACTCTTTCCACTCTTCATTCGTATCGGATACTGTAACGTCCCAAATGGTTAAGTATTCATTGGTAATGCGCTACTTTTTCTTCTGTGTACTCGATTAATCTATGTGAATCTTTCTTCAGGGGAAATGCCCTTGTAACTCAACTCCTTGGTACTTCAATGGAAGATATTCTAATTTTAAATTATCGTGTTAGGTGGACCGTACCTCCTTTTCTTTAGATTTTTTAGTTTTTTATCTCTTGTTTGTTGTTAATGTTACTATAACAGCTTTCCCGACATTTGTCAACACATTTTCTTAAAAAAATTTATATTTTTTGCTTACTTATATTAAATGGTATAATTTTCAGCAAATTTTCCATTTTTCGACATAATACGACTCATTTGCTTCCATAAATTGGAAAGGGCCCGCGTATCTCCGTTGATCTGGCACCGGAGATACGCAGGCTCTTATGCATGTCAATCTTATACTATCACATGGATCCATCCCTTGGGCGCCTCAATGCGGCCCATCTGGATACCGGTCAGCGTGTCATAGAGTTTCTGTGTCACAGGACCCATGGCAGTCATGCCGCTGGGCAGGCAAATCTCTCTGCCGTGATCCACGATTCTGCCCACGGGAGAGATGACAGCCGCGGTTCCGCAGAGTCCGCACTCGGCAAAATCCTTCACTTCCTCCAGGAGCACTTCTCTCTCCTCCACCTCGAGTCCAAGATACTCCTTGGCCACATATACAAGAGAACGGCGCGTGATGGAGGGAAGAATACTGTCGGATTTGGGCGTTACCACCTTGCCGTCCCCGGTCACAAAAAGGAAATTGGCTCCGCCGGTCTCCTCCACTTTACTGCGCGTGCCGGGATCGAGATACATATTTTCATCAAATCCGGCCTTATGTGCCGACACAATGGCATGAAGGCTCATGGCATAGTTCAGTCCGGCCTTGATATGACCAGTACCATGGGGCGCCGCACGGTCAAAGTCGCTGACGCAGATAGTCAGGGGCTTGACTCCGCCCTTAAAATAAGGTCCCACCGGCGTACAGAATATGCGGAACTGGAACTCGTCCGCAGGCTTCACGCCGATGACGGGATTCGTGCCAAACAGATAGGGCCGCACATACAGAGTGGCGCCGCTGCCATAGGGAGGCACATACGCCGCATTTGCCGCCACCACTTGGGTCACCGCATCCACAAAACGCTCCTCGGGAAACACAGGCATCTCTAATCTGGCCGCAGAATCGGCCATTCTGGCTGCATTCAGATCAGGACGGAAGGTCACAATATGTCCGTCCTCAGTGGTATATGCCTTCAGGCCCTCAAAGACTGTCTGCGCATACTGCAGCACACCCGCACACTCGTTGAGCACCACATTGGCGTCATCGCTGAGCGCGCCCGCATCCCACGCTCCATCCTTAAAATTAGACACATATCTCTTGTCAGTCTGAATGTAACCAAATCCAAGATTACTCCAGTCAATATTCTTTTTTTCCATCGGCTTTTCCTTCTTTCTGAAATACTTATCATAAAAATATTTTTCTTATTATCATACTTTTGGCAAAAAAAGTCAATATCTCTCATTATCTCAGAGAAATTCCGTCCGTCCGGAATACACCGGCACCATCGTAATGCACCTGAAAACAGACATTATTGATATTCCACAAAACTGCGCCGTCATACAATGTCCCCATCTCTTCCAGCAGAAACGGCGTCACCTGCTCCTCCAGAGCTAACGCCAGCCTCACATCACAATACACCTCCCCGGACTCTCCAAAAGAAAACTCCGTTATGTTTCCCAGTGCCAGCCCCTTGATGCCCATCCCGGCAAAGGGCGTATCCTTGAGTGAATGTTCCTCATATTCATCAGCTACCCCGATCCTCAGAACATGCTCCTCATAACTCCACCAGACCTGATCGCAGGCCCGGAGCTCTTCTTCCTCAGGCATGGTATAAAGTGTGTCAAAATCCTCCTCCACAGAGTCAAAGACAGAGAAATCCCTGATCGCAACTCCCGTTCCGGAGAACACATAACAGATCATACCGACCTCCACAGTCCGGTCGCCGTCATAATCATATACACAGAATTCCGGCAGTACTGCCCGGGGCGTGAGAAAGTCTTTGACAAAGGCATGCCGCTGCCCCTGATGCTCCAAGATCAGCAGACACCCATCGCTCAACTCGCCGTAAATCTTCACCCGTGCCTCGGGCAAATCTCCCAAAAGGACAAGCTGCCTTATCAGGAAATCGTCCGTCGTCAGTTCCTCTACGGTTTTTGCGGCAGCAAAATCCTCCTCCGTAAGCGTCTCATACCACGCCAGCAGCTCCTGCTGCAGCTCCTCAAAGTCAAACTCGCTTGAAACGGACTCCTCTGAGACAGACGCGCTTACAACAGGCTCTTTGGAGACAAGCTCCTCCATATCTCTATCCCGCTCACCGCAGCCCGCCAGCATACCGCATATCAAAAGTCCTGCCAGCGACACCCGCCCCCGGTGCTTCCCGACTCCATAGAATATCATTCCAAGCTTCCTCCCGGTCCCCCGCTGCTCTCCCGCTAGGATTTCCTCTCATATTTTACGAATTGATAAGGAATATCAAAATAGGTCTGCTCCTCACTGTCCGCCGTGATCTCCCATTCTCCGTCCGCATCCAGATCCGGAAAATAGGCGTCAGCCTCATAGGCATGGTCTATTTTGGTGATATGCGCCACACTGCAGTAGGGCAGGAGCTGCCTGTAGACACTCTCGCCTCCGATGACATAGATATCCTCGTCCCGATATGCTTTCAGCTCTTCCATAAGCTCTTCTACGGAATGTACCACTATGGCATCTTTCACTTGATACTGCGGATTGGTAGAGAGGATGATATTGGTGCGGTTCTTTAAGGGCAGCCCCTGGGGAAAGGTCTCCAGCGTCTTTCTCCCCAGCACCACCACTTTGCCTGTGGTCTCCTCCCTGAAATGTTTGTGGTCGTTGGGAATGCGGATCAACAGATCATTTTTGCTGCCGATAGCCCAATTGCGGTCCACCGCTGTGATAATGTTCATTCTGTATACCTCCTGTAAACCTGATTTTGTCTTTGATCAGATAGCGATGGGAATGTCCGTGATCTGCTCCCCCGTCTCATAGTGGTCCACCCTCACATCATTTCTGGTAAATTCATAAAAATCCCGGACATCAGGATTCAGCCAGAACGCAGGTGCCGGCCTGGGCTCCCTGTCTATCAGCTCCCGAATGATGGGCACATGCCTGTCATAGATATGAGCGTCCGCGATCACATGGACAAACTCTCCCACATACATGTCACAGACCTGCGCCAGCATATGGATCAGCACGGCGTACTGCACTACGTTCCAGTTGTTCGCAGCCAGCACGTCCTGAGAGCGCTGATTCAGGATCGCATTGAGAGTAAGCCTCTCCTCTCCCGGCCTCTGAGTCACATTGAAGGTCATGCTGTAAGCGCACGGATAGAGATTCATCTCATGCAGATCCTGATGCACATAGATATTCGTCATGATCCGGCGGCTGAAGGGATTGTTCTTCAGGTCATAGATCACCCGGTCAACCTGATCCATCATGCCCTCCCGGTACTGATGTCTCACCCCAAGCTGATAACCGTAGGCTTTGCCGATGCTTCCGTCCTCGTCCGCCCACTCATCCCAGATATGACTGTGCAGATCATGGATATTGTTGGACTTTTTCTGCCATATCCACAAAATCTCGTCCGTAGCTGATTTCAGCGCCGTACGGCGCAGCGTCATGATCGGGAACTCCTTCCGCAGATCATACCGGTTCACCACACCGAAACGCTTGATCGTATAGGCGGGCGTCCCGTCCGGCCAGTGGGGCCTCACTTTCTCCCCCTCAGTGCTGGTTCCGTTTTCCAGAATATCCCTGCACATATTGATAAATAAAGTATCCGCGTAGCTCATTATTCTCCTATTCCTTTATTCCCATTTGTCACAGAGGGAATTGATCTGATCCGCAAACTTCGCCATGTCCTTGTTAGGCATACCGTCGTTTTTGGTAATCAGCGCCAGCAGACGCTGACCCGCAGCCAGCAGTCTCGCATAGACGCCGCTTGCAGGCTTTGTTTTCTTCTTGACATGCACAGGCTCCGCCTCGTACAGAAACTGATTGCCCAGCAGATCAAACTCTGTGCCGCTGTAGGGCGCATACGCTCTCTGCCCGTGCTCGATCTTTAAGCATTCCGCAAAGGACATGCATACGCCGTCCTCCCCGTGTACCACAAAAACCTTCTTTGGCTTCTCTTCAAAAGCGTCGATCCACTCAAGCAGACCGTTTTTGTCCGCATGACCGCTCATGCCCACCAGCTTTTTGATATGTGCCCGTACCTGAATGGACTCTCCAAAGAGCTTTACCTCTTTTGCGCCCTCCACGATACTCCTGCCCAATGTACCCACAGCCTGATAACCCACAAACAGGATCGTACATTCCTCACGCCACAGATTATGCTTCAGATGATGCCTGATACGGCCCGCCTCACACATGCCGGAGGCAGAGATGATCACCTTTGGCGTGTCGATAAAATTGATCTCCTTGGATTCCTCGCTGGTGATGGACAGCTTCAGCCCTGCAAAGGAGATGGGATTGATGCCCTCCCGTACCAGCGCCAGAGCCTCCCCGTCAAAGCAGTCCATACGGTTCTCGTGAAAGACCTCCGTGGCCTCCACCGCCATGGGACTGTCCACATACACCGGAAAGTTCTCATGCCCCTTCACCATACGGCCCACCTTGACCTGCCTCAGAAAATAAAGCATCTCCTGCGTCCTGCCCACGGCAAAGGAGGGAATCACCACATTGCCGCCCCGGTCGAAGGTCTCCTGCAGAATGGCGGCCAGCTCCTTCACATAATCCACCTTCTCCGCGGAATGCAGCCTGTCTCCATAAGTGGACTCCATCACCACATAATCCGCCTGGGCCGTGGGGATCGGATCCTTCAAAAGAGGCTGATATTTATTTCCGATATCTCCTGAAAATACGATCTTCTTTGTGCGGCCGTCCTCCGTCAGCCACACCTCTATACTGGAGCTTCCGAGCAGATGTCCGATATCCGTGAAACGGATCTTCACATTGTCACAGACCTGCACCTCCCGATTGTAATGGCAGGGAATGATGCGCTTGATCACGCCCTCGGCATCCTCCATCGTGTACAGCGCATCATGTTTAGGCACGCTCTCGCTTCGCTTGGCCTTGCGGTTTCGCCACTCTGCCTCCATCATCTGAATGTGTGCACAATCACGAAGCATAATGCTGCACAGATCCGCCGATGCATCCGTCATGTAAACCTGCCCTCGGAAGCCTCTGGAATAAAGAAGCGGCAGCAGACCGGAATGATCCACATGGGCATGCGTGAGGAACACATAGTCAATCATGGCCTCATCCACAGGAAGCGGTGCGTTCTCAAACACATTCACCCCTTGCTCCATGCCGCAGTCTACCAGCATATGTTTGCCGCCCGCCTCCATATAATGGCAGCTCCCGGTCACCTCATGCGCAGCCCCAATAAACGTCAGTTTCATGCAAAACCCCTCCTTTTCGTCTATTTATTTCAAAGCGTTTGCCGTCTCATAGAAATGATAATAAATACCCTTTTTGTTGAGCAGCTCCTGATGCTTCCCCTCCTCCACGATACCATCCTCCGTCAGCACCAGAATCCGGTCTGAATTGCGGATGCTGGAAAGCCTGTGGGCAATGGTCAGCGTAGTACGGCCCTCCGAGAGCTTGGCAAGAGACTGCGCCACCGCAAACTCACTCTCATTGTCCAGCGCTGAGGTGGCCTCGTCCAGGATAATGATGGGAGGGTTTTTCAAAAAGACTCTGGCAATGCTGATGCGCTGCTTCTGTCCCCCGGAAAGCTTTACCCCGCGCTCTCCCACATAGGTCTCATATCCGTCTTTCAGCCCCAGAATAAACTCATGAGCCCCCGCCCGTTTTGCGGCCTCCACCACATCCTCCCGGGATGCGTCCGGCCTGCCATAGACAATATTTTCATAGATCGTGCCGGAAAACAGATATACATCCTGCTGTACGATGCCGATGCTGCTTCTGAGGCTCTTCAGTGTAAAATGCTTGATGTCCTTGCCATCCAGCGTAATACGGCCCTCAGACACGTCATAAAATCTGGGAATCAGATTGCACAGTGTGGTCTTCCCTCCGCCGGAAGGTCCCACAATGGCGACCTTTTCTCCCGCACGGATGCACAGATTCAAATCTCTGAACACCCGGTTATGATCATCGGGATACTCGAAGCTCACCCGCTCAAACGCGATATTTCCCCGGGGATGCTTTAATTCCACAGCGCCCGGCTCATCAAAGATCTCGATATCCGCGTCGATAATCTGCAGGAAACGCTCAATCCCCGTCATTCCCCGCTGAAACTGCTCCGCAAACTCTATGATCCGCCTGATGGTGGCAATCATGGTAGTCACATACAGCATATATGCCACCAGATCTCCCGGCTCTACCAGCCCGTTTACCATAAAAATGCCACCCGCCACCACCACAGTCAGATACATCAGCCCGTCGAACAGACGCACAGTGGTCTGGAACAGCCCCATATAACGGTAGGAAAGCTTTTTGATGTCATAGAAAGTACTGTTATCCCGCTCAAATTTGTGATTCTCGATCTCCTCATTCGTAAAGGCCTTCACCACCTTGTGGCCCAGAAGGCTGTCCTCAATGCGGGCGTTCAGCTCTCCGATCTGCCCCCTCTGGCTACGGAAGACTCCGCGCATCCGAAAATTAAGCGGCATACACACCGCAATCATCACCGGCACACAGGCGAACACAATCAGAGTCAACGGCAGATTGATCCCTGCCAGAATCAGAAAAGAAATGAGTATTTTCACAAAACCGATAAAAAATTCCTCGGGACAATGATGTGCAAACTCCGTCACGTCGAACAGATCGTTAGTGATGCGCCCCATGATCTGTCCCACCTTGGTATTATTGTAATAAGTATCGGAGAGTCTCTGCAGATGACGATAAGCGTCCCGCCTCATGTCCGTCTCGATCTTCGCCCCCATCACATGTCCCATGTCCGCCATATAATAGGCGGCAAAGGCATCCACAATGCGCAGCGCCAGATATAAAAGCCCCAGCCCCCCTACCGTGCGCACGGAAAGAGACGCCAGATCCCGCATCCCCTCATTGGTGATAAAACGCATAATTAAAGGCAGCACCAGCTCGCATATGGTGGTCAGCGCCGCACAGAACAAATCCAGACATAAAGCTCCTCTGTACTTCCTGTAATAAGGAGCAAATCTTCTGAATAACTCCCCGGTGGTATAATGTCTCTGCTCCAAATCAGCCACGCATCCTTTCCTTCGTACTTATCTCTTCATTTATCATTCTATAATGATTAGCGGAAGTGCGCAAGCCCCTAAATCCTCCGTTGCTGTTGGACCCTGCAGGAATACACCGGCATTTTGCGGACTGGCGGTAGTTTCGATTATCGCCCTATATTATGTAAAAATTTTTGCGATGTTCTGTTCAAACTCTTTTTGCGTATAAGTAAATACATTTCTGAAAAGATAGTTTCTGAACTGATCCAATCCAAATAAAACAAAGTCTTCCTTTGCCAATTTTCTGACTGTTTTATACAAAGCAGTTCTATGGCCTGACTCAGACACTGCCTGTTGCCTCTTTATCCCGTCCTTTGTCTGCGCTGTCTGTCCCGCCTGTATATAATTCTCCTCATTATACACCAGTACATAATTCATGTTTCGTCGGGTATAAGATATGGAATTGACCGGATTCCCATACCGATCTACATACTCGAGGTCAAACAGAATAAATAAACTGTCATATATTTTCTTATTAATTTCATAATTGATTGCATTGGTAATTTTGCCGTTTTTAAATTCGATAAAATAGCTTTCTCTCCCGCCAAAATACAACGCGTCATTCGACTTCGGATTAGGATTGGCATACGGTATCTTTTCACGGACATACCATTCCTTCACTTTGTCGAACGGACAAACCGTTAATTTACTATGAACCATGTAGGTTCCGTTATCAACATCATAAGACGCCTCTTCCAGTGTACTTTGAACCTCATCAATAATGTGCATCTTTACGTCCCTTACCCTAATCTATACTGTATCTCAAATTTTCCAGCATCTGCATCGGCTCTGACAGCTTCTTATATATAGCGTCAATATGATTCGTCACATCATGCAGTCGGGAAAATACGCCGTCATTTTCTGCCAGATAATAATGAGCCGCCTGCGAAGTATTGTATTTCCTGGAATAGACATCTATCGCGTCCAGAAAATAGGGACTATGCGTAGTAATAATCAAAGACAGGTCAAACTCCCTTTGCAGTAATACAATCAATTGCGCATAAAGCAGCTGCCATTCCGGATGCAGGTGTATCTCCGGCTCATCTAGAATCAAAACATCCTTTTCCTTTATGCTTCCGTTCTCAAGAAGCATTTTCAACAGTGCAAACGCTTTCAATCCTGTAGACATATTCTGAACATAAAGAGGTCGGGTATCTTTGCCGGCTTTAAAGCAATACTCCCCTTCCTGATTAATCGTAATATCGCCTGTAATAACCTTCCCTATTATCGCATTGATATCATCCATTTTGTCTTTCGCTATCACAGCGTCAAAAATGCCCTCAAAAAGGTCCTCCTCTTCTTTTTGTAAAAATTTCACCAGATGGTTCTCCGTGATTTTTAAGTCTCCATAAGGATCTGATATCTTATCAATGACAAACGGATTATCTATATAAAAAGCTCCATGTAAAATATGGATATCTGACTCCCACTTTATGCATGTATTTTCTCTGAAGAGACAAGTTAACTTTTCTCCCCGGATCGTCAATTCGATTTTGGACTCTGCTTCCTCATCCCACAGCGGAGAAACCTGATTGTCAAACACTCTGCTGAACCACCTCGTAATAACTTCTGCCATGATTCTGTCATCTGAGACGTTAAGAATCGGATCCAGATTATTGACACACTCCTTCAAAAATACTTCTAAATCTTCCTGGTTCTCTAAAATGGAAGCTGTCTTGACACCCCGCTGTAAAACCTCATCCATATCATCCCGGCTTTGTTTGATATCTCCGCTGATATATTTCATAACATTGTCTGCTATATTTTTTGCAAAGAGATTGCGTCGGCGCACCCATGCCGCATAATTATCCGGTCTCTTTCCATGATAGCTCTGCAGCACCTGTATAACAGTCCGATAGATTTTGTTCCGCTTCTCCTCTCTGATCTTCTCGTCCATATTATTCATGGAATTAAAGACAGCAAACAACAATTTCCCTATAGTACTTTTTCCGGCATTATTCTCCCCGGCGATAACAGTTATTCCGTCAATGTCGATTGTTGTCTCTTTAATTTTTGCTATATTAGAGATTCTTAATTGCATAGCGCCCTCCCTATATCAAAAACACGTTTATTTCTTATTCTTACCCGCATCCTTATTTCTAAATCCAAGCCCTATCTGCTTAAATTCAAACAACAGATTGAATGCCCCAAAGCAAACGCAATTAACCGCAAAACAGCCTGCCGCGGTCAACACCCAGGTCAGCCAATCATTTGCATTACGAATGAACGGCAGCTCTATATAAATAACCAGTATCATCAGGATTCCGTTTCTTAAGATACGTTCGATTGTTTTGTTATGCCTGCGTTTTAAAATGCTTCTATTGGCATATCCGATCAAGCCAAATGCCGATATAATATGCCCGATCAGTGTCCCGATCAGAACCCCTACAATACCATATCGGAAAACCAGTGCGAGCGATATTACAATATTGGCAATTGCCTCTATTATCACATACTTCTGGGTCTCTTTAAACCGGCCGGCCGCCAGAATCAATGTACCGGCAGGATCATGCATCTGGCAAGTGATTCCGTTGAAAGCAAAAAGCAGCGCAACTATATAACGGATGTAATTCACATCCGTCACACCTTTTGTATAACATGCGGTAAACGGAACCGCCAGCACCGCATAACAGGTATAGAGTAAAAACATACCCGCCATATAGGCCGCCTCGAATTTACCGAAAAACTGATTCAGTCTATTTATCTGTCCCTGAGCATTCAGTCTCCCCATCATTGCGGAAACGCCATTGGTAAACGCCACCATGACATTATTTATTACACCAAATGTCATTGCATAAACCGTATATACACTGATCTCCTTTAATGAATCTCCTGTAAGACATAAAGTCAGAACCACCAGATCCGTATTATAGATCACCACCGACGCGATCTGATGAACCAAAGCATTTTTCTGCTGCCCGAGATGGATCTCGCCGGAGTCCTTCTCAAAGTGTACCCAATCATACTTTTTCCTGACATAATAAGCGATTCCCCAGGCCTCTGCAATCCGAATGACTACCGCCAATACTTTCACCAATAAAACAGACTGCCCCTGCAAAAGTATTATAATAGAGGCAAGCATCGTAAATAATGTGGAAAACCCTTTAAAAAAATTGACAATGTAGTATTTTTGATCGGCGACTAACAGAACCTTATACTTTCCGATAAGCAGATAATCTATCGCATACGAAAAAGCAATCAACAGAACCATCTCAAAGGCCAGCGTAATATCCACTTCGCCGCGCACCCAAAAAGCATAAGCAAACGAATATAACAATGCGAGCGTCAGATACAAAAATCCCGCCCGCAAATATTTCTTTTTAGCATATGCTAAAATCTTATTGACATTTTCATGATCCGACGTGGCGAGCGGCTGATATAAAGCTACAATTGCCGCATTTCCTATCCCTGCTTCCACCAGCGCCACATATGTTAAAAACTGTGTAATGGAATTGATCAGTCCGTTCATCGTGGAACCATATATGGATAAGATCAGTTTCGGAACGATAAGTCCGGAAAGAGCCAGGACCACCTGTAGGACAATATGTGAAATTGTAGTTCTCATTGCATACTTTTTACCCGATTCCATCCTCCGAACCTCCCGTTTCTCTCCGGTCCAATTCATTTAAATAAATTTTCCCGCTTTTAATCAGGTGATTAACAGCAAATAACCTTCGCGCCCGCTCGTTATCCGCTACCCTGCCGGTAGCCTGCCCCTGCATATGCCACACCTGTATCCCGGGATCATATACGGACTTATATCCGTTATCCTTTATACGCAAATATAACAGCAGTTCCTCGAAATAGAATTGTGTCTCAGGGGAAAACAGCTTTTCCTCCTGTTTGACAAAATTGTCTGACACCACAAAACAGGAACCGTGGACAACAACATCCTCATGATATTGCAGTCTCCATTTTTTATATACCACCCTCGTCAATATCATATGTTTAAGGCTGATCAGTCGGTCAAAAAGTGTGCAGATTATTTGAAATCCTCCGGACTCCGTATTCAAAAGCCGGTTTCTTTCGTGTTGGTTACTGCGAATCTGATACTTAACATAATTTTTTCTGCCCTCCCAGGGAAATGCAGGAGACTGATGGCCCTTCCAGCTCTTTTCTCTCTGAGCTTCACACCACACATCCGGCCCGAGAATGTCAAAGCCTGTCTTTTCATACGCATCCAGGACCTTTGTCAAAAAGCGCTTGTCACGAAATTCAATATCGCTATTGCACACAATTATCACCCCCCCCTGCTCTCTTAATTGGCGAATATATTTGTATCCGACATTATTGCCATGAGAAAAACCCATATTTTGATCCAGGCATAATAAGGTTACATCCTCGGCATTTAACAATTCGGCCTTTTTATCAAGCTCCTTTGTCGAAGCATTATCCACAACAACAATATGCTTTTTATAGGGAACCTCATCCATTTCCCTGATGGTACGAATACAGTTTTCTGTCTCCTGAAATGTATTATAATTTAATATAAGGAAAAAAATAGTCTTATCCAAAAGCGTTCCTCTCCACCGCATAATCTGCACTTCTTAATCGGTTGCTTTGATTGCACATATCATCATAAAGTATATTTCAATCAGCGAATGCATGTCAATATGAAGTATATCCGGGTATTTTTTTTACCAGGTGTGTACCAATCATTACACAGAACAGTGACACTAAAAAAATCACTACCGGAAACAATTTGTAGATCATATTTCCCGGCGGCACTCCCAGCCGATATAATAGCTGATCGATACTGCAAAGAACAATGGTGTGGACCAGATAAACTCCCGTGCTGTATTTTCGCCCTGCCGCAGCCAGATTCGTGACCGGAGACGGCCTCAGCCTTGTCTCCTCCTTCGCAAGCGCATAAACAAAAAGCACCGCTGCGAGAAACAAGGTAGACAGGTAGATATCCGAACTGATTTCTAAACCTATATACTTGACAAGAATATATTTTTCTACCACACTCAAAAATAAAGAACAAATCAACATCACTTTGATAAAACCACTGTGCTTCAGTATTTGGGGTTTGCTTTTCAAAGTCTGTCTCAGCCATATTCCCAGTCCGAAAAACGGAAGACCTGTCATCAAAAAGTTTCTTGTCCTGATGGCAGCGGTGGGCATTCCAAAAACAAAAGAATACATTCCGAAAACATATTGCAGAATCATAAGCAGGGCTCCTGCTCTTATCAAATAAGATATTTTACGCGTCTTTGCAGCAAATCCATAGATCAGGTACACATATCCCAACGCAAATAAATACCATAAAGCTCCGCCCAGATTTAACATCGGTTTGTTGGCCAGCAAAAATTTCATAAATTCCGCAAAAAAGTTTTCTCTGGTATATTCTGTCCATCCCTGCATAGACACAGGATGCAGCTTCACACCAAACTCCATAATCCAATATATCGTGTACCAGAGAATGCAAAGCTTAAATATTTTGACAATTTGCCCCCCCCCCTGTTAATTGATGCTCATTTATATAAAAATAACCCGAAATCATAAAAAACAGGGGCACTGCAATCCTTGTCCACGGTTCCACCCAAAACCAAAATGCATTCTTGTACGGATTATGAATGCATATAACCAAAAAAGCACAAACTAATTTTAATATATCCACATATTCATATCGGAAACTGCTTTGTCTGTTCAAACTCGTCTCTGTCCGGTCCTCCCCTCAACTGCCCTGCCGCATATGATCTTCAACCTGAACAAGCTCCGGAATAAATTCAAAAAGCACAGCCAGTATTGTATTTTATCTCTTGCCGTTACATGCGGGTTTACAATAACCTGTGCCCATTGTTTACGAAAATGTTTTTTGTAATTCAGGAACCGAGCCGTGCTCCTTCGCACAGAGCTGTCCTTTTCCATCTTTATGCAGACATAAATCAGCACACTAAACCAATGAGCCTCAGCGTATGGCTTCAGCTTCGGATAAGCCAGCGCTGTCTTTTCATAAAAACGATATGCCTCCTGCTCATATTGCTCCTCTCTGTCATGCAGGCACTGGTTTCTCGATTGGCTGTTTTCCACATAGCGATAATAATATCCGCAAACAGGCAGTAAATAAATCTTCCCGGCATTGGTAAGCATTGTGCCCACTATTACAAAATCACAATTTCTTTTATTTACAAAATGAACATTTTGCGCCTTAACGATACTCGCCCGGTACAATTTGCAGACCAAATTACCGTCTATTTTATGTCTCAGCAGCATATTGCCCAGCGCCTCCTGCACATCCAGGGTTTCTGCCTTGACAATATTCAATCCCCGTTTTCCCTTATGCAAAAAATCAAAGCACACAATATCCGCCGACTCGGCAATACTGGTCTCGACAAGCTGTTGCAGCAAATCTCTTTTCAGCAAATAGTCGTCCGCATCAACAAACATGATAAACCCTTGAGAATCAATCACATCCAATGCCGCTTTTCTGGCCAGCTCCGCTCCCTCATTCAATTTGTGAATTACCGACACACGGCTGTCCCTGACAGCATACTCATCCGCGATCTGTGAAGTTTTATCCGTACTCCCGTCGTCTACCAGGATCAGCCTCAGATTTTCCCAGGTCTGTCCTAAGATTGAATCAACGCATTTACGAATATACTGTTCCGCATTATATGCAGGAATGATCACCGTTATCCTGTCTGTCTCCTTCATTTTTATACCTCCGTGTTTTATTGTTTCTGGTATAATTTAAACGCTCTGCCCGGCATCACGGTCTCAGCTACGGGGGCAAGCTGCGCCTCGGTACTATCATTATTATATGCTACAAAATATGCTCCTGCGGGTATCGTTTCCACATCCTCCACTTCAACCACCCGCAGTCTCTTATCGCCCAGCAGCACCTGCATCCTCATATAGAATCTGTCATAAAGATATTTTGTATTCACAAAGAAAACGTCGTCATCACTGACATTCTCAATCAGATAATCTGCAATATAATTATCGCCGCTATCCCTTTCATTGATATAAGTAATCTGTTGTATGGTGGCCGAATCATTTACTAAAAATAGTATGATAAGCGGAACTAGTATGAACTTCCTGGTTTCTTTTTTCCGGCAGAGCAAAAAGATAAGAAATATTCCCAGACTGCCGTATAAAATCAAGTATTCCAAAACCTCGGGATATTGGTTCACTTCCTTTGTAACAAAAGAAAACGCTGCAATTCTGTTCGTATCAATACTCATAACCTGACTTTTTAAATAATTGGAAAGCTGCATACCGCCTAACGCACAGACTCCCCAAAAAACAAACCACTTGAAAAATTGCTTTTCCTCCAATCCCTCCGCGACACAATGCGCAATACCAAGAAAAATGAGAGGACATACCAAATACTCAAAGTACCTGCCATAATAAAAGTAAGCAACATTCTCCAGGATTCCGGCTCCGGCCGCTAATATCATCCCAATCATAAGGATAAAGGATAAGACAATGCTGAATTTCACCCAATCCGAAGCAGAAAAGCTCTGCTTTTCTTTATGCGCGTACCAAAGATTTCTGATCCCCGCGAAAATTCCTAAATGGCACAAACCCAGGCTTGCCACAAATAAATATACATTTTTGCATAAAAAAGCATAAACATAAAACTTAAAATCAGCAAAAAACCACTCGACTCTCGTCAGTATCCATTCCAGATTAATGAGATTTACAACAGCTCCCGTTCCATCCGTGTCGATGCTTATATCCGGAGTATACACATGTGCCACTATATCATTTTTCAGCAAAAATCCGGCTCCGTAGGATAGGATTAAGACGGCGCCAAATATAAGAAAACTGTTTAATTTCATGTGCTTTCTGATACATAATATCAGAAAGATCAAGAAGACGGTAATCGTTAATACAAGCCCTCTGGTGTGGGTGAAAAATGCATACGGCACCGCAATACCCAATAAAATGAAATACCTCTTCTTTTTTGTCTCAAGAGCCTGATACAGCAGCAGCCATACCAGCCATGTCAGCATCGTCAAAAAACACTCACAGGTTACCTTCAGAGTATTGGCCGCCAGATAAGGATACAAACAGAGAAGGGCGGCGATCAGAGCCAGTACATTTTTATGTATAAAGTCACATAATTTGCACATCAGCGTGAGACTAATCACATAAATCAGCAAAATGCATATGATATTGACTATGACAACGCCCTGAAGCAGTTGTACGCTGGTTTTACACAAATAGAACAAAGGGATCAGCGCCAAAGAATAGCCATACCCGTAATATGACGTGATCATATGCGGCCAATTGTGACCCGCCAGATATTCCGCATTGGCCAGAAAACCAAACTCGTCAGCCAGTTCCCACACGGTATTGATCTCCGTAATGTGGCATCCGTAATAAATACTCAAAAATAAAATACAAACAAAATTAATGCATAAAAAAAGTTTATGATCTGCCCAAATTTTTTTGATTTTTTCCATCGTCTATTCACCCAGTCTTCCTAATGTCTTATGTTCAAGCTTAGAGAACATTTCATCCATAATGCTGTGCAATACTGACGTTTCATATTTATCCAGGAACAATTTTCTGACATCCTTTTGCCACGGGGACCTTTCTTCACTCAGTACGGAACGAATCGTCTCAATATATTCTGAAGCGGTGTTACAGCGAAAGATTCCTTTTGTGCCATCCGCCTCATAGCCCTCAAGAGCCTCGTCACTGGCAAGAATAGTCCGTCCGTACATCATAGCCTCCGCTGTCTTCACTTTCATGCCTGCTCCATAGAAGATGGGCATTACTACAATATCGTGACTATAATAGTATTCCGATGGATCCTCAACCGTACCGATTACATGAATATTTGCATATCTTTCATATTCCGTTTTTTTGACTTCAAATCCTTTTCCAACAATATCCAGCTCAATATCCGGCATTTTTGTCATGACATTCTCAATAAACCATTCGATACCGCTTTGGTTCGGCCCGAAAAAGCTTCCCAAAAAGAGCAGTCTCCCGTGCTTATTTATCCTTGCTCTGGAATCGTCAAATGTATCTTTAAACGTAACCGGTAAATAATAGTCGGGCCTACGCTTATACTTTTTTTCTATTATGCCCGCGTCTCTGGCATTCAGACATCCGATCATATCCGCTCTGACAGCTCTTTTCTCGTTCAGCCGCGTCGCCAGATAGGCCGGAAGGTATACAAAGCTCTCATTTTTTACTTTATTCCAGGAGTAGTCAACTTCCACATTATGAAAGAAAACAATCTGCTTGTAAGCCGCCGTCTTCTTCACAAGCTTTCCGATCGTCGTCCCGTCAAAAAATACATACTTGGCCTCTGAAGCATGTATGATTCGGTATATCATTCTCTCGTCCCATGGAAAATACCTTTTGCATCCCCACAAACTCACAAACAGGGATTGCAGATTATTTACGGGTTGATTCAGACATTTGAGATTCCTGCCTAAAGTCTTGTCCAGCTTATAATCCGGCCTCTTTAAAAGGATTACAATAACATTTTCTTTTCCAAATCTATCCACCAGCAGATCATAATTTTTTTTTGATCCCTTGCTTCCCCCGTTTCCATACTGATCAAAAAGATCGCTGGGTGTAATAAAGACCACTCTTTCCTTCAAAACATACACCTCCCCGCATAAGGCTGTTATTTGATAACAAACTTGTATAGATCCAAAGCCGTTTTATATAAGCCTGTTCCCATATAAGAGAGAACGGCCAGAAATCTGATGCTTTTCTTACAATTCCGGTCCCACAAAACATATCCCCGGCACAAATATATATTTTCCCGGATCTCACGCCTGACTTCCTTATTTTTATAGTTCCAGGGAATATCCATCAACGCTCCTGAGACGGACCAAAACAATCTGCAGTATGCCGAACCAACAATAGACGGATAGTTCTCTTGAATAAAACTCAATATTTCTTTTGAAAAGAATATTCTGGACAGTTTTTTTTCATGGAAGGTCGATTTCAGAGAACTTCCGCTTCTCTGAAAGTAAAAATATCCGTCAAAATCGCAATATACAATTCTTTCCGCAGCATCATATGTTTTATAGATGATAGCCAAATCTTCATAAATACAGCCTTCCGGAAATCTGATATCACGCAAAATCCGGCTCTTAAACAGCTTCGCACACGGTGCACAATTCAATTCTTTCAAATAACACAGATTTTCTATGGCCTGCTCTGCATTAAAAATTCTCCTTTTTCCGGAGCGAATCCGCCCTGTCTTATCACCGGCCGCTTTCTTTCGGAGAAAATTGCAATTAGCTATATCAGCATTGCTCTCCTGCAGCGATACAAATAATCTGTCCAGATAATCCTCTGTCACCCAGTCGTCTCCGTCTATAAAGGCAATATAGTCTCCCCGCGCATGATCCAAGCCGAGATTCCTAGCCACAGACTGACCCTCATTACTCTTGTGTATTACATTGATACGGGAATCACGCACTGCATACTCGTCGCAAATTTGTCCCGTCCCGTCTGTTGACCCATCGTCAATTAACAATATTTCAAGATTTTTGTAGGTCTGTCCACACACACTGTCCAGACACACCCCAAGATACTCTTCAATATTATAGACCGGTATGATCACCGTTATCAAAGCTTTTTCCACTCTTACACCTCTTCGCTTGCGCTATCTGACCGCAGTCACGAATCTGTCTCTCCAAAAAAATATTCCTCTAACATCAGGCACAGACAATGATAAACCGGAAGATGGCATTCCTGTATCCGAAACGTCTCGTCCTCGGGAACAACAATACTGATGTCCGCAATCGCTTTTAATCTCCCGCCATTCCTTCCGGTGAGGGCTATGACCTTCATCCCTTTTGCCTTGGCAACCACTGCCGCATAACAGATATTGGCAGAATTGCCGGAGGTACTGATCGCAAGAAAACAATCCCCCTCAACACCGTATCCAAAGAGCGCCTGAGCCAGCATACTCTCCCCGTCCACATCATTCAGCCATGCAGTCGAAAGCGCCGGCTGCGTATACAGTGCCAATGCCGGCAAAGCTCCCTGCAGTCTCTCCCCCAGATACTCCCCGGCTTCCCTGTCAACGGCTTTCATCTGCTCCACAAACGCATCCGGAAGCTGTCTTCTCAGGCAAAATCCCTTCATCAGCTCTCCCACAATATGATCAGCGTCCGCACAGCTGCCGCCATTTCCTGCCAGAATCAGTTTTCCTCCTGATTCATATGTTCTTCGTATGATTTCATATGCCTCCAAAATATCCCCGCTGCATACCCGAAGCCGGGGATATGCTGCCTCTAATTCCTCTAAGCGCTTTAACGGACTCATCTTTATACCTCCGCAGACGCCAAAATGGCATCCACACACTCTCTGATGCCGGAATAGCGTGTGATCCCGGAAAGCGTGATCTGCTCTCCAATTCCCGCAACCATACAACCCGCCGCCTTTCCAGCCAGCATATCATTATCTCCGTCCCCAACCATCCAGGAATGCGCCAAATCAATATGGTACTTTTCCGCGGCGTCAAACAGCATACCGGGTTTGGGCTTCCTGCAGGCACAGTCAATCTTCAAGGCCCTGACCTCCCCGGCATAGCCGCTGTGCGGATGATGGGGACAATAATAAACAGCATCCACATAGGCTCCGTCCTGACCGAGCAGCGTCTCCATCTTATTGTGAATCTCCCGCAGCTGCTCTTCTGTTACTTCTCCTCTGGCCACCACAGGCTGATTTGTGACAACAATAGCCAGGTAGCCGCTGTCATTAATCCTTTTGACAGCCTCTGCCGCCCCTTCGGCCAGCTCAAAATCATCAATATGCTTCAGAAATCCGACATATTTATTGATGGTGCCGTCCCTGTCTAAAAAAATTGCCCTCTGCTTTTTCAGAAGGTTCCGACGCTCCACTCTTCCGGACAATATATCCTGTTGCACCGCCTCATACCGCTCCGGTGTTCCCATATCCTTCACATACTCCGGCGAGTCGTAAATATAAAGCTGACTCTCCGCTATTAGTTTTTTCAGTATGTCCCTGTCCAAATCCAGTTTTTGCAGTTTCTCAATACGGTCAAAAATTTTCGGCGATAAGATATGCAATCCCGCATTGACACGATTTTGGTACCAGAGACGCTCTTCTTCCTTCGTCAGCCACCCAGTCACTTTACCGTCCTCATCCGCAATGATAATGCCGCTGTCAAACGGATGTGAATTCGGATGTGTCAAGATCGTGGCAACGCACTGATTCTCCAGATGTCTCTTATAGAACTTGTCAATATCAATATCGCAAATCAGATCTCCATTGATCAGCAGAAAATCCGAATCGATCTCTTCTTTCAAATAATACAGCGAACCCGCGGTTCCAAGCGGCTCCTGTTCCACGATATATGAGATCCTTACGCCCCGGTCGGAACCGTCCCCAAAATAATCCTGAATTATTTGACCGAGATGGCCCACAACCATAATGATCTCTGTATACCCCTGTCTGGACAGCATTTCCACAGTGTACTCCAGAATCGGTTTTCCTGCGATTGGTATCATCGGCTTGGGCACATCCGAATTGACCGATTTGATTCTTGTTCCCTTGCCGCCTGCCATTATCACTGTTTTCATATGCCGCTTCCTTCCGTCCGACTGTATTCCTCCGGCGTATAATGAATGATCTTTGTCCCGCCATCCTCAAACCTGAACGGTACATGAAGGATACCCTCCAAAGCTTCCCGCACCTGCTTCTGTCTGTCCGGCTCTACATAAAACACAAAAAAGCCGCCTCCGCCGGCGCCCAAAAGCTTCCCGCCCAACGCGCCCGCCTTCAGCGCTTTCTCATATATGAGATCGATCCCTTCCGTAGATATCTTATCCCCGGTCTGCCGCTTTAAATTCCATGTGTGATTTAATAATCTCCCGAACTCATTCAGGGAACTTTTTCCATTGACTAAAATGCGCTCTGCCTCTGTCACCAGCGACAGCATCTCCAAAAGCTGTGCTGTTTTGTCCTTCGCAGAAAGCTGCGTGGATTTTTGAATATCCGCGGAAAACCTTGTAAAACCGGTAAAAAACATCATTAAATGTTCATTTAATTCCTGTTTTCGCTCTCGGGAAAAAATCACCGGGAACACCTCATAACCATCCTCCCGGAACTCTATCCGGTTAAAGCCGCCATACGCCGCAGCAATCTGATCCTGCCAGCCTCCAGCCTCTTGGCAAAGCTGCCTCTCTAAGTAAATTGCCTCATCGGCAAGCCTTTTCTTATCGGCATACTTTCCTTTGAGCGCATAAAACGCATTCAGCATACCCACCGCAAAAGAACTGCTTGTCCCGAGTCCGCTTCTGGCCGGCAGATCAGCCTCATAAGTCAGTCTGATCTCATGCATGTCCAGCAATTTCATAGCGTTGCGGATAGCCGGATGGCAGATATCCTCCACATCCGTCACACGTTCTATTTTAGAATAGGAAAGCTCAGTAGAATAGTCAAAAAAACGAGGCAGATGTCTTACGTTGACATAACAATATTTATCAAATGTAGTAGAAAGAACCTTTCCTCCATGCTCGCGAAAAAAGGATTCCATATCTGTTCCACCGCCAAAAAAGGACATGCGGAAAGGTGTTTGCGAAATAACCATCTTTTACTCCTTATAAATGCGCGCTCTCAACCGCTTTAATCTGCATTATTTTCTCTGCCAGTTTAACTGCGTTTCCCCTTTCCACAAAAAAATGTCCGGCATCTTCATTAAACAGTTCATGATTTGCCGTAGTATCTCCCAATATCATAGGTTTTTTCATCTGTTCATATATATATGCCTTCCCGGGTATTGTTCTGTCAGCCTTATCAATGCTTGCATTAAAATGGCCTGCCAGACATAAATCTGCCATTGCAATGGCATCGGACAGCTCTTGCTGTGACAGCCAGGCGTCAAGCCTTACATGCGGATTACAGATCTCCTCCGACAGCTTTCCGGTAGGTCCAATGACCCAAAAGGCAATATCGCTTTGATCCTTCAAAATATTAATTGCCTCTATGACCACCGGCACCCCCTGCAAGGGAAGTACACTTCCAAAATACAATACCACAAAAGCATCCCGCCACTCTTCCCGTTTCGGCACTGCATGTGAATAATAAATATCTTTGTCAGCCTCCAGATATAGTACTTGGAATTTATGCTCCGGTATATGGAATTCTTCCGAAAAATACTTGACATGGGCCTTCGTATCACCGATTATCACATCAGCCCATCTCAGGGTGATCTCATCCAATTTATGCACAAGCCCGGAGACAATGCTTTTAGGGGATATTCTCTTGCGGTCGCATACCATGGTATCATATACCGAAATAAAAAAATCTATGATTACCTGTTTTTTACCAAACCTCCACTTCCAAAACGGCAGAACCAGTTGTGGTGCAAAACCGATAAAAACGGTATTGTATGATCTAAGCGAAGTGAAAAGAAGCTTCCAAAAAACAAAAAGAACCCTTTTCAAATAGTTGGACGAGCTGCTTCCGATACACAATACCTCATCGTACTGCTGTTCCAAAAGCTTCCTTTCCTGTACATTGCGGATATAATCAATATTTTTAGTTGTGATAAAAACAATCTTGCTGCTATTTTCCGCCGCCTTCATATTTCTCCCCTTCCAACAAGGCGTTTTCAATCTGCTTAGTCCGGAATTGAATATCTTCCAATAGCTTACGGTTTGCCGCGATAATATCTCCCTGCAGACCAACTATTGCAGTCTGCACACCAATAATGATCATCATACTCGCCAAAATCAAAGACTGTATATGACCGGCTCCGGCCCCGTTAAAATAATAATACAAAAATCTGGCGCCGACAGCCGTTCCTCCGAGCATAAACAGCATACCGATCGTCATAAAAAATTTCAAGGGACGATACATCATAAAAGCCCGCACGATCGTTACCATAGACTTTTTCACATAGCCGAACATACTGCTAAACAATCTGGACTTTCTAAGCTCCGGATTCGTGCGAATAGGTACGGACATGATTGCCATCCTATTCCTTCCTGCCTGCACAATGGTTTCCAATGTATAGGTGTATTCGTTTATTACATTCATACGCATGGCAGCTTCTCTGCTGTATGCCCGGAACCCGCTGGGGGCATCGGGAATCTTGGTATGAGATGCCTTCTGTACCACCCAGCTTCCCAAATGCTGAAGCTTTTTCTTCAGCGGTGAAAAATGCTCGATCTCATCAATCGGACGCTCTCCAATTACGATGTCCGCTCTTCCCTCCAAAATCGGCCGCACAATCGTCTCGATATCCGTTCCCGAATACTGATTGTCCGCATCCGTGTTTACGATAATATCAGCTCCCAGTTTACAACAAGCGTCCAATCCGGCTATAAACCCTTTCGCCAGTCCTTTATTGCAGTTAAAATTCACGACATGATGAACGCCCCACTTTTTTGCAACCTCAACCGTATTGTCCTGACTTCCGTCATTAATAATCAGATACTCAATGACATCAATCCCGTCAATATGCTTCGGCAGATCGTTCAATGTGATCTCCAGAGTCTCCGCCTCATTATAACAGGGTATCTGAATGATTAGTTTCATTGCTGTCCTCCCGCCAACTTTCTGGCTCTATCCACCAACTCCAGGTCTGCGGGAACAATCACCGCAAACTGGCTGCTCTTCTTGACACAATAGTATCTCTGTTCAAATTCTTCTGACATAAGAAAATCCACACCTACAATATAGAACGCATCTTCCTCCGGCATAATCATATCAGATGTAATCACCGAAAGCGGCTTCTCATCCAGTATAAACTGAAAGCTTTCCGACCAGTACCTGGACTCTGTATCCCGACAGTAATAGACCGGGTAATTTGCATCCTCATCCAACCACTCTATCCAACTCACTATATTTCTGATATTGGCAATACGCAGACACTGTTTATCCGTCATTACGCCAAATATCATGGAATAGGCAATCACACTGTATATCACGATTGTACCGCATACCGCTATCCCGCTCTTGAACCAGTTCATCTTCTTCCACGGCTTGCTCTTCAGAATCAGCATAAAAAGCATAGCTGCCGTGAGGCCGCCAACCGCATATCCCATAACAGCGCCTTTTGCGGAAGCTCCTTTTTCTAAAAAAAGAGACGTACAGATGCTATGATAAGCCTGATATGCCGTTACGTTTAAAGCGTTCAGTATCTTTTGACACCACCACCCGCAGCCAATAGTCACCGGTATATAAATCATCATTTTGAACAGCCATTTCTCGTCCTTCAGGAATGCGATAATTCCACATATAAAATAGACTCCGATCATATACTCTGTATATCGCCCGTATATCAGATTATCATTCCTGCTTCCTCCGCCGCCCATGTATATGGCGGCAACCATAAAATTCCCCAAAAACGCCAGCAGTAACCAAGTATACCAGAGAGATAACTGTCCGGTAAGTCCATCCGTATTTTTCTTTCTGACACCATTCCAACCGCTTTTGAGACAAACGCCTGCCTCTTTAAGCAAAAATTCAACCCCCCACCAAAACATCATAAGAGTAGCCACAAATAAATAGAACCATTTTCCCATGATACTCTTAATTAAATTTACAAAACCTTCTCCCGTAAAGATAGCAGTTAGTTTCCCAACCTGTCCCTCCATATTATTGACAGCTATCTTCACATTATTATAATAGTAATCGTTGATCAGATCCTCCTTGATAAAACAGTGCAATCCGATCAATACTCCCAATGTCACTGCAAATATAACAATATTTTTTCTTCTGCTCCGATCAATAACAAAACACCATGCCATAACCATCACTGTAGCGATCGCCACCGCGATCGTTCTCTGATGAATCATATATAAGATCATCGCCGAGACAGCAACTCCGACATGATTCCAGATGCTGGGCTTCTTAATAACGCGCAGACTCACCCACACAAATACCCAGAACACAAACACCAGCAGACACTCCGCCCAGGCAATATGCGAAAATACGATATTGCTGGGATACAACATAATTACAAAACAAATGATATCCAACGCCGCCCGGTTCATATCCTCAAAAATCTGCCCCGTCACAGTGCGCGCAATCCAATAACTGCCCACAAGCAATAGGGCATTAGCTATAATAGCTGCCTGATACATCGCCTCTGTGGAAGAAATCAGCAGTCTGATGGGCGTCAGAACCAAAAAACCATAGCCGTAAGAATAGTAGGGAATCCCGCTGGCCACCGACTTCCAGTCTGTCCCTGTCAGATATGCGCTTGCCGTCCAATAGCCGAATTCGTCATCAAACAAAAGCAATTGATTAAAGTTTTCAATCCCTCTGACAGCCAGTACAAACAGAACCAAAGATAACACAGACGGCAAGATCCAGTTCCTGTGTTTAACAATCTCCGAGACGTTTCTGTATGCAATTGAAATTCTCTGTAATACAGCTTTCATTTAATCCTCACCTTTCGACACTATACACGCCAATTTTATCACAATGCAGGCAAAATGTCTATTCTAATTTAAGAAAGAAGCCGGATAATTCCGACTTCTTTCTCTATTTCAGCAGTCCCGACATCTGCCTGGACGCCAGATTCATTTAATCAATACTCTTTCTTATTTACCATCATTGGTACCGTCATTGGTACCATCATTGGTATCGCCGGTGTTTCCGCCCTGAGCTGCCGTAACAGTTACGGTCACAGTTGCCTTTGCACCGCTGGTGGTCTTTGCAGTAATCTTAACAGTTCCGGGAAGCATACCGTATACAACGCCGTCTGCATCCACTGCCGCAATACCCTTCTTGTTCATGCTGTAAGTGATGGTCTCAATATCCATATTAGCAGCAGGAGTGATGGTAGTCTTCAGATCAATGGTCTTACCCTGCTCAACACTGATCTTATTCTTGGAGATAGCGCTGTTGCCAAAGCTAACCTTGGACTTTGCATCCAGTACCAGAATTACGCCCATGGTGGAAACATTGCCTACGCTTGCCTTCACTGCAATCACATCGCCTGCCTTGGAGGTTGCGGGAACGGTCACCTTGTTTTTCTTGATCGTAGCGCCTTCGGTATCGTCACCTACGATTGCATAACTGATGGTTCCTGCTGCTCCCTTAGGCGCCTTTGTTGCAGTAAAGGACACATTCGTCTTCCTGCCCTTCACAACCGTAACCACACTCTTCTTCATGGAGAGGCTGGTGGTAGGCTGTGTCACGGTAACTTTCAAAGAAGAGCTCTTAGCCTTACCGTTTGCAAGTGTTACTGTCGCTTTAACGGTTGCCTTACCTGCCTTGACAGCTACGGCATGGCCTTCCTTGTCGATCTTCAGAATCTTCTCGCTGGAGGAAGTCCAGGTAATCTCCTCAGAGCTTCCTGTACCCTGAATTGCTGCGGCATAATTAGCCTTCTCACCCACATTCAGAGTGGTCACACCTTCGATGGCACCGATACCGGTGATTTCGGATTTGTAAACTGTAAGCTTATACTCTGCAATCTTGCCTGCAGCAGTAGCTTTAATCGTAACCTCTTTACCCTCGGCAGGGATATCCTTGTTCTTAATCTTTACGGTAACCAATGCGGTATCGTTCTTCTTGGCAGATACCGTAGCCACCTTCTTGTCGCTGGATTCCCATTTGATCTTATCCTTGTTTACCTCGGGATCTCTCTCTGCATGCAGCGTGAGCTTCTTCAGAGAATATGCAGAACCCTCGGTAAAGCCGTCCTCATCATACACATCCAGATCCTTCAGCACAGCCTTTGCAGTAACCGTAATGGAAGCGCTCTTTCCGCTGGAAGCCTTCACGGTAACCTTGGACTTACCTACGCCCACTGCCATGATAGTTGCAGACTTTCCGTCGCCGTTATCGGACACAGTGACGAATTCCTTCTTTGAAGAAGTCCAGTCCAGCTTATCAGTGGTAGGCTGATCGGGATACTTGGTAGTAATTGTAGCAGTAATCTCTTCCGTTGCCAGATAATCGCTCAGCTCGGTTTTCTTCTTGTTCAGTGTGATCTTGGTGATAGGATTGCCTTCCTTCACTTCAATTGCTGCAGTCGCAATCACACCTCTCTCGCTGGCTGCGGTAACCTTTACGGTTCCGGTTTTCTTCATGGTCACAACGCCCTTGGCGTCCACAGTGGCAATTCTCTTGTTGTCCACGGACCAGTAAATCGTATCAGTTGCAGTGGAAGGATTCTTCACCAGCTCGTCAGCCATGTTTACTTTATGCTTCAGGAAAGAAATATAAGAATCCTGTGCAAAATGCATCTCGGTGATATACTCTCTTACATTTACGGAAGCATCGCCGCTCACACTCTTTTTGCCGGAAGTAGCGGTTGCAGTAACCACAGCCTTGCCGCCGCAGACTGCTCTGAAGGTTGCGCTGTTGCCATACTCTCCGACAAGCTCAAGTGCGCCGCCTGCAGTGCTCCAATCCACATCATACTTAACGTCCTCAGTGTTTGTGATAACAGTAGCCTCGAAGCTGATCATATCGCCAACCTCGATCTCAGCCGCATCTCCCACAACAGAAACGGCAACCACCTGGGGAATACGATCAGTTCCATCATCGGTTCCGTCGTCAGTTCCGTCGTCGGTTCCGTCGTCAGTTCCGTCATCGGTTCCTGCGATAACGCTGTCGATCTCTACACCGTCAGTCTGTGCAGCAACAACCTGCTCTGCCTGACCTGTCACACCAACGGCTGTAATGCCGGCAGCTGACACGGGTGCATCGACTACCAAAACAAAAGCCATCAAAAGCGCTAATGTTTTCATAACCTTTTTCATCTTTTTCTCCTCCTACTTTCTTGCGTTATTTGTGATGTACTTAAATACTAGTCAATTATATTCTAAATTCTTTTAATATTCAATAAATATTTTTTAAAAAAATATTTTTAGGCACATTGTCACATTTATTTCTCACCCCGACAAATTTTTCGCTCTTTTGCCTATTAAGTTTTCCAGAACCTCCCACCGGGGAGGCTGTATAAGCCTCCCCGGTGAAATCTCTACTAAGTCATTAAACTGTCATGTCCACATTAGTGCCCACCGTTTCAGCCGCTACGGCATCCACCGGAACAGGCAGTTCCACTCCCGCAAGCTCCAGCGTCACGGCTCCGATTCCGGAACCGGCAGCCCCGGCCCCGCCGTTTTCTCCCCCCACAGAGAAATTTCCGCTCCCGCTCTGCTTTTCTTTGGCAAGTCTGTCGAACAGCGCCTTCAGATATTTCATGTCTGCTTCCATGATCTCCCGCAGCTCTTCGGAGCGGTGCTTTTTCTTGAGCTGTTCCAGGTCCTCCGGTTTTATTTCGTCCATGGCTCCCGCCAATTCACCGGAAAGCTCCTCCATGTCCAGCGCCTCTTCCATCATCCTGGCCATCTCGTACTGCAGCTCTTCCATGGTTTCCTCCATAATCCGCTGCATCTCTCTGGCCAGTTCCTCCTGCATTTCCTGTTGGATCCTGCTCATCTCCTCCCGGGTCTGATCATCCGTGTCGGAGAGAGCCGTAAGGTCAAGAACCCGCTCCCGCTCCTGTGCCTCCTCCAGGGGAGGCTTGAGTCCGCGCTCCGCATTCTCCTCCGCCCTCAGGTTTTTCATACGCTTCCTGGCTGCCCGGACCATGGACTCCGCGTGCAGAATGGCACTGTTCATCTCATTCATGTCATACTGCCCGCTCACCAGCTTCTGACGCAGAAGCGCCAGCTTTCCTCTGGCTAATATCAACACTCTTCCGGCGCTGCCTGAAGTCTTGGCCTTCAATATCCCGTTGGATACCTGTTTAAAATTATACTCTACCTTCTTGGTCTTCTTTTTTTGTTCCTTCTTTTGGGTTTTTGGCGCAGATCTTCTGTATGTCAGCATACCCACCGCGGTTCCGTCCGCTCTCTTCAGGGTGACTCTCGCCGCGCTTCCGCCCCGGTTTCCCGTCCCTATACTCATATTCATGTCGTCATCCTCCCTGATTCAGACAAAATAACCTGAAAGATTACTTATTATAAGACTACATATTATAAGAAATGTCTCCTCTGATTACACTTTCACGACTATTCCACGACTCCCTTGGACGCATAATAATCGTCAAACATTTTATTTGCTGCAGCCATAGTATCATGGCAAATGCCGGGCAGGCTTCCGCCCCATGTCTTGGTGGCCATCTTAAAGCCCTTTTCCATAGCGGCCTGCATCTCCTTCATCTTATCCACATCGTCTCCCGCAAGAGCGCTGGCAAAATCAAAGAGTCTCTGAGAGGTCTGCTTCACACCCCAGTAACCGTCCTCGGCGATATCGCTCTGTGCCTGAGCTTTCGTAGCGGCATCCACCGTGAAGTTTCCACTGGCCAGTGTACGCCAGATAGAATCGTTGCCTGCATTGGCATAGGTCTTGGTCTGCTTGTTCAGCATATCGTGGACAAGGCTGACCAACTGCTGCTGTCTGGAGGCCTGATCGGCCTTCAACTGTTTTACCAGCGCGGCTCTCTCCTCTGAACTCATCTTGTTCACGGAATAAGTCGCCTTTTTGTCGGCGGTGCCGTTTTTCTCATAGAGCACTCCCTGCTCTGCGGTTTTGGCACTGCTCTTCTCCTCCGGCTTGGACGCGCCTCCTTTTTCATAATTGTCATAGACGCTCCCTGTCTGTGTGTTGTTTACTGCATTTACACTCATGCTTTCCTTCCTTTCCCCGCTCACGCGGCCTGTATGATTGTTTATTCTATCGCTATTGCATATAACATGGCTTATAACAGGTACTTCAGGCAGAAGATCATAGCCCGGTTTTCCCAGCTGTCTGCCGCCAGATACCAGATATCCCCGTAATCTGCCAGAGATATCATACCCGCATTGCCTCCCCCTCCGTAGCCGGGAAGTTTCATGATCGTGTCAAAGGACAGATATACATACTCTCCTTCGATCCCCTCATCCTCAATCAGCTTTCCGAACAGCTCCTCTTCAATGACAAGCCGCCCTTCCCGAACCTGCACCGCTGCCCGCAGCGCATCCGAATCATAATCCACCATACGCAGCTGCTCATCAAAGAGTACCAATTCCTTCATTTTAGTATAGAGCGGGTAGGATGTAAGGACAATGGCAGCCGCTGTCAGCACTGCCGCAGCCGCAAAATGCAGACTCTGCCTCCGGCAGCGCTGCAGCAGCTCCTCCGCCTGTCCCGTCCGCGCCACATTTTTCATGCGCCTTTTCAGACTGCCAAAATCATCCGGCCGCGCAAAGGCCGGAAGGCCCCGCAGCCTTACATCCTCGCGCACAATATCCAGAACAGCCAGCAATGTGCTGCCGTAACCTGCCGCAGAAACCTTACTGTACGCCACGCACCGCTCGTCGCACACAAGCTCCGTCTCCTCCCGGAAAAGCCCGGCACAGCGATAAATAAGAGGATTGATCCACCAATATACTTTTAACAATTGATATACTGTCAGCCAGAACACATGCCCGGCCCGCAAATGGATCAGTTCATGGCATAGCACAAGTCTGCGGCGGTCCGGATCCCAATCCTGCCACAACTGCTTCGGCATCACCACATAGGGACGCAGTACCCCGCCTGAAAAAGGACTGATCCTCTCCTCCGTTATGTAGACAGACACATGATTCAGATACCGGCTCCACAGCGGATTCCGGTCTCCCGCAGTGACGCAGGCGATTCCCTCCGCCAAAGCCTTCCGGTCCTCAGCGGGAGCCCTGCGGTCTATCACCGGAAGGAAGCTCAGATACCTGCGCATCCGGAAATGCCTCCGCCAGAGTCTCATAAGCAGCAGGATACAGACTGCAAAATACAGTTTTCCGTATATGGGTTTCACCACCACGCGCAGCCAGACTGTGATCATCACAAAGCCATGCAGGAAAAACAGTCTGCTCATCCCCATAAATGCCGCTGAAACCGGAATCAGCAGCAGATAGAGTCTGCGTCCCGCATCCCCCGGCGCTTCAGCCTTTCCGGTATCTAAAGCTCTTTTCTTCTTTACAGTGCCTTCCCTCCGTCTAAGAGACAGAATCACGCACATGACGAGCGTCCCCACAAGCATGGTCTTGAGGCACTTAATCATACCATAGACAGCGACATAATCTAAAAATGCCAGACTTGTCTGCACAATTCCCACCTTCCCCTCATTCGCAGACCGCTCTTCTCACTGTTTCCGTTCCATTTCTTCCACCAGATTCCTCAGTTCCTCCAGCTGTCGCCCGGAAATCCTGGCAGAACGCAGGAAACTGGCAATCGCCAGAGAGGCGTCACCGCCAAAAAAATTATTGATAAAGCGCTCGCTCTTGAACGCCAGACATTCTTCTCTGCTGCGGACCGCCCTGTAGTGGTAGACTCTGGCATCCTTCTCGTCAACGCTATACTCCAGGACCCCCTTCGCCACCAAACGGTTGATCATGACGCGGATGGTCTTGTCGCTGATGCGGACGCTGTCCTTGAGCTCCTCTATCACCTCCGACGCAGTCATGCTCCTGCCGGCCCTCCAGATAATTTCCATGATCAGCCATTCGTTTTCACTGGGTGTTATCTCTCCCATACTTCCTCCTGTTACACTCTCGTATTATTTATCGGATTACATACATAAATAATTAACCCGCCGGGTTAAAATTTTTCTAATTCTCTCAGCACATCTCTCATTCTCTGCGGCCGCTGTCGAGGATCCTCTCTGGTACATTCCTCGATAAGTGGCATAAGCGAAGGCACCTTCTGTCGCCCGCCAAGCATCTCCTCCAGCACTCTGCCCCATGCGTAGATATCGCTGCCCGTCCCGCACCGGGTCCGGTATACCGGCCCTGAGCCTTCTCTGTTTTGGCTGCCAAGCTGCTCGGGTGCGGCATACCCCCTGCTGCCGGCCATTGTATAACCCGCTTCAGATACCCCGCAGGCGCATCCCAGATCCAAAAGCTTCACGTTCCCCTTGGGACCTACACGGATATTGCAGGGCTTCAGATCGCGATAGATGACAGGATCGTCCCGCTCATGCAGATAGGACAGACCCTCCGCAAGCTGCCTCGCAATCTCCACAGCACGGTTCCAAGGCAGCTCCCCCCGCCTCAGAATCTCATCCAGATCCCGCCCCCGCACATATTCCATGAAAAGGGCCGTGACATCCTTCCCATCCTCCAGCCCCGCATAACGGACAAACAGAGGATGCGTCAGCGCGCTCTGCAGTCCGGCCTCTCTCCGAAGAAGCGCCCGGGCCTTAGGTCCCTCCGCAAGCTTACAGGCAAAGCATTGCTTTCCCTGCCGCTTTCTCACACGATATACACGCCCGAAAGCTCCGCTGCCCACAGGCTTTGCATCTCCATAGCCGCTCCGCTCCAAAAGCTCCCCAAATTCCGCATGCTGCTCAGGCTCCGCTGCCACCACAGCCGCCGCAAAACCGCCCGCTCCTCTGCGCTGCGCCTCGCGGGCTGCCTCCTCCAGACAACGCGCCGCCCGGTTTTCTCCCCCGGCTCCGCGCACCGCCAGACAGTCCTTTAAGAGCGGTTCCGGCAGACAGTCAAAAAAAGCCGCACTGCCAAGAAGCACTCTCACCCCGGGCTCCAGCCGTGCCCGTCTGCATCCGAGCGTCGCGGACCATGGAGCAAGCCGCCTCATATGTATTCTGCCAAAGCAATCGTTGATCAGACGTATGTCCGCCTCTCCCCTCCATGCATAGAAGCATTCGGTCTCCATGATAAACAGAGCCGCCAGGGAGACCAAACCGCAGTTTCCAGGCTCTCCCGCAAATTGCTCTTTAAAGCATTCCACAAAATCAGTCAGCACCGCGTCCACACATCTTGAGGCGCTGCCTCTCTCACAGCAGGCCAATGCCCGTTCCCGAAACCATTTTCGCCACAAATCCTCTGCGGGCCGGGGCGCGTTCTGCAGCACGCAGATAAAAGCAATGGGCATCCTCCCCTTTTTCCGCATGGTCTTTTCCAAAATTAACAGGGCGCCTGAACCGGAGGGCAAGCATTCCTGCCCGCATTCCGATTGAAAGCACCCTGTCTCCAAAATAACACTTGCCATATGCATTCCTCCGGTTCAGATACCGAACAGATTCGCCAGATCATTAAAGAAGATCAGCACCATCAGAAGCATTAAAAACATAAAACCGATAAAATGCACCATTCCCTCCTTCTCCGGGGGAACAGGCTTGCCGCGGATGACCTCCACCAGCAAAAAGACCAGCCTGCCGCCATCCAGGGCGGGTATGGGCAGCAGATTCAGAATCCCCAGGTTCACCGTGAGCATCAGGGTAATATTCATCATATTTACCAGCACACCTCTCCAGCCATCTTTTTGGGCCTGCTCATAGGTCTTCCCCACCACATTGGCAATGCCCACCGGCCCCGCCACATCCTTGCGGCTGACCTGGCCCGTGACCAGCATTTTCAGACTCTTATAAGTGTTTTTTACATTGTAGCGCATTTCGTACCATGCATACTTCAGGGCATCCATCCCCTTTAACTCCACAAAGTCCTGATTGGAGAACCCCAGCATATACCGGCCGTTCTCCTCGCTGTACCTGGGAGTGATAACCGTACTGCTCCTCTGGCCGTCCCGTTCGTAGACCAGCTCCACATCCCCTCCCCGGTACAATGCGTTGAACAGCAGAATCTCCTCATAGAGATAGACCCTCTCACCATTCAGCGAAATGATGCGGTCTCCGTTCTCCAGCCCGGCTTCCATGGCCGCGCTGTCCGGAAGCACCTCCGTGGCCACCGGGTCGCGGAGCAAGATCATATTCACCATGGCCAGCGCGATGATAAAGCCCAGAATAAAATTGAAGACCGGCCCCGCCGCCACCGTTGATATCCTTTTCCACACATTGGCATTGGGGAAGGCTCCGGGGCTTGCCTCGCCTTCCTTGAGATTCAGTCCATCCTCGCCCTCAAACATGCAGGCGCCTCCAATGGGCAGCAGCTTCAACGAATATTTCGTGTTTCCTTTCCGGAAGGCAAATAATGTAGGCCCCATGCCAATGGAAAACTCCACTACATGAATCCCTCCCGCCTTGGCCAGAAGAAAATGCCCAAGCTCATGGGAAATGACCACGATTCCAAAAATAACGATAAACAGAACGATTGTCTCTATCCTCATATGTCAGTCCTTTATCTATTTTTCACTGATATTTTCAGTACTGCAGCGCAAGCTTCTCACTGATACTTCGCCGTAATATAGTCACAGGCTTCCCGCTGCGCGCCGAGAATCTCTTCCACCGAGGGATCCTCTGTCACATGATGTCTGCTCATGCACTCGGCAATACAGTCCGTGATCTCGAGATATGCGATTTTCCCGTCCAGGAAAAGTCCTACCGCCATCTCATTGGCCGCATTGTAGACCGTGGGCATGCTGCCGCCGGTCTCAGCCGCCTCATAGGCCAGCTTCAGACCCACAAATACATCCGTGTCCGGTTTCTCAAAAGTCATCCGGCCCAGCTCATAAAAGTCTACCCGCTCTCCATGCATCGGCCGTCTGTCGGGATAGTACAGCGCATACTGGATGGGCAGCTTCATGTCCGGCGCTCCCAGCTGTGCCATGATGGCTCCGTCCGCAAACTGTACGGCCGAATGGATGATGCTCTGAGGGTGCACCACCACCTGAATGCGGTCCAGACCTACACCAAACAGCCATTTCGCCTCCATGACTTCCAGCCCCTTGTTGACAAGAGTTGAAGAATCAATGGTGATCTTGCGCCCCATGGACCAGTTGGGATGCCGCAGGGCATCCTCGAGCAACACTCCGGCAAGCTCCTCTCTCGTGCGGCCCCGAAAAGGCCCGCCCGAGGCAGTGAGCAGTATCTTCTCCACCCTGTCCGCAGGCTCGCCATGCAGAGACTGAAAAATAGCGCTGTGTTCACTGTCCACCGGCAGGATAGACACACCGCACCGCTTTGCAAGCGGCATGATGATATGCCCTGCACACACCAAAGTCTCCTTGTTGGCAAGGGCGATATCCTTACCTGCCTCGATGGCTGCAATCGTCGGTCTGATACCAATCATTCCCACAATCGCCGTCACCAATACGTCCATATCCTGTAAAACTGCTATCTCCAGAAGACCTTCCATCCCTGAGACGATCCTTACCGGCAAATCCGCCACACGCACACGCAGATCTTCTGCCGCCTCCCGGCTCCACATGCCCGCAACACGCGGCCTGAACTCTCTGATCTGAGCCTCCATACGCTCCACATTGCCGCCTGCTGCCAGCGCAAGCACCTGCAGATCCTCATTGGCCCGGACAATCTCCAGTGTCTGAACACCGATAGACCCCGTAGAACCCAGGACCGCAATTTTTTTTATTCCATCCGACATCTCTTTTTCCCCGCTAAAGAACTATGGTCATCACTTGAGTATCATTAAAAGCGCCAGAAAATAAACCATGGGCGCAGTCACCGTCATGCTGTCGAAGCGATCCATGATCCCGCCGTGTCCCGGAATCAGCCTGCCATAGTCTTTGATCTCGTGATTCCTCTTGATGGCCGAAGCTGCCAGATCTCCCACCATGCTCATCACCGCGCCCACCGCACATACAAAGGCGATCGCCGGCGCTACATGCTGTCCGGGCAATACCTGCTCCACCATCAAATGTCCGTAAACACCGCCGATAAGCGCCGTCCCCAGCACTCCCCCGATACAGCCCTCGAGAGATTTCTTGGGGCTGAGCACGGGAAAAATCTTCTTTCTGCCGATCAGTTTACCCACCACATAAGCACAGGTATCACACCCCCATGAGCTGATGAGGATTAGCCATACCAGATAGATGCCCTGCGGACACATGCGGGTGAGATAGACAAAAGAAAGCATGAGCGGCGCATACACAAAGGAAAAGACTGCCGCCTCCACCTGTGCGGCCCGATACCTGGGGAATGTCACCACATACGCAAACATCTCCGCCATAAACACCGCCACGATACACATGAGCAGCAGCACCTTATCCTCGGAAAAATATACCGTGATATAATAGGCTGTCACACCCAAAAAACCAATGATCTCCAGAGCATTGGGCTTCTTTTTATCCGTGGCACAACCGAGAGCCTTCGTCAGCTCCCTGTAAGCCACCATTGCACACAGGTATAAGATCAAAAGCAGGGGCCACTCTCCAATGCTCATGGCCAGAACCGCTGTCACAAGCAGAACCGCCCCGCTGGCTAATCTGGTCCAAAACATCCTCTACTCCTCCTTCAGGCCGCCATACTTTCTGTTTCTATGATTATATGCCTCCACGGCTTTCATCAATTCTTCTTTTGTAAAATCCGGCCATGCAACCGGAGTGACATAAAACTCCGTGTAGGCCAGCTGCCATAACAAAAAGTTCGAAATACGCTGTTCACTGCAGGTGCGGATCAAGAGATCCGGATCCGGAATTCCCGCCGTGTCCAGACTGGCGCTTATCCGCTCCTGTGTCACGTCCTCCGGCTTCAGTTCTCCGGCTGCCGCCTGCCGCACCAGTCCGCGGACAGCCCTTGTCACCTCATCTCTGCCGCCATAGTTGATGGCCACCTGAAAATGCAGCCCGTCATTATCCTTCGTAGCCTCCTCCAGCTCGGCTATCCTGATCCTCAGATCCTCGTCAAGCTGCGAGACATCCCCGATGACCCGCACACACATGCGGTTTTTTTCCGCCGTCTTCAGACAGGTCTTCATGTAATTGCGCAGCAGCTTCATCAGCGCATCCACCTCATCCTTGGGCCTGCTCCAGTTCTCCGTGGAAAAGGCATACACCGTAAGATACTGAATGCCCATCCTGTAGGCCTCCTCACAGATGACCTCCACAGTCTTGGCTCCCTCTGCGTGTCCGTAATTGCGAGGCATCTTCCTGGCTTTGGCCCAGCGCCCGTTGCCGTCCAAAATGATCGCCACATGCCGCGGCATCACCATTTGTTCATCCATAGTACACCTCTCATCCCTAAAACTAATACAGAGCGGAGGAGTAATCCCCTCCGCCCTGTCCGTCTCTATACTGTCATAATTTCCTTGGACTTTGCCTCCATCATTGCATCGATATCCTTCACATACTTGTCTGTGAGCTTCTGAAGCTGCTCCTCAAGCTGCTTGATCTCGTCCTCGGATATCTCAGTCTTGGCCAGCTTCTTAAACGAATCATTGCCGTCGCGCCTTATGTTGCGCACTGCAACCTTCGCATCCTCGGCTTTCTTTTTCACGTCCTTTGCCAATTCCTTTCTGCGCTCCTCTGTGAGCTCAGGAAATACCAGCCGGATCACACTGCCGTCATTGGAGGGATTGATTCCGAGATCAGAGGTCTGGATCGCTTTCTCAATCTGCTTGATCATTGTCTTTTCCCAGGGTGCGATCTGAATCACACGCGCTTCGGGAACCGTCACATTGCCCACCTGCTGAATGGGAGTAGGCGTGCCGTAATAGTCGACACGAAGCTTATCCAACACATGGGGATTGGCGCGTCCGGCGCGGATTCCCGCATAGTCCTGCTCCAGAAAGTCCATTGCTTTTTTCATCTTATCGTCATACTGCTGTAATCTTGCGTCCATAGCTCCTCCTTTATACAGTCACCTTCGTCCCGCTGAACTTACCCTTCACCGTATTGATAATGCTGTTTTCCTCGTTTAGTCCAAACACCCACATGGGCATTTTATTGTCTCTGGCCATGATGGAGGCTGTCATATCCACCACCTGAAGGTTCCTGGCGATGACCTCATCGATGCTCACCTCATCGTATTTCTTCGCGCCGGGATCCTTGGCCGGGTCTGCATCGTACACTCCGTCAATGGATTTTGCCAAAAGAATCACATCCGCATCCACTTCCACAGCCCTGAGCACCACACCCGTATCCGTGGAAAAATAGGGATGACCCGTACCACCCGCAAAAAATACTACTCTGCCCTTGGCAAAGTCTTTATTTGCCAGATCTTTGGAGAAAAGTCGTGTAAATGATCCGCATGTAAAGGGAGTCAAAATATCCGTTTCCATTCCTACGGAACGGAAAATCTCCGACACATAGATACAGTTCATCACCGTAGCCAGCATGCCGATCTGATCCGCCTTGGTGCGGTCTATATTCTCGCTGGATCTGCCCCGCCAGAAGTTGCCGCCGCCGATGACAACGCCCATCTGTATGCCGTCGTCCACCAGCTCCCTGACCTGTACGGCCACCTTCCTCACGGTCTCCTCGTCAAATCCGGTCCTCTTGTCGCCCGCAAGCGCCTCGCCGGATAACTTCAATAAAATTCTATGCATGATTTTTCTCCGCTGCCTTGTTTGCCTTTCTGTTGCTCTTAGTCTCAGGCTTGTAATCGTCGAAGAAACTGGTGGGGCTGACATCCGCATAGCACTGCGAGCACATACCCTCGATCACCGCACCATTGTTGATCTGCACGGACTTGGACTTGATATTTCCCATGACAATGGCAGAAGAATCCAAAATTACAGGCCCCTGCACATCGATGTCACCCTTTACGGCTCCTGCAATGGCCGCGCTCTTTGCCGAGATATTCCCGATGATAACAGAACTGTCACCGATCTTCACCGCGCCCTCGCTTACGATCTCGCCGTTAATCTTGGCTCCCTCGGCATAAATCTCTGCAGCTTTGGAATTTCCGTCGATATGTCCGTTGATATTAAGCTTACCCAGAATATCGATGTTGCCTTCCACCGTGCCGATGACGTCCACAGAACCCTCGGACAGGATATCGCCCCGAATATACATTCCCTGCGTGATAATAGCCGTCTCGTCTGCAACCTGCCTGTTTACATAATTGTCCATCTTTTCCTCTGCTCCTTTGCTCTCTTCTCTTACTGCTTCTGCTGCTTCCTGCTCCGCAGCCTGCCCGGATATCTCTTCTCCGGCAGCGGCATCCGTCATAACCGCGGGCTCAAAGCTGCCCGGGACCTCAACGCCGCTCATCAACTCAGAACTCTCCGGCTCTGCCGCCGTCTCTTCCGGCGCGCTCTGCTCTGCCGTTTCCGGCGTACTCTGTACTGCAGCCTCCGGCATACTCTGCCCGGCCGCTTCGGACGCTGCAGCTTCGGGCTCAACAACCGTATCCGCGCCCGCCTCATCACGCTCGGGAATCGCTTCCAGCGCTGCCGCCAGCATATCCTCCAGAGAAGGCTCCACCGTCTCCTCCGGCGTCACGGACACCTCCGCAGCCGTCTCCGTGTCGCCGGCCGCTGCGGCAGTATCTCCCGTCTCCGAAACCGATATCTCGTCGAGATTATTTAACATCTCCTCAAGGGAGATGTCTCCCTGCAGCGCTTCCGCACTTTCAGGCTGCCCCGCATTTTCAAGGTCCTCCGCCGGCATCAATTCATTTACTGCCTGGGACAGATCTTCCTTCAACTCCGAAAAAAATCCCATTTTATTCGTACCTCCATCATCTGCTCTAATGTATATGTTGTACCGGCTGAGTATCGTCGGTAATGGGCAAAATCACTGTATCCTCCATCTCCAGGATCTTCTCGATAATCCGCGGCAGAGCCTCCACCGTGGTGGGCTTGTCGCCGGAATCGTGCATCAGGATCACTGCCGTATCCCACTCTCCCAGATCGGACGTGCTGTTGCGCACCAGCGCATCCACGCTCAGAAGCTGACTGCCCCCGTCTCCGGAAGAAATGTTCCAGTCGAAGAACACCATATCCTGTTCCTCCAGATAATCCGTAAGCTTCTGCATGTCCACCCTGCTCACCGTATTGGAGCTGCCGCCGGGAAATCTGTAGAACCGGCAGGTCTCCCCTGTCAGCTCCTCGAGAAAGCTGCGCTGCTTTTCAAAATCCGCGGCAAAGTTCTCTGTGGAAGCATACAATTCAGAATACTTATGGCTGTAAGAGTGCATGCCCAGAGTATGCCCGGCCTCAACGATCCTGAGAACAGCCTCCTTCGACCGCTCATCCTCTTTCCCAACCACAAAAAAGGTACCCTTCACATCATATTCTTCCAATATTTCCAGAATTTCATCCGTATAAATGCTGGGGCCGTCATCGAAGGTCAGATACACCTTACGGCAGAACTCCCCGGGACCCTCCCCGTCCGCATCAAGAGAATCCCGCTCCAATCCCCCGTCCGTCAAACCGGAAGGCTGTGCTCCCGCTTCCGGGGCATCACCCTGACCTATGCCGGCCGTCAGTCCGAAAAAACCTTCCAGATCATCAGTCAGCAGCGCCTGCAGTCTGTCCGACTCCTCCATCGCCTCCAGCCGCTGCGCAAGCCCGTCTATCCTGCGGTTCAGGCTCTGCACCTGAAACATCAGCACCGTGCAGCATACGATCGGCACACAGATGAGGACAAGTAATGTAATAATTATCAAATGCTTCAATCGCCGAACACGTCTTTGTCTGGCAGAAGCATCCATCTTTCTGTCTTCTGACATGTTGGCACGCTCCTCCGATCACATCTCAATACGTTCCCCCGATTTCACACTTCTGTAACAGTATAGCATATTCTCCTTTTGGGGGAAAGTAAAAAAAATAAGAAATATGATAAAAAAGTTAAAATTGCATATTTATGCAACTTATACTATAATAACTCAGGGATAATTTATAATTCATACTTTATATAATTTATTTTTCCAATCAATATAACTTAACTACTGATTTGAGCTGTACCAAATTTAACTACGAAAGGATCGAGAGGCCGCCCGCCTCCACACGGTGAATACAATGAGTTTTGAATTTATCAAAAAGCTTCCCACTCCCACGGAAATACGCGAGGAATACGCGCTTCCGCCCGAACTGGTCCGGGTCAAAGAACAGCGCGATGCGCAGATCCGCGACGTCATCACCGGGAAAAGCAATAAATTCCTGGTGATCATAGGTCCCTGTTCCGCGGACAATGAGGATTCCGTGTGCGACTATGTCAATCGTCTCGCCAGAATCAATGACAAGGTAAGCGACAGGCTGGTTCTGGTTCCCAGGATCTACACCAACAAACCCCGTACCACGGGAGAGGGCTACAAGGGCATGGTGCATCAGCCTGACCCCGAGCAAAAACCGGACTTTCTTGCCGGACTGATTGCCATCCGCAAAATGCACATCCGCGCCTTTCAGGAGACCGGGCTGTCCGCCGCGGACGAAATGCTCTATCCCGAAAACTGGAGATATCTGTCCGACATCCTCTCCTATGTGGCGATCGGGGCCCGTTCCGTGGAGGATCAGCAGCACCGTCTCACCGTCAGCGGTTTTGATGTCCCCGCAGGAATGAAAAACCCTACCAGCGGTGATTTCTCCGTCATGCTCAACGCCGTTTATGCGGCGCAGCACCCTCACTCCTTTATCTACAGGGGCTGGGAGGTAAACACCACCGGAAACGATATGGCTCACACGGTTCTTCGGGGCGCAACCAACAAACATGGCCAGAATACCCCAAACTACCACTACGAAGATTTAAATCGCCTGCTGGAAATGTACAATACCATGGATTTAAAAAATCCCGCCTGCGTCATCGACACCAACCATTCAAATTCCAACAAGCAGTATGAACAGCAGGTGCGCATCGCCAAGGAAATTATGCACAATCGCAAACTGAATCCCGATATTCACAGTCTCGTGAAGGGACTGATGATCGAGAGCTATATCGAGGAGGGCTGTCAGAAAGTGGGCGGCGGTATCTACGGCAAATCCATCACCGATCCCTGCCTTGGCTGGGAGGCCACCGAAAAACTCATTTACGATCTGGCAGAATATGATTAAATCAGGATTAAAGCGTTTTCAGAAAGCCTCGCAGAATCGCGGGATTGACAAAGCTTTCCAGAGCGCAGCCCGCCAGCATGATCACAACCAGTATCAGAAGAGACAGTACCCGCCCGGAAAAGGCGGGTATTTTTGTATCAGTCTCCTGATAATACCCCTTCCCGTATCGCCCTTTTCCGTATATCATATGACAGGTTTTCTCACACCACAAAAGCAGTCCGTAAAGCGCGGGAGCATAAAGCAGATACTGCGGCAGTGTTCCCGCCAATGCCAATAAAATACCGCGCAGACCGTATCGCAGCACCCCCGCGGCCAAGAAGGCACCCGCCGAAAAACCATACCATCCCGCCGCGGCCACACAGGCGGCCACCCCCAGATAAGTGGTTGCCGCCAACGCAAGCACCGCAAACTCAATCATACGCTCCCGCAGCACAAACACAAAAAGAACACTGCTGTCAGTGGCTGCGGAGGACATCTGTCTCAAGGTGTCCTCCTCCAGCAGCCCCGTGCTGTCCAGCAAAGTGTTCTTTCCAAAATTCATAATAAGAATTCCGGCTAAAAGTCCTACCAGAAAAATATAACCGAAAGGAAATCGTCCCCGCATCGTCCCACCTGCCTTAACTCTTTCAAATATATGCAGGCAGGCGCCGTCTCATGTCTATCAATCCTCCTGGCCGTACTTTGCCGCGTAAGTCAGGATGCCGCAGATCGTTTTTGAGTCCTGAAGTTTCCCTTCAAATATCATCTGCATCAGTTCCTCCACGGACCAGGCCTCCACATTCAAGTATTCATCCTCATCCAGATGCTGTGTGCCAGGCTGCAGATTCCTTGCCAGATAAATATCAATTTTTTCATTGCAGAAAGCAACCGTGGTGTAAATGGAATTCAAAAGCTCCAGATCCGAGCTGACATAGCCCGTCTCCTCCTCCAGTTCCCTGGCCGCCGCCTGATCCGTAGGCTCCTCTCTGCCGTTTAGACCTCCCGCGGGAAGCTCCAGAGTCTCCCGCTCCAGAGCATTGCGGTACTGGCGCACCATCAGAATCCGGCCGTCACCTCTCACCGCCACTACAGCCGCGGCTCCCTTGTGATCGATCAGATCCCACTTTGCCACATTACCGTTGGGTATCTGCATGGTATCCTGATAATAGTCGATGATCGCCCCTTTTGCAACCAGAGTCCGCGCAAGCCGTTTATATCCTTCCATGTGTCCTCCCTTTAAATCTTTCTGTCAAAATTTACAGTCGAATCTCTACAATAAAACTTTTGCTATGACGCCAGCAATTTCTCTACGCTGACCAGCTTCACGCAGAGCACAAACAGATCCGTCGCCAGCGCCAGCTCCTCCGATGTGGGAAAGGAAGGTGCGATACGGATATTGCTGTCCGCCGGATCAATGCCATAGGGGAATGTGGCTCCCGCACCGGTGAGCACCACGCCCGCCTCCTTGCACTTTTCCACAATACGCTTAGCACAGCCTTCCATCGCGTCGAAGGAAATGAAATATCCACCCTCAGGTCTGGTCCATGTGCCGATGCCCGCTCCCTCAAGCTCCCTGTCAAGCACCTCCAGAACCGCCTCAAACTTGGGCCGCATCAGGTCTGCATGTTTTCTCATATGCGCCTTCATACCTTCCAGATTTTTAAAATAACGGGCGTGACGCAATTGATTGATCTTGTCATAGCCAATGGTCTGCAGGGTCATGGTGTCCTGCATATCCTTCAGATTCGCTGCCGACGCCGCGACAGCCGCAATACCGCCTCCCGCAAAAATCACCTTGGAGGTCGAGGCAAATTCATACACCATATCAGGATTTCCGGCTTTCTCACAGGCACTCAGGATATCCGCCAGCGCATTATCCCGATCCGCATACAAATCATGGATCACATAAGCATTATCCCAGAAAATCCTGAAATCCTCTGCAGCAGGTTTTAAATTGGCAAAACGTCTCACCGTATCATCCGAATAAACATAGCCCTGAGGATTGGAATACTTGGGCACGCACCAGATTCCCTTGACGGCAGGATCGTTCGACACCAGCTCTTCCACCAGATCCATATCCGGTCCTTCAGGCGTCATGGGTACATTGATCATTTCGATTCCAAAATGCTCCGTGATCGCAAAATGCCTGTCATACCCGGGAACAGGGCACAAAAATTTCACCTGATCCAGTCTGCACCACGGAGTGCTCCCCAAAATACCATGAGTCATGGCGCGGCTCACCGTATCGTACATAATACTCAGACTCGCGTTGCCGCAGACAATCACCTGCTCAGTGGGAACCCTCATCATCTCTGCCATCAGCCGTCTCGCCTCCGGAATTCCTGTGAGTTCTCCGTAATTGCGGGTATCCACACCCGATTCCGTCATCATATCTGATTGGCTGTTTATTATTCCCAGAAAATCCATGCCCAAATCCAACTGATCCGCCGCAGGCTTTCCTCTGGACATATTCAGACTGAGTCCCTTTGCTCTGGCCTCCTTATACTCCTCGCTGAGCCGGGACTGCAATTCCAACAATTCTTCTCTGCTTAAGTCCTGATAAGCTTTCCTGTTCATAACCGTACTCCTCTCTCATTCCTAGAGCTTGCATAATCGTATACAATCATACACCTGGTTAATCATACTATAACAGACCGCATTATACAAGAGTTTTTTTCATTTTTCATCCGTATTTCCGAGCCTTATATGTGATTTCCGTCCGTCGGACCAAGGGCTTGCCTGCAGTTTCCTTCAGATTCCACCTCACAATGGACACCCTTGCTGTTCAGCTGTACACTTCCTCGTTGCCTAGGCGTGTTCGGGACTTTCACCCGTTAGAGCGCGCCCATGGCGCGCAAACTAAAAAGCCCACAAACACTGATGTTTACGGGCTTCTGTAGCTACTGCTACCGCTCCCCGAGTAGGGCTCAAACCTACAACAACTCGGTTAACAGCTGAGTGCTCTACCATTATATGATACACAACCGTAAAAATTCAAGGCAGAAACACTCGTTTCTTCCTATATAGGTCTGCTTTGCCGATGCACCCATAGTCATTACTTTCTTTCCGTGTTAATCACATAAACAGTGCTGCGAGAAGCGCCTTCCTTCTTCAACCACTTCTTTTCGACCATTTTGACAAGAATTTCTCTTGCCCTGCGCTGTTTGATGCCCAGTAGTTCGGTCACCTGTGCAGTTGTGATACCTCCATTTTCAAGTGCATATTGAAAAATCAGCTTTTCCTGCTCACTTACCGGCATTTTATCGGCGGTTTCCCGGCAGTTTCTCGGCAGTTTCTCGGCAGTCATACTATCAGAAATACCATACTGAAGAATATTTGTGCTGCTAATCTGCCCCCGATAAATATTGATTCGTAAATCCACTTCACCGCCGATAAATTCTGGCTCCCGCAAACCGGCAGCCTTTACTTTTCCAATAATACGCGGAATACCGCTACCCCAATGTTCAATCAAATTCATGTAGGAAAATGCATAGGCAAGAGCCTCGTTACGAATCTGAGAATACCCCTCTTTCATACGCTCCAGTGTCTGTCCCATGGGAATCTTGCCAGGAGAAGTAATTTCCAGACGATTATCATAGACTGCAATCTGCGTATTGCCGTGATCCAGATAGCTACGGTGCACCGCAGCATTGATAATCAGTTCACGAATGGCATCCGGCGGAATCTCATAAACATCCTGCCGATAAATACCTTCAAAGGTTGCGCCCATGTGAATATTCCGCAAAACAAATTGATATGCCTGTTCAATCTGTTCCCAAATCGATCCTGTATATTCCCGGCGATCCACAAAAATCTCTTTTGTTGTTCCCTTAAATACTCCACACTGGGTTGCCACATGGATTGCGCCGCAGCCGGTTAAAATAGCATAGGCATTCGAGGGATAATATTTCCCCTCCCGCTCAATTAAAATGCCCCAGGAACACAGTTGTCTCCGCCCAACATCTTTAATAGCCGCTCTCTGTTCCTCATTATGAGCATTTTTAACAGCTTGTTCTCTCATAGATTGGCAAAGAGAGTCGATATCCTCCTCCGAAATATCCCAACCAGCACATAGACCTTGATCAAAATAACGGTTGCTGCCCTCGAACATCAACTCCTTAATCATGTATTCATCTGCCGGGCGAGTTGTTCCGGCTACACGGACATATACACCGTTGTCCCTGCCCTGCGATTTGATATAGTAGGGCCGCTGCCTGCCCTCGGACACTTCAACCACAATAATGGTCTTACTGTCAATCGTCTGCAGCGTAATGTCGGGAATAATTGCCGGTTCACAGCTATCCGACACAGCGTTTGCAATGGCATCCATTGTCTTAAATACCTCTTCTTTATCAAATCCAGTCACTTCCTTGGTCTTATCGTTAATTCCAAAAATGATTCTGCCGCCGCTGCCATTGGCAAAAGCAACCACTGACTTCATGTATTTGATACTTTTATCCGGCAAATTCTCTTTGAACTCCACATTCTTGGATTCACCGGCAAGAATTTCTTCTATAGTCATGGATGCACCCCACTTTCATCATGACAACAATAGCTGTTACTCCTACTATATTTTTACCAAGACATCATAGAATATAGCATAATTCCATTTTTTAACATTTCATTAATTTCATATATCGAATTCTCTGTACAGACTGCTAAAATACATTGGTAAACGTGTCCTTCACCTTTCATCGAATTCAATTTAAAGTCTGTTTTACCGAGAAACCTCCCTGTTGACGGCAGCGGCAACTGTAAGCCGACGCTCAACGCCAGAACTGCCTATATGGGAAAATCGAATTCCAGACGCTGGAAGATGGAAATAAAATCATCCTTTCAATATACTTTTAATATCTATTATCTTATTGGGTATATCAGTTGAATCCAAAGTTCCTTTATCTAAATGCATCAGTTCTTCAAGATCCCTATTCCCTAAACCAATATTCTCCTTATAAAGTTCCTTCTTTAAACGCTCCGGTGTAAGATATCCTCCATCAAACAACAACTTGATTGCCATCTTATATACAGTATCGTTTATGTCTGCGGGACGATCTCCCGGCTCTTTTTTTCGCCAGCCGTTCTTTGCAAATTGACGCATCATATACTGAAACTGCGTTGAACTTATAATTCCTATCTGCCATGCTCTGTATACCATGGCCTGCATTGACACATTCCATCTTTTTTTTAATATCCTATAATGTTCAAGCTCAGTAGCATGATTTCCAACATCCTTAAGGAATGTTTCACGAGGCAATAAAAAAGCACTGGCAAATATATTTGCTTGTTTTTCCACAAGATTAAACCTATCTCTATGCAATTCGTCTTCACTATCTTCCCATGGATGCAAAATAATATGTCCCAGTTCATGGCACATATCAAAGCGAAGCCTCTGAATAGGCTTCTGGCCTATTCCCAACGCAACAATAAAAACATCTTTTTCTTCTTCGGTCTTAAGTTTCTGACTAAAAGCATCTATTTTGCCATTACCTGACACCGGAAACCCTGTCACAATTATTCCATGAAGCTCTAGCACATTCTGCACATTTTCAATTGGACCTCTTCCGAGACTCCATTGTTCTCTTACCTCATCCGCAATTTTCTCTATTTGCATATACATATTTGGATCATCTTCTATTTCAGTCAGCTTTGTGTCCAGCTTGGGCTCTATATAATCATCATAATCAATATATTTTCGATTAAAAAAATCAAATAATGCTACTGCTTGCTTCATTTTTGCTTTTTGCTCTTCACGGATCATTTTTGTTGCAGATGCCTGAGACCTAAAATAAGTTGTCTCAGTTCGCATACAAGGCATATCTGCTTGTTTAAAATATTCAATCGGAAAATCAAGCGCTTTGGCAATAGCCCAGACATTTTCTTGTGATGGTCTATTTGTTCCATTGACATATGCCGAAAAAGATTGTCTTGATATTCCTGTTTCTTCCGCAAGATCTGCCATACGCTTACCACGATATTGGAGAGCCTCCCTCAATCTATTCCCATTAAATTGATCGTTTTTCATAATGTGCCCTCTCCCAATGTAATTTTTTCTGAAAAAACTCAAAATTATTTATCTTTTTGTTGCTCCATTTTATGTAACGATGTAGTTTGTTTTTTGTTAGGTTCTTGCTCATAGGTCTTTTTTAGTCCCGGTTTAAGTTTGAACGCAATAGAGGCTTTATCCACAGGTTCTTTCGGAGATTCAGGAGGTGCTGTAAGTGTCGTATAGTCAGGCTCTATGAACTTCATCAACGGCAGTTCCTCTGCCACCTCAAACATCGGATTAAAATATTTTATGGAACAATCCTTAATTCCTTTTTCATTTGCCTCATAAACGATTATAAAATGATCATAGTGTACATTCGGCTCAATTATCCCCTCTGTGATATGGGTATAATCATTGAGAAATTCATCATTTGTGAAATCATCCAATTCAGTACCTTCAACTCCATAATCAAATAAAGTGATTTGATGATTTATCGCCTGCACATTTGAATTCTCAACATACAAAAAGGTTCTGGAATAATGCGGAATCTTACCCCCCCGCTTACAACGTACTCTCTGCAATGTCGCTTTTGAAATAATATTAAACGTGCGCCTATTTTGATGGTCTGCGACAAAATAGACCTTCCATCCATGTCGGTCAAAACAAGACACCTCAATACCTTCAATCTTCAACATTTCAGTAAGATTCGTATCGAACCTACATATCTTCCAAAACCCTGTATACATATGGGCTACCATTTCATCATTTTCTCTTAGTTGTCTATAGTCAATTCCATAGGCATTTTGTAAAGCTTTTACAATTACTTTGATTATCGGAGACTCATCAACAAACTTCAACACATTACAATTCATAATAGTTCCTCCCCAAATATTAACAATTCAAGAGATACACTTGCTCATTCTTATATTTATTTTATCATCCACTAAGAATTTGTCAAGCGTTTTGTAAATTGTTTTGTGCTTTATCCAGATGTATTTTATTTTTTCTTATTTCTTTAGTATCTCCCCTATAAATCATCTGTTATCCATTTAGCATAAATTTATGCCCTGATACGATATGTTTTCATCCCTGTGGCGTGCCGACTATCGTATCTTCATACTCATCGTCGATCATCACCCCGCTGACCAGAAACTTTCTTACTACCGATATGACATCTCCGTCCTTTATTGTCCGTCCAAAGATAGTCATCAGCTTGTCATGCTCTACAGTCTACTGTGTCAAAGAACTTTACAAGGTCGATGTCCACTATCCAGCTGTGTCCGTCATTCATCATCTCCAATGCTTTCAGGACTGCCTGTTGTGCGCATCGGTTCGGTCTAAACACGTAACTGTGGTCGTAAAACTGTTCCTCAAATATCGGAGTGAGTTGCTCACTACTATGGCCTCTACTAACTTCTCACTGTTCGTTGTTACTACAGCTAATGATTCCGCCAGTGAGACCTCCACGCTTAAAGTGCTCGCTCTTTCCCCTCATCTATCCGCCACATCTACTCGTACTTCCGGCAACTTTTGGACTTCATCTCTTTTAGCAGACTTATCCGTATTCCCGAGCTTTATATGTGATTTCTGCCCGTCGGACCAAGGGTTTGCCTACAGCTTTCTTCAGATTCCACCTCACAATGGACACCCTTGCTGTTCGGCTGCGCACTTCCTCGTTGCCTATGCGTGTTCGGGACTTTCACCCGTTAGAGCGCGCCCATGGCGCGCAAACTAAAAACTGCCACCAGTTTTCATCTGGTGGCAGAAATAAAATTTTATTTTTTTATGAAATTTTGACTAACATTTCTGTCCTGAACTGTCTATGATTTCGTGCGCTTACTTTGCGTAATCGATCACTCTGCTCTCGCGGATCACATTAATCTTGATCTGTCCCGGATATTCCATCTCAGCCTCAATCTGCTTGGAGATATCACGAGCCATCAGCACCATATCGGCATCTGTAACCTGCTCGGGCACAACCATAACACGAACTTCACGACCTGCCTGAATAGCAAAAGACTTTTCTACACCTTTGAAATTGTTTGTTATTTCTTCTAACTGTCTTAATCTGCTAGTGTAGGTTTCCAATGTTTCCCTTCTAGCTCCCGGTCTTGCAGCAGAGATTGTATCAGCAGCTTGTACAATACATGCAATCAGGGATGTGGCTTCTACGTCGCCATGATGAGACTCAACTGCGTTAATGACCACAGCGTTCTCCTTGTACTTTCTGCAAAGCTCGGCACCAAGCTGCACATGTGAGCCCTCCATCTCATGATCCACGGATTTACCGATATCATGAAGAAGTCCGGCTCTCTTGGCAAGTCTCACATCAAGCCCCATCTCAGCGGCAAGCAGTCCTGAGAGCTGCGCCACCTCGATAGAATGCTTTAATGCGTTCTGGCCGTAGCTGGTACGGAACTTCATCTTTCCAAGTAATCTTACAAGCTCCGGGTGAATGCCATGTACTCCGACTTCCAGAGTGGCAGCCTCACCCTCCTCCTTAATCATTACTTCAACTTCTCTTTGAGCCTTCTCTACCATCTCTTCGATTCTTGCCGGATGGATTCGGCCGTCAACAATTAATTTCTCAAGAGCAATTCTCGCCACCTCGCGGCGGATTGGATCAAATCCGGAGAGAATCACTGCTTCGGGCGTATCGTCGATAATCAGATCCACGCCTGTCATGGTCTCCAAGGTACGTATATTACGTCCCTCACGACCGATGATCCTTCCCTTCATCTCATCGCTGGGAAGCTGCACGACAGAAATCGTGGTCTCAGAGACATGGTCTGCAGCACATCTCTGAATCGCGGAGACGACATATTCCTTCGCCTTCTTGTCAGCTTCCTCCTTGGCCCGACTCTCCATTTCTTTGATCATCACGGCCGTTTCATGTTTCACTTCATCTTCAACAATTTTCAATAAGTAGTCTTTTGCCTGTTCAGAGGTTAAACCTGAAATTCGTTCCAGTTCCTGTAACCGTTGCTCATTCAGCTTGGAGACCTCATCCTTCATCTTGTTGAGGGAATCTTCTCTGGCTGCCAAACTCTGCTCACGCCTTTCCAGCGCATCGGCCTTTTTATCGATGTTCGACTCTTTCTGCTGTACTCTGCGCTCATCCCGCTGTACCTCAGACCTGCGTTCCTTGATCTCCTTATCGAGTTCATTCTTCGTCCGAATGGTCTCTTCCTTGATCTCAAGCAATGATTCACGCTTCTTGGTCTCTGCGGTCTTAAGTGCATCATCGATAATCTCTCTCGCCTTCTCTTCTGCGTTTCCAATCGTGTTGGCTGCTGATTTCTTCATGTAAGAAATCGTAGCCATATAGGTAACGAAAGCGGAGACAAGGATGCAAACCAATGCGACTGCAATCATGATAAGTATCCATTGCAGCGTCATTACAGGAGCACCTCCTTTATTTAATTTTCATTGTACCATTTGCCTGTAAAACAGGTTTGATAAACAATCAAACAAGCAATTTACAACAGTTAAATTTTAAACTCATTTAACTGCAATGTCAAGTAGAAGTACGTCCCAATCAAAATAAAATTGTTGTAATCCGGCCTGAAATCTTATGATTGAAGGGAATATCCGCGTTACTGCAAGATCCGGCGGACGCTGTCAATGGGAAATCCCCGGCGCACAAGAAACGCTGCCTGACGCTGCCGCTCTGCAAAATCCGCAGTATCGGGATTGTAATGACGCTTCTCTAAAAGCCTGCGCATCATCTCTGTCTCATCCTGTGAACCGCCCTGTTCCTCCCATGCGTTCCACGCCGCCTGAATTGTCGCGGCAGAGATTCCTTTGCTCTGCAGATCCTGTTCGATACGCCTGCGGCTGCGATTATCCTCATGGCAGAAAATATACTGGACGGCATAGCGCAGATCGTCTGTGTAGTGATAGGAGGCGACATACTCCAGCGCCTCCTCTATAATCTGTTCCGGATAAGAACCCTGCCTGAGCTTCGCGCGGAGCTGGGCCGTCGTATACTCCCGGTCCTTCAAGAGATTTAATGCCCGCAGCTTCGCGCGTTTAGGCAGAATCTCCTCCAGGATAACGCGATAGGTTTCCTCCGGCAGTTCGCCGTTCTCCTCTATCTGACAGCGGCGAAGCTCGCCCTTGTATAAGACAAAGGCCGGGGCATTGTCAATCCAAACCCTGCTCCTGGCCTTTGTGAGCTCCTCAATCTGTGTGATCTGCATTATGCCTCATCCTGCCCCTTTTTGGCTGCGCGCGAGCCGGCCGAATCCTTTGCGGAAGATGAACCCTTTGCGGAGCCTGTACTCTTTCCTTCCCCCGCGTCCGCTGACGGGACGTCCGGCGTACCGTCGAGACCGTAATGAGCCCGCACCTTTGCTGCAACCTCCTCGCAGACTGCGGGATTATCCTTCAGGTACTGCTTCGCATTCTCGCGTCCCTGCCCGATCTTGTTTCCGCCGTAGGCATACCATGCACCGGATTTCACAATCACGTCGATACCTGCCGCCAGATCGAGAATATCACCTACCATGGAGATACCCTCGCCGAACATGATATCAAACTCCGCCTCCTTAAAGGGCGGTGCTATTTTATTCTTTACCACCTTCACTCTGGTGCGGTTACCGATGACTTCGCCTCCCTGCTTCAGCGATTCAATCTTGCGCACATCCAGCCGCACAGAGGAGTAAAACTTCAGCGCACGGCCGCCGGTTGTAGTCTCCGGGTTGCCGAACATGACGCCAATCTTCTCGCGCAGCTGGTTGATGAACACCACCGTACAGTTAGACTTGCTGATAACGGCAGTGAGCTTGCGGAGCGCCTGGGACATCAGTCTCGCCTGCAGCCCCACATGGCTGTCCCCCATATCGCCGTCAATCTCCGCCTTGGGTACCAATGCTGCCACAGAGTCAACCACCACGATATCGATGGCACCGGAACGCACCATCGTCTCAGCGATCTCCATGGCCTGCTCACCATTGTCAGGCTGGGAAATATACAGATTGTCGATATCCACACCGATATTGCGCGCATACACAGGATCCAGTGCATGCTCCGCATCAATAAATCCGGCAATACCGCCGCGCTTCTGCACCTCAGCAATCATATGTAAGGTCACCGTGGTCTTACCGCTCGACTCCGGCCCGTAAATCTCCACGATCCTTCCCTTGGGAATGCCGCCCAGTCCCAGCGCAAGATCAAGACTCAGGGAACCCGTGGGAATCGTCTCCACATTCATCTGCGCCGACGGGTCTCCCAGCTTCATCACGGTTCCCTTTCCGTACTGCTTCTCCAACTGGCTGATGGCCGCATCCAACGCTTTGAGTTTCTCTTCTCTTTCCATATTCTTATCTCCTTCTCGCAAGGAACAGATGTTCTCTCTGATATTATACAGAATAAAACATTTGTTCGGTTTTGTCAACTGCAATTTTATGAAACATAGATTAGACCATTACATGTCCATTAAAACTCTCTCAAAGGCATCCCTCCCATATTTTGTTCTACATCTGAAACTCAGCCCACTTCTGTAATCTGAAAATATGGCGAAACGCCGGAAAAAATATAGATTTATAAAAGAAGTATCAGACACTCTAAATGTAACACAAAAAAATGCCGCAGACAAGTCCGATTTGCATTTGGACCGGCCGGGACTTTTATTCATCAAAGAGATGCGCCGCAAGCATACGGCATCTTGCGGCGGTCTCTCCTAAACTCATCCGAAGGTCACATCGCTGATATATTTCAGGATACAGCTCCGCATCAAGGTCAGGGCCGCAGCCACCGAGCTCTCCCGAACCTTGGCTCTGTTGCCGCTGAAATGATACTCCTTCACAGTAACTTTCCCCTTCACATTGCAGGCGATATAAACCAGGCCTACCGGTTTCTCCTTGGTGCCGCCGTCCGGCCCGGCGATTCCGGTGACCGCCACAGTCACATCACATTTGCTGAGAAGCGCAGCTCCTTTCGCCATCTCCTCCGCCGTCCGCGAGCTGACCGCGCCATGCTTCTGCAGCGTGGACTTCTTCACGCCTAACAGCCTGCGCTTGGCCTTGTTGGAATAAGTCACCAGACCGGAGCGGAACACCTCCGAGGAACCCGGCACATTCACCAGTCTTGCGGACAGCAGGCCGCCCGTACAGGATTCGGCACAGGTCAAAGTCAGCTTATTGGAGCGCAGCAGCTCCTCCACCGCCTTCTCCAGCGTCACATCCTCCTCCGTGGTGTAAATATCCTCACCAAAGCGGGCCTTCAGCTCCTTCACCACCGGCTTTGTCAGCTTTTTTGCCTCCTTTGCGCTCTCCGCAGAGGCGGTGACACGGATGTGAACCTCTCCTGTCTTGGCATAGGTGGCCAACGTGGGATTGGTCTGTGCATCGATCAGATCCTTTACTTTTGTCTCCGCCATGCTCTCTCCCACGCCGCAGATCTTCACCGTCTGAGAATAGATGACTCCGGGAGTCAGTTTCTCCAGATAGGGCCTGACGTCCTTCTCAAACAGAGGAATCAGCTCGTTGGGCGGGCCGGGCAGAAGGATAACTTTCACATTCTCCTGCTCTATGATCATTCCCGGAGCCGTTCCGTTCAGGTTGTCCAGGACAAGCGCGCCCTCCGGCACAAGCGCCTGTTTCCAATTGTTCTCTGTGGGCGTAGTATTTCTGGCGGTAAAAAACTCCCGGATGCGCTCTGTCCACATATCGCTCTTTACAAGCTTTCTGCCGCAGACTTCGGCGGCGACCTCTTTGGTCAGATCATCCTCTGTAGGCCCTAAGCCGCCTGAGAGGATCACGATATCGGAGCGCTCACAGGCGCATTTGAGGACGGCAGCAAGCCGCTCCCCATTGTCGCCCACCACAGTCTGAAAATAACAGGCCAGGCCTAATCCTGCACACTGCTCCGCCAGATAGGCCGCGTTGGTATTCACGATATTGCCCAAGAGAATTTCCGTTCCCACACTGATCAATTCTACTGTCATTTTACACCATCCTTCATCACATTCCTGTTTTTCACCAGATAATCCACCAGAGAAACTACCGTCAGCACCAGTGCGATCCACATTACGATGTCCGTAGCCAGCGCAAAATATTCCTGATGTGCAGCCGAGTTCAAAAAGGGCGCGTCCTTCACCAGCATCATACAGATCATCACCATCTGAAAGGTGGTTTTGAATTTCCCCCAATAGTTGGCTGCAATCACCACCCCGTTGTCAGAGGCAATCAGCCGGAAACCGCTGATGATGAACTCGCGGCTCATGATCACTACCACCACCCAGGAGGGGATCCTGCCCATCTCAACCAGCACGATCATGGCGGCGCACACTAAAAGCTTATCCGCCAGAGGATCCATAAACTTGCCGAAATTCGTCACCAGATTATATTTTCTGGCTATTTTGCCGTCCAGAAGATCCGTCAGGCTCGCCACGATAAAAATTGCCAGCGCCGTATACTCCGCATAAGCGTCCACGCCGCCGAACAGAGCCTCGTGAAGTCCCCATCCCTGAATGCTTCCCAGAAGCACCAGCACAAAGGGTACGATCAGGATCACCCTGAAAATCGTAAGTTGATTGGGCAGATTCATCATTTTTGTATTAGTTTTCGTCATGATATAACTCTCCTATCAGATCATACTCATTAGAGTCCGTCACCAGCACTCTGGCAAAATCCCCGGACACCAGGTTTGCGGTAGTGTTCAAAAACAGATAACCGTCCACACCCGGGGCGTCTCTGTAAGTTCTGGCCACATAAGTATCCTCGTCCGCAAGCTTCCCCTCGATCATCACAGTCAGCACCCGTCCCACCAGAGACTCCGCCTTCTCAAACGCGATGGCCTGCTGCAGCTCCATGAGTTCATCCCTGCGAAATGCTTTGACATCCTCCGGAATCTGCTCCTCCATGTCAGCCGCAGGAGTATCCTCCTCCTGAGAATAAGCGAAAACACCCAGCCGGTCAAACTCCATCTCGTTTACAAAGCGGTACAGCTCCTCGAAATCCTCCTGAGTCTCCCCGGGGAAGCCGCTGATGAGCGTTGTGCGCAGGCAGATATCAGGAATCTTCTCCCGCAGCCCGGCAATGATATTCTTAAGCTCCTGCCCGTCGGTGCGGCGGCCCATCCTCTTCAGCACGCTGTCTGACGCATGCTGAATGGGAATGTCCAGATAATGGCACACCTTGGGTTCCGCGGCGATCGTCCGGATCAATTCCTCCGTGATCTCCTCAGGATAACAGTACAGGAGACGGATCCACCGGATACCGTTCACCTTCCCCAGTTCCCGCAAAAGCCTGGGCAGGCTCTTCTCTCCGTACAGATCCACGCCATAGAGCGTGGTCTCCTGCGCCACAAGAATCAGCTCCTTCACGCCGCCCTCCGCCAACTGCCGCGCTTCCGAAAGCAGCGCTTCCATAGGCACACTGCGGAATTTCCCGCGCACCTTGGGAATAATGCAATATGTGCAATGCTTGTCGCAGCCCTCCGCTATTTTAAGATATGCATAATGGCCGCCCGTAGTCACCACTCGCTTTCCGCCAGCAAACGGCGCTGCGTTGATGTCTCTATAATGATTTGCCGACCGCCCGGCCAGCACCTCCTCCACAGCGGCCGCGATCTCATCGACGGCCATAGTACCCACGATTGCATCCACCTCGGGAATCTCCCGCTGGATCTCCTCCCTGTAGCGCTGTGCCAGACACCCTGCTGCAAGCAACGCCTTCAGCTGTCCGGATTCCTTCAGTTCACTCATCTGGAGCAAAGTATTGATACTCTCCTCCTTGGCATCTCCGATAAAGCAGCAGGTGTTTACCACAGCAATATCCGCCTGAGTCTCGTCATCCGTAAACTCGTACCCCTTCTCCGAGAGCATGCCCAGCATCTTCTCAGAATCCACCAGATTTTTGTCACATCCCAGAGAGACAAACAAAATCTTCATACAGCTCTCCTTTTCGATGCGAAATAGCCGGCGGATGAAGTTATGTTTCCCACGCCGGCTACCGCTCATAAACTCTTCTCTTATGCTTCTTCCTCGTCTCCAAGGATCTTGATTTTCCCCTGATTGAGCTCCTCTACTGCCAGAGACAGCGGCTTCTGCACGTCTCCGTCCGCCAGCGGCTCCTCCCCGGATATAATCTGTCGTGCGCGCTTGGAGGTAGCCATGACAATGGAATAGCGGCTGTTTACCACAGGCGCCTCACCAATCTCCACCTCGCTGTTTACCACCTTCATCAAATCGGAATAAGACGGATGTAACATTATTTTTGTGCTCCTTTCACGAAACCTTTCAGTTCCTCTCTGATTTCTTTTATAAATGCATCTCTGCGAATCGGCGCTCTGCGGGCCGCCTCAACAATCTGGTGAAGCTCCTCCACACAGGTCTTCAGATCATCATTTATCACAATATAATCATAGGCCTCCATGCCCTCCGATTCCTCGCTTGCCCGGGCCAGACGGCTGGCGATGACCTCCTCCGTCTCCGTGCCCCTGCCCCGCAGTCTGCGCTCCAGCTCGGCCGCGTTCGGCGGCGTCACAAACAACAACAGGCTCTCGGGAAAAAGTTCCTTGATCTTCAGAGCTCCCTGTATCTCAATCTCTAACAGTACATTTTTGCCGGCCGAAAGCTGCTCCTCCACATAGGCCCTGGGGGTTCCGTAATAATTGCCGCAGTACTGCGCGTATTCGATCAGACCATTGGCGGCAATCCGTTCCTCAAAGTGCTCCCTGTCCGTAAAAAAGTAATGGACACCCTCCGCCTCGCCCGGCCGGGGTGCTCTGGTGGTCATGGAGATGGAGAGCGCATAATTGTCATAGGTTTCCAATAGTTTCTTTACCAGTGTTCCCTTGCCTGCCCCCGAAAAACCGGAGAGCACGATCAAAATTCCCTTTTCCGGCAGTTCCCTGTCCATGCTCTACTCCTCCCGTTCCATACAAGCTCCGCCGCAGGCGGATATCTCCGGGGCTCCATCCGCTTCATCCGACAGCATATCCTGCTCCGGAAGACGGATTCTCCCAACAATAGTCTCCGGCAAAAGCGCCGACAGCACCACCTGACCATTCTCCATCACCAGTACGGACTTGGTCCTGCGTCCCTGTGTGGCGTCAATGGCCGTACCCTGCTCCCTGGCCCGCTGCACCATGCGCTTGATTGGCGCGGACTCCGGGCTGACGATGGCGATAATCTTGGTCGTATTGACAATATTGCCAAAACCTATATGAATTAACATACAGCCTCCGCTATTCGATATTCTGTATCTGCTCGCGTACCTTCTCTATCTCGGTCTTCAGTTCGATGGCATAATTGGAAATCTCCAGATCATTGGATTTGGACAGAGTCGTATTGGCCTCCCTGTTCATCTCCTGGGCAATAAAATCGAGCTTGCGCCCGATACTGCCGCCTTCCGTCAGTGTCTTTCTGGTAGTATCAATGTGGCTGCGCAGCCGTACCAGCTCCTCATCCACACACACCTTATCCGCAAAAATAGTGACCTCGGTAAGAATCCTGGCCTCATCCATCGTACTGTCGCCCAAAAGCTCCTTCACCTTATCCGCAAGCTTCTGCCTGTACTCCGCCACAATCCTGGGCGACCGCTCCGCAATAGAGTCCACAAGCCGCTCCATGCCGTCCAGCTTGGCGATCAGATCCTCCCGCAGATGCTCTCCCTCCGCCACGCGGGTCTGCACGAACATTTCCGACGCGCCCGAGAGCGCTCTCTGCAGCTCCTTCCAGAGCTCCTCCTCATCCACGTCCTGCTCCTCCATGGTGAATACCTCGGGATATTTGGAGAGTGTGGAAACGCGGATATCGTCGTCGAGCCCGAACTCCTGCGCCATCTGCCTCAGATACCGCAGATACGCCTCCGCCGCTTCCTTATTATAGCGCACGCCCGAGGTGCTCTCCGAAAAATCCTCATAGGTGATAAAAATATCCACCTTACCTCTGGAGATATACTTTTTTAACTCGCTGCGGATAGCCGACTCAAAGAAGTTCAGCTTCTTGGGCATCTTGATATTCACATCCAGATAGCGATGATTGACAGATTTCATCTCCACCGTAAATTTTCTGTCGTTCTCGACGATCTCACATCTGCCAAAACCGGTCATACTCTTGATCATTTGTATACCCCCTGCCAATACATGCCATTTTGTATTATAAAATAAGTACGAAACCGCGTCAAGCCCTCTGCCCAAATCCACGTCCGATTCTCTTTTGCTCAAATCCCCAGCAGCACACTGGCCACAACGCAGTACACAAGCAGGGACAATGCATCCACGATGGTAGTGATGAAAGGGCTTGCCATCACAGCGGGATCGAATCCCAGACGCTTTGCGCCGATGGGCAGGATGCATCCCACCAGCATAGCAAGAAATACAGCCGTTACCAAAGTGATGCACACCACCAGAGCCACCATCACTCCCACCCTGTCAAACAGCAGGAGCTTGCAGAAGTTTGCCGCAGCCAGACACAGACCGCACAGAAGCGCCACCCGCACCTCCTTGAACACCACCCGGGGCACATCCCGGTATTCGATCTCCCCCAGAGACAGTCCGCGGATCACCGTCACGCTGGCTTGTCCCCCGGCGTTTCCGCCCGTATCCATCAGCATCGGAATAAAGGCGATCAATACCGCACAGGCGCTTAACGCATCTTCAAAGCTGGTGAGGATAGCTCCCGTAAATGCGGCGGAAACCATGAGAAGCAGAAGCCACGGAATCCGTTTTTTGAAAGTCTCCCACACCGTAGTCTTCATATAGGGCTTGTCGCTGGGCACGATAGCCGCCATCTTCTCCATATCCTCCGTGGTCTCCTCCTCCATGATATCCACGATGTCATCCACGGTGATGATCCCCACCAGACGGTTCTCGTTATCCACCACAGGCATGGTGGTAAAATCATATTTCTTGAACTGAGCCGCTACCTCTTCCTGATCCATAAGGGTCCCGAGCGCGATCACATTCTCATGCATGATATCGCCGATGCGCTCCCCCGGATCAGACAGGAGCAGATATCTCAAGGCCACCGTTCCCAGGAGCCTTCTCTGAGCGTCCAGCACATAGCAGACGTTGATGGTCTCGCTGTCGAGTCCCACCGCCCGGATATGGGCGATGGCTCCCTCCACGGTGAGAGTTTCCTTCAGATCCACATATTCCACAGTCATGATGCTGCCGGCAGAATCCTCAGGATAGCGCAGAAGATGATTGATGTCCCGACGGGTCTCCGCGCTGGCATTCTCCAGAATCTTGGTGACTACATTGGCCGGCATCTCCTCCAGCAGATCCGTGGCGTCATCCGCCATCAGATTATTGATGATATTGGCAGTCTCCCTGTCGGACAGCGCAGTGATGATCGTCTGCTGGATGTCGGATTCCATATAGGAAAAAGCATCCGCCGCCAGATCCTTCGGCAGTATCCGAAATACTCTGAGGAGCTTTTCCTCCTCAAGCTCCTCCATGACGGCAGCCACATCCGCAGAGTTTTCCTCCGCGAGAAACTGGCGCAGTCTTGTATATTGCTTGGTGTCTAAAAGCTCAAGCAATTCCTCCACAGTCAAAACCTGATCCATACTTTCTCTCCTTGTGATGATTTTTTATGCTCCGGCTGATACTTGGACCCGGAAGAGGATTGTCGCTGCCGCTCAATTGTATTGTCATAAAAAATCACCACCTTCCTGTTTATACAGAGAGTTTAGTCAGGATTGTCTTTCAATATAATATCTCTCCTGTATTTTGTCTATCTGCGCCCTGCCCAAAGTCGCCTCCGTGATCTCACCCCGCAGCGCACTTTCAAGCTCTGCCGGAATCAGGATGCGCAGTCTGACTACATCCGTGTACTGGCTGTCTATGGGGTCAATGCCTCTTTGTCCCAGCAGATACAGAATCTTGCCCACACCATTATAGTCCGTGAGTATCTCGAGCTCACAGCCAAAGCGATTGACTCCGACGACACAATGGGAAAGTCCTTCCTGCACTGCGCGGGTGTATGCCCGCACCAGGCCGCCGGTTCCGAGCAGCACTCCGCCGAAATAACGCGTCACCACCACTGCCGCATTGCGTATACCGGTTCCCAATAGCACCTCCAGCATCGGCCGTCCCGCCGTTCCCGAAGGTTCCCCGTCGTCGCTGCAGCGGGTAAGCTCTCCCCTGTCGCCGATGACGAAAGCAGAGCAGTTATGTCTGGCATCCCAGTATTTTTTTCGGGTACTCTCGATAAAACGGACGGCTTCCTCCTCCGTCCCGCATCCGGCGACGGTGGCGATAAAACGGGATTTTTTCTCCACGATCTCCCCCTGTCCGCCCTCCAGCAGCACTCTGTATGACTCCATAGACCTGTCCCCTTTTTAACATTCATATTATTCTAGCATATTTTGGCCAAAATGTGAAACAATTCTTAAGACTGGAAATAAATTCTTTATTTACATATTCTTTTCTGCTATAATATAAAGAATCTTATGGTCGGGTAATATGCCCGCAGGCAAAATCTCAGGCAATAGACAATAAGGAAGGCGAATTTTATGAATTACGGAAAACGGGGAGTTCGGGAAAAACAGCGGACTCTGAACTCTAAATCAGGAAAATGGGGAAAAAAGGTTCTTATCACCGGCGTGAAGCTCTTTCTCATCGCATTTCTCGGAACCGGCATCTGCGGTGTTGCCGCGGGAATCGGCATGTTCCACGGCATTCTGGAGGACACGCCCAACATACGCGTCAGCGATGTGGTGACCTCCGGCCAGGCCACAATCGTCTACGACAGAGAGGGCAATGAGATTGATCAGTATGTCAGCATGAACTCCAACAGGATCAATGTGACTATCGATCAGGTGCCCAAACATCTGGGACAGGCCTTCGTAGCCATCGAGGACGAGCGCTTCTACCAGCACAACGGCATCGACATGATCGGTATGGTCCGCGCCGGATATCAGTTCATCAAGACCGGCGGCAAGGAGAAGCAGGGAGCCAGCACCATCACCCAACAGCTTCTGAAAAACACCGTCTTTACCGACTGGACAGAGGAAGACGGCAATATGATCAAGATGGTCAAGCGCAAGCTGCAGGAACAGTATCTTGCGCTGGAACTCACCAAGAATACCACCAAGGATGAGGTGCTCCTGCGCTATATGAACGCAGTCAATCTGGGCCAGAATACTCTGGGCGTAGAGGCTGCTTCCCTGCGCTACTTCGGCAAATCCTGCTCCGAGCTCAACATCTCGGAGAGTGCCGTCATTGTCAGCATCACCCAGAATCCCCGGGCCAACAACCCGATCAGCAGACCTGAAAACAACGCAAAACGGCGCAAAACCTGTCTGGACAAAATGCTGGAGCTGGAATTCATCACCAAGGATCAGTATGATGAGGCCATAGCGGATTCCGAGGATGTGTACAAGCGGATCAGCCTGCACGATGTGGATTTCAAAGTGGGCAACGCCACTTCAGGCTCTTATTTCTCGGACGCCCTGTACGAACAGGTACTGGACGATCTGATCGCGGCCGGATATCCCGAGGCCAACGCGGAATACCTGATGTCCTCCGGCGGACTGCGCATTGATTCCACCCTGGATCCTAAGATCCAGGCAATCGCAGACGAGGAATTTGCCAATCCCGACAATTATAACACCAACACCCACTGGTATCTGAGCTACGCGCTGACTATCACAGACGCCGGCGAAGAAAAGCATAATTACAGCAAAGAAAATATGATGTCCTGGTTTAAAGAAAACAAGGACCGGACCTTCAATCTGATCTTTAACTCTCAGGACGATGCCTATGAAGCCATCGATATCTACCGCTCAGCCATGATGGAATCTCTCGGTATGCCTGCGGACTCCGACAGCTATGAGGAGAGCATCTCCATGACCGCTCAGCCCCAGGCAGCCATTGTCATCGAGGATCAGACCTCCGGCTATGTGGTGGCCATGGTGGGCGGACGCGGCGCCAAGGAGGGAAGGCGCACCTTAAACCGCGCCACTGCCGCCGGCAACTCTCCCGGATCCACCTTCAAGGTTCTGGCAGCCTTTGCCCCGGCTCTGGACGCCAACGGACAGACGCTGGCCACGGTCTACAATGACGCGCCCTTCAATTATGATACCGGACAGCCTGTGAACAACTGGTATGATGTAAACAAAGTGGGCTGGAAGGGTATCTGCTCCATCCGCTATGCCATCGAGCAGTCCCTGAATATCATCGCGGTCAAGACCTTTACGGTGGTGACGCCCCAGCTCGGCTATGACTATCTGATCAATTTCGGCTTTACCACTCTGACCGACGGTACCTGGATCGGCGACCAAATGTTTTCTGATATGCAGCAGCCCACAGCCATCGGCGGCATCACCAACGGCGTCAGCCCCTACGAGCTGAACGCGGCCTACGCCTCCATTGCCAACCTGGGCACCTATATGGAGCCCAAGCTCTACACCAGGGTCACGGACGCGGACGGCAATGTGATCCTCGACAACACGGTTCCCAAGAGCCGCCAGGTACTGAAGCCGTCCACTGCCTTTCTCCTGACGGATGCCATGACAGACGTGGTGACAAAGGGAACAGGCGGCAGATGTAATTTCAACTCCAGCATGGCCATCGCAGGCAAAACCGGAACATCCCAGAAGTACCAGGATGTTTGGTTCGCCGGCTACACCCCTTACTATACTGCAACCGTGTGGGCCGGGTATGATAATAACGTGAGCCTCAACACCAGCAGCAACGCCAACGTCAACGAGTCTAACCTGGCTAAGATTCTGTGGAAGAATATTATGAAGCGCATACACGAGGAGCTGCCCAACGCAAGCTTTGCTATTCCCGAGGGACTGGTACAGACACAGATCTGCTCAAAGTCAGGAAAGCTTCCGACTCCCGGGCTCTGTGCGGAGGCCGGCTGCGTCAGGACAGAATATTTTGCCGAGGGTACCGAGCCCACAGAGCTCTGCGATATCCACTATCAGGGGCGCATCTGTGCATACTGCGGCCTGATCGCAGCACCGGAATGTCCTTTCGCATACGACGGTATCGCCACTCTGTCGCTGCCGGAACACCCCGCACTGCTGAACGGCTCCACCGCCATTGTGGACAACGGAGACGGAACCCAGACTGTGCTGGCGCCCAAGACCTCCAATATCTGTCCCCATGACGCTCTGTTCTTTGCGAACCCGGATTACGAGGCAATCCTGAATCAGCATCAATGGGAGATGAACCAGCGCAATCCCGGCTATTCGGATGACGACGATGACGATTGACAATGGTTGAAATGACAAAAGACCTGACAGCGAAAGCATCATCTCACTGTCAGGTCTTTTTATATATCCATCTTCAATCTTACAAACCCTTGATCTGCTTAATCTTATTCTGCAGATCCTCCACTCCCGCCTGCGCGTTCAAAATAGCTGTGCGCTGCTTCTCAAAGGGCGTATCCTCCGCATCCTTGTACTGTTCCATGAACAGACGCCCTATCTCCAGATAATTCTTCCTGATCACCTCTTCACAGGCGGCAATCTGACTCTTCAGGCTGGCAATCTCCGCCAGATCCTTCGCCTTGCCGGACACCTCTCTGCCCTTTGCTGCAATGGTATCTCCCATTTTCTCAAAAAAATCCATCCTGCACCATCCTTTCCGGCCCCGAGGGACTCTATATCTCACACTATCCTCAGTATAGCCGCTTTGCAGAAATGTGGCAAGTATTTCATTGCACTTTTTCCACAGAGTATGATATAATTGATACACAATTACTGACAAAGGATGCCCGCCCCGGCGGGCGGGAGGTATCATTATGCAGCCGCTGTATACAGCTTTAAAAGTAAACAACGAAATTGAATTCTGCGAGGTGGAAAACCTCGACTGCAAACGGGAGATCGAACGCGGACTTCTGGAAAACCGTATCTCTTATTATATCCGCTGGCCTAAACCCTCTTTTTTTAACCGCAGGAAAGACTGCTGCATTATCTGCATCAACGACAGCTCCAGAGACACGGCGGAGATGATCGTCCGCTCCATCTGCGAGCACCATGGCTATGACGTTAAATTCCTGATGAAGCGCTCCCCCAATCATTATCTGTGACCGCGTACATAAATTGTGAATATCCTTTCAAGATATCATAAAAGCTGCAGCAATGCAGCTTTTATTTGCACATACGACCTGCGATCAACGACAGATGAGCCGGACATCAACTCATAACTTTGCCGCCATTGCTTCATCAGCCTCTGCTTTTGATGCCTCACCAGTTAAACGGTAAACTTCTGCCCGCTCCATATACGCTTCTTTGTATTTCGGATTTAGTTCAATTGCTTCTGTTAAATAATTGATAGCCTTATCATAATTCTCTCTCTTCTTCCAAATAACCCCTTGGTGCTTATACGGATTCGCATATCCCGGATTCAATTCAATTGCCTTATCGTAATCCAAAATCGCCTTGTCATATTCACCCATGACAGAATAAGTGCAGCCTCGATTGCTATAGGCCTCGGCAGACTTGAAATCTAATTCAATCGCCTTATTGTAATCCGCTATGGCCCTATCATAATCTTTCAGGGTATCATATGTACAACCTCGATTATTATAGGCCCATACATTTTTCGGATTCAACTCAATGGACTTATTGTAGTTGTAAATCGCCTTGTCATACTCTTTCTTGCAGTCATACACATACCCCAGGTTACTATAAGCCTCTTCAAACCTTGGATCCAATTCAATGGCCTTATTATAATCAGATATTGCCTTGTCATATTCACCCAACTCTTCATAGGAACAGCCACGGTCATTATAAAACTGAGCAATGTTTGATTGTATTGAAATTGCTTTTGAGTAGCTATTCACTGCCTTCCGGAATTGTTTCAATGCATAATAATGATCGCCCTGACGTCTATAATCCCATGCGGTCATACGGTTTTGTTCCTGACGCTCCTTTTCCGAGACGGTTGCACGTTCTATCATCCTTTCAATTTCCATCTTAAAATCATTCTCACTTTGGCTTATTTGCTCGCCAACACTCTCTTCATCAATTAAATTTTCTTGTTTTGTAAGCTTCTTATATTCTTTCTCATAATTAGCGATTTGGAGGTTTGTCCGATTGTTCAAATATTCTTCCGCTTCATGAACTCCGATTTTCTCAGGAAACAAAGCATTTCCTATGGCAAGCATTGTAGCGTCAAAACCTGCAGTACGGACGAGATATCCATTTTTCTCTGTTATAAGTGTTTGTATTTTTTCATTCGGTAAGCCGTACTTTTCAAAATAGCACCAGTAAATCCCGTTTTTCATCTTGATATTACTATCTTCGAGAAGTTGCATAAGGCTATTATCACCACCTCCGTATCCAATAACAATAGGAGTATAGTTCTGAAAAACCGATGTAAGCACATCATGCCATTTCCCCTTTAACTCATTCGTTTCCTCCGGCTGATTAAATGGATCAAAAAAAATTCCCCGGTGAACTTTCGCAATAATCGGTCGTTTAATATTAGGTTCACCCGCGTATTCCGCCAACAATTCATGATTTATTACAAGCGGTTTTTCATCCGTATACAAAAACAGGGCATCCTCTATCAAGCTGTCGAAATTTGTCGTGATTACCAGATTACTTCCGCTTCCGTCTGTCAGCATAAGCGCTAACGGATGATAGCCAAATCCCGGATTCTTATTTGCTATTAATTTTTCAAGATAACAGTAGCCGTTTCTATGGTTGGGATAAAAACGAAGTTTATATATATCAAAATAGTATGCACTGGGAAGCGGAGCTCCTGTCTTTTTTGTTTTCTCCCAATCTCTTTCGATATCCTCAAAATCATTTTCCAGATGATCGCCCAGCGCTCTCGCAACTTCACGAATTTCATCTAATCCTGATGTTTCTTCCATGTCCTTCATCCACTGATACTCTAAGGTGATACCTGTTGGAATGCCGGATGATACCGATGCTCCTGCACCAATAATAAAACAGAACCTCTCTGAATTATTTTTCCCTTCTTTAATTGCTCTGACTAGCATATTGATTGATATTAGTTGATAATCCTTGATAATCCGTTCAGCCATCATAACACCTCTGCGTTTATTTGTAGGTGATTGTATCATTTTTTCATTCAGCAATATTATACATAATCCGCAATATTTTTACAATACCTTCGCTTTTTATTGATATATCTGCATTTTATCATTCTAATAAGCGTACTTCTGCTAATCCGTTATGAGGCATATATCGCAGCACTAAAAAAGAGCCCTGATTTCAAGACTCTTTTTATATGTTAAAAATCCGAAGCCGTCCCCGATTGGAACCGGGTTCGGATTATCCTTATCTGGTGCGGATAACAGGACTCGAACCTGCACGGTTGCCCACTGGTACCTAAAACCAGCGCGTCTGCCAATTCCGCCATATCCGCTCACATATCATAGCTATTATAGTCGGCAGAGCTTTTCCTTGTCAAGCCCTGCCTGTATTACTTTTATCTGTCGTCTCCCCGATATGGCAGATTGTCTTTTTATAGATCCGAATCAGGAAGAACACACTCATACTCACACTGCACAGCTCTGCAATGGGAAAGGCCCACCAGATCAGCTCCACCCTGCCGGTCATGGACAAAAGCTTAGCCACGGGAAGCAGAACGCAAAGCTGTCTGGCCACGGAGACTGCCATACTGTAGACGCCGTTTCCCAGCGCCTGAAACACGCTTCCTGCCACGATACAGAAGCCCGCAAACACAAAGCTCAGACAAATCGTCCTGAGGGCCGGCACACCGATCACAAGAAGCTCCTCTGTGGCGTTGAACAAACTGATGAGCTGCCCGGGAAACAGTTCCATGATCACCAGTCCCGCCAGCATAATCCCCACGCCGAAAGCCACGCTGCTGCGGATCGTTGCGACGACTCTCTCCCGCTTTCCCGCACCGTAATTGTAGGCGATGATGGGCACCATACCGTTGTTCAGTCCGAACACAGGCATAAACACAAAGCTCTGAAGCTTGAAATACACCCCAAATACCGTCTGTGCCGCGCCGAAAGCCTCCAGAATCAGATTCATTCCATAGGTCATCACAGAGCCCACGGACTGCACCACAATAGAGGGTGCTCCCACCTTGTAGATCTGCCCGATCAATTTCGGATCGGGACGAAATCCCCCGAATGAAAGGCTCAGCTCTCCATTATATTTGATATTAAAGAACACAGCCATCAGTGCCGCCACCATCTGTCCCAGAACAGTGGCCAGCGCTGCTCCTGCCACTCCCATCTCGGGGAGGCCGAACATTCCGAAGATCAGAACCGGATCCAGGATCAGATTGATCACGGCACCCGTCCCCTGTGTGATCATGGTGTAAAAGGTCTTACCCGTCGCCTGCAGCAGACGCTCGAAGGTAGTCTGCATGAAGATGCCGATACTCATGGTACAACAGATAGTGAGATAGGTCACTCCATACTCCCGCACCTCTTCGATCGCCGTCTGGCTGGCAAAAAAGGGAGCGCTCACAAAGATTCCCACCAACGCAAACACAACAAAGCTCACCGCCGCCAAAAATACGCCGTTTACAGCGATCACATTGGCCTTCTCAAAGTTTTTCTCTCCCAATGTCTTTGACAAAAAGGCATTGATGCCCACTGCCGTACCCACTGCAACCGCGATCATCAGACTCTGCACCGGAAATGCCAGAGATACCGCGCGCAGTGCATATTCATTGATCTGTGAGACAAAAATACTGTCCACAATGTTATATAACGCCTGTACTAGCATGGAGATCATCATGGGCAGGGACATGGTGATCAACAATCTATTGACGGGCATCACGCCCATTTTATTCTCCTGTCTGTTCTCCTGTGTCATAGTATCCTCACTCCTTGTTTTCTTTAGCAGTTTACAGGTTTCCTGCACAAAAAAAGTATCTCTCCCCGAAGGGGTGATACTGTTTTGATGAAGCACGGGGGATTCGAACCCCCGACAACCTGATTAAAAGTCAGGTGCTCTACCGACTGAGCTAGTGCTCCGCATATGAAAGAATCGAGCAAACAGCTTGCTCGATAAACAGGACAGCCCCCGCCTAAGATAGAGCTGCCCTGCCACAGACGAAAGCAGGGCTAGCTGGATTCGAACCAGCGAGTGCAGCAGTCAAAGTGCTGTGCCTTACCGCTTGGCGATAGCCCTATAATGTGACACCAGCGACTACACAGCCAAAAGGTGGATAAAGGGATTCGAACCCTTGGCCTCCAGAGCCACAATCTGGCGCGCTAACCAACTGCGCTATACCCACCATATACCGGACATCGCCGCCTTGAGACGACTAAACTCAAAGAGCATGTCCAAATGTGCCCGAAGGGATTCGAACCCCCGACCCACGGCTTAGAAGGCCGTTGCTCTATCCAACTGAGCTACGGACACATGTCAGTTGACGACGAATGATATTATATCGCACATCTGACCATTTGTCAACTAGGTGTGTCAAATTTTTCAGAAAATTATGAATAAAATTTTACCTATTTCTTGACATGAACAAAGCCCCTAGTTTATAATAACCTGTGCATGACATTCTATCTCGTCTGCCCCGGGGTGTGGCTCAGCTTGGCTAGAGCGCCTGGTTTGGGACCAGGAGGCCGCAGGTTCGAATCCTGTCACCCCGACTTTTTTATCCTTATGAACGGGGCAGGCAAGCTTGTTCTCTACACAGACTCTTCCCGCTGCAGACTCATATAGATATCCGCTATCCGTACCGCTTTATCGGGAAAAGCGGATTTCAGATACATCAAATACTGCAGAGCACTTCCCTCGTAAGTGTGTACATCTCCAAGCAAACCCACCTCATAACAATTGCGGATCACGTTTATAATGCAGTTTTCCGTGTGATCCTCCTTACAATCCTTACATTCTTTCAGAATATGCGCGATGGCCAGCTCCAGTTCATCCTCATCAAAATACTTAAAGTCTGTGGTGGGAATCAGATCCGTTCCATTGGGCACTTCCTTCCTGGGCTCCCGCTGATAGTTCTGCACGCATTGTCTTGCAAAGCCTATGATACATGCCTCCTGCTGGCACTGAACACACTCTGTTTCCCCCTTGCAGCACCTGTCTAAATCCTCCCGGACCAACTCTGCATTAAATCCTTTCTTATGTACGTCTGCCATGTCTTACCTCCTGTATTCTCATTGATAAATTATATACCGGGCGCCCCCGGCAATATTCACACTTATAAAACGCTCACAGATACGCTACGGTAAAATGCGCTTCTTCTTTTTTATCAATTTCCATGATGACATATGACGGGCGGCGGTTCTCCTGCCGCGGATAGGAAAGACTGCCCGGATTGACGGCTATGATATCGTCGTCCCTGTCCACTACCGGTCTGTGAGTATGTCCGTAACACACAATATCCATCCCCCTGGCCGCGGCCTCACGCTTGATCGTCTCGTTTCCCATGGACACATAATAGTTGTGACCATGGGTTACCCATACCTTATACTTCCCGATCTCCAGCTCCAGCTCTCTTGGAAGCGAGGAAAAGAAGTCATTATTGCCCAGGACAATATGTACTGGACATTCCGCAGCCTCTGTCAAAAGGTATTCCGCTCCCTCTGCATCTCCGCAGTGAATCACCATATCCGGCTTGTGCAGTCTGAGCAGATTGAGATATGTATCGTTCTTTTTGTGCGTATCACTGACAATCAGTACCTTCATACCTTTTCAGCTCCTCTTTCATAAGCCTCAGTGCCTTCCCTCTGTGACTCACCTGATTTTTTTCTGCCTCCGTAAGCTCCGCCGTGGTCCGCCCAAACTCCGGAACATAAAATATCGGGTCATAACCGAAACCATGGCTGCCCTTCTCCTCATATCCTATTCTGCCCTCTATGGCTGCCCTGACAGACAGTTCCGATCCATCCGGCAGTACTGCGGCTATTGCGCACACAAAACGAGCCGTGCGCGCCTCCTCGGGCACGCCGCTCAAACGCTCTATCAGGTTTGCATTCTTTACACGGTAAGATGTCTCTTCACCCATATAACGGGCCGAATAAATCCCGGGTTCTCCCTGCAGATAATCGATTTCCAGCCCTGAGTCATCCGCCAGAATCACTGCGCTCTCCGCCTGTGCACATGCAGCCACGGCTCTTGCCTTTATCAACGCATTCTCCTCATAACAGTCTCCGTCCTCCCGGATATCCACCGCTATTCCGGCCTCCTTCATAGACAGGATCTCCCGGCTCATATCAGCCAGGATCATGCGTATCTCCTTCATTTTTCCGGCATTGCCGGTGGCAAAAATGATTTTATCATATTTCAGTTCACTCATAGTAGTTTGTATAAACCTCCCTGATGGCCCCGGCTATTCCCTGGGCAAGCTTTTCTCTGTAGCTCTCCTGCATCAGCAGCTCTCTCTCCTGCTTATTGTTCAGACTGCCCAGCTCCACCCCCGCTGCCGGAATGCGCATATCCTGCAATATACTGTCTCCGTTTGCGCTTTCCAGACCGATAGCGCGATTCCCGCTGGCGATCGTGACACTTCTGGTGACAATGTCCGCAAACTCCACATTCCCGAACTGAGGAATAAAATAAGACTCGTTGTACCGGCCGCAAATACCATACTGCTCTGCATCCTCCCGGTATGCTGCCTCCACGGTGAGAAACAGATCCGCATTCACTTCCTCCACAAAGCTGAGTTTCTCCTCAGCAGTGACCTCTCTATCCTCAGTCCCTATTAAATACAGGCGTATATTCTCATGGTCCAGCTGTGCGGGAAGCTGCCTGACCACACTGCGGGCCGTCTCCGTCTGCGCCTCGCTGCCTCCTGCCGAATCCACCACCACCAGCAGCGGATAAAGGGCGTGGGGATCACAGACCTCTATCCGCAGCATATTCTGATCCATACTCGTGCGGTACTCATATACAGCATCCATCTCAAATTTAAGCAAAACACCTCGGCGCTGCTCCTCCCAGCCCGCAGACCGGATAGCTGCCACATCTCCCTGTACGGCATGCTCCCCGTAAAAACCTTCCTCCGATGTCTTCAACAGAATATGGAGGGACTTATCCAAATAGCCGTTTTCCACTGCAATGTCTTCTGCCTTTGTATTTTTCCCCAGCGGAATCACAAAGACTCCCGTCTCCGCCTCGGTATTCTCAAGCTCCAGCCGATGCTCCCACTCCGAACCGGCGCTGTCCTTAACAGATCCTTGTTCATAAGAGCCGTCGGCGATCACGATCGTCTTGTGCTCCGCGGTGAAAAGCATGAGATACATGGAACCGGCAAACAAAAAGCTCCACCATGCAAGCGTGAGGCCTCTATGAAACTTCATGCCCGGATCTTCCACTTCCCGACTCTCCCTTCCGTCTTTACCTGAATTATCTATTGCGGTCCTACCCGCATTTACTCTGCCGATTCCTTCGGCGCATGCTTCCGGGGCGGCTTAGGTCCCAGAAACTGATAGTAATAGGTTTTCATCATGCCGTTATAGATCTTGCGGTTCTTATCCGCTTTTCTCCCGATATCCTTCTCTGCCTGATCATAAGCCGTGATCAGATACATACTCCAGGAATCCAGCAGCCGAAACCGCTCTCCCAGCGCATGATAGAGCGCCGGCATCTCGGCCTTTTCCTGCAGACGTTCCCCATAAGGCGGATTCGTAATGAGAAAACCATACTTCTTGGGATGACTAAGCTGTTCAACTCCCCTGCGCTGGAAATGAATCAGCTTATCCACACCGGCCAGCCTCGCGTTCTCCCTTGCGATACTCACCATATTTTCATCCACGTCATAGCCCTGTATATCCGTCTCTACCTGCAGATCCATCAGCTCACGAGCCTCATCCACCGTATCATACCAGTTCCTCTTGTCCACAATATGATGCCAGCTCTCCGCAGTAAAACTCCTGTTCATACCCGGCGCCATATTAGCGGCCATCATAGCGGCCTCTATGGGAAAGGTCCCGCTGCCGCAGAAAGGATCCACCAGAGTCCGGCTGCCGTTCCACGGCGTCAGCATGATCAGTGCCGCCGCCAGATTCTCCGCGATGGGTGCTTTTGCCGTGAGCTTACGATACCCTCTTTTATGCAGAGATTCTCCCGTGGTATCCAAGCCCACCGTCACCTCATCCTTCATGAGAAAAACACGCAGCGGAAACGAATCCCCGTCCTCGGCAAACCTGTTTACATGATAAATTTCTTTCAGGCGTTCCACCATGGCCTTCTTCATAATTGATTGAATGTCGGAGGGGCTAAAGAGCTTAGACTTGACACTGGCGGCCTTTGCCACCCAGAATTTTCCGTCCGCAGGTATGTACTCCTCCCAGGGTAGGCTTTTGGTTCCCTGAAAAAGCTCCTCAAAAGTCTCCGCGCGAAAGCTCCCAATCCGGATCAATATGCGCTCCGCTGTCCGCAAAAACACATTGGCCCGACACACGGCCTCCTCGTCTCCAAAGAAAGTCACCCGTCCATCCGCAACCTGTGTCACATCATAACCCAAGTCCTGGATTTCTCTTTTTAAGACTGCTTCCATGCCAAAATGACAGGGTGCAATAAGTTCAAATTTCCGCATGCCTGATCCGCCTTCTGTTCTGATTCCCAATTTGTCTATAAGTATACCTGTTTTGAAAGCTCCTGTAAAGTCCCCACTGTACGAGGAAAGTCAAAAGGGGCGCCCTGCGGCGTCCCTTTACGCTTTTCCAGATTCCGAAGCAACCTTAGAAGTTGTTGTTCTTCTGATTGTTGTTCTGGTTGTTCTGATTGTTCTTCTGGTTATTGTTCTGGTTGTTGTTCTGGCTGTTCTTGCAGTTCTGATTGTTGTCATAGCTGTTGTTGCTGTTGTTGAACTTGTCATTATTGTAGTTCTGGTTATTGTTGGACATAACATTTCCCTCCTGTTGGTTGTTAGTTACAGGAGTAGTATGTCTGAATGTCTCTCAAAATATGCCTGTGATATCTGGAATTTTTTAACAATTATTTCTGTCAGTTCAGCCAGTCCCGAAACAGTTTGACCATCAGGATCACTGCCATCATCACTATTATCAGCGGTGCCAAAAAGGACAGTACCGAAAAGACGATACCAATGATCAGAATCGTAACCAGCATGATCAGAATCGTCAACAGCCAACCGGGAATGCGGACGACACTGTGTGAAGAGCGGGTGTCATTCCGGCTGCTGTTCCCCTGATATGCAGTCCTGTGATAGCCTCTGCCCTGGTAGCCGCCGTCCTGATATGCATCCCTATGATAGTGCGGCTCCTGATATCCGCCGCTCTGTGTCCTGTTATCTGTATCCGGAGTTCCGTTGGTCTGTATGATGGTGCGTGCGATCAGGCGGGGATCACCCAGAGTCTCCAGCACTTCGTCCTGACTCCTGCCCTTGCGCATCTCCATATTGATATAGTCCTGATAATAATTGACCGTTTCTTCCACTTCAGATACGGGGATCCTGCCGTTTAAAGCAGTCCTCAGTCTTTCGATAAACTCCTGTTTATTCATTGCAACTGATCCATTCCTTCTCCCGACGTAAGGCGTCTGACATAGCCGGCCGGGTCTCTCTGCATAAGATACATTGTATAAAACGCATTCAGAACCATAGCTTCCTTGTTACAACTCTCAGTGTTCTTGCCGATTTCCCGCACAAGATTATAGCGGTCCATCTGCCACACATAGAGATCCGTCATGGTATATCCCTCACACTGCAGTTCGTCCAGAAAACAGTGATGATCCAAATAGTACATAAACTCCCGCAGCAATGCGCTGTCCATCACAATTTCCTTCCAGAGACCGTCAAGCCAGCCGACAGTCTTACCGGCGTACTCTCCCAGTGTCAGCAGGCCCTCATAGGCCCGGATCCTCCTCGCGTCATAAACAATTCCGTTCATTAAAGTTTCCCCCGTTTAGGTACTATTCTATCACGCAGTACTTCCCCAGTAAATAATATTAAATCAAAGGATTTATAAACTTTTTATAAACGATTGGATCAATTAAGCAAACACAAAAAGCCCCGGGATAAAATCCACAGAGCTTTCACTGACGCCTGTAAGCACATTAGCCATATGCCGGCGTATCAAAACGTGCGCTAGAGGATTCGAACCCCCGACCTTTTGGTCCGTAGCCAAACGCTCTATCCAGCTGAGCTAAGCGCACATTGCCGCAATAGTATCTGCAACGAATTATATTCTACCCGTTCTGGAGATAAAAGTCAAGGGATTATTTCAAAAATAGTATGGTTTTTTTCTCTTTTTATGCTATACTTATTAGGTAGGATTTATTATAAATATTCTTTTATAAGAAGTATTCTGCCGGCTGCGGCATTATTGTAGGGAGGAAGTAAAATGCTGGAACTGCAAAATCTCTCCTTTCAGGTATCCGATGAGGATGCTGAATCAAGAGAGAATTTCAAAGAGATCATCAAGGACATTAATCTGACTCTGCATGATCATACGTTTACCGCCATCACCGGACCTAACGGCGGAGGTAAGTCCACGCTCGCCAAACTGATTATGGGCATCGAGCGTCCCACCTCCGGCCGCATTGTCTGGAACGGCACAGACATCACCGAAATGAGTATCACGGAACGGGCTAATCTGGGTATCAGCTTTGCTTTTCAGCAGCCGGTACGCTTTAAGGGCATTAAAGTCAAGGATCTGATCACCCTTTCCGCCGGAACGGACAAAAAGCTCAGCGCCGGGGAAGCCTGCGAGTATCTGTCCAAGGTCGGTCTATGCGCCCGTGACTACATTAACCGCGACGTGGACGCCAGTCTCTCGGGCGGCGAACTGAAGCGCATTGAGATAGCCACCATTATCGCCCGCAACACCCCTCTTTCAGTCTTTGACGAGCCGGAAGCAGGAATTGACCTCTGGAGCTTCAACAATCTGATCAAGGTATTTGAAGAGCTCCATGAAACCAGCTCCAATTCCCTGGTGATCATTTCCCACCAGGAACGTATTCTTAATATAGCAGACGAAATTGTAGTGATTGCAAACGGTTCTGTGAAGGCCAGAGGCACCAAGGCCGAAATTCTCCCGGAGCTTCTGGAGGGTACGGGAAGCTGTAAATTTTATCAATGAGGAGAGAAACAATTATGGACGAAATACAGAAAAATTTATTGGAGCAGGTGGCCGGCCTCCATGAAATACCGGCAGGCGCCTATAATATCCGCGCAAACGGCGCCAGTATCGAGCGGAATACCACTGCCAATATTGATATTGTGACGAAACCGGATAAGCAGGGCATCGATATCCTGATCCGGCCGGGTACCAAAAAAGAAAGCGTACACATCCCTGTGATCCTGAGCCAGAGCGGCCTGACCGAGATGGTCTACAATGACTTTCATATCGGTGACGACTGCGATGTGACGATCATTGCCGGCTGCGGCATCCACAACAGCGGAGACAGCGAAAGCCGCCATGACGGCATCCACACCTTCTATGTCGGCCAAAACAGCCATGTAAAATATGTTGAGAAGCATTACGGCAGCGGCGACGGAAAAGGGGAACGTATCATGAATCCCAAGACCGTGGTAGAGCTGGGTCCCAACAGCTTTATGGAGATGGAGACCGTACAGATCCGCGGTGTTGACTCCACAGTACGCTCCACTGCAGCCACATTGGAGGAGGGGGCCAAACTCGTAATCACGGAACGTCTGATGACCCACGGAAGCCAGTATGCCGAATCCTCTTTCCGGGTTGATCTAAACGGTGCCGATTCCAGCGCAAACCTGATTTCCAGAGCCGTGGCCAAGGATGACTCCAAACAGCTCTTCCTCGCGGTCATTAACGGCAACCAGCGCTGCGCAGGCCACTCGGAATGTGACGCCATCATAATGGATCGTGCCAAAATCAGTGCAGTTCCTGAAATAACAGCCAATCATCTTGACGCGGCTTTGATACACGAGGCCGCCATCGGCAAAATAGCAGGCGAACAGATAACCAAGCTGATGACTCTGGGGCTCACAGAGGCTGAAGCCGAAGCACAAATAGTAAACGGATTCCTGAAATAGCAGGAATCCGTTTTCTTCATTATTGTTCTCTCTATATATGTCTTATATATCTGTTTGTTTTTTCTATTATCCCTGTCAGTGAAGGCGCTCCAGCGCTGCCAGTATCTCTGCTTCGTTGAACGGCTTAACAATAAACTCTTCTGCTCCGCGCTTAATAGACTCCAGCATCTTCTCCTTCTGTCCTGCCGCCGTAATCATAAGCACCTTGGCCTCCGGATTGACTTTTTTGATCAGGCTTAAGCATTCCACTCCATCCATATGGGGCATGGTGATATCCATTGTAACAACATCAGGGTTCAGCTCCTTGTACTTTAAATAGCCGTCCTCACCGTTTATTGCCTCGGCCACCACTGAGTGTCCATTGCGCTCTAAGATTTCACGCAAAATTCTTCTGGATGTTCTCGAATCATCTACGATCATAATGTCTGCCATCGCCGTCTCCCCCTTATTTCAACCTTCCGACTGCAAAATACAAACCAGCGTTCCCTATAAAAATAGGAATTCTGCATATATCAGATATATGGTCTCTGCCAGTATACTCCGGAGGCATCAACTCCAAAAACAATCCCTTCCGACTGAGCTCTGACACATACATCCCGTTGGCACAGTTGAGCAGCTCTCCTGCAGCATCCAACGCATCCAGATCCAGTCTGGAAAAATTCTCCTGTCCAAAGATACTGCAGACCTTCAACAGTCCCCCGTTTCGTTCTGCCAGACAATCGACGATACCCTTTGCACCCTCCATTCTCTGGATCGCCAGATCCTCTGCCGGAAAAACGTCTCCCATCACAGCCTTGCCCAGATAGACATTCCGGTCAACCAGCCGGATCATAGTGCGGATCAAAGTCTCTATCAGCGGTCGGTATACCTGGGCTGCCTCAGGCAAAAGCAGCGGTATGATCCGCTCCACATCGTTGCTCTTGATCGCCTCCATATCCGTATTACTGTAATTATTGACCCGCTTAAAATCCTCCAGCAGCCAGTCCCAGTCCTCCATGGTCAGCATATCCTCATCCAGAAGATTCTGAATAAACATCAGATAGGCATCACCCTGCTTCTTTATCAGCTTTTCCACCTGTTCCTGAGTCAGATATCCCTCCTCCACGGCAATATCACCAAAACGCATATCCCGCACAGCCTGCAGAATATTTACTTCCTCAGCCTGCGTGACCGTCATCATGCCTTCTGTCACGGCGAGAAGTCCCAGCTTAATCCGCACGGAATCCTGCTTTTCAATCAGCAAATCAAGCTGCTCCTTTGTAATTTTCCCTACATCCACCAGATAGTTCCCCAATATATGCTCTACCATATTCTATCTCCAGTCCCCCACACCCAAAATGCGACACTTGCGTATTGCTATACCATCAGTATAACGAGCTTTAAAATCCATGTCAAGAGATGCTTACACATTCCCGCTCTGATTCTTTCCGTCTGAACGCACTATGTCATATGCCCAGTCAGCCAGCTTGGACGCGCCTATGATATTGGCTTCTTTACCCTTAATATTATTCAGGAAGCCAACTATACAAAATACAAGTACTAAAACACTCAACAATGTCTCTACCAGACTGGTTCCTATATACCACATTCCACCAAGCATGGGAATACGGGAAATCAGATCAACCATATTCAGCAGCGTGTGCACCACACTGCTCACAAAACACAGACAGATTGCCTGTATAATCTGTCTGCCCGCCCATTCATTCTTCTCAATAAAGATTACAACACCTGCAAGCAGGAACAATATCGTGGAATATCCCAGATAGGCCAGAATAAATGCCAATGCCGTGTAGAAACACATTCTGATTCCAAATTTGCCTTTCTCCATCTCCCATCCTCCTTATGAATAATGACATATTTAGTATATCTTAATTGACACTCCGTTGTCAACCTTACACAAATTTAAACACAAAAAAATGGGGCCTATAGGGCTCGAACCTATGACCCTCTGCTTGTAAGGCAGATGCTCTCCCAGCTGAGCTAAGACCCCTAAAGATGTATGATAATACATCTTCTACGACCCAGATCGGACTCGAACCGACGACCTTCGCCGTGACAGGGCGACGCTCTAACCAACTGAGCCACTGGGCCATAATACTTATGCAATTACTTTACGGAAAAAATGGACCTTCGGGGACTCGAACCCAGGACCGACCGGTTATGAGCCGGTTGCTCTAACCAACTGAGCTAAAGGTCCGTAAACCCTTTTGGGACAATGACTCCAACGGGAATCGAACCCGTGTTACCGCCGTGAAAGGGCGATGTCTTAACCGCTTGACCATGGAGCCAGAAGCTCCCCGAGTAGGGCTCGAACCTACAACAACTCGGTTAACAGCCGAGTGCTCTACCATTGAGCTATCGAGGAAAATCGCTGCTCTGCAGCCGTGGAAAAACCTTCGCTCTTCCCCCGGTTACTTA